>NZ_JBEGHK010000001.1:0-1331328 GCF_040676175.1 Nocardioides sp. LML1-1-1.1 | reverse complement strand
GACTCAGAAGCCGCCCGCCGAGCAGCCTTGCCCGACTGGCTCCACTTCTACAATCACCACCGAGCCCACTCCGCGATCGGAGGCCGGCCACCGATCACCCGGATGACCAACCTCCCCGGACATCACATCTAGCCGCCCTGTGACCAACTCCACGCGGTCCACGGAACGGCCCGATTACCCGGACAGCGGGTCCCCCGGCCTACGATCGAGCGGTTTTGTCGACTCGCCATAGGGGATTTCGTTGAGCGTCATCGAGGACAAGTTCGACCGCTGGAAGCACCACGAGGAGACCGCGGAGGCGATGATCCCGATCGTCGGCAAGCTGCACCGGGAGAAGGACGTCACGATCCTGCTCCACAGCCGCTCGCTGGTGAACAAGTCGGTCATCGACATCCTCAAGACGCACCGCTACGCGCGCCAGATCGACGGCGTCGAGCTGTCGGTCTCCGACACCTTCCCCTTCCTCGAGACGATCGCCGGCCTCGACCTGGGCGCGGTCAAGATCGACCTCGCGCTGCTCATCCGGGCCTACCGCGCCGCGGGCGAGCCCAGCTCGATCCCGGAGTTCACCGCGCAGGCGCTGGCCGAGGCGACCGGCGAGAACAAGAACCCCGGCCCCGGCTCGCAGGACGTCGTCCTCTACGGCTTCGGCCGCATCGGCCGCCTCGTCGCGCGCCTGCTCGTGGAGAAGTCCGGCTCCGGCAACGGCCTGCGCCTGCGCGCGGTCGTGGTCCGCAAGGCCAAGGGCGACGACCTCAAGAAGCGCGCCTCGCTGCTGCGCCGCGACTCGATCCACGGGGCCTTCAACGGCTCGATCACCGTGGACGAGGAGAAGAACCAGATCATCGCCAACGGCAACGTGATCCAGGTGATCTACTCGAACTCGCCGGCCGAGATCGACTACACCGACTACGGCATCGACGACGCCATCCTGATCGACAACACCGGCATCTGGCGCGACCGCGAGGGACTCTCGGAGCACCTGCGCCCCGGGATCGCGAAGGTGCTGCTCACGGCCCCCGGCAAGGGCGACGTCCCGAACATCGTGCACGGCGTCAACCACCTCGACGTCGACCTCTCGGAGAAGGTGCTCTCCTGCGCCTCCTGCACGACCAACGCGATCGTCCCGCCGCTGAAGGCCATGGACGACGCGTTCGGCATCTCGCGCGGCCACGTCGAGACCGTGCACTCGTTCACCAACGACCAGAACCTGCTCGACAACTACCACAAGGCCGACCGCCGCGGCCGCTCCGCGCCGCTCAACCTGGTCATCACCGAGACCGGCGCCGCCTCGGCCGTCGCGAAGGTGCTCCCCGACCTCGACGCGAAGATCACCGGCAACTCGATCCGCGTCCCCACGCCGGACGTCTCGATCGCCATCCTGAGCCTGCAGCTCAAGCGCGAGACCACCCGCGAGGAGGTCAACGAGCACCTGCGCCAGGCCTCCCTCGTCGGCCCGCTGGCCCGCAACCTCGACTACACGACCGCCACCGACGCGGTGTCCACCGACTTCATCGGCGCCCGCGCGGCCTCGATCGTCGACGGCGGCGCCTCGATCGTCGACGGCGACTCGGCCATCCTCTACGTCTGGTACGACAACGAGTTCGGCTACTCCTGCCAGGTGCTGCGCACCGTGCAGTACATCTCCGGCGTCGAGTACGCCACGCTGCCGCGCGCCTGACGCCCTTGTAACTCGGTGTTACGACCTCTACCACGGGGTCCTGACGCGTCAGGACCCCGTGGTGGATGCACGAACACCGAGTTACAAGCGCCGCACGCTACGAGCGCGCGGCCTTCACCTCCGCGACGATCTCGGAGAGCCGGCGGACCTGCGCGACCTTCTCCTCGTCGGTCGCGGCCAGCGGGTTCAGCAGCAGCGTGCGGACACCGGCCGCCCACAGGTCACGGACGTGCTGGCGCACCGCGTCCTCGTCACCGAGCAGGCTGACGGCGTCCACCAGCTCGTCCGGTACGGCGGCCGCCGCCTCGGCCTTCTTGCCCGACAGGTAGAGGTCCTGGATCTCGGTGGCCTCCGCGTCGTAGCCGTAGCGGCGGGCCAGCTGGTTGTAGAAGTTCTTGTCGCGCGCGCCCATCCCGCCGACGTACAGCGCGAGCTGGTTGCGGATCGCCTGCTCGGCCTCGGGCGAGACCTCGCCGAGCAGGAACGGGATCTGCAGCTGGATGTCGAGCTCACCGAGGGCGGGGTCGCGCTTGGCGAAGCCCTCCTCCAGCGACTCGCCCCAGGCGTGCTGCGCCTTGTGCGGGTGGAAGAACAGCGGCTGCCAGCCGTTGGCGAGCTCGGCGACGAGCGCGACGTTCTTGGGGCCGAGGGCGGCGACGGAGACCGGGATCTCGGAGCGGACCGGGTGGTTGATGATCTTCAGCGGCTTGCCGAGCCCGGAGCCGCCGTCCTCCTTGGTGAGCGGCACCGTGTAGTGCTTGCCGCGGTGCTCCACCGGCTGGCGCTGCCAGACCTGGCGGCAGACCTCGATCACCTCGCGCGTGCGGCCCAGCGGGGCGTCGTACCTGACCCCGTGGAAGCCCTCGATCACCTGCGGGCCGGACGCGCCGAGGCCGAGGGTGAACCGGCCGCCGGAGACGAAGTCCAGGCCCGCGGCGGTCATCGCGGTCAGCGAAGGCGTGCGCGTGTAGATCTGGAAGATCGCCGACATCAGCTCGACCTTCTCGGTGCGCGCGGCGAGGTAGCCGAGCTGGCTGACCGCGTCGAAGGAGTACGCCTCCGGGATGGCGACCAGCTCGAGGCCGTTGCGCTCGTACTCCTGCACCAGCTCGACGGTCTCGGCGAAGCCGCCGGAGTAGTCGATGATCATTCCGAGGCGCATGCTCGTTCCTTCGGTTCGGCGGATGGTGGCGCCATCCTGCCGCACGGGTGCTGGTGCTCCGCGTGGCGTCGGCGTAACGTCGAGCACAGCCGAGGGTCTCCCGCGTCCCGCCGTCCACGGCGTCTCCGTTCTTGGCCGAAGGAATCTTCCGAAGGGCCGGACGATGCGTCCGTCAGCGACGTTCCAGTTCACCATCACCGCCGAGGTCGAGCTCTCGGTCGGCGTGGTCGTCGTCGGTGGCAACCTCGACGTCACCACCGTCGCGCTGCTCGGGACCGCCGTGGACGCTTGCCTCGAGGCGCGTCCGCACGCGGTGGCCCTCGACCTGCGCGACGTCCGCTTCATGGACTGTGCCGGTACGACGGAGCTGCTCCGGTGCCGCGACCGGGCCGCCGCGCACTCGGCACGCCTCCGGCTCAGCCACCTGAGCGGCGCCGTCGACCGGATGCTCTCCCCCACGCTCCGCAAGGCACTGGCAGCCGAGCCCGGCAGGCGGCCCGGCGCGCAGCGGATGCTGCGCTGCCTGTCGTGCGGTGCCCGCGCACCCCACGTCCTCGGGCCGACGACGCGCGCCACCGACGGCGCGGTCCTCGTCCAGTGGTGGTCGTGCACCGCCTGCGAGGAGGGCACCACCGTCGCCTGAGCTCAGCGGCCCCCGGCGACCCGCAGCGTCGTCGCCGTGACGTACGACGCCTGCTCGCTCATCAGCCAGGCGACCGCCTCCGCGACCTCCTCCGGCTGACCGGCCCGGCCGAGCGGGATCTGCGGCGCCATCCGCTCGACCCGCTCCGGGTCGCCGGTGGTGGCGTGCAGGTCGGTGGCGATCAGGCCCGGGGCGACCGCGACCACCCGGATCCCCCGCTCGGCGACCTCCAGGCCCAGCCCGCGGGTCACCAGGTCCAGGCCGGCCTTGGCGGCGGCGTAGTGGACGTACTCGCCGGGCGAGCCGAGGGTGGCCGCGCCGGAGGTGATGTTGACGACCACCCCGCCGCGGCCGAGCGCGGTGACGGCGGCCCGGGCGACGAGGATCGGTGCGGTGAGGTTGACGTCGATCGTGCGTCGTACCTCGTCCGCGGGGGTGTCGGCGAGCGGGGCGAAACGGTAGGTCGCACCGGCGTTGTTGACGACCCCGGTCAGCTCGCCGAGCTCCGCGGCGGCGGCGAAGAGCGCGGCGATGCCGGCGTCCGTCGTCAGGTCGCCCGGCACGGCGACGCAGCGCACGCCGTGCGCCTCGACCGCCGCCACCGTGGCGGCCGCGCTGGCGGCGTCGCGGTGGTAGCCGAGGACCAGGTCGTGGCCCTCGGCGGCCAGCCGGGCGGCGACGGCCGCCCCGATCCCGCGGGTGCCTCCGGTCACGAGGGTGAGCGCCATGCGCGCCATCATCGCCCACCGGCCACCGGCCCCTACGATGAGGCCGCCCGACCCGAGGAGCACCCGATGACCGAGCGCCCGGCCCGCCGCAACGCGGCACTGCGCGACGCCTGGTTCCGCGGCGCCCACGAGATCCTCGCCGGCGAGGGCTACGGCGCGCTCAAGCTGGCCCCGCTGTGCAGCCGCCTGGGCGTGACGACCGGCGCGTTCTACCACTCCTTCGACAGCTGGCAGGACTTCACCGACGCGCTGCTCGACGACTGGGTCCGCGAGCGCACCGAGCAGACCGTCGAGCTCGCCCGCCGCTACGACGACCCGACCGAGCGGCTGCTGGTGCTCGCGCAGGCCAGCGCGGACCTGCTGCACCGCACCGAGGCGGCGATCCGGGTCTGGGCGGGGGTCGACGACCGGGTCGCCACGGTCCAGCGCCGGGTCGACGACAGCCGCCACGAGGTGGTGCTGGAGGCGATGACCGAGCTCGTGGGCGAGCGGCACGCGCGGCGCTACGCGACCTGGGCGCTGAGCACGCTGGTCGGCTTCGAGATGGTCGCCGACCGGCACGCGGAGGAGGACCTGCTCTGGTCCCTGCACCGGATCCTCGACACGGCCCGCGGCGGGGCCTGAGCCGCACCTGAGCGGTCCTTGCGACACCCTCGCGGCAGGCGCACACTGCAAGGAGGGGGGTTCTCCCGAAGGGACGCGCGATGAGCGAGAGCAGCAACGGCGCCGACACCCTGGCCGACACCGTCACCGAGACCCACGACGTGCTGGCCGCACGCCTGGCCGACGCCGAGGCGTGCCGGCCCACCCGCGACCTGCCCCGTGACCGGCTGCGGGCCACCGACCCGTTCCTCGCCAGCGCCAGCCGCCACGTCTGCGCGGCCAACCAGGTGCTGGGCCGGGCCGCGCGGCACCACCTGCCGGACGGGCGGCGGCGCGCCCAGGAGCTGGCGCGGCAGAGCCGGCGGCTGGAGGGCGCGCTGTTCCAGACCAAGGCCAAGCTCTACGGCTCGACCTTCGTCGTACGCCGGCCGTGGGCCTCGATCTGGCACGAGGTGGACGACGAGCTCGACGCCTTCTGGATCGTCGAGCGGGCGCTCGTGGCGGACCTGGCGGGACGCACCACGACCGCGGAGCGCGACGCGCTGGCCGAGCGCCTGTTCCGCACCGAGCGGCGGGTCGCCACCCGGCCGCACCCCTACCTCCCGCACCGGGGCCTGAGCGGGCGGCTGGCCCGGCGGGTGGCGGTCCGGGTGGACCGGTTCTGGGACACCGCGGAGGGCCGGATGGTGCCCGAGCCGGTGCGCCCGCGGCGCTCGCGGGAGGGCCGGATGACCCAGTACCTGCTGGCCGACCCCCACGTCGAGGACCTGCCCATGTCGTGAGGGCGGCCCTTCGTTACGGCCGCCCGCCGTGAGGGATGCCACGTCCCGAACGTGACCCGGACCACTGCGCTAACTATTGCAAGCAGGTGGAATCAGTCGGTCAGACCTCCCCGACCCGGGGAGGCCGCCCACGCGCGCCGAGGCCCGCGACGACGTGGAGCGACATCGGAGAACGATGAAGTAGTCGCGGGCACGGGAGAACCAGCAGTACGCCGGCCGCCTTCACGCGGACGGCTCGGGGCGAAGGAACGCGTTCCAGGGCACCAGCAGCCCTAGCCCGACAGGTCACCTCTCGCAGGCGTCGCTGCGGAGACTTCATGTCCACCACGTTCACGCGCGCTGCCGCGCGCCTCCTCGTCGTACCGGTCACCACGTCGGTGCTGCTCGCCCTGCCGAGCGCCCCGTCGCGCGCCGACGACGTCTTCACCCCGGCGCCCGGCGTCAGCGGTGCCACGACCGCGCCCGCCCCGGCTCCGGCCCCGTCCACGACCCCCGCGCCGATGACCCGCGAGGAGAAGCGGATCCTGCTCGGCAAGCGGGCCGTCGCCAAGGCGCGCAGCCGCGCCGGCAGCGCCTACCGCTACGGCGCCACCGGCCCGCGCGCCTTCGACTGCTCGGGCCTGACCCAGTGGGTCTACAAGAAGCTCGGCAAGCGCCTGCCGCGCACCTCCAGCGCCCAGGCCGGTGCCGTGCGCCACGTGCGTCACCCGCGCCGCGGCGACCTGGTGTTCTTCACCAGCGGCGGCCACGTCTACCACGTCGGCATCTACGCCGGCCGCCACATGCTGTGGCACGCCTCGCGCCCGGGCCACCCGGTCGCCAAGGAGCGGATCTGGACCTCGTCGGTCTTCTACGGCCGGGTCCGCTGACCCGCACCGCACCTCGACCGCCGGTCCCCCGTATGAGGCGGGGCCGGCGGTCGGTCGTTTTCGCCGCCCGGGATGGGACATGCTGACCGTGTGTCGATCCCGCCCCCTCCACCGTTCCCGCCGCCGTCGTACCCGCCGGCGAGACGCTCGCGCGGCGTGCTGCTCGCCGTCGTCGGCGGCGTGCTCGCCCTGGTGCTGGTGATCGCCGCCGTGACCGTCGCGCTCGTCCTGGCCGACGGGGACGACGACCCGGAGCCGTCGGCCGGACCGTCCACCACGAGCGCCGCACCCGGGATCGACCGGGCCGGCGCCGTCGAGGCGGCCCGGACGGCACTGCCGAAGATCATCGGCTACACCTGGCAGACCTTCGACGCCGACGTCGCCGCCGCGAAGGACCTGATGACCCCCGAGCAGGCCGAGCGGTACGACGGCTCGATCGGCGCCGTGCGCGCCACGGTCCTCTCCCAGCGGCTGACGGTCACCGGCACGGTGCAGGATGCGGGCCTGGTCGGCATCGACGAGGACAGTGCGAAGGTGCTGCTCCTCGCCACCCAGACCTCCAGCCGGGCCGGCGCCCCCGCGCCGCCCACCACGCCCAGCGTCGTGGTGCGGCTGGCCCGCGCCGGCGACCGCTGGCTGGTGGCGGACCTCCTGGTCGGCGCCGACCGGGGCGAGGACCCGGCCGAGCCGGACCCGGACCGACGGGCGGTGCTCGCGGCGGCAGCGGCGCAGGCACCCGGGGAGATCTGGGCGAGCGCCCTCACCGACCTGTCCGGCGACCGGGCCACGGTGCTCGTCGCGAGCGCGACGACGCGCGCCCGGCTCACCCTGGAGCGCTCGGGCGACACCTGGCGGGTCACCGCGACGGACCCGGTGCCATGACGATCTACGTCGACGACATGCAGCTCCCCGCCCGGGTCGGCCCGGTCGAGGGCGTGTGGTCGCACCTGCTCTCCGACGTCCCCGGGCCGGAGGGGACCCGCGAGCTGCTGGCCTTCGTCGAGCGGCTCGGCGTCGACCCGCGCTGGATCCAGAACGAGGGCACCGCGACCGAGCACTTCGACCTGCGCGAGCCGATGCGGCAGCGCGCGCTCGCCCTCGGCGCCGTCCCGGTCCGCTACGGCCGCGAGGTCGCCCGGATCACCATCGCCAAACGGGAGGTCCTCGGCCCGGAGGTCACCGGCCCGTGAACTCCGGCGGGCGCCGCTCGACGAAGGAGCGCATCGCCTCGTCGAGGTCGTCGCTGAGCAGGAAGGCGGAGTTCCACACCGCCGTGTAGCGCAGCCCCGCCTCGACCCGCGGGCCGCGCTCGGCGTCGAGGACGTCCTTGATGCCGCGCAGGACCAGCGGCGAGTTGGCCGCCATCCGGGCGGCGAGCTCGCCGGCCGCCGTACGGGTGGCCTCGGCGTCGTCGTGCACCGAGTTGACCAGGCCGATCGCGGCGGCTCGCCCGGCGTCGACGTCGTCGCCGGTCAGCGCGAGCTCGCGGAGGTGGCCATCGCCGATGATGCCGACCAGGCGCTGCAGGCTGCCGAGGTCGGCGACGATGCCGACCTTCGCCTCACGGATGCTGAACTGGGCGTCGGCCGAGGCGATCCGTACGTCGCACGCCGCCGCCAGGTCCACGCCCCCGCCGATGCACCAGCCGGTGATCGCCGCGACCGTGGGCTTGCGGAGGCTCGCGACCGCGTCGAGCGCACCCTGCCAGCGCCGGATGAGGGCGAGCAGGTGCTGGCGGGCGCCGGCGTCGGTGGCGCTGCGCAGCGGCGCGAAGGTGGCCGCCGCGGCGCCCAGGTCGAGACCGAAGGAGAAGTGCGGGCCGGAGCCCGTCAGCACCACCGCGCGCACCTCCGGGTCGTCCTCGAAGGCGGTGAAGGTGGCGGCCAGCTCGGCGAAGAAGTCCTCGTCCATGACGGCCTTGCCGCCGGGGCCGGCCAGCGCGACCGTGGCCACGGAGGCGTCGTAGGTGACGGTGAAGCGCTGCTCAGCGGTCATGCTGCGGAGCGTAGCCGTAGCGGCACCCGATAGATTTCGCCTGTGCCCGGTATCGCTCCTGAGATCCGGCGGCACGGAGCAACCGACGTCAACGACGACGCGGCCGTCCTCGCCGCGTACTCCTCCGACGCCTCCCTCTACCGTGTCCCGCCCGCCGCGGTGGTCTTCCCGCGCGCGACCGACGACGTCCGCGCGACGCTGGCCGCCGCCCGCGAGCTGGGCCTGAGCGTCACCGCCCGCGGCGCCGGTACGTCGGTCGCGGGCAACGCGATCGGCCCGGGCATCGTGCTCGACTTCAGCCGGCACATGCACCGGGTGCTGAGCATCGACGGCGACGCGGCGACCGCCGTGGTCCAGCCGGGCGTGGTGCAGGCGGCGCTGCAGGCCGCGGCGGCGCCGTACGGGCTGCGGTTCGGGCCGGACCCCTCGACCAGCACCCGCTGCACGATCGGCGGGATGATCGGCAACGACGCCTGCGGGGCGCGCTCGCTGGCCTTCGGCCGCACCTCGCACAACACCCTCGGGCTGCGGGCACTGCTCGCCGACGGCACCGAGCTGGTGACCGGTCCCGGCACCGCCCAGGCCGGCAACGGCGTGCTGGACCGGGTCCGCGACCTGGTCGCGGCGGACCTGGCGACCGCGCGCACCGAGTTCGGCACCTTCGGCCGCCATGTCTCGGGCCTGGCGGTGGAGCACCTCCTCCCCGAGCGCTTCGACCTGACCCGCGCGCTGGTCGGCTCCGAGGGCACCCTCGCCGTGATCACCGAGGCCACCGTCCGCCTGGTCGGCACGCCCGCGGCCAAGCTGCTCGTGGTCATCGGCTTCCCCGACTTCCCGACCGCCGGGCACGCTACGCCCGAGGTGCTCGCCTTCGAGCCGTCCGCGTGCGAGGGCATCGACCGCCGGATCGTCGACGTGATCCGCGAGCGCAACGGCGCCACCGCGGTGCCGGACCTGCCGGCGGGCGACGCCTGGATGTTCGTCGAGCTGTCCGGCGAGGACCCCGCGGAGGTGCGCCGCAAGGCCGACCTGCTCGCGGGCGTCGGGCTCGGCGTCTCCGCGCTGGTCGTCGAGGACCCGGTCGCGGTGGAGCGGCTGTGGCGGATCCGGGCCGACGGCGCCGGGCTCGCCGGCCGCGCCCCCTCGGGCCGGCCGGCCTGGGCCGGCTGGGAGGACGCCGCCGTGCCGCCGGACCGGCTGGGGACCTACCTGACCTCCTTCGACGAGCTGCTCACCACGCACGGGCTGACCGCGATGCCCTTCGGCCACTTCGGCGAGGGCTGCGTGCACGTGCGGATGGACTTCGCCTTCGACTCCCCCGACGGGCCGGACCGCTACCGCTCCTTCGTCGAGGACGCCGCCGACCTGGTCACCTCGCTCGGCGGCTCCCTGTCGGGCGAGCACGGCGACGGCCGCGCGCGCAGCGAGCTGCTGCCGCGGATGTACTCCCCGCGGGCGCTCGCGTTGATGTCCGGCGTCAAGCGCGCCTTCGACCCCGACGGCGTGCTCAACCCCGGGATCATCGTCGACGCCGCGTCGATGACCGCCGACCTGCGCTACGGCGTGCAGGCGGGCCTGCGCAAGGGCCTGGCGATGGCCTACGCGAGCGACGGCGGCGACTTCGGCCAGGCCGTGCACCGCTGCACCGGCGTGGGCAAGTGCCGCGCCGACAACACCGGCTCGGGCGGGGTGATGTGCCCGTCGTACCAGGCCACGAAGGAGGAGATCCACTCCACCCGGGGCCGCGCCCGGCTGCTGCAGGAGATCGTCAACGGCGACAGCGAGATCACCTGGGGATCGCCGGCCGTGCACGAGGCGCTCGACCTCTGCCTGGCCTGCAAGGGTTGCGCGTCGGACTGCCCGACCGGCACCGACATGGCCAGCTACAAGGCCGAGGTGCTGCACCAGACCTACAAGCGCAAGCTGCGCCCGCGCAGCCACTACTCCGTGGGCTGGCTGCCGCGCTGGGCCAAGGTCGGCTCGGCGATGCCGCGCTTCGCGAACAAGTCGATGGACGTCACCCCGCTGCGCAAGGTCGCGCTCAAGGCGGCGGGCGTGGACACGCGGCGGCGGATGCCGGCGTTCGCCCGTCGTACCTTCCGGCGCACGTTCGAGCCGGCGACGACCGGCACGCCGATCGTGCTCTTCGTCGACTCCTTCACCAACCACTTCGCACCCCAGGTCGCGGACGCGGCCGCGAAGGTGCTGCGCGACGCGGGCTTCGCTCCGCGGATCACCCGGCACCAGGAGTGCTGCGGGCTGCCGTGGATCAGCACCGGCCAGCTCGACGGTGCGGCCAAGCGGCTGCGCTCGATGGTCGACGCGCTGGCGCCCGACGTCCGCGAGGGGCTCCAGGTCGTCGGCATCGAGCCGTCGTGCACCGCCGTGCTGCGCCACGAGCTGACCGAGCTGGTCGAGGGCGAGGACGCCGCCCGGGTCGCGGCGGCGACGGTGACCCTCGCCGAGCTGCTCTCCGGGGTCGAGGGCTGGACGCCGCCCGACCTGTCCGGCACCACCGTGGTCGCGCAGCCGCACTGCCACCACCACGCGATCATGGGCTGGGAGACCGACCGGGCGCTGCTGGAGCGTGCCGGTGCGCGCGTGCAGAGCATCGCGGGCTGCTGCGGGATGGCCGGCAACTTCGGCGTCGAGCAGGGGCACTACGAGGTGTCCGTCGCGATCGCCGAGGCCAACCTGCTGCCCGCCCTCCGCGCACCCGCGGCCGAGCGGGTCGTGCTCGCCGACGGCTTCTCCTGCCGCACCCAGATCGACGAGCTGGCGCCCGGCACGCAGCCGAAGCACCTGGCCGAGCTGCTCGCTCAGGCCTGAGTCACCCGCGGCCGGCGAGCCAGGCGTTCGTCCGGTCGAGCAGCGCGACCCGGGCCTCCTCGTCGGTGGCGGCCGGCGCGGGCTCCGCAGGCCGGCTCTTGCGGTAGTAGCCGGAGACGCCCTCGGGCGTGGTGCCGAGCCGGACGAGGTGGGCCGCCGACTCCCGCGGCGAGAGCAGCACCCGGCGTTCGAGCGGGCGGGCGAGGTTGCGCAGCAGGCGCAGCACCGGCCGGGTCTCCAGGCCCCGGCTGGCGATGTTCGTCGACACCGCACCCGGGTGCACCGCGATCGCGTGCAGGCCGTGGCACTCGTGCTCCGCGGCCAGCCATGCCGCGTGGTGGACCAACGCCAGCTTCGAGGTGCCGTACGCCGCCCACGAGTCGTAGGCCGTCTCCCGCCCCAGCAGCGCGTCCACCGTGCCGCGCTCGTGCAGCTGGGAGACGACGTGCAGCACCCGCGCGTCGCCGTCGGCCGTGGCCGCGGTGAGCAGGGCGGGGAGCAGCGCCTCGGTGAGGTCGACGGTGCCCAGGTAGTTGGTGCGCCAGTGCACCTCGTGGCCGTCGACGAGCTGCGGCGAGGACCAGCGCGAGCCGAGGTCGAGGTGGATCCCCGCGCTGTTGACCAGCAGGTGGAGGCGGTCGGACCGGTCGGCGTACCAGTGGGCGAAGCGGGCGACCGAGCCGCGGTCGGCGAGGTCCAGCGGGTGCCACTCCAGCCCGTCGACCGGGACCTCGCGGGTGGTGACCACGACCTCCCAGCCGTCCTCGACCAGCGCCCGGGCCACCGACTCGCCGATCGAGCCGGGGCTCGCGCCGGTGACGACGGCACGACGGGGTGCGGACATGGAGGCCACCTTAGGCGAGCCGTAGGGTCCCTGACGTGACCTCCGCCCGCCGTCCCGGCCTCGCCGTCGTCGCGGTCCTGCTCTTCGTCTCCGGCTGGGCGACCAACCACTTCGCCGCGATCATCCCGGTCCTGCGCGACCGGGAGGGTCTCTCGGCGACCGTGCTGGCCGGCGCCTTCGGGATCTACGCCCTCGGCCTGCTCCCGGGGCTGCTCGGCGGCGGCGCCCTGTCCGACCGCACCGGCCGCCGGCCGCTCGTGCTCGCCGGCGCCACCGTCGCGGCGGCGGGCAACCTGCTGATGCTGTGCTGGCACCCGGTCGCGGGGATCTACCTCGGCCGGCTCGTGGTCGGCGTCGGGGTCGGGCTCGCGATGAGCGCCGGTACGGCGTGGGCGGCGGACCTCGGCGGCCGCACCGGTACGACGATCGCCGGGACCGTGCTCACCGCGGGCTTCGCCTCCGGACCGCTCGCCACCGGCCTGGTCGCCGAATTCGTCTCCGGCTCCGCCCAGCTGGTCGCGCCCTTCGCCCTCACGATCGTGCTCTCGCTCGCCGGGGTGGTCCTCGGCGTGGTGGCGGCACCGCCCTCCTCGGGCGGCACCGGGCCCGCCGGCGTGGCGCAGCCCGAGGGCGAGCGGCTCGGCGTCGGCAGGGCCCTGGCCCGGTCGGTGCCGATGGCGCTGTGGGTGTTCGCCTCGGTGACCGTGCCGATCGTGGTGCTCGCCGGCCGGGTCAGCACCCACGGCGGCCCGTGGCTGGCGGGCGTCGCCTCCGCCCTGGCCCTCGGCACCGGCGTGGTGACCCAGGTGGTCGCGCGCCGCGTGGGCTGGGGTCCGCGGGCCGGCGTCGTCGGCGCGCTGCTCGCCGCCACCGGCTTCGCCCTGGCAGCGGTCGTCGACCACACCGCGGGGGTCGCGCTCTTCGTGCTGACCTCGGTGCTGCTGGGCTCGGCCTACGGGCTGTGCCTGCGCGCGGGCCTCGTCGACGTCGAGACGCTCACCCCGGCCGAGCACCGCGGCGCGGTGATCGGGGTCTACTACGTGTGCACCTACCTGGGCTTCGGGCTGCCGGTGCTGATCGAGGCGCTGCGCGCGCCGCTGGGCACCCTGACGCCGTACCTGGTGCTCACGGGCGCGGCGCTCGCGGCCGCCGCCCTCCGCACGGCCCAGCTGCGCCGCCCGGCACAATGACGGCCATGACGAGCGAGCCTCCGGTCCTGCTCCACCGCGACGGCCACGCGGCCCACGTCGTGCTCAACCGCCCGCGGGCCATCAACGCCCTCACCCACGAGATGGTCGGGATCATCACGGCCGCGCTCGAGGAGTGGCGCGAGGACGACACGGTGCGCACCGTCGTGCTGACCGGCGCCGGTGAGCGCGGGCTGTGCGCGGGCGGCGACATCGTGGCGATGTGGCGCGACGCGAAGGCGGGCGGCACCGAGGCGGCGGCGTTCTGGGCCGACGAGTACCGGCTGAACGCGCTCATCGCGTCGTACCCGAAGGCCTACGTGGCGATCATGGACGGCATCGTGCTCGGCGGCGGGATCGGGCTGTCCGCGCACGCGCCGCAGCGCGTGGTCACCGAGCGCTCCGCGATCGGGATGCCGGAGACCGGGATCGGCTTCCTGCCCGACGTCGGCGGCACCTACCTGCTCTCCCACGCGCCCGGCGAGACCGGCACCCACCTCGGCCTGACTGCCGGCTCGGTGGGCGCGGGCGACGCGATCGCGATCGGCTTCGCCGACCACTACGTCCCCTCCGAGCGGCTCCCCGAGCTGGTCGCCGCGCTCGCGACGACCGACGCCGACGAGGCGCTCGCCGCCTTCGAGCAGCCGGCGCCGCCGTCCCCGCTGGACCAGGCGCGCACCTGGCTCGACGCGGCGTACGACGGCGACGACGCCCTCGCGATCGTCGGCCGCCTGCGCGCGCTGGGCATCGAGGACGCCACGCGGGCCGCCGACGCGATCGAGGCGAGGTCGCCGACCTCGGTCAAGGTCACCCTGCGCGCGCTGCGCGAGGCGGCCGCCATGGACCGGCTGGAGCCGGCGCTGGACCTGGAGTACCGGCTGGCGCTGGGCTTCCACTCCTCGCACGACTTCGTCGAGGGGGTCCGCGCGCAGGTGGTCGACAAGGACCGCGACCCGCGGTGGCGGCCGGCGACCCTGGCCGAGGTCGACGACGCCGCGGTCGAGGCCTACTTCGCGCCGGTGGGCGCGCGCGAGCTCGGGCTGGCGGCCCGCTAGCGTGCAGGGGTGTTCGCGTACGAGTTCGAAGGCCGTTCCCCGCAGGTCCACCCCGAGGCGTTCGTCGCCCCGACCGCCACGCTGATCGGCGACGTACGGATCGAGAAGGGCGCCAGCGTCTGGTACGGCGCCGTGCTCCGCGCCGACATCTGCACGATCATCGTGCGTGAGGGCGCCAACATCCAGGACAACTCGGTCGTGCACGGCGCCCCGGACGTGACCGTCGAGATCGGCGCGCACTCCACCGTCGCGCACGCCTGCGTCTTCCACGGCGACTCGCTCGGCGAGAAGGGCCTGGTCGGCAACGACTCGACCGTCCTCGACGGCGCCAAGATCGGCGCCGGCACGCTGGTGGCCGCGGGCTCGCTGGTCGCGCCGGGCACCGAGATCCCGGACGGCGTGCTGGCCGCGGGCAGCCCGGCCCAGGTCAAGAAGCCGATCGAGGGCACGGGCGCCCAGTTCTGGATCGAGACGAACGCGCCCTACTACGCCGACCTGGCGCGCCGGCACGCCGCGGGCATCACGCCCCTCGACTGAGCCGTCGGTCGAGCAGGTCCGCGACCAGGTCCACCTGGCGCGGGTCGCCGTCGGTCGGGATGAGCTGCACCTCGTCCGCGCCGATCGCGGCGAACCGGTCGAGCAGTGCACCCAGCTCGTCGAGCGTGCCCGCGAAGCCGGCGGTGACGGCGAGCGCGTCGACGAGGTCGGCCGGCAGCCAGCTCATGTAGTGCCGCAGGTGCGCGTGCACCTGGGCCCGCGGGTCCGGCGCGGTCTCGGCGAGCGCGAACCAGAAGGACGTCGTCAGCCGCGGCGCGGGCCGTCCGCGCTCGGCCCAGGCGTCGCGGGCGACCGCGAAGAGCCTCGCGGTCTCCTCCACGCCGGCATCCAGCGTCATGCCCGCCAGCCCGTCGGCCCACCGCGCCGCGTGCCGCAGGGTGCGCTCACCGAGGGTGCCGACGAGCAGCTCGGGACCACCGGGGCGGTGGGGGCGCGGGCCGACCTCGCCGCCGGCCCAGACCTCGCGCAGCGTGGCCGCCCGGCGCGCCATCTCCCCCATCGTGCGGGTCGACCAGTCCGCCCCGACCGCGGCGTAGTCCTCCTCGCGCCCGCCCACGCCGAGCCCGACCGAGAGCCGCCCGGCGCACAGCCGGTCGGCGGTGGCGAGCGCCTTGGCGAGCAGCACCGGCTCGTGCAGCTGCGGTACGACGACCGTCGCCCCGATCCGCACCCGGCTCGTCCACGCCGCCACCGCACCGAGCAGGGTGAGCACGTCGGGGTTGTCGAACACGACCCGCTCGCCGAAGCAGAGCGAGGCGAACGGGCCCGCGTCGATCCGCTCGGCCCAGTCACGGAGCAGCTCCGGGGTGACGTCCGGCTCCATGACCGGCAGCGTCATCCCGACGTCCATCACCAGACCACGCCGCGGTCGACCACCAGGTTGGCGCCGGTGATCGACGCCGCCGCGTCCGAGGCGAGGAAGAGCAGCGACTCCGCGACGTCGGCCGGCGGCATGAAGCCGGGGATGACCGAGGTGCTCTTGGCGACGAGGTCCCAGTTCGCGTCCGCCGGCAGCCCGGCGGCCGCGGCCTCGATCATCGGGGTGGCGATGCCGCCCGGGGAGACGCAGTTGACGCGGACCCCGCGGGTGCCGAGCTCGACGGCGAGCGAGCGCATGCCGAGCAGGAGCGCGGCCTTGGAGGCGCAGTACTGCGCGTTGTAGGGCTGGCCCATCACCGAGGAGATCGAGGCGACCGACACCACGTTGCCCTGGCTGGCGACCAGCGCCTCGGCGTAGGACTGGGTGAGCAGGAGGGGCGCGACGGCGTTGACGTCGAGGTGCTTGCGCAGGCCGGCCGCGGTGATCTTGCCGAGCTCGGCGAACTGCTGGATGCCGGCCACGTTGCAGAGCACGTCGAGCCCGCCCAGCTCGGCGAGGCTGGCCTGGACGAGCTCCTCGCGGGCCACGTCGTCGGTCAGGTCGCAGGGCACGACGCCCTCCGCCGCCGTCACGTCGGTCGCGACGACCCGGGCGCCCTCCTCGCGGAAGAGCGCGGCCACCACCTGGCCCAGGCCGCCGGCGGCCCCGGTGACGACGACACGGCGATCGGAGAAGCGCGGCGGGCGCGCGGTGCTGGTCATGCGCACAGAATAGAACGTGTTCTACCTGTTGTCTGCTGTCTACGATCGGCGCATGACCGACGCGTGGCAGACCGACCGGCTCGATCTCGACGGCTACCTCGCGCGGCTCGGCGTCGCCCGCGCCGCGCCCTCGCGAGCCGCGCTGGACGCCCTGCACGAGGCGCACGTGCGCACCTTCACCTTCGACAACGTCGACGTGCTGCTCGACCAGCACCCCGGGATCACCCTCGACGTGCTGGACGAGAAGCTCGTGGGTCGTGGCCGGGGCGGCTACTGCTTCGAGCACGCCACCGTCGTCGCCGCCGCGCTCGACCGGCTCGGGTACGACGTACGGCGTCACCTCGGGCGGGTCGGCGACCCCGCCGCCGGCACCGTCCAGGGCCGCACCCACATGACCGTCGAGGTGGTCCTCGACGGCGAGCGGCTGCTGTGCGACCCCGGCTTCGGGATGAGCCTGCTGCGCCCGGTGCCGCTCGTCGACGGCGCGGAGTCCGACCAGGACGGCTGGCGCTACCGGGTGGTCCGCTCCGACGCGGGCTGGGGCCTGGAGCGCCTGCGCGAGGGCGGCTGGGAGCTCACCCACACCACCGACGAGCTGCCCGTGCTGCCCGTCGACGTCGCCATCGGCCACCACTGGACGAGCACCTTCCCCGCCTCGCACTTCCGCAGCGGCCTGATGGTGACCCGTCACCTCGACGGCCGGCACGTCTCGCTCACCGCCACCACGGTGACCGTACGACGCCCGGGCGCCGGCACCGAGCACCGCGAGCTGCGCGACGGCGAGCGCGAGGAGTGGCTGAGCCTGCTCGGCGTGCCGGAGGCCGAGCGGGCGGCGCTGGCGGAGCGCCTCGGCTAGCCGGCCCCGTGCACCGTGCGGTGCAGCTCGGCCATCCGCTCGTCCAGGTCGTGCGCGACGTCCGCGGCGGCCTCCAGCTCGACGAGCAGCTCGCGCGGGACGTCCTTGTCGTACTTGTAGTAGATCTTGTGCTCGACGCTGGCCCAGAAGTCCATCGCGACCGTGCGGATCTGCAGCTCGATCGGCACCCGTCGTACGTCGTCGGACAGGAAGACCGGCAGCTCGACGATCGCGTGCAGGCTGCGGTAGCCGTTGGGCTTGGGCCGGGCGATGTAGTCCTTGATCACCCGCACCGTGATGTCCGACTGCGTGGTGAGCATGTCGAGCACCTGGTAGGCGTCGGAGATGAAGCTGCACACGATCCGCACGCCCGCGATGTCGGTGATCTGCTCACCGATCTCGTCCAGCTCGTGGGAGACGCCGAGCCGGCTCGCCTTCGCGCGCAGGCTCTCGATCGACTTCAACCGCGAGCTGACGTGCTCGATCGGGTTGCCGGTGCCGCGGAAGGAGAGCTCCTCGCGCAGGATGTTGATCTTCGTCAGCATCTCGTCGAGGCCGAACTTGTAGTGCAGCAGGAACTCCCCGAGCTCCTGCGCCAGCGCCGAGACGTCCTCGACGGCCATCGGCACGTGGTCCTCGGGCTGGTTCCTCTCGTCGGGGAGAGGGACGCTCGCGGTGCTCATCGTGCTCCTGGCGGCTGGGCGGGGTCGGACGGGTGTGGTGTCCCCAGTGTGCCCGGTGCGCGGTGAGCCATCCGCACGGGTGCGAGGATGGCGTCGTGCGCCGACGTACCGTGCTGGGTCTGGCGGCCCTCGGCGCCGCCGGCGCGGTCCTGACGGCGTGCGGTGAGGAGGAGGAGCGGCGAGTGGCCCCAGCGAAGGGCGCGGTGCGCCACGACTACGGACCCGGCCCCAGCCAGTACGGCGAGCTGCACCTCCCCGAGGGCACGCCCCGGGGCGTGGTGGTCGTGGTCCACGGCGGCTTCTGGCGCTCCCAGTACGACGCCGGCTCGCTCGGGACCCCGCTGGCCCGCGACCTCGCCCGGCGGGGCTGGGCGGCGTGGAACCTGGAGTACCGGCGGGTCGGTCCCGGGCTCGGCGGGGAAGGCGGCGCGCCCGCGACCTTCGACGACGTCGCCGCGGGCATCGACCTGCTCGCCACCCTCGACCTGGACACCTCGACCGTGGTCACCCTCGGTCACAGCGCGGGCGGGCACCTCGCGACCTGGGCGGCCGGGCGGGGGGCGCACGGCTGGAGCGAGCAGGTCCCGGTCACGCACGTGGTCAGCCAGGCGGGCGTGCTCGACCTGCGGGCCGCGGCACGGGACTACCTCGGCGCCGGTGCCGTGAAGGACTTCCTGGGCCACGAGCCGACCACCGCGGACGCGCGGTACGACCCCGCGCAACAGCTCCCGCTCGGCGTACCGGTCTGGTGCGTGCACGGCACCGACGACGCCAACGTCCCGCTGTCGCAGTCCGTCGACTACGTCGCCCGCGCCCAGGCGGCCGGCGGCACCGCCGAGCTCGTCGAGGTCGCCGGCGACCACTTCGTCGTCATCGACCCGGCCTCGCCCGCCTGGGCGCGCCAGGTCGAGATCCTGGACGGGATCAACGCGGACGCTCGCGGGTGACGACCCGGGGCGCCAGGCCCCACTCGTCGGCCCCGAGCCGCGACAGCGGCGCCAGCCGGTCGAGCGCCGGGTGCCCGTCGACGAGCACGTCGGGGTCGACGGTCACCGCGACCACGTCAGCCAGCACCAGCACGGAGTCGCCGACCGGGATCGTGCGGTGCAGCCGGCACTCCAGGGAGGCCGGCGAGTCCGCGACCCGCGGTGGCGCGACGACCGCGCTCGGCGCCATCGCGATCCCGAGCCGGTCGGCCTCGTCGACGTCGGCCTCGAAGCGCGCGCTGGTGTCGTTGACCAGGTCGATGAGCGGCTCGCTGGCCAGGCTGATCGTGAGCTCGCCGGTCTCCTCGACGTTGCGCAGCGTGTCCTTCGCCCCCACGGAGGTGAGCTGGACGATCGGCGGGCTGGCGCTGGCGATCGTGAAGAACGAGTGCGGGGCCAGGTTGCCCACGCCGTCCGCCGAGAGGGTCGAGACCCACGCGATCGGCCGCGGTACGACGAGCGCGGTCAGCAGCCGGTAGGCGTTGACGTCCGGCTCACCGGGACGCAGGACGAGGTGCTCGGAGGCCATGCGGCGATTGTGCCGCGCCGCGCACGGGCTAGCCGAACAGCCCCTCCGCCAGCGGCGTCGGCGAGCCGAACCGGTGGGCGGTGACCGCGACCGCCTGCTCGTGCAGGAAGGTCAGCAGCTCGACCCGGCCCGCCTCGACGACCGGCTGCGCGTAGAGCGCGACGTCGACCCGGCCGGCGCTGGCCTCGGCGAAGGCGCGCCGGCTGCCGCCGAGCAGGCGGACCCGGGCCGGCGGCTGCTCGGTGAGCACCGCGCGCCACGCGGCACCGTCCTCGACCCGCAGGGTCACGCCCAGCCCGGCCAGCGCGTCCGCGAGCGCACGGTCCGGCGAGGCTGGCAAGGACACGGTCACCGGTGCACCGACGAGGAGCCCCGCGGCGACCACGCGGAGCAGGGCCGCGGCGTCGCCCTGCTCGTCGCGCACGGTCACCGGGACAGGGAGGTGGCGCAGCACGTTCTTCTCCGCCATCAGCCCCGACACGTCCCGTGGTACGCCGAGCTCCCGCCCCCACACGAGCGCGTCGGACCCGAGGGCCCGCTCCAGGGAGGCGATCCGGTCGGCGTCCGTGACGAGGCCGCGGGCGGCGTCGCGCACCCGGCGGCCCGTCGCGCCGAGCGGGGCGGTGGCGGTGGCGGGCGCGGGCTCCCAGTCGCTGAGTCCGACGAGGTAGCTCGGGCCACCGGCCTTCGTACCGGCACCGACGGCCGACTTCTTCCAGCCGCCGAAGGGCTGACGGCGCACGATGGCGCCGACGGTGGAGCGGTTGACGTAGGCGTTGCCGGCCTGGACCCGATCGACCCAGTGCTCGATCTCGGCCCGGTCGAGGGAGTGCAGTCCGGCGGTCAGGCCGTAGTCGACCTGGTTCTGGATCGCGAGGGCCTCGTCGAGGTCGTCGGCGGCGATCAGGCCCAGCACCGGGCCGAAGTACTCGGTGAGGTGGAACTCCGAGCCGCGTCGTACGCCGGTCTTCACCCCGGGCGACCACAGCCGGCCGGTGTCGTCGAGCCGCCGCGGCTCGACCAGCCAGGACTCCCCGGGCGCGAGCTCGGTCAGCGCACGCTCCAGCTTGCCACTGACCGGCTCGACGACCGGGCCCATCTGGGTGGTCGGGTCCGACGGGTAGCCCACGGTAAGCGAGGACACCGCGTCGACGAGCTGGTCGCGGAACCGGCGCGAGGTCGCGACCGAGCCGACCAGGATGCCGAGCGAGGCCGCCGAGCACTTCTGCCCGGCGTGGCCGAAGGCGGAGTAGACGAGGTCCTTGACCGCGAGGTCGAGGTCGGCGTGCGGGGTGACGACGATGGAGTTCTTGCCGCTGGTCTCGGCGAGCAGCGGCAGGTCGGCGCGGAACTCGCGGAACAGCGCGGCGGTCTCGAAGGCTCCGGTGAGGATCAGCCGGCCGACCCGCTCGTCGGCGACCAGGCGCCGGCCGAGGTCGTTCTCCGGGAGGTGGACGAGCTGCAGCACCTCGCGCGGCACGCCGGCCGCCCACAGCGCCGCGACCATCACCGAGCCGCAGCGCTGGGCCTGCGGCGCGGGCTTGATGACGACCGGGCTGCCGGCCGCCAGCGCGGAGAGCACCGAGCCCGCCGGGATCGCGACCGGGAAGTTCCACGGCGGGGTCACCACGGTCAGGCCGACCGGCACCTGCCGCGCCCCGTCGACCTCGTCGAGCTGCTCGGCGAGCAGGGCGTAGTAGTTGGCGAAGTCGATCGCCTCGGAGACCTCCGGGTCGCCCTGGTCGAGGGTCTTGCCGCACTCGGTGGCCATCACCTCCAGCAGCTCGGCCCGGGCCTGCTCCAGGCTGACCGCCGCGCGGCGCAGGACCGCCGCGCGCTCCGCGCCGGCCAAGGCACCCCAGTCGGCGCCCGCGGCGACGGCGGTCGAGAGGACCTGCTCCAGGCCGGCCTCGTCGGCCACCGTGTGCTCGGCCACCAGGGCCTCGCCGGCGGTCGAGCCGGCGACCCGCTCGATGATCGCGCGGCCCCAGGCGCGGTTGCCGGGGAGCGCGGGGTCGGTGTCCGCGCAGTTGTCGAACGTGCCCGGCGCGATCGCGCGCGGCTCCTCGCTCGCCCGGTCCTGCCGCCGGTTCGGGAGCGGTACGACGTCGTCGAGGTCCGCCAGCGAGGCCAGGAACCGGTCGCGCTCGCGCTGGAACAGGGTGCTGTCGTCGTGCAGGTCGAAGACCGCCGACATGAAGTTGTCCTGGCTGGCGCCCTCCTCCAGCCGGCGCACCAGGTAGGCGATCGCGACGTCGAAGTCCTTCGGGTGCACCACCGGGACGTAGAGCAGCAGCCCGCCGACCGTGCGTCGTACCGCCTCGGCCTGGCCCTCGGCCATCCCCAGCAGCATCTCGAACTCGATCCGGTCGCGGACCCCGCGCCGGCCGGCGAGGGTCCAGGCGTAGGCGATGTCGAAGAGGTTGTGGCCGGCGACGCCGAGCCGGACGTTCGCGACGTGCTCGGGCCGCAGCGCGTAGTCGAGGACCCGCTTGTAGTGGGTGTCCGACTCCTGCTTGGTCGACCACGTGGCGACCGGCCAGTCGTGCAGGGACGCCTCGACGTGCTCCATCGGCAGGTTGGCGCCCTTGACCAGGCGCACCTTGATGCCGGCGCCACCGCGGGCACGGCGCGCGCCGGCCCACTCCTGCAGACGGATCATCGCGGCGAGCGCGTCGGGCAGGTAGGCCTGCAGCACGATGCCGGCCTCCAGGCGCTCGAGCTCGGGGCGGTCGAGCAGCCGGGTGAAGACGGCCATGGTCAGCTCGAGGTCGCGGTACTCCTCCATGTCGAGGTTGATGAACTTCGGCGTCGGCGACGCCGCGGCCATCTCGAACAGCGGGAGCAGGCTCTTCTCGATGTGGTCGACGGCCTCGTCGAAGGCCCACGGCGAGTGCGGGGGCACGGTCGCCGACACCTTGATGGAGACGTAGTCGACGTCCGGGCGGGCCAGCAGCCGGCGGGTGCCCTCCAGCCGGCGCGCGGCCTCGGCCTGGCCGAGCACCGCCTCGCCGAGCAGGTTGATGTTGAGCCGTACGCCGCGCTCGCGGATCCGGGCGATCGAGCGGCCCAGGCGGGCGTCGGTCGCGTCCACCAGCAGGTGGCCGACCATCTGCCGCAGCGCGCGGCGGGCGATCGGGATGACGATGCCCGGCGCGACGACGGACAGCAGCGCGCCGAGCCGGAGCAGCAGGCGCAGGTGCACGGGCAGGAAGCGCGGCGCGCTGCCCGCGAGCTCGCGCAGGTTGGCCGCCGCGACCTTCATGTCCTCGGGCCGGATCACCCGGTCCACGAAGCCGACGGTGAAGTCCAGCCCGGACGGGTCGCGCAGCACGTCGGCGAGCCGCCGGGCCGCGGCGGCGGAGGGCTGCTCGGCCGCCTCGTCGAGCCAGCTGCGGACCAGGGTGTCGACGTCGGCGAGCAGGCCGGCGTCCGGGCGCGGGTCGGTCATGGAGCCATCGTCGCGCCGGGAGACCGCTAGGATAAAGCGATGAATTCCGACGCAAACCATTAAGCAGGGCTGATGATTCCACGGGCAGAGCAGCTCGACGTCCGCCGCCTGAGACTGCTGCACGAGCTCAGCCGTCGCGGCACCCTCGCCGAGGTCGCCGAGGCCCTGCACCAGAGCGCGTCGTCGGTGTCCCAGGCGCTCTCGCAGCTGGAGCGGGAGGCCGGCGTGCCGCTGCTGGAGAAGGTGGGCCGCCGGGTCCGGCTCACCCCCGCCGCGGAGGTCCTCGTCGAGCACACCGCGGTCATCCTGCAGCGCCTCGAGCTGGCCGCCTCCGACCTCGCCAGCCAGGCCCACGGCGCCTCCGGGACCGTGCGGCTGGCGGTCTTCCAGTCCGCCGCGTCGGCCTTCATGCCGCAGATGCTCACCGAGCTCGCCGCCCGCTACCCCCGCCTGCGGGTCACCATGTCCCAGCGTGAGCCGGAGCAGGCGCTCTACGAGACCTGGATGCGCGAGTTCGACCTCGTCGTCGCCGAGGAGTACCCCGGGCACGCCGCCCGCGTGTATCCCGACATCGACCGCCAGCCGCTCACGACCGACCTGCTCCGGCTCGCCGTACCGCCCTCGGGAGAGCCGTGGGACGCCATCACCTGCGTCGCCGACACCGCCGACCTGCCCTGGACGATGGAGCCGGCCGGCACCGCCTCCCGGCACTGGGCCGAGCAGCTGTGCCGCCGGGCGGGCTTCGAGCCCGACGTGCGCTTCGAGACCGACGACCTCGAGGCGCAGATCGCGCTCATCGAGAGCGGCAACGCCGTCGCGATCCTCCCCGACCTGATGCGGGTACGACGCCCGCCCGCGCTGCGCGTCGTCGACGTCGACGAGCGCCGCCGGTCGGTCTTCACCGCCACCCGGACCGCGATCAGCGGCACGCCGGCGATCCGGGCCTGCCGCGAGGCGCTCGCGGCCGTCGTACCGGCGGAGCTGACGGTGCTCTGAGGACCCGCCTCAGCCGAGGTGGGGCCAGGTCCAGTCGGCGCGGCCGACCCGCGCGGGCGCCGTCACGCTGCTGACGGCGGGCGACGCCGGCCGCAGCACCCGCTGGAAGCGCGCGATCCCCCGGGTCCGGTCCACGCTGAGCAGGCCGTCGTACGGACGGACCCGGGCCTGGTCGGGCGACATGCACACGCCGGTCCTCAGGCCGGTGAACCCGCGGAACCCGCTGGACTTGAGGACCCGGTCGGTGGACGCGGCGCCGGCGTCGGCGACCAGGTGCAGCGCGCCCGTCATGTCGGTCCAGTAGACGCGCATGCCGTAGTCGGTCGTCCGGGCGCCGAGCGCCGTGGCACCGCCGAGCGTCACCGGGAGGCGCGTCGGGCGCACCAGACGGCTCCCCGTCCAGGTCGCGCGGTGCAGCGAGCGGTCGGCGGCCACCCAGTAGAGCGAGTGGTCGTCGAAGGCGACCAGGCGGGCGGGGTACCCGGAGCCGACGACCCGCAGCACCCGCACACGCAGCGCGCTGCCGGTGTCCCACCGGGTCTCCACGAGCCGGATCCGGCCGTCGGTCGCGGCGACGAGCTGGCGCGTGGTCTCGTGGCCGGGCCAGGTCTCGGCCGACACCAGGCCCCACGCGATCGGCCGCCAGCGGAACGACTGCGCGGTCCTCTTGCTCACGGTGACCCGCGTGTTCACCACCCGGCGCAGGGTGATCCGTCCACCCGCGGTGTGCCCGAAGGCGTCGATGATGCAGCGGTAGCCCGCTGCGGCGCGTTCGGGAGCAGCGTGCGCGGGCGTCGTGCCGCCGCCCGCGAGCAGCACACAGAGCAGCAGACCGAACACCAGAACGACGACCCCCGAGCGCTTCGTCACGGGAGAACTGTAAGGGCCCGGACAGCACGAGGGGCCGGATCGCACCAGGACCCGGCCCCTCGCCTGCGCGTCTCAGCGCGTCGCCGTCACCGCAACGTGTCGTCCCGGTGGTGCACCACGACGTCGTCGCGGCGGCGTCCGGGCCGGGCGTACAGCAGGGACAGCACGATCGCGAGCACCCCGGCGACGATGAGGATCGTGCCGAGCGCTCCGTCGTTCACGAAGCTCAGGTCCACCGTGACCACGTCGAAGACGAGGATCAGGCCGAGCACGAGCAGGACGATTCCGAGTCCGATGTACATGTTCTTCCCTCTTCTCAGGCGAGCAGGCAGACCAGCGCGGTGGCGATGGCGACGACGAGCAGCATGAGCACGATGCCCGGCATCTCGGCGACCTCGTCGACCGGCTGCGCGGCACGGGCTTTGTGGACGGACATGAAACCTTCCCCCTTGATAGGTGTCGTCCCCGTATTTGTCCTGCCGTTACCCCCGCCGCCGGCGGCCATCCCCGCCGGGGCGCCGAACCCTCGGATCCGAGGGAGGGAGAAATGCGAAGAGCCCCAGTCCGCGGACTGGGGCCATCGTCGGAGCCGCCTGTCGGAATCGAACCGACGACCTAGTCATTACGAGTGACTCGCTCTACCGACTGAGCTAAGGCGGCGCGCCGCCCAAGGGCGACCGCGGAAGCATACCGACCCCGGCGATCCGCCACCCAATCGCGCCCCGTACGACGCGCGGGGGTTCGCTCAGGCGGCGGCGACGAGGCGCTGCTCGACGTGCGTCTGCGGGGCGTCGCACCAGCAGGTGAAGTGCACGAGGAAGCTGTCGTCGCGGTGGTCGAGGCCGGTGATCTGGTCCGGGAAGATCAGCTCGTGGCGGCCGCAGGACGTGCAGTCGTGGGTGAACATGGGAGGCCTCCTTCGAGGTCCGATCGCGGTTGTCCTCCTATTCTCCGTCGCGCTCATCCCAAGGGGTAGGCTCTCTTTCCAGCCGTTCCCCTAGGGACTCCCTTGAGGTCAGATGCTCTCGCTGCACCAGCTCACCTGCTTCCTCGCGACCTACGAGCACCACTCGCTCACCCGCGCCGCCGAGGAGCTCGGCTACGCCCAGCCGTCGGTGTCGGAGCAGGTGCGCAACCTGGAGAAGCAGCTCGGTGTGCCGTTGTTCCGGCGGGTGGGCCGCGGCGTCGTACCGACCACGGCGGCGGACACCTTCCGGCCGCACGCGGAGCGGGTGCTCGCCGCGGCGGACGACGCGCAGCGCGCGGTGGCGGGCATCAAGTCGCTGGAGACCGGGACGATCCGGTTCGGGATGTTCGGCGTCGCCCGGCTCTACGGCGGCGCGGGGCTCGTCGCCGACGTGCTGGAGCGCTACCCGGGGGTCCGGGTGGAGCTGGTCGGGCAGCACTCCCGCGAGGTCCAGGACAACCTGCGCCGTGGCCGGCTGGAGGCGGCGATGATCGCGGCCGCCGGCCTGTCGAGCGAGGGCCTGACGATCACCCCGATCGCCCGCGACGAGCTCGTCTACGTCTCGACCGACCCCACCCGGCTGGCCTCGCCGGTGACGGCGCGCCGGCTCGCCGAGGCGAGGCTGGTGATGCCGGAGACCACCTGGCGCGACTCCGACTCCGCGCGCCTGGTGCTGCGCCGGATGCTGCACGAGGCCGGCCACAACCCGAGCACCCGGATCGAGGTCGAGGACGTGGAGACCGCCATCGAGCTGGCCGGACGCGGGCTCGCCGACACGGTGACCCACCAGAGCGCCGCCCTGCAGCTGCTGCCCCGGCTGGCGCCGGACGCCGGCTGGGTGTCGCTGCGGCCGCGGGTCTACGACACGATCGCGATCGTGCACCGCGCGGGGGCGACGCTCTCCCCCGCCGCGCGGCTGATGATCGACCTCGCCACCCAGCGGATCCAGGCGATCCTGGAGCCGGTCTAGGCCCTCAGCACTTCAGGCCGTCGGCCGGCACCTTGCCGTCGATGAGGTAGGAGTGCACCGCGTCGTCGACGCACTGGTTGCCCTTGTTGTACGCCGTGTGCCCGTCGCCGTCGCGGCTGACCAGCACGCCCGACTGCAGCTCCTCGGCCATCGCCACCGCCTCCTCGTACGGCGTGGCGGGGTCGCGCGTCGTGCCGAGCACCACGATCGGCGCCGCGCCCGCGCCGTCGATCTCCAGGTCCGGCTCGTCGGTGGCCTTGAACGGGTCGCCGTGGCAGGTCGTGAGCCCCCACGCGAACACCTTGCCGAAGGTCGGCGAGGCCTTCTCGAAGTCGGGGAACTGGGCGGGGACCTCGTCGGCGGTGATGGAGTAGGGGTCGTCGAGGCAGTTGATCACCGAGATCGCCTCGAGGCTGTTGTCGGTGTACTTGCCCTTCTCCCGCGAGCCGTAGAAGTCGGAGAGCTGCAGCAGCGTGCTCCCGTCGCCGTCGAGCGCGGTCTTCAGCGCCTGGTCGAGGTAGGACCAGTTGTCCTTGCTGTAGAGCGGGGTGATCAGGCCGTAGAACGCCAGTCCGACGGTGAGCTCGCGGTCCTCGGAGTCGCTGGTCTCCAGCGGCTTCTTGTCGATCGAGTCGAGCAGGTCCTTGATCGTCTTCAGGCCGGCGTCGACGCTGTCGCCGAGGAAGCAGCTGTCGCCGTCGACGCAGTTCTGGATGTAGGACCGCAGCGCGGTCTCGAAGCCGGCCGCCTGGCTCAGCGCGCCCTCGCGGGCGCCCAGTGCGGGGTCGACGGCGCCGTCGAGCACCAGCCGGCCGGTCTTGTCGGGGTAGAGCTCGGCGTACGTCGCGCCCAGCCGGGTGCCGTAGGAGAAGCCGAGGTAGTCGAGCTTGTCCTCGCCGAGCACGGCCCGCAGCACGTCCATGTCGCGGGCGGCCTCGACGGTGCTGACGTGACCGCCGAGCTGGGCAGACTTCGCCTTGCAGCCCGACCAGAACTCCGCCGTGTTGTCCTCGCCCTCGGTGACCTCCTCCGGGGTGTCCGGGTCGGGGTCGGCGGCGATGAAGTCGTCGAGCTGGTCGTCGGTGAGGCAGTCGACCGGCGAGGAGTCGCCGGTGCCGCGCGGGTCGAAGCCGACGATGTCGTACGCCGCCCGCAGCTCCGGGGCGAAGTAGGAGTCCGCCTGCTCGGCGAGGTAGGTGCCGCCCGCGCCCGGGCCGCCCGGGTTGACCACGAGCGAGCCGATCCGCTTGCCGGTGGCCTTCGTGCGCTCGACCGCGAGCTTGATCGAGCCCGCGCCCGGGTCCTGGTAGCTGATCGGGACGTCGAGGGTGCCGCACTCGTCGCTGCCGCACTCGGTCCAGGAGATCTTCTGGCCGTAGAAGTCGTCGATGGTGCGTCCGTCGGCGCTCGGGCTCACCGTGTCGGTGACCTTCGCGTCGGGGCCGGGCTCGTCGTCGTCCCCACCGGTGAGGACCACGACACCGATCCCGATCGCGCCCGCGACCACCAGTGCCCAGACCACGCCCACGGCGACGATCAGCTTCTTGCTCACTCGCGTCCCTCTTCCGTCCGGCTCAGCGCTGCGGCGCCTTGAGTGCCACCATCATCGACTCCAGCGCCAAGGCGACCGGAACGTTGAACTCCAGCATCTGCTCCCGCGCCGCGAAGATCCACCCGATCCGGCGCAGGTTGAGCTCCGCCGAGGTCTGCTCGGCGATCTGCTCGACCTGGTCGCGGATCTCCTCGTTGACCAGCGCTCCGGGCGCGCGGGTGGCCAGCGCGATGGCGTCGCGGTAGACCGACACGAGGTCGGTCAGGCCGCGGTCGACCACGTCGAGGTGGCGGCGCTTGGCGCGGGTGCGCTGGCCCTTCTCCAGGGCCGCCAGCGCGGGACCGTACTCCCGCGGGCGCCGGCCCCGCTCGACCACGCCGTAGGCGGCGTCGAGGTCGGACTTCTCCTTCGCGTCCAGCTCCGCGGTGATCGCGTCGGCCTCCTCCTTGGTGGTCGCCGCGAGCCGGGAGGCGGCGTCCATGCAGCGCCCGAGCGTCGTCAGCCGCGCCGGGATCGCGACGACCTCCTGGCGCCGGGTGCGCACGTCCTCGTCGAAGGCCAGCGCGCGGGCCCGGCCGATGTGGCCCTGGCTGGCCCGGGCGGCGTACGTCGCCAGGGAGGCCCCGATGCCGCGTGCCTCCAGGAAGCCGGCGACCTCCTCGGTGGTCGGGGTGGACAGCGTGACCAGGCGGCAGCGCGAGCGGATCGTCGGCAGCACGTCCTCGACCGTCGGCGCGCAGAGCATCCACACGGTGCGCCCGTTGGGCTCCTCGATCGCCTTGAGCAGCGCGTTGCAGGCCTGCTCGGTGAGCCGGTCGGCGTCCTCGACGACCAGGACCTGCCACCGGTCGCCCATCGGGCTGAGCGACGCCCGGCGGACCAGCTCCCGGACCTCGTCGACGCCGATGGAGAGCTTCTCCGTGCGGATCACGGTGACGTCGGCGTGCGAGCCGGCGAGCACGGTGTGGCAGGCGTGGCAGCGGTCGGGGCAGTCCGGGCCGAGCCCGGCGTCGGGGCACTGCAGGGCCGCGGCGAAGGCGATGGCGGCGTTGGAGCGACCCGAGCCCGGCGGGCCGGTGAACAGCCAGGCGTGGGTCATCCCGTGCCCGGAGGCGGCGCTGCGCAGCAGCTCGACGGTCGCGCGCTGGCCGACCAGGGTGCTCCAGATGCTCATCCGCGCACCGCCCGGGCCAGGAGCGGCTCGACCCGCGCCGCGATCGCGGCGGCGATGTCCTCGATGGAGGAGCGCGCGTCGAGGACGAGGTAGTGCTCGGGATCGCGGGCGGCGAGGTCGAGGAAGGACTGCCGCACCCGCCGGTGGAACTCCAGCGACTCGCCCTCGATCCGGTCGCGCTCCTCGAACCGGGCCAGCCCGGCCGACGGCTCCAGGTCGAGCACCACCGTCAGGTGCGGACGCAGGTCGCCGGTGGCCCAGCGCGCGACCTCCTCCAGCTCGCCGGCGTCGAGGTCGCGGCCGGCGCCCTGGTAGGCGAGCGTCGAGTCGACGTAGCGGTCGGTGACCACGACGGCGCCGCGGTCGAGCGCAGGGCGCACCAGGGTCTCGATGTGCTCGGACTTGTCGGCGAGGTAGAGCAGGAACTCGGTCTTGTGGGCCAGCGTGCCGGTCTCCGGGCTGAGCACGATCCGGCGCATCTCCTTGCCGACGGGGGTGTCGCCGGGCTCGAAGGTCAGCACCACGTCGTAGCCCCCGGCCACCAGGCGCTCGCGCAGCAGGCGCGACTGGGTCGACTTGCCGCCGCCCTCGCCGCCCTCGAAGCAGACGAAGACGCCGGTGTCGGCGTACAGACCGGGGGAGCTCACGGAGACGAACCTACGAGACGGGACCGACGGTTGTCGCGGGCGGGTCGCGTCGCGGGACCGGCAGGGCGCATCGCACAGGCCGTCGCGACGGCGACCACTCCCCAGGCCACGAGCAGGAGCGCCAGCAGCACGGCCGTGGCGAGGGCGAAGAGGACCAGCCCGGTCGCGTCGGCCAGGGCCGTCGTACCGGTGACGAGAGTGCCCACCGGGAAGGTGAACGACCACCAGGTCGGTGCGAACGGCAGGCCCGCGCGCACCTGGCGCGCGGTGAGCGCGGCCGCGAGCGCCAGCCAGAGCAGCGCGAACCCCCAGACCGGCAGCGCGAAGGCGAGGAACAGCAGCCGCAGCACCGCCGGGTCGGGGCCGGAGACCGCCGTCGTCAGGTGGTGCGCCGCGGTGATCGACTGCCCGAGCGGGCCGAGCACGATCCACACCGTCGGCACCAGGGCGGGCGCGCCCGGCCCGTGCCGCAGGAGCCGCTGCCAGATCGCGGGCAGGACCAGCAGCGTCGCCAGCAGGGCGACCCCGAAGCACGCGCACAGCAGCGCGAGCAGGGTGGCGCGCGGCTCGCCGGCGGGCACGTGCGGCAGGAGCGCGGCGCCCGTCGCCGCGCTCACCATCGGGGGTACGACGGGCATCAGCCACCCGCCGAAGGCACTGTCGTCGCGGACCTCGTGGACCGTGATCGCCTGGTATGGCACGACGACCGCGGTGACCAGGCCGAGCAGCGTGCCCATCACCCACAGCGCGACCTCCAGGGGCAGGACCGCCGGGCCGAGCCACGGCCCACCCACGGCCCCGGTCGCGGCGCCGGCGGTCATCAGGCCCATCGCGGTGGCACCGTAGAAGTGCGCCAGCACCGGGTCGCCGAGATGTCCGAACGGGCGCCCGGAACGCGCCCCCACCACGGTGACCGCACCGAGCAGGGCGAGCGCCAGCAGCCACGCCGCGGTCGCGCCGTACGACGCCCCGGGCAGGTCGAACGGGAGGTCGCTCAGGGCGACGGCGAGGATGCCGGTGCCCATGACGGCGGCGTACCAGTTGGGTCCGTAGGGGATCACGTCCCCCACGGTGCCCGCTGGCGTAGGCCGGCGGAACGAGGTCGTCCCTGGGCCCTCACAAGGAGACCTTGTGAGGGCGGGCTCAGGACTTCTTGGCTGCCTTCTTGGCGGCGGTCTTCTTCGCCGCCGTCTTCTTCGCGGTGGTCTTCTTCGCCGTCTTCTTGGCCGCGGTCTTCTTCGCGCCCTTCTTGGCGGCCTTCTTCGCCGGGCCCTTCGCGCGCCGCTCGGCGAGCAGCTCGGCGGCCCGCTCGATCGTGATCGCCTCGACCGAGTCGTCCTTGCGCAGCGTCGCGTTGTACTCGCCGTCGGTGACGTACTCCCCGAACCGGCCGGCCTTCACGACCACCGGCTGCCCGGAGACCGGGTCGTTGCCCAGCTCCTTGAGCGGCGGCGCGGCGGCCGCGCGACCGCGCTGCTTGGGCTGGCTGTAGATCTTCAGCGCCTCGTCGAGGGTGATCCCGAAGATCTGGTCCTCGCTGGTGAGCGAGCGGGAGTCCGTGCCCTTCTTCAGGTACGGGCCGTAGCGGCCGTTCTGCGCGGTGATCTCCTCGCCGTCCTCGCCCGCCCCGACGACCCGCGGCAGCGAGATCAGCTTGACCGCGTCGTCGAGGGTGACGGTGTCGAGGGACATCGACTTGAACAGCGAGCCGGTGCGCGCCTTGGCGCTCTTGGGAGCGTCCTCGGGCAGCAGCTCGGTGACGTACGGGCCGAAGCGGCCGTTCTTCGCCACCACCTGCAGGCCGGTCTCCGGGTGCACGCCGAGGTCGATCTCCTCGCCGGCCGGGTTCGCCAGCAGCTCCTTGGCCTTGGCCACGGTGAGCTCGTCGGGCGGCAGGTCGTCGGGCACGTTGGCGCGGACCCGCGTCCCGGCGCCGTCGTCCGGGCCCTCGAGGTACGGGCCGTACTTGCCGACCCGCAGGTCGATCCCGTCCTCGGCGGTGCCGACCGGGAAGGTGGCCAGCTCCTTGGCGTCGATGTCGCCGAGGCCGGTGACGAGCGGCTGGAGGCCCTCGCGGTCCTCGGAGCCGTAGTAGAACTCCGACAGCTCGGAGACGCGGCTCTTCTCGCCCCGGGCGATGTCGTCGAGGACCGTCTCCATCAGCGCGGTGAAGTCGTAGTCGATCAGCCGGCTGAAGTGCTCGGTCAGCAGCCGCACCACGGAGAACGCGATCCACGCCGGCACCAGCGCGGTGCCCTTCTTGTAGACGTAGCCGCGGTTGAGGATCGTGCCGATGATCGAGGCGTACGTCGAGGGGCGGCCGATCTGCCGGTCCTCGAGCTCCTTGATCAGCGTCGCCTCGGTGTAGCGCGCCGGGGGCTTGGTCTCGTGGCCGTTGGCGGACAGCGAGGCCGCGCTGACCGGGTCGCCCTCGACCAGGTTGGGCAGGCGGGTCTCCTGGTCGTCCTTCGCCGCGTTGTCGTCGGTGCCCTCGACGTAGGCCTTGAGGAAGCCGTGGAAGGTGATCACCCGGCCGGAGGCGGAGAACACCACGTCCTCGCCGGTGGTCGCGGCGCCGCCGAGCCGGATCGTGACCGACTGGCCGACCGCGTCCTTCATCTGCGAGGCGACGGTGCGCATCCAGATCAGCTCGTAGAGGCGGAACTGGTCACCGGTCAGCCCGGTCTGGGCGGGCGTGCGGAACGAGTCGCCCGCCGGGCGGATCGCCTCGTGCGCCTCCTGCGCGTTCTTGACCTTGCTGGCGTAGGTGCGCGGCGCGTCGGGGAGGTACTCGCTGCCGTAGAGCTCGGCCACCTGGTTGCGGGCCGCGCCGATCGCGTTGCCGGACAGCGTGGTGCTGTCGGTCCGCATGTAGGTGATGAAGCCGTTCTCGTAGAGCCGCTGCGCCACGCTCATCGTGACCGAGGCGCTCATGCCGAGCTTGCGGCTGGCCTCCTGCTGCAGCGTGGTGGTCCGGAACGGGGCGTACGGCGAGCGACGGTACGGCTTCGCCTCGACCGACCGGACGTCGTAGGAGGTGTCGGAGAGCGCGGCCACCAGGGCGTCCGCACGCCGCTGGTCGAGGTGGACCACGTCGGCCTTGGGCTTGAGCAGGCCGTCCTGGCCGAAGTTCGAGCCGCTCGCGACACGGGTGCCGTCGATGGTGTGCAGCTTGGCCGGGAACATCCGCTGGTCGTGCTTGGAGCCGGCGTCGAAGGTGCCCTCGAGGTCCCAGTAGGAGGCGACCTTGAAGGCCATCCGCTCCTTCTCGCGGTCCACCACGAGCCGGGTCGCGACCGACTGCACGCGGCCCGCCGAGAGCCCCGACATCACCTTGCGCCACAGCACCGGCGAGACCTCGTAGCCGTAGAGACGGTCGAGGATCCGGCGGGTCTCCTGGGCCTCGACGAGGTCCATGTCGAGCTCGCGCGGGTTGGCGGCGGCCTCCTGGATGGCGGCCTTGGTGATCTCGTGGAAGACCATCCGCTTGACCGGGATGCCCTTCGGCTTCAGCTCGTCCAGCAGGTGCCAGGCGATGGCCTCTCCCTCGCGGTCCTCATCGGTGGCGAGGTAGAGCTCGTCGGCGTCCTTGAGCAGGCTCTTGAGCTTGGAGATGTGGGACTTCTTGTCGCGTGGGACGACGTAGTAGGGCTCGAAGCCGTTCTCCACGTCGATCGCCAGGCGGCCCCACGGCTTGTCCTTGATCTTCGCCGGGGTGTCCGCGGCGTTGTTCGGGAGGTCACGGATGTGGCCGATGGAGGACTCGACGACGAAGCCGTCGCCGAGGTACCCGCCGATGGTGCGGGCCTTCGCCGGCGACTCGACGATCACCAACTTGTGTGCCACAGGGACCTTCTCTACTGGACGTGCTCTACGGGACGTGCTGAGCCTTACGGCCGATCACGGTAGCGCGTGCTGTCCAGCGCCGTCGCGAGCGGCGTCCAGAGTGGTCGGCCCGCAAGGCGGAGGAGGGAGGCGGGACGGAGTCCCGGCGACCGACGACAACGCCGCGGACGGCCGCTCTGGACGCCGCGCAGCAGGCGCTGGGCAGCACGCGCTGCCGCTGGGTAGCGCGTGCTGTCCAGCGCCGTCGCGAGCGGCGTCCAGAGTGGTCGGTCCGCCGGCGGCGGTCGTACCGGACATATCTGTCGTGATCGGGACCGATTCACGACAGATATGTCCGGTACGACGGGGAGAGTCAGCCGACCTTGGCGGACTGCAGCATCTGCTCGCTGAGGTCGATGGTGACCTGGTCGCCGATGGTCCCGACGCCGATGAACAGCCCCAGCTGGTCCGGGTCGCCGGTATCGACGACGGCCACCGTGGTGACGTCGCCCTCGGCCTGCACGTCGGGGTTGTCGACCCGGATCTCCGCGGTGATCCGGTGGGCCTTCTTGCCGTCGACGGTGATGTCCTCGTTCTTCAGGTCCTTGCGGCTGGTGAAGCCGTCGTAGATCTGGTCGCTCGTCGTCAGGCACTGCATGATGATCTCGGCCGACTCGGCGAGGTCCTCGAAACCGTTGGACTTGAGCAGGCCACCGACCGCGAACTCGCTGATCCAGCTCTTCTCGACGAGCTTGTACTGCACCAGGATCTTGTCGGCGAAGGCGTGCGACTTCGAGAGCCGGGTGTCGACCTGGTAGCCCTTGGCGACCGGGATGGTCAGCCCGCCGCCGCTGATCGTGGCGGGGTTGGCGCCCGGGTTGGTCGCCGGCGTGGGCTGGCCACCGGTGCACTGCACGCCGGTCGGCGCGACCGTGCTGGAGCCGTCGTCGGTGGGCCCGGTGGTCTCGGTGGTCTCCGAGGTGTCGTCGTCGGCCTTCTTGTCGCCGTCGCCGTCGTCGTCACCGCTGAGCGCGCGGACGCCGAAGAAGCCGCCGACACCGATGAGCAGCAGCACCAGCACCGCCGCGATCACGATGCCGATGGTCTTGCCGTTGCCACCGCCGCCCGGCTGCGGGCCGGGGCTCCACTGCGGCTGGCCGTAGCCACCCACCGGCGGCGGGGCCACCGGCGGGACGGCGCCGTAGGGGTTCGGGGTCGCCTGCTGGTACGGCGGCGGGCCGGGCTGCTGCGGCTGCTGCGGCTGGGGCGGCTGCGGAGCACTGCCTCCGGGCGGCGTGCTCGTGGTCATCTGGCTCCACGCCTGGCCGTCCCAGTACCGGTAGGTGTCGGGGGCGCCAGCGGGGTCGGGGTACCAGCCTGCGTTCGTCACGGCCCTAGTCTGCCGCACGCGGCGCGAGGAAACCCTCGGCCACCAGCTCGGCGAGCTCGGGCAGGTAGACCTCGCGCAGGCTGGCCGCGTCGCGCTCCAGCAGGTGACCGACCGCGTCGAGGAGCGGACCGGCCGCGAGGTCGCCGTCGCAGGCGCCGACCACCGCCGCAGTGACCGTGTCGACCTGGCGCGCCCGCCGGAAGCCGCGCTGCTGGCGCAGCACGATCGCCGCCGGGTCCTCGGCGCCGACCGGGCCGGAGGTCTCCTGGACGACGTCGGCGCGCAGCACCAGGTGCGTGTCGGGGCCCACGGAACGGGCCGAGGCGGCGGCCTCCGCCCAGCCCGCGATCGCCGGCGCGATCGGCTGCTCGACGTCGTAGGGCCACTCGAGGAGGTCGCGGGTGCTGCCGCCCGTGCGGTGCAGGTTGATCCAGCCGAAGCCGATGCCGCCGACGCCCTGCTCCTGCAACCACGAGAGCCAGGTGTCGTAGCGCTGGACGTACGCCGCCGGGTCGCCGCCGGTGGCCGGGTGGTGGCCGGCGTCCTTGAGCCACAGCTCGACGTACGACGCCGGGTCGAGCACCTCGCGCTGCACGACCAGCGCGTCGCACTCCTCCGGCAGCCAGGTGGCGAGCCGCTCGTCCCACGGCCGGTCGCGGTCGATCACCCAGTTGGCGAGGACCTGGCACCAGCCGCCCTCGGTGAGGTGGCGCGGGGCGGTGCGCACGATGTGCTCGACGACCTGGTCGCCGGGCAGGCCGGAGTCGCGGTAGACCAGCCGCTCGCCCGTCGCGGGCGAGATCACGAACGGCGGGTTGGTGGCGATCAGGTCGAACCGTTCCCCCGCGACCGGCGCGAAGAACGAGCCGTCGCGCACCTCGACCTTGTCGTCGACGTCGTTGAGCGCCGCGTTGAAGCGGGCGAGGGCGAGCGCGCGCTGGTTGACGTCCGTGGCCACCACCCGGTCGCTGTGCGTCGCCAGGTGCAGGGCCTGCACCCCGCAGCCGGTGCCGAGGTCGAGCGCGCTGTCGACGTCGTGGCGCAGGGTGAGCTGGGCGAGGCTGGAGGAGGCCGGGCTGATGCCGAGGACGTAGTCGCCCGTCACCCGGGTGGCGACCCCGTTCAGGCCGGGCGTCAGGTCGCTGACGACCCACAGGTCGCCCTCGTCGGTCGCATAGGGGCGTACGTCGAGGCGCGCCGCCACCTCGCCGACGCTCTGCACCAGGGCGCCCGCGTTGACCAGCCGGTCCACGAGACCGGGCAGCGCGCGCTCGGCGTCGGCGGCCGGGACCGCGGTCTGGAGCAGGAACAGCCGGGCCAGCGTGGCGAGCGGACCACCGTCCGTCGTACGCCGCAGGCCGGGGGTGGTCTCGTTGCGCGACAGCGCCTGGTGCGCCTCCGGGCCGAGCAGCGCGCTGACGGCGTCGTAGGTGAAGTCGGCGGCGAGCAGGGCTTCGCGGAGCGGGGCGGCGAGGGCGACGGGCAGCACGGCACCACGCTAGACCGCCGTCCCCGGCGGGTTGTCACCGTCTCCGCCGTTCCGCGGACAGGGACCGGGTCGGTGTGTCACGGTGTGCCGTCCGCCGGGCAGACCGGCGTCCTAGGAACTCGGAGATCTCAATGCGCCTCAAGCTGCTCATGGCCGCCCTGGCCGTCGCCCTGATGGGCCTCGTCGCACCCGCCGGGACCGCGACCGCCGCACCCGGAGCGGCCGTCGCCGACACCGTCTCGATCTCGCACGCGCGTCCGTGCACCAAGACCAGCAGCGGGAAGTGCATCCGCGGCGGGCAGTTCTGCCCGAAGGCCAAGTACGGCAAGAGCGGGTGGGACGCCAAGGGCCGCCGCTACGTCTGCAAGGGCAACCGCTCGCACCCGCACTGGATGCGTCCCTGATCCTCGCTCAGTAGATGCCGGCCGCGCGGGCGATCCCGCGGCCGGCCACCACGGTGCGGAACCGGGTGGACGGGCGGGCGCCGTACTCGATCGTGGTGGCGATGCCGCGGTAGCGCTGGTTGTACCAGCCGGTCATCGTCGGCGAGACCGTGCCGGTGGGGTTGCCGACGCCGAAGGAGCGCAGCGGGAGGGCGAGGTTGCGCGCCAGCCGCCGCTCCCACGCGATGCCCGGCCCGCTGCGGCCCACGCCGTGCAGGGGCTGGTGGATCGAGGCGACGTAGTTGGGCCGCGCCCCTGCCAGGAACCTCATCAGCGCCTTGGTCTCCGGCTCGCTCCCGGGCCGTGGGCCGCCGTAGTAGCGACTGCCCTTGGCCGTGCGCCGCCAGCCGCTCGTGGGCCAGTTGCGGTTGAGGTCGACGCCCCGGGCGTTCGTACGGCGGTGGCGGGCCGCGCCGTCGGGGTTGATCGACGGGATCACCCAGAGCCCGGTGCCGGCCCGGGGACGCACGTGCTGCCAGACCCAGCCGACCGTGCTGCGTCCCGCGCTCTCGTCGCCGTGCATCTGGCCGAGCACGAGCAGGACGCGGGTGGCCCTCGGGTCACCGCGGTAGTAGGCGCGGATCGACCGGCCGCGCACGGACTGGCCGATCACGACCGTGCGCTGCACGGTCGTCGCCGCCTGCTGGGCCGGCGCCGCGGCCGGGGCGGAGCGAGCCGGTGCGGGCGTCGCGCCGGCGGTGACCACGAGGGCCACCGCCAGCGCGACGAGGAACGTCCCGAGCCGGCGGAGCACGCTAGGCGGACTCCACCGCGGCCGCGGCCGGTGCGTCGTCACCGATCACCGACGAGCGCTGCTTGGAGATGAAGACCGCGGCGAAGATCCCGGCGGCCGCCGCGAGGGCGATCAGGATCCGCACCAGGTCGTTCTGGCTGTCGCCGTACGACAGGCTGACGATCGCGCCGACGATGAGCAGCGAGACCAGGTTCATCACCTTGAGCAGCGGGTTGATGGCCGGGCCGGCGGTGTCCTTGAACGGGTCGCCGACCGTGTCGCCGATGATCGTCGCCTCGTGGGCCGAGGACCCCTTGCCGCCGTGGTTGCCGTCCTCGACGAGCTTCTTGGCGTTGTCCCAGGCGCCGCCGGCGTTGGCGAGGAAGACGGCCATCAGCGTGCCGGTCGCGATCGCCCCGACCAGGAAGCCCGCCAGCGGACCGACGCCGAGGCCGAAGCCCACCGCGATCGGGCTGAGGATCGCCAGGATGCCCGGCGTGGCCAGCTCGCGCAGCGAGTCGCGGGTGACGATGTCGACCACGCGGCCGTACTCCGGTCGCGCCGTGCCCTCCATGATCCCGGGGATGTCGCGGAACTGGCGTCGTACCTCCATCACCACGGCGCCCGCCGCGCGGCCGACCGCGTTGATGGCGAGGCCGGAGAAGAGGAAGACCACGCCCGCCCCGAGCAGGGTGCCGACGATGAGCTTGGCGTCGAAGACCAGGAACGCCAGTCCGAACGCGTCGCCGTCCGCGGCACTGACGCCCTCGGTGTCGAGGAGCGACTCCACCGCCGACTGGGTGTACGACGCGAAGAGCGCGCTCGCGGCCAGGACCGCCGTCGCGATCGCGATGCCCTTGGTGATCGCCTTGGTCGTGTTGCCGACCGCGTCGAGCTCGGTGAGGATCTGCGCTCCCTCCTCGCTGACGTCGCCGGACATCTCCGCGATGCCCTGGGCGTTGTCGGAGACCGGGCCGAAGGTGTCCATCGCGACGATGACGCCCACCGTGGTCAGCAGGCCGCAGCCGGCCAGGGCCACCGCGAAGAGGGCCAGGGCCGTCGAGCCGCCGGCGAGCAGGGCCGCGCCGAACACCGCGGCGCCGATCACGATCGCGGTGTAGACCGCCGACTCGAAGCCCACCGAGAGGCCGGACAGGATGACGGTGGCCGCACCGGTGATCGAGGTCCGGCCGACGTCCTTGACCGGTCGGTGCTCGGTGCCGGTGAAGTAGCCGGTCAGCGCGAGGATCGCCGCCGCCAGCACGATGCCGATGACGACCGCGCCCGCGGCGAAGGTGGCCGGCCCGACCGACGGCAGGTCGCCGCTGGCGAGGCTGCCGAGGCCGACCCCGCCGCCGTTGAGCTCCGACCACTCGCTCGGGAGGTAGACGAAGGCGGCGATCGCGCTGGCGACCGCCCCCACCGCGGCGGAGATGTAGAACGAGCGGTTGATGGTCGTCAGCCCGCTCTCACCGGCCCGCGGGCGGGTGAGGTAGACGCCGGCGATCGCCGAGAGCGCGCCGATCGCCGGGACGATGAGCGGGAAGACCAGGCCCTTGTCGCCGAACGCCTGCGAGCCGAGGATCAGCGCCGCGACCAGGGTGACGGCGTACGACTCGAAGAGGTCCGCCGCCATGCCGGCGCAGTCACCGACGTTGTCGCCCACGTTGTCCGCGATCGTCGCGGCGTTGCGGGGGTCGTCCTCGGGGATGTTCTGCTCGACCTTGCCGACCAGGTCCGCGCCCACGTCGGCGGCCTTGGTGAAGATGCCGCCGCCCACGCGCATGAACATCGCGAGCAGCGCCGCCCCGAAGCCGAAGCCCTCCAGCACCTTCGGCGAGGCGTCCTGGAAGACGATCACCACGACGCTCGCCCCCAGCAGGCCCAGGCCCACCGTCGCCATGCCGACCACGGCCCCCGTGCGGAAGCCGATGTTCATCGCCGGGTCGCGCCCCTGCTCGTTGGCAGCGGCCGCCACCCGTAGGTTCGCGCGCACCGCGAGCGACATCCCCAGGTAGCCGATCGCGCCGGAGAAGCAGGCCCCGATCACGAAGAAGATCGAGCGGAAGACCCGCACCGCCCACTCCGACTGCAGGCCGCTCGCGCCGTCCGCGGTGTGTGCCGGCAGCGCCAGCAGCACCACGAACGCGATCGCCGCGAAGATCGTCAGCGTGCGGAACTGGCGGGTGAGGTACGCGTTCGCGCCCTCCTGCACCGCCTGGGCGATGCGCTGCATGTTGGGCGTGCCCTCTCCCGCCCGGAGTACCTCGGATCTGAACAGGGTCGCCATGGCGAGGGAGCCGAGGGCGATGGCAGCAACGACGATCACGAGGGCGAGGTCGCCCCCCGAGACTTCGATGTCGGCGAGCAACGGACGGGGCATGCGAGTGCCTCCTGGAGGAGTTCAGGTGCGGGTCAGGGCCCAGGTCTGAGTTCGTGGGCCGGAGTCTACGCAGACTGTGACCTGGAGCACACGACGGTTGTGACGCGAGTCACAGGCGAACCGGGTCCGAGCACTCCTACGGACCGGCTCCGTCAGACGCAGTGCCGGCAGCACGGGACGAAGCCGGCCCGGAGCCGGAGGAAGCGAGGAACGAGCGCCCGCAGGCGCAGGGATGCGCCGTCCCGCGCGCCGGCAGGCCTGCCGCCAGGCGGAGACGAGCCCTACGAAAGCCAACCGCGGCGCGGCAGCGTGTCAAGCGAAGCGCCGACACGCTCGCGCCATCAAGCCAGCGCGGTCTCGGGCGTGTCGTGGATGACGAAGACCTTCGCCAGGCCGGTGATCTTGAAGATCTTCAGCAGGCGGTCGGCGTTGCACACCAGCTCCAGGGAGCCATCGTGGGCGCGGACCTTCTTCAGCCCGCCGACCAGCACGCCGAGGCCGGTGGAGTCGAGGAACTCCACGCCCTGCATGTCGATGACCAGGTGGTAGGTGCCCGCCGCCACCAGCTCGGTGATGGTGTCACGCAGCTTCGGGGCGGTGTAGACGTCGATCTCGCCACCCACGGCGACGACGGTGCGACCACCGACCTCGCGCGTCGACAGTGTCAGATTCAACGACCTCACCCCGGGATGGCTCACCTACAGTGCAATGGAGTCAATCAAACCATGCCGTTCCCCGGCGCGCACGAAGACGGCTACCAAGCCATCACCAGATGCGGTGTCGACCGCGTGGTCGCCCCCGTTGTGTCGGGGGTGCTTGCGACAATCGACGCATGACCGCCGAGCTCCGACCGACGCTGCCGGGTCCGCCCGCCCGGCGCGACCCGGCCGCGGTCCTGGGACGACTCACCGCCCTGCCCGATCGGGCCGACCGGATGACCCATCTCGAACGGCTGCCGGCACGCCCGGCGCGCACCGCCGACTGGCCGGCCTGGACGGACCCGACCCTGCTCGCGTCGTACCGCTCGCGGGGGGTGGGGCTGCCCTGGGCGCACCAGGTGGAGGTCGCGCAGGCGGCGCACCGTGGTGAGCACGTGGTCGTCGCGACGGGGACGGCATCCGGCAAGTCGCTGGCCTACCTGCTGCCCACGCTCTCGGCGATCCGCGCCGCCCGCGGTCCGCGGGGGCAGCGCGGGGCCTCGGTGCTCTACCTCGCCCCGACCAAGGCGCTCGCGCACGACCAGTGGGCCGCGATCCGCGCCCTCGGGCTCGACGTCCGGACCGCCACGCACGACGGAGACAGCACGCTGGAGGAGCGGGAGTGGACCCGCGACCACGCGGAGTACGTGCTCACCAACCCCGACATGCTGCACCGTTCGCTGCTGCCCGGGCACGAGCGGTGGACCCAGTTCTTCCGGTCGCTGCGCTACGTCGTCATCGACGAGTGCCACCACTACCGCGGGGTGTTCGGGGCGCACGTCGCCCAGGTGGTGCGGCGGCTGCGACGGGTGTGCGCCTCCTACGGCGCGTCGCCGACGTTCATCCTCGCCTCGGCCACCGTCGCCGACCCCGACCTGACCGCACGGCGGATGACCGGTCTCGACGTCACGACGGTGACCGCCGACGGCTCACCGCGCGGCGAGGTCGCGGTGGCGATGTGGGAGCCACCCCTGACGTCGTACACCGGGGAGAACGGCGCACCCGTGCGGCGTCCGGCCACCGCCGAGACGGCCGACCTGCTGGCCGACCTGGTGGTCGACGACGTCCGCACGCTCGCGTTCGTCCGCTCCCGGCACGGCGTGGAGACGGTCGCTAGGCGCGCCGGCGAGCTCGTCGCGGAGGTGGACCCGTCCTTGGTGGGACGCGTGGACTCCTACCGCGGGGGCTACCTGCCCGAGGAGCGGCGCGCCCTGGAGCAGTCGCTGCGCAGCGGACGGCTGCTCGGGATGGCCGCCACCAACGCGCTGGAGCTCGGCATCGACGTGAGCGGGCTCGACGCCGTGCTGGTGACGGGCTATCCCGGCACCCGGGCGGCGTTCTGGCAGCAGGTCGGCCGGGCAGGACGCGACGGCGGCGGGGCGCTCGGGATGTTCGTCGCGCGCGACGACCCGCTCGACACCTACCTCGTGCACCACCCGGAGGCGCTGCTCGGCCGGCCGGTCGAGGGGACGGTGTTCGACACCGACAACCCCTACGTGCTCGGCCCACACCTGTGCGCCGCGGCGCAGGAGCTGCCGATCACCGTCGCCGACCACGCGCTGTTCGGGCCACGGACCCGCGAGGTGCTCGGCTCCCTGGTCGAGCGCGGCATGCTGCGCCGGCGGCCGGCGGGCTGGTTCTGGACCGACCGATCCCGCGCCTGCGACCTCGCCGACATCCGCTCGGCCGGCGGACAGCAGGTCTCGCTCGTCGAGGCCGGCACCGGCCGCGTGGTCGGCACCGTCGACGGCGGCCGGGCCCACGGGACGGCGCACACCGGCGCGGTCTACCTCCACCGCGGCGAGACCTGGCTGGTCGACGAGCTCGACCTCGACCAGCACGTCGCGACCCTCCACCGCGCCGACGTCGACCACACCACCTCGGCACGCGACGTCACCGACATCGCGATCGTCGCCGAGGCCGAGCACGTCGACTGGGGACCGTGCCGGGTCTCGCTGGGGCAGGTCGAGGTGACGAGCCAGGTGACGTCGTACCTGCGCCGCCGGGCCCGCACCGGCGAGGTCATCGACGAGACGCCGCTCGACCTGCCCCCGCGGACCCTGGCCACCACCGCCGTCTGGTGGACCGTGCCGGACGCGGTGCTCGCGACCATGCTCGACTCCGCCGGGCTCGAGGTGAGCGACCTGCCGGGCGCGGCGCACGCGGCCGAGCACTGCTCGATCGGACTGCTGCCCCTGTTCGCGACGTGCGACCGCTGGGACATCGGCGGCGTGTCGACCGCGCGTCACCCCGACACCGGCGTGCTCACCGTGTTCGTGCACGACGGCCACCCGGGCGGGGCGGGCTTCGCCGAGCGGGGCTACCGGACGGCGGCGGCGTGGCTGCGTGCCACCCGCGCCACCATCGCCGCGTGCGAGTGCGCGACCGGTTGCCCCTCCTGCATCCAGTCCCCGAAGTGCGGCAACGGCAACGACCCGCTCGACAAACGCGGTGCGGTCGCACTGCTCGACGTGCTGCTTGCGGGAGCGCCGGACGCTCCGATGGCCTAACCTGCCGACATGCTGCTCCTCGGACTGGTCGTCCTGCTCCTCGGCGTCATCGCACTGATCGCCAGCTTCTTCGGGGCGAGCGTCGACTACAAGCACCGCTCGACGGAGATCCTGAACTGGGACGTCTCCCCCGGCACGCTCGTCCTCTGGGGCGCCATCTCCACCCTGCTCATCGCGCTCGGCCTCTGGATGATGAAGGCCGGTGCCAAGCAGGGCTGGAAGCGCCGCAAGGAGCAGAAGCGGCTCACGGAGCTGTCGGAGAAGCTGGACGAGGTCGAGCTCGAGCGACGCCGGGACGACCTGTCCCGCGACGACGACAACTGACGCGCTGAGCCCGCCGCCCTCGCCGCGGGCGGCTCAGGGCGCGACGTCCGCCTCCGCGGGTCCAGCACGGGCTTCGGCGGACAGGTCCTGGTCCTGCCCGAGCCAGCGCGGTCCGGGCACGGACACCTCGACCCGCACGTCGTCGTCGTCGACCGAGCACCGGACGAGCGCGGCGCCGTTGGCGGCGGCGATCTCGCCGGCCGCCCGGCAGGGGTCGCGGCCGGCAGGCTCGACCGCTGCCGCGGCTCCGGCGAGGGCCGCGAGGTCGGCCGCAGCCTGAGCGGTGCGGTGGGCGACGACGATCGCGCCGACCACTCCCCCGGCGGAGCCGACGAGCAGGAGCAGGCCCGTCATGGCGACGACGAGCACGGTCGCGGCGCCCCGATCGGCGGCGGACCGGCGGGGCCGCAGCCACCGGCCGATCACGGGCCGGCTCCCGACCCCGCGCCCGCGGCCGGCCGGTCCGTGGCGCCCTCCTCGGCGAGCGCCACGGCCTCGGCGTCGAGCTCCGCTCCGGGGAGGGCGGCGAGAAGTCCACCGGGCCCGGCCATGCGGCCGGTGGCTCGGACGTGGACCTCACGGCCGGACCGGGTGACCGAGATGCGGACGCCGTCGGGCGCGACCCGCTCGCCCGCCGCCACCGCCGCGACCTGGTCGTCGCCGCGGGCCAGGGCCCGCGCTGTCTCGCGGGCAGCGTCGACGGTGCGCGTCTGGTTGATGGCGACGGCGATCAACCAGGTGAGTCCGGCGGTCACGGCGAGCAGGAGCGGCAGACCGACGGCGAGCTCGGCCGTGACGGCACCGCGGGCGTCGGGACGCCCGGCGCGGAGCCGGGGCCGTGTGGGGCGCGCGGGACGGGGGCGCCCCGGACGCGGTGGATCGGGCGGAGGGGCCGGGCGGGGCGGAGCGAGAGGAGCGGCAGCCCGCCTGCTCATCGCAGCCCCAGGAGGCTGAGCACGTGGTTGAACAGCGTCTTGATGAGCTGGGTGCCGAAACCGCCGCTGAGCAGCTTGTAGAGCAGTCCGGCGAAGCCGGCGCCGGCAGCCGTGGCGACGGCGTACTCGGCGGTGGTGACGCCGCGCTCGTCGGGCCCGGCCCGGCGAACGGTCGAGCGGAACATGGGATCTCCCTTCGGTGGCGGCCGCGGGGTGCGGCCGGTGGAGGGGTCAGCGTGGGCGGAGAAGGTGAAGAGAGGCGGCTGGGCGGGAGCGGCCTGTGGAGAGAGCGCGGCGATCCACAGGGGAAGGGCGGCTCGGTGGCCGGTCCTGGGAGAGGCGGGGCTAGTGGGTGATGGTGGCGGCCAGCGACACGGCGAGCGGGACGATGCCGAGCACAAGGAAGGAGGGCAGCAGGCAGAGGCCGAGCGGTACGGCGGCGCGCACCCCGACGGCGCGGGCCCGGTCCTCCACCTCGGCACGGGCGCGGCGGGCCAGCTCGGTGCCGAGACGCTCGACCGCCGCCACGATCGGCGCACCGGTGCGCTGGGCGCGGGCGAGGGTGCGCCCGAGGGAGGCGAGCTCGGGGTCGTCCCCGAGCGCGGCCCAGATCGCCTGCGGGTCGCCGCCGAGCCGGAGCCGGGCGGCGACCGGGACCAGCCGGTCGGAGGCCGCTCCGGGCAGCGCCCGGCACACGAGCTCGACCGCCTCGGCGGGGGCGGCTCCGGAGCGGAGCGCGGCGGCGAGGAGGGTGACGACGTGGGGCAGGTCGCGTCGTACCTGCTCCCGGCGACGTCGTACGACGGCCGGCTCGAGCCGTCCCGCGACGACACCGACCACGCCCCCGGTCAGGAGGCCGGCCGGGACGGCGAGCGGACCGCCGAGCAGCGCGGCCGCGCCGGAACCCGCGAGCACCGCCCAGGTCCAGCGTCCGCGGCGGAGCAGGCTCTCCCCGGAGGCGGGGCCGGGCACGGGGGCGACCGGCCGCGGCTCGGCGGAGCGCGGCACGGGCGGGAGCAGGAGGGACACCGCGGCGGCCGCGAGCAGGACGGCGACGGCGAGCATCACGCGTCCCGGTCGACGTCGGCGGCGAGGGCGTCGACCCAGGCGAGCCCGGCGTACCCGAGGGCGAGACCGGCGACCAGGCAGGCCAGTCCGGCGGTCGAGCCGAGCAGGAACGCCCACGGCGAGGCGCCGGCGCCCGCGCCCAGGGCGAGGGCGACGACCGGCAGCGCGGCGAGGAGGCGCGCGGTGGCGCGGGCCGAGGCGAGCTCACCGACGACGACCCGGTGTGTCTGCTCGGCAGCGCGCAGGTCGTCGGCGACCCGGCCGAGGGCGTCGGCGAGACCGTGGCCGGTGCGGTGCGCGACCAGCCACGCGGCCGCGACGACCCGCAGCGAGCCGGCCCCGGGGACCGCGGCCAGCTCGCGGAGGGCGGCGGTCACGTCACCTCCGGTGGCGGCGGCCCGGGCGGCGGGACCGACGAACGGCCAGTCGTCGGCGGCGCGGCCCAGGGCCTGCTCGGCGCTCTGGCCGGCCGCGAGCTCGGCCTGGACCGCGTCGCACAGCTCGACGACGCGGGTGCGGTGGACGGCGGCCCGCCGGGCCGCCCGGGTGCGGCGGAGCATGCGGTGGGCACCTCCGGCGAGGCCCAGCCCGACGAGGCCCAGGACGGCCAGCCGCGGCGAGCCGGCGACGAGCAGCGCCACCGGCGGCGCGAGCAGCAGCAGGGGCCGGCGTCGCCCGGCCGGGCGCGGCAGGCGGGCGGGCACGGGGAGCAGGAGCGCGACGGCGAGCGCGAGCGCCACGCCGGCGAGCAGGGCGCTCACGACGCCACCTGGTCGAGCAGGGCGAGCAACCGGCTGCTGCCGGGACCCTCGACGAGCCGGCCGTCAGTGGCGAAGGAGGCCGCGGTCTCGGTGCGCGCCCAGCCGTCCGGGTCCCGCGCCAGGACGGCGATCTCGCCGAGCCGACGCCGCCCGGAACCGCGGTCGCGGACGACGTGCAGGACGAGGTCGATCGCGGACGCGAGCTGGCTGTGCGCGGCGGCGCGGCCCAGGCCGGCGGTGAGGGCGAGCGCCTCCACCCGGGCCGGTACGTCGGCCGCGGAGTTCGCGTGCAGGGTGCCGCACCCGCCCTCGTGGCCGGTGTTGAGGGCAGCGAGCAGGTCGACGACCGCGGCGTCCCGGACCTCTCCGACGACGAGCCGGTCGGGACGCATCCGCAGCGCCTGGCGGACCAGGTCGCGGAGCACGACGGCGCCGGCTCCTTCGAGGTTGGCGGGCCGGGCCTCCAGGCCGACCACCTGGGGATGGCCGGGGCGCAGCTCGGCGGCGTCCTCCACGACGACGATCCGCTCGGCCGGGTCGACGACGCCGAGGAGCGCGGCCAGCAGCGTGGTCTTGCCGGAGCCGGTGCCGCCGGAGACCAGGAAGGCCCGCCGGGCGGCGACGATCCGCACGAGCAGCTCGTGGCCCGCATCGGTCAGAGCGCCGGCGGCACGCAGCTCGGGAAGCGAGAACCCGCCGCGGCGCGGCACCCGGAGCGAGATGGCGGTCCCGGGCTGGGCGATCGGCGCCAGCACCGCGTGGCAGCGGGTCCCGTCGGGCAGCCGGACGTCGGCCCAGGGCGCGGCGTCGTCGAGCCGGCGCCCGCCGCTGGCGACGAGACGCTGGGCGAGGCGACGGCACTCCTCCTCGGTGCCGAGCGCCACGGCGGACTCCTCCAGGCCCTGGCCGCGGTCGATCCGCACCGGGCCCGGACCGTTGACGAGCACGTCGGTCACGCCGGCGAGCGTCAGCAGCGGCTGGAGCGGACCGGCCCCGACGACCTCGCGACGCAGGCCCTCGTAGACCGCGAGCACCGTCGCGTCGCCGACCGGCCGGCCGGCGGCCCGCAGCGCGTCGGCGACCCGGTGCGGGGTGAGCGCGCCGGGCTCGGCCGCGAGCCGGCGCCGGACCTCCTCGACGAGGGCCGCGAGCGTCGGGTCGGCGGGACTCATACGACGACCTGCGCGTCCGCGCCGGGCCCGCCGGGCTCGCCCAGGACCTGCGCTGCGGCGCGCGCGAGCGGTCCCCGGGCACTGCGCAGCGGACCGAGCCCGAGGTCGACGGCCTCCGCGAGCCCGCGCTGGTCGCGCATCTGCACCAGGACCGGCAGGCGGGCGGCACGGCGTACGTCCTCCGGAGCGAGTGCCTCACCGCGCAGCACCACCGCGACGTCCGGGTGCCCGGCGAATCGCGCCCCCATCCGGGCCGCGCCGGCCACGCCGACGACGCTCGCCACGGTCACCACCAGCAGCAGGTCGCAGCGCGCGGCGAGCTCGTCGACCAGCGCGTCGGGCGAGCGCGGGAGGTCGACCACGACGACGGCGTGACCGCGGCGGGCGGCCGACAGCGCCTCCCGGGCGGCGAAGGCCTGCAGCGAGGCGACCCGGCCGTCGACGTACCAGGACAGCACGCCGAGGGCGCCGCTGCGCGGCAGCGCCTCGCGCAACGCCCGGGCGGAGAGCCGGCCCGTGGTCTGGCACAGCGCGTCCCAGCGGAAGCCGTCGCGGCGCTCGACGCCGAGCATCCGGTCCAGGCCCGGGCCCTGCGGATCGCAATCGATCACCACGGCGTCGCCCGAGCGCGCCGCCCACTGGCCCAGCGCGCAGGCGAACGTGGTGGCGCCGGCACCACCGCTGCCGCCGATCACGCCGATCACGCGGGCACGGCCGGGCTGTCGCTCGGTGAGGTCGGCGAGCAGCTCGACCAGCCAGGCCTCCGAGCCCGGCAGCTCGACGACCTGCTCGGCGCCCAGGCGCAGCGCGGTCCGGAACAGCTCGTGCGGGGCACGCTCGCCGATGACGACGAAGCAGCGGGCGCGTGGCTCGGGCACGAGGCGCACCATCTCCTCGGCCAGGTCGGCGCCGACGAGGACGACCGGCGCCACCGACCAGGACCGCAGCGCGGTCAACGGGTCGCGGGCGATGGTGGGGGCGACGTCGGCCGCGGCGGCGAGCGGCAGCAGGGCTGCGAGCAGGTCGTCATCGGCGGTCACCACCAGGACAGGGACGTCCGCCGGGCCGGCGACGGGCCGGCGGGCGGGGATCGGATCTCGGGACATGCCGACCTTCTCGCCCACCCCCGACGCGACCACGCTCCCGCCTCGGCCCCCTGTGGAGGGACCGCACCGGAAACGCCCCTGTGGAGGGGAGATGGACGTTTTCGCAACGGGTGACACCTACGATGAGCCCATGGCCCGACCGGGTACGGCGCCGACCGCGGCGTTCTTCGACCTCGACAAGACGATCATCGCCAAGTCGAGCGTGCTCGCGTTCAGCAAGCCGTTCCAGGCCGGCGGCCTCATCTCGCGCCGGGCGGTGCTGCGCTCGGCGTACGCCCAGTTCGTCTTCATGGTCGGTGGCGCCGACCACGACCAGGTCGAGAAGATGCGCCAGTTCATGTCGCAGCTGTGCGCCGGCTGGGACGTCGCGACCGTGCGCGAGATCGTCGCCGACACGCTGCACAACATCGTCGACCCGCTCGTGTACGACGAGGCGGTCCGCCTCATCGACGAGCACCACGCCGCGGGCCGGGACGTCGTCATCGTCTCCACCTCCGGCAGCGAGGTGGTCGAGCCGATCGGCCGCATGCTCGGCGCGGACCGCGTCGTCGCGACCCGGCTGAAGGCCGAGGACGGCCGCTACACCGGGGAGATCGAGTACTACGCCTACGCCGAGGAGAAGGCGAACGCGATCCGGCAGCTCGCGGAGAGCGAGGGCTACGACCTCGCGAACAGCTATGCCTACTCGGACTCGGTGACCGACGTACCGATGCTGGAGGCGGTCGGCTTCCCCCACGCGGTCAACCCGGACCGGGAGCTGCGCAAGGCCGCGGCGACCCGTGGCTGGCCCGTGCTGGTCTTCAACCGGCCGGTCGAGCTGCAGTCTCGGCTGCACCTGCCGCCGCCGAAGCCGACGCTCGCCGCGCTGGCGGTCGGCGGGGTCGTGGCGGTCGGTGCCGCGGTGTGGATCGGCGCCAAGCGCCGCCCCGCCTGAGCTCCCGTCCCAACCGCCCAGCGTTCCCCGGATCGGGCCGAAAGACAAGCCTTGAAGGTGGACCCAGGTCGGCGTACAAAGGACATCAAGAACTCAAGAGCAACACGTGATCCCGGTACCCACGCGGCGATCCACCCTTCCTAACAGGGCGCTGGCCCACCGGAACACTTCCGGGGCAGCAGTTGAGTGTGCACGCCTGGTAGCCATGGTTCACGTGTCAGCGGTGGCACCCGAGACGATCCAAGGCTCGGGTGCCACCTGCATGTCCGGGTGCTTCAGCCGTTGAGCGGGCTGGCCTCGGCCGCGGCGGCGTACGCCTCGGTGGCGTAGATCAGCCACGCGTGCATGCCCGCCTGGCCGCCGGTGGCCCAGCCGCGGAGGTTGGACTCGTACTGCGGCCGCAGCGCCAGGTGCGCCGCCTCCGGTACGACGAGCGACTTCTCGTCCACGCCCTTGACCGCGAGCAGCAGCCGCTCCGCCGCCCGGGCCACGATGCCGTTGTGGGAGCCGAAGGGCGCGGCGGTCACCAGCTCGGCGTGCACGACGGCCGCGACCGCCAGCGCAGGCGCCGAGGTCCGGGCGGTGGCGAGCTCGGCGATCCCGCGCAGCTTCGAGGCCGCCTCGCCGTCCCGCGGCCGGCCGAGCAGCTCGTCGGGCAGGGCGCCGCGGGCGGCGAGGGTGTGCAGGCGCGCGAAGGCCTGCAGCGGCTGGCGCCGGAGCACCGGCACCAGCGACAGCAGCTCGGTCGAGACGCGCACCGCGTCGGCGGCGATCTCGTCACCCCCACCGGAGCGGATCTCCTCCAACGACGAGCCCGACCCCTCCAGCACGGCGCTGGCGTGCGCGCCGCGGAGCAGCGACTCGCCCGTCAGCTCCGGACCGGTACGACGCAGGCCGCGGTCGCGGAGCAGCACGTCGATGCCGTCGCGGGCGGCGGTGAAGCCGGACGGCACGCCCTCCAGGGAGACCAGCCAGGCATGGGGATCGGTGCTCACGGGAGGAAGCCTAGGAGGGTAGAAAGGTAGAAGAGGTCAAGGGTGGAAAGGTAGACTCCGATGTGGAGGTCGTCATGAGCCTGAACATCAAGAACGAGCGGGTGCACGCACTTGCCCGCCAGGCAGCCCGGATCACCGGGAAGAGCCAGACGAGCGCGATCGAGGAAGCGCTGGAGCGACTCCTCGCGTTCTACGGGCTCGACCCTGCCGAGGAGGACAAGCGGCAACGCGTCGACGTGATCCGGACGATCGCACTGGAGTGGCACGAGCTCCCCGAGGCCGAGGGAGCGGACCGGGTCCGCGACGAGGACGACCTCTACGACCCCGCCACCGGATTGCCGGTCTGATGATCGTCGACACCTCCGCGCTGATCGCCATCTTGCGCGACGAGCCCGAACGGGACGAGTTCGCACAGCTGATCGTGGACCAACCAGCCCGGATATCGGCCGCGAACTGGGTCGAGGCCGCCATGGTCGCCGAGGGTGACCGGGGTGACCGGGGCGACCGCCTGGACCGGCTGGTCGCGACCGCACGCATCGTCATCGAGCCCGTCACCGAGTCCCACGCCCGCGCGGCCCGCATCGCCTTTCGCCGCTACGGCCGCGGATCCGGGTCACCCGCCCGGCTCAACTTCGGCGACTGCTTCGCCTACGCGCTCTCGGCCACCAGCGGCGAGCCCTTGCTCTTCAAGGGCGACGACTTCACGCACACCGACGTGCTGCCTGCCCGCTGAGCCGGAGCGGACGCAGGCGTGCCTCCGCGATCGAGCCCGCCCGCCGCCGTACCCTCGCCCTGATGGCTACCGACGACACCACCCCGACCCCGGCCGCGCTCTCGTTCGGCGCCGTGGCCGAGGCCTACGACCGCGGCCGCCCCGGCTACCCGCGCGAGGCCGTGGCGTGGTTGACGGGCGAGCAGCCGCTGACAGTGCTCGAGCTGGGCGCCGGGACGGGCAAGCTGACCGAGCACCTGGTCGCGCTGGGCCACGACGTGCACGCGACCGACCCGGACCCGCGGATGCTCGACCGGCTCGGCCTGCGGCTGCCGGAGCAGCGCGTCTCGCAGACCTCGGCCGAGGAGATCCCGGCGGCGGACGCGACCTACGACCTGGTCGTGGCGGGCGAGGCGTTCGAGCACTTCGACGCCGAGAAGGCGCTGCCGGAGATCGCGCGGGTGCTCAAGCGCGGCGGCACCTTCGCGATCATCGCCAACCTGCGCGACGAGCGGATCCCGTGGGTCAAGCGGCTCGGCAACATCATCGGTCACCACACCGCGGGCGCCGGGCTGCACGACGCGATCGAGGCCTCGCCGTACTTCGGCCCGGCCGACGACGCCTCCTTCAAGCAGTGGCAGGTCATCAACCGCGACTCGGTGCAGGACCTGGTCCGCTCGCTGCCGGAGGTCGCCGTGCTGGAGCGCACCGCGCAGGAGTCGCGGCTGCGCGAGGTGCTGGCGTTCTACGACGACTTCGGCCGCGGCATGGACGGCATGCAGCTGCCCTACGTCACCGAGTGCTTCCGGGCGGTCGTCGGCATCCAGCCCAGGACCGCGCGTCCCGAGCCCGCCGTCGTCGCGACGGGCGACGGCCAGGAGGAGCCGGTCGGCGAGGACACCGTCCCGATCGGAGCGAGCACCGCGAGCAACGTCCCGCCCGCCGTCGAGCCGCCGGCCGACGACGACACCGGCATGCTGCTGATCGACTTCCGCTGACCCCGACCGCCAGGATGGGGCCATGGCGGGCGGACGACGGTGGCGACGGGGCAACCTCGGCAGCGATGCCGACCGCGCTGCCTTCCGCGCGCTGCACCAGGCCTCGCTCGCGGCGCCGGCCCTGCGTGAGGGACTGACGACCACCAGCGCGGAGCGGGCGATCCGCCACCTGCGCACGCTGCTCGGCACGCCGGCGCTGGCGATCACCGACACCGAGTCGGTGCTGGCCTGGGACGGGATCGGCGGCCACCACGTCGACCAGGCGGCCGTCGTCGGCCTGCTCGCCATCGACAAGGGCAGCACCCGCACGGTGGACCGCGACCAGCTCGGTTGCACGGTCGGCGGCTGCCCGGTGCGCACCGGCGTGGTGAGCCCGCTCGTGGTAGAGGGCCGCGTGCTGGGGACGGTGCAGGCGTTCTCGCCGACCCCGACCGCCGGCCTGGTGCGCGCGACCGAGGAGGTCGCCGAGTGGGTCTCGGGACAGCTGGAGCTGGCCGAGCTGGACGCCCACCGCAACCGGATGATCGAGGCCGAGGTGCGTGCACTGCGGGCCCAGATCAGCCCGCACTTCGTCTACAACTCGCTGAACGCGATCGCGAGCTTCGTGCGCACCGACCCCGACCGGGCGCGCGAGCTGCTGCTGGAGTTCGCCGACTTCACCCGCTACTCCTTCCGCCGCCACGGCGAGTACACGACGCTCGCCGAGGAGCTGAACTCCATCGAGCGCTACCTCCTGCTGGAGCAGGCGCGCTTCGGCGACCGGCTGCAGGTCACGCTCAACGTCGCTCCGGAGGTGCTGCCGGTCGTCGTACCGTTCTTGTGCGTCCAGCCGCTCGTCGAGAACGCCGTGCGCCACGGCCTCGAGAGCGCGGACCAGACCGGCCTGCTGACGATCAACGCCCACGACCGCGGGCACGAGGCGGTGATCGAGGTGGAGGACAACGGCGTCGGCGAGGACCCCGACAAGGTACGACGGGCGCTCGCCGGCGACACCGCGCTCGACTCGGTCGGCCTCGGCAACGTGGACGCACGGCTGCGCGCGACCTTCGGTGACGACTACGGTCTCGTCGTGGAGACGGCGCCGGGTGCGGGGACGAAGGTCGTCGTCCGCGTCCCGAAGTTCGCGCCGGGGGTGACGGTGTGACGGGTCCCGACAAGCTCGACCCGCCGCGGCTGCGCGTGCTGGTCGTCGACGACGAGCGGCCGGCGCTCGACGAGCTGACCTACCTGCTGGAGGCCGACGACCGGGTCGGCGAGGTGGTTGCCTGCCAGTCGGCGACCGACAGCCTGCGCCTGCTGCGTGAGCGCGAGGTCGACTGCGTCTTCCTCGACATCCAGATGCCCGGCCTGAGCGGGCTGGAGCTGGCCGAGGTGCTGGGCCGCTTCAAGCAGCCGCCGCCGGTGGTCTTCGTGACGGCGCACGAGCAGCACGCCGTCGAGGCCTTCGACCTGCACGCGGTGGACTACGTCCTCAAGCCGGTGCGGCCCGAGCGTCTCGCCGAGGCCGTCCGACGGGTGCTGGCCGCCAACGCTCCGCCCGCCCCCGCGCCGGACGCCCAGGTGGCGGTCGAGCGGGGTGGTGTCACCCGGTTCGTCGACCGCGGCGACATCACCCACGTCGAGGCGCAGGGCGACTACGCCCGGCTGCACACGACCGCCGGCGAGGCCTACCTGGTGCGGGTCCCGCTCACCACGCTCGAGGAGGAGTGGGCACCCGCGGGCTTCCACCGCATCCACCGCTCGCTGCTGGTCGCGCTGGCGCACGTGACGGAGGTCCGCACCGAGGCCGGCCGTACGTCGGTCGTCGTCGGCGGGACCGAGCTGCCCGTCAGCCGCCGGCACACCCGCGCGCTGCGCGACGTGCTGGTCCGCCGGGCCCGGGCCCCGCAGTGAGAGGGCACCGTGAGAGGGCAGCAGTGAGGCGGCCGCGGTGACCGAGCGGGTCCGGGTCACCGGTCCCCCTCGGCACGACGCCGCGGGCCGGCCGGCCAGCCGGCTGGGCGACGTGCACGAGCAGACCGCGCTCGGCGACGTCTACCTGCGCTCGCTGCTGCGCGAGCAGCTCGGGCTGGCGCTCGCGGTGCTGGTCGCGCTCGCGGTCACCCTGGGCGCGCTGCCACTGGCCTTCCACCTCTGGCCGGGGCTGGCGGCGGTGGACGTGCTCGGCGTACCGCTGGCCTGGCTGCTGCTCGGCGTCGTCGTCTATCCCTGCCTCGTCCTGCTGGGCTGGCGCTACGTGCGCCGCGTGGAGCGCAACGAGCGGGACTTCGCCGACCTGGTCGAGGGCCGGGCGGAGGGCTCGGAGTGAGCACGGACGCGGTCCCCGGCCTGGTGGCGGTCCTCGCGGTCACCATCGCCACGGTCGCCATCGGCACGTGGGGCCTGCGCTTCTCGCGGACGACGAGCGACTTCTTCGTCGCCTCGCGCACCGTGCGGCCGCGGCTCAACGCCTCGGCGATCGGCGGGGAGTACCTCTCCGCCGCGTCCTTCCTGGGGGTCGCCGGCCTGCTGCTCGTCGGCGGCGCGGACATGCTCTGGTACCCCGTCGGCTGGACCGCGGGCTACCTGGTCCTGCTGGTCCTCGTCGCCGCTCCCCTGCGCCGTTCCGGCGCCTACACGCTGCCGGACTTCGCCGAGGCCCGGCTCGCCTCACGCTGGGTGCGCTCGGCCTGCTCGCTGCTGGTCGTCGGCGTGGGCTGGCTCTACCTCGTCCCCCAGTTCAAGGGCGCCGGCATCACCCTGGAGTCCGCGATCGGCGCGCCGGTGTGGGTCGGTCCGGTCATCGTCGGGCTGGTCGTCCTCGTCAACGTGATGTCCGGCGGGATGCGCTCGATCACCTTCGTGCAGGCCTTCCAGTACTGGCTCAAGCTCACCGCGATCCTCTTCCCCGCGATGGTCCTGGTCGTGGTCTGGTGGGGCGAGGGCCGGCCCGCCGGACAGGGCGTCGGCGGCGGCTGGTCCGACCCGGTCGCGGGCGGTGGCGGGATCGGGCTCTACTCGACGTACTCGCTGATCATCGCGCTCTTCCTCGGCACGATGGGCCTGCCGCACGTGGTCGTGCGGTTCTACACCAACCCCGACGGCCGCGGCGCACGCCGTACGACGCTGGCGGTGCTCGCGCTGCTCGGGCTCTTCTACGTCTGGCCGCCGGTCTACGCCGCCCTCGGCCGCGTGTACGGCGACCGGCTGGTCCGTGAGGGTCACGCCGACGTGCTGGTGCTGGAGCTCCCGCGGCTCATGGTCGACGGGGTGGGCGGGGAGCTGCTGACCGGTCTCGTCACGGCCGGCGCCTTCGCAGCCTTCCTGTCCACCGCGTCCGGCCTGGTCGTCGCGGTCTCCGGGGTGCTCACCCAGGACGTGACGAGCCGGCTGGTGACGGCGCGCGAGCCCGGCTCGGTGGCGACCGCCTTCCGGCTCGCGGCGGCCGTCGCGGTCGTCGTACCGCTGCTGGTGGCGCTGGTCGTCGGCGAGGTGGGCGTCGCCCAGTCCGTCGGCCTGGCCTTCGCGGTCGCCGCCTCGACCTTCTGCCCCCTGCTGGTGCTGGGGATCTGGTGGCGCGGGCTGACCGACGCCGGGGCGCTCGCCGGGCTCGCGGCCGGCGGCCTGGGCGCCGGCGGAGCGGCGGTGCTGAACCTGGCAGGCGTCGACGCCGCGGGCTGGGCCGGTGCGCTGCTGGCCCAGCCCGCGGCGTGGAGCGTGCCGCTGGCGTTCGCGGTGATGGTGCTGGTGTCGCTGGCCACCGCGTCCCGCGCTCCCGCGCACGCCCGGCGGTTCCTGGTCCGGCTGCACACCCCGGAGAGCCTCGGCGCGGAGGGCCTCAGCGCCGGCCGTAGGTGAGCCGGCGCAGGACCTTCTCGGCCGGGCCCGGGTGGCCGCGGCGCTGGAGCGCGGCCGCGAGGGCCACGGAGGCGAGCCAGACACCGATCGCGGCGAGCACCGCCACGACGGTGTGGCCGCCGAGGTCCAGCGCGAAGGGGGTGAACAGCACCAGCCAGCACACCGACTGGAACAGGTAGCCCGACAGCGAGCGCTGGCCGAGGGCGGCCACGGCACCGACCCGGCCGGTCCGGGAGAGCCGGGCCCCGAGGAGTGCGATCGCGGCGATGTAGCCCGGTCCGGCGTACTCACCGCTGACGTCGTGGAGCAGGGAGAGGATGTCGACGGTGCCCGCGGCCGGGTGCAGCACGCCCGCGGCGACGAGGGCGTAGGGCAGGCCGCCGAGGACCGCGATGCCGAGACCGATGACGGCGGTGCGGACGAGCAGGGTGCGGTGCTGGTCGACGTTCTCCAGGATCCCGCGCCGGGCCGCCCAGATGCCGAGCCACACGATGAAGACGGCGGGGAGCACGGAGAGCGTGTGCGCCGGCCACTCGGCGAGCCGGTCGCCGATCGAGGCGCGGTAGGAGTCCGCGGCGAGCGAGGGGTTCGGGGAATTGACCAGCCCGGCGCCGCCGGACCAGTCGTGGGTGAGGGCGAGGACGGGAAGCACCACGAGGTAGAGCGACTGGAGCCCCCACACCCACAGCACGGCCCGGTGGAAACGGTCCGAGCGGCGCACCAGCAGGAAGGTCGCCGCCAGGCCGATCAGGCCGTAGGCACCGAGGAAGTCCCCGAAGTAGAGCAGGGTCGCGTGCACGAGTCCGAAGCCGACCAGCCACGCGTTGCGGCGTACGAGCACCCGCCGGGCATCGCCACCGGCGGCCTCCTGGCGGCGGGCGATCTGGACCAGGCCGTAGCCGAACATGATCGCGAAGACGGGGTAGGCCCGGCTGTCGACGAGCAGGGACAGCCCGAAGTTCAGCACGCGGGCGAGGCCGTGCGGGTCGGGGTCGAGGCCGGGCTGGCCCGCGAAGGCGCAGTTGCCGGCGTTGGCGAGGGCGATGAAGAGCAGCATCGCGCCGCGGATCAGGTCAGGAGCGAGCGCTCGCTCGCTGCGTCGGGTGGGCCCGAGAGTCGTGGTGGTCATGGCTCCACGCTCGTCGCAGCGGGCGGCGCCCGCGAGGAGGTCAGGCCCCGACCCGGAGGTGGGGTTCTCCCCACCCCTCGACGCCCGAGGCGGCCGGACGGCGCTCGCCGCCGGGCGCCCGCACCGCGACCAGGAGGACCACCAGGCCCAGTGCGGTCACGCCCGCTCCGGCCCACAGCGGCGAGGTGTAGCCGAGCCCGGCCGCGAGGGTGAGCCCGCCGACCCACGCGCCCAGCGCGTTGCCGACGTTGAACGCCGCGATGTTGGCGCCGGAGGCCAGCGTGGGCGCCCGGTCGGCGTACGCCATCACCCGCATCTGCAGGCCCGGCACCGTGCCGAAGCCGACCGCGCCCATGAGCACCAGCATCACGACGGTGAGCACCTGGCTGCCCGCGACGAGCGCGAAGGTGGCGAGCACGACGGTCAGCGCCGCGAGGGCGACCTGCAGGGTGCGGACCAGGTCGCGATCGGCGGCGCGGCCGCCGAGGAGGTTGCCGGCGAAGAGGCCGACGCCGAAGAGCACCAGCAGCGCGGGCACGGCGCCGGAGGCGAAGCCGCTGACCTCGGTGAGGGTGAAGGCGATGTAGGTGAACCCGCCGAACATGCCGCCGTAGCCGAGGACGGTGATCGCGACCGAGAACCACACCTGCGGGCTGCGGAAGGCCGCGAGCTCGGTGCGCACGCTGCTCGCGGCCCCACCCCGGCCGGTGTGGGCGGGGACCAGGGCGGCGATGCCGGCGAGGGCCAGCACGCCGATCACGGTGATCGCCCAGAACGTCGAGCGCCAGCCCGCCGCCTGGCCGAGCAGCGTCCCGAGCGGCACGCCGAGCACGTTGGCCAGGGTGAGCCCGCCGAACATGAACGCGATGGCGCTGGCCTTGCGCTCCGGGCCGACCAGCTGGGCGGCGACGACCGCCCCGATGCCGAAGAAGGCGCCGTGGCACAGTGCGGCGACCACGCGCCCGGTCATCATCACGCCGTACGACGGGGCGAGGGCCGAGATCAGGTTGCCGGCGACGAAGAGCACCATCAGCCCGAGCAGGGCGGTCTTGCGGGGCACCCGGGTGAGGGCGAGGGTCAGCACGACGGCGCCGACCGCGACGCTGAGCGCGTAGCCGGAGATGAGGTAGCCGGCGGTGGTCTCGGTGACGGCGAAGTCGTCCGCGACCTCGGGCAGCAGGCCCATGATCACGAACTCGGTCAGTCCGATCCCGAAGCCGCCGATGGCGAGGGCGAGCAGGGCGACAGGCATGGTTCTCCTGAGTGCGTCAGTAGATAGTCAGCGTCTGCATTAGTTGCACACGCGCACTATCGATAGTTGCACGCGCGGACTATCTGCGCAACTCGGGTAGAGTGGGCGCCATGGGTATCGCCGACGACGCCGTGGAGGTGCGCGCGCAGGGCTGGCGCACGCTGGCCGCCGTGCACGGGCTGATCGAGGGCGCGCTGGAGAAGGCGCTGCAGCGTGAGCACGGCCTGTCGGTCGTGGAGTACACCGTCCTCGACGCCCTCAGCCGCCAGGACGGCTGGCACATGCGGATGCAGCAGCTGGCCCGCGCCGCCGCGCTCTCCGCGTCCGCGACGACCCGGCTGGTCACCCGGCTGGAGAACCGCGGGCTGCTCACCCGGATCCTCTGCGCCGACGACCGGCGCGGGATCTACACCGAGCTCACGCCCGCCGGCCGGGCGCTGCTGAAGAAGGCGCGCCCGCTGCACGACGAGGTGCTGCGCACCACGCTCGACGAGGCGGGCGAGATCCCCGAGCTGGCCGCGCTCGCCCGGTTCGTGGGGTCGGTCGCGGTCGACTGAGGCGCGCGGGGGCGACCCTTCGTAACTCGGTGTTCGGGCATCTACCACGGACTCCTGACCGGTCACGAGTCTGTGGTGGATGCCCGAACACCGAGTTACAAGGAGATGCCGACCGCGCGGAGCCGGCTCCCGGCGGCCGAGCCCCCTAGTCCTTCGTGATGGTGCCGTCGGCGTCGCGCCGCACGGCGTCCCCGACGCTCACCGCGTCCCACAGCGCGCGGTCCACGCGCGCCTTGACGACGGTGCCCGCGGAGGTGCGCACCTTCAGCCGGCGGTAGAGGTTGGCGCCGTCGTAGAGACCGCGCGACTTCTTCAGGACGACGCCTTCCCAGCTCTCGCTCATGCGTCGAGCCTAGGTCAGGCCAGGGCCAGGGACGAGGCCAGCGCCCGCGCCCGCGCGACCACCAGGTCCACGACGAGCGGGTGTGGCCCGAGCACGTCGGCCACGACCGAGGCGCCGGCGGCGAGCGCGTCGTGGCGGGCGGTGCGGTGGAAGTGCCCCGTCGCCATCAGGTACGTCGACACGGCGTCCCCCGCGCGCACGACCCGGGCGAGCCGCTCGCCCCGCCCGGAGAGGGTGGCGAGACGGACCGGTCCGCCCCACGCCCGGGCGAGCAGCGTCGCGGCACCCTCCAGGTCGGCCGTGGCGAGCGGGTCGGAGGAGCCGGCGGCGACCATCACGACCGCCTGGCCGGGGGTGGCGCCAGCGGCGCGGAGGCGCTCGACCTGAGCAGCGGCGAGCAGCGGGCTGGGGCCGAGCGAGGAGCCCAGCCGGACGAGGCCCGGCGGGGCGGCGGCGACCGCGCGCGGCAGGTCCTGGCGCAGGTGGTAGCCGGTCGAGAGCAGCATCGGGACGACGACCGTCGGCTCCGTGACCGCAGCGGCCGCATCGGTGAGCAGCGGCGCGCAGAGCTCGACGTACGACGTCGCGGCCGGCCAGCCCAGCCGCTCCCCCGCGAGGGCGGTGATCTCGGCCGCGACGAGGTTGCCGGCCGTCGTACGGGTGCCGTGGGCGACGGTGAGCAGCCTCATGCCGAGACCGCCAGGCGGTAGCCCCGTTTCACCACGGTCTGCACGCAGCGGGTGCCGAGCGCGGCCCGCAGCCGGGCGACCGCCATCTCCACGGCGTGCTCGGAGCCGGCGGTCCCCGAGGGCAGCGCGGTCAGCAGGTCGCGGCGGGACACGACGGTGCCGGGGTTGACGAGCAGTGCCTGGAGGACGGCGTACGGCGCGGGCGAGAGCTTCACCTCGACGCCGTCGAGGAGCACGTCGTCGCCGTGCAGCAGGAGGGTGTGGCCGGCGACCTCCAAGGTGGTGCCGGCCGCGCGCGAGGGCAGCTCGGTCTCGAGCTGCTTGACCATCGCCGCCAGCCGGGAGCGCTCGGGGTAGATCGACGGCACGCCCCACATCTCGAAGGCGGCCGCGGTGACCGGCCCGACGCAGGCGGCGACCACGTCGGCCTGGAAGGCCGTGACGACCTCGTCGCGGTGGCCGGTCGAGGTGGCGGCCTCCATCATCGCGGCGATCGCCGGCGCGGCGGTGAAGGTGACCGCGTGCACCCGGCGCCCGGCGACCTGCTCGATCAGGCGGAACATCGGTTCGGGGTCGGCAGCGCCCTCGACCCGGTAGACCGCGACCGTGGTGACGTCCGCACCCAGCCGCCGCAACGCGTGGGCCGCCATCGACAGCGACTGGCCGTGCTCCTGGACGACGATCCGCCGGCCCTCCAGGTCACGCCCGCGCAGGTGCACGAGCACGTCGTCGAAGGCCTCGGACTCCGGTGCCCACAGCTCGCGCAGCCCGGCCCGGCGCAGCGCGCCGACGCTCTTGGGCCCGCGGGCGAGGATCTCCGCCTGCCCCAGGTGGGCGAGCAGGTCGTCGAGCAGGCCCCACCGCTCGGCCGCGGCGAACCAGGACTTCAGGCCGATCCCGGTCGTCGCCACGAAGATGTCGACCGGTTGGGCCAGCACCTCCTCGGTCGCGGCGCGCAAGCCGGCCTCGTCGATCCGGTTGGGGTCGACGGACAGCGCAGGGGCGTGGATCACCTCGGCCCCGCGCCGCTCCAGCAGGTTCACCTGCTCCTCGGCCCGCCGGGCGGCGGTGACCCCGATCCTGAAGCCGGACAGGGGCAGGTCGCTCACGGGTCCAGTGTCTCGCGCCGAGCCCCGACCACCACAACGCCGTCGACCACGCGGACGTCGTACGTCGGCACGGCCACCGCCGGGTCGTCGAGGCAGACCCCCGTGCGCAGGTCGAAGCGCTGCTTGAGCAGCGGGCTCGCCACGAACGGGACCGCGTCCTCGCCGAGCGTGCCCACGATGCCGCGGGACAGCACCGAGGCACGACCGAAGGGATCGAAGTTCGACAGCGCGAACACCCGGTCGTCGTAGGTGCGGAAGACGGCGACCGCCTCGCCGTCGACGAGCGCGAGGACGCCGGACTCGCGGCGGACCTGGTCCAGACGGCACACGACGGTGTCGATCGCGTGCTCCGTGGGGTTCATCGCGGGCCTCCGACCGGGATCGTGGAGCCGAGCGAGACCGGCCCGTCGTTGTTGGCGGCCTGGACCTGGCCGCGCTCCTCGCGGAAGGCGATGTTCGGGTCCGGCGTGCCGGGGGCGTTGACGAAGGAGACGAAGCGCGCGAGCTTCTCCGGGTCCTCGATGGTGGCCTTCCACTCGTCGAAGTAGGAGTCGACGTGCGCCGCCATCGAGGCCTCCAGCTCCGTGCCCAGGCCGAGGCTGTCGTCGACGACGACCTCGCGGACCCGCTCCAGGCCGCCGATCTCCTCCATCCAGTACGACGTCCGCTGCAGCCGGTCGGCGGTGCGGACGTAGTACATGAGGAACCGGTCGAGGTAGCGGATGAGCTGCTCCCGTGACAGGTCACCGGCCAGGAGCTGGGCGTGCGCGGGGATCGCGCCGCCGTTGCCACCGACGTAGAGGTTCCAGCCCTTCTCGGTGGCGATGATCCCGAAGTCCTTGCCGCGCGCCTCAGCGCACTCGCGGGCACAGCCGGACACGCCGCCCTTGAGCTTGTGGGGCGAGCGCAGCCCGCGGTAGCGCAGCTCGAGCTCGATCGCCATGCCGACGGAGTCCTGCACGCCGTACCGGCACCAGGTCGAGCCGACGCAGGACTTCACCGTGCGCAGGGACTTCCCGTAGGCGTGGCCGGACTCCATGCCGGCGTCGACGAGACGCTTCCAGATCGCCGGCAGGTCCTCCATCCGGGCACCGAACAGGTCGATCCGCTGGCCGCCGGTGATCTTCGTGTAGAGCCCGTAGTCGCGGGCCACCTCGCCGATCACGATCAGCTTGTCGGGGGTGATCTCGCCGCCGGGGATGCGCGGGACGACCGAGTAGGTGCCGTTCTTCTGCAGGTTGGCGAGGTAGGCGTCGTTGGTGTCCTGCAGCGTCGCGTTGGAGCCGTCGAGGACGTGGTGGTTGAGCAGGCTGGCGAGGATCGAGGCCACGGTGGGCTTGCAGATGTCGCAGCCCCGGCCGGTGCCGTGCCCGGCGACGATGTCGTCGAAGCGGTTGTAGCCGTGCACCGCGACCACCTCGAAGAGCTCCTGCCGGGTCATCCGGAAGTGCTCGCACAGCGACTTGTCGACGCTCTTGCCGGTGGCGGCGAAGTGGTCCTCGACGATCTTCTTCACCACGACCTTGCAGGAGCCGCAGGTGGCACCCGCCTGGGTGCACTTCGTGACGCACGCGGGGCTGTCGCAGCCGCCGCCCTCGGAGACCGCGGCGACGATCTCGGCCTTGGTCACGTTGTTGCAGGAGCAGACCTGCGCCTCGTCGGGCAGGAGGTCGGTGGTCGAGCCCGTCGAGACCCGTCCCGCCGGCAGGATCAGCTCCTCGGGGTTGTCCGGCAGCACCATGCCGCTGCCCACGAGCGGGCGCAGCACGCCGTACGCCGAGGCGTCGCCCACCAGGATGCCGCCCAGCAGCTCGACGCCGCCGGCGGCGTTCTCCTTGACCACGAGCTTCTTGTAGACGCCGGCCACGGCATCGGAGAAGACCAGCTCCAGGCAGTCCTCCGTGGTCGCGAAGGCGTCGCCGAAGGAGGCCACGTCGACGCCGAGCAGCTTGAGCTTGGTCGACATGTCGGCGCCGGTGAAGGCGCCGGCCGCGCCACCGAGCAGGGTGTCCACGACGACCTCGGCCATGGTGTAGCCCGGCGCGACCAGGCCGTACATCCGTCCACCCGGCGCCGCGCACTCCCCGATCGCCCACACGTGCGGGTCGGAGCTGCGGCACTGCTCGTCGACCAGGACGCCGCCGCGCTCGGCGACGTCGAGGCCGGCGGCCCGCGCGATCGCGTCGCGGGGGCGGATGCCTGCCGAGAAGATCACGATGTCGAGCGGCAGCGGCTCCTCGTCCTTGAACTTGATCGCGCTGACCCGACCGTCCGCGTCGCCGTCGATCAGCTCGGTCATCACACCGGTGTGGACGGTGAGGCCGAGGTCCTCGATGTGCCGCTTCAGCGTCGCGCCGCCCACGTCGTCGACCTGCACCGCCATCAGCCGGGGCGCCATCTCCACCACGTGCGTCGGCACGCCGAGCTGGTGCAGCGCGTTCGCCGCCTCCAGCCCGAGCAGGCCGCCGCCGATGACCGCGCCGGCCCGCGCTCCCTGCGACGCCGCGCGGATCGCCTCCAGGTCCTCGATGGTGCGGTAGACGAAGACGTTGTCGAGGTCCTTGCCCGGCACCGGCGGCACGAAGGGCGCGGCGCCGGTGGCGAGGACCAGCTCGTCGTAGGCGAGGGTGTCGCCGCCGGCGAGGGTCACGGTCTGCTCGGCCGCGTCCATGGCCACGACCTGGGCGTCGAGGCGAAGGGTGACCCGCGGGTCGTCGTACCGGCCCTCGGGGAGGAAGGAGAGCGCCTGCGCGCCCACCTCGAAGTAGGACGTCAGCGCCACCCGGTCGTACGCCGGCCGGGGCTCCTCGCCGAGCACCACGATGTCGTGGGTCTCGGTGAGACCGCGCTCGATCGCGGCCTGCACGAAGCGGTGCCCGACCATCCCGTGGCCGACGACGACGAGCTGCTTGCGAAGGTGCGGGGCCATGTCAGGGACCTTTCGTGGCGAGGACAGATCGGTCCGGGCTGCTGAGCAGCTGCCGGACCGTGGAGGCGCAACCACCGCAGCCGGTGGTCGCACGGGTGGTGTCACGGACCTGCTCGTACGACGAGCAGGCCCGGATCCGGCCCGCGGTGACGCCCGCGCAGGCGCACACCTCGGCGTCGTCGGGCAGGGCGAGGGCGACGCTGCCCCCGTCCGCCCGCTCCGGCAGGAGCAGGTGCCCGGGCTCACGCGGCCCGAGGACGGTCCGCCGGTCGAAGTGCTGGGTGATCAGGCCGACCCGGGACAGGTCGCCGACCAGGGTGGCCGCGACGATCCGGCCGTCGCGGACCACGAGCCGCCGGTGGGAGCCGGCGATCGGGTTGGCGACCTCGACGAGCTCACCGCCCGCGTCGAGCTCGGCCGCGGCGTCGCCGAGCACGGCGACGTCGAGGTCGGTGGCCCGCAGCCGGGCGACGACCCGGGCGCCGTCGTAGGTGACCGCCTCCTCGCACAGGATGCCGGCGAGGACGCCGGCCTGCTCCCAGGCGGGCGGCACGAAGCCCGTGGTCCGGCCGCCGTGCTCGGCGCAGTCGCCGAGCGCGTGGATGCTCGGGTCCGTGACGCTCGCGAGCCGGTCGTCGACGACGATCCCGCGGCGGACCTCCAGGCCCGCGCCGCGGGCCAGCGCCGTCGAGGGCCGCCCGCCCGCGGTGAGGACGAGCAGGTCGGTGTCGAGGGTGAAGCCGTTGTCGAGCCGCAGCGCCGGCCCGTCGAGCAGGCGGGTCGCCCGGGCGCCGGTGTAGACCGCGACCCCGAGCCTCTTCAGGTCCCGTGCCAGGATCCGGCCCGCGGCGGTGTCGATCTGACGGTGGAGCAGGTGCTCGGCGCCCTCGACGATCTCGGTCTGGAGACCACGGGTCCCCAGCGCACGGGCCACCTGGAGGCCGAGGAGACCGCCCCCGACGACGACCGCGCGCCGGTTCCCCGGACGCTCGAGCGCCTGCAGCAGGCGCCGGCAGTCGGCCAGGCTGCGGAAGGCGTGCACCGCGTCGTGCAGCGAGCCGTCCATCCGGACCAGGCCGCGGATCGGCGGCAGCGTCGGGATGCTGCCGGTGGCGAGCACCAGCACGTCGTACTCGACCAGGGTGCCGTCGACCAGCATCACGTCCCGGTGGTCGCGGTCGACCCCCAGCACGCGGGCGCCCAGGCGCAGGTCGATGCCGTGCTCGGCGTACCACCCGGGAGCGCGCAGGGTCAGCGCCTCCGGCCGGTGCGTGCCCTCCAGGACGGCCGAGAGCAGGATCCGGTTGTACGGCGCCACCGGCTCCTCGCCCAGCACGGTGACCTGCATCCGCTCGGTCGCGCCGCGGGCCACCAGCTCCTCGACCAGCCGGGTCGCGGCCATGCCGGAGCCGACGACCACCAGCCGCGGTCGCGGCGGGGCGGGGCTCTCGGTCATGGCTCCATGCTCGGCCGCGCAGATTTCACGTCCGGCGCGCCGGGTGCACCACGAGGTCAACTCCTCCTCACAGCCTCACCGAGGTGTGAAACGCCGCCAGGTGGAGAAGAGAGGGGCATGACCACGCGCGAGCGCCGTACGGTCGCGCTCGGCGCGGCCGCCCTCCTGTGCGCCCTCGGCGCGCCGGTGGTCCGCGTGCTGCTCGGCTGACCTGCCACCAGGCCTTCACCTGCGGTCCACCCGTTGTCTGCTCGCCGCCCGACCGGTGGCTCGCGGGGTTCCCTAGCCTCCCGGCGAGCGTGGTCGGTCCGCGACCGCGCACGGGACAACGAAGGAGTGCACGTGCACCCCCGGATGAAGACTGCGGCCCTCGCCGCACTGGCGCTCGTCGGCGCCGCGAGCAGCACCCTGGTGGCCACCCCGTCCGCCTCGGCCAACGCCGAGGACGGCATCAAGAACGTGATCTACCTGCTCGGTGACGGCATGGGCCGCACCCAGGTGAGCGCCGCCCGACAGCGCTACTACGGCGCCGACGGCGAGCTGAACATGGAGAAGCTCGGCACGACCGGCCAGGTCGCGACGTACGCCGTGCAGAAGAACTCGGGCCAGCCCGGCGCCGCGGACTTCGTGCCGAACTACGTCACCGACTCCTCCTCCGCGGCCACCGCGTGGTCCTCGGGCGTGAAGACCTACAACAACGCCAACGGCATCGACGCCAAGGCGAACATCACCCCGACCCTGATGGAGCTCGCGCACCAGGCCGGCCTCTCGACCGGCAACGTGTCGACCGCGGAGATCACCGACGCGACCCCCGCCGGCCAGATGAGCCACACCCTGCAGCGCGCCTGCCAGGGGCCGAGCTACGTCGAGGCCTCCTGCCAACTCCCCGACGTCACCGGCGGCAACCCGCTGCCGACCAGCGACCTGCGGGTCACCCCGATCGCCGACCAGATCGCGACGAACCAGACCGCCGACGTCATCCTGGGCGGCGGCCTGAGCCGCTTCGACCAGGCCAACGAGGACTCGCTCAAGTCCAACGGCTACACCGTCATCGGCTCCCCGGGCTCCCAGACGGTCGCGAGCAAGACCGACCTCGCGGGCGTCGACGCCAACGCCGGCAAGGTCTTCGGGCTCTTCTCCAAGGGCAACATGACCATCGAGAAGTACAAGCGCGAGAACCCCGCCGACGCCGCCGCGCAGGAGCCGACGGTCGCCGACATGACGACCAAGGCCATCGAGCTGCTGAAGACCAAGTCGGCCAAGACCGGCAAGGGCTTCTACCTGCAGGTCGAGGGCGCGCTCATCGACAAGCGCTCGCACGCCAACGACGCGGCCCAGACGCTCGAGGAGACCAAGGCGTTCGACGACGCCGTCAAGGTCGCCTACGACTTCGCCAAGGCCGACGGCCACACCCTGGTCATCGTCACCGCCGACCACGAGTGCGCCGGCTTCAACATCATCGAGAAGGGGAGCTACGTCAACGCCGAGGCCGCCGCCCCGCCGTCGAACACCGACGGCAAGAACACCTCGAACCCCTCGCGTGCCACCGCGGGCGCGAAGGACGGGACCCGCTCGCACGGCTTCATCAACGACGGCGACGCCGGCCAGGCGGACGTGAAGAACTTCGCCCCGGCGACGTTCGGCACGGTCGACCAGGGTGAGAACTACACCTCCCTGGACGGTACGCCGAACGGCGCGCTCTGGCTGACCTACCTCTCCGGCAACCACACCGGTGCGGACGTGCCGATCTTCTCCTTCGGCGCCGGCTCGAAGCTGCTCGAGGGCGAGATCGACAACACCGACCTGTTCGGCATCGTCGGCTCCGCGCTCGGCGTCCGGCCGCGGATCCCGGTCCCGGCCGAGCCGACCGTGACGGTCACCGCCACGCCGGCGCCGGGCAAGGTCGCCACCGCGCTGGGCATCACCGGCCCGACCGTGGTCAAGCCGAACCGCACCGTCACCTACCGGATCGTCGCCAGCCGCGTCCCGAGCGGCAGCAAGGTCGTCGTGAAGGACAAGGGCCGCGTCGTGCGGACCGTCGTGGTCCGCAACGGCCGCGCCACGGTGACCCTGCGCCTGGCGCGCGGCGCGCACCGCCTCGCGGCGTCGTACGCCGGGTCGTCGAAGACGCTCCCGTCGGTCACGCCCACCCTGACGGTCACCGCCCGCCGCTGACCGCCTGATCCACCCTCGGGGGCCCGCGCGACGGCGCGGGCCCCCACCCCCTTTCCAGGAGACACCCGTGAAGCCCCTCGTCGCCGCCGGCACCGCCGGCGCCGCCTCCCTCGCCCTCGTCGCCGGCCTCTGGCTCGCCGCGAGCGGCTCCGACGACAGCCCGGCCGCGGAGCAGACGCCCACCGGTCCCGTCGTCCAGACCTCGCTCGGACTGCCCACCCCGACCGGGGACCCCGAGCTGCCCGGGCTGCGCGACCTCTCGCCCGCGCCGGACTCGGTGGGCCGTCTCGTCGGCCCCTTCGACGACCGGTTCACCACGCAGGGGGTGCGCTTCGACGGCCGTGCCCTGCGCGGCCGGCTCACCATCACCAGCGACGTCAGCGAGATCCTCGCGCTCCAGGTCCTCGGCGGCTTCTACGACGACCAGGGCGCCTACCTCGGCGAGGCCCGCTGGGACTTCGTGCCGCCGGAGGAGGGCCACCACGAGGAGGGTCACCCGGAGGAGTCGGTGTCCTTCGTCGTCCCGGTGCCCGCGGCGCTGCGCGCCCGGGTCGCGTCCGCGTCGTACGGCGTGACGAACCTCGTCAACGAGTAGTCAGACCAGCACCTCGGCGGCGCAGACCTTGAACTCCGGCATCCGGCTGGACGGGTCGAGCGCGTCGTTGGTGAGCCGGTTGGCGCCCACCCAGTGGAAGGGCACGAAGACGGTGTCCGGCCGGATCGTGGTCACGACCCGGGCCGGCGCCTTCATCTCGCCCCGACGGGTGCGGACGACGACCGGCTCGCCGTCGTGGGCGCCGATCCGCTCAGCGAGCATCGGGTGCAGCTCGACGAAGGCACCCTCGTCGGTCAACGCCTTGATCCGCCGGGTCTGCGCACCGGACTGGTACTGCGCGAGCACCCGGCCCGTCGTGAGGTGGACCGGGTACGATGCGTCCGGCTGCTCGGCCGCGCCCCGGTGCTCCTGCACCAGGAAGCGCGCGCGGCCGTCGGCGGTCGCGAAGGAGTCGGCGAACATCCGCGGGGTGCCCGGGTGCTCGGGCGTGGGGCAGGGCCAGAAGACCCCCTTCTCCTCGGCGATCCGCGCATAGGTGATGCCCGCGTAGTCGGCCTTGCCGCCCGCGGAGGCGCGGCCCAGCTCGGCGAAGACCTCCTCCGGCTCGACCGAGAACCCGACCGGTGAGCCGAGCCGCTCGGCGAGGCCGGCGATGACGTCGAGGTCGCTGCGCACCCCCGCGGGCGGGGCGATCGCACGCCGGCGCAGGATGACCCGGCCCTCCAGGTTGGTCATCGTGCCGCTCTCCTCCGCCCACTGGGTGATCGGCAGGACGACGTCGGCGAGCGCGGCCGTCTCGGACATGACGATGTCGCAGACGACCAGCAGGTCCAGGGCCTCCAGCCGCTGCGTGACGTGGGTGGCGTGCGGCGCGGAGACCACGATGTTGGAGCCGTGCACCAGCAGGGCCTTCGGTCCGCCGTCCTGGCCGAGCGAGGTCAACAGCTCGTACGCCGACCTGCCCTTGCCCGGCAGGGAGTCGGGGTCCACGCCCCACACCCCGGCCACGTGCGCGCGGGCCGCCGGGTCGTCGATCATCCGGTAGCCCGGCAGCTGGTCGGCCTTCTGGCCGTGCTCGCGGCCGCCCTGGCCGTTGCCCTGGCCGGTGAGGCAGCCGTAGCCGGCGTACGGCGTCCCGGGCATGCCGAGCGCGAGGGCCACGTTGATCCACGCCAGCACGGTGGCCGTGCCCTGGGCGTGCTGCTCCGCACCGCGGGCCGTCAGCACCGTCACCGTGCCCGCCTCGGCGAGCAGGTCGGCCAGCGCGCGCAGCTCGTCGGTGGCGACACCGGTGACGCGCTCCACCCGCTCGGGCCACCAGGAGGCCACCGAGCGGCGGACCTCCTCGAAGCCGGTGGTGCGGGCCGCGACGTACTCCTCGTCGACGGCGCCGCGGGCGTCCAGCAGGTGGAGGATCCCCAGTGCCAGCGCGAGATCGGTGCCCGGGACAGGCTGCAGGAAGAGGTCGGCGCGCTCGGCCGTGGGGGTGAGGCGAGGATCGACCACGACGACCTTGCCGCCACGCTCCCGCAGCCGGTCGAGGTGCCGTGCGGCCGGCGGCATGGTCTCCGCCAGGTTGGAGCCGACCAGCACCAGCACGTCGGTCCGCTCGATGTCGGCGAGCGGGAAGGGCAGCCCGCGGTCCACCCCGAACGCCTGGTTGGCCGCGCTGGCCGCCGAGCTCATGCACCAACGGCCGTTGTAGTCGATCTGGCTCGTGCCCAGCGCCACCCGGGCGAACTTCCCCAGCTGGTAGGCCTTCTCGTTCGTCAGCCCGCCCCCGCCGAAGACCGCCACCGCGTCCTTGCCGTGCGCGGCCTGGAGGCTGCGGATCCGGTCGGCGACCAGGTCCAGCGCCTCGTCCCACTCCGCGGCCCGCAGCTCCCCGGTCGCCCGGTCGCGGACCAGCGGCTGGGTCAGCCGCTCGCGGCTCCCCCGCAGCGCGCCCGACGTCCAGCCCTTGCGGCACAGCGCGCCCTCGTTGACGGGGAAGTCCTCCCACGCGCCGATCTCGATGCCCGACCGCCCCTGGCGCGTGACCGCCATCCCGCACTGCAGGGAGCAGTAGGGGCAGTGGGTGCGCGCCGGGGCGGTCCCCGCCATCAGATGCCGATCCCGGCGTAGCCGCGGTCCGCCTTCGCGGGCTTGCGCAGGAAGACCGCCCAGGTGACGAGCGCGCAGAGCACGTAGAAGGTGGTGAAGACGACGAACGCGGTCTTGGTCGCCGCGAGCGGGTCGGTGACCCACGGCGAGCCGAACGTGATCGGGATCAGGAAGCCGCCGATCGCGCCGACCGCGCCGATGATGCCCACCGCGGCCGAGGACTTCTTGGTGCCGTCGAGCAGGGCGAGCTCCCGCTCCGGCGTACCCTCGGCGGTCGCGCGGACCGCGTCGGTGCGGAAGATCGCCGGGATCATCTTGTACGTCGAGCCGTTGCCGATCCCGGTGCAGGCGAAGACGAAGAGAAAGATCCCGAGGAACAGCGGGAAGACGCCGGCGTTGGACTCGACCGCGGAGCGCACCGCCTCGGGGAACTGGAAGCCGCCCGGGTTCGCCGCGATCTCCGCGAGCTTGGCCTTGTCGGGCGCCGGCGGGAGCGGCTCCAGCATGCTCAGCGTGACGAGGATGCCCAGCGTGCCGAGGACCATCCCGCTGAAGGCGAGCAAGGTGATCCGGCCGCCGCCGAAGCGATCGGCGAGGTGGCCGCCGAGCGGTCGCGCGACCGAGCCGACCAGGGCGCCGAGGAAGGCGTAGAACGCGAAGTTGATGCCGATGCCCTCGACGGCCGGGACCGGCTGGCGCCAGAAGTTGAGCTTGATGAGCAGCGGCATCGCCGCGGAGTAGCCGATGAACGAGCCGAAGGTGCCGATGTAGAGCAGCGCCATCACCCAGGTGTGGCGGTGCGTGAGGACGCTGAGCTGCTGCCTGGTGTCGGTCTTGGCCGTGGACAGGTTGTCCATGAAGAAGAAAGCGGCGAGCACCGCGGCGACGGCGAGTCCGGCGTACACCCAGGCGGCGCGCTCCAGGTGGATGCCACCCTCGCTCGCCTTGACCAGCCCGAAGATGCCAGCACCGCCGACCAGCACGGGGAGGAAGAGCTGGATGATCGCCACGCCCAGGTTGCCGCCGGCCGCGTTGAGCCCGAGCGCGGCGCCCTTCTTGCTCGCCGGGTAGAAGAAGTTGATGTTCGCCATCGAGCTGGCGAAGTTGCCACCGCCGAAGCCCGCCGTCGCGGCGATCACGCAGAAGACCCAGTACGGCGTCTGGGGCTGCGTGACGGCGTAGGCGAAGGACAGCGTGGGGATGAGCAGCAGCCCGGCGCTGACCATGGTCCAGTTGCGGCCGCCGAACCGCCCGACCGCCAGGGTGTAGGGCACCCGGATCAGCGAGCCCACCAGGTTGGGGATCGCGACCAGGAAGAACAGCTGCTGCGGCGTGAAGCTGAAGCCCTGGGCGACCAGGAAGGCCGAGGACACACTCCAGATCAACCAGACCGAGAAGCCGAGGTGCTCGGCGAAGATCGACCAGGCCAGGTTGCGCTTGGCCACCGGGGCGCCGACCGAGTCCCAGAACTCCGGGTCCTCGGGGCGCCAGTCGTCGATCCACCGGCCGCGACGGCGGCTGATCGTGGGGGTGCTGCTCGCGACCAGGTCGTCGCTCGGGCTGGTGAGGGTCATGCCGAGGATCCTGGGCCGCGCTGGTTTCGGTCCGACGGCTCGACGGATCTCGTTGCGTCAACTCCGTCTCACGGGCTCACACCCCTCACGGGCTCACCCCCGCTCGGGTGGCGCGGGGGTTTGTGTCGGACCCCTGGCGCACGATCGTCCTGCTTCTCCATCTCGGGGGAGGCATGCACACTGGAGGAGCACGATGTGTCGATTCGTCAGGAAACCGCCATGGACCAGCCGACCCTCGAACGGCTCGAACGGACGCCGATGTCGCGCGCCGACTTCGACGCCCTGCCCGAGGGTGTCCGCGCGGAGTACGTCGACGGGGTGGCGATCATGAGCCCACCCGCCCGCGGGCGGCACCAGGACGTGACCGGCAACGTGCTGGTCGCCCTGCGTCAGGCACTACCCGGAGCCGTCGTGCGCACCGAGGCTGGCTTCGCCCTCCCGTCGGGCTCGCTGCGCGTGCCGGACATCTCGGTCCAGGTCGTCCGCGACGACGAGCACTGGTCGCCCGAGGTGCCCGTCCTGGTCGTCGAGATCCTCTCGCCGTCCACCCGCGAGGAGGACCTGTTCCGCAAGGCGACCGACTACCGCCGCGCCGGCATCGCGCAGTACTGGGTGGTCGACCGCGTCGCCCGTACGCTGAGCGTCCTGGTCAACGCCGGCGAGGAGTGGGACATCGGGCTGGCGCTGACCGAGGAGAGGCCGACGGGCTCGATCGCGGTCGCCGATCTCGGGGAGGTGGAGCTGGACCTCTCAGCCCTGCTCGACTGAGGCGGGGAGCGCTGCGGTGTCGTCAGCGGCCGGCGCCGACGACCAGGCGCACTCGCGGATGACGAAGGCGAGCGCGACGAGGGGCACGGCGGATCCGAGCGCGGCACGCGACGAGATCGACGCCCAGGATCCGGCGACCGCGACGACCAGGCCCAGCCAGCAGACCACCGGCCACAGCGGCGCGCGCAGCGGCGCACTGGCGAGCACGAGGAGGGTTCCGGTCCCGACGATGATCGGGGACGGGTTCGCGTCCTGCACGACGGCGTAGGCGACCAGGACGGCGCCGCCGAGCACGACGCTCGCGAGCTCGCCGAGGAAGCGGAGGCCGCGGTCGCGCAGGCGGGACCAGGCGAGGAGCGGGCCGGGCTCGCTCGGCAGGAACGTCCGCGGCTCGCCCCAGGTGCGGCGTCGGTCGTCGTCGTCGCGGAAGCCGACGGCACTGATGACGAGCAGCAGGGCCGCCATGGAGCCGAGACCGATCACCGCCTGCGCTCCGTCGAAGGCTCCGCGCAGGGCGGCCTCAGCGGAGACGACGATGCTGCCCGCGCCCATGGGCACGGCACCCGCGGGCCGGAAGCCGGGGGCCGCCAGCACGCCGGCCACACCGGCGACGCACCACCACTGACCGATGCTGCGGCCGTCCGCCACGGCCACCACGAGCAGAGCCACGGAGAGGAGGACCAACAACGCGATCTCGACCGGACGACGTCCCGACGCCGAGCCGTAGCGCGCACGTGACCAGAGCGGTCCCGGCAACGGGTTCGGTGCCGCGTGCGCTCCCCCGGACATGGCGGGAGCCTAGCCGGGGAAGGCCCCCGCGAGCTCCAGCGCGCGCTCGCGGCTGAGGAAGAAGAACTGGGCGGGCTTCTCCGCGATGCTCGTGCGGAGGTCGACCAACGGTCCGCGCTCGGCGCCCAGGCGCTCCAGCAGGGCCACGGAGGCGACGTTGCGCGCATCGGGCTCGAGGACCAGGCGGCGGCAACCCGGCAGGTGCGCGACGAAGGCGAAGCCCGCCGCGAGCACCTCCGGCGTGCGTCCGGCGCGGCGCTCGTCGGAGGCGAGCAGGAGGTGGATGCCGACGTCACCGGGCGCGCGGTCGTACCACTCCCCGATCTCGTCCACCTCCGGGTCGTAGGTCTGCAGCAGGCCGATCGGCTCGCCGTCGAGCACGAGGAGGTACGCCGCGAGGTGCTCCTGCTCGTCGATGTAGGTGTAGACCGCGCGCACGTCCTCCTCGCTCAGCTCCGCCATCCCCCAGAAGACGGCCCGCTCCTCGGTGACCCAGCCGGTGAGCAGGGCGGCATCGGCGTCGGGGTCGACGCGGCGCAGGGTGACGGTCATCGGTCCTCCAGGGGGATGGTGCGGCCGGCGGCCCAGGCCGCCTGCTGGTCGGCGTGGTGCACAGAAGCGGGGTCGGCGGCGGCGCCCAGCGGGACGACCCAGCGACTGGCGCCGGCGAGGTCCCAGACGAACCGGGCGACCGGTCCGTGCACGCACACCCCGGTGCCGCCGATGGCCCGCGTGGCCTGCACGCAGTCGTCGTCGCCGGCGAGCGGGACCAGGGGCGGGGCGTGGCCCTCGGGCGCGGGCTGGCCGAACTGCTGGTGCGGGGTGAGCGGGTACGCCAGGTGCGCGCTGCCCCATGCGGGCGGCGTGGGCGCAACCGCGACCTCCTCCAGCGCGGCGGCGACGGCGGCGAGCGGGTCGACGGCGAACGGCTTCTCGGCGACGAGCAGGGCCGGCAGCGCGAGCCGGAGGCGGGCGCGCAGGTCGAACCAGGGGGCGTACATCTCGCCGTACGGCGACACGTCGGCTCCGGCGAGCACGGGCGAGGCCGCGAACGCCTCGACCACCGCGGCCCGGACGGCAGCGAAGAGCGCCGCGTCGACGCTGTCGGCCGCCATCCGTCGGTCCCAGCCGAGGAGCCGGTCGCGCAGGGCGGCGGCCGGTGCGGTGAGGTCGGCAAGACGAGCGGCCAGGTCGAGCAGGGCCGCGCCGGCCGTCTGCAGGTCGTCGGCGAGGACGTCGGCCACCCGCTCGGGGGTGACGACACCGTCGGCGAGGAGGGCCGTGATCCGGGCAGCCCGGTACGGCGGCGCGAAGTCGTCACCGATGCGCGCGAAGTCCTCGGTGGCGCGGTCGTTGGCGCTGACCAGCACCCCGCCCGTCGCCGCGCCGGTGCGCCGCGGCAGGTCCGCGACCCACCCGGTCCACGTCCCGGTGACGGCGTCGCGGGCCGGGACCCGGCCGACGACCCGGTGCTCCACGACATCGGCGGCGTCGGCGACCAGCAGGTTGTCGACCGGACCGACCCAGTGCGCGAACGCGTCGACCACGTCGGCGGTCGTGCGGGCGCGGAGCAGCGGCAGCAGCGCGTCGAAGCCGAGGTCGCCGAGCACGAAGGCCGGCGTGCGCAGGCTGAAGGTCGCCGCGGTGCCGGGACCACCGACGACGACCGGGCCGCGCTCGGTGACGAGGACCTCGACCTGCTCGGCGTCGTAGCGGTCGGGTCCGGTGCGCACGCGCATCGTGTCGACCCGCCGCGCGACCGGCTCCCAGCCGGAGGCGCCGCGGGCGACGACGGCGCCGGCGTGGCGGACGAGCTCCTCGACGTACACGTCCTCGTCGTCGGCCACGGCGTTGGTCACGCCCCAGGCGACGGAGCCGGCGTGGCCGAAGTGCTGGATGCCGGGGACGCCGACGAAGGTCAGCCCGGCGACGTCGAAGGCGTCCGCGGGATCGGTGCAGACCAGGCGCACCTGCTGGTAGCAACCGGCCGCCTCGATCACCCGGTGCGGGTCCCCCGCGACGAGGGGGAGACCGCTGGCGGTGCGCGCGCCGGAGACCGCGACGGCGTTGCTGCCACCGGGCAGGCCCTCGGTGCGCAGCAGGGCCAGGGCGCCGACGGCGTCCGGGCCGAGCACCCGGGCGAGGTGGTCCTGCCAGAGCTTGCTCGGGAAGCGCGAGAACAACAGGTGCTGCACGGCGAAGACGCCGAGCGGGGTCCAGCGCTGCCAGGGCCGCTCGACGACCTCGTTGACGCCCTCGACGTAGGCGTCGACGAAGGCGCGGCTCTCCGCGGCGAGCGCGGCGTACGCACGGCGTGCGGTGTCGGCCAGCAGGGACCGGCGAACGAGCAGGTCCCACTCACGGCCGGACTCTCCGAAGACCTCGGCGCAGGTGCCCTCGGCCCGGCGCCGCTCCACCTCGAGCTGCCACCCGCGGTCCCGGGCCGTCACCCGGCCCTGCTCGCGCGCCACCTCGAGGACCGAGCCTGCGCTGACCTGCGGGATGCCCCACGCATCCCTGGTGATCACCGGAGGGTCACCGTGGCTCCCGGGCGACCGGGTTCGCCAGCGTGCCCGCGAAGATCAGCGACTCCGCCTGGTCGGCGATGTCGACCATCTGCAGCGTGTTGCGCAGCTGGAGGCGGTTGAGGCAGGAGTGCCGGAAGCGGTCCTTGAGCAGGTCGTAGCGCGCCGCAGCCTCCGCGAGCTCGGGGTGCGCGGCGGCGTGCGCCTCGATCACCTCCCGCGCGATCGCCCAGAACTCCGTCTCCGGCAGCATCCCGTCCTCGTCGAGGATCGCGGCGACGTAGCGCAGCACCCCGTCGAACACGTCGGTGTGGATGGCCAGCGGCTTCGTGTCGTCCGGTACGGCGGCGCGGATCCGCTCCACCTCCGGCGGCAGCGCCAGGTCGCCCATCACGGCGACCTCCTCACCGATGTCCTTCATGTACGCCCCCACCGGGACGTGGTCGCGCAGCCGCAGCAGCAGGTTCTCCCCGTGCGGCATGAACGCCAGGTCGTAGGCGTGGAGGCAGTGCACGAGCGGGCGCAGGTAGGCGTCGAGGTAGGCCCGGACCCAGGTCGCCGCGTCCACCGGCGAGGCCTTGATCCAGGCGGTGACGAGCGCGTCGCCGTCGGCGTCGCGGTGCAGCAGCGCGGCCATCGTGCTCAGCTGCTCGCCCTCCGCGGTCCGCGGGACCGGGCTCTCGCGCCACAGCGCCGCGATCATCTTCCGGTACGGCGACGTGCCGGCCAGGCGGTGGAACGCATCGCCCGTGTAGCCGATCGCCGCCACCTCGCGCAGCACCTCGAAACCGCACCCGGCGAGCTCGTCGTCGGCGTGCACGACCGAGGCGACCCAGTCGTTGATGGCCGGCGTGGCCTCCATGTACTTCGGCGAGAGCCCCCGCACGAAGCCCATGTTCTGGATCGCCAGCGCCGTCTTCACGTAGTGCCGCTCGGGACGGCTGGCGTTGAAGAAGGTACGGATCGACTGCTGCGGGTGGTGCTCGTCCTCGCCGGCACCGAGGTGCACCAGGTCGCGGCGGGCGACGTCGGGCGCGAACGTGATCGCCAGCTTGTTGCGCCACTGCCACGGGTGCACCGGCAGGAACAGGTAGTCCTCGGCCGCCAGGCCCAGGTCGCCGAGCCGGGCCTCGAAGCGGGCCCGCACGGACGGGGGCAGCTCGCCGTCGTACAGGTCCTGCTCGGTCTGGTCCTCGCCCAGCGACAGGTGCGACAGCGAGCGCCGGGCGGCGACCCACTCCAGGTGCACGGGGGTGCCGGTCTCGGGGGCGTAGGCGACGTAGTCGTCGTACCCGAAGCCGATCCGGCCGTTGTTGGCGACGAAGGCAGGGTGGCCCTCGGTCATCGCCGACTCCAGCTGCTGGTACGACGCGTCGACCAGCTCGTCCACCGGGACCGCGCGGTGGCGCAGCTTCCAGGCGTGCGAGGCGAGCGTGGAGGCGATCTCCTCCAGGTACGTCGGCAGCAGCGAGTCCGGGATCCCCAGCACCGGCGCCAGCTCGGCGATCAGCTCCTGGGCGTCCGGCTCGGCGAACTCGCCGTCGACGGTGCGCACGACCGAGGCGGGGTCGACGACCCAGTGCTCCAGGGCGTGCACCCGGGCCGCGAAGGTGTACGACGCCAGGTCGGTGTCGACGCGCCAGCGCTCCTCGCCGGGCACGGGCACCGGCGCGATCAGCCGCTCGTGGCTGAACTCCCCCAGCGCCTTGGCCACCAGGTGCCGCTGCGCGCGCGCCATCAGCTCGGGCGTCAGGTGCTCCGCGGACGGTAGTCCCTGACGAAAAGCACTGATTTCGGGGTCGAAAGCGTGCTTTTCGTCAGGGACTACCCCGCCGGATGCCCCGCCGATGCCAGGATCGACCATCACGAGGTCCGGGGCGTGCCAGTCCTCGCGCGGGCAGACCGAGAGCATGGCGGTCTTGCCGGGCAGCGGGACCTCGCGCAGCTCGGTGAAGCCGGCAGCGACGTTCTTGGCGCGGATCGGGGCATTGCGGACGTCGGGCTCCACAACGACGCGCCGCACGGCCGGGTCGGCGAAGCAGAAGGCCATCACCGCGTCGAAGATGGCCGTCGTGAGCCCCGGGACCGGCGATCCCTCGGGCGGCGCGACCAGCACGTGCATGCCGCCGTCGCCCGGCCGCAGCTCCGGCAGCTCGCTCAGGCCCTCGGTGTGGGCGGGGTCGTAGGTCTCGACGAGGAACGCCGGGCGGCCGGCCACCCGGCCCAGGAAGGCGTCGTGGTGCGGGTTCGCGGCGATGGCGGCGTACTCGCGGCGCACGTCCTCGCGCGAGGCGCCCTGCATCATCCAGTACGCCGAGCGGGGGTGCGTGACCCACGCGTGCAGCAGCTCGAGGTCACGGGCGAGGTCGAGCGGCTCGATCGTGATCTGGCCGATCAGGGAGACGGTCATCGGGCGACCTCCTGTCGCAGCTGGTCGGGGACTCCGAAGGTCTGCACCGCGATCCGCTTCTCGACCGGGTAGGCCTCCCGGCCGAGCATCGCGGCGATGATGACGGAGTTGCGGTAGGGGCCCATGCCGAGGTCCGGCGCGAGCAGGGAGTGGGTGTGCTCCTCGGCGTTCTGCACGAAGATCTCGCCGCCCGCGACGTCGACGGAGTAGTCCTCCGCGACGTCGTACCGGCCCTTGGCGTCGCGGCGGATCCGGTCCTCCACGCCCCGCAGGAAGGCCGGCTCGGTGGGACCGTAGCCGGTCGCGAGGACCAGCCCACCGGTGCGCAGCGAGAACGCCTCGCCGGTCTCGGTGTGGAGCAGGTCGAGGTCGGCACCGGCGCGCCCCAGCGGGCGGGCGTCGCGCACCTCGGTGTTGGTGAGCAGCGTCGTGCGCGGGCCGTCGGCGGTGACCCGCTGCTGGTAGTGCAGGTCGTAGATCGCGTCGACGAGGTCGCCGCTGATCCCCTTGAAGAGGTGCCGCTGGTCGCGGGCCAGCCGGTCCCGGGTCTCCATCGGCAGCGCGCGGTGGTAGGCGCCGTACTCCGGCGAGGTCATCTCCAGGGTGAGCTTGGTGTACTCCATCGGGAAGAAGCGCGGGCTGCGCGTGAGCCACACCAGCTCGTAGCCGTGCTCGGGCGCGGCCGAGAGCAGGTCGAGGTAGATCTCCGCGGCGCTCTGCCCGCTGCCGACGATGGTGATCCGCTCCTCCTGCTGCAGCTCCTCCCGGTGGGCGAGGTAGTCGGCGGAGTGGGTCACCCCGCGCTCCCCGAGCAGGGGGCGCAACGGCGTCGGCACCCGTGGCGAGGTGCCGACGCCGAGCACCAGTCGGCGGGCGCGGAAGCTCGCGCCCGCCGAGGTCCGGACCAGGTACGCCGAGCCGTCGTGCTCGACGTCGGTGACGGCCTGGCCGAAGCGGATCCCGGGCAGGCTCTCGGCAGCCCAGCGGCAGTAGTCGTCGTACTCCCGGCGCAGGGGGTAGAAGCTCTCCCGGATGTAGAACGGGTAGAGGTTGCCGCTCTGCTTGAGGTAGCTGAGGAAGGACCAGCGCGAGGTCGGGTCCGCCATCGTGACGAGGTCGGCGAGGAAGGGCACCTGCAGGGTCGCGTCGTCGAGGAGCATCCCGGGATGCCAGTCGAAGCGGTCGCGGGCCTCCAGGAAGACTCCGTCGAGGTCGTCGGACCCGCGCAGCGGGTCGGTGAGGCAGGCCAGGCCGAGGTTGAACGGGCCGAGGCCGATGCCGACGAAGTCGTGGGTGATCACCGGGCCACCTCCGCGGGGACGGAGGCGAGCCGGGCACCGACCGCACGCACGGTGTCGAGCACGCCGACGATGTCGGCGGCGGTCGCCACCGGGTTGAGCAGGGTGAGCTTGAGGTACTGCACGCCGTCGACCTTGGTGGCCGCCACCATCGCGGTGCCGCTGGCGTAGAGCTCGGCCCGGATCGCGGTGTTGAGCAGCGCCAGCGCGGCGTCGTCGAGGTCGGTGTCGCGAGGGACGTAGCGGAACACCAGGGTGCTCAGCTCGGGCGCCGCGGCGAAGCGGAGGTCCGGCTCGTCGGCCACCAGCGCGTGCACCTCGGCGGCGAGGTCGACGACCGCGTCGACGTACTGGCCGAGGAGGTCGGGGCCCATCGTGCGCAGGGTCATCCAGAGCTTGAGCGCGTCGAAGCGGCGGGTGGTCTGCAGGGACTTGTCGACCTGGTTGGGGCTCGTCGACTCGCGCGGGTTGAGGTAGTCGGCGTACCAGGTCGCGGGCCGCAGGGTGGCCCGGTCGCGGACCACGATCGCGCTGGAGGAGACCGGCTGGAAGAAGGTCTTGTGGAAGTCGATCGTCACCGAGTCCGCGCGGTCGATGCCGTCGAGCCGGAAGCGGCGGGTGGGCGAGACGAGCAGGCCACCTCCGTACGCCGCGTCGACGTGCAGCCAGGCGTCGTAGGCCCGGGCCAGGTCGGCGATCGCGGGCAGCGGGTCGATGGCGCCGAAGTCCGTCGTACCGGCGGTGGCGACGATGGCCATCGGCACCAGGTGCAGGTCGACGCAGGCGGCGAGCGAGCGCTCTAGCGCCGCCGGGTCGAGCCGGTGCCGCTCGTCGGTCGGCACGCTGATGACCGCCTCGTCGCCGAGACCGAGCAGCCGCGCCGACTTCTGCACCGAGAAGTGGCTCTCGGCGGAGGCGAGGATCCGCAGCCGGCCGGCGTCCACCCGCTCGTGGCGGCCGCGGGCGAGCAGCAGGCCCTGCAGGTTGGACTGGCTGCCGCCGCTGGTGAAGACGCCGTCGGCCTCGGCCCCGAAGCCGATCCGCTCGGCGGTCCACGCGATCAGCCGGCGCTCGATGAAGGTGCCGCCGACACTCTGGTCGAAGGTGTCCAGCGAGCTGTTGACCGAGGCGACGAAGAGCTCGGCCAGCAGCGCCGGTACGACGACCGGGCAGTTCAGGTGGGCGGCGTAGCGCGGCTCGTGGAACCACACGGCGTCGTTCAGCCACAGCTCGGAGACCTCGTCGAGGACCGCGTCGAGGCCCTCGAGCGGGCGCTCGAGGTCGATCGCGGCGACCCGGGCCTCGGCCTCGTCGGGCTGGCGTCCGGTCGCCGGGCCGCTGACGCCCTTGAGGTGGGTCAGCAGGTGGTCGAGACCCGCGCCGATGGTGTCGGCGTAGTGGTCCGCGTGGGCAGGATGGAACACGTGGTGCAGCGGGAGCTGGGGCACGGGAAGGCTCTCCTCCGAGATCAGGTAAGCCTCACCTAACCAGATCGCCCGCTCGGGCACCACCGCGGGGGCTTGTGCGTCGGATCACAGCACGCCCCCGCGGCCGCGGGTCATCCGAGGTACTTCTCCCAGGGGCCGGTGATCGCGAAGGTCAGCCCCGGGTCCTGCATGTTGACGAAGAGCACCTTGCCGTCCTCGGAGAACGTCGGGCCGGTGAACTCGGAGTCGTTGAGCTGGTTGCGCGCGATCGCCTGCGCCGGGCCGTACGGCGTCGCGGACAGCACGTGCGAGGCGCCCACGCCGTCCTCGGCGAGCACCAGCGAGCCCCACGGGGTGACCGTGACGTTGTCGGGGCCGTCGAAGACGAGGTCGTCGTACTTCGCGGCGGCGCCGGAGACGGCCGTCTTCTGGTGCGGGAAGTAGGCGACGAGCTGGATGGTCTCGCGCTTGTAGTCGTAGAACCAGACCATGCCGTCGTGCGGCACGGCGTCGGCCGGCAGGTCGGCCTCCGCGAACGCGAACGAGTTGACGACGTAGACGCCCTCGTCGGTGCCGTAGACGCCCTCGAACTTCTTGCCGCGGGTGACCTCGCCGTCGGCGAGCTGCTTGCGGGTCGAGGTCTTCTTGGCGTCGCGGTCCGGGACCGGCTTCCAGGTCACCGCGAAGGGCAGGCCGAGCTGGGCGGAGGTCAGGTAGGCGACGTCGGGCAGCACCGAGCCGTCGGGGAGCAGGATCTGCATCGCGGCCAGCACGCCGGCGTCGTCGGCCAGCCTGTCGGCGAGGTTCGGGCCGAGCTCGACCCCGCGCGGCGCGGTCCAGCGGTAGAACAGGCCGTTCGGGCCCGAGGCGTCCTCGGAGAGGAAGACGTGCTTGCGGGACTTGTCGATCGCCAGCGCCTCGTGGGCGTAGCGGCCGAACGCCTTGATCGGCTTGGGGTTGGTGCGTCCGTCGTGGAAGACCTCGAAGACGTAGCCGTGGTCCTTGGCGTAGGTGCCGCTCTTCCCGTTGCCGCTCCAGGACTTCCCGGCCCGGTCCTCGGTCTCCTCACAGGTCAGCCAGGTGCCCCACGGGGTCGGGCCGCCGGCACAGTTGGTGGAGGTGCCGGAGATGGCGACGTGCTCGCCGAGGTTGCTGCCGCGGCTGTCGGTGGCGATGACGGTGCACCCGCCGGCGTCGACCGCGCCCTCGTCGTAGACCGTCCCGGGGCGGTGCGGCACGCCGAGCTCGGAGCCCGCCTTGAGCTCGTGGTTCTGGATCAGCCGGTAGCGGCCGCGACCGGTCGAGAACACGGCCGTGCCGTCGTGGCCGTCGGGGGTGAGCCCGCCCCCGGCGAGCTTGGTGACGCCGGCGCGGGTGACGACGGCGTACCGGAAGCCGGCGGGCAGCGCGAGCAGGCCGGCCGGGTCGTCCTGGAGCGGCGGGAAGGGCGTGATGCCCCGGCCGTGGCCCGGGCGGCCCGGGTGGCCGCCGTCGCCCTTGCCGTGGCCGGGCGAGACCTGCGCGAGGGTGGGCATCGAGCCGGTCACGGCGAGGCCGACACCGGCGGCGCCGCCGGCGAGCATGGTGCGTCGAGTGGTCATCGGCCCAGCCAAGCCGCCGGGCGTGGAGCCGAGCCGACGCCCGGGTGAACGGCAGGCGGCTCACGGGCAGCCGTTCGTCGCGTCGTACCGACCGCTCGTCGACAACCCGCACCCACTCACCGCGCAGCCCGCCCGCACCCCTGCCGGTGTGGTCGCGGTCACTCCTAGCGTCGGGATGTCCGTGACCGCGGTCACACCCATCCCGAGGAGGCAGCCCGTGTCATCCGACCTCTCCCCCCACGATCCACCCGAGTCGCACGACCTCGCGGCCCGCCACGACCCCGTGTACGACGAGCTGCACGCCTCGGCGGAGTTCGCCGAGCTGCGCCGCCGCTACCGCGGGTTCGTCTTCCCCGCGACGATCGCGTTCCTGGCCTGGTACCTGCTCTACGTCGTGCTCTCCAACTGGGCCGGCGACTTCATGGGCAAGCAGGTGGTCGGCAACATCAACGTGGCACTGGTCTTCGGGCTGCTGCAGTTCGCCACGACCTTCGCGATCGCCTGGCTCTACAGCCGCTACTCCAACGCCAAGCTGGACCCGCTGGCCCGCGAGCTCGACGAGCGCTTCGTCGCCCTCTCGCAGGGCACCCGGTCGCGGGGCGCGCAGGGGGGTGAGCGCTGATGGACCACCAGGTGCTGACCGCCGTCCTGTTCCTGTCCGTCGTCGCGCTGACCCTGTTCATCACGATCCGGGCCAGCCGCCAGACCAGCGGCACCGCCGACTTCTACGCCGGCGGCCGCTCCTTCTCCGGCTTCCAGAACGGCCTCGCCATCGGCGGCGACTACATGTCCGCCGCGTCCTTCCTCGGCATCTCCGGCGCCATCGCGCTCGCCGGGTACGACGGGTTCCTCTACTCGATCGGCTTCCTGGTGGCGTGGCTGGTGGCCCTGCTGCTCGTCGCCGAGATGCTGCGCAACTCCGGCAAGTTCACGATGGCCGACCAGCTCGCCTACCGCATGAAGCAGCGCCCGGTCCGCACCGCGGCCGCGACCTCGACGGTGGTGGTGTCGATCTTCTACCTGCTCGCCCAGATGGTCGGCGCGGGCAGCCTGGTCGTGCTGCTGCTCGGCATCGACAAGGAGAACACCCTCGCCGTCAGCGGCGTGATCGCCGGCGTCGGTGCGCTGATGATCGTCTACGTCACGGTCGGCGGCATGAAGGGCACCACCTGGGTGCAGATCGTCAAGGCCGTGCTGCTGATGGCGGGCTCGGCGCTGATCGTCGTCCTCGTGCTCGCGAAGTTCGACTTCAACCTGTCCGAGCTGCTCGGCACGGCCGCGGCCGAGTCGGGCAAGCCGGGCTTCCTGGAGCCGGGCCTGAAGTACGGCATCGACACCACCCACAAGCTGGACTTCCTCAGCCTCGGCATCGCCCTGGTGCTCGGCACGGCCGGCCTGCCGCACATCCTGGTCCGCTTCTACACCGTGCCGACCTCGCGGGACGCGCGGAAGTCGGTGCTCTGGGCGATCGGCCTGATCGGCGTCTTCTACCTGTTCACCCTGGTCCTGGGCTTCGGCGCCGCGGCCCTGCTCAAGACCGGCGCGGGCAGCGACGTCGCCAACAGCGACGGCAACCTGGCCTCACCCCTGCTCGCCGAGGCCGTCGGTGGTGGCGCCGGATCGACCGGAGGGGCCATCTTGCTGGCACTGATCTCGGCCGTGGCCTTCGCGACCATCCTCGCGGTGGTCGCCGGGCTCACCCTGACGTCGTCGACCTCGGTCGCCCACGACATCTACAACTCGGTGCTCCGCAAGGGCAAGGCCACCGAGGAGGAGGAGATCCGGGTGACCCGGTACGCCGCCGCGGGCCTCGGCCTGGTCGCGATCCTGCTGGCCATCCCGGCCCGCAACCTCAACATCGCGTTCCTGGTGGCGCTCGCCTTCGCGGTGGCGGCCTCGGCCAACCTGCCGTCGATCGTCTACAACATGTTCTGGCGGCGCTTCAACACCCGCGGCGCCACCTGGAGCATCTACGGCGGCCTGATCTCCTGCATCACGCTGGTGTTCTTCTCGCCGGTGGTCTCCGGCAAGACCGGGCTCAACGCCGACGGCGACGTCGTCAGCAAGGCGCTCTTCCCGCTGGGTGTGGACTTCCACTGGTTCCCGCTGGAGAACCCGGGCCTGATCTCGATCCCGCTGGGCTTCTTCTTCGGCTGGCTCGGGACGGTCACGTCCAAGGAGCCGGCGGCCGAGGAGCGGTTCACCGAGCTCGAGGTCCGGGCGCTGACCGGTGCGGGCGCCGAGCAGGCCGTGCAGCACTGACCCGTCCACCGACGCCCGGAGGCCGGGACGGCGTACCCGTCCCGGCCTCCGGCAACTCGGATGCAACCCCTTGCGAGCACAGTGGGTACGACGCCTAGTGTGGGCCGTGCCACCCAATTCATGATCAGGAGAATTCACCGTGAGCGACACCGAGCAGACCCTCGCGAACCTGCTGAAGGAGGACCGCCGCTTCGAGCCTCCCGCGGACCTCGCGGCGAACGCCAACGTCACGGCCGAGGCCTACGACGCCGCGGCGGCCGACCGCGAGGCCTTCTGGGCCGAGCAGGCGTCCCGGCTGTCGTGGGACCGGCAGTGGGACCAGGTGCTCGACTGGAGCGACGCACCGTTCGCGAAGTGGTTCGTCGGTGGCACGCTCAACGCGGCCTACAACTGCGTCGACCGGCACGTCGAGGCCGGCCGCGGTGACAAGGTCGCGATCCACTGGGTGGGTGAGCCGGAGGGCGACACCCGCGACCTGACCTACGCCGACCTCAAGGACGAGGTCTCCCAGGCCGCCAACGCGCTGACCGGGCTCGGGGTCGGCAAGGGCGACCGGGTGGCGATCTACCTGCCGATGATCCCCGAGGCGATCGTGACGATGCTCGCCTGTGCGCGGATCGGCGCCCCGCACACCGTGGTCTTCGGCGGCTTCTCCGCCGACGCGCTCGCCTCGCGCATCGACGACTGCGAGGCCAAGGTCGTCGTCACCTCCGACGGCGGCTACCGCCGTGGCACGCCGTCCGCGCTCAAGCCCGCCGTCGACGAGGCGCGCACCAAGACCGACAAGGTCGAGAAGGTGCTCGTCGTGCGTCGCACCGGGCAGGACGTGGCGTGGGACGACGACGTCGACGTGTGGTGGCACGACGCCGTCGGCTCCGCCTCGACCGAGCACACCCCCGAGGCCTTCGACGCCGAGCACCCGCTCTACGTCATGTACACCTCCGGCACCACCGGCAAGCCCAAGGGCATCCTGCACACCACGGGCGGCTACCTCACCGGTGCGGCCTACACGCACAACGCGGTGTTCGACCTCAAGCCGGACTCCGACGTCTACTGGTGCACCGCCGACATCGGCTGGGTCACCGGGCACTCCTACATCGTCTACGGGCCGCTCGCCAACGGCGTCACGCAGGTGCTCTACGAGGGCACGCCGGACTCCCCCGAGCCCGGCCGCTGGTGGAAGATCATCCAGGACCACAAGGTCACGCTCTTCTACACCGCGCCCACCGCGATCCGCTCCTTCATGAAGCAGGGCCACGAGGTGCCGGACTCCTTCGACCTCTCCTCGCTGCGGATCCTCGGCTCGGTCGGCGAGCCGATCAACCCGGAGGCCTACGTCTGGTACCGCCACGTCATCGGCGGCGACCGCACCCCGGTCGTCGACACCTGGTGGCAGACCGAGACCGGCGCGGTGATGATCTCCCCGCTGCCCGGCGTCACCGCCGGCAAGCCCGGCTCGGCGATGAAGGCCATCCCCGGCATCGAGGCCGACGTCGTCGACGACGAGGGCCGCTCGGTGCCCAACGGCTCCGGCGGCTACCTCGTCGTCACCTCGCCGTGGCCCTCGATGCTGCGCACGATCTGGGGCGACGACGACCGCTACGTCGACACGTACTGGTCGCGTTTCAAGAAGCAGGGCTTCTACTTCGCCGGCGACGGCGCCAAGAAGGACACCGACGGCGACATCTGGGTGCTCGGCCGGGTCGACGACGTCATGAACGTCTCCGGCCACCGGCTCTCCACCACCGAGATCGAGTCCGCCCTGGTCTCGCACCCGAAGGTCGCCGAGTCGGCCGTGGTCGGCGCGACCGACCCGGACACCGGCCAGGCCGTCGTCGCCTACGTCATCCTCCGCAACGAGGCCGGTGACGGTGGCCCGGACATCGTCAAGGAGCTCAGCGACCACGTGCGCAAGGAGATCGGCCCGATCGCCAAGCCGCGGCAGATCATGATCGTCCCCGAGCTGCCGAAGACGCGCTCGGGCAAGATCATGCGCCGGCTGCTGCGCGACGTCGCCGAGGGCCGCGCCGTCGGCGACACCCAGACGCTGGCGGACGCCTCGATCATGGACCTGATCTCGGCCGGCCAGGCCACCTCGACCGAGGACTGACCCCTGCTCGTCCGGCCGGGGTCAGCCCCGGCCGGACCGGCGCAGGACCGCCAGCGCGGCCGCGTACGGGTCCGCGGCGCGCTGCGCCCGCAGGCCCTCCCGCAGCAGGACGATGTGCAGGCCCTGGTCGCCGACGGGGATCCGGGCGGCCAGGTAGGCGTGCTCCCACAGCAGCGCGACCTCCATGCCCGCGGCGTACGCCGGCTCGGCCATCGCCGAGGTGGTGAGGAACCGGCTGCGCTGCCGCACCCCGCCGAGCCGCGCGACCCGCGCGCGCACGTCCTTGAACGAGCGGACCGGCTGGGCCCCCGGCCCGAAGACCTCCGCGAACACCCGCGCGGCCGCGACCTCGGGGCCGTCGGCGAAGAGCTGGTCGAAGGCGTCGTCGTCCATGAGGACCTCCCGAGGTGTCCGAGCCACTAGGTTCGGGGATCATCGCACCCTTCGGCCCACCGGGGAGGAACCCACCGTGCCCGTCCTGCATCCCGTCGACTGGTCCGCGCTCCCGCCTGCCCTGGTGGAGTTCTGGACCGAGCGGCACCTGTGCACGCTGAGCAGCCTCGACAAGGACGGCGCCCCGCACGCCGTACCGGTCGGCGCGGTGCTCGACCACGCCGAGCGGTGCGCCTGGATCATCACCGACGGCGGCTCGCAGAAGGCCACGAACCTGCGCCGGGACGGGCGGCTCGCGGTCAGCCAGGTCGAGGGCGCACGGTGGTCGACGATCATCGGCACCGCCGAGGTGCTCGACGACGCGGCGTCGGTCGCCCACGCCTGCGCGCGGTACGCCGAGCGCTACCGCGTGCCGCGCGAGAACCCCACCCGGGTCGCCCTGAGGATCACCGTGGAGCGCTTCCTCGGCTCCTCGCAGGTGCTGCCCCGCTGAGGCCTCAGCGCTCGGCGCGCGCCAGGTTGGCGCGCAGCTCCTCGGCGTTCTGCCGCACGACGTAGGCCGGCTGGTCGCGCTCGACGCGCCAGGTCTCGGCGAGCGAGCCGACGTCGACGGTGTCGAAGCCGAAGGCGTCGTAGACCGCCGTGACGAGCTCGACGGCCTCCGGGTGGTCGCTCGCGGTCGCCAGCGCGCGGCGGTCCGGGGAGCCGGCGGGGGCACCGTCGGTGTTGATGTCGGCGGCGGCGATGTGGTTGAAGGCCTTGGCCACCTTGGCGCCGGCGAAGTGCCGCTGCGCCATCTCCGAGGTCGTCGTGCGCTTCTCGTCGAGCTCGGCGATGTGGCCGTCGCGCTCGAAGTAGTAGTTGTTCGTGTCCAGCACGACCTTGCCGGCCAGCGGCGCGGCCGGGACGTCGTCCAGCGCCTTCAGCGGCACGGTGACCACCACCCACTCACCCGCCTCGGCGGCCTCGCTCGCGGTCGCGGCCCGGGCCCCCTCGCCCAGGCTGGCGACGAGGTCGTCCAGCGTCTCGGGTCCGCGCGAGTTGGCGATCACCACCTCGTGCCCCTGCGCGAGGAGGCCCTGCGCGATCGCGCTGCCGATGTGTCCTGCTCCGATGATGCCCACGGTCGTCATGGAGGTGGAGCAACCGGGGAGGCCGCCTTCATTCCCCGTCGGCGGGAGCCGGCTCCGCGGACCGCCGCGAGGAGGTCAGCAGGATCGCCACCCCGACGACGGCGGAGAGCACCGAGGCGAGCAGGATGCCGATCTTGGCGTCGTCGGTGAGCACCGGGTCGCTGAAGGACAGCCCGGCGATGAACAGCGACACCGTGAACCCGATGCCGGCCACCGCGCCGACGCCGACCAGGTGGCGCCACGTCGTACCGGCCGGCATCCGCGCGCCGCCGAGCCGGATCGCGAGGAAGCAGGCCAGCGCGATGCCGAGCGGCTTGCCGAGCACCAGCCCGATGCCGACACCCAGGCCGACCTTCGAGGTGACCGCCTCGCCGATCCCGTCCAGCGCGACCCCGGCGTTGGCGAGGGCGAACACCGGCAGCACGAGGTACGACGACAACGGGTGCAGGCGCGCCTGGAGCCGCTCCACGACGGGGACGGACTCACCGACCAGGAAGCGCAGCCGGTGCAGCTCGTCGGCGTCGAGCTCGTTGTCGCGCAGCGCACCGGCGGCGTACCCCGTCGCGACCTCGGGCCGCAGCAGCGCGACGGCCGGGGTGAGCAGGCCGATCGCGACGCCGGCGAGGGTGGCGTGCACGCCGGACTCCAGCAGCGCGAACCACACCCCGGCGCCGAGCACGACGTAGACCGGGACCGCCCACACCCGCAGCGCCCGCAGCACGGCCATCACCACCAGCAGGCCGATGGCGATCGCGAGCCAGCCGAGGGAGAGCTCGTCGGTGTAGAAGACCGCGATCACCAGGATCGCGCCGATGTCGTCCACGATCGCCAGCGTCAGCAGGAACAGCCGCGCCGCCGAGGGGATGCGGCGCCCGAGCACACCGAGCACACCGACCGCGAAGGCGATGTCGGTCGCCATCGGGATCCCCCACCCGGCGCCGGTCGCACCGCCGCCGGCGATCACGACGTACAGCAGGGCGGGCACGGCCATCCCCCCGATCGCGGCGACGATCGGCAGCGCCGCCGTACGCGGGTCGCGGAGGTCGCCGTGGACCAGCTCGTGCTTGATCTCCAGGCCGACGACGAAGAAGAACAGGGTCATCAGGCCGTCGTTGACCCAGTGCTGGAGGGACTCCTCGATCCGCCAGTCGCCGAGCTCGAGGGCGAGCGGGGTGTGCCAGAAGTGGTCGTACGCCGAGGCCCAGCCGTCGAACGGCAGGTTGACCCAGAGCAGGGCGACGACGGTGGCCGCGAGCAGCAGCACCGAGCCCGCCGCCTCGACCCGCAGGAACTCGCGGACCGGGCGGGCGACGTACCGCGCCAGCGGGCGGTCGCTGGCCGTCCAGACGGGCTTCCCGCGCCACAGCTCGTCGGGGGCCTGGTGCGGTGCGGAGGGCGGCAGGGTCATGGATCGGTCTCCATCGGGTGGCGGGCAGGGATGATCACCTGCCGACCAGACTTCCCGGCGCACCTGCAGCCATCCTACCGATGTCGGTAAGGTCGGACGCATGGCCATCGAACCGCTCCGCGAAGAGCCGACCATCGGGCGCCTCATCAAGGACGCGCAGACCGACTTCTCCACGATCATGCGCAAGGAGATCCAGCTCGCGAAGTCCGAGCTGAAGGTCAGCGTCACCGCGGGAGGGGTGGGCGCCGGGCTGATCGGCGCCGCGCTGTTCCTGCTGGTGCTCGCCGTGATCATGCTCTCGGTCGCCATCGCCTACTTCATCCACTGGAACGGCTCGGGCCTCGACCTGCACTGGGCGTTCCTCATCGTGTTCGGCTTCTACGTCCTGCTCGCCGGGTTGCTGGTGTTCCTGGCGATCCGCAGCTTCAAGAAGGTCAAGGCACCCGAGCGCGCCATCGAGCAGGGCAAGGAGATCCCGCGCGCCCTCAAGGGCCAGGCCAAGGCCTGAGCCGAGCCGGGGACGACCGGGGAGCACGCCGATGCCGAGGCAACCGGTCGTCGCCCAGCGGGCCGAGCAGCTGCTCGGCGCCGCGGTGGTCGCGACCGCACCGGTGGCCGGCGGCGACATCGCGACCGCGGTCAAGCTGCGCCTGTCCAGCGGCCGCACCGCCTTCCTCAAGACGCTGACCGGGGCGCCCCCGCACTTCTTCGAGCGGGAGGCCGCCGGGCTGCGCTGGCTGGGCGAGGCCACCGCCGGCGGCGGGGTCGCCACCCCGGAGGTGCTGGCCGTCGACTCCGACGTGCTGATCCTCGGCTGGGTCGAGTCCGCGCGCCCGAGCGCCGAGGCCGCGAACGTCTTCGGCCGTGCGCTCGCCGCCACCCACCGCGCCGGCGCGGAGGCGTTCGGCGCCGACGAGGACGGCTACATCGGCCGCCTGCCGTTGCTCAACCGGAGCCTGCCGACGTGGGCTGAGTTCTACGCCGAGCGCCGGATCGCGCCGTACCTGAAGGTGCTGCGCGACAAGGACATCGTCACCGCCGAGGACGCCGCCGTCGTCGAGGCCGCGGTCGCCCGGGGCGCCGAGATCGTCCCGGCGGAGCCGCCCGCCCGCCTGCACGGCGACCTGTGGAACGGCAACGTCATCTGGACCGCCGAGGACCGTGCCGTGGTCATCGACCCGGCGGCCTACGGCGGTCACCGCGAGGCCGACCTCGCCATGCTCGCGCTCTTCGGCCTGCCCCAGCTGCCGCAGGTGATGGACGCCTACGCCGAGGCCGCCCCGCTCGCGGACGGCTGGGAGGACCGGCTCGGCTTCCACCAGCTGTTCCCGCTGCTCGTGCACGCCTGCCTCTTCGGCGGCCAGTACGGCGCCCGCGCGGCCCGGGTCGCCGCCCGTTACGCCTGAGAAACCTCTCAGGCACCGCTCAGGTTCCTGCATCGCGCCTTTCTGAACCGCAGATTCTCTTGTCGCGACGGCGTCGCGACGGTTGAGTCGATCGAGATCCACTCTCGGAAGAAAGGTTCTTGGATGTCTTCATCGCGAATCAGCAGGATCTCCATCGGCACCGCCTGCTTGGTGGCCGCCTTCGCTGCCGCCGGCACCGCCGCCTCGGCGACGGGCAGCGACACCGACGTGCCGTCGTACAAGGAGTTCAAGGCGTCGACCTACCAGGACGTCGACGGCGCCTACGTCGTCAACGGCGACGAGATCGTCTCCGGCAACAAGCAGCTCAAGGAGTTCTACGACAAGGTCGTGGCCCCCCAGTCGATGCACGACGGCCTCATCGTCAACACCGTCGGCGGCGTCGACGACAAGTGGAGCGCCTCGCAGGTCGCCAACCTGACCTACTGCGTCAGCACCAAGTTCGGCACGCGCCAGGCCGACGTGGTCAACGCCATGGCCACCGGTGCCGGGCTCTGGGAGGCCGCGTCGTCGAAGGTCAACTTCGTCTACGTCTCCTCGCAGAACTCGAACTGCACCACGTCCAACAGCAACGTCGTCTTCTCCGTCGAGCCGGTGCAGACCACGCAGTACATCGCGCGGGCGTTCTTCCCCAGCAGCCCGAAGAGCCAGCGCAACGTCCTCGTCGACGACTCGATCTGGTCCTCGGGCAGCTGGACGCCCGGTGACGTGCTGGGCCACGAGCTCGGCCACACGCTCGGCTTCCGCCACGAGCACACCCGCCCCGAGGCCGGCACCTGCTTCGAGGACAACAACTGGCGCCCGCTCACGCCGTACGACTCCTCCTCGATCATGCACTACCCGCAGTGCAACGGCGGCTCGGCCAACCTGAAGTTCCAGGCCTCCGACGCCACCGGGGTGCGCGCGCTCTACGGCTCCTGAGCCACGCGTCTCGCAGCACGAGGCCGGGGGTGGACCGCTGTCACGGCGGTCCACCCCCGGTCGCTGTCCGTCCGGGCTCCCGCGTCTCTCAGCGACCGCTCAGGCCCATCGGCCATGATGGGGTCGTGTCCGGTACTGCTGCGCCCGCCCGCGTCCTCGTCGTCGACGACGACCGCGCGGTCCGCGAGTCGCTGCGGCGCTCCCTCGCCTTCAACGGCTACGACGTCCACCTGGCCGCCGACGGGGCCGAGGCCCTCGCGGGGATCGGCGCGATCGCGCCCGACGTGGTGGTGATGGACGTGATGATGCCCAAGCTCGACGGGCTCGAGGCGACCCGGGCGCTGCGGGCCGCGGGCAACGACGTGCCGGTCATCGTGCTGACGGCGCGCGACGCCGTCGGCGACCGGGTCGAGGGCCTGGACGCCGGGGCCGACGACTACCTGACCAAGCCGTTCGCGCTGGAGGAGCTGCTGGCCCGGCTGCGGGCGCTGCTGCGCCGGGTCATCCCGGCCGAGGACGGCGGCGAGGAGGAGGTGCTCTCCTTCGCCGACCTCACCATGAACGTCACCACCCGCGAGGTGGTGCGCGGCACCCGGTCCATCGAGCTGACCCGGACCGAGTTCACCCTGCTGGAGATGTTCCTGCGCCGCCCCCGCCGGGTGCTGGACCGCAGCTTCATCCTCGAGGAGGTGTGGGGCTACGACTTCCCCACCACCGCCAACTCCCTGGAGGTCTACGTCGGCTACCTCCGACGCAAGACCGAGGCCGACGAGGAGCCCCGCCTGATCCACACCGTGCGCGGCATCGGCTACGTGCTGCGCGCGTCCGACACGTGACGAGCCTGGACCGGCGCTGGCACTACCGGCGCTCCCTGGCGAGCCGGGTGATCTGGCTGACGACGGTCGCGGTGGCGGCCTCGGTCGCCCTGGTCGCCGTCGGCGCCTACATCACCGCGCGGGTCCAGATGCAGGACGCCCTCGACAACGCGCTGGTCGACCGGGCCGAGAAGGCCGCACGCTCCGACACCTTGCTGACCGCCGGCCAAGCGGGCGTCCCGTCCTGGGCGCTCGGCGCGGGCGAGGCACGGATCGCCTTCCTCAACTTCCAGGGCATCACGGGCGTCCTCGACCGCGGGCCGACGATCGAGTTCGGCGAGCCGGAGCTGGAGGTCGCCCAGGGCGAGGAGCGGCAGAGCCTGCGCACCATCGAGATCGCGGGCGAGCGCTACCGCGTGGTCGCCGTCCCCACCAAGCGCGACGGCCTCGCCCTGGTCATCGCCCAGCCGCTGGAGGACCAGGACCGCACGCTGACCCGGCTGGGCTGGGTGACGGTGGCCTTCGGTGTCTTCGGCGTCCTCGCCGCGGGCCTGGCGGGCTGGGCGGTCGCCAGCAACGGCCTGCGCCCGGTACGCCGCCTGACCGCCTCCGTCGAGGACATCGCCCGCACCGAGGACTTCACCCCGATGCCCGTCGAGGGCGACGACGAGATCGCCCGCCTGGCCACGGCGTTCAACCACATGCTGCTCGCCCTGGACGCGGGCCGGATCCGCCAGCGCCAGCTGGTCGCCGACGCCAGCCACGAGCTGCGCACCCCGCTCACCGCGCTGCGCACCAACGTGGAGCTGCTGACGATGAGCGCCCGCGGCGACGGTCTCGCGAGCCTGCCGACCGACGCGCGCGACGAGCTGCTCGACGACGTCCAGGCGCAGATCCAGGAGCTGACCACGCTGATCGGCGACCTCACCGCGCTCGCGCGCGACGAGCCGATCCGGGTGCAGGTCGAGCCCGTCGACCTGGCCGACGTCGTCGACCACGCCGTGCAGCGGGTCCGCCGTCGCGCGCCCGGCCTGACCTTCGAGGTCTTCACCCGCCCCTGGTGGGTGATCGGGGAGGACTCCGAGCTGGAGCGGGCGGTCACCAACCTGCTCGACAACGCCGCCAAGTGGAGCCCCGAGGACGGGCTGGTCACCGTCCGGCTCAGCGACGGCGTGCTCACCGTCGACGACCAGGGCCCCGGCATCGCCGAGGCCGACCGGGCGCGGATCTTCGACCGCTTCTGGCGCTCCCCCGACGCCCGCACCATGCCCGGCTCCGGTCTGGGCCTGGCCATCGTGCGCCAGGTCGCCGAGCGGCACTCCGGCGCCGTGCACGCCACCGACAACGCCAGCGGCGGCGCACGTCTCGTGCTCCGCCTGCCCGGACGGGAGAAGAACCCCCATGCCTGACCTCCGCCCCCTCGCCCCGCTGCTCGCCGTCGCCGCCCTGGTCGCCGGCTGCGGCAACGACGACGTGGGCGCCAAGCCGGACCTGCCGACCGAGACACCCGCGCTGTGGAACCCCTGCGACGCGCTCGACGTCGCCTTCGTCAAGGCGCAGTTCGGCGCGACCACCACCAAGAACGCCGGCACCCCGACGGCACCGGACTGCCGCTTCGCGCCCGCGAAGGGCTCCGGCCAACCGGCGCTGTCCGCCAACTACCAGCTCTTCAGCGGCACCCTCGAGGAGTTCTGGAAGCGGATGGGCCAGCCCGAGGACGCCGACGTCCGCGACCCGCAGGTGCCGGGCGCGGACGCCGCCCGGATCGTGGTCTCGGCCGAGAAGGACCAGCTCTACGTCACCGGCTTCGTGCAGAACGGCGCGCTCTTCGAGGTGGTCAACCTCGTCGACCCGCTGCCGTACGACGAGGCGCGGGCCGTGCGCGGCGTGACCGCGACCCTCGCCCGGCTCTCCGCGCACGCCCAGGAGAAGGACGCCGGCGCCGACCCCTCCTGAGGGGCTTCCGCGGTCGTTCCGTGAATGTTCCGGGATCGTTCCTCCTCCGCCCTCCCGATTGGCTGTGACCCGGATCACCACCTATCTCGGGAGAACCACATGAAGACACGCACCACCCTCGCCTCGACCGCCGCCCTGTCCGCGGTCGGCGCACTCCTCCTCACCGGCGCCGCCGGCACGAGCACCGCGACGGCGTCCGTGGACGTCGCGGCGCCCGTCGCGCGTCACGACGGGGCGGCACCCGTCGCCCAGCAGGCGGTCTCGACGCGCTACAGCGCCGACGTGGTCGCCCTGATGGCGCGCACCAGCGGCCGCACCGTCGCGGAGCAGCAGGCGCGCCTGCAGCGCCAGGACCGCGCCAACAACACCGCGGCCCGGCTGCAGGCCGCCGGCCACCACTTCGACGGCCTCTTCCTGGACGCGAAGGGCGACCTCGTCGTCCAGGCCGCTCCGGGCAGCGCCTCTGCCGCCGCGGCGAAGGCCGCGGGTGCGACGGTCCGCGACCCGGCGTACGGCCAGGCGCGGCTGAGCGCCATCCAGGCGAGCCTGAGCCGGCAGTCCCTGCAGGGCGTCGCGAAGATCGGCGTCGACCTCGAGCACGACCGGGTCGTCGTCACCCGCTCCGGCGCGCTCGCGCCGGCGCTCGACAAGGCGATCCGCGCCCAGGGCGGGGCGGTCGTCGTGCGCCAGGGCGCGGCGTACGAGACCCAGGCCACCGTCAAGGGCGGCGACAAGATCACCATCGACGGCGGCGGCTACTGCTCGGCCGGCTTCCCCGGCCACGACGGCAACGGCGCACTCGTCATGGTCTGGGTCGGCCACTGCGTGGAGGGCGCCTCGTCCTTCGAGAAGTCCGGCACCCGGATCGGGACCTACGGCGACGGCGACTTCGTCAGCTACGACGGCCGCGACGACTACGACACGGGCTACGTCCGCATCGACGCGGAGGACTCGATCAGCGTCACCGCCAACCAGTACGGCACCACCTACGACCTCGACGCCTCCCGCGGCTCGGCCAAGCCGCCCGTCGGCACCGAGGTCTGCCGCACCGGCGCCACCTCGGGCATCACCTGCGGCGAGATCACCAGCTACGACAACACGGTGACCTACGTCGACAAGCAGCGTCGGACGGTGGCGGTCGTGCGCGGCCTCGCCGAGACCAGCGCCTGCACGTCCGAGGGCGACTCCGGTGGCGCCTACTCGGCCGGCGGCTACGGCGTCGGCCTGACCTCGGGTGGCCCGACCGGGCAGACCTGCGGCTGGAACGGTGGCTTCCAGAGCGGCAAGTCCTCGCTGGTGCAGCCCGTGAACGACGTGCTCTCCCGCTACGGCCTCACCTACAACTGAGCTGCCCGAACGGCTCAGCGGCACCGAGGAACGGCCGCCCCCGGCTCACCCGCCGGGGGCGGCCCACTCGAGCCGGATGCCGGCCCGTCCGGGTGAGCGTCGCGGGAACCAGGCGCTCGCCACGCAGGTGCGGTCGATCACCAGCTCCTCGCTCTCGACCGGCGCCTCCACCCCGGGCACGTGCACCTCGCGGACGCAGCGCACCGGAAGGCAGCCCGGGTCGAAGTGCACCTGCTGCAGGAACGGTCCGCCCTCGCTCCGGATGATCCGCCAGGTGCCGGGGCACCGGATCCGCGGCGTGGTCACCTCGTGCGCGATGACGTGCACGTCGTCGACCGCCAGCACCCGGTCGAAGAGCAGCTCGGCCATCAGCAGGTGGGCCTCCTGGTCGCGCGCGACCCGGCCCAGCCGGCAGCCCTCCAGCGCCTGCACCCGCACGTCGTCGATGCTGCTCGTCGGATCGTCGGCGGTGTCGTAGGTGTCGAAGCTGACGATCCGCCGTCGTACCCCGGCCCGGACCGCGGCCACCACGTCCCGGGTCGTCTCCGACACCTGCCGGCCCTGCGCGTCGAGGTGGAGCTGGTCGTGGGTGAGCAGGTGGCGCAGGCTCGGCTGGGGCGTGACGACGTCCGGCGTCCCGGCGCCGAAGGTGGTCAACAGCTCGTCGGGAGCGATCCCCCACTCGCCGCGCAGCTCGCGGAAGGAGTACTGCCCGCGCACGCCCGTGCCCAGGCGGCGCTGGCGGGCCAGGGCGTCGTCCAGGACACCGGCGGGCATGCCGAGCAGCGTCTCCAGCGCGGCGACCACCGCGGCCGACCCGGCGTTCGGCAGCCGGAGCCCGCGCTGCCAGTAGCTCAGCGTCGACTCCCCGACCGAGAGCCCCTGGGCACGCAGCCGGGAGCGCACCCGCGACAGCGACAACCCGCTGGCGTCCAGGGCGGCCCGCAACGTCTCGTCGAAGGACAGGTGCGCCCACTGCGGGTCGCTCCGGTCACCTGCGGCCACTGTCGTCCCCCGTTCCGGTCGTGGTCGTGCCCCGGAACGATAACCAGACGATCTGGTGTGAGGGCGGAAGGAATGTTCCGCGTCTCAGCCCGGGTCCGCCGGGTTGACCGCGGCGACCAGCCGCGCGGCCTTCCACCCGGTCTCGGCCCACTCCTCCTCGAGGTCGCTGGCGACGGTGATCCCCCCGCCGGTGCCGAGCAGGTAGTCGCCCCCCGCGCTGACCAAGCTGCGGATCACCACCCCGAGGTCCGCCCGGCCGTCGCCGGAGATCCAGCCGAAGGCGCCGGCGTAGGCCCCGCGCGGGCTGGCCTCGACCTCCTCGATGATCTCCATCGTGCGCAGCTTGGGCGCGCCCGTCATCGAGCCCGCCGGGAAGAGCGCCCGCAGCGCACCGACCGTGCTGACGTCCGGGCGCAGCCGACCGCGCACGGTCGAGACCAGCTGGTGCACGGAGGTGTAGGACTCCACCTCCATCAGCACCGGTACGTCGACCGAGCCCACCTCGCACACCAGGGCGAGGTCGTTGCGGAGCAGGTCCACGATCATCAGGTTCTCGGCGCGGAACTTGGGGTCGGCGGCGAGGTGGGCGCGCGCGGCCTCGTCCTCCGCCGGGGTCGCCCCACGCGGGGTGGTGCCCTTGATCGGCTTGGTCTCCAGCACCCGGTCCGCGGTGACGAGCGCGTACCGCTCGGGCGAGGAGCTCAGCAGCCACGCCTCCGCGCCCGGCACGTCGTGCTGGAGGTAGCCCGCATAGGGCGCCGGGTTGCCCGACCGCAGCCGGAGGTACGCCGCCGCCGGGCTCAGCGGGCTCGCGGTGCGGGTGCGGTAGGTCAGGTTGACCTCGTAGGAGTTGCCGGCGCGCAGGTGCTCCTGCACGGTGGCGAAGGCGGCGGCGTAGTCGCCCGGCACCCCGTCGAAGGGCGCGGTCGGCCGGTCACCGGTGACGGCCGGGGCGAGGACCGGGTGGTCGTACTCGCGCAGGTGCGAGGGCCGCAGCCACACCGCGTCCGGCAGGTCCGGGTCCGGGGTCGCGGGCAGGTCCGGCCGGGCGGCGTACCCGAGGTAGCCGAACCACTGGTCGCTCGACCGGCCGGCGGCGAGCTCCGCCTCCAGCACGGTGAACGGGTCGTCGCCGACGACCACCGAACGGCCCCCGGCGTGGCGGGTGACCTCGCGCGCCGCGGCGTCGTAGGACAGCGAGACGTCGTCGTCGTCGAGCCAGCCGAGGATGGAGCGACGGCGCGACCAGTCCCGGGCGCCGCCACCGTCGAGCCACACGCAGCGGTCGTGCCGCGCCTGGAGACGGGCGAACGCCTCGACCGGGTCGCCCTGGGTCACCATGACGTCACCACGGTGCCCAGCCTCCCACGACCCAGCCCCCCGCGGCTCAGTCCGGGACGGTGACCTGCTGGAGCGCCCCGCGCGCGATCCGGGCGCCGGAGCGGGCGACGGTGAGCGCGCCGGGCCGACGCTCGGGCGTCCGGCCGGCCGCGATCCGGTGGATCTGGCCGTAGCTCATCGCCAGGCCGACGAAACCGTCGAGGGCCCGGACGCCGCAGCGGCGCGGGGCCGGCGGCAGGGCCGGCTGCTCGCCGGCGAGGAGCCGGCGCGGGTAGTCCGGGACGAAGGCCATCGGCCGGCCCAGGCCGACCGCGTCGATCGCGCCCGAGGCGAGCAGCTCGGCCATCCGCTGCGGGCTGCGCAGTCCGCCGGTCAGCAGCACCGGCATCGTCGTCCGGGCTGAGACCGCGGCGGCGAAGCCGGTGAAGTAGCCCTCCTCCGCGCGGTCCTGGCCCCGCGCCACCCCGGTCATCGCGGGTTGCTCGTAGCCGCCGCCGCTGACCTCCAGCAGGTCGACGCCGGCGTCGGCCAGCGCGAGCGCGACGTCGAGCGCCTCGCCCTCCTCGAAGCCGCCGTGCACGAAGTCCCGGGAGTTCAGCTTCACCGAGACCGGTACGCCGTCCCCGACCCGGGCGCGGACGGCGCCGACCACGTCGAGCAACAGCCGGCGGCGGCGTTCGGCGTCGCCGCCCCAGGCGTCGTCGCGGCGGTTGTGCAGCGGGGAGAGGAACTGCGAGAGCAGGTAGCCGTGCGCCGCGTGCACCTGCACTCCGTCGAAGCCGCCGGCGACGGCCAGCTCGGCGGTGCGGGCGAAGCGCTGGACCAGGTCGGCGATGTCCGCCGGGGTCAGCTCGCGCGGCTTGCGGATGTTGTAGCCGGGCACCGCGCTGCGGCGCGCGGTCGGCGCGACCGGACGGCGGTCGAACGGCGTCACGGCGACCTTGCCGGGGTGGTTGACCTGCATCCAGACCTGCGCTCCGCCCTGCTGGGCCGCGGCCGACCAGGAGCGGACGGCGTCAAGGGCGCGGTCGTCGTCGAGGATGACGTTGCCCGGCTCGGTCAGGGCGTCGCGGCTGACCATGGCGTTGCCGGTGATCAGGACGGCGGCGCCGGAGCCGGCCCACACGGCGTACAGGCGGCGGAGGCGGTCGCTCGGCGTGCCGTCGCGCCGGGCGAGCTGCTCGCTCATGGCCGCCTTGACCAGCCGGTTGCGCAGCACGACGCCGCAGGGGAGCTCGAGGGGGGAGGACAGGGTCGTGGTCATGTCAGAGCGCTCTCGGTCGGAGACGGGTGGCGGGGAACAGCGGCGTGAGGGGCCGGACCGGGACGGGCGGGCTGCCGGCGGACAGGTCGACCCGGTGCAGGCGGGCATCGACGACCCGGCCCAGCCCCATCCGGTGCAGCGGGTCGCGCTCGGAGCCGCCGACCTCGACCTCCAGGTCGACCCGGCGGGTCTCGATCGGGTGCTCGCCCGGCGTGAACGCCAGCAACCGCGGCAACGCCAGGCCCATCGTGCCGATGACGTTGCGGTGCGGGCGGCCGAGGAAGGGCGGCGCGTCGTCGAGCACCTCGCCCAGGGTCCCGCGCATCGTCAGCAGCCGCGCACCCTTGCGGGTCGCGCTCGCCGCGACCCGGTCGCCGTCGAGCCGCCAGTCGATCTCGCCGAGCTTCTTCGGGTAGCCCAGCAGCTCGCGGCCCAGGATCAGTGCGACGTCGTCGTCGAGGATCATCCACGGGCAGTGGATCCCCGTGCCCCGCAGGGTCTTCACGTGCACGAACAGCCCGGCCTCGTGGTAGACCGAGCCGAAGTTGCAGTCCGGGAACCACGCGGTGAAGAGGTCGGCGCGCGCCGGCTCGGCGAGGCGTACGCCGAAGGGCAGCCAGGGGCGCATCACGGCGGGGTCCACCTCGACGGTGGCCGCGAGGTAGTGCGCGTCGCGGTAGAGCAGGCCGCGCGGCGGGGCCAGGCGCAGCAGCTCACGGATCCCGACACGGGCGTCGCGGCCGCTCATCGGCCGCGTCCGTAGACCCGCGCGAGGACGGGACCGAGGATGCTGCGCGGGGCGTGCTGGCCGCCGATGTCCTGCAGCTTCGCGGTCGTGCCCGGCACCACCCGCCGGCGGCCCCGCTCGAGGCCGGTGACGGCGGCCTCGGCGGCCTCCTCCGCGCTGACCCAGGCGAACGACGGCAGCCGGTCCGCGAGGGCGCCCAGCGCGGACACGTCGGCGAACTCCGTGCGCACCGGGCCGGGCGCGAGCAGGGTGCAGGTGACGCCGGTGCCGCGCAGCTCGGTGTGCAGCGACTCGGCGAGGGTGTTGGCGAAGGCCTTCGAGGCGGCGTACGTCGCGTTGTGCGGGCTGGGCTGGTTGCCGGCCGTGGACCCGGTCACGAGCACCGCGCCACGCCGCCGGGCCACCATGCCCGGCAGCAGGTCGAGGACGAGGTCGTGCACCGCGACCACGTTGACGGCGACCTGCTCGCGCTCGCGGTCCGGGTCGAGCTCGGTGAGGGCGCCGTACGTCGCGAACCCGGCGTTGAGGCAGAGCACGTCGATCGGCGACTCGCGCAGGGCCCGGACCAGCCTGGCGCGCTCGTCCGGGTCGGCGAGGTCCGCCGGCCGCACGTCGACCGGTACGCCGTGGTCGCTGCGCAGGCGGGTGGCGAGCTCCTCGAGCCGGTCGGCCCGCCGGGCGACGAGCACGAGCCCGTGCCCGCGGGCGGCGAGGCTCTCGGCGAGCGCGGCACCGATGCCGCTGGACGCGCCGGTGACCACGGCACGGCCGGACGCGGTGGGGGTGGGCAGGGTCATTCGACGTCCTCTCAGGGAGCGGGTGGCGTGCAGGGTGCGCAGCAGGACCCGGGCGAGCCGGATCCGGCCGACCAGGTCGGCGGAGCTGGCGAGCATCGAGGAGCGCGCCGGCAGCCAGCGGGCGACCACGTCGGAGAGCGGCTGGTCGAGCTCGTCCTGCGCGAGGATCGCCTCGGCGAGGAAGTCCGATCCGTGCGAGATGATCCGGCCGGCACCCGAGCGCGGCGCGACGGTGCCCCAGACGTAGAGGTTGGCGTAGCGCGGGACCAGGGCGTGCTGGACCAGCAGCGGCTGGCCGTCCTCCCAGGAGAGCACGTCGTCGTCGAGCATCGGGAAGCGGGTGTGGAAGCCGGTGGCCCAGACCAGGCAGTCGTACTTCTCCGAGCTGCCGTCGCGGAAGAAGACGACCTCGCCGTCGAGGCGCTCGATCTCGGGGCGCACCTTCACCCGGCCGTGGCGCAGCGCGTAGAGCAGGGTGGAGGAGACGGTGACGTCCTTGCTGAACAACCGGTGGTCGGGCTTCTGCAGGCCGTACCAGCGGTAGTCGCCCCAGCTCATCCGGAGCAGCGGGTGCATGACCAGTCGCTGCAGGGCGAGCGGCGCCCAGACCCGGTCCAGCTCCGAGGACGGGATGCCGAACATGGTCTTGGGCAGGAACCAGTAGCCACGGCGCATCGAGATGTCCGCGCTGCCGAAGGTCGTCGACGCCTCGACCGCCAGGTCGCTGGCGGAGTTGCCGGCACCCACGACGAGCACCCGGTCGCCGGGGCCGAGGTCGGCGGGCCGCTTGTAGTCCTTCGAGTGCAGCTGCCGGCCGGTGAACTCGCCCGGGTAGTCCGGGATGTTGCGGTCCCAGTAGTGACCGTTGGCCAGTGCGACCGCCTTGTAGCGACGCACCCGGCCGTCGGCCAGCTCGACGTACCAACCGGCGGTGCCGTTGCCGTCGACCGGCCGGACCCTGGTCACCTCGACCCCCAGCTCGAGGTGCTCGCGCAGGCCGAACCGGTCGACGTACGACTCCAGGTAGGCGAGCATCTGCGCGCCGCTGGGGAAGGTGGGGTAGTCCTCGGGCATCGGGTGCTCGACGTACTGCGTGGAGGCCTTGGAGCTGATCAGGTGCGTCGAGTCGTAGACGCCGTGCGACCAGTTGCCACCGACCCGGTCGGTCGCCTCCAGCTGGTCGTAGGCGATGCCGGCCTGCTTCAACGCCCGGGCCAGGCCGTTGCCGGCATAGCCCGCGCCCACCAGGCACACCCGCTCGCTGCGGTCCTCCGCGTCCATCGCCGCCTCATTCCTACAGTGACTGTAGATTACAGTCTGTGTAGCATTGGCGAGGATGTCAACGGGTGGAGGAGGATCGGCCGAGTGACGAGCAGCACGCCGGGCAGACGGCCGTACGCCGCGCGGATGGCTCCCGCCGAGCGCCGCGAGCAGCTGCTCGACGCGGTGCTGCGGGTGGTCGCCGAGCAGGGCGTGCACAAGGTCTCCATCGACGTGGTCGCCCGCGAGGCCGGCGTGACCCGCCCGGTCGTCTACGCCCACTTCGCCGACAGCAACGCGCTGCTGCGCGCCTCCCTCGACCGCGAGGAGCAGGGCGCGCTGGAGCAGATGGCGCGGGTGCTGCCCGACGGGCGCGAGGAGTCCTTCGCCGAGAGTGCCGTCGCCACCTTCGGGCGCTACCTCGACGCCGTGCTGGAGGAGCCGGAGCGGTGGCGGGCGATCTTCATGATCGCCGACAGCAGCACCCCGGCCTTCCGGGCCCGGCTCGACCGGGGCCGGCGCGGGGTGGTCACGACGCTGGAGACGGCACTGGAGACGGCACTGGACGCGGCCGGCACGGCGACCGACGTACCGGTGCTGGCGCGGTTGCTCGTCGCGGTCGCCGTCGAGTCCGGACGGACGGTGCTGACCGAGCCCGAGGACTTCCCGCCCGCGCGGCTGCGGGCGTTCGCCGAGCAGCAGCTGCGCCGCCTGCTAGCGGTCTAGGAAGCGCGCCACCATCCGGGCACCGTGCTCGGAGAGCACCGACTCGGGGTGGAACTGCACGCCCTCGATCGGCCGGCTCCGGTGCCGCACGCCCATGACCGTGCCGTCCGCGGCCCACGCCGTCGCCTCTAGCACGTCGGGCAGCCGCACTGCCGCGAGCGAGTGGTAGCGCACGGCGGCCAGCGGCGACGGCAGCCCGGCGAACACCCCCCGCCCGTCGTGGGTCACCGCCTCCACCGTCCCGTGCGCCGGCTCGACACGGCCGACCTCGCCGCCGTGCGCGAGCACGATGGCCTGCATCCCGAGGCAGACGCCGAGCACCGGCTGATCGTCCTCGAAGGTCCAGCGATACTCACGGGGGTGGCCGGGGCCGGGCGAGAGCACGACGTGGGAGTACGACGCGAGGTCGACCGGCTCGTCCCACTGCACGACCGTCGGGAGCACGCCGGTCACACCGGCGACGAGGTGGACCAGGTTCCACGTGTAGGAGTCGCGGTGGTCGACGACCAGGACGTCGGGGGTCGTCACCGGCATGACCCTGTCGTGGCGCCGGGACTCATGGCGACGATCGTGCCGTCCGGGGCGAGGCCACGCCAGCGCGATCGCGCCAGCCGTGGACGACTCGGCTCACAGCAGGACGTCTGACAACAGGTCGTGGATGATCGCGAACCCGTGCTCGGTCAGGATCGACTCGGCGTGGAACTGCACGCCGCGGAAGTGCGGGCCGGCGACGGCGTTCACGTCGCCGGTCCCGGGGTCCGCGTCGACCCGGACACCGTCGGGCAGCGGGGTGTCCTCGGCGACCCGGCCGACGAAGGTGTTGTAGAAGCCGACCCGCTCGGGGCGGCCGTCGAGCAGCACGGTCGCCTGGGTGCCCTGGAAGACGATGTCCTTGTAGGCCAGCGGGATGCCGAGGGTGTGGCAGAGCGCCTGGTGGCCCAGGCACACGGCCAGGAACGGCTTCTCGTGGGCGAGCAGCCAGGAGACGGCCGCGCGCAGGTTGGCCATCTTCGGGTCGGCGTCGTCGCGCGGGTCACCGGGACCGGGGCCGACGATGACGAGGTCGTAGCCGTCGAGCACGCCGTCGGCGTACTCCTCGTGGCGCACGACCTCGCTGGTCATCCCCATCCGCGCCAGCAGGTGGCGCAGCATGTTCACGAAGTCGTCCTCGCCGTCGAGGATCACCGCGCTCCTGCCGGCCAGTCGCGGGTCCGCGGGGGTGCCGGCCTGGTCGGCGAGCCAGAAGCCGGAGAGCCGGTTGTTGCGGCTGTTCAGCGCGATCAGCACCTCCTCGTCGGCGACCAGGGTGGCGATGTCGGTGGTGGGCACGGGAGCCGGCGGGACCAGGCCGAAGGCGGAGAGGATGCCGCCGGCCTTCGCGTGCGTCTCGGCCACCTCGTACGCCGGCACGGAGTCGCGCACGAGCGTCGCACCCGCGGTGACCTTCAGCTCGCCGGCGGGCGAGACGTCCGCGGTGCGCAGGATGATCGGGCTGTCGAGCACGGCCTCGCCGGCCTCGTCTCGGCCGAGGAGGGCCAGCGCGGAGGCGTAGTAGCCACGCCCCTCGGGCTCGTACTGCTTGATCAGCCGGCAGGCGTTCTCCACCGGCGAGCCGGTGACCGTGGCGGCGTACATCGTGTCGCGCAGGACCTCGCGGACGTCGCGCGTGGTGCGCCCGGCGAGCAGGTACTCGGTGTGGATCAGGTGCGTCATCGGCTTGAGGAAGGGCCCGAGCACCTGGCCGCCCTCGGTGCAGATGTCGCACATCATCTTGAGCTCCTCGTCGACGACCATGAAGAGCTCGTAGATCTCCTTCTCGTCGCGCAGGAACTCCCGCATCCGCGCCTCCGTGCTGCGGGTGTCGCCGGCGGGCGGGCGCAGGTGGAAGGTGCCGGAGATGGGGTTCATCCGGACATCGCCGCCGTGCACCGAGACGTGCCGCTCGGGGCTCGCGCCGATCAGGAAGCGGTCGCCGGTGAAGAAGACGAAGGTCCAGTAGGCACCGCGCTCGCGCTCCAGCAGGCGCCGGAAGACAGTCAGCGCGACGTCGGCGCCGAAGTCCGCGACGACGGCGCGGTAGTTGCGGCCGATGACGAGGTTGGCGCCCTCGCCCTGGCCGATCTCCTCACCGATGATCTGCGCGACGAGCTTGCCGTAGTCCTCGTCGTCGGTCTCGAAGCCGCCGCGGTCGGTGAACTCCACCGGCACCTCGTCGATCGCGGCCACCACGTCGGCGACGGAGAACTCGTGCTCGGACCGCACGTCCACCACGACGAGCGGGGTGCCGTCGTCGTGCGCCTCGAAGCCGCGCTCGCGCACCTGCCGGAAGGGGACCGCGACCAGCCGGTCGCAGATGTGCCCCGGCTCCGGGATGCCCGTCTCCAGGGGGATGTCGGTGATCGACTCCACCTCCGAGCGGGTGCCGCCGAGCACGCCGACGGTGTCGCGGTCGCCCGCGCGGGTGGAGCGCCGGATGATCGCCCAAGCCTCGTGCCCCTGGACGGCCGCGATGGCTTCCCGGGCGGTGAGGCTGGATCCAGTCATGGCCGAAGCCTATGCGGGCGCGGGTACGGCGCCGCGAGGGTCTCAGGCGACAGCGCCCGCCAGGCGCCCCGCCAGGCGCCCCGCCAGGACGAGGACGAGCGACCAGGCCGGCAGCACGGCGACCGCGAACGCCAGCAGCACCGTGCGCCAGTCGACGGCGGGCGACCAGCGCACCCGGGCCACCTGGACGAGGAGGACCGCGAGAGCCAGCATGATCGCGCCGGCGGCGAGGTCCGGCAAGGTCGCCAGGCCGGCGTACCGATCGGGGTGGCGGGCCATGTGCACGCACCCGGCGACCGAGACGGCACCGACGACGAGGGCGGCGAGCGCGAGGGCGATGAGGAGGCCGACGAGACCACCTCGGACGGCGGACTCCTCGACGGGCGGCTCGGCCACACCGGCAGGCTAGCCGTCGTCACACCCCCAGCGCGAGGAACGCGGCCGCCGTACCGGCCATGACCGGGTCGCCACCGGCGTGCCCGCGGACCGCGTGTAGCGCGGTCGCCGGGTCGCTGCCGGACGCGAGCGCGGCGTGCAGCTCGCCCATCAGGTCCGCGGTCGCGACGTCGTTGACCTCCGCCACGCTGCTGACCAGTCCCGCGGTGCCGAGCGCGAACAGCGCCGCGGCCAGGCCCAGCAGCTCCTCCGCACCCACCGGCGCCACGACACCGGACTCGCACGCCGACAGCACGACCCGGTACGGCGCCCGCCGCACCCGCTCCAGCTCGTGCACCGTCAGCGGCCCGTCCGCCAGGTCCAGCGCCGAGAACAGCGGGCTGTCGGCGCGGAAGCTGCCGTGCGCCGCGAGGTGGACGAGGTCGGCGCCGTCGAGCGCCCGCAGCACCGCGTCGAGGGTGGCCGCAGGCCCGTCGAGGAGGGTGGCGGCCGGGTGGCCGGCCGCGAGCAGCGGCACCTCCGCTCCACCGGTCGCCAGGCCCGGACCGCTGACGAGGACGGTGCGGCGGTCCCGCGATCGCGGGGTGGCCCGCGCCCGGAGCCACGCCCCCGCCGACGGCACGACGGCGAAGGGCCGCTCCCCCAGCACGGGCAGCAGCGACCAGGCCAGCCCGTGCAGGCGGGCCGTCGGCGCGAGCACGACCGGTCCGTCGGGGAGCAGCCGCGCGGCGTCACCGAGGATCGCCCGCTGCAGCTGCTCGCCCAGGCCGCGCATGTCGGCCGCCCGGCCGCGGGACGCCCGGCGCAGCAGCATCTGGGTGGGAGCCAGCAGCGCGGCGACCTCGTCGGTGGGGGCGGCGACCCGGCGTCGTACCGTGCCGTGGGAGACGACGAGCACGTGCAGCACGCCGTCCACGTCGACGAGCTCGACGAGGCACCCGTCGCCCACCGCCGCCACCACCTCCTCCACGCCCGGCGGCCGCTGCTGGGCCGCGGTGCTCGCCGACAGCGTGTGGCTCTCCGCACGCACGGCGCGCTCCAGCCGGAGCCGCTCCCGGGCCAGCGCGTCGGCGGGCTCACCGGCCTGCCGGGCCTCCGCCAGCCGCCGCCCGTTGTCGCGCAACGCCGCCAGGGAGCGGGGGATCGTCGCCGCGTCCGAGGTGGCCGGCGGCTGCGCGAGCGCCGTCGCACGGGTCCGCTCGCTCCATCGCAGCAGCGTGCGCGGGTCGTCCGCCGCGTGCCGCAGGGCGATCGCCGTCAGCTCCCGGCCGTGGGTGGTCGCGAGAGCGCGCAGCTCCGAGGAGCCGATCAGCCGCCGGTGCTCGTCGATCGCGTCGAGCCCGGCCGCCGCGGCCCGCAGCACACCGCCGCGATCGCCCATCTCCTCGCGGGCCAGGGAGCGGGCGTGCCAGGCGGCGGCCCGGACGAGCGCGTTCGGGTGGGTCCGGTACGACGCGGCCCGCTCCCAGTGGGTGAGGCGAGCCGGTCCCGTGGCGTGGTGCCCGGCGAGGGTGAGCGCGACCGGGGCGTCCTCGGAGCGCTCCTCGTCGAGCGCTCGCGCAAGCTCGGCGGAGCTCGCCGGCAGCTCCTCCCCCAGCGCGTGCAACGCCCGCGCGGACATCAGCCGCGCGCGGCGCTCGAACCATGAGCGGCCCTGGGCGCGGAACATCGTGGTCGCACGCTCCGCGGCCGCACGCGCCTCCTTGGCCTCGCCACCCGCGAGCCGGGCCCCGGCCAGCAGCAGCTCGAGCTCGCTCTGCTCGACCAGCGGCAGGGCGCGGGCCGCGTCGTGCTCGCGCAGCAGGCGCACCGCCTCGTCCGGGAGGCCGGCCGCGAGGGAGGCCGACGCGGAGAGGGCGACGAGGTCGAAGCGTGGCGGGACGCCGGCCGCGCGGTAGTCCGCCCGGGCCCGCTCGTAGAGGCGGAGGGCATCGACCACCGCCCCGCTCACGACGGCGATCTCCGCGAGGTTCTCCAGCGCGGCGATCCGCTCGACCACCGCGCCGGCCGCGGCCAGCTCGGCAGCCGCGGCCGCCGTCTCGGTGCGAGCCACGTCGATCCGCCCACGGCGCAGCTCGACGAAGCCCAGCCACACCCGGGTGCGTCCCACCCACAGGTGGTCGTCGGGAGGCAGCGCGCGCATCGCCTCCCGCAGCACGGCAACGGCGTCGTCGTACCGGCCCAGCACGGCGAGGACGCCGCCCTTGCGCATCCGGATCCGGGCGGCCGGGGCCCCGCGCGCGTCGTGCAGCGCCCGGTCGAGCTCGGCGAGCCCGGCGCGGAAGTCCCCCGCGAAGGCCAGCGATCCGCCCAAGGTGGCGCGGACGTCCTGCTCCCGTCCGGGATCACCGCACTCCACCGCCGCGACCACCCCCTGGCGCAGCTGGGCGATCGCTTCGGCGGTCGCACCGGCGTGCCTCAGGACGATGCCGAGGCACTGGTGCGCGTAGGACCGCAGGCACGGGTCTCCCTCCGCGTCGAGGACCGCCTGCGCGCGGCGCCGCGCGGCAGCAGGGTCCTCGATCGCCAGCGCGAGCAGATCGTCCACGACGGTCCTCGATTCCGACGTCCCGGCGGTCCTTTACGGGCACCGCGCGGCGGGACTACGTTAGCGCCGCAGCCGGTCGGCGACCGCCTGTTCCGTCACCCCCAGGAGCGGTCATGAACGAATCCGCGGGTTCCTCGTCTCCGACCGGCCTGCTGCGTGAGCTGGTCCGCAGGCTGCGGCCTCCGTTCTCCCGTGGCGGGCGACCGCCGGGCAAGGACGTCGCCGCGGCCCGGATGCGCGCCCAGGTCGACGTGCTGCGCCGGGCGTTCCGCGAGGCCGGGCTCGAGGTGGCGGGCGCACCCGTCGAGGGCAGCCGGCCACCGCGCGACGATGCCGACGTCCACTACCTCTACCGTCCGGGCCGGGCGCTCCTGCGGGAGGCCGACTTCGAACGGGTGCGGGACTTCCTCGACACCGACGAGCAGCGACGGCGCTTCGAGGGAGAGCTGGGCCGGGACGAGAGCCGGGTGCCCGGGCTGGTCCTCGCCACGCTGCCCCGTCGCCGCGACCGGCGCGACGACGTCCTCGCGACCTTGGAGGAGATCCAGGAGGCCGGGATCCTGCCGCCCGACGCGATCACCCCCGACCACGTCGTCTACGTGACGCCCAAGGGCTACCTCTGCCCCGCCACCGAGCCCGAGACCCCGGCCGACCGGCGTCCCCGCCCCTGGCCCCCGGCCGCCCGCGCGAGCGCCCGGGGCCGCGGCGAGCAGGTCAGGGTGGCGGTCGTCGACACCGGGCTGTGGACGGACGCCGTCGGCAGCAAGCAGTCACCGTGGCTCGACGCGAGCACGGTCTTCGCCGACCCGAGCGACGTCGAGGTGGTCGACCCCCAGGCCATCCACCCCTACGCCGGCCACGGCACCTTCGTCGCCGGCGTGATCGGCTGCCTGGCGCCGGGCACCCGGGTCGAGGTCGAGGGCGTGCTGACGCACGGGGGCGCGGTCTACGAGTCGGAGATCGTCGCCCAGCTGCACGAGGCGATCAACGACGACGACCACCCGCAGGTCATCAGCATCTCCGCGGGCACGCACACCCGGGGCGACTTCGCCTCGCTCGGGTTCGCGGTCCTCGGCGAGGTCAACCGGCTCAGCGAGCGCGAGGACGTCCTGGTCGTGGCGGCGGCCGGCAACGACGGCAGCGACAAGCCGTTCTGGCCCGCTGCCTTCGACTGGGTCGTCGGCGTCGGCTCGGTCGACCCGGACGCGAAGGCGTCGGACTTCTCCAACGTCGGGCCGTGGGTGGACGTCTTCGCGCGGGGCCGCGACCTCGTCAACGCCTTCCCGAAGGGCGTCTACACCTGCCACGAGCCGCCGAACGCCGGGCAGGTGCGGACCTTCGACGGCCTGGCCCGGTGGAGCGGCACGTCGTTCTCCACGCCGGTCGTGACGGGGCTGGTCGCGGCCCGGATGCGGGCGACGGGCCAGAGCGCCCGCTCCGCGTGGAACGACGTCCTCGCCGGCGCGACGACGACCACCGACCCGCGGGCGGGGCAGATCCAGGTGGTCGGCCCGCTCACCTGAGCGTCAGAGGGTCACCCACGGGGTGGTGAGCGACCACCCGCCACGAGCGACCACGAAGCGCGCGGCGCCCGCGCCCACCCCGGCGAAGCGGACGAAGCCCGCGGTGTCGGTGCTCTCGACGACGTCGTCGGCACCGGGCCGCTGGAGGGTGACGGTGGCCGGGCCCTCGCCCGCGGCGGCGTCACCCTCGGCGACGACCTCCGCGAGCAGGCGGTCCCCCTCGACCTCCACCTCCAGGGTGAGCCCGCTGCGGCCGAACGCCAACGACCGCGGGCCGTCGGCGGCCGAGCGCACCGCGGCGCCGGCGTCCAGCGCGGAGTCGTGCAGCAGCTCGGCGAGCTCCTCGTCGACCGAGCGCCAGGTGAAGGCGGCCCGGGCCGCGTCGCGGCGGCGTTCGGGCACCGCCTCGGCGTCGGCGACGGCCTGCCCCAGCAGCGCCATCAGCTCGTCGTCGTCCATCGCGTCCCACTCAGTCACGATCTCTCCCCTCCCACGAGATCAGGTCCCAGCCCCCGCAGCGCGCGGGTACGGCGCAGCTGGTCGAGCGCGCGCGCCCGGGTCGGTCCGATGCTGCCGACCGGGATGCCCAGCCGGCGGCTGATCTCCTCGTAGGCCAGGGGCGGGTCGGTGAGCAGCAGCAGGAGCAGGTCGCGCCGCGCGGCGGGCAGCTCCTCGAGCGCCTCGCGCAGCAGCCGGCAGCGCTCGGCGGCCAGCAGGTCCGCCTCGGCGACGTCGTCGGCCACGGCGTCGAGCCCGCCGCGGGCACCGGCCTCCTCCTGCGGGTCCACCGGCCGGACCCGGCCGCGGGCGGCCAGCAGGCGCAGGCACTCGTTGCGGGTCGTCGTACGGATCCAGCCGGGGAGGGCGTCGGCCTCGCGCAGCGCGCCGAGGTGCTCCACCAGGCGCAGCCACACGGTCTGGCTGACGTCGTCGCCGTCGGCCTCGGAGAGCCGGTGGCCCCGCACGATCGCGCAGACCAACGGCAGGAACCGGTCGACGATCGCGTCCCACGCATGCTGGTCTCCTTCCCGCGCCGCGGGGACGAGCGTCGACAGGGGTTCCGGCACCTGTGCATCGTCCCGCACATCGGATCACCGAGCCAGTACCGCAGATACCTCGAATTCTCGTGTATCAACCACCGGCGCCGGCCGGTCCTCCTCCCGTCAGATCGCAGCGGTGAGCTCCCACCGCTCGGCTCCCGGAAGGAAGATCGACATGACCTGGAACGAGACCCACGAGCGGATCCGCATCATCCGCGAGGTCGAGGCGGCCGCGGCCGCCGACATGACCGGCGCCCTCCCGTGGCGGGAGGAGTGGAGCGCCTACTTCGACGGCCCCGCCGGCCTCGTCGCGGCCCTCCGCGCCCGCTGGAACCACATGTGCGAGGCCCAGCTCGACCCGCAGGACCGCGAGGACCGGCTCGACGACAGCTACGGCCGCCTGCGCCGCACCCAGGCCGCGACCCTGGCCATCCTCCGGTGCGCGGACGCCACCGCCACGGAGCTGCTGACGCTGACGGGACCGCGTCCCCTGCCCTCCCCGACGCGGTCCCGTCGGTTCCACCGCGGGCCCGTCCTGCCGGTCTGAGCGGGGTACGACGATGCTCGAGCTGACGTACGTCGCCGCCACCAGCCGGCTGGACCGGCTCGGCCACCAGGAGCGCCGGGTGCTCCAGCTGATCGCGCACGGGCAGTCCGACGCGGCCATCGGCCGCCAGCTCGGGCTCTCCCTGCGCGCGACCGAGGAGACCTGCCGCCGGGTCTTCGACACGCTCGGGCTGGTGCCGTCGCCGTACCTGGACCGCCGGGTGCTCGCCGTCCTCACCCTGCGCCAGGCCCGGACCTCGGCGCCCGTGGACCACCGGCGGGCCGGCTGAGGACCCGGCCGCGTCGCCGGGTTGTGGGGCCCGGCGACGTGGCCTCCGCTCAGGTGGTCGCCGTGCGCTGCTCGGTGCGGACGGCGACCTTCTTGAGCAGCCGGTTCAAGGTGGCGAGCTCGCGCTCGCTGAGTGCGCCGGCCAGGTCGTTCTCCGCCTCGCCGCGGATGCCCATCGCGCGGCGCCAGATGGCGATCCCCGCCTTGGTCACCTCGACGATCACCCGGCGCCGGTCCTCCACCGAGGGGATCCGCCGGATCCAGCCGGCCCGTTCCAGCCCGTCCAGGCGACCGGTCATCCCGGCGCCGGACACGCCGAGCTCGGCGGCCAGCTCGGTCGGGGAGGCGGAGCCGGGCGTGTCCCGGATCATCAGCACGTGCAGGGTGTCGTACTCGAAGTCGGTGAGCCCGACGTCGGCCACCGCGTGCTGCTTGGCCTGGCGCAGGTAGCGCGCGATCCGGCCCATCCGCACGAACGCCGCCTCGACCTGCTCGTCGAAGTCGAGGTCGAGCCAGTGGTCGCGCCACCGCGCGACGTGGCGGTCCGTCCAGTCCTCGGCCATGACCTCAGGCTAGTCGGCGAGTTACTTAGTTGCCGAATACTTCGCTAGCGAACTAGTCTCTGCGCCGATGTCCTCCCCGCTCACCTCCCGCGACTTCCGCTGGCTCGTCTCCGGGATCACGGTCAGCGGTCTCGGCTCCGCGATGACCCCGGTGGCCCTGGCGTTCGCCGTCCTCCACCTCGGCGGTACGGCGACCCAGCTCGGCCTGGTCGTCGCGGCCTTCGCGCTCGCCGACGTCGTCACGATCCTCTACGGCGGCGTGCTCGGCGACCGCCTCCCGCGCCAGCTCCTCATGCAGGGCTCGGCCGCCGCGACCTGCGTCAGCCAGGCGATCTGCGCCGTCGTGCTGGTCTCCGGGCACGGGACGATCCTCTTCCTCGGCCTGATCGGCGTCGTCAACGGCTGCCTCGGCGCGATCGCGCAGCCCGCCTCCAACGCGCTCACCCGCTTCACCGTCACCGAGCAGCAGCTGCCGCGGGCGGTGGTCCTGCGCAGCCTGGCCCACCAGACGTCGTACGCCGTGGGGTTCGCGGCGTCGGGGGTCATCGTGGCGGCCGCGGGCCCGGGCTGGGCGATCGCCGTCGACGCGCTGACCTACGCGCTGGCGGCCTGCTGCTTCGCCCTGATCCGGACCGACGCGCCCCGGGCCGCCGGCGGTGAGCGGATCCTCACCGAGCTCGCCGACGGGGCGCGCGAGGTGCTCCGCCACACCTGGCTGTGGCTGCTCATCGGGCAGGCGCTGCTCTACCACCTGTGCTTCGGCGGCGCCCAGGGCGTGCTCGGCCCGATCGTCGTCGGCGACACCTGGGGCGAGCAGGCCTGGGGCTGGGCGATGGCCGCGCTGATGGCGGGCTTCGTGGTCGGCGGGCTGGTCGCGCTGCGCTGGCGCCCGGCCCACCTGCTGCGCGGGGGCGTGGTGGTGCTGAGCCTGACGGCCGCCTTCCCACTGGCGATGGCCCTCGCCGACGACCTCTGGCTGGTGCTCGCGGGCGCCGCGGTGCACGGCATCGGGCTCCAGCTCTTCAGCGTCAGCTGGGACCTCGCCATCCAGGAGAACGTCGCCGAGGACAAGCTCTCCCGGGTCTACGCCTTCGACCTCGTCGGCTCCTTCGTCTGCCGCCCGCTCGGCCTGGCGCTCACCGGCCCCGTCGCCGGCGTCGTCGGCACCCAGCGGTGGCTGGTCGTCGTCGCGGTCGTGATGGGGGTCAGCTCGCTCGCCGCGCTCGCCGCGCCGTCGGTGCGTCAGCTGAGGCGGCGCCCGGCGCCGTCGTACTAGAGCAGCGCGAGCACCTCGGCGGCCGCGCGCCCGCCCGAGCGCACCGCGCCGTCCATGTAGCCGGTCCAGTACGTCGAGGTCTCCGTGCCCGCCCAGTGCACCCGGCCGTAGGGGGTGCGGATGTGCTGGCCGAGGGAGGCCAGGACGCCGGGCGGGTACGTCGCGACGGGCCCGCCGCGGGTCCACTGCTCGTGGGTCCAGTCGTGCTCGGTGTACTCGATCGGCGTCAGCGCCTTCGGGCCGAACATCTTGGCGAACCCGGCGAGCACCGCCGTCCGCCGTTCGGCGGGGGACAGGCTGCCGTACTGCTGCCACGTCGAGCCGCCGACGAAGGCCAGCAGGATGCCGTGCCCGGTGTCCGCCACACCGTTGTCGAAGGCGACCCGGACCGCACCGGCGTCGGCGAGGCCGAACCCGGTCAGCCCGGCGGCACGCCAGAAGGGCGTCTCGTAGACCGCGTCGCACTTCATCAGCCGCCCCATCCGCAGCTGGGTCAGCAGGTCGCGGCGGCCGGCGGGCAGGCCGGGCAGGTCGATGTCGAGCACCTGCTTCGGCGGCGCCGAGATCACCACCCGCCGGCAGGTGACCGGCCCGCGGGTGGTGTGCACGACGGCGCGGTCGTCGAGGTGCTCGACGCGGGTGACCGCGGCCGCGAGCGCGACCTGGCCGCCGAGCCGCCGGGCGAGGGCGAGCGGCACCCGCTGCGAGCCGCCGACGAAGCGGCGCTCCTGCGCACCCCCGACGACGTCGGAGTTGCGGGCGAAGGTGCCGGTGTGGGACTCGTCGCCGGAGCAGGAGATGTAGTGGAGGACGTAGAGCAGCGAGAGCTGGTCGGGGTCGGCGCCGAACCCGGGCTGGGTCCAGGCCTTGATCAGGTTGTCGATGCCCTTGCTGTTGAGGGTGTTGCGCCGGATCCAGTCACCGAGGGTCATCGCGTCCCAGGCCGCGGCCTTCGGGTGGGTCCACGGCGTGGCGACGGGGACCTGGGCGGCCATCGCGTCCAGGCGCTGGAGGGCGAGCGCGGCGTCGAGCAGGATGAACGGGTCCGGCGGCACGGTGCCGGTGAACTCCTGGCGACCCAGCAGCGGGTGGGAGGAGACGTAGACGTTCTTGCCGGTGGCGTGCTCGGCGAAGGTGGCGATGCCGAGCTCGTCGGCGAGCGCCTTGATGTGGTTCTGGGTCGGGCCGATGAAGGCGCCGCCCGCCTCGATGGTGCCGCCGGTGTCGAGCCCGTGGTTGAGCACCCGGCCGCCGACCCGGTCGCGCGCCTCGACGACGAGGACCGAGCGGCCGGCGCGGGCGATCCGGTCGGCGGCGACCAGCCCGGCGATGCCGCCGCCCACCACGACGACGTCGACCTCGGGCGGCAGCCCGTCCTGCAGGGTGCCGGCCGTGACCTCGGCGGCGAGGGCCTCGGTGGCCCGCGCCTCGATGGCCAGGGCGCCGAGCGCCAGGGCGCCTCCGGCCAGCAGGCCGCGGCGGCCCACCGTCATCGCGTCGTCGGGGAGCATCGCGGACCTCCAGCAGAACGTGAATCTGTGTCAGTTTCTGGTTCGGGAGGCTACACTGCCGCCATGCCTTCCGCCACCGTCGACGGCTCAACGACCGAGGGCGCCTCGGGTGCTGTCGGCCCGAGCCGCCGCCGACTGCCCACCCAGGCACGCTCGCGCGAGCGGGTCGAGCGGATCCTCGACGCGGCCGCCCAGCTCGTCGTCGCCGACGGTGTCGAAGGACTGAGCACGCGCTCGATCGCGGACACCGCCGGGCTGCCGGTCGCCTCGCTCTACCAGTACTTCGCCGACAAGGAGGCCGTCCTGCTCGCCCTCTGCGAGCGGGACATGGCGGAGATGGACGACCAGGTCGCCGAGGACCTCGCGGCCCTGCCCGAGGTCACCATGGCCAGCCTCGTGGACACCTCGATGCGGGCGTTCGTGAAGGTCTACCACCGCCGTCCGGCGTTCATGCAGATCTGGATGCGCGGGCGCACCAACACCGCGGTCTACGACTACGGCCGCCACCACAACAAGCGGATCACCGAGAACCTGCTCGCCTTCGCCGTCGACGCCGGCCTCGTCGACCGCGGCGACTTCACCGAGACCGAGCTGCACGCCATCGGCGAGCTCGCCGTCGAGCTGGGCGACCGCGCCTTCCAGCTCGCCTTCGAGCGCGACCCGCACGGCGACGAGTTCCTCATCGACCAGGCCATCGAGCTGGTCACCGGCTACCTCGGCCGGGTCACGGCGGACCCCCGGTGACCGACGCCCTGCGCGCCGCGGTCGCCGCGGCGGCCCGCCGGCTCGCCGAGGCCGGCCTGCTCGTCGGCACCGCCGGCAACGTCAGCGCCCGCGACGGCGACCTGGTCGCGGTCACCGGCACCGGCGTCACGCTCGGCGCCTGCACCGCCGACGACGTCACCGTGGTCGCGCCGACCGGTGAGGTCGTCGCCGGGCGCCTGGCGCCCACCTCCGAGCTCGCCCTCCACCTCGGCGTCTACGACGACGGGCCCGCCGGCGCCGTCGTGCACACCCACGCGCCCTTCGCCACCGCCCTCGCCTGCGTGCTCGACGAGCTGCCGGTGCTCCACTACCAACAGCTCGCGCTCGGCGGCGCGATCCGCGTCGCGCCGTACGCCACCTTCGGCACGGCCGCCCTCGCCACCCACGTCCGCGGCGCGCTGGCCGGCCGCAGCGCCGCCCTGCTCGCCAACCACGGCTCGGTCGCGCTCGGCGCCGGGCTCGACCAGGCCGTCGACAACGCCCTGCTGCTGGAGTGGCTGTGCCAGCTCCACCACCGCGCCAGCGCCCTCGGCACGCCGCGGGTGCTCAGCGAGGAGCAGCAGGCCGACGTCGTCCGGGCCGCGCTGGAGCGCGGCTACGGCACCCCTCAGGAGATCCGATGACCATGACCGTCGCTGCCGTCGGCGTCCACGTGCTCGACACCCACGTGCTCGGCATCGAGTCCATCCCGCAGGGCTCCGAGGGCCAGCTCGTCGAGACGATCCGGATGTCGCCCGCCGGCACCGCCGGCGGCACCGCCGTGGTGCTCAGCCGGCTCGGCGCGACGGTCCGGTCCTACGGCGCCGTCGGCACCGACGCCGTCGCCGACACCCTGCTCGCCCTGCTCGGCCGCGAGGGCGTCGACACCTCCGGGCTGGTCCGCAAGGACGGCGCGCAGACCTCCGCCTCCGTCATCCCGGTCCGTCCGAACGGCGACCGGCCGGCCTGGCACTGCATCGGCGCCAACGGCGCCTTCACCCTCGACGACCTCCCCGACGACCTGCTCGACGGGCTCACCCACCTCCACCTCGGCGGCCCGGAGTTCCTCGGCGGCGACGCGGCCGGGGAGCTGCTGGCGCGGGCCCGGGCGGCGGGCGTGACCACCTCGGTCGACGTCCTGGCACCGGGGGACGCGGACCTGCTCGCCTGGATCGCCGGGGCCCTCCCCTACACCGACTACCTGCTGCCGAACGACGAGCAGGTGCTCGGCTTCACCGGCGCCGCCACCCTGGCCGAGGGCGCCCAGGCGCTGCTCGCCCACGGGGTCGGCTGCGTGGCCGTCACCCAGGGCGCGCGGGGGGCGCTCGTCGTCTCCGCCGGCGGCGTCGTCGAGGTGCCGGCCCTCCCGATCGAGGTCGTGGACACCACCGGCTGCGGGGACGCCTTCTCCGCGGGCTTCCTGCGCGGCCTCTCCCTGGGCCGTACGCCGGCCGACGCCGCCCGGCTCGGCTGTGCGACCGCCGCGCAGGTGGCCCAGGGCGTGGGCACGGACGCGGGTGCGTACGACCTGGCCACGGTGGAGGCTCTCGCGGGGTAGTCCCTGACGAAAAGCACTGATTCCGGCGCCGGAAGAGTGCTTTTCGTCAGGGACTACCGCCGTCGGTGGCCCGTTCTGGCACGATCGCGGGATGACCTCGTTCGAGATCCGGCCGTCCACCGAGGCCGACACGGAGGCGAGCCGGCGCGTCGTGGCGGCGGCGTTCGGCGACGAGGCCGAGCAGGTCGTCGGCGTGTGGTCCGACGTGGTCGCCCGCGGCCTGGCCCGCGCGCAGCTGGTCGCGGCCGACGGCGACGAGGTGGTCGGTCACGTCGGGCTCAGCCACGCCTGGCTCGACGCCCGCTCCGAGCTGATCGACATCCTGGTGCTCAGCCCGCTGAGCGTCGTCCCCGAGCGGCAGGGCACCGGCATCGGTGCCGCCCTCCTCGCCGCGGCGGTGGCGGAGGCGGAGCGGCTCGGCGTACCGGTGGTGGTGCTGGAGGGCGACCCCGGCTACTACGCCCGGCACGGCTGGGCCCCCGCCTCGTCGTACGGCATCGAGGCACCGTCGCACCGCATCCCCGGCCCGGCGTTCCAGGTGGTCGCGCTGCGCGGGCACGAGCCGTGGATGACCGGGCGGGTCGTCTACCGCGACGTGTGGTGGGAGCACGACGCGGCCGGGCTGCGCGACCCGGTGCTGGCGCAGGTGGAGATGAGCCTGCCGGACTGACGGGCGCTCAGCCCGCCCTCACCCCGCGGGCGCCTGGGCCGGGTCGGTCAGCAGCTCGATCTCGTCCTCGGTCGCGGCGAGGTCGGCGACGTTCCACCGCTCCAGGATCTTCGCGTAGGTCCCGTTGCGGACGATCTCCTTCATCGCCGCCTCCAGGGCCGGCCCGAGCCCGGTCCGCTTGTCCACGATGATCCCCTGGGGCACCGAGTCCAGGACCAGCTCCTGGATCTCCAGCGGCAGCTTCTGCGAGGAGACGGTGTAGCCCAGGGTGTCCTGGCCCTCGGCGGTGATCTCGGTGCGCCCGTTCATCTCGGCCAGGATCTGCGCGGAGGCGGTCGGGTAGGTCATCACCTCGACCGGCTCGTTGCCGGCGGCGGTGCACTCCTCGCTGACCTTCTTCACCTGGTCGACGAAGTAGGACCCGGCGAGCACGCCGACGGAGTGGCCGCACAGGTCGGCCTCCTCCTTCACCTCGATGTCGCTGCCCTTCTTCACCGCGAAGGCGGTGCCCAGGCTGAACTCCGTCACGAAGTCCACCTGCTCCAGGCGCTCGGCGGTGACGCCGAAGTCGGAGGAGGAGATCTGGAAACGGCCGCCGAGGAGGCCGGGGATGAGGGAGTCCCAGGTGCCGATCGACTGGTTCTCGATCGGTACGCCGAGCACCTGCGAGAGCGCCCGGACGATCTCCGGCTGGATGCCCACGAGCTCCCCGTCCTGCAGGAACTCCTGCGGCGGGAGGTCGTTGTACTGCCCGTTGTCGATGCCGGAGCGATACTTCTCCGGCACCAGCTTCGCGATCGCCGGCACGGCCTCCAGGTCGCCGGCCGGGGGCTTGCTGGGCATCGAGCCCTTCGCGTCGTCCGCGGACGACGTGCCGCAGGCAGCCAGGCCCAGGGTGAGGGCGGCGGTGGCGAGCCCGGCGAGCAGCCGGGACGGGTGGTGGGACATGGGGTTTCCTCTCGGTGGTACGACGGGTGGCGGTGCTCAGAGCACCTTGGAGAGGAACGCCCGAGTGCGTTCCTGCTGCGGGTCCTCCAGGACCGCGCGCGGGGCGCCGCGCTCGACGACGACACCGCCGTCCATGAACAGCAGCGAGCTGCCGACCTCGCGGGCGAAGCCGATCTCGTGGGTGACCACGACCATCGTCAGACCGCCCTCGGCGAGGTCCTTCATGACGTCGAGGACCTCCCCCACCAGCTCCGGGTCGAGGGCCGAGGTCGGCTCGTCGAAGAGGACCACCTCCGGGTCCATGGCCAGCGCGCGGGCGATCGCGACCCGCTGCTGCTGGCCGCCCGAGAGCTGGCGCGGGTAGGCGTCGGTGCGGTGCTCCAGGCCGACCCGGGCCAACAGCCGCCGCGCGTCCTCGCGCGCCTGGGCGATGGGCCGGCCGAGCACCCCGACCGGCGCCTCGACGACGTTCTGCAGCACCGTCAGGTGCGGGAAGAGGTTGAAGGACTGGAAGACCATGCCGATCCGGGCCCGCTGGGCCGCGAGCTCCTTCTCCGGCAGGCTGACCAGCGTCTGCCCGCGCTCGCGGTAGCCGATCAGCTCGCCCGAGAGCTCCACCCGGCCCCGGTCGATGGTCTCCAGGTGGTTCAGCGAGCGCAGCAGGGTGCTCTTCCCCGACCCGGACGGGCCGATGATGCACATCACCTCGCCCCGCTCGACGTCCAGGTCCACGCCCTTGAGCACCTCGAGCGCGCCGTACCTCTTGTGCACGTCGCGCACGCGCAGGATCACCTCGCTCATGCCGCGGCCCCCCGCACGCGCAGCGCCCGCAGCCGTTGCCAGGGCGTCGGCGGCAGCGTGTTGCGGCTGCCGCGGGCGTAGCGGCGCTCGACGTAGAACTGACCGATGCTCAGCAGGGTCGTGACGACGAGGTACCAGAGGCTGGCCACGATGAGCAGCGGGATGGTCTGGAAGGTGCGTTGGTAGACCAGCTGTGCGGAGTAGAGCAGCTCCGGCATCGAGGTCACGCTGACCAGCGCGGAGGACTTCAGCATGCTGATGACCTGGTTGCCGGTCGGCGGTACGACGACCCGCATCGCCTGCGGCAGGATGATCCGCCGCATCACCCGGCGCCCGCGCATGCCGAGCGCGCGGGCCGCCTCCTGCTGGCCCTGGTCGACCGAGAGGATGCCGCCACGCACGATCTCCGCCATGTAGGCGCCCTCGTTGAGCGCGAGGGCGAGCAGCGAGGCCATCAGCGGGGTGACCACCACGTTGGTGTCCCACGCTTGGAAGGTCGGTCCGCCGAACGGGATGCCCAGGGTCAGCTCCGGGAAGAGCGCGGAGAGGTTGTACCAGAAGATGATCTGCACGAGCAGCGGCGTGCCGCGGAAGAACCAGACGTAGGCCCCGGCGATCCCCGACAGCAGCTTGACCGGCGAGAGCCTCATGACGGCGGTCAGGACACCGATCGCGATGCCCGCGAGCATCGCGATCGCGGTGAGCTCGAGGGTGCGAGCCAGGCCACGGAGGATCTCGGCGCTGAAGAAGTACTCCCGGACGACGTCCAGCTGCAGGTTGGGGTTGGTCAGCAGCGACCTCAGCAGCGCGGCCGCGAGGACCGCGACCAGCGCCGTGGCGACCCACCACCCCGCGTGCAGCCGGTGCGCGACGCGGATCTCGGTCGCTGAGGGCTGGTCCCGCACCGGGCGCGGTGGCGCTCCGGACGGGCTGCTCGGGGACGTGGCCTGGCTCACAGGCGTCACACTACGATGTGACATTGCACTGGCACAAGAGCGAGAACGCCACGACTCGCGGCCGGTGCGGGCCGCTCAGTCGGTGACGGGGTGGGCCCAGCGGCCGCGGGCCTGCTCGATGTGGCTGACGAGCAGTCGCTCGACCAGCGCCGTGTCGCGCGCCTCGATCGCGTCCAGGATCGTGTGGTGCTCCTCCGCGCAACCGACCAGCTCGCCGCGCTCCAGGAGCGAGGCCAGGCCGTAGAGCCGGGTGTGCGCGCGCAGCTCCTCGACCAGGGTGCTGATCCGCCGGTTGCCGGCGTACGCGAGCAGGCGGAGGTGGAAGGCCCGGTCGGTGTCGGTGTAGGCGATCAGGTCGCCGGCGAGGGCGCCGTCGACGATCGCCTGTGCCATCCGCCGCAGCTGGCGGAAGTCGGCCTCGGGGATGTCGGGGGTCACCTGCGCGACCAGGCGCGGCTCGAGCAGCAGCCGCAGCTCGGTGATCTGGTCGAGGTCCGACTCGTCCACCTCGGTGACCCGGTAGCCCTTGTTGGGCACGGTCTCGACCAGCTTCTCCCGCACCAGGTCGAGCATCGCCTCGCGGACCGGCGTCGCGGAGACGCCGAAGCGCTCACCCAGCGCGGGCGCCGAGTAGACGACCCCCGGCTCCAGCTCGCCGGAGACGATGGCCGCCCGCAACCCGTGCGAGACCCGCTCGCGCAGGCTGGTCTTCTCGACCGGCCGGATGCTCCTGATGCTGCTCACGCGGACCCTCGCACACGAGGAGTCTAGTGGTCGTGCCATGGCACCGTCAGGGGTCCGCCAGCTCCCCCAGCGGCACGGGTACGGCGATGCTGCGCCGGCAGGTCGGGGCGAGGTCGTCCACCGTGAGCGGGCGGTCGCCGGCGGCGAGCCGGGCGGTGGCGTAGCCGCAGACCCGGCCCTGGCACCACCCCATGCCGGGCCGGGCGAGCAGCTTGAGGGTGCGGGCGTCGGCGGCACCGAGCTCGTCGCGAGCCGTGCACACGGTGGCGTAGGTGACCTCCTCGCAGCGGCACACCACGGTGTCCGGGCGCAGCCAGGTCTCCCAGGACGCCGGCACGGGGTGGGCACGGTGCATCGCTCCCGCGAACCGTCGGCCGCGGCCCACCGCCCGGCGCAGGGCGCGCACCCGGCGCTCGGCGACCGGGCGGCCGGCGTCGGCCGCCACGCTGAGCGCGGCGAGCTCGCCCTCGGCCAGCGCGAGCAGGGCGCCGCCCACCCCGGTGACCTCGCCGGCGGCGTACACGCCGGGGACGTCGGTGCGTTGCCCCGCGTCGACCTCGACCACGAGCGACTCGTCGGTGTCGACCCGCAGCCGCGCGCCGAGGGTGGTGAACAGGTCGAGCGAGGGGGTGAAGCCCCAGCCGAGCGCGACGACGTCGGCCTCCACCCGCCGAGGCGGCACGCCGGTCCGGACCCGGCCCGCGCGGTCGAGCCGGGACAGGGTGACCGCGCTGACCGCGTCGTCGCCGTGGATGGCGGTGACGGCGGTGCGGGAGTGGAACGGGATCCGGTGGCGGGCGAGCGCGGCGGCGTACCGGGCCGCCTCGACGGTCTTCGAGGGCACGGCCGCCGTGCCGGCGGGCGAGCGGGCCCACCCGGCGAGCGAGCCGGCCTCGCAGACCGCGACCACCTCGACGCCGGCCTCGGCGAGACCGGTGGCGACGGGCAGGAGGAAGGGCCCCGTCCCGGCGACGACCGCGCGACGGCCGGGGACGACCTGCCCGCCCTTGAGCAGCGCCTGGGCCCCACCCGCGGCGAGCACCCCGGGCAGGTCCCAGCCGGGGACCGGCAGCTGGCGGTCGTACCCGCCGGGCGCCAGCACCAGCGCGCGGGCCCGGACCGGCTCCCGGCGCGGGGTGAGGTGCAGCGTGGGGACCTCACCGGGCTCGACGAACCACACCTGGTGGCCGCTCACGCGGTCGAGCCGGCCCGCTGCCTCGGCCGCGCGCAGCCGGTCGCGCAGGTCGTCGTAGCGGGGGCCCGGGGAGATCGCCTCGTCGGCGTGGCGCCAGTACTGGCCGCCGGGCCGGGCGGCGCCGTCGACGAGGACCACCCGCAGGCCGTGCTCGGCCGCGGTGACGGCGGCGGCCAGGCCCGCCGGCCCGGCGCCGACCACGGCGAGGTCGGGCTCAGCCATCGGACCCTCCGCTCTCCAGCACCATCCCGTCGCGGACGGGCGTCAGGCAGGCGCGCTGGTTGGGCCGGCCGTCGACCGTGACCAGGCAGTCGAAGCACACCCCGATCCCGCAGAAGAGCCCCCGCGGGCGCCCCTCGATCCGGGTGGTGCGCCACGACCGGATGCCGGCCGCGGTGAGGGCCGCGCCGACGCTCTGGCCGGGCTCGGCCGGGAGCGCCCGGCCGTCGAAGGTCAGCCTCACGACGCCTCCGCGAACCGCTCGGGGGCGAACGGAGCCAGGTCGAGGTCCGGCACCTCGCCCGTCATCGCCTGGACCAGGAGCTTGGCGGTGCCCACCGACAGCCCGATCCCGGCACCCTCGTGGCCCGCGGCGTGCCACAGCCCGGGCGCGCGCGGGTCGGGGCCGATGACCGGCAGGTGGTCGGGGCAGTAGGGCCGGAAGCCGAGGTAGGAGCGCAGCACGGCCACGTCGGTGAGCGAGGGGTAGAGCGCCAGCGCCTTGCGGGCGAGCTCGCGCAGCACCGGGAGCGCGACCGTCCGGTCGAAGCCGACCCGCTCGCGCGAGGACCCGATCAGGATCGTGCCGGACGGGGTGCCCTCGATGACGGTCGAGGTCTGCAGGCCCTCCTCGGCGCTCTGGGTGCTGGCGACGTACTCGCCGGCGTAGACCTTGTGGAAGACGGTGGGCGGCAACGGCTCGGTGACGAGGATGAAGCCACGGCGCGGCAGGATCGGCAGGTGCACGCCGGCGAGGCCGGCGAGCTCGCCGGCCCAGGTGCCGGCGGCGTTGACGACGTGGCCGGCGGCGAGGTCGCCCCGGTCCGTGCGGACGCCGACGACCCGCTCGCCGTCGCGCAGGAAGCCGGTGACCGTCGTGCCGGTGCGCACCCGGGCACCGCGCGCCCGGGCCAGCCGCAGCAGGTGCGCGGCCATCAGCATCGGCTGGACCTGGCAGTCCTGCGGGTAGAACGCGGCGCCGGCGAGCCCGGGCCGCAGGTGCGGCTCCAGCTCGGCGACCCGGTCGGCGTCCACCACGGTCACGTCGATCCCGGCGGCGCGCTGGCGCTCGGTCAGCTCGGCCAGCCCCCGAGCACCCTGCGCCGAGGACGCGACGACGAGCCCGCCCTTCTGCTCCAGCTCCCAGAGGTGGCCGTGCTCGCCGAGCTCCTCGTGCCAGGTCCGGTGGGAGAGCAGGGCGAGGTCGAGCTCGGGTCCGGCCTCCTTGTCGGAGACCAGCAGGTTGCCCTCGCAGGCACTGGTCGTGCCGCTGACGACCTGGCCACGCTCGACGACCTCGACCCGGAGCCCGGCGAGCGTGGCGAACCACGCGGTGGCGGCGCCCAGCGCGCCGGCACCGACCACGACGACGTCGGGCGCCCGGGTCACAGCTCGAAGCCTGCCGGGAACGGGTCCCGCGGGTCGAGCTGGAACTGCGAGGTGCCGGTGACCCAGGCCCGGCCGGTGATGGTCGGGACGACGGCGTCGTAGCCGGCGACCTCGGTGCGCTCCACCAGCCGGCCCGTGAAGGAGGTGCCGATGAAGGACTCGTTGACGAAGTCGGTGTCCAGCGGCAGCTCGCCGCGCGCGTGCAGCTGCGCCATCCGGGCGCTGGTGCCGGTGCCGCAGGGCGACCGGTCGAACCAGCCGGGGTGGATGGCCATGGCGTGCCGGGAGTGCCGCGCGGTGGAGCCGGGTGCCTTCAGGTAGACGTGGTGGCACCCGTGGATGTCCTCGCGCAGCGGGTGCCGCGGCTCGTCGTGCTCGTCGATGGCCGCCATGATCGCCAGCCCCGCGTCGAGCAGCCGCTGCTTGGCGGCCAGCTCGAAGGGCAGGCCGAGCCGCTCCAGGTCGACGATCGCGTAGAAGTTGCCGCCGAAGGCCAGGTCGTAGGACACCTCGCCCAGGCCAGGGACGTCGACGACCCGGTCGAGCCCGAGGACGAAGGACGGCACGTTGCGCAGGGTCACCGCGAGCGCCCGCCCGTCGTCGACCTGCACGTCCACGACGACCAACCCGGCCGGCGTGTCCAGCCGGATGGTGGTGACCGGCTCCACGACGGGCACCAGGCCGGTCTCGACGAGGACGGTCGCGACGCCGATGGTGCCGTGGCCGCACATCGGCAGCACGCCGGACACCTCGATGAAGAGGACACCCATGTCGGCGTCGGGCCGGGTGGGTGGCTGCAGGATCGCGCCGCTCATCGCGGCGTGCCCGCGCGGCTCGCACATCAAGAAGGTGCGCAGGTCGTCGTTGTGCTCGATGAACCACTGCCGCCGCTCGGCCATCGTGGCGCCCGGGAAGACGCCGACGCCGCCGGTCACCACGCGGGTGGGCATGCCCTCGGTGTGCGAGTCGACCGCCTGGACCAGCCGGTTGCTCCTCACCGGGCGGCCCCCTCGCGCAGCTCGGCGGGCAGCAGGTGGTCGGGGAAGCCCTGCCACGCGACGGGGCGGACGAAGCGCTCGATGGCGGCCGTGCCGACCGAGGTCGTGGCCGGTGCGGTGCTGGCGGGGTAGGGCCCGCCGTGCTGCTGCGCGGCGGTCACCGAGACGCCGGTGGGCCACTGGTTCCAGAGCAGCCGCCCGGCCTTGCGGGCCAGCAGCCCGGTCAGCGCCGGCACGACCACGTCGTCGGGCTCGGCCTGGAGAGTGGCGGTGAGCTGGCCGTCGATGGCCGCGGCGACGTCGACCAGCTCGCGCTCGTCGGCGTACGTCGCGACGAGGGCGGTGGGCCCGAAGCACTCCGTGAGCAGCTGGTCGAGGTCGGCGAGCAGGGCGGCGACGGTCGTCATCAGCAGCACGGGTGCGTCGTCGGGTGCGTCGGGCGCGCCCAGCACCGCCACGCCCGGGCGGTCGGCCAACGCGGCCCGGGAGCGCCGGTGGCCCTCCGCGACCCGGTCGTTGAGCAACGGCGCCGGGCCGGGCAGCTCGGCAGCCGCCAGCCGTGCGGTGACGGCGGAGTCCGCCGGCGCGAGCAGCACACCCGGCTTGGTGCAGAACTGACCGGCGCCCAGGGTGAAGGAGCCCACGAAGCCGTCGACGATCTCCTGGGCCCTCGCCGCCGCGGCCCGCTCGGTCACGAAGACCGGGTTCACGCTGCCGAGCTCGCCGTAGAAGGGGATCGGGTCCGGCCGGGACTGGGCGAGGTCGAAGAGCGCCCGGCCCGCCGGGATCGACCCGGTGAACGCGGCGGCCCGGATGTCCGGGTGCACGAGCAGGGCGCGGGCGTCGGCCTGGTCGTGGACCAGCGCGAAGACACCGTGGGGCGCCCCGGCCGCGGCCAGCGCGCCCGCGACGACCTCGCCGACGGCCGACGACAGCTCCGGGTGACCCTCGTGGACCTTGACGACCACCGGGCAGCCGGCGGCCAGCGCGGAGGCGGTGTCCCCGCCTGCGACGCTGAAGGCGAAGGGGAAGTTGGACGCCGCGAAGACCAGCACCGGCCCCACCGGTACGACGCTGCGCCGCAGGTCCGGCCGCGGCGCGCCCATCGGCCAGTCGGGATCGGCGTGGTCGATCCGTACGCCGAGGTGGGCGCCCTCCGCCGCTGCGGCTCCGAGCAGGCGCAGCTGGAAGGTGGTGCGGGTGAGCTCACCGCGCAACCGGGCCTCGGGCAGCCGGGTCTCGGCCCGCGCGAGCGGCACCAGCCGGTCGGCCTCGGCGTCCAGGGCGTCGGCCACCGCGTCGAGCACGCGCGCGCGCTCGGAGGCCGGCACGGCCGCCCAGGCCCAGCCGGCGTCTGCCGCGGCGGCGACGAGGTCGGCCACCGTCTCGGTGTCCACGGATGTCATCGGGTCCTCCTCGCAGTCATTGTGGCCGAGACCGCTCAGCGGTAGCCCTGCGCGACCACCCGCTTGGTGTCCGCGCTGACCCGCTCCGCGATCTCCGGCGACAGCGCACGGCGCGGCGGGCGGCAGGCGCCGCCCGGACGGCCGACCACGTCCATCGACAGCTTGATCGCCTGCACGAACTCGGTCTTGGAGTCCCAGCGCAGCAACGGGTGGAGGTCGCGGTAGAGCGGCAGCGCCTCGGCGACGTCCGTGGCCGTGCCGGAGGTGGCGAGGTCGTAGAGCCGACGGCACACCTCCGGCACGGCGTTCGGGTAGCCCGCGATCCAGCCCACGGCACCGGCCAGGCCGAGCTCGAGCAGCACGTCGTCGGAGCCGATCAGCAGGTCCAGGCCGAGCGCCTGCTCGCGGATCTCGTAGGCCCGGCGGACGTCCCCGGTGAACTCCTTGACGGCGACGACGAGGCCCTCGTCGTACAGCTCGGCGAGCAGGTCGGGGGTGAGGTCGACCTTGGTGTCGTAGGGGTTGTTGTAGGCCACGACCGGCACACCGACGGCAGCGGCGGCGCGGTAGTGCTCCACGACGGTCTCGCGGTCGGCGCGGTAGGCGTTGGGGGGCAGCAGCAGCACCGACTGCGCGCCGGCCTCGCCGGCCTGCTCGATCCAGCGCACCGTCTCCTGGGAGCCGTACGCCGCGACGCCGGGCATCACGCGGAAGCCCTCGGGCGAGGCCTCGACGGCGACCTCCACGACGCGGGCGCGCTCCTCGTCGGTGAGCGTGTGGTACTCGCCGAGCGAGCCGTTGGGCGTGACCCCGTCCATGCCGTTGTCCGCCAGCCAGCGCACGTGCTCGGCAAAGGCGTCGTAGTCGACGGCGAGGTCGTCGCGGAAGGGCAGGGCGGTCGCCACGTGGATCCCGCGCCAGGGGCGGTCGGTCGTCTTCTCGAAGTCGGTCACCCGGTGATAGTATGTGACATGGTACTGAACTCGCAAGCACCTCCAGCGGAAGGACTCCGATGACCCGCACCCTGCACCACGGCCGGCCGCCCCGCCTCGCCGACGTCCCCGCGTTCCGCACCGCGATCGCCTCGGGGTGGGCCGACGCGGACGCGCCGGTGCCCGTGGTCCCCGGTGCGGCCGCCGCCGCGGCCGGGCACCGGGCCGCACTGAGCGCGCGCCTGCCCGGGCAGCGGGTCGCCCTCGCCTCCGGCTCCGCACCGCGGCGCAGCGGCGACACGTCGTACGAGTTCCGGGCCGACAGCGACGTGTTCTGGCTGACCGGGTGCGCCGCGGAGGGTGCGGTCGTGGTGCTGGAGCCGACCCCGGCGGGCCACGAGGCCACGCTCTACCTGCCCCCGCCGGCAGGCCCCGGCGAGGCCGGGTTCTTCGCCGATCCGGACCACGGCGAGCTCTGGATCGGGCCGCAGCCCGGGCTGGCGTCGTGGTCGGCCGCCCTCGACCTGGCCGTCCGCCCGCTCGCCGAGCTGACCGTCGAGCCGACCGACGGGCCGGACCTGCGGGCGGTCCTCGCCGAGCTGCGCATGGTCAAGGACGACTGGGAGGTCGCGCAGCTGCGGGCCGCCGTCGACGCCACCGTCGCGGGCTTCCACGCCGTGCTCGCCGAGGTGCCGACCGCGATGACCCACCCGCGGGGCGAGCGCTGGCTGCAGGGCACCTTCGACCGGCACGCCCGCACCCTCGGCAACGGTCCCGGCTACGCCTCCATCGTGGCGTCCGGGCCGCACGCGCCGACCCTGCACTGGACCCGGTGCGACGGGCCGATCCTGCCCGACCAGGCGCTCCTGCTGGACCTCGGCGTCGAGATCGACAGCCTCTACACCGCCGACGTGACGCGCACCGTCCCCCCGTCGGGCCGGTTCAGCCCCGTGCAGCGCGAGGTGCACGACCTGGTCGAGCGCGCCCACCGCGCCGGCCTGGCCGCCGTGCGCCCCGGCGTCTCCTTCTCCGAGTTCCACCACGCGTCGATGGAGGTGGTCGCGACCGGGCTGAGCGACTGGGGCCTGCTGCCGGTCTCCGTCGACGAGGCGCTCTCCCCTGCCGGCCAGCAGCACCGCCGCTACCTCGCCTGCGGAGTCGGCCACCACCTCGGGCTCGACGTGCACGACTGCCTCGGCCTGCCGCGCGAGGAGCACGCCGACGGCACCCTGGCACCCGGCATGGCGCTCACCGTCGAGCCGGGGCTGTACTTCCACGCCCACGACCGCACCGTCCCGCCCGAGCTGCGCGGCGTCGGCGTCCGCCTGGAGGACGACCTGCTCGTCACCGCCACCGGTAACGAGGTCCTCTCGGCGGCCCTGCCCATCGACGCGGACGGCGTCGAGCGCTGGGCGCAGGCGGCGATCGGCTAACCGAGCAGGCGCAGCACCGTCAGCAGGACCGGCACCAAGAAGGCCGCGAGCAGCACCCACGCGACCAGCCGGTGCGAGAGCTTGGAGCTGTCGAGGGCGCCGGCGAAGTCGAGCATCGCGCCGTCGGGGACGTTGCGGCTCAGGCCCATCCGCTGGGCGTCGGTCGGCAGGTGCTCGGCCGGCGTCCACGGTCGCGGCTCGTCCTCGTCCCGCTCCATGACGCGATGCTACGTCGCCGCGCGGGCCGGCGGCGGCGTCATCGCCCAACGCACCGTGTCGACCGCGGCCCCGCCGAGCACCCGGACCACCGTGCGCTCGGTGACCGGCAGCCACGGCAGCCGCAGCGGGAGCCGGGTCCAGGCGGGCATCAGCCCGACCGCGGCGGCCGCCAGCACGCCGTACGCCGGCCGGGCGAGCAGGGGCAGCGGCGGGCGCAGCAGGACGTAGGTCACCGCCTCGCGAGCCTCCGGGGTGCCGCGCAGCTCGGGCCGGTAAGAGGCGAGCACGGCCGCCAGCTCGGCCTCGGTCGTCGGCGGGTCGACGACGCCGAGGCGGCGGGCGACCTCGGCGGTCTGGGCGACGTACTCGTCGCGCCCGGCGGCGTCGAGCGGGCGGGCGCCGTAGCGCTGGTGGGCGCGCAGGAAGCTGTCGATCTCGGCGACGTGCACCCAGCGCAGCAGGTGCGGGTCGGAGGCGGCGTACGACGAGCCGTCGGGCATCTCGCCGGCGATCCGGTCGTGGATGGCGCGGACCGCGTCGACGGCCTGCTGGGCGTCGTCGGCCGTGCCGAAGGTGGTGACCGCGAGGAAGCGACTGGTGCGGGCGAGGCGGCCCCACATGTCGCCGCGGAAGCCCGAGTGCTCGGAGACCGCGCGCATCGCGGCCGGGTGCAGGCTCTGCAGCAGCAGCGCCCGGATCCCACCGACGAACATCGAGGCGTCGCCGTGCACCTGGGCGATCGGGCTCCCCGGGGCGAACCAGCGCGGCCCGGGCCGGCCGTGGATCCGGTCGCGGTGGCGCGCACCGTCGGGCCCGGCGACCCGGTGGAAGATCGCCTCGCCCAGGCGGTCGCGCACGCTCATCCCTCCAGTGTGCGCGGACGGGAAAAGCGACCGGGGCCCGGTCCGCGCGGACCGGGCCCCAGGGCGACGCCTCACTTCTTGAAGGCGTCCTTGACGTCCTCGACGCCGTCCTTGAGCGACGACTTCGCCTGGTCCGCCTTGCCCTCGGCCTCGAGCTCGTCGTTGCCGGTCACCTTGCCGGCGGCCTCCTTGGCCTTGCCCGCGAGGTCCTCGGCGGCGTTCTTGGCCTTCTCGGTGAAACCCATCTTCTTCCTCCTTCGGGTGGGACCGGGGGCAGGGCGCCCCCGGCAGATCACTGGAGCCGCACGGTCCCCCGGCGGCTGCGGCGGGGCGAGCCGGCCCGGCGCGGGGCGGCGACCCGGAACTGCACGGCCAGCGCCGCGCCGGCCAGCGCGGCACCGACCTCGGCGGCGACCTCGGCCACCGCCTCGCGGACGGCGACCAGGTCGGCGTCCTGCTGCACCCGGGCGCGGACCGTGGCGGTGGTCGCGCCGCGGTGCCGGGCGAAGTCGACGTGGGCGTGGTCGAGGGCGCCGGTGCTCTCGACCCGCTCGCTGAGCACCTCGCCCAGGGGACCGGTCGCGAGCGCGACCCGGTCCGAGCCCTCGGGGGCGGGCAGGCCGAGCCGGGTGGGCCCGCGCCGGGGCAGGTGGGCGAGCAGCCACCACAGCGCGAGCAGAGCGAGCACGGCGCCTGCACCGCCCTGGGCCCACGGCCACCAGTCGCGGTCGAGCAGGTCGCGGGCGGACCCGGTGCGCAGCACCGGCTCCAGGTCGAGCACCCGGCCCGGCTCCCAGTCGAGGAGGACCAGTCCCCCGGCGACGAGGCCGAGCCCGGCCAGCAGGACCAGGACGCGGTCGGTCACGTGACGTCCGTTCATCCCTCCTCCTCCCGGACGAGCACCCGGCTGCTCCGCAGCGCGGGCACGGCCTCGACGACGGCGTCGCGCACCGAGGCGGCCAGCGTGGGCGGCGGCTCCACCTCACGCGGTACGACGGCGAGCACCAGCCGCCGCCGCCCGGCCGAGGCGACCCGGGCCGAGAGCACGTCGCGGTGCTGCTCGGCCTCCTCGGCGGCGAGCACGCCCGCGGCCCGCGGGGTGAGCCACAGGTCCGGGTCGCCGGCCGGCAGGTGGGTGCGGCGGCGCGGGCGCAGCGCGAGGACCACCAGGACCAGCCCGGCGAGCACCACACCGGCGCCGATCGCCGTGGTGGCCTCGTCGGCCCGCAGGCCGTCGAGCTGCTCGAGCACCCACCGCACCGACGCCGACCGTTCGCGGCCACCGCTGCCGGTGGCGTCGACCACCAGGGCGGCGCCGCCGACGAGCAGCACCAGCGCGAGCAGGACGGCCGTCGTGGCAGCGGCCGGCCGGCCGCGGGGCTCGGGGATCCGCGGCGCGCTCATGCGACCCGGCCCCTGCCCGTGGCGACGACCAGCGGGTGCACCACGACCTCGAGCGTGCGCACGTCGAGGCCGGTCTGGCGGCGTACCTCCTCGCGCAGGGTGGTGCGCACCTCCTCGGCGAAGGAGGCCACCGGCCGGGGCCAGGCACAGCCCACCTCGACGTGGAGGTGCACGGCGCGGCCGACGACGCGGACGTCGGCGCGCGGCAGCTGCTGGCCGGTCAACCGGCCGACGCCCTCGCCGAGCGCGGAGGTGCGCTCGGAGCTCGCGCCCAGCCCGCGGATCGCCTGCTCGACGATCCGGGTCAGCACGCGGTGGCGCACGTCGAGCCGGCCGCGCTCCGCGGGATCGATCGCCTGCTCAGCCACGACGGTTCCTCAGCAGCTCGCCGAGGTCGACCTGCCCGTCGACGTGCGCGCCGACGAGGTAGCCGGCGGCACCGAGGACCACGCCGAGCAGCAGCCCGACCAGGCCGCCGGTGACGACGGCGATGGTGAGCAGCAGCCCGGCGATCAGGCCGAGGGTGGAGGTGGTCATCGTGCTTCCTTTCGAGAGTCCTGCGCCGGGTCTCAGAGCTGGCCGTAGCGCCGCGTGCCCGGCAGGCGGCGCGGGAGGCCGGTGCTGACCCGACGGGCCAGCAGGCGGGTACGACGGCGCCAGGCCGCGCGCAGCGGCCGGCGCGCGAGCAGGGTGGTGACCCCGGCCGGGTCGGTCCCGGGGCTCGCCACGGCCGCGTCCAGCGTCGCGACCAGCCGCACGAACTCCTCGGGGTCGCCCCCGAGGTCCGGGTGGTGCCGGCGCAGCAGGGCCCGGCGCTCGGCGGGGGTCACGACGGCTCCGGCTCGCGGACGTCCTGGACCCACACGTCGACCGGCAGGCCCACCACGCCCGCCGCGGCGGAGCGGACCGCGGCGGTGGTCTCGTCCAGGGCGGCACCCCAGGCGAGGACGACGTGGACCTCGGCGCCGGGCTCACGCAGCCGCACCCCGCGGACCATGCGGCCCGGCAGGTAGGTCGCGACCTCGCTCAGCAGGCCGCCGTGCAGGTCCAGCACCCCGGGCACGGCGCGCACGGCAGCGGCGACCGCCTCGGCGGGCTCGACCGGCTCGACCGCGTCGGTCATCACTCGACCCGCGCCGCCGCGTCCTCGTCGGTGTCGCTCTCGACGTGGATGTCGTGCACGGTGATGTTGACCTCGGTGACCTCCAGGCCGGTCATCCGCTCGACCGAGGTGACCACGTTGCGGCGGACCGCGCCGGCGAGGTCGGCGATGGCGACGCCGTACTCGGCGACGATGTCGAGGTCGACGGCGGCCTGCCGCTCGCCCACCTCCACGGCCACGCCCTGGCCCAGGTTGGTGCGGGAGCCGGGGATGCGGTCCCGGATGGCGCCGACCGCGCGGGCGGTGCCGCCGCCGAGGTCGTGCACCCCGGAGATCTCGCGGGTGGCGATGCCGGCGATCTTCGACACCACGGTGTCGGCGATCGAGGTGCGGCCCTGCTCCGAGACCAGCGCCCCGGCGTCACGGCGGACCTCGGGCGTGGTGGTGGCCTGCTTGTCGCTCATGTTCTCTCCTTCGTCGTCGTCGTTGACACAGATTGGTCGCGGGCAGCACGCCATTCGTCACGCGCCAGGTGCTGTGAGGTGGACCACAGGGCCCGGGCCGGCGGGCGCGGGTATCGACGAGGAGGATTCGGGCACCACCAAGGAGTGTCGGGGGGATACGGGGGGCGCGCGCACTCGGGTGCCGCGAGCGACGAGGCACTGGTCCGCGCCGCGCGCGTGGGCGACGAGGAGGCGTTCGCCGTGCTGGTCCAGCGACACGGCCCGGGCATGCACCGCTACGCCCTGCGCCTGGTCGGCGGCAGCGACGCCGACGCCGCCGAGGTCACCCAGGACGCGCTGGTCTCGGCCTGGCAGGGTCTCGCGACCTTCGCCGGCACCTCCAGCCTGAAGACCTGGCTGTTCCGGATCGTGCACCGCCGGGCCGCCGACCTCCACCGGTCGCGCAAGGCGGTGCCCATCGACGACCAGCTCCTCTCCCACCTGGTGCCGGGCGCCGAGGACAACGCGCTGCGCCAGGTCCTCGACGAGGAGCTGCTGGCGGCGTTGCAGCAGTGCCTCGACGAGCTGCCCTGGAACCAGCGCGCGGTGTGGCTGCTGCGCGAGCTGGAGGAGATGAGCTACGAGGAGATCGCGACCACGCTGGCGCTGCCGGTGGGCAGCGTGCGCGGACAGCTGTACCGTGCCCGGCGGACCGTCTCGGAGAGGATGGCGAGATGGCGCTAGAGCCTGACGACCCGTTGACCCGTGCCTTGGCGGCGGCCCGGCGGACCGAGCCCGGATGGGTGGACGTCTCGTCCTCCGTCATGCGACGGGTGGCCTCCCTGGCCCGGCCCGGCGAGCCCCTGCTGGTGCACACGGCGGCGGGCGAGGCGGCCCAGGACGACGCCGGTTCGCACACCTACCTGTCCAGCCGGATCCTCACCACCGCGCTGCGCCATCTCCTGCAGTCGGCGCCCACGCACGCGCCGGCCGGCATCGACCTCGAGGTGCACGAGCGCCGGCTGACGGCGGTCCGGGTGCGCCTGGCCGCGGCGTACGGCGTCGAGCTGCCCGAGCTCGGCGAGCAGGTCCGCGCCGAGGTGCTCGCGGTGGTGCGGGACCTGCTCGGCCCCGACCCGGACCTCGGCCCGGGGCAGGTCGAGATCGCCTTCGAGGACGTCGTCCCCGGCGACCCGCGCGAGGTCTGAGCCCGCTCAGCCGACCGTGGTGAGCAGCTGCGACGAACCACGTCCAACGGCTCCAGAGACCGCCGGTCGACTCGGCGCGATCCGATCGATCACGTCCGCGTCCAAGTACTGAAAGGACTGGGGAGCCCGAAGAGCTGGGTCGATCTGAGCGAGCGACAGCGGCGAAGCGAGCCGCTCCGCGCGCCGGACCTTGATGACATGTGCCGTGGCGGCGCCCTGGTAATAGGCGTCAAAAGCGTCTGGATCGATGGCGCCGACCTTCCCGAACTTACGCCAAGCAGACGCCGGCGTCAGTGCCTCGACCGCGTCGACTTCGAAGATGCCGACCACCATCTTCGTCGGGGCAGTTGCGTACACGACGACGTGGGTGACGTCATCAGCGATCGGCGTCCTTCGGAACTCGACCATCTTCGTCCCAGACAGGAGTGCCTCGGCGTACCGCGGGTGGATCGAGAACAGGGCTACGCGTCCAGTCGCTGTTGAAGCCATTTCGCTCCTTCGGGTCGCGTACGGGTGATGGTTTGGGGCCACGTCAGCGAGACGCCCTCTCGCCGCAGGTCCTCAAGAGTGATCGGGTCTTCGCGCAGGACCCGGTCTTGCCGGAACAGCACCACTAGGACCTCACCGAGCCGGGCAAGGTCCTCAATCTCAGAGTACGAATACACCGTCCGCCTGCCGACGAGGGATGCGATCTCGGCGGGATCTCGACTGACGTACGTCTGCTCACAGACGCCCACCACATAGACCGCTTTCTCATCGCGACTCCGATAGAACAGCAACGGCGATCCCGGCATGAGGAGGCGCGTCGGCGAGTTGCAGAGATACGCCTTTCGAAGCGCGTTTCCAAAGGGCTGAGTCTGGTGCCCCAACAGCGCCGGGAACAAGCCGCCCTGGGGGTCAAGTGGCTCGGCGTCCGGGAAGAGCACTTGGTGCCACCGCGGTTCGATGGGCACCAGAAATGATCGGGCTGCCGCCATTCGGAGAGCCGGCGGCCCGTGTCTGACGTGATACGCCAGCGGATCCATCGACGACGGCGCGAGATGCCGGCGCAGATCCTTCGCAAGCACCAGTTCTCCAACTCCGGTCCTGACCGGTCGTACCTGGAAGCCGAAGTCATCGAGCAGGTTGATGAGTGCCTGCTGCTTGGGGAAGGCGGTGACGAAGATCCCCGCCATCGATTCGCGGTGCGCCTGCTCGAAGATGGCCTTGAGCAGCAACTCGCCGTACTTCTGACCGCTGTAGGTCTGAGCGACCTTGAACGTGCTGATCTTCAACAGCGGGCCTTGAATGCCGTGCTCTCCGTTGGGCTCGGCCTTCAGCAGCGCGATCGCTGCGTGAGCCTCGCCCTGCCCATCGATGAGGAGCGCATCTCGGCCTCCTTGGGCCGCCTTCTCCAGGAACCACGTATCGAATGCAGTGTCCCCGTAGTCGGCGCGCAGTCCGTCGAAGATTGGGTCGCCCAAGCGCAACTCGTGGGCTTTGATACGGCGAACCGCGGGGGGTGGAGTCGGCGGCGCTGGGTGAAGGTTCCGAAGAAATGCGAGCGCGTCCGCGAGCGTCAGCACACGGTCTCCGACGCCCAGGCGATGGGCCATCGAATGAATCCCCTGGTCTTGGGTGACCAGGTAACCGACGGCGTGCCCGACCACCGCGGCGAGTAGCCGCTGGTCCACGTCGTCGTTCGATCCAGGCGTTGGCGTGCCGAGCTGAGTCCGCTGGCTCTCGCTGACGACCGGTGGGTTCACGATCCGCTCGTAGCGCTTGAACACCGTCAGCCGAGCCGAACGCTTCGCCGGATCCTTGATGCGGCCGAAATCGTCGAGCGACGCGACATGCACCCGCAGGCCGTGATTGTGCGTGGTCGCTAGCCGATGAAACTCCATCGCGAGGGCAGCATCGGGCTCCACCGCGGCGGACAGCGGGTCACTCTTGATCGCAATGTTGCTGTCGAGCAGGAACAGCATGTCGACAGCATGGCTCCCGCGGACCGCAGATCAGCAGATTTCCGACAAGATTCACTGACAGATTCGGACGAGGCGGCGCAGATGCGGCTCTACCCGACCGTGGTGAGCAGCTGCGTGGCGCGGGTCAGCACGACGTAGAGCGTCGCGCGGCCGGTGGCGGACTCGTCCTCGATCTCCTGCGGGTGGACCACGACGATGCCGTCGAACTCCAGGCCCTTGGTGTCGAGACCGGTGAGCACGACGACCCGGTCCTCGCCGGACGGCGTGACCGAGGAGTTGACCGCGGCACGGGCGCCGGCGGCGTCCTCGGCGAGCTCGGGCCACGACGCGAGCCAGGCGTTGACCTCCGAGCGCCGGGCGACCGGCACGACGACGCCGACCGTGCCGGAGACGCGGCCCGCGACCTCGAGGACGGCCGCGCGGGTCGCGGACTCGAGGTCCGGCTCGGCCGGCAGCACCCGCGGCTCCTCACCCGTGCGGCGCACCGCGTCGGGGAGGTCGGCGTCGAGGCCGACCCGCTCGGCGTACGCCGCGGCGTGGGCGTAGATCTCCGCGGAGTTGCGGTAGTTGGTGGACAGGTGGAACTCGTGCACCTGCTTGCGCTCCAGCGCTGCGGCCCGCGCGTCGCGGGCCTCGGCGGGCAGCGGCCACGAGGACTGCGCCGGGTCGCCGACGATGGTCCACGACGCCGTACGCCCGCGGCGGCCGACCATCCGCCACTGCATGGGGGTGAGGTCCTGCGCCTCGTCGACCAGCACGTGGGCGTAGCCGTCGTCCTCGATGCTGGAGGTCGGCGGGCGCCAGGCGGGCCCGGCCGCGAACTCGCGGTCGGAGGCCGTCATCAGCTCCTGGATGTCGACCGCTCCCTCGATGATGGCGAGCGGGTCGTCGCGCTCGTCGTCGGCCTTCTGCGGGACGTCGCCGAGGGCGTAGCGCAGCTCGTCGAGCAGCGGGACGTCCTCGATCGCGATCTGCCCGCTGATCGGACGGCTCGGGTCGAGGTGGGCCCAGGACTTCGCCAGCAGGCGCTGCTCCTCGGCCGACAGCACGCCGTCGGACACCCGGGCGAGGAACTCTGGGTCGCGCAGCCAGCACAGCACGGTCGGCGCGTCGAGCGGCGGCCAGAAGGCGAGCGCGAAGTCGAGGAAGTCCTGACGGCCGAGGATCTCCTCGTTGAACTTCTCCCGGCCCTGCTCGCGACCGCGCTCACCGCGGACCTGGCGCCACAGCGCGTCGAGCAACGCGTTCGACACGCGCGGGAGCTGCTTGTTGCGCAGGCCCGAGGACATCAGCTGACGGCGGATCTGGCCGAGCCGGCCACGGTCGAGGACCAGCCGGTCGTCGCGCCAGAACACGCGGTACTCCCGTGGGCTGCCCGGCACCTGCTGGCGCGCGGTGCGCCTCATGACCTCCGCCATCCGCACCGAGCCCTTGACGTCGGCGACCGCCGGCTCGTCGTGGCGGGTGGTGCGGACGTCGTCGACGACCTCACCGAGGCTGCGCAGCGCGACCGCGGTCTCGCCCAGCGACGGCAGCACCCGCTCGATGTAGCGCATGAACACGCCCGAGGGGCCGACGACGAGGACGCCGCCGCGCTCGTAGCGCTGGCGGTCGGTGTAGAGCAGGTACGCCGCACGGTGCAGCGCCACCACCGTCTTGCCCGTGCCGGGACCACCGGAGATGCTGACGACACCCTTGGCGGGCGCCCGGATCGCCTTGTCCTGCTCGGCCTGGATGGTCGCGACGATGGAGTGCATCGAGCGGTCGCGGGCCCGGGAGAGCTGCGCCATCAGCGCGCCCTCACCGACGATCGGCAGCTCCCGGCCCTGCTCCTCGGCCACGGCGGCGGCATCGGCGTCGAGCAGCTCGTCCTCCACGCCGACCACGCGCGCGCCGGAGCTGCGCAGCACCCGGCGGCGGATCACGGACTGCGGCTCGGCGGCGGTCGCCTGGTAGAACACGGCCGCCGCGGGGGCGCGCCAGTCGATCAGGAGCGAGTCGCGGTCGTCGTCACGCAGGCCGATCCGGCCGACGTAGCGGGGCTGCGGGTCGAGCGCCGCGTCCATGTCCAGGCGGCCGAAGACCAGGCCCTCCTGGGCGGCGTCGAGCTGGGCGATCCGCTTCGCCGCCTGGAACACCATCGCGTCCCGCTCCACGAGACCACCCTCGTGACCCAGCCGGCCGCGGGAGTGCCCCTCCTTCGCCAGCTGCTGGGCGGCCTTGCCGGCCTCCTCCAGCTGCCGGTAGACCCGGTCGACGAAGGCCTGCTCGGCTGCCACCTCGCGCGCCACCAGCTCGTCTGCCACTGACTCGATGCCCCCGCTGTCCGCTCTTGTTCTGGGTGCCGAACGGATTCCGTTCAGCAAGCAGTCAACTCTACAGGGCCAAGGCGGTGTCAGAATGTGGGCAGGGGCATCGCCTAGGGGGGCTGATGAGTACGACGCCAAATGCTTCGACCGCTTCGACACGCAAACCGAACCGCCGCGGGGTGGCGGCCCGCGAACAGCTGCTGAGCACCGCGCTGCGGCTGCTGGGCGACGGGCGGCCGGAGGCCGTGTCGATCAACCTGGTCGCGAAGGAGTCCGGGCTGAGCTGGGGCTCGGTGCAGAACCTGTTCGGCGACTCCGACGGGTTCTGGTCCGCCGTGGTCGACCTGATCATCGACGCCGGCCCGGAGCTGTGGGCCGAGCCGGTCAGCGAGACGATCGCGGGACGGGTCGCCGAGGTGGCGGACCTCTACCGCGGGGTGCTGGCGTCGCCGTACGCCGTCGCGGTGGAGACGATCCGGGCCGGGCTGCCCCGGCCGCGCGAGGTGCTCTCGGAGACCCACCCGAAGACCGCGGCCTCGCTGGCGAACCTAGACGAGCTGTGGGAGCGGGCCTTCCTGGTCTTCTTCGACGGCCTCGGCGAGGGCTACAGCGACCAGCGCGGGCACGACGTGGCGGCGGTGCTGCCCAGCGCCATGCGTGGGCTACGCATGGACCAGGTGTTCGGCACCTCGATCGACGTCGACCGGGCGCACACGACGCTGGTCGCCGCGCTCACGTCGTACCTGCAGGGTTAGCCGAGGGCGCGGGCCGGCGCGATGACCTCGGCCCCGAAGCGGGCGACCGCGGCGAGCTTGTCCTCCAGCGGCGCGTCGGCCGCGCCGTAGTACATCCACGGCATCGTCATGCACATCGTCACCCCGCCCTGCGCCGCGCGGGCGAAGTGCTCGGGCAGCCACGCGTCCGTCAGCGCCGGTACGACGTCGAAGGGCTCCGCCAGGTCCCGCCCGGCCTCGGCCCGCAGCTCGCGGAGCCGGCCCGCGATCGCGACCGCCTCGTCCACCGTGGCCAGGTCCCCGATCCAGCCGTCGTGGCGGGCCGCCCGCCGCAGCGCCACGTCGGAGAGCCCGCCGACCCAGACCGGCACGGGCCCGGGCGGCTCGGGCTTCATGGCCAGCCGCTCGCAGGAGTAGAACTCACCGGCGAACTCGGTCCAGCCCGGAGCCCACAAGGCCCGCACCAGGTCCAGCGCCTCGTCGGTGCGGCGGCCGCGGGTGCCGAACTCCTGCTCCAGCAGCTCGAACTCCTCACGGCACCAGCCCACCCCGACGCCCAGCGCGACCCGGCCGCCCGAGAGCGCGGCCGCCGTGCCGACCGCCTTGGCGACGACGTAGGGGTTGCGCATCGCGGCGACGTAGATCGAGGTGAAGAAGTGCAGCCGGGTGGTGGCCTGGCTCAGCGCGCCGATCGTCACCCACGGGTCGGGCCAGTCGACGTCGGGCGACCAGCGCCGGGAGCCGTCGGAGGTGTAGGGGTAGGGCGTCGCGACGGTCTCCAGGTCGACGACGTGGTCGGCGAGGCTCAGCGCGCGGAAGCCGGCCTCCTCGGCGGCGCGGGCGAGCGGCACCAGCTGGTCGATCGGCTGGTAGGCGGTGACCATCGCGAAGTCCACGCGGGCAGCGTAGCCGTGGAGTAGAACATGTTCTATGTATCCGCACCTGCTGGCGCCCGGCCGGATCGGCACGATGGAGCTGCGCAACCGGATCGTGCTGTCCCCGATGGAGACGATGTACGGCACGCCCGAGGGCCACCCCTCCCCGCGCACCGTCGCCCACTTCGCCCGCCGCGCCGAGGGCGGTGCCGGGCTGCTGACCGTCGGCGCGACCGGGATCGACCCGCGGCACCCGGAGACACCCGGCGGGCTGCAGATCGGCGAGGACGCCGCCGTGGCCGCCCACCGGCGCCTGGTCGAGGCCGTGCACGCGCACGGCGCCCGGGTCCAGCCCCAGGTCGTGCACGCCGGCCCGGACGGCCTCGGTCCCGAGATGTTCGGGGTGACCTCGCTCGGTCCGTCGGTCATCGGCTCCTACCTCACCGGCCGCCCCTCGGCCGCGGTCACCAAGGAGCAGATCGGCGCGGTCCTCGACCGCTACCGGGCCGCGGTGGTGCGCGTCCGCGAGGCGGGGTACGACGGCCTGGAGCTGCACGCCGCCCACGGCTACATGTTCCTCGGCTCCTTCCTGGCCCCGCAGCGCAACCGGCGCACCGACCGCTACCGCGGGACCTCGCCGGAGGGACGGGCCCGGGTGCTGCTCGAGGCGCTGACGGCGATCCGCACCGAGGTGGGCCCGGACTTCCCCCTCACGCTGCGGATCTCCGGCTACGAGCGGGTGGCCGGCGGCCGGCCGATCTGGGACACCGCGGCGATGGCGCCGCTGCTGGTGGAGGCCGGCGTGGACGCCTTCCACGTCAGCGGCGGGGTGATCGACCGGCTGGTGACCGGGATGGTGAACGCGGCCGACGACGGCGACGGTCTGAACGTCGGTGGGGCGGCCGCGGTGCGGGAGGTCGTCGACGTCCCGGTGATCGCGGTGGGCCGGCTGCACGACCCGGACCTGGCCGAGCGGGTGCTGGCCGAGGGGCGCGCCGACTTCGTCGCGCTCGGCCGCCCGTTGCTCGCCGACCCGGACCTGCCCCGCAAGCTCGCCGGCTGGGGCGGCGGACGGGTCCGCGGGTGCATCTCGTGCGAGAGCTGCATCGACACCCTGGAGGAGAAGCTCGCCACCGAGTGCGCGGTCAACGCCTTCACCGGCCACGACCTGGACCGGGTCGTGGCGGCCGGCCCGGCTCGGCGGGTGGTCGTGGCCGGCGGCGGGCCCGCGGGCCTGGAGACCGCGCGGCTGGCGAGCGCTGCGGGGCACACGGTGAGCGTGCTGGAGGCCGGCGACCGGCTCGGCGGCGCGCTGCACGACGCCTGCGCGGTGCACCCGGAGAACCGGCCCTACCTCGACTGGCTGCTCGGCGAGGTCGCCGGCCTCGACGTACGGCTCGGCGTGACCGCGGACCTCGCGACGGTGCGGGAGCTCGACCCGGACGTCGTGGTGGTCGCGACCGGCGGCCGGGTCGACCTGCCGGACCTGCCCGGCGCCGACCTGCCGCACGTGGTCGCCGGCGTCCACCCGGCGCAGGTGCCCGAGGGGCGCCGGGTCGTGGTGGTCGGCGGCCGGATGGCCGCCGTCGAGTGGGCCGAGGTGCTGGCCCGCGCCGGCCGGCTGGTCGCGCTGCTGCACACCGGGCCGGAGATCGCGCCCGAGGCGGGCGCCAAGCGGCGCACCGAGCACATGGACCGGCTCGACCGGCTCGGTGTCACCGTGCACACCGGCTGCGCGGTGCACGCCGTCACCGGGACCGGCGTGCGGTGGACACCCACCCACGGCACCCCGCGCGACCTGCCCGCCGACGCGGTCGTCCTCGCCGGCGAGGTCGTCGCCGACCCGTCCGTGCGGGACGCGCTGGCGGCCGGGCTGCCCGGGGTCGACGTCCGGGTGGTGGGGGACGCGGCCGGGCTCGGCCTGATCCGCGGCGCCACCGCAGGCGCGGCCGAGCTGGTGGCTGGCCTAGCCTCGTCGCCATGACCTCCGAGCTGCGCCGTGTCGCCGTCTTCTGCGCCTCCTCCCCGGGCCACGACGAGAGCCTGGTCCGCTCGGCGTACGACGTCGGGAAGGGGCTCGCCGAGCGCGGCCTCGGCCTGGTCTACGGCGCGGGCGGGAGCGGGCTGATGGGCGCGGTCGCGCAGGGCGCGCTCGACGCGGGCGGTGAGGTGATCGGGGTGATCCCGCGGAGCATGGTCGAGCGCGAGTGGGGCCGCGACGACCTCACCGAGGTGCACGTCGTGGAGACCATGCACGAGCGCAAGGCGCTGATGGCGGAGAAGGCCGACGCCTTCCTGTGCCTGCCCGGCGGGCTCGGCACGCTGGAGGAGATCGTCGAGGTGTGGAGCTGGCGCCAGATCGGCTTCAACGACGACCCGGTCTGCTTCTACGACGTGGGCGGCTTCTGGCAGCCGTTCCTCCACGCGCTGCAGGGCCTGGTCGACGCGGGCTTCCTGCGCCAGTCCGCGCTCGACGACGCGGTCGTCGCCGACGACCTCGACAGCGCGCTCGCCGGTCTGGCGAGCCGGGTCAGGCCTTCTTCCGGCTGAGGAAGGCGGTCATCGCCTCGCGCGCCTCGTCGGAGCCGAACAGCCGCGCGCTGAGCTCGACGAGCTCCTCGCCCTTGCTGTCGATCCGCTCCAGCAGCTCGGCGGCGAGCAGGCCCTTGGTCTCGCGCAGGCCCTGGGCCGCACCGGTGGCGATCTTCGCGACCACGTCGTCGACCTTCGCCTGGAGCTCGGCCGCCGGCACCGCGAAGGTCGCCAGGCCGTAGGCCGCTGCCTCCGCACCGGTGAAGACCTCGCCGCCGAGCGCGGTGAAGGCCGCACCGCGCGGGGTCATCCGCGGGAACACGGTCAGCGAGATGACCGCGGGCGTGAGGCCGAGCTTGACCTCGGTGAGCGCGAACGTCGCGTCCTCGGCGACGACGACCACGTCGGAGGACGCCACGATGCCGATGCCGCCGGCCCGGGCCGCGCCCTCGACGACCGTCACGACGGGCTTGCCCATCGCCACGATCTGCCGCTGCAGGGCGACGATCGCCCGCGCGCCCTCCTGCATCGGCGTGGTGGCGGCCTCGGAGAGGTCCGCGCCGGAGCAGAACACCCGGCCGGACGACCTCAGCAGCACCACCCGTACGTCGGTCGCCGCGTCCGCCGTCGTCAGGTGGCCGACCAGCTCGGTGACCAGCTGCCGGGACAGCGCGTTGCGGTTGTGCGGCGAGTCGAGCGTGATCGTCGCGACGCCGTCGGCGACGTCGAGGTGGACCAGCTCGGCGGGTGCGTCAGTCATGGCGGTCATCCTGCCGCATCGTGGATCGGCTGCTTCGGGAGCTTCTTCACCCGGGTCCGCTTGCGGCGGGCCGGGATCATCGAGCGCATCTCCTCCAGCTTGCCGAAGCATAGCAGCCGGTCGTCGGGCTGCAGCACGTGGTGCGGGAAGGGGTTCGGGATCACCGTCGTGCCGCGGTGCAGGGTCAGCACGGTGATGTCCCGGTCGCGCAGGCCCGAGTCACCGAGGGTCTTGCCGACGACGTCGGCGTCGCTGTGCACGAGCAGCTCGGCGACGCCGTAGCCGGTGGAGACGGAGAGGCGCTCACGCACGTCGATCTGCGGGAAGGCGACCTGGTTGTCGATGTAGTCGATGATCGCGCCGGCGACGTCGAGCTTGGTGGCCTGCTCGATGCCCTCCAGGCCGGGCGAGGAGTTCACCTCCATGACCAGCGGGCCTTCGTCGCCCTCCAGCATGTCGACACCGGCGACCTTGAGACCCATGATCTGGGCGGCCCGGACGGCGACCCGCTCGTACTCCGGGTCCAGCTCGACGCGCTCGACGCTGCCGCCGCGGTGCACGTTGGAGCGGAACTCGTCACCCTGCGCGACCCGTCGCATCGCCGCGACCACCCGGTCGCCGACGACGAGCGCGCGGATGTCGCGACCGCGCGACTCCTTGACGAAGCGCTGGATGAGCACCTGCTGCTTGGTGCTCTGCAGGGTCTCGATGATCGCCTCGGCGACCTTGATGTCCGGCGCCAGGATCACGCCGATGCCCTGGGTGCCCTCCAGCAGCTTGATCACGACCGGCGCTCCACCGACCCGCTCGATCGCGGGGATCACGTCGGCGCGGTCACGCACGAAGGTGGTCGCCGGCATGCCGATGTTGTGCCGCGACAGGATCTGCGAGGCGCGCAGCTTGTCGCGCGAGTTCGAGATGCCGTTGGCGGTGTTGGGCGTGTAGACGTCCATCTGCTCGAACTGGCGGACCACGGCGGTGCCGAAGTAGGTGATCGAGTTGCCGATGCGCGGCAGCACGGCGTCGTAGTCCGAGAGCTGCTTGCCGCGGAACTGCAGGTCCGGCAGGTCGCCGGACAGGTCGATGCCGAACCGGAGGGTGTTGAGCACCTTCACGTCGTGCCCCCGGTCGAGGGCGGCGGTGCGCAGTCGTTGGGTGCTGTACGAGCGGGGGGCGCGGGAGAGGATCGCGAGCTTCATTCCGACCTGATTGGATTGCTGGCGTGGTGAGTCCCCATTCAAGCAGCCCTCCGGTCGTCGCCGGCTGGCGAGAGTGGGTGCGCCTGCCCGGGCTCGGCGTCGGGCCGGTGAAGGCCAAGCTCGACACCGGCGCCCGTACGTCGGCGCTGCACGCCTTCGACCTCGAGCCCTTCGAGCGCGAGGGCCGGGAGTGGGTCCGCTTCTCGGTGCACCCGTGGCAGCGCTCCGCCGAGGACGCGGTCCTCGTCGAGTGCCCGGTGCACGACCGGCGGGTCGTGCGCAGCTCCACCGGCCACACCCAGGAGCGCTTCGTGGTGCTCACCGCGATCGAGCTGCTCGACCGGACCGTGACCACCGAGCTCACCCTGACCCGCCGCGACGAGATGGGCTTCCGGATGCTGGTCGGGCGCGAGGCGCTGCGCCAGGGCTTCCTCGTCGACTCCGGCCGCTCCTACCTGGGCGGCCGGCCGCCGCGCCGCGTGCGCCGCAAGAACCGGGGGGTCCCACCACGTGGCACTGCGTGAGTCGTTCGCGATCGGCAACGTCCGGGTCCGCGCCGGCTCGACCAAGGAGGTCGAGCTCCCGATCACCCGCCTGGTCACCGGCGGCGACGTCAGCCTGCCGGTCCGGGTCGTGCACGGGCGCGAGGACGGGCCGACGGTCTGGGTGAACGCCGCGATCCACGGCGACGAGGTGCTCGGCGTCGAGGTGATCCGCCAGGCGATGGCGACGCTCTCGGCCCGCACCTTCCGCGGGACCCTGGTCGCCGTACCGGTCGTCAACGTGCTGGGCTTCATGACCGGCGACCGCTACCTGCCCGACCGCCGCGACCTCAACCGCTCGTTCCCCGGCTCGGCCCGCGGCTCGCTGGCCAGCCGGATCGCGCACCTGTTCATGACCGAGGTCGTCAGCAAGTGCGACGTCGGCATCGACCTGCACACCGCCGCCGACCGCCGCGCCAACCTCCCGCAGATCCGCGCCGACCTCGACGACCCGCGGACCCGCGAGCTGGCCGAGGTCTTCGGCGCCCCGGTCATGCTGCACGCCCGGCTCCGCGACGGCTCGCTGCGCCAGGCCGGCCGCGACCGCGGCGCGACCGTGCTGCTCTACGAGGCCGGCGAGGCGCTGCGCTTCGACGAGGACGCGATCGCCGTCGGCGTGCGCGGCGTACGACGGGTGCTCGCCTCGCTCGGCATGATCGACGACGAGCCGGCTCCCGACGAGGCGCCGGTCGAGGTCGTGGAGTCCCGCTCCAGCGGCTGGGTCCGGGCCCGCGGCACCGGGATCCTGCACCTCGAGGTCCACCTCGGCGAGCGGGTCGAGGCGGGGCAGCGGCTCGGCGGGCTGTCCGACACCTTCGGCCGCCGGGTGCGCCTGGTGCACGCCGACCGGGCCGGGATCGTGATCGGGCTGACCCGGGCACCGATCGTCAACGCCGGGGACGCGCTGGTGCACGTGGCGACGACGCACACGCCGTAGACCGATCCGGTCGGGTGGTCCGCTCCGAACCACCTCCATGAAGGCACGACTCCTCTGGGCCTGGTACGGCGTCCTCGCGACCCTCGTCGGCATCGGGCTGGCCCACCTCGCGGCGGCCCTCACCGACCCCGCCTCCTCGCCGGTGCTCGCCGTCGGCTCGGCGGTCATCGACCAGACGCCGACGCCGATGAAGGAGTGGGCGATCCGGCAGTTCGGCAGCGCCGACAAGACCATCCTGGTGGGCTCGGTGATGGCGGGTGTGCTCCTGCTGGCCGCGCTGGCCGGCGTGCTCGCCCGGCGCAGCCTGGTGGCCGGGATGGCGCTGCTCGCGGTGCTCGTCGTGGTCGCCGGCGGGGCCGTGCTGACCCGCCCGAGCACGGAGGCCGTCGACCTGGTGCCGACCCTGGTCGCGCTGGTCGTCGGCCCGCTGGCGCTGCGGCTGCTGGCGACCACGGACCGGCGTGCCCACGAGAGCGACGGGAGCCGGCGCACGCTGCTGATCACGATCGCCGCGGTGAGCGCCACGGCCGCCGTCGGCGGCGTCGCGGGCCGGCTCGTCGCCGCGGTCAAGCGCCGCCCGGAGGACATCAACCTGCCGAAGCCCGCCAGCCCGGCGCCGCCGTTGCCGCGCGGCCTGGACGACCAGGTCCCCGGGATCACCCCGTTCCGCACGAGCAACGGGAAGTTCTACCGGGTGGACACCCGGCTCGACGTACCGGTCGTGGACAGCGAGGACTGGGAGCTCACCATCGACGGCGACGTGGAGCGCGAGGTCACCCTGACCTTCGACGACCTGCTCGGCATGGAGCTGATCGAGCGGGACATCACGCTGACCTGCGTCAGCAACAGCGTCGGCGGCCCGTACGTCGGCGCCGCCCGCTGGCTCGGCGTCCGGCTCACCGACGTGCTGGCCAAGGCCGGCATCGACGGCACCAAGGCCGACCAGATCCTGTCCACCGACTTCGACGGGATGACGATCAGCACCCCGCTGGACCTGGCGACCGACGGGCGCGACGCGATGCTGGCGATCGGCATGAACGGCAAGGCGCTCCCGCGGGAGCACGGCTTCCCGGTGCGGATGGTGATCCCCGGCCTCTACGGGTTCATCAGCGCCACCAAGTGGGTCACCCGGCTCACCCTGACGACGTACGACGACCAGCAGGCCTACTGGACCGAGCGGAAGTGGGCGACGGACGCCCCGATCAAGATCTCCGCGCGCATCGACACCCCGAAGGCGCTCGCCCAGGTGGACCCGGGCGACGTCGTGGTCGGCGGCGTCGCGTGGGCGCAGGAGCGGGGCGGCGTCGCGAAGGTGCAGGTCCGCATCGACGGGGGCGGCTGGGTGGACGCGCAGCTGGGGCCGGACGGCGGCAACGACTACTGGCGGCAGTGGTTCTACCGCTGGGACGCCGCGTCGGGGTCGCACCGGATCGCGGTGCGCGCCGTCGCCGGCAACGGCGACGAGCAGACCGCGGTGCGCGCCGAGCCCTTCCCCGACGGCGCCAGTGGCCTGCACGAGTTCCTCGTCACCGTGAAGTAGCGCGAAAAAGCCCGAGAAATGGCCCATCCGGGTCCCGCACCACTCCGAATCAATGACAGAGACTCCCTCTACGGAAGGCATCACCATGAAGCTCCAGAACCTTCGCCGCAACGCCGGCATCGCCACCTGCGTGCTCGCCCTCTCCGCCGGCCTCGCGGCCTGTGGTGACGACGACACCAAGGCGAGCGGCTCGGACGACAAGTCCAGCTCGGACTCGATGACCGACAGCAGCAGCGACGCCCAGGGCGCGGCCGCCGACACCTTCGGCCCCGGCTGCTCCAAGATCCCGACCTCCGGCAAGGGCTCGTTCGACGGCATGGTCAAGGACCCGGTCGCCACCGCCGCCAGCAACAACCCGCTGCTGAGCACCCTGGTCACCGCCGTGGGCAGCATCGACGGCCTGGGCGACACGCTCAACGGTGCCGCCGCGCTGACCGTGTTCGCGCCGTACAACGACGCCTTCGCCGCGATCCCGGAGAAGGACCTCAACGCGATGGTCGCCGACGGCAAGAAGATGGGCGACAAGTCCGCCCTCTACGGCATCCTGGCCCACCACGTGCTCGGCGAGAACGACAAGGCCGACGCGGTCACCGGCGAGAAGACGACCCTCAAGGGCGACAAGCTGACCGTCTCGGGTGACCCCGAGTCGGGTATGACCGTCAGTGACGGCACGGTCACGGCGAACGTCCTGTGCGGCAACATCCCGACCGCCAACGCCACCGTCTACGTGATCGACAAGGTGCTGACCGGGGTCAAGTGACCCCTCGTCAGCGAGAGCAGAAGGCGGAAGGATCAGCACCATGGATCCGGTCCCCGGCAACCCGGGCGGCGCCCCCCACGTGGGGGCGCCGTCCGGCGCTGGTCCCGACCTCGGCGCGCTGCTGAAGCGCTCCGCGCGTGGTGACACCGCGGCCTTCGCCGAGCTCTACGACGCCACGGCGCCCCGCGTCCACGGCCTGGTGCTGCGCGTGGTGCGCGACCGGGCCCAGTCCGAGGAGGTCACCCAGGAGGTGTTCCTCGAGGTGTGGCGCCAGGCCAGCCGCTACGACGCCGCCCGCGGCAGCGCCTCGGCCTGGCTGATGACCATCGCCCACCGCAAGGCGGTCGACCGGGTCCGCAGCGCCGAGGCCGCCACCCGGCGTGACCTCACCTACGAGCACGGCCACCAGAGCGTGCCCCACGACGAGACCGCCGAGGCGGCCCACGCCTCGCTGGAGGCGCACCGGGTGCGGACCGCGCTCGGGCAGCTCACCGAGGTCCAGCGCGAGGCCATCGAGCTGGCGTACTTCGGCGGCTACACCCACACGGAGGTGGCCGCCCTGCTCGACCTACCGGTCGGGACTGCAAAGACAAGGATCCGCGACGGCCTGATCAGGCTGCGCGACACGATCGGAGTAGGACGATGACCGATCACGAGCACGCGCTGTCCGGCGCCTATGCCGTGGACGCCCTCGACGCCGAGGAGCGCGCCCGTTTCGAGGCGCACCTGCGTGAGTGCCGGGACTGCCAGGAGGAGGTGGCCAGCCTCCAGGAGGCCGCTGCCCTGCTGGGCACCGACCCGGTCGAGCCGCCGGCCTCCGTCCGGGACGCCGTGCTCGCGAGCATCCAGTCGATCCGTCCGCTGCCCCCGATCGTGGAGACCCCGGCCGCCGTGCCGGCGGAGGTCGACCAGCTCGCCGAGCGCCGCGCCCGCCGCGGCCTGGTCCACCGGCTCACCCGCACCCCGTTGCTCGTCGCCGCCGCCGTCGTCCTGCTGCTCGCCGTCGGCACCGCCCTCGTGCGGCCCTGGACGGGCGACGACACCGCGAACGAGCCGCCCACCGCGGCCGACCGCGTGCTCTCTGCCGCCGACGCGACCGAGGTCGCCCAGGCCTTCCCCGACGGTTCGAAGGCGACCCTCGTCGTCTCCCGGAGCCAGGGCAAGGCGGTCATCCGGACCCGGCACATGGCGCTGCCGCCGAGCGGCAAGACCTACCAGCTGTGGCTGCAGTCGCCCGCCGGCGAGATGGTGCCGGCCGGGCTGATGCCGGAGGAGGCCGACACGACGTACGTCCTCGACGGCGACGCTTCCAAGGCGACCGGTGTCGGCATCACCGTGGAGCCCGACGGCGGGTCGGACCACCCGACCTCCAAGCCGATCGCGCTCTTCCCGCTGGAGGCGTGATGACCGCGACTCCTCCGCGGCGCGTCGCCGTGGTGGGCTCCGGCGTGGCCGGGCTCACCGCGGCCTACGTCGCCTCGCGCACCGCGCACGTCACGCTGCTCGAGGCCGACGACCGGATCGGCGGGCACGCCGACACCCACGTGGTCACCGACCCGTCGGGACGCACGCTGCGCATCGACAGCGGCTTCATCGTCCACAACCGGCGCACCTACCCGGTGCTGCTGCGGCTGTTCGAGGAGCTCGGCGTCCCGACCCAGGAGTCGGAGATGTCGATGTCGATCAGCGACGACGGCACCGGCCTGGAGTGGGCCGGCGCGCTCGGCCGGCGCGGGATCTTCCCGCGCGGGACCGGCAACCTGCGCAACCCGGCGTACCTGCGGATGCTGCGCGAGATCCCACGCTTCCACCGCCGGGCCCGCCGCCTGCTCGACGACTGCGCCGACCCGGCCGGGGACCCGACGACGCTGGCCGCCTTCCTCGACGCCGGCGGCTTCTCGCCGTACTTCCGCCGGCACTTCATGGAGCCGCTCGTCGCAGCCGTCTGGTCGTGCGACCCGGACACGGCGCTGGACTACCCGGCGGCGTACCTGTTCTCCTTCCTCGCCCACCACGGGATGCTGCAGGTCTTCGGCTCCCCCACCTGGCGCACCGTCAGCGGCGGCTCGCGCACCTACGTCGACGCCCTCACCGCCGCGCTCCGGGGGCGCGGCGGCGAGGTGCGTCGCAGCACGCCGGTGCTCGGCATCCGCGAGCTGCCCGACGGCGTCGAGGTGACCACGGCCGCCGGCGCCGAGCAGTACGACGCCGTCGTGGTCGCCACCCACCCGGACCAGGCGCTGCGCCTGCTCACCGAGCCCACCGCCGCCCAGCGCGAGGTGCTCGGCGCGCTGCCCTACGCCAGCAACACCGCGCTGCTGCACACCGACACCCGGCTGCTGCCGCGGGCGACGGACGCCTCCGCGTCGTGGAACTTCCGCCGTCCGGCCGAGCCGAGCGCGCAGGTGCTGGTGACCTACGACCTGACCCGGTTGCAGCGGCTGCCCACCGACACCCGCTACCTCGTCACCCTCGGCGGCGAGCACCTCGTCGACCCCGCCACGGTGCTGGTGCGCCGCGAGTACGCCCACCCGCTCTACACGCCGGAGTCCGTCGCCGCGCAGCGCCGGCTGCCGGAGATCGACTCCGACCGGCTGGTCTTCGCCGGCGCCTACCACGGGTGGGGCTTCCACGAGGACGGCGCGCGCTCGGGCCTGCGGGCCGCCGAGCGGCTGGGCCTGTCCTGGGCGGCACCGGCCGCGACGTCGTACCGGACCACGCTGGTGCACCACCGCCGCCAGCCGATCGAGCACCGCTTCGAGCACCAGACCCGCTCCTGGGTCGTCGACCTCGACCGGGTCGGCCGCGACGGCCGGGTCCCCGGCGGGCGCGGACGCTTCCTGGGCCGCGACCACTTCGGCGGTGACACCGCGAGCGTGCGCGAGGGCCTCGACCGGTTCCTCGACGCCAACGGGATCGACCTCCGGGGCGGACGGGCGCTGATGGCGGCGCAGCCGCGGGCGTTCGGCCACTGCTTCAACCCGATCAGCGTGCACTGGGTGTGGCGGGACGCGGACGGCACCGGCCGCCCCGACGCCACCGTCGTCGAGGTCCACAACACCTACGGCGAGCGGCACACCTACCTGCTCGACACCGACGAGCAGGGCCGCGGACGCGTCGACAAGGCGCTCTACGTCTCGCCCTTCCACGGCGTCGACGGCCACTACGAGGTGCTCGCGCCGCCGCCCGACCCGGCGACCGGCCGGCTCCGGGTCGCGGTCCGTCTCGTCACCGCCGACGGCGCCCGCTTCGACGCCGCCGTGAGCGGCGAGCCGGCGCCCGTCCCCCGTGTCCCGCTCGCCGGGCTCCGCGGCGCCGCGCTGATCCGGGCCCACGGCATCGCCCTGTGGGCCCGCCGGCTGCCCGTGCAGCCGCGCCCCGAGCACTCACCCCAGCACTCCCCCCAGCAGTCGCCCGCATCCCCCCGCACCTCTGACCGGGAAGGCAGCATCCGATGACCGTGACCGAGGCTCCCGACGTCCGCACCTGGCCCGACCTCCACCCGGCGCCCGCGCCCGGCGGCGTGGCCGCGCGCATCGCCGAGTGGCTCTTCCGCTCCGCGATCAACCGGCTCGACGTGACCGTCCGGATCCGTGGGGGATCCGGAGGCACCGAGGAGGTCATCGGCCGCGGCGGGCCCGCGATCGTGGTGCACCGTCCCGCCGAGCTCTTCGCGCGGATCGGCCGCGACCAGCTGATCGGCTTCGGCGAGGCCTACCTGACCGGCGCCTGGTCCGAGGACGGGGTCCCCGGCGACGGGGTGCTCGGCGACTTCCTCGCCGTCCTCGCGGCGGAGATGGCGAGCCTGGTGCCCGAGCCCCTGCAGCGGCTGCGCGCCTTCGTCGTGCCGCGCCTGCCGCGGAGCCAGCGCGGCACCCGGGAGAACACCCAGGCCAACGTGGCCCACCACTACGACCTGTCGAACGACCTGTTCACGGCCTTCCTCGACCCGACGCTGTCCTACTCCTCGGCGCTCTTCGACGACCCCGCGAACGCCGGTACGGCGGAGTTCGTGGCCGCGCAGCACCGCAAGATCGACCGGCTGCTCGACCAGGCCGGCGTCGGCGAGGGCACCCGCCTGCTGGAGATCGGCACCGGCTGGGGCGAGCTCGCGATCCGGGCCGCCGCCCGGGGCGCCGAGGTCCGCTCGATCACGCTGTCGGTCGAGCAGCAGCGGCTCGCCGAGAAGCGCATCGCCGCCGCCGGGCACACCGACGCCGTGGTCGTCGACCTGTGCGACTACCGCGCGCTGCTCGACGAGCCCGGCGCGGCGTACGACGCGGTGGTGTCGGTGGAGATGATCGAGGCCGTCGGCGCGGAGTTCTGGCCGACGTACTTCCAGACGCTGGACCACGTGCTCGTGCCGGGCGGCAAGGTCGCGCTGCAGGCGATCACGCTCCCGCACGACCGGATGCTCGCGACCCGCTCGACGCACACCTTCATCACCAAGTACATCTTCCCCGGAGGCGCGCTGCCGTCGGTGCGCGCGATCGAGGAGGTCACCGCACGGCACACCGCCCTGCGGGTGACCGACGACCTCGCGATCGGCCAGCACTACGCGACCACGCTGCGGCTGTGGGACGAGGCCTTCGTCGCGGCGGGCGAGGAGGTCACGGCGCTCGGCTTCGACGCGACCTTCGCCCGGATGTGGCACTTCTACCTAGAGTACTGCCGCGCCGGGTTCACCGCCGGCTACATCGACGACCACCAGCTCACCTTCACCAAGGCGACCCCGGAGGCGGCCCGATGATCGCCGACACCCTGGCCGAGGCGCTGCGCCCCTTCATCGGTGGCGACCTGCCGGTCCGGCTGGTCGCGTGGGACGGCAGCTACGCCGGCCCGGAGGGCGCGCCGGTCGTCGAGCTGCGCTCCCCGGACGCGCTGCGCCGGCTGCTGTGGCACCCCGGCGAGCTGGGCGCGGCCCAGGCCTACGTCACCGGCGAGCTGGACGTGTGGGGCGACCTCGACATCGCCCTGACGCACGCCTTCGCCGTGGCACGGGAGCGCGGGCTGGCCGACCGGCGGCCGAGCCTGCGGGCACTGACGGGAGCGGTGCGGACGGCGATCGGACTGGAGCTCATCGGCCGTCCGCCCGCTCCTCCCGCGACCCAGGCCAAGCTCCGCGGCCGCCTGCACAGCAAGCAGCGAGACCGCAGCGCGATCAGCCACCACTACGACACGAGTGCCGAGTTCTACGGGCTGATCCTCGACCCGGAGACGATGGCCTACTCCTGCGGCTACCACACCTCGCCGTCGCAGCCGCTGGCCGAGGCGCAGCGCGCCAAGCTCGACCTGGTCTGCCGCAAGCTGGGCCTGGAGCCCGGCATGCGGGTGCTCGACGTGGGCTGCGGCTGGGGCTCGTTCTCGCTCTACGCCGCCGAGCACTACGGCGTCGAGGTCACCGGCGTCACGATCTCCGCCGAGCAGCAGGGCTACGCCTCGGCCGAGGCGGTGCGGCGCGGCCTGTCCGAGCGGGTCGACATCCGGCTGCAGGACTACCGTGACGTCGCCGGCCAGTACGACGCGGTGGTCTCCCTGGAGATGGGCGAGCACGTCGGCGAGGCCAACTACCGCACCTACGCCCAGGTCCTGCACGACCACGTCCGCCCCGGCGGCCGGGTGCTGGTGCAGCAGATGTCGCGCAACGGCAAGCACCCCGGCGGCGGTCCGTTCATCGAGTCCTTCATCGCCCCCGACATGCACATGCGCCCGGCCGGCGAGACCGCCGACCTGCTGCAGTCCTCCGGCCTGGAGCTGCGCGACGTGCACGCGCTGCGCGAGCACTACGTCCTCACCGTCGCGGGCTGGTTGGAGCGCTTCGAGAAGAACATCGACGCGATCACCGAGCTCGTCGGCGAGGAGCTGGTGCGGGTCTGGCGGCTCTACCTCGTCGGCGGGTCGATGGCCTTCCGCGACGGGCGGATGGGCGTCGACCAGTTCCTGCTGGTGCGGCCTGGTGCGCCGCACCAGCTGCCCTGGACGCGGGACTGGTGATGGACGTCCTGGTCTCGGTCCTGGCCGTCGTCGTGGCCGCGGCGGCGGTCATGACGACGACCGCGCTCGTCGCGCGCCGGCAGGGCCGGGTGGCGGTCGTGGACGTGGCGTGGGGCTTGGGCTTCGTGGTCGCCGCGCTCGCGGCCGGAGCGGTCGGCCTGCTGCGCGACACCGGTGACGCGTGGCGCACGCTGGTCCTGGTGGGCCTCGTGGTGGTCTGGGGCGGGCGCCTCGCCTGGCACATCGGCCGTCGTACGGCCGCGCACACGGAGGAGGACCCCCGCTACGAGAAGGTCCTCGGCGGCCCGCTCCGTGAGGTCGGGATGGGCGTGGCCGTGCGCAAGGTCTTCGGCATCCAGGGCGTCGCGCTGGCGTTCGTGGCGCTGCCCGTCGCCGTCGGCGCCGCCCACGAGGTGCGCTGGTGGCCGCTGGTCGTCGTCGGGGCCGTGCTGTGGCTCGTCGGCGTGGTCTTCGAGGCGGTCGGCGACGCCCAGCTCGCGGCGTACCGGGCGAAGCCGAAGGACCAGCGTCCGCAGGTACTCGACACCGGGCTGTGGCGCTACACCCGCCACCCGAACTACTTCGGCGACGCGTGCGTGTGGTGGGGCATCTGGCTCGCCGGTGGGCTCGCCTCCGGCTGGGTCGCCGGCCTCGCCACCGTGCTCGCGCCGGTGGTGATGACCTACTTCCTGGTCTTCGCCACGGGAGCGCGGCTGCTGGAGCAGACGATGATGCAGCGGCCCGGCTACCCGGAGTACGCCGCGCGCACGTCGGGCTTCCTGCCGCTGCCGCCCCGCCGCTGAGGAGTCCCTAGGCTGCTCGTCGTGAGCGAGAACGAGGAGTACCTCCGGCTGGCCTCCGCCGACAACTTCCGCGACGTCGCCGGCACCGGCTACGCCACGGCGGACGGCGGCCGGCTGCGCACCGGGGTGTTCTACCGGTCCAACGACCTCCGCCTGACCGACGCCGACCACGGCCTGCTCGAGGGGATCGGGCTGCGCGCCGTCATCGACCTGCGCTCGCCCGCCGAGATCGCGCTGCACCCCGACCCCGACGTACCGGGGGCCGAGGCGTTGCACTTCGACGCCATCGGCATCCCGATGGAGCGGATCGCCGCGCTCACCTCGCGGGCCGACGCGGTCGCGATCATGGAGGAGGTCTACCGGGCCTTCGTCACCCACCCGAAGTCGCTCGCCGCCTTCGGCGCGGTGCTCCGCCAGCTCGCCACCGGCGGCCCCCAGCTCTTCCACTGCTCCGCCGGCAAGGACCGCACCGGCTGGGTCGCCGCCCTGCTCCTGCACGTCGCCGGGGTCGACGACGCCACCATCGAGGCGGACTACCTGCTCACCAACGCGCGCACCGCCGCGAGCCGGGCCCGGGCCGAGGCCGAGATCGCCCGGCACCTCGGGCCGGATGCGGTCGACGTCTTCGAGCCGACCCTCGTCGTGGACGTGGGCTACCTGCGGGCCGCGGCCGCCACGATCACCGAGGTGCACGGCGACCGGGCGTCGTACCTGCGGGACGGGCTGGGCCTCGACGACGCCACCCTGGACGCGCTGCGCGGCCTGCTCCGCACCTCGTGATGGCCATACGGGACGAACATGTAACTACGTGTCCAGACCTCTACCCGGGTGTTGTGGCCTCTACCAGGGTGGTCTACCACCCTGGTAGAGGCATGAACACGTAGTTACAAGCGCCGCGCGCGCCGCTCTCAGATCGCCGGGGGCGGCGGCAGCTTGAACGGCTGGGTCGGCTCGTCGGCGGCCTCGGGGCGCGGCGGCATGCCCGGCAGGTGCTGCTTGATGACCTTCTCGGTGCGCGGGTCGAGCACGATGTCGTGGGTGTCGCCGTCGCGGCCCTCGAAGCGCACGGCCACGGTCTCGAAGCCCTTGTGCCGCTGCATCTGGGCGTACATAGCGTACGCGCGGCGGTCGGCGTCGGTGAGGTCGACGGAGTCGGTGAACGGGGTGAGCAGCGCGCGCGGCCACAGCCGGCGGGCGAGCACGACGTTGACCTCGATGCCGAGCACACCCATCACGGCGCCGATGTAGAGCAGGCCCATCAGCCCGAGCACGATGCCGAACACCTGCGCCATGCTGTTGCGGTCGGCGCTGGCGATGACGTTGGTGACGTACGCCGTGCCGATCCACTGCAGGAACTGCCACAGCACCGCGATGGTGAACCCGCCCGGCGCCGCGCGGACCACGTTGGCGCGGATCGCGCGCGCGGCGGCCATCCGCAGCAGCAGGGTCATCGCGAAGCCGAGGATGAGCACGGTCAGCAGCCGCACCAGCCAGTGGAACCAGCCGTGCTGGGACAGCTCGCCGACCAGGCGGGTCTCGGTGAGCACCGCGGAGCCGATCGAGATGGTGAAGATGATCGTGCCGGCGACGCCGAGGATGAAGAGGCTGTTGACGCGGGTCATCACCGGGTGCGGGCGGCTGTTGCGCGGCACGGCCCAGGCGGCGGACTGGACGTTCTGCAGGGCCAGGCCCAGGCCCAGGGCACCGTAGAGCGCGGTCAGCGAGCCGACGATGATGCCGCCCGTCGAGCCCTTGATCCCGCCCGGGCGGCCGAGGGTGTCGCCGATGATCGGGAACTGCCCGAGCGCGGAGTCGAGCACCTGCTCCTGCAGCCGCGGGTTGCCGTCGAGGAAGAAGCCGAGGATCGACGTGGCGAGCAGCAGGAGCGGGAAGATCGAGAGGAAGGCGTAGAACGCGAGGATCGCCGCGAGGTAGTTGCCCTGGTCGTCGAAGAACTTGTAGACCACGGCCAGCGGGAAGCCGAAGATCGAACTGCGGCGCTGACCGCGATCGATGTCTCCGACGACTCCCACGAACGAAACCTATGGCATCGGGTACGACGACCGGCGGACCACCGCCCCGAACGGGCTACGCGAGCAGCGCCGAGATCACCACGGCGACCGGCACGGAGGCCAGGGTGGTGACGAAGATGGCGTCGCGCGCGAGCAACGTCCCCCGGTCGTAGCGGGTCGCGATCACGAAGACGTTTTGCGCGGTCGGCAGCGCCGAGAGCAGGGTGACGGCGAACAGGTCGTGGCCGTCCAGCCCGACCGCGAAGCGCCCCACGACGTACGCCGCGACGGGCTGCACGGCCATCTTCAGCACCGACACCGTGGCGAGCACCTCGGGCGCCACGCCGCGCCCGGGCAGCGGGCCGAGACGGAGCGCGACGCCGTAGGCGATCAGCATGGCGGGCACCGCCATCCCGCCGACGAGCTCCAGCGGCTGGTGCACGGCCGCGGGCAGCTCGGAGCCGGTGATCGCCAGCGTCAGCCCGAGGAAGGAGGCGATGGTCAGCGGGTTGGTGACCGGCCGGGCCAGGATCTTGGCGATCGAGGGCCGCTGCGGGCTGGTGACCACGTCGAGCACCGTCAGCGCCAGCGGCTGCAGGACGAGCAGCTGCATCATCAGCGCCGGTACGACGAGCGCGGCGTCCCCCAGCGCGTACGCCGCGATCGGGATGCCCAGGTTGCCGGCGTTGACGTACGCCGAGCAGAGCATGGCGACCACCGTCGTGCCCGGGTCGCGGCGGCGGGCCAGGGCGTAGGCCACGACGAGCCCGGCGCTCACGACCACCCCCGCCGCGGTCGCGACGAGCGGCCCGGACAGCACCCGCGAGGGGTCGGAGTCCTCCAGCACCGTCACGAGCAGGGCCGGGCTGGCGACGTAGAAGGCGGTCAGCGACAGGCTGCGCTGGCCCTTGAGGTCGATGATCCCGAGGTGGGCGAGCAGGGCACCGAGGGCGATCACGACGGCGAGCGTCGCGAAGCCCTCCAGCACACCTCCCACCGGACGATCCCATCATCCCCCGCGCCCGGCCCGGCGGGCGGGGCTCAGGCGACCCGGGCCTGGAACCCCCGCGTGCCGGTGGTGGCGTAGCGGTAGCGCCCGCGGTTCGTGCGCGAGGCGAAGTCGAGCACCCCGCCAACGTCGCAGCGGAAGAGCATCTCCCACCGGCCCGAGCCCTCGTCGGCGTACGCCGTCACCTGGCTGCCGCGCACCGCCATGGCCAGCCGGGCACCGGGCCGGGACAGGTCGACCGTGCCGTCGAGGCCGCTCAGCGGCTCGGCGCCCTGGGTGATCAGGCGGCCGCGGTGGCGCAGCTCCCAGCGGATGGCGCGGCGGCGGTGGGAGTAGCGGAGCACCAGCAGGTTGCCGGCGTCCTGGACGACGCCGAGCCGGATCTCCTTGCGCCCGGCCGCGACCAGCGGCGCGGTCCGCAGGGTGAGCGCGAACCGGCTGGACGTGAGGTGCTGCGCGCTGCGGCGCAGCGGCCGCCCGGCGACCGGGCGGAAGCCGGTGGCCGTCGCGGCCCGTGGGTAGTCGGTCGCGCTCGGCGGCGGCGGGTAGAGGTCGAGCTCGTCGAGGTGCTGGGTCAGCAGGGTGGCGAGCCGCTTGCGGACCTCGGGCGCCCGGCCGGCGATGTCGGTCGTCTCGGCCGGGTCGGCGACGAGGTCGAAGAGCTGGTCGCGGCCGTCACGCAGCCGGCGGACGAGCTTGAAGCCGCCCTGGCGCACCGCGGCGGCCGGGTGCCAGGCACCGATGTGGTGCGGGTAGGCCCAGAACAGCGTGTCCCGGCTGCTCGCCCGGCCCCGGATCACGGGGCTGAGGTCGATCCCGTCGACCCCGGCCGGCGTGCGGCCGCGGGCCAGTGCGGCCGCGGTCGGGAGGATGTCGATGGTGCTGGCGAGCTCCTCGGTGACCGTCCCGGCGCGCGCCTGGCCCGGCCACCAGGCGATGAGCGGCACCCGGATCCCGGCCTCGTAGAGCTCGCCCTTGCCGCCGCGCAGCGGGCGGTTGGCCGGCCGGTTCTGGCCACCGTTGTCGCTGGTGACGAGGACCAGCGTGTTGCGGGCCAGGCCGAGCTCCCGCAGCGTGCGCACGATCCGGCCGACCTGGTCGTCGACGCTCTCCAGCATCGCCGCCAGGGCCGGCCGGGCGCCGGCGTGACCGGCACCGTGCTTGCGCCGGTACTTCGCCACCAGCCCCGCCTTCCCGGCGAGCCGGGTGTGCACGGCGTAGTTGGACACGTGCAGGAAGAACGGCCGGTTGCGGTGGCGGCGGATGAACCGGTCGGCCTCCAGGCCGAGCCGGTCGGTGAGGTACTCGTGCGACGCGCCCTTCGGCAGCCCCGGCAGGTGGGCGTACGGCGCGAAGTAGTCGCCACCGCCGATGTAGCGCCGCTCGGAGGCGATCACCTCGTCGAAGCCGTGGGCGTACGGGTTGCCCGGCCGCGAGCGGTAGGCCCCGTGGTAGGTCTCGGTCAGGTGCCACTTGCCGATGTGCCCGACGCGGTAGCCCCGTGGCTTCAGCACCGACGGGATGCCGGGGATCCGCGTCGAGAGGTGCAGGTCGCTGGCCGCGCCCTCGGCCCGCAGGTAGTCGGTGATCCCGGTCCGGCCCGGGTAGCGGCCGGTCACCAGCGCGGCGCGGGTGGGCGAGCACAGCGGTGCGGCGGCGTAGGCCTGGGTGAAGCGGGTGCCCTCGCGCGCCAGCCGGTCGATGTGCGGGGTCTCGTTGAACTTGTTGCCGTAGCAGCCGAGCTCGTCCCAGCCGAGGTCGTCGATCGACACCACGATGATGTTGGGCCGGTCGACGGCGGGGCGGGCCCGGGTGGGCAGCACGCCGGCGGAGGCGGTGGCGCCGGTGGCCACGTCCGCCAGCGGGACCAGGGCGGCGGCGCCGCCCACCGCCGCTCCCTGGAGGACGGTGCGACGGGAGGGGAGCACATCATGCCGAGTCATAAGCCGAGATAGTACACAGACTTACTCGACTTTGATGAGGAGCGTCCTAGGGAACGGGATCCTCACCCTGCTCGCGGCGGCGCTGCTCCTCGCGCCGCTCCGCCTCGTAGCGCGCGCGCTGCTCCTCGGCCCGCTCGCGGACCTTGCGCAGGAAGTCGTCGTCCTTCGCCGGGTCCGCCGAGGCGAAGCGGCCGCGGCGCTCGTACTCCGGGAAGCCCGGCGCCGCGCCCTGGTCGCGCGTCATCGGCCGCGCCGCCTGCGGTCGCCCGGCCACCAGCCACACGATCGAGCCGGCCAGCGGGAAGAAGAGCACGATCAGCAGCCACCACGTCTTGGCGAGGTTGCGCACGCTGTCCTCGCGCGAGGTGATCACGTCGACGAGGCAGAACAGCCACAGCACGCCGACCGCGGCGTAGGGCAGGAAGCGCAGCATGGCGGGATCATGCCCGAGCCGGGCCGCCGTGTCCGCGGATCGCGGCGGCCCGGTATCGGATCTAGTAGGACTTCGGCAGGCCCAGGGAGTGCATGGCGACGAAGTTGAGGATCATCTCCCGGCTCACCGGGGCGATCCGGCCCAGGCGCGCGGCGACGAGCATGTTGCCGAGGCCGTACTCCTGGGTCAGCCCGTTGCCGCCGTGGGTGTGCACCGCGACGTCGGTGGCGTTGCAGGCGACCTCGCCGGCGGCGTACTTGGCCATGTTGGCGTACTCACCGGCCGTGAAGTCGTCACCCGCGTCGTAGAGCGCCGCGGCCTTCTGCCACAGCAGGCGGGCCTGCTCCAGCTCGATCTTCACCTTGGCCAGCGGGTGCGCGATGCCCTGGTGCGCGCCGATCGGCTGGTCCTTCCAGACCGAGCGCTCCTTGGCGTACTCCGTGGCCCGCTCCAGCGCGTAGCGCGCCAGCCCGCACGACATCGCCGCGCCCATGATCCGCTCCGGGTTGAGGCCGGCGAAGAGCTGCCACAGGCCGCCGTCCTCGTCGCCGACGAGCGCGTCGGCCGGCAGCCGGACGTCGTCGATGAAGAGCGTGAACTGCTTCTCCGGCGCCTGCCACGACATCGGGATGGGCTGCTTGGAGAAGCCCTCCGCGTCGGTCGGCACGACGAACAGGGCCGGCTTGAGCTTGCCGGTCTTGGCGTCCTCGGTGCGCGCGACGATGAGCACCGCCTGGGCCTCGTCGACGCCGGAGATGAAGGTCTTCTGGCCCTTGAGCACCCAGCCGTCGCCGTCACGGGTCGCGGTGGTGGTGATCTGGTGGGAGTTGGAGCCGGCGTCGGCCTCGGTGATGCCGAAGGCCATCAGCAGGCTGCCGTCGGCGATGGCGGGCAACCAACGCTGCTTCTGCTCCTCGGTGCCGCACCGGTCGATGATCGAGCCGCAGATCGCGGGCGAGACCACCATCATCAGCAGCGGGGCGCCGGCCGCCGCCGACTCCTCCAGGACCGCGGCCAGGTCGGCCATGCCGCCGCCCCCGCCGCCGTGCTGCTCGGGGATGTTGACGCCGAGGAAGCCGGCCTGACCCATCTCGAGCCACATCTCGGTCATCTTGCCGCCCTCACGGGCCTGCTTCTCGACGAACTCCCGGCCGTACTTGCCGGCGAGCTTCTTGACCGACTCGCGCAGCGCCACGCGCTCCTCGGGCTCGGTGAACGTGCTCATGCGATCTCCTCCTCCGAGCCCTCCGGCTCGACGACGGCGAGCACGGTGCCCGCCTCGACCTGCTGCCCGGCGGTGGCCGAGAGCTCGGTGACGGTGCCGGCGTACGGCGCCGCGATGGTGTGCTGCATCTTCATGGCCTCCATCACCAGGATGGGCTGGCCCTCGGTCACGACGTCGCCGACCGCCGCGCGGACGCTGACGACGCTGCCCGGCATCGGCGCGAGCAGCGAGCCCTCCGCGACCTGGGTGGAGGGGTCGACGAAGCGGGGCTTGCGACGCAGGGCCACGTGGCCGAGCGAGGACTCCACGTCCACCCGGTCGCCGTCGACGAAGACCTCGAAGGTGCGGGCCACACCGTCGACCTCGACCTCCACCCGGTCCGGGCCGGCGGCGACCACCGTCACCGACTCGAGGTCGGCAGAGCGGAAGCCCCGGCCGCCGTACCAGCGCACGGCGAGCTCGGCCGGCTCGCCGGTCGAGCCGGTCGAGACCAGGAACGTCGTCACCTGCGGCGCGGCGACGACGTTGCGCCAGCCGGCCGGGATCGCACCCTGCACCGGACGCGCCAGCCGGGCCGCCTCGGCGAGCGCGACCGCCGCCGCGAACGCCGACAGCTCCACCGTGCCCTCGCCGCCCGGCGCCGCGGCGAGCGCGGCCAGGTCGGCGGTGTCGAGCCAGGTGGTGTGCATCCGCGCGTCCACGAGGACCGGGTCGCGCAGCAGGTTGACCAGCAGGTCGCGGTTGGTGACCAGCCCGTGCAGACGGGCCTTCGCGAGGGCGCCGGCGAGCTGGCGCAGCGCCTGCTCGCGGGTCGGCGCGTGCACGATCACCTTCGCGATCATCGCGTCGTAGAAGGTGCCGATCTCCTCGCCCGAGCCGACGCCCGAGTCCAGCCGGACGCCGTACGACGACGGCCCCTCGAAGGCGGAGACGACGCCGGGCACGTCGAACCGGCTGATCCGCCCGCTCTGCGGCTGGTAGTCGCGCGCCGGGTCCTCGGCGTAGAGCCGGACCTCGACGGCGTGCCCGTTCGGCTCGCCGAGCTCGGCGATCCGCGGGTCGAGCCGGTCGAGGCCGCCCTCGGCGACCGCGATCTGCAGCGCGACCAGGTCGACGCCGTAGACCGCCTCGGTGACCGGGTGCTCGACCTGGAGGCGGGTGTTCATCTCCAGGAAGTAGAAGCGGTCCTTGGCGGGGTCGTAGAGGAACTCGACCGTCCCGGCGCCGCGGTAGTCGATCGCCTCGGCCGCGGCCTGCGCCGCCTGGTGCAGCGCGGTGCGGGTGGCCTCGGGCAGTGCGGGGGCCGGTGCCTCCTCGACCACCTTCTGGTGGCGGCGCTGCACCGAGCAGTCCCGCTCGCCGAAGACGATCGTGCCGTCCGGCGTACCGAGGACCTGGACCTCGATGTGACGACCGCTCTCGACGTACGGCTCGACGAAGACGGTGCCGTCGCCGAACGCCGACTCGGCCTCCGAGGACGCCTTCTCGATCTCGCCGGCCAGGTCGTCGAGCGCCCGGACGATCCGCATGCCGCGGCCACCGCCACCGGCCGAGGCCTTGACCAGCAGCGGCAGGTCGTCGGCACTCGCCGTGTCAGCCGTGAAGTTGCCGAGCACCGGGACGCCGGCCGCCTCCATCAGCTTCTTGGACTCGATCTTCGAGCCCATCCGCTCGATGGAGGAGGGGTCCGGGCCGACCCAGGTCAGCCCGGCCTCGGTGACCTGGCGGGCGAAGGCGGCGTTCTCGGACAGGAAGCCGTAGCCCGGGTGGATCGCGTCGGCGCCGGCCTTGCGGGCGGCCTCGATGACGAGGTCGCCCCGCAGGTAGGTCTCGGCGGGCGTGTTCCCCGGCAGCCGTACGGCGGCGTCCGCCTCGCGCACGAAGGGCATCCCCGCGTCGGCGTCGGAGTGCACGGCCACGGTCTCGATGCCGAGGTCGCGGCAGGTGCGGAAGACCCGGCGGGCGATCTCGCCGCGGTTGGCGACGAGCAGGCGCCGCACGGTGGTTGAGCTTGTCGGAACCATCAGGCCCTCACATCCGGAAGACGCCGAAGTTCATGGCGCCCTCGATCGGCTGGTTGTCGATGACGGACAGGCAGATGCCCAGCACCGTCCGGGTGTCGCGCGGGTCGATGACCCCGTCGTCGTAGACCATCCCGGACAGGACGTAGGGCAGCGACTGCTCCTCGATCTGGGTCTCGACCATCTCCTTGATGGCGACGAAGCCCTCGGCGTCGAAGACCTGTCCCTTCTTCTCCGCGGACTCGCGCGCGACGATCTCCAGCACGCCGGCGAGCTGCGCCGGGCCCATCACCGAGGACTTCGCCGACGGCCAGGTGAAGAGGAAGCGCGGGTCGTAGGCGCGGCCGTTCATGCCGTAGTTGCCCGCGCCGTACGACGCGCCCATGATCACCGTCAGGTGCGGGACCTTGGAGTTGGAGACCGCGTTGATCATCATCGCGCCGTGCTTGATGATGCCGCCCTGCTCGTACTCCGCGCCGACCATGTAGCCGGTGGTGTTGTGCAGGAAGAGCAGCGGGGTGTCCTTCTGGTTGGCCAGCTGGATGAACTGTGCGGCCTTCTGGGCCTCCTCGCTCATCAGCACGCCGCGCGCGTTGGCGAGGATGCCGATCGGGTGACCGTGCAGCTTGGCCCAGCCGACGCACAGCGCGGAGCCGTAGAGCGGCTTGAACTCGTCGAAGGCGACCTCGTTGCCCTCCCCGGAGGTCGAGCCCGTCGAGACCCCGTCGACGATGCGCAGGATCGCCTCGCGCGGGTCGAACGGCTCCTTGAGGTCGGTCGGGATCAGCTCCAGCAGGTCCTCGGGGTCGAGGTCCGGCTCGGCGAAGGGCGCCGTCGGGACGTCGCCCCGCTTGCGCCAGTTGAGCCGGGCCACGGCACGCCGGGCGAGCCGGATCGCGTCGTGCTCGTCGACGGCGAGGAAGTCGGAGGAGCCGGAGATCCGCGAGTGCATCTCCGCGCCGCCGAGGGTCTCGTCGTCGGACTCCTCACCGGTGGCCATCTTCACCAGCGGCGGGCCGGCCAGGAAGACCTTGGCCTGCTCCTTGACCATGATCACGTAGTCGCTCATGCCGGGGACGTAGGCGCCGCCCGCGGTCGAGTTGCCGAAGACCACCGAGATGGTGGGCTGCTTGCGCGCGCTGGAGCGGGTCAGGTCGCGGAAGCCGCGGCCGCCGGGGATGAAGATCTCCTTCTGGGTGGGGAGATCGGCGCCACCGGACTCGGTGAGGTTGATCGAGGGGAGGAAGTTCTTCTCGGCGATCTCGGCCGCGCGGAAGGACTTCTTCAACGACCACGGGTTGAGGGCGCCGCCCTTCACCGTGGGGTCGTTGGCGATGATCATGCACTCCACGCCCTCGACGACGCCGATGCCGGTCACGAGCGAGGCGCCGACCGCGAAGTCGCTGCCCCAGCCCGCCAGCGGCATCAGCTCCAGGAACGCCGAGCCCTCGTCGACGAGCAGCTCGATCCGCTCGCGGGCGGTGAGCTTGCCGCGGTCCTTGTGCCGGGCGATGTACTTCCCGCCCGCCTCGACCGCCTTGGCCTGCTCGGCGTGCAGCGCGTCGAGCTTGGCCTCCATGGCCGCTCGACGCGCCTGCTCGGGGGTCTCGACAGGCTCGACCTCCGGCGCGACGGACGCGGTCTCCGTGGTCTGCGTCGTCATGCCTCGCTCACCTCTTCAAGCACCGCCTTCATCCTCTCCAGGGTCGTGCGCATGCCGCGCTCGTTGGTCTTGCCGCGCAGCCGGCCCAGGAGGAGCCAGTAGCCGCGGATGTACCAGGCCGGCGTGAGCCGGAAGTACTCGGTGACCCGGGTGCCGCCGTTCTCGGCCTGCATCCGGTAGCCCCAGGTGTTGATCGGGCTCGCGTCGAGACCGACGCCGAACTCGAACACCTCGTTCTCGACGGCCTTCGTCACGGTGCAGGGGGTCCAGTAGACCGGCCCGACGCCGTTGCGCTTCACGTGTCCCTTGAAGCGCGCCCCGACCGCGGGACCGGTGGCGCCGTGGGTCCAGACCGCCTCGAAGGTCTCCGGGGAGAACTCCCCGATCCGGGTCACGTCGCTGACCAGCGCCCAGACCTCTTCGACCGGCGCCTTCATGTGCACCGTCACCTCGCCGCCCAGCGGCTTGATCAGACTCATCGTCGGCCCTTTCAGGAGTAGCCCAGCAGCTTGGCGGCCAGGTCGGTCAGCACCTCGGTGGCACCACCGCCGATCGGCAGCAGGCGGACGTCGCGGTAGTGCCGCTCGACCTCCGACTCGCGCATGTAGCCCATCCCGCCGTGCAGCTGGACGGCCTGGTCGGCCACCCACACCGCGGTGTCGACGGCGGTCTGCTTCGCCAGGCATGCCTCGGCGATGACGTTCTCGCCGGCGACGTACCGCTGGGCGACCTCGAGGGTGTAGCCCCGCGCCACCGCGACCTGGCGGTGCATCTCGACGAGCTTGGCGCGCACCACCTGGTTCTTCACCAGGGGTTTGCCGAAGGTCTCACGGTCCTTGCAGTACTGCACGCTCAGGTTGAGGCAGCGCAGGGCGTGGCCGTAGCCCATCAGCGCCAGGAAGATCCGCTCGGTGACGAAGTTCTCGGCGATGTAGTAGAAGCCGTGGTTCTCCTGGCCGACGAGGTTGCCGGCCGGGACCCGTACGTCGACGTACGACAGCTCGCCGGTGTCGGAGGCCAGCCAGCCCATCTTGTCGAGCTTGCGGGAGACGGTGAAGCCGGGCGTGCCCTTCGGCACCACGATCATCGAGATGCCGTGCGCGCCCTCGCCGCCGGTGCGCACCGCGGTGGTGACGAAGTCGCCGCGGACGCTGGAGGTGATGAAGGTCTTCGCGCCGTTGATCACCCAGTGGTCGCCGTCGCGCACGGCGCGGGTGGTGATGCTCGCGACGTCGGAGCCGGTGCCCGGCTCGGTGACCGCCATCGAGCCGATCAGGTCGCCGGCCAGGGTCGGGCGGACCCAGGCGTCGATGAGCTCCGGGCTGCCGTTCTGGATGATGTGCGGGATCGCGATGCCGTGGGTGAACGCGCTGGCCATGGCGCCGCCGGACCAGCCGGCCTCCATGAAGCCCTCCTGGGCGGCGCAGATGTCGAGCAGGGTGCCGCCGTCGCCGCCGACCTCCTCGGGGACGCCGACGCCGAGCAGGCCCGCGTGGGCGAGCTTCTTCTGCAGCTCGCGCGGGAGCTCGCCGTCCTTCTCCCACTGATCGAGGTGGGGCGTCACCTCGCGCTGGGTGAACGCGATGGCGGACTGCTTGAGAGCGCGCTGCTCCTCGGTCCAGCCGTGGTCGAACGAGGTCATACAAGGTCCTCCTGGATGTGGACGATGCGGCTGCGGACCCACTCACCCAGGCCCTTGGCCTGCGGGTCGAAGCGCGTGGACGCGGCGACGCCGTCGCCGAGCAGGCCGTGGATGACGACGTTGACGGCGCCGAGGTTCGGCAGCACGTAGACGTCGATGTCGAGCTCGTCCGCCTCGGGCACGAGCTCGCGGACCTTGCGGTCCTTGACGATCTTGGCGAGCCACTGGACCCGTGCCTCGTACTTGTCCGAGCCGTCGTTCTTCACCCACAGGCCGAGGTTGGCGTTGCCGCCCTTGTCGCCGGAGCGGGCGTGCACGAAGGTGCCCAGCGGCATGCGGCGGGTGATCGTGTCCGCCGGCGCGGGGTACGGCGAGGGCCGCTTGCCCAGGTCGCCGTCGAGCTCCTCGGGGCCGGCGAACTCGGTGGGGTCGGCGATCACCTCGCGGGAGCCGTCGTGGTGGACGACGGTGTGCTCGACGGCGCTCCGGTCGACGTACTCGGGCCGGTAGATGCCGAACGGGCTGGGCTTCTGCGGCGGGGTGGTCATCGTGAAGCCGGGGTAGCTCGCGAGCGCGAGCTCCACGGCCGGGCCGGTGAACGGCTTGCCGAGCGGACCGGCCTCGGCGTCCTTGCCGATGCAGCGCAGGATCACCGAGGCGCCCTCCTCGGTCTCGGAGTCGCCGCCGCGGGCGGGCGTCTGGGCCCAGGTGACCTCGGCGGCGGTGAGCTGCGGGTCGAGCTGTGCGCGCAGCCACGCCGCCTTGGCGTCGATGTCGAGGCCGGTCAGCACGAACTCCACCTGGTTGCGGTAGCCGCCCAGGGTGTTGACCGCGACCTTGAGCTGCTCGGCGGGCGGAGCCCCGGTGACGCCGGTGATCTCGACCCGGTCGGCGTCCTGCTGGCGCAGCCGGATCGAGTCGAGCCGGGTGGTGACGTCGGGGTTGAGGTAGCGCGTCGACTGGATCTCGTAGAGCAGCTGCGCGGTGACGGTGTCGACGGTGACCGCGCCGCCGGTGCCGGCGTGCTTGGTGATCACGCTGCTGCCGTCGGCGGCGACCTCGGCGATCGGGAAGCCGAGCGGCTTGTCCATCGGGGCGCCCGCGCGGAACAGCTCGGTGAAGCCGGAGAAGTTCCCACCCGTGGCCTGGGTGCCGCACTCGATGACGTGGCCCGCGACGACGGCGCCGGCCAGGGCGTCGTGGTCGGTGGGGGTCCAGCCGTGGTGGGCGATCGCGGGACCGACGACGACGCTGGCGTCGGTCACGCGCCCGGTGACGACGACGTCGGCGCCACGGGTCAGGGCGGAGGCGATGCCGAAGGCCCCCAGGTAGGCGTTGGCCGTGAGCGCGCCGTCGAAGAGGTTGGCGGCGCGCAGGTCGTCGCCCTCGACATGGGCGACCTTGGCGTCGAGCCCCAGCTCGGCCGCGACCTTCTGGACCTGGGTCGCCAGGCCGGCCGGGTTGAGCCCGCCGGCGTTGGTGACGATCTTGACGCCCTTGTCGAGCGCGAGGCCGAGGGTCCCCTCGAGCTGGCGCAGGAAGGTGCGGGCGTAGCCGAGGTCGGCGTCGCGCAGGGTGTCCATGCCGAGGATCAGCATGGTCAGCTCGGCGAGGTAGTCGCCGGTGATGACGTCGACCTCACCGCCCTCGAGCTGCTCCTTCAGCGCGGACAGCCGGTCGCCGTAGAAGCCCGAGCAGTTGGCGATCCTGACGATGCTCACTTCTTCTCCCTCCCGCCGCCGGCCGGACCGGCGAACGCCTGCGCGATGGTCAACCACTTCTCGGCGTCCGCACCGACCGCCTCCAGCGCTGTGTCGTCGCGGTGGACGCGCTGGGTGACCAGCTGGCAGAACTCGTAGGCGTCGCCGGTGACCCGTTGGGCGGCGTCCTCCGGGCCCCAGGTCCAGGTGTCCCCGCTGGGCGCGGTCAGCTCGACCCGGACCTCCTCGGCCGGTGCCTCCAGGCCGTTGTTGGCGAACGCGAAGCCGCGGGTGCGGACGCCGATGTGGGCGACGTGGCGGATCCGGTCGGTCACCGCGGGCCGACCGGGGATCGAGCCCGTCGAGGTCAGCGCGTCGTAGACGTCGAGGGCGTGTGCCCAGGTCTCCATGTAGCGCGCGGTCGCCATCGAGGCCGGCGCCATCGGCGGGCCGAACCACGGCATCTTGAGGCCGTCCGGGTAGGCCCGCAGGGCATCGGTGAGCGCCGGGCGGGCGGCGTCCCAGCGGGCCAGCAGCACCTCGGGCGACTCCTTGCCGATCCGCAGCGCCTCGGTGTCCACGAAGCCGGCCGGATCGGCGATCGCGTCGAGCACGACCGCGTCCCAGGCCTGCTTGCCCTCCTCGGTGAGCGAGCCGGCGGCGAGCACGGCGACCTCGTCGGTCCACAGCAGGTGGGCGATGGTGGTCGCGACGTCCCAGCCCTCGGCAGGGGTGGCCGTGCGCCAGCCCGCCTCGTCGAGGGAGGCGACCGCCGCACGCAGCTGGTCACCCTCCGCGGTCAGGTCGGCGACCACGTCGTCGAGGACACTCATCGGTTCTCCTGGGGGTCGAGGGCGGCGTCGAGGGTGCGCGCCCACTGGGCGAGGATCTTGCGGCGCCGACGGGCGTCGTCGCCGAGGGTGTTGGCCAGGCCCAGGCCGCGGACCAGGTCGAGGGTCGCCTGCACCAGCTCGCGTACGCCGGGGCGCGACTCGTCAGCGCCCAGCAGCTCGACCGTCAGCCGGTGCGTCTCCCGGCCCACCCGCTGCTCCAGCGGCGCGACCGCCTCCAGCAGGGCGGGGTCCGTGCGCGCGGCGACCCACAGCTCCAGCGCCGCGGTGAACACCGGGGAGGCGAAGTGGTCGCCGAGCATCTCGATGATCGCGGCGGTGCGGTGCCGGCCCCGCGGCAGCCGGGCCACCGCCGCCTCCAGGTCCGAGCCCCGGATCTCGGTCAGGTGGGTCACCGCCGCGACGACCAGGTCGTTCTTCGTCGGGAAGTGGTGCAGCTGCGCCCCGCGGCTGACGCCGGCGCGCTCGGAGACCAGCGTGGTCGTCGTACCGCTGAAGCCGCGCTCGACGAGCAGCTCGACGGTCGCCTCCATCAGCCGCTGCCGCATGGCGCGGGTGCGCTCCTCCTGCGGGACGCGGGTGGTGGCGGTCATGCGGCCAGCATGGCCGCTGACAAACAAACAGTCAAGACTGACTGTTTATTGTCTCACCCGAGCCGCGCCGTCATCGGCAGCCGTCCCCGGGCGCAGGCCCCCACCACGAGCGCGGTGAGCAGTGGCAGCCCGACGACGACCAGCAGGACCAGCAGCCACGGGACGGCGAGCACCGTCGCGCCGGTGTCGAAGTCCTGGGTGAGCGGCCGGCTCACCGCCAGGCCGGGGACGAAGCCGACGGGTGCCCCGAGGAGCGCGCCGACGAAGCCCACCACCGCGGCGTACGACGCCGCGACCGCGCGTCTGGTCCGGGGCCGCGCACCGACGGCGGCCATCGTGGCCAGGTCCGGACGGGCGTCGGACAGGGCGAGGAAGGTCGCGGTCAGCGTGCCCCCGAGCATCAGCACCAGGCCGAGCGCGACGAGCACCGCGCGGATGACCTTGACGTCCGTCCCGGTCTCGTAGCCGCGCTCGACGTAGAGGTAGCCGCCGTTCGACATCGCCCCCATCGCCTCGGTGATGTCCTGCTGCGCGGCGCGACTGATCGGGCCCGGCAGCAGCAGGCCGATGGTCGTGCGCTCCAGGCCGACCCGCTGGACGAGGCGGGGCGCGAGGACGGCCATCACGGGTGAGGTCCGGGTCACCGTCACCACACGCGCGGGAGCGGTCGCCGAGCCGGTCCGCTCGGGCCCGGTCCCCGCCTCGATCGACTCCGTCGAGGTGTGCAGGACGTCCAGCGTGGCCTCGTCCCCGGTGAGCCGGGGCGCCGGCGGACCGGCCCCGTCCTCGGCCGGCGGCGAGGACAGCAGGACCATGCCGCCCCGCTCCAGGACCTCGGCGGAACGCTGCCGGTCCGCCTCCGTCATGCCGATCCAGCCCGGGATCCCGGTCGCGACGAGGTACGGCGTGCCCAGGCTCGAGGTGTACGGCAGGTCGAGCACGCCCTGGCCCTCCCGGAACTCCAGCTCGGAGAAGCCGCCCTCGGCGTCCCAGGTCTTCACGCCCTCGACCGCGATCGCCCGGTCCGCCGGCAACGAGCGGGCGAGCACGGCCTCGATGGCGGCGCGGTCGCTGCCGTCGCCGATCGACACCGAGCCGTAGCCCTCCGGCAGCTGCGGGGTGTAGCGCTGCGCGTTGGCGACCTCCTGGCTGTTCAGAGCGATGCCCAGGGCGACCACGCCGGCGACGGTGGCGCCGACGGCCGCGACCGCCGGGACCGTGCGGGTGCGGTGCCGGGCGGCGTCGCGGGTCGCGAAGCGCAGCGCGAGGGGCAGCCGGGCGGCGAGCCGCGCGGCCAGGCTGACCGCGACGGGGACGAGCAGGATCATGCCGAGCACGCAGATCAGCGCGGAGCCGGCGACCAGCGCCGGCGCGGCTGAGCCCGGGCCGCTGCCGAGGACGGCGGCGACGATGCCCACGGCGAGCAGGAGCACCCCGACCAGGGGCGAGCGCCGCCCCGGGCGGCCCTCGCCGCGGCGCCCGGCGAGCACGGCCACCACGTCCTGGCGCGAGGCCGAGAAGGCCGGGACGACGGCCGCGAGCAGTGCGGAGATGATGCCGAAGGCGACGACCGGCACCAGCAGCAGCCAGGGCACCTCGAACGGCCCGAAGCGGGTCACGTCGAAGTGCTGGGCCACCGGCACCGCCAGGGTCCCGGCGGCGATGCCGAGGGTGACGCCCAGGGTGGCGCCGACGAGGCCGACCACGACCCCCGTCGCCAGCACGGTACGGCGTGCCTGGCGCGGCGTACCGCCGGTCGCCGCCACCAGGGCGAGGGTGTGCGCCTGCGCCTTGGCCCGTACGGCGAACGCCGGCCCGGCCAGCAGCACCACCTCGAGGAGCACCATCGCGATGATCGTCGCGAGGGCGGTCAGCGCCGCCTGGTCGGTGCCGCCGTCGTCGGCGAGCTCCGGCGGGAGCGCGGAGTCGGGCGGCGGGTCGGCGAGGACCGCGCGGGAGGCGCCGATGAAGCCGGCGGCGTTGAGCGCCCGGACGTCCGCCCAGGTCACCGGCCCACCACCGACGAGCCAGCGGCCGTAGCCCTCGACGGTGCCGAAGGTGGCGGGTGCGCCCACGACGAAGGGAGCCCCGCGGGTGTCGGTCGCGTCCACGACGCCGGCGACCCGGACCTGGATCCGCTGCTCCTTGCCGTCGACGGCACGCAGCAGGGTCAGCTGCTCGCCGATGCCCGGGCCGCGCTCGACGACCTCCGGGCTGACGAGCACCTCCCCGGGGCCGGGGCTGCTCGCCCCGGCGACGTGCTCGAAGAGGCCGGTGGTGAGCGGGCTGTCGAGGTCGGTCGCGACGACGCCGGCGTCGGCGCGGCCCTTGTCGGTCACGAAGGAGAGCGAGTCGCGCAGGTAGGGCACGAGCTCCCGCTCGTCGCCGAGCACGGCGCGCAGGTCGCGCTCGGTGCGCGGCGCGGGCGCGGCCTGGTCGCCGTAGCTGACCCGGTCGTCGGGGTCGCCGGCCTGGTAGACGACGGCCGACCCGCTGTCCTCGACCACGGCGGCCGCGGCGCCCATCCGCCGCTGCACGCTCTCGACCGAGGACACGTCCTGGGTGCGCCACACGATCGCCGCCGCGGTGACGGCCAGCACGGGCAGCGCGATCAGCAGCAGCATGAGCAGCGTCTGGCCCTTGCGGCGCACGGCCTCGCGGCGGGCCAGCCGCAGGGCGACCCGCCACCCGCCCCGGGTGCTCATCGGGTGGCCGGCTCGGTCAGCGACTCGACCGGGTCCGCCCCGGTCTCGTCGATCACCACGCCGTCACGCAGGAACACGACCCGGTCGGCCCAGGCCGCGTGCCGCGCCTCGTGGGTGACCATCACGCCGGCCGCGCCCGCGTCGCAGCGGGCGCGCAGCAGCCGCAGGATCTCCTCGCCGGTCTCGGTGTCGAGCGCTCCGGTCGGCTCGTCGGCGAGGATCAGCCGGCGGTCGGCGACGATCGCGCGGGCGATCGCGACCCGCTGCTGCTGACCACCGGACATGTCGTCGGGGAAGCGCTCGGCGAGCTCGCCGATGCCGACCTCGGCCAGCGCCTGCCGGGCCTCCTCGCGGGCCTGGCGGGTGGCGATCCCGTCGAGCTCGCGCGGCAGGGCGACGTTCTCGGCGGCGGTCAGCGCGGGGATCAGGTTGAAGTCCTGGAACACGTAGCCGATGGAGGTACGCCGCATCCGCGCCCGGCCCTCCGCCGAGAGCCCCACGAGGTCGGTGCCCTCGACGCTCACCGCACCGGCGGTCGGGGTGTCCAGCCCGCCCGCGATGGTCAGCAGGGTGGACTTGCCGGAGCCGGAGGGCCCCATCACCGCGACCAGCTCGCCGGCCGACGCCGTGAACGAGATCCCGTCGAGCGCGCGCACCTCGCCGGCGCCCGAGCCGTGCACCCGGGTGACGTCGCGCAGCTGCAGCACCACGCTCATCGCCCGGCCGCCTTCCGGACCGGGACGGCGACGGGGCGGCGGGTCCGGCGGGTCCGGCGCAGCCGGTCCCGGGCGTCGGCGAGCCAGCGCCGCTCGACGCTGTCGAGGCGCCGGGCCTGGTCGAGGACGGTGCCGCTCATCGCACGCTCCGCTCGGTGGTGGGGGCGGAGGCCGTCGTACTGCTGGCGGGGCGGGTGGTCGCCGCCCGGCGCAGCCGCGCCTCGCAGTGGTCGAGCCAGCGCAGCTCGGCCTCGGCGCCGAAGACGAGCGAGTCGAGCACCAGGCTCCACGCCAGGTCGGCGGGCTCGGCGGTGGTCGGTGCCCCGGCCCGGCGCTTGAGCCGGGTGTAGTCCTGCAGCGCGGCCATGGTGGCGCTGCGCTGCTGCTGGATGACCGTGCCGACGTCGACGCCGGGCACCGTCACGGCGAGCGCCAGCTTGATCGCGAGCTCGTCACGCGGCGGCTGGGTGCGGGCGACCGGGGTGGTGAACCAGGCGGCCACCTCGTCGCGGCCGGCCTCGGTGATCCGGTAGACCTGGTGGCCCTCGGCGTCCTCGCCCTCGGCGGCGGCGAGGCCGTCGCGCTCGAGCCGGGTCAGGGTCGTGTAGACCTGCCCGACGTTGAGCGGCCAGGTGGTGCCGGTGCGCTGCTCGAACTCGGCGCGCAGCTGGTAGCCGTACATCGGCTGATGCTCCAGCAGGGCGAGCAGGGCGTGCTTGACGGACATGGGGGACCTCCGAGCGGGGAATGCATACCGGGTATAGATATGTATACCCGGTATGCAGACGCCTGTCGAGTCCTCAGCCCAGCGCGGCCTCCATGTCCACGCAGAGCCGGCGCACCGACTCCCCGACCTCCTCGCCGCGCTCCGCGCCGAGCTGGCCCAGGCACAGCTCGGCGACCAGCAGCGCACCGCCCGCGAGCTCCCGGTCGTCGGCGAAGCCGGCCATCAGCGCGGCGGCGCCGTCGCGGTCACCGCGCCCGCGGGCGGCGAGCAGGCCGGCCACCCGCTGCGCCGCCTCGACGACCGGCGCCAGCTCCGCGCGGCGCTCGCTCATGCGATCAGCCCCGGCGTCTGCGACCGGGCGGCCTCGAACCGCCGCTGCACGTCGGCCCAGTTGACGATGTTCCACCACTGCTGGACGAAGGTCGCCTTGTCGTTCTTGTACTGCAGGTAGTAGGTGTGCTCCCACATGTCGAGCATGAGCAGCGGGGTCATGCAGATCGGCACGTTCCCCTGGTGGTCGAAGTGCTGGATGATGTACGGCCGCTGCGCCAGCGAGTCCCAGGTGAGCACCGACCAGCCCGAGCCCTGCACGCCCAGGGCGTTGGCCTGGAAGTGGGCGCGGAACTTGTCGAAGCCGCCGAAGTACTCGTCGATCGCCGCGGCGAGCTCGCCGGTCGGCTTGTCGCCGCCGTCGGGCGACATGTTCGGCCAGAACACCGAGTGGTTGACGTGCCCGCCGAGGTGGAAGGCGAGGTTCTTCTCCAGCGTCGACAGGCTGCCGAAGGACTCCTTCTCCCGGGCCTCGGAGAGCTGGTCCACGGCGGTGTTGATGCCCGTGACGTAGGCGTTGTGGTGCTTGCTGTGGTGCAGCTCCATGATCTCGCCGGAGATGTAGGGCTCGAGAGCGGCGTAGTCGTAGGGCAGGTCGGGCAGGGCGTAGACGGACACCGGGACTCCTCGATCGGGGTTGCTGACATCCAATTGCTATTGCAAATGAGTTGCAAGAACAAGGAAGGGTGGCCTCAGTCACCGCGCCCGGATGGGCCACACTGGGCGCCATGGCGAAGACGATCCTCATCACCGGTGCGTCCAGCGGGCTGGGCGCCGAGATGGCCCGCCAGTTCGCGGCCAAGGGGTACGACGTCGGGCTGGCCGCCCGTCGTACCGAACGCCTGGAGGAGCTGAAGGCCGAGATCCTGGCCACCTCGCCGGAGCGCCGGGTCGCCCTCGGCGCGCTCGACGTCACCGACCACGCCGCGGTCTTCCGGGTCTTCGGCGCGCTGCGCGAGGAGCTCGGCCGGCTCGACCGGGTCGTCGTCAACGCCGGTCTCGGCAAGGGTGCCAAGCTCGGCACCGGGCGCTTCGACGCCAACCTGGAGACCGCCATGACCAACTTCGTCGGCGCGCTCGCGCAGACCGAGGCGGCGATGGAGATCTTCCGCGACCAGGAGGCGGGCCACCTGGTGATGGTCTCCTCGATGTCGGCGATGCGCGGGATGCCGTCGGCCATGACGACCTACGCCGCCACCAAGGCCGGGGTCGCCCACCTCGCCGAGGGGCTGCGCACCGAGCTGCACGGCACCCGGCTGCAGAAGAAGATCAAGGTGAGCGTGCTCTACCCGGGCTACATCCGCTCGGAGATGAACGACAAGGTCGACCAGTCGACGCCGTTGATGGCCTCGACCGAGAAGGGCGTCGCCGCCATGGTCGCGGCCATCGAGAAGGAGGTGGCGGACGCGTGCGTGCCGCCGCTGCCCTGGGCCGCGATGGCCCCGGTGATGAAGCACGCCCCGCTGGGCGTCCTCAAGAAGCTGATCTGACCTCGGGGTCGGTCGCGGCGTTCCGCTTGCGCAGGGTCCGCGCGGTGCGGGAGATGCGCAGCATCATCGTGGCCGAGGGCGTCACCCGGCCGTTGATGTACGTCGAGAACCGCGACTGCGAGGTGCCGACCAGCGCCGAGAAGTCGCGCTGGGTGACGCCGCTCGAGGTCACCAGCCGGCGGATCTCGCGGGCGATCGCCTGACGGTCCCACTCGGCCTGGAGCTCGCGGATCACCACCGAGCAGCCCTCCAGCAGGCGGACCAGCCAGGCGTCCTCGCTCGCGGCGACCTCGCGCTGCAGCTGGTCGGCGCGGCCGGACCAGGGCGCGGTGAGCAGCGGCCCGAGCAGCACCCGCCAGCGTGCGGCGTCGAAGGTGGCCGCCGTACCGACCGGCGGGACGGCAGTGGCCGTGCTGCCCGAGGCGTCGATCCCGGAGACCAGCAGGTGCCACGCCTGACGCTCGACGAGGTCGGCCACCACGGCGGCGCCCTTCGCCGTCGCGCCGTCGTCCAGCAGCAGGCGGACCACCCGGGCGCGGTCGCACATCGCGACCACCGCGGCCGTGGTGACCGGCAGCCGGTCGGCCGAGCCGAGGAGGACGTCGACCTCGCGCTGCACCGAAGCGACCCGCTCCGGCCCCTGCTCGGTGACCAGCCGGGCCAGCAGGCGGAAGTCCTCCGCCGAGCCCTGCTCGACCACCGCGGCCAGGTTGGCCAGGATCCGGCCGTGTCCCGGCCCGCGCGCGGCCGATGCCGTGCACGCCCGCAGCACGCGGTCCCGCAAGCTGTCCCCCGAAGGGTCACCCACCCACGCCATCGTCATCCCCCGAGATTCCTCGTCGCCGGTGTCCCCAGCCGTACGATCACGCTAGTTCGGTGATTTCACATACCGGGGGGTCTGCTGTGAAACAAGAGCGCGCGAGCGAGCCGGAGGAGCTCGCGCCGGTGCTCCATGCCGCGATCGCGCGCCGGGGCGTGACCCTGGTCTGGCTCAAGGAGCGCCTCGCCGAGCGGGGCAGCCCGGTCTCCCTGACGACGCTGAGCTACTGGCGGTCCGGACGCCGCCGGCCCGAGGGCACGAGCTCGTTGAACGCCCTGGAGGAGATCGAGGACCTGCTCGGCCTGCTGCCCGGCGAGCTGCTCGACCTCGTCGGCGACAGCCGGCGCACGGTCCCGGTCAGCGAGCCGGCGAGCTTCCACAGCGACGTGCTCCTCACCGCGGTCCAGGAGACCCTCGACGAGCTCGGCGCCGCCGACGTGCGCAACCTGCGCGACCTCTCCGCCACCGTCGTCGTCGACGTGGACGCCCAGGGCCGGCTGCGGCGCCGGCACACCCGGATCCTCCTGCAGGCGACGTCCGGCACGATCCGCGACATCCCCTACACCGACTCCTCGCCCGAGCCGACCGACCTCCCGATGGAGATCGTCACCGGCGCCGGGGCGCGGGTCAGCCGGCGCCACGACCACCCCGGTGGCCGGGTCTTCGGCGTCGTCTTCGAGCTGGAGGAGCCGCTGACCGCGCCCGACACGGCGATCCTCGACTGGTGCACCGAGCTGCCCGAGGGCTTCCCCACGATCCGCGAGGTCGCCCACGGCGTGGCCCGCAAGAACCGGGAGACCCTGATCTGGGTGCGCTTCGCGCCGGAGGCACCCCCGAGCTGGGTCGAGGAGTTCTCCGACGACGGCTCGCCGCCGATCCCGCGCGAGCTCGCCGGGTCCAGCGTGCACACCGTGCGCCGCGGCTTCGGGCCGGGCAGCTTCGGCCTCCGGTGGGGCTACGACGACGCCCGCTGAGCCTGGACGGGGTGGCGGTCTCGACGCGGAGGCCTCATGACCCGCGCGGCGGCTCCCGCAGCTCGAGGTCCATCCCGGAGAGCGCGTGGGAGAGCCCGCGGCGATCGCGGGTGCTCAGCACGCCGACCACGCTCAGGACCGCGAAGGCCAGCAGCACCGGCCCGCTCCACGCCGCCTCGACCGCGCCGAGCACGAGGAACGGGCCGACGCCGGAGAGCAGCTTGACGACCCGCGCGAGCGGAGCGGGGATCGTCCGCGCCACCGCGCGCACCGCGACCACCCACTCGCCGACCGTGCGGCCGGCGAGCAGCACGGCCACCACCTCGACGAGGGCCGGGACGCCCCACTGCAGCAGGCGCTGCGGCGTCGTCTCCAGGTCCGCGAAGGGCACGTCGAGCAGGTACAGCTGCACCCCGCGGTAGGCCACGGCCAGGGCCGAGCCGAGGAGCAGCACGAACAGCACGTCGCACCCCATCCCGACCAGCCGGCGGCCCGCCGTGAGCGAGGTCGGCCAGACGACCTCGGGCCGCTTGCGTCGTACGAGCACGGCGGCGACGAGCGAGCCGAGGGTCGCGCCCGCCGTGTTGACGATCAGGTCGTCGACGTCGAAGAGCCGGTAGGCACAGGAGTAGAGGTGCCACACGCCGGTCGCCTGGGTGGTCTCGATCAGCAACGAGATGCCGAGGCCGAGCAGGGTCGCGGCCACGACCCCGCGGCGCAGCACGAGCCGCACGTAGTAGCCCAGCGGGACGAACAGCAGCACGTTGAGCGCGACCTGCAAGAACGCCGGGTCCCGCGCCAGCGCGGCCAGCCCCTCCCGGGTCCCGGCGTCGCGCCAGGCGATCGCGCCGATCGTGTCGAACGGGGTGGTCTGGCGGCCTGCGCACGTGTAGTCGCCGTCGGCCGGCATCGGCAGCAGGGTGTAGGTCCACAGCGCCAGCCCGTAGACCGCTCCGGTGAGCAGCACGAGCAGGTCGCGCGGGCCGAGCCGGCCGTCGCGGCGGTACTGCACCGCTGCGACGGGCAGCAGCAGGACGACCGCGACCGCCGTGCCGAGGACGATCGCGACCAGGGCGTTGGTCAGCTGGTCGGACATCAGCGGTACGTGACGAGCGCACGCGGCAGGTGCGGGTGCTCGTTGAACGTCAGCAGCCGCGCGCCGCTCGCGCCGACGATCACCCGGGTGACCGAGGTGTTCGCGACGACCGTGTTGAAGCGGGCCCAGACCGGACCCACCTCCCCACCCTCCGGTACGACGAGCGAGGCCGCCAGCGCCGCGACCACTCCCCCGGACGTGACGACCACGGTGGGCCCGGGCAGGTCCGCCGCGGCGGCGAGCGCCCGGCGCGCGCGGGCGACGAAGGCGTCGTACGGCTCGGGGTAGCCGGCGGTGTCGCCGGCGGTGGTCCAGTGCCCGGTGGCGACCTCGAAGTGCTCCTGGAAGGCGCGGCGGTCGGCGTCGTGGCCCATCGTGACGCCGGTCGCCTCGGCGTGCCGGGCGAGCACGGCGAGGTGGTCGAACTCGGCCCAGTCCTCGTCGACGGCGGCGCTCAGCCCACCGAGCTCCATCGCCTCCCAGGTCTCGCGGTGCCGGCGCATCCCGCCGTGGACGGCCGAGACCGGCGCGGGACCGTGCTCGGCGAGCCAGCGGCCGAGCGCCCGGCCCTGCTCCCAGCCGGTCTCCGAGAGCACGTCGTAGTCGTCGGCACCGAAGGAGGCCTGGCCGTGCCGGACGAGCAGCAGGACGCCCATCAGCCGCGCAGGATCCGGCGGCAGCGGGCCTCGAAGCCGGCGACGGCGGGGCCGAAGGCGGCGTAGGCCTCGTTGGTGGTCTGCCCGTGGAAGTAGCGGTACCAGATCTGCTGGGCGATCACCGCGAAGCGGAACAGCCCGAACACCTCGTAGAAGTGCCACTGCTCCGGCGTGAGCGAGCGGCCGCTGCGCTCGAGGTAGGCGTCGATCACCTGCTGGCGGGTCCACATCCCGGGGTCCGCGGTGGGCTGGCGCCGGGTCATTGTGAAGAACTCGTCGTCGTCGGCCTGCACCCAGTACGACAGCGCGCAGCCGAGGTCCATCAGCGGGTCGCCGACCGTCGACAGCTCCCAGTCGAGGACGCCGACGATCCGCGTGGGGTCGTCGGCGGCGAGCACCATGTTGTCGAAGCGGTAGTCGTTGTGGATCATCGCCGAGCCGACGTCGGCGGGCTGGTGCGCGTCGAGCCAACCGGTGATGTCGGACCAGTCACCGGTGTCGTCGGTGCGGGCTCCGTCGAGGCGCCTGGTCCAGCCGCCGACCTGGCGGGCGACGTACCCCTCGCCCTTGTCCAACGCCGCCAGCCCGGGCACCGCGGTGACGTCGATGGCGTGCAGGGCGACCAGGGTGTCGACGGCGTTGCCGCACAGTGCGTCCGCCTGCTCGGCGCTGACCGGGAAGCCGAAGTCGCGGCGTGGGATCAGCCCGTGCAGGCGCTCCATCACGTAGAGCTCGCTGCCGATCGGGCTGTCCGCCTCCGTGCAGTAGGCGACCATCGCCGGCACCTGCGCGAAGACCGGCGCCAGCGCCTCCTGGATCCGGAACTCCCGGCCCATGTCGTGGGCGCCCTTGGCCTTGGTGCCCGCCGGCGGACGGCGCAGGATCAGCTCGGGGCCCTCGGCCATCCGCAGCAGGTAGGTCAGGTTGGACGCGCCGCCGGGGAACTGGCGCACCTCCGCGACCGGGCCGCGGCCCAGCCAGTCGGCGACGGCCGCGACGTCGAAGGCGTCCTCGTCGCGGACCGGACGGGAGTCGTCGCGGGGCTCACTCATCGGCGATCGCCTCCAGCTTGCGGGCCTGCGCGCGCATCACCGCGTCGTACGACGCCCGGTCGGCCTGCTTGAGCCCGTAGGCCCCGCGGGCGGCCTCGTCCGGGATGATCAGCTCGGTCCCGGCGTCGATCGCGTCGAGCACCGCCGCGGCGATGTCGTCGGCGCTGACCGGGCTGTCCTCGACGAGCTTGCTCATCACCTGCTGGAGCGCGGCGTCACGGCCCTCGACGCCGGCCATCAGGTTGGTGCGGAAGTACGACGGGCAGACCACGTGCGCGCTCACCCCGTGGGCGGCGAGCTCGTGCCCGGTGGTCTCGGTGAGCGCGACGACCGCGGCCTTGGTGGCGTTGTAGCCCGCCATCCCGGCCGGGTGCACCAGCCCCGCCAGCGAGGCGACGTTGACGATCCGGCCGCTGTGCTGGGTCTTGAAGAGCGGCGTGAACGTGGCCGTGCCGCGCACCGCGCCGAGCAGGTTGATGTCGACCAACCGCTGCCACTCGTCGATGCCGGAGACGTCGAGGCGGCCACCGCCCGCGATGCCGGCGTTGTTGACGAGCACGTCCAGCCCGCCCCAGGTCCGCTCGACGTGCTCGCGCGCGGCGGCCCAGTCGGCGTCGCTGGTGATGTCGAGGCGGAGGACACCGTCGGCGTCGGTGCGGTCGGTGCGCAGCACCTGCGCGCCGCGGGCCTCCCAGGCCGAGGCGAGGGCCGCGCCGAGCCCGGAGGCGGCGCCGGTGATGAGGACGCGGGTGGGGTGGTCGGTCACCCGGCCGACCCTACCGATCCGGTGGGCCCGGCGGTGGCTCAGCCGGCGAGCAGCGCCCGGTAGGCGCGGGCACCCTCGGTGCCGGCCATGAACCCCGCCGGGATGGTCGCCAGGCGGCTGCCACCGCTGAGCACGGCCACCTCGGCACAGACCTCGACGGCGAGGTCGCGCAGGCGCGTGGAGACCAGCACGGCGGCACCGCGGGACCGGGCGTCCTCGATCACGTCGAAGGTGGCCTCCACCCCGACGGGATCGACCCCGTCGAAGGGCTCGTCCAGCAGCAGCACGTCGGGCTCGGGCAGCGCCGCGAGCACGACGCCGAGCCGCCGGGACGGACCGTGGCCCAGCCCGGCCGTCACCCGGTGAGCCACCGGGGCCAGGCCGAAGCGCTCCAGCAGCCCGCGGCCCCGCGCCTCCCAGCGCGGCAGCTCGTGCAGCCGGGCGGTGGCCTGGAGGTGCTCCCAGGGCGTCGCGCCCGGCAGCAGGCCGCCGGTCTCGGGGCAGTAGCCGACGCTGCGCCGCGCGTCGTGGGCGGCCTTGCGGACGTCGTACCCACCCACGGAGGCGGTGCCCTCGCTCGGTGGTACGTCGCCGGCCAGCACCCGCATCGTGGTCGACTTGCCCGCGCCCTCACGGCCCAGCAGGGCCATCGCCTGGCCCTGCTCGACCCGCAGGTCGACCCCCGTCACCGCCTCGACCGCGCCGAAGCGCACCCGCAGTCCGTCCACCCGGACGCCGCGGAAGGCTGCCCTCCCCGTCATGTCCCCATCCTCGCGACCCGGGAGAGCGCGAAAAAGGGCCGAGCCGGCACGAACGGGTAGTCCGTTCGTGCCGGCCCGGTCGACCGATCAGCGCAGCGGGATCAGGCGGGGAAGCCCTTGCCCGACGCGGCGAGGTCACGCAGCCACTGCGTGGGCTGGAACCGCTCGCCGTACGTCGCCGCGAGCTCGTCGGCCCGGGCGAGGAAGGCGTCGATGCCGATCTCGCCGGTGGCCTTGTTCTCGTAGCCGGTGATGAACTGCGCGGCACCACCGGTGTTCGGCGGGAAGCCGATGCCCATGATGGAGCCGATGTTCGCGGCGGCCGCCGAGGTGATGACGCCCTCCTCGAAGGTCTTCGCGGTCTCCAGCGCCTCGGCGAAGAGCATCCGGTCCCGGATGTCCTCGATCGGCGGCTGCTCCTTCGCGACCGGGAAGAGGTCGGCGAGACCGGCCCAGATGGAGCCGCGCTTGCCGTCCTCGTAGTCGTAGAAGCCCGCGCCCCGCAGGCGGCCGGCACGGCCCGCCTCGAGCATCTTGCCGACCACGGCCTGGCCCGGGTGCACCGGCAGCTCGGGGTTGGCCTCGATGGTCGCCTTGGCGATCTTGGCCATCAGCTCCAGGTTGAGCTCGTCGGAGAGCTGCAGCACCGGGGCGGGGTAGCCGGCCGAGGTGGTGGCCCGCTCGATGGAGTACGGCGCCACGCCCTCCGCGAGCATCGCCATGCCCTCGTTGACCATGAAGCCGATGACCCGCGAGGTGTAGAAGCCGCGGCTGTCGTTGACCACGATCGGCGTCTTGCGGATCTGCAGGACGACGTCGTAGGCCTTGGCGAGCGCCTCGTCGGAGGTCTCCTTGCCGGCGATGATCTCGACCAGCGGCATCTTGTCGACGGGGCTGAAGAAGTGCAGGCCGATGAAGCGCTTGGCGTCCTCGGCGTTCTCCAGGCCCGCGGCCAGCTCGGTGATGGGCAGCGTCGAGGTGTTGGAGCACAGCACGGCGTCGGGCGCGAGGTGCGGCAGGATCTCGGCGAAGACCTTGGCCTTGAGGGCCGGGTCCTCGAAGACCGCCTCGACCACGATGTCGGCACCGGCCGCGGCGGCCGGGTCGTCGGTCGCGGTGATCCGGCCGAGCAGCTCGGCCTTCTTCTCCTCGGTCGACCTGCCGCGGCTGATCGCCTTGTCGAGCAGGCCCTCGGAGTAGGCCTTGCCCTTTTCGGCGGCCTCGACGGAGATGTCCTTCAGGACGACCTCGGTGCCGGACTTGGCCAGCACGTAGGCGATGCCCGCACCCATCATGCCGGCGCCCAGGACGACGGCCTTCTTGGCCTTGTAGGGCTCGATGCCCTGCGGCCGGAGCGAGCCGGAGTTGATCGCCTGGAGGTCGAAGAAGAACGCCTGGATCATGTTCTTCGAGCCCTGGTTGACCACGAGGTTGGCCAGGTAGCGCGACTCGATCCGCGAGGCGGTGTCGAAGTCGACCTGCGCACCCTCGACCGCGGCCGAGAGGATGGCGCGCGGGGCGGGGTAGTCGGCACCCTTCAGCTGCTTGCGCAGCAGCGCCGGGAACGCCGGCAGGAAGCCGGCGAGCGCCGGGCTCTTCGGCGTGCCGCCGGGCATCTTGTAGCCCGGGGCGTCCCACGGCGACAGCGCGGCCTCGGGGTTGGCCTTGATCCACGCCTTCGCGGCGGGGAGCAGCTCGTCCTGGGTGGCGACCAGCTCGTCGACGACGCCCTTCTTCAGCGCGGTCTCCGGGTTGAACTGGGTGCCCTGCAGCAGGACGTCCATCAGCGCGGTCTGCAGGCCCCACTTGCGCACGGCGCGGGTCACGCCGCCACCGCCGGGCAGCAGGCCGAGCGTCGCCTCGGGCAGGCCGACCTTGATCTTCGGGTCGTTGACGAGGATCCGGTGCTGGGTGGCGAGGGTGATCTCGTAGCCACCACCGAGCGCGGCGCCGTTGATGGCGGCCACGACCGGCTTGGGGAAGAGCTCGAGGCGGCGCAGCGACTGCTTGATGCTCTCGCACTGGGCGAAGACGTCGCCGGCGTTCTCCTTGGTGGTCTGGACCATCAGCTTGAGGTCACCGCCGGCGAAGAAGGTCTTCTTCGCGGAGGCGATGACGACGCCGGTGATGTCGTCCTGCTCGGCGTACAGACGCTCGACGGCCGCCTCCATGGACGAGCGGTAGAGCTCGTTCATGGTGTTGGCGCTCTGGTTGGGGTCGTCGAGGGTGAGGGTGACGATGCCGTCGGCGTCACGGTCGTAGCGGACGGCGCTCTGGGTGTCGGTGCTCAATGTCGTTCCTGTCCTGAAGTCTCTGGTCCGCTGCTCAGACGAGCTCGACGATCGTGGCGATGCCCATGCCGCCGCCGACGCAGAGCGTGGCGAGGCCGCGGCGCAGGTCGCGCCGCTCGAGCTCGTCGATGAGGGTGCCGAGGATGATCGCGCCGGTCGCACCGAGGGGGTGCCCCATCGCGATGGCGCCACCGTTGACGTTGGTGATCTCGTGGCTGATGTCCATGTCGCGCATGAACCGCATGGCCACGGCGGCGAACGCCTCGTTGATCTCGAACAGGTCGATGTCGCCGACCTCGAGCCCGGCCTTGGCCAGCGCCTTGCGGGCGGCCGGGGCGGGACCGGTGAGCATGATGATCGGGTCCGCGCCGGAGACGGCGGTCGCGACGATCCTGGCGCGCGGGGTCAGGCCGAGGTCCTGGCCGACCTGCTCGCTGCCGATCAGCGTCAGCGCCGAGCCGTCCACGATGCCCGAGGAGTTGCCGGCGTGGTGGACGTGGTTGATCTTCTCCAGCCAGTGGTACTTCTCCAGCGCGACGTCGTCGAAGCCGGCGTCGGCGCCGAGCTGGGCGAACGACGGCTTGAGGCCGGCGAGGCCCTCGACGGAGGTGTCGGGGCGCACGGTCTCGTCACGGTCGAGCAGGACCAGGCCGTTGACGTCCTTCACCGGGACGACGGGCTTGTCGTAGTAGCCGTTGGCCCAGGCCTTGGCGGCGCGGTGGTGCGACTCGGCGGCGTAGGCGTCGACGTCCTCGCGGCTCCAGCCCTCGATCGTGGCGATCAGGTCGGCGCCGATGCCCTGCGGCACGAAGCCCGCCTTGAACGCGGTGGCCGGGTCGGACGCCCAGGCTCCACCGTCGGAGCCCATCGCGACGCGGCTCATCGACTCCACGCCACCGGCGATGATCAGGTCCTCGAAGCCGCCGCGGACGCGGCTGGCGGCCTGGTTGACCGCCTCGAGGCCCGAGGCGCAGAAGCGGTTGAGCTGGACACCGGCGACGGTGTCCGGGAGGCCGGCGGCGATGGCCGCGGTCTTGGCGATGTCGCCGCCCTGGTCGCCGACGGGCGAGACGACACCGAGCACGACGTCGTCGACGCGGTTCGGGTCGAGGCCCGGGTTGCGCTCCTGGAGCGCGTCGAGCAGCCCGACGACGAGGTCGACCGGCTTCGACTCGTGGAGGGAGCCGTTGGCCTTGCCCTTTCCGCGCGGCGTGCGGAGGTGGTCGTACACGAATGCTTCTGCCATGACCGTCCTTGTTTCTCTGCCTGGTTCGTTTGGCGTGGAGTGGGGTGTCCCCACGGACGATTGTGACACTATTACTGTCATGGTCAAGAGCGAGGGCCCGTCCGAGGGTGTGACGCACACCGCACCCGGCCGCGACGAGGAGGCCGCGCTGCTCACCCTCGACGAGCTCACCGAGCGGGTCGGGCTGTCCGTGCGGACGGTGCGCTTCTACACCTCGCGCAACCTCGTCCCGCCGCCCATCCGGCGCGGCCGCTCGGGCTACTACTCCGCCGTGCACGTCGCCCGGATCGAGCTGGTCCTGGAGCTGCAGAGCCACGGGTTCACGCTCTCGGCCATCGAGCGGTACGTCGCCGGGATCCCTGACGACGCCACCCCCGAGGAGATCGCGCTGGCCCGGACCATGCTCGCGCCCTGGCAGTCCGACCTCCCGGTGGAGATGGACCGCGCGCAGCTGGAGAAGCGCGTCGGGCACCCCCTGACGGCCGACGACATCGCCACCCTGCAGGCGCTGGGCGTGCTGCGGGTGCGCGGCTCGTCGTACCTGGTGGCGGCCAACCAGCTCACCATCGGCACCCGGCTGCTCGAGCTCGGCTTCCCGCGCGAGGTGGCGGTCGCGGCCGCGGCCGTCTACCAGGTGCACGGCGAGCAGATGGCCAAGGAGCTCGCCGAGGTGGTCAACGACAAGCTCGCGCCGCTCTACGACGACGCGGCCGCCTCCGAGCACTTCCGCGAGATCATGGAGCGGCTCAAGCCGCTCTCGGTCGGCGGCCTCGTCTCGGCGTACGAGGCGGCCGTGGCGCGGGCCGCGCGCAACCCGCGCGCGACCCGCTGAGGCTCAACGCCGGCCGGAGCTGAAGCCGGCGGCGCTGTGGCTGCCGCCGGAGCCGTGGCCGCCGCGCGAGCGGGACCGGTTGCGGCCGCCGCCGGACTTCTGGCCGGCGGGCTTGGCCGCCGCGGTCTTCTTCGCCGCCGGCTTCTTCGGGCCGTTGCGACGGCGGCCGCCGCCGTTGCCGCCACCGCTCTTCGCACCACCCCTGCCGCCGCCCTGGGGCGCGGCCGGGGTCAGGTCGATGCCTCCGGGGCGCGAGCGCTCGCCGGGGGCCAGGTCCTGCAGCAGCGGGTGGTTGGGGTTGTTGACCTTGGTGGTGGTCGGCGTGATGCCGGCCGCGCGGGTCAGCGCCCGGACGTCGCTGCGCTGCTCGGACGTCATCAGCGTGATCACCGTGCCGGCGGCGCCCGCGCGGGCGGTGCGGCCCGAGCGGTGCAGGTAGGCCTTGTGCTCGGCCGGCGGGTCCGCGTGCACGACGAGCGAGACGTCGTCGACGTGGATGCCGCGGGCGGCGATGTCGGTCGCGACGAGCGTGGTCGCCGTCCCGCTGTGGAAGGCGTCGAGGTTGCGGGTGCGGGCGCCCTGGCTCAGGTTGCCGTGCAGGTCGACGGCGGGCACGCCGTTCTTGTTGAGCTGGCGGGCCAGCGCCTTGGCGCCGTGCTTGGTGCGGGTGAAGACCACCGTGCGCCCCGGCGCGCTGACGAGGTCGAGCAGGACGGGCAGGCGGTGCTCTCGCTCGACGTGCAGCACGTGGTGGTCCATCTTCGCCACCGGCGACTGCGCCGAGTCGGCCTCGTGGACGGCCGGGTCCTTGAGGAACCGCTTGACCAGCACGTCGATCGCGTTGTCGAGCGTGGCGGAGAACAGCATCCGCTGGCCGCCCTTGGGGGTCTGGTCCAGCAGCCGTCGTACGGCGGGCAGGAAGCCCAGGTCGGCCATGTGGTCGGCCTCGTCGAGCACGGTGACCTCGACGTCGGCCAGGCTGCAGTGACCCTGGCCGATGAGGTCCTCGAGCCGGCCGGGGCAGGCGATGAGCACGTCGACGCCGTTGCGCAGCGCGGTGACCTGCGGGCCCTGGCCGACCCCGCCGAAGACGATCGTCGTGCGCAGGCCGGCGGCCTCGGCGAGCGGGGTGACGGTCGCGGCGATCTGCGAGGCGAGCTCGCGGGTCGGGGCGAGCACCAGCGCGCGCGGGCGGCGGGCGACGGGCTTGCGGGGCGCGGCGGAGAGCCGGGCGACGAGCGGCAGCGCGAACGCGTAGGTCTTGCCGGAGCCGGTGCGGCCGCGGCCGAGGACGTCGCGGCCACGCAGCGAGTCGGGCAGGGTCGCGGCCTGGATCGGCGTCGGGACGGTGATCTGCTCGGCGTCCAGGACGGCGAGCAGGTCGGCGGGCACGCCGAGGTCGGCGAAGGTGGAAGTCACGGTGTTTCTCTCCGGAGAGCGCTGCGCGGACGCGGCGATCCCCTCAGGTGGGCGTCTCGCCGTGCTGCTCGTCGGGCGACGAGCGTCGGAGCGGTGCCTCTGGTGAGGGGCGCGTCGGCTTCGCGATGCGCCGGGATCCGGGGCAAGACTGGCCGGATCGGTGCTCTCAGGCTACCGGCCGGCGTACCGAGGACCTCAATCCCGGCGCGCGTTCACTCCGTGATCTGCACCGCAGCGCCGCGCTCGACCAGGCCGTCGACGTCCTCGACGCCCCAGGCCTCCAGCGCCTCACGGGTGTGGGCACCGGCGCCCGGCGCGGGCGGGTGGGAGAGCGTGGCACCGGTCCGCGAGAAGCGCGGCGCGGGCTGCGGCTGGACGATCCCCTCGTGCTCGACGAACACCTCGCGGCCCTTGATGTGCGGGTGCTCGGGAGCCTCGCTGATCTTGAGGATGGGCGCGACGCAGGCGTCCGTGCCGTCGAAGATCGCGCACCACTCGTCGCGGGTCTTGGTGGCGAAGGTGGTCGCGATCAGCGTGCGCAGCTCGTCGGTCTTCTCCAGGTCCCAGCGGTCCGGCGCGGTGTCCGCGATGCCGAGCAGCGTGAGGAAGAGGTCGTAGAACTGCGGCTCCAGCGCGCCCACCGACATGTGCTCGCCGTCGGCGGTCTCGTAGATGTCGTAGTACGGCGCCCCGCCGTCGAGCAGGTTGGCCGCCCGCTCCTCCTTGAACCCGCCGCCGGCCAGGAAGGCCGCCGTCATCGCGTTGAGGTGGGCGGTGCCGTCCACGATCGCCGCGTCCACGACCTGGCCCTGGCCGGAGGTCTTCGCCTCGAGGACGGCCGCCAGGATCCCGATCACGAGGTACGTCGAGCCGCCGCCGAAGTCGCCGACCAGGTTGGTCGGGAACTGGGGCTTCTCCTTGACCTGGCCCAGGCCGTGCAGGGTGCCGGTGATGGCGATGTAGTTCATGTCGTGGCCGGCGGCCTGCGACCAGGGGCCGTCCTGGCCCCACCCGGTCATCCGGCCGTAGACCAGCCGCGGGTTGCGCGCGTGGCAGTCCTCGGGACCGAACCCGAGCCGCTCCGCGACGCCGGGCCGCATCCCCTCGACGAGCACGTCGGCCTGCTCGACCAGGTCGAGCACGGTGCTGACGGCCTCGGGGTTCTTCAGGTCCAGGGCCACGCTCGGCCGGCCGCGGTTGAGCAGGTCGTGCGAGCCGCCGGTCAGCATCTGGCCGCCGGGACGCTCCACGCGGATCACGTCCGCGCCGAGGTCGGCCAGGATCATGCAGGCGTGCGGGCTGGGCCCGATGCCTGCGATCTCGACGACCTTGAGGCCCTTGAGCGGACCGGTTCCCTGACCCAGCGCGAACGTCATGGCCGCATCATGGCACGGATCGTGACAGTAGTGCTGTCACTGTCCGGAGGCACTCCGAGGAACGAGAAGCGCCCCCGGGCAGCGAGATCGAGCAGCGCCGCGACCGAGGCCCGAGGTCGCGACGCGCGTGCCGAGATCTGGAGCCGGACGCGGGCGAGGTCCCGGCACCGACTCGCCGGGTCTCGACACGCCCTCGCCCAGGGGCTCGGGCTGCTCGACCGACGGGGGCTGCTCCACCAGCGAGGGCGGGGCTGGATCAGCCCGGGTTGACGATCTTGGCCAGCTCGAAGTGCATCGGGTCGGTGTAGGCCCAGTCGCCACCCCAGGCGAAGCCCCAGCGCTTGAAGATGGCGACGACGCCACGGTCCATCTGACCGACGGTGCCGCGCTGGTTGCCGGGCACGTTGAAGTCGAGGGCCAGCCCGAACGAGTGGTTCGACAGCTTGTTGGAGCCGGCGATGAAGCGCGGGTAGTAGCAGCCGGCGTACTCGTCCGGGTGGATCTTGTCGGCCAGCTTGCTCGCTTGCACCTCAGCGAGAGCCGCCTTCAGCTGCGGCATCATGTACCGGTTGCACGTGACCGTGCCGAGGATCGGCACCTGCTCGGTCACGATGTGGGCCTTGACCCAGCCAGGATCCGGAGCGATCCGCCCGCCGCCGATGGGCCGGTAGCGGAAGACACCGACGGCGTCGCCGAAGGCGCCGACGGGGATCACGTTCTGGTACGCCTTCAGGTCGAGGCCTTCGGAGGCGACGATGTCGAGCGCGGTGATCGAGAAGCGCTTGACGCCGAATCTCTTCTCGATGACCTCGCGGACGGCCTGGGGCGATGCGATGCCGGTGTTGATGAGGATCGCGTTGTCCTCGGGCAGACCGAGCGTCTCGCCCCACTTCTCGTTGACCATCGCGTCGATCGCGTCGACCTCGGCAGGCGACCAGGCGCCGACGTGGAGGCGCTGCTTGCCCACCTCGACGTACCCCTCGCCGTCGACGGGGATCTCCTTCTGCAGCCGGTCCATGATCGCGATCTCGCCGCCTGCGACGCGGTCCCACTGCTCCTGGAACTCCGCGCTGCGCGAGCCGGTGAAGGCGCGGTACTTCGCCGCGTCCACGGCCGCGATGTTGTAGAGCTTGTTCTCGACCGAGAAGTTTCCGTAGGACAGCAGGTCGTAGGCCGCGATCCCCTTCTTCTGGGCCTTGCCCGTGCCGACCGTGATCCCGACGATCTGCTTCAGCACGTCGGCCGGGAGGGTCTCGTCGCTGACCAGCAGCAGGTCGTCGCCGTACTGGGTGCCGTCGAACCTCCCCGGCGCGGAGACCGCGTGCGCGGGGTCGAGGGCGTTCGTCGGGACCGCACTGGTCGAGGCGGCCGCCTTGGTCGGGTCGTCCTTCTCGCCGGCGTCCTTGCTCGACGTGCCGCAGCCGGACAGGAGGGCAGCGACCAGCAGGGCCGACGCCCCTGCCGTCAGCCCAGCCGTCAACCGCGCGCGTCTCGCCAGCGCCATGGCCCCTTCCCCGCCACCGGCCCTCCCGGTAGTCCTCCCGCCACCGAGGGTAGTACGTGGCAACAGGACCAGGGCCCGAACGCCCAGGTCAGCCCAGCACCCGCGCGGCGATCCAGGCGATGTCCTCGCCGGTCTGCGCGGGGGTCGAGGTGGGCTGCATGACGTGGCTGAGGACCAGCCGCACGACCATGTCGATGCTCGCGTCGAGACGCGCCTCCGGCAGGTCGACGTCGTAGGAGGCCACCCGCTCCGCGACGACGAGCTTGGCGCCCTCGAGGAGGTACTCCGAGTGGGTGGTCAGCAGCGGCAGGAGCTCGGTGTCCGCGCCGTGGGTGGCGGAGACGACGGCGTGCAGCAGGGCGTTGTCCTGGGCGTACTTCAGGACCCGGCGCGCGGAGTCGCGGATGGCGCCGATCAGGTCGTCGGGGTTCTCGTCGAACGAGCGGTTGACGCCGGCGAGGAAACGGTCGAGCTCGCGCAGGACCACCGCCTCGGCGAGGTCGTTCTTGGTGCCGATCTCGTTGTAGACCGTCTGCCGGCTGACCCCGACGTGGTCGGCGAGGCGGGCCATGGTGACCCGCCCCCAGCCGTCGGTGGTCATGATCTCGACGGCGGCCTCGAGCAGGCGCTCGCGCAGCGAGGAGGGGGCGGCCGGCGCACCGGCGAACGCCCCCTGCTCGCGCGTCGCGGAGCGGCCCGCGAGGATCGACATGGCTCGAACCTACCCCTCGAGCGTGAGCGCCAGGACCGGGCACGCCTGCACGGCCGCGAAGACGTGGGCGCGCTCGGACTCGGGTGGGTTCTCGTCGAGGACGTGGACGCGGTCCTCGTCCTCGTCGACCTCGAAGAAGTCGTTGGCCATCGCCTCGCACATGCCGAGGCCCTCACACTTGTCGAGATCAGCGACGATCTTCATGGACATCAGGCCTGCACCTTCTCCGGGTCGAACGGGACGAAGTCGATCTTCTCGCGGACGCCGCAGTCCGGGCAGCACCAGTCGTCGGGGATGTCGGCCCACGCCGTACCGGCGGCGAAACCCTCGTGCTCGTCACCGGCGGCGACCTCGTAGACGTAGCCGCAGCCGGGGCACTTGGCGGCGAGCACCTCGCCCTCGAACTTCTGGGCGAAGAGGTCGTCGGTCTTGAGCACGTGCTCCACCGGCGGCGGGAACTGGGCGAGGTACTTCGCCTCCTTGCCCGGCGCGATGTTGGCGAGGGTGACGTCGCCGTCGAGGTGCTCCACCACTCGGTGGTCCATCACCTTGCGCCACAGCGGCGGGATGAGCGCGAGGTTGATCATGCCGGCGTAGCCGGTCGGCAGGGCCGGGGACTCCTTGAAGTCGCGCAGTGCCTGGTAGCGCCGGGTCGGGTTGGCGTGGTGGTCGCTGTGGCGCTGCAGGTGGTAGAGGAAGATGTTGGTCACGATGTTGTTGCTGTTCCAGCTGTGCATGGGCAGCACCCGCTCGTAGCGCTGCTTCTCGCCGACCCGCTGACGCTTGAGGCCGTAGTGCTCCAGGTAGTTGACGACCTCGAGCAGCGAGAAGCCGAAGACGACGGTGATCGGGATGTAGACCGCGACCTCCCAGCCGTTGAGCGCGATGACGGCGGCCCAGAGCGCGACCGACATGGCCCAGGCGTTGAGGACGTCGTTGCCGATGTGGAAGGGGTGCGTGCCCTTGCGGCGGTAGCGCTTGGCCTCGACCTCCCACGAGCTCTTCAGCGAGCCCCACACGGTGCGCGGCCAGAAGCGGTAGAGGCTCTCGCCGAGGCGCGAGGACGCCGGGTCCTCGGGGGTGGCGACGCGGACGTGGTGGCCGCGGTTGTGCTCGATGTAGAAGTGGCCGTAGAACGTCGGCGCGAGGGTGATCTTCGCCAGCCAGCGCTCGTGCGACTCCTTCTTGTGGCCGAGCTCGTGCGCGGTGTTGATGCCGATGCCGACGACACCGGCGATCGAGAGCGCCCACAGCGCCTTCTCCCACCAGGGCAGCTCGAGGTGGTCGGCCATCAGGTTGGCGCTCAGGTGGGCCTCGCCCCAGTCGCCGAGGCCGACGTGGTTGACGAGCCAGGCCACCGGGTTGCCCTCACCGATGATGTAGTAGCCGGCGAAGACCAGCGCGAACATCATCGGCACGTAGGCGAAGACGACCCAGCGGTAGTACTTGTCGTTCTCGAGCTCGTCGATGACCTCGTCCGGCGGGTTGCTCTGGTCGGTGCCCATCATCAGGTCGAACAGCGGGATCATGAAGTTGATCAGGAAGGGCGCGACCAGGGTGAAGCCCCACCAACCGCCGGTCGCGATGTAGGCGACGGCGAAGAGCACCCCGAAGCCGGGCACCATCAGGCCCCAGAGCCAGAGGTAGCGCTTCTTGTCCTTCCACTTCTCGGTGGAGCCGTCGGGGACGGTCTGTCCGATCTGCGTCGATCCGGTCATCGTGGTGCCTTCCTTCCGCGCCGCCATCGTCGGCTGCTTGACAGAACGGTAGGACTTGTAAAGGTGCTTTGACAAGAGGGCGCTGGTTGTAAAGTGTCGGACGCCACAAAAGGGCCACGGCCCGGCGACCGTCTCCGGTCGCCGGGCCGCCCCACCCCGGCGTACGACGCTCAGCCGATCCCCGGTCCGGCGTCGCGCAGCCAAGCCCAGGCGGACCACGTGGTGCCGCTGGTCTGCCACTTGTGGAACACCCCGCTCGGGTTGCCGGCGAGGATCTCGATCCGGCCGTCCCGGTTGTGGGTGCCGGCGATCTCCGTGCCACCGGTGCCGAACGACTCCCACGCGGCGAAGCCGGCGTTGCGGGCGGTCTGGAAGGTGTGCGACGCCGTGTCGCCGTTGATGGCGAACACCTCGATCCGCCCGTCCACCGACCGGTCGCTGGTCAGCTGCGAGCTGGCCGGCCCACCCAGCGACTCCCACGCCGACCAGGTCGTGGCGCCGGTCATCCACTTGTGGAAGACCCCGACCGGGCCGGAGGCGAAGACCTCTAGGCGGCCGTCGGCGTTGTGGTCCACCGTGAGGTCGGTGCCCCCGCCGCCGAAGGTCTCCCACGAGCCCCACGACCCCGAGGCGGCGGTCTGGAAGAGGTGGCCGAACGTCGAGCCGTTCAACGCGAAGACCTCCAGACGTCCGTCGGAGTTGGACTCCACCGCGAGCTGGGCGTTCGCCGGGCCGCCGTGCGTGCCCTCCCAGGCCGACCAGCCCCCCGAGGGCGCGGTCTGCCACCGGTGGAACACCCCGGCACCACTGGAGGCGAAGACCTCGATCCGCCCGTCGGCGTTGTAGCCCGCGGCGATGTCCTTGCCTCCACCGCCGAAGCTCTCCCAGCCCGACCACGAGCCCGACGCGCTGGTCTGCCACTTGTGGTCGAAGGTCGAACCGTTGATCGCGAAGAGCTCCAGCCGCCCGTCGGCGTTCGGCGCCACCGCCAGCTCGGCGTTCGCCGGGCCGCCGATCCTCTCCCAGGCCGACCACGCGCCGTTCACCTGCGTCTGCCAGGCGTGCCACACCCCGTCCGCACCCGCGGCGAAGGCCTCCAACCGGCCGTCGGCGGACTGTGCGGAGACGATCCGGCCGGACTCCTGGGCCGAGCGGGGCCGGGCGCCGCGGCTCCACAGGGCCGCGACGATCTTGATCGCGTCGTTGGCCTCCACGCCGTACCGGTAGCGGTACTGCGCGGCGGGGCGCTGGACGTCGGCGGCGACCTCGCCGATCGGCGCGCTGTCCCACGAGCCGTTCGGGTAGAACTGCTGCATCACCCGCAGGAACGAGCGCGTCGCGTAGACCGCGTCCCGGCACTGGTCGGCCGTGCCCCAGCCCGCGGAGGGCCGCTGCTGGAACAGCCCGACCGAGTCGTAGTCGACCGGGTCGCGCAGGTTGTCGATGCTCGACTCCACGATGGTGGTGGCGATCGCGATCGCCGCCGCCTTCTGGTTGAAGCCGTCGCCCTTGACCGTCTGCACGACGGCGCGGGCGCAGGACACCCGGTAGCCGTTCAGGTAGCCGGCCATCTTGTTGGTGAGCTGGCCGTTGAGCTGCGTCGCGAGCGCGTGGTCGTCGGCGGTCGGACCGCCGGCCACGCACGGCACGGTGGCGGCCGCAGCGAGCTTGGCGGTGTCACTCGGATAGATCTCGTCCGGGTCCTTGGGCCGCGGCTCGGCCGAGCCGGGCGCCGCGACGGACAGGGTGAGGGCCAGGCCCGCGACGGCGGCGAGGCCGGCGCGGAGCGAGCGGTTGCGGTTCATCGTCGTTCTCCGATCCGTCGTCAGCTGAGGCCCGGGCCGGCGTCACGGAGCCAGGCCCACGCGGACCAGGTCGTCGCGCCGGTCTGCCACTTGTGGAAGACCCCGGTCGGGTTGCCGGCGAGGACCTCGATCCGGCCGTCCCGGTTGTGGGTCGCGGCGATCTCCGTGCCACCGGTGCCGAACGACTCCCAGGCCGCGAAGCCCGCGTTGCGGGCGGTCTGGAAGGTGTGCGCGGCGGTGTCGCCGTTGATGGCGAACACCTCGATCCGGCCGTCGGGCGAGCGGTCGCTGGTCAGGTCCGAGTTCGCGGGCCCACCGAGCGACTCCCAGGCCGACCAGGTGGTCGCGCCGGTCATCCACTTGTGGAACACCCCGACCGGGCCCGAGGCGAACACCTCGATCCGGCCGTCGGCGTTGTGGTCCACCGTCAGGTCGGTGCCACCCCCGCCGAAGCTCTCCCACGCCGACCAGGCGCCGGACGCCGCGGTCTGGAACAGGTGGCCGAACGTCGAGCCGTTGAGCGCGAAGACCTCCAGACGTCCGTCGGTGTTGGACTCCACGGCGAGCTGGGCGTTCGCCGGGCCGCCGTGCGTGCCCTCCCAGGCCGACCAGCCGCCCGAGGGCGCGGTCTGCCACCGGTGGAAGACCCCGGCACCACTGGAGGCGAAGACCTCGATCCGGCCGTCCTTGTTGAAGCCCGCCGCGATGTCGGCGCCACCGCCACCGAAGTTCTCCCACGCCGACCAGGAGCCCGACGGCGCGGTCTGCCAGCGGTGCTCGAAGGTCGAGCCGTTGATCGCGAACAGCTCCAGGCGCCCGTCGGCGTTGGGGGCCAGGGCGAGCTCGGCGTTCGCCGGGCCGCCGATCTTCTCCCAGGCCGACCAGTCGCCGTTCACCTTCGTCTGCCAGGCGTGCCACACCCCGTCCGAGCCGGCGGCGAAGGCCTCCAGCCGGCCGTCGGCCGACTGCGCCGAGACCACCCGGCCGGACTCCTGGGCCGAGCGCGCCTGCGGCGCGTCCTCGATCACCTTCGGGTAGCGGTAGGGCTTGGCGACGAACGAGCCGACCGTGTAGTTGATCGGCCGCTCGTAGCGCACCGCGCCCGCGCCGCCCTGCTCCTCCAGGGTGAAGAAGCGGGTGTGCGCGGCGTTGGACCAGCCGTTGAAGAGCACCACGTGACCGGCGTCCCCGCTGGTGCCGGGGCCGAGCGTGCCGACCACGTCACCGGGGCGCAGGTCCGCCCAGCCGATCGGGACCAGGTAGTTGGGCAGGGACACGGTGTTCGGCGAGGACGACAGGTGCAGCGCCATCGAGACGAAGCCGGAGCAGTCGGTGCGGTAGTTGCGGCCCTGGGGGTCGGGGTACCACGCCTCCTGGCTGTAGGGGACGTTCCGGTTCACCCAGAACTCCGCGCGCTGCAGGATCTCGGTGCGGGTGATCGGGCCGTCGACCGCGGAGTCCGCGGAGGCGACGGGTGTGGTCTGCTGGCCGAGCGGTACGACGAGCGCCAACGCGGCGAGCGCCAGGACGACGGCGCGCAGCGCCACGCGGGCAGGCAGGGACGAGCGTACGGACATGGGGATTCCCATCGGTTCGTGCGGGCGAGTGGTGGAGGAACGGGTGCGCTACGGCTTGATCGGGCCGCCCCAGCAGTCCTGCTTGCCGATCGCGACCGGACCGTTGTTGTAGAAGCCGTCGGCGATGGTGTCGCCCATGATCGAGCGGCCGTCGCTCGGGCGGACCCAGCGGTAGCACCAGTGCTGGGCGAAGTAGCCGCCCGGGCCCTGGATGTCGTCGAAGTCGCACACACCGTCGGTGTCGATGCAGTAGCGCACGAACGGGATGCCCGGGTACGACGTACGGCCGGCGCCCGGCGAGACGTATCCGAGGAACGGCGAGGGCACGCCCCAGCCGGCCGGGATGACCGCGCCGACACCGCGTCCCGGAGGACCGACGGGGGCCATCGGGTCGCCGTACATCTTGGCGTCGAAGCGGCTGCGGTCCAGCGGCAGCCGGCCGTCGACGAGGTCGGCGAGGACCTTGTTGACGACGATCGCACCGAGCGAGTAGCCGACGAGCGTGTAGCGGGCGGTCGGGTCCCAGTGGTCGAGGATCACCTGGCGGGCGTTCTGCCGGCCGATCTCCCAGGACTGGTCCATCGGGGTCTGGTTGCAGTTGGGCAGGCCGACGCCGCCGGCGGGGTAGCTGACGACCAGCGGCACGCCGCCGCGCAGGTCGAGGCCGTTGTAGACGGTGGCGTTGCCGTCGCAGGTGCCGCCGATGAGGACGTAGTAGTGCGGGCCCGCGGCGTTCGCGGGGCTCGAGGCCAGGGTCATGCCGGGCAGCGCCACACCGCCGAGCAGGAGGAAGAAGGTGAGCAGGAGGCGGCGCACACGCGCACGCGAGGTGAAGGGGTTCACGACGTACCTTTCCCGAGAGGGTCGTGGCTGGACGCCCGATTGTCAGGTGTCCGGCGCTAGCGCATCATGGGCGACGACGCGAAGTGGAGAACTCTGGAAAAGTCTGGAATCTCGGGATGACTGCTCGTTCGGTGAAGGCGTTCGGCGAGGAGCTGAAGCGGGCCCTGCACCAGAGCCCGCTGCGGCACCTCAAGGTCGGCGCGCTCGCGCAACGGCTCGGGATCTCCCAGAGCACGCTCTACGCCTACCTCGCCGGGACGACCCTGCCGCCGAGCGACGTCCTCGACCTCCTGCTGCACGAGCTCGCCGTGCCGGCCGATGCCGCACGGGCGCTGGGCACCGCCCGCGACGAGCTCGACACCCGGCGGCGCAAGCCCCGCGCGGCGGGCCCGGCCGCCGTCGTACCGTCCCGGGTGGTGCCGCGGGAGCTGCCGATCGCCCCGGCGCGGTTCACCGGGCGCGAGGCGGAGAGCGCGCTGCTCGACGCCGCCCGGGCCGAGGCGGCGGCGGGCGGGCCGGGCGTGGTCGTGCTGTCCGGCCAGCCCGGTGTCGGCAAGACCGCGCTCGCGGTGCACTGGGGCCACCAGGTGGCCGACGGCTTCCCCGACGGCATCCTGTACGTCGACCTGCTGGGCTTCTCCGCACGCGAGCCCCGCGACCCCCACGACGTGCTGGCGGCCTTCCTGCGCAGCCTCGGCACCAGCGACGTGGCGATCCCCACCGATCCCGACGAGCGGGTCAACCGCTGGCGCAGCACGGTCGCCGGCCGGCAGCTGCTCGTCCTGCTCGACAACGCGCTCGACGCCGAGCAGGTGCGGCCGCTCCTGCCGGGCAGCGGCGAGTCGTTGACGCTGGTCACCAGCCGGCGCACCCTGTCCGGCCTGGCGGTCAGCCCCGGTGCGCAGCCGCTCGCGCTGGAGCCGCTGGCGCCGCGGGCCGCGGCCCGGCTGCTGCGGGCCCAGCTGCGCGGCGTGCCCGGGGTGCCGGCGCTCGCGGACCGGTGCGGCGGGTTGCCGCTGCTGCTGCGGATCGTCGCGGCCCGGCTGGCCGGCGAGCCCGCCGCGCTCGACGGGCTGACCGGTCTCGACGGGCTCGACAGCGGCGACAGCGGCGACCCGGCGACCTCGGTGCGCGCGGTCTTCGGCTGGTCCGAGCAGCGGCTGAGCGCTGCCGCCGGCCGGGCGTTCCGGCTGCTCGGCTCGGCGCCGGTGGCCAGTCTGGAGCCGGACGACCTGACGGCGTACCTCGGGGTGACGGCGTCGGCCGCCGGGCGGGCCCTCGCCGAGCTGGTCGACGCGCACCTGGTCGGCCTGGACGGGCGCGGGGCGACGACGATGCACGACCTGCTGGCCGACTACAGCCGCGACCGGGCGGCGCAGGAGCCCGGCCTGGACGAGGCGCGGGAGCGCCTGCTCGACCACCTCGTCGCGCGGCTCGGGGCGGCCGTCGAGGTGCTGCACCCGCTGGAGCGCAGGGACGTCGCGAGCGAGGCCGACGTCGACGCCGCGCGGCGCTGGCTCGACGGGCACTGGACCGACCTCGTCGACCTCGTCGGTGCCACCCTCGCGGCCGGCGAGCTGGCCCGGACCACCGCGCTCGCCGGCGGGCTGCGCCGCCACCTCGACGAGAGCGGGCGCCACCTCGACGGGATCCGGGTCCTCGAGGCGGGCCGGGCCGCGGCCCGCGCCCAGGGCCTGGTCAGCGAGGAGCTCTCGCTGATCTCCACGCTCGGGGCGGGCTGCCTGCGCCTGGGCCGGCCGGGCGAGGCCGTGGCCCACTACCTGGAGGTGATCGAGATCGCCGGCCGCACCGGGGACGGGTACGCCGAGGCCGGCGCCCTCAACAACCTGGGCAACGTGCAGGAGCAGCAGGGGGCCTACGCCGACGCGCTCGCGTCGTACGGCCGGGCGTGGACGATCGCACGGGACCTCGGCCTGGAGCACGGCGCGGCGACCCTGGGCATCAACATCGGGGTCGTGCACCTGCGGCTCGGGGAGCCCGAGCTGGCGCTGCGGCACACCGAGGACGCGCTGGCGATCTTCGACCGGCTGGGCAACCGCGGCGGATCGGCCCGTGCGCTGGGCAACCTGGGGGAGATCCGGGCCGCGCTCGGGGAGACCGCGACCGCCCGCGCGCACCTCGACGAGGCACTCGCCCTGGCCCGCTCGGTCGGCGCCGAGGGCGTGGAGACCGACCTGCTGAACACCCTGGGCGAGGTGCTGCTCGGCGACGGTGCGCCGGCGGAGTCGGGCGCGGCGCACGCGCGGGCGCTCACGGCGGCGACCGCGGCCGGTGACCGCTACGAGGAGGCCCGGGCGCACGCCGGGCTGGCGGCCGCGGCGACCTGTCGCGGTGAGACGGACACCGCCGTGACGCACTGGGCCGAGGCCCACGCCCGGTACGCCGGGCTCGGGCTCCCCCAGGCCGAGCGGGCCGCGCAGGCGATCGCCACGCTCACGGCCAAGTCGGCGTGAGCGGGACTCGCGGCCGGCCCGGCAAGGGCTGTTGCGGGGAGCGCCGGGGCGTCGGAGGTCGGTGGGAGGTACCGATGGTTCCCGAGCATTCGTCGGCGTCGACGGGCCGGCCGCGAGGTCTGGGTCAGGCGCTCACCGAGGCCCGGGTGCTGACCGGCAGCCACTCGTAGCCGCGCAGCACCCGGGTGGGGCGCCGCTGCGGCGTGCCGCTGACGGTGAGGTCGGGGAAGCGCTCGTAGAGGGAGCGCAGTGCCACCGCCGCCTCCAGCCGGGCCAGGCTCGCGCCCAGGCAGTAGTGCACGCCGGCGGAGAAGGCGACGTGCTGGTCGGCGTTGGCCCGCGTGACGTCGAAGGCGTCCGGGTCGGGGAACACCGCCGGGTCGCGGTTGGCCCCGCCGAGGTAGACCAGGATGCCGTGCCCGGGCGCGAAGGTCTTGCCCGCGACCTCGGTCTCGCGCAGCGCGACCCGCAGAGTCATCTGGACCGGCGACTGGTGGCGCAGCACCTCGTCGACCGCGTTGCCCCAGCCGTCGGGGTTGTCCCGCAGCCAGCGCACCTGCTCGGGGTGCTGGTCGAGCAGCACGACGGCGTTGGAGATCAGGTTGACCGTGGTCTCGAAGCCGGCCGCAAGCACGAGCAGGCCGACCTGGTGCAGCTCGACCGGGCTGAGCCGGTCCGGGCCGTCGTCGAGCGCGAGCTGGCTCAGCAGGTCGTCCCCGGGGTGCGCGCGCAGGTCCTCGACGTGCCCGCGGAACCAGGTGTGCAGCTCGCGCAGCGCGTCCTCCGCGCGGCGGTAGTCCTTCCAGCTCAGCCCCGGGTCGAGGGTGATCGCGGCCTCGTTGCCGAGCGTCAGCAGGCGCGGGCGGTCCTGCTCACGGACGCCGAGCAGGTCGGCGATCACGGTCACCGGCAGCTGCGAGGCGTAGCGCTCCACCAGGTCGAAGCCGGTGGCCCCGTCGAGGTCGTCGAGCAGCGCGCTCGCGACCTGCTCGACCCGGTCGCCCATCCGGCCGACCTTGCGCGCGGTGAACGCCCGCGCGACCTGCTTGCGGTAGCGCGTGTGCAGGGGCGGGTCGACCGCCAGCATCGACGGCGGGTCGACCGGACCGAGGGTGTCGTCCTGGATCGCCCAGTGGTGCAGCCGCTGCAGCGGCTTCGGCAGCTCGCCCTGGCCACCGGCCGTGCCGAAGGCGTCGCTGCGCAGCACCTCGTTGCAGACCGCATGGTCGACGCTGGCCGAGATGTACGGGTTGGCCGCGATCGGCCCCTGCGCCCGCAGCTCCTCGTACGCCGGGAAGGGGTCCTCCCGCAGCCCGGGCTCCACCACCATCCGGCCGATCAGGTCGCCCTTGCGCGCGCCGCGCCGGATGACCGCCCGCTGCAGGCCGTGGGCCAGCGCCCACGCGGTGAACGAGCGCGGCGTGCCGGCCAGGCGCCGTACGGCCTCAGGCGACGGCACGGGCGTCCTCCGCCTCCAGCACCCGGAGCACACCGCGGGCCCGGCGGGCCAGCCGCTGCCGGTGCTCGTCGAGCTCGCGCTCGGGCAGGTGGGTGTCGAGCTGTGCGTTGACGGTGAGCTCCCACCGGTAGCGCAGGGCGGCGACGAGGCCGGCGCGGTCGCCGAAGACCAGCGCGTGCTCCTCGCTCCACGGCAGCTCGGCGGACTCGGACGCCGCGAGCTGCTCCTCGATGGCGCGCAGTGCCTGCCAGCGCCGGTGCGTCTCGTTCCAGGTCATGGCCCGACGCTACGTCGCGCGCCCGGACCCGGACATCGGCCGACGGCAGGCAACCGGCCTCCTACCCAGGGAGGAGGGTGCGGTGCTGCCGCGGCGGGATGACCGGCGGCGCGCGGCTCCCTACGCTGTTGTCATGCTGCGCTGGCTGCGGTCCGGGATCGAGGCGAACCTCGACCACCACGGGATCCTCTACCCCTGGTGGGTGCCGGCCGTGTGCACGTTCGGCCAGCTCGTCGCGGTGGTCGGCTCGCTCTGGGCCCGGGACGCGCTGTGGCCGCTGGACCCGTTGCTGCTCTGCGTGCTGCTGGTGCTCGCGCCGCCGGTCGTCCAGTTCCGCACCCGGGCCTGGCTGCCCTGGTGGATCGACATCCTCGGCCCGGTGCTGGCCGCGGTGCTCCTGCTCACGCGGCCGGTCGAGGGTGCCGTCGACCTGGCGCCGGCGCTGCTCGCCCTCGCGACGGCGGAGATCACCGCCCGCGACGGCCTGCGCGAGGGCCTCGCCGTCGCCGTGATCGGTGGGGCGGTGGTCGTCGGTGCGACGCTCGGGCCTGGTCTCACCGGTGCGCCGGTGCACACCCTGGAGCTGGTGCTCGGGTTCGTCGTCGGCGCGATGCTGCTGTGGCAGATGCGGGCCCTGGTCGCAGAGCGGGCGGCCCGCGAACGCGCCTGGGACCAGGCGACCACGGCCGAGCGGGAGCGGATCGCCCGCGAGATCCACGACCTCGTGGCCCACTCGCTGAGCATCTCCCTGCTGCAGGTCACCGGGGCGCGGCGGGCGCTGCGGGACGTCACCGCGTCCGCGGACCCGCAGGAGACCGCGGACGCCGTCGCCGAGGTGGACGCCGCGCTGTCCGACGCCGAGCAGGTGGGGCGCCGGGCGATGGCCGACATCCGTCGTACGGTCAGTGCGATGGCGGACGGCAGCGCCGACCGGCACGCGCTGCCCGGCGGTGGCGACATCGCCGCCCTGGTGCGGGAGATGAGCGGTGCCGGCCTCGCGGTGGAGTACGACGAGCAGGGCGACCCGGGCTCGCTGCCCGCCGCCACCGGCCTCGGTCTCTACCGGATCGTGCAGGAGTCGCTCGCCAACGTGGCGCGCCACGGCGGCACCGACGCGCACGCCCGGGTGCGGCTGCGGGTCAACGGCAGCGGCGCGCACCTGCGGATCACCAACCCGCTGCCGGCCGGCCGCCCGCGCGGCGACGGGCTGGGATCCGGGCTCGCCGGGATGCAGGCCCGCGCGGCCCAGCTGGGCGCGACCTTGGAGGCCGGCCCGGACGAGGAGGGCTGGGCGGTCGACGTACGGACCCGGTCGGGGGTCGAGCTGCCCTGCGGGCGCACGCTGTGGAGGTCGGGGCTGGCATGAGCGAGGTCCGGGTGGTGCTGGTCGACGACCAGGAGCTGGTGCGCTCGGGGCTGCGCCGGATCCTGCGCCGGCGCGACGGCTTCGAGATCGTCGCCGAGTGCGGCGACGGCAGCGAGGTGCCCGCGACCCTGGACGGGCTGTCGTCCGGGGAGGACCGCGGCGTCGACGTCGTGGTGATGGACCTGCGGATGCGCACCGTGGACGGGATCACCGCCACGGCGGACATCCTGGCCCGCGGCGACGGGCTGCCGGTGCTGGTGCTGACGACCTTCGACGACGACGAGATGCTCTCGGGCGCACTGCGCGCCGGCGCCGCTGGGTTCCTGCTCAAGGACTCCTCGGCCGACGACCTGATCCGCGCGGTCCGCACGGTCGCCGACGGCGGGCACTGGCTCGACCCGTCGGTGACCGGCCGGGTGCTGCAGCAGTTCCGCACCGGCCCGGCGCCCGCGCCCGCCCGCTCCGCCGTCGACCCGCTGACGGCGCGCGAGCTGGAGGTGCTGCAGGCCATCGCGCTGGGCCGCAGCAACGGCGAGATCGCCGACGAGCTGGTGATCTCCGAGCTGACGGTGAAGAGCCACGTCGGACGGATCTTCACCAAGCTCGGCCTGCGGGACCGGCCGGCCGCGATCGTCTACGCCTACGACAACGGGTTGGTGCGGCCGGGCCGGTCCTGATGCGTCACTCGACGGGCGTCGTACCGTCCTTGCCGTCGGTGGAGGCGGCCCGCTGCACGGACTTGTGGATCAGGCCCTCCAGGTCGAGACCGGTCGAGGTCTTGAGCATCTGCAGGGTCTGCGCGACGTTGTCGGTGACCTGCTTGGGCAGCGCGCCCGCGCCATCGGTGGACAGCACGGTGAGCTGGTCGATCGCGGCGATCGGCGCGGCGACCTCCTTGGCCACCTGCGGGAGCACCTCGATGAGCATCTGCAGCACCGCGGCGTCGTTGTAGTTGGCGAACGCCTCGGCGCGCTTGTCCATCGCCTCCGCCTCGGCCTGGCCGATCGCCAGGGTCGCGGCGGCCTGTGCCTCACCCTCGGCCCGGGTCGCGTCGGCCTCGGCGAGACGGCGGCCCTTCTCGGCCTCACCGCGCTTGATGCCCTCGATTGCCTCGGCCTCGGCGAGCGCGGCACGGCGGCCCTTCTCGGCCTCACCGCTGAGCTTGGTCTCCTCCGCCTTGGCCTGGGCCGCGGCGATGGTGGCGGCCTTGCGGGCGTCGGCGGCCGCGATCTCGGCGGTACGGCGCGCCTCGGCCTCCTGCTCGACGCGGTAACGCTCGGCGTCGGCCGGCTTGCGGACCTGGGTCTCCAGCTGGCGCTCGGTCAGCGCGGCCTGCCGGACGGCGACCTTCTCCTGCTCGGTGAGGATCGCCTGGTCCCGGTCGGCCTGGGCGAGCGGGCCAGATGCGGCGGCGGTGGCCGCGGCGGCGTCGGTCTCGGCCTTGATCTCGGCCTGCTTGAGCGCGAGCGCCCGCTGGGCGACGGCGATCTCCTGCTCGGCGGCGATCTGCGCCTGCTCGGCGGCCTGCCGGGCGTTGGCCTCCGCGATCCGCGCGGCCTGGCTGGCCCGGGCCGCCTCGGGGCGGCCGAGGTCGGCGAGGTAGGTGCCGTCGTCGGTGACGTCCTGGATCTGGAAGGCGTCGAGGATCAGGCCCTGGCCGGTCAGCGAGCTCTCCGACTCGTCCGCGACGCGCTGGGCGAAGGCCGCCCGGTCGCGGATGATCTGCTCCACGGTCAGGCCACCCACGATGGAGCGCAGTGCACCGGCGAGCACCTCCTGGGTGAAGGTCTCGATGTCCGCCTGCTGGCTGAGGAAGCGCTGCGCGCCGAGCCGGATCTGGTCGGCGTTGCCGCCGACCTTGACGATCGCCACGCCGTCGAGGTTGAGCTTGATGCCCTGGCCGGAGACCGCGCCCCGGATCTGCACCGAGATCCGGCGGCTGGACAGGTCCATCGTGGCGAGCTTCTGCACGAAGGGCACCACGAAGACACCGCCGCCGAGCACGACCTTCTGCCCGGACAGGTCGGTGGTCAGCTCGCCCGTCTCCGGGTTGACCACGGCCTTGCCCTTGCGGCCGGTGACGATGAACGCCTGGTTGGGACCGGCCACCTTGTAGCGGCTGGTGACCAGCAGCACGAGGAGCACCAGCAGGACGACGATGCCGGCGATCGGCACCCACACAGAATCCATGGACTCGACTTTCACTCGGGGTTCGGGGGTTGCCACACCTCGGTCACGCTGACCGCGGTCGGGGAGAGCACGCCGGTCACGTTGACCTCGGCACCGGCCTCGATGGGCAGGTGCGCGCTGGCGTTGAGCTGGAGGGGGTGGCCGCCGACGAGGACCCGTACGACGCCGTAGCCCTCGGCGGGGATGGCGGTGATCACGCGGGCGGTGCGCCCGACGCTGTCGCCGATGCTGACGGTGCCGTCGCTCGGGCCGTCCTTGACCAGCCGGGTCAGCCACGAGGCGAACCAGCCGACGACGACCCCGGAGCCCGTGCCGACCGCGAGGCTGACGACCATCGGCGCGCCCGCACCGTCGGCGATCGCGCCACCGAAGCCGAAGGCGGAGACGAAGCCGCCGATGACGGCGGTCGAGATCCAGTCGGCCTCGAGCGCGTCCAGGTGGCCGTCGAGGACGTCGCCGGCGACCAGCGAGACCAGCAGGACGGCGAGCCCGACGAGGCCGAGGACGAGGAAGACGGTCACGGATGCTCCAGCACTGGGGCCGGCGGATCCGGCAGGTGCCGCGAATCGTATCCAGGCCCACCCCGGCGGAAACCCACGTGACGGTCGTCACAAAGTTGCACCGTTGTACCAAAGAGTGCAAAGATGCACTCATGGATCAGCTGTGCAATCGCCGAGAGGCCAAGCGGTACCAGACCGCGCTGCGTCTCCAGCAGTGCGCGGTGCGGCTGACCGTGGACAAGGGCTTCGACGGCTGGACCATCGACGACCTGGCCGTCGCCGCCGACGTCTCGCGCCGCACCGTGTTCAACTACTTCGACGGCAAGGCCGAGGTGGTCCTCGGCCCGGAGCCGGAGGTCGACCAGGAGCGCCTCGACGCCTTCGTCGCGGGCGGTCCCACCGGCCGGCTCTTCGACGACCTGCTCGAGCTCGCCCACGAGGCGACCCGCGAGAAGGCCGAGTCGGACCACCACATCGCGGCCGTCCGCGAGGCGGTCATGAACGACCCGCGCCTGCTCCGGCTGGTGCACGAGCGCTTCGAGATGGCTGCCGCCCTGCTGGGCGACTGTGTCCGGCAGCGCGAGGGCGCCGACTTCCCCGACGACCGGGTCCGGCTGCTCCTGCGCACCCTGATGACCTGCTTCGACCACGCCCTCGAGCGCACCGCGGACGACGCCGAGCACACCTTCGCCGAGCACTTCGACGCGACGGTGGCCGACCTCCGCACGATCCTCACCTGATCTCCCTCCACCCCTCCCCCACGCAGCACCTGCCCGGAGAACCCCGGACAGGACCTTCCCACCAGGAGACCTCCACCATGGCCCGCCTGCTCTACAAGCTCGGCTCCACCGCCTACCGGCGCTGGCCGATCTTCATCTCCGCATGGCTGCTGCTCGCCGTCGTCGTCGGTGCCCTCGCCGGCACCGTCGCGAAGCCGTTCAACGACGAGTTCAGCATCCCCGGCATCCCGTCCGAGAAGGCGGCGCAGATCCAGAAGGAGCTGTTCCCCGACTCCGGTGACGCCTTCGACGACGCCAGCGTCACCATCGTGGTCGGCGCGCGCGAGGGGCACACCCTCGACGACGCGACCACCGCGCCGGTCGTCGCCGACCTGGTGCAGGAGCTCAAGAAGCTCCCGCAGATGTCGGACGACCCGGCCGCGACCGCCCGGCTGGCCAACCCGGTCGAGCTCGCGAAGAGCGACCTCGACCGCTACGTGAAGGGCGCGCAGGACTCCGGCGGCGACGTCGCCGAGGCCCGTGCGAACGCGGCCGCGACCTCGCCGGTGGCCGACGGCGGCCGGTTCGGCCTCCTCACGTTCTCCTGGGACGTCGACAGCCCGGCCGACGTGAAGCAGACGAGCATCGACGCCCTCGACAAGGTGCTCGACCAGGCTCGCGACGACGGTCTGGTCGCGGAGTACAACGGCGCCGGCTCGCAGACCCAGCCCGAGATGGGCATGACCTCCGAGCTCATCGGCATCGCCGTCGCCCTCGTGGTGCTGGTGCTCACCTTCGGCGCGCTGATCGCCGCCGGCATGCCGCTGGTCACCGCCGTCATCGGCGTCGGCATCGGCCTGTCCGGGGTCACCGCGATGACCGCGCTGATGGACCTCAACTCCTCCACGACCATGCTCGCCTCGATGGTCGGCCTCGCGGTCGGCATCGACTACGCCCTGTTCATCCTGGCCCGCTACCGCAACGAGCTGCAGCACACCGACGACCGCGCCCACGCCATCGGCCTCGCCGTCGGCACCGCCGGCTCGGCCGTCGTCTTCGCCGGCCTGACCGTGCTCATCGCGCTGTCGGCGCTCTCCGTGGTCAACATCCCGTTCCTCACCGCGATGGGCCTCGCCGCCGCGGCGACCGTGTTCGTCGCCGTGCTGGTCGCGCTGACCCTGCTGCCGGCCATCCTCGGCCTGCTGAAGTCGTGGGCCTTCCGCGGACGGGTACGCCGCTACGAGCCGAAGCGCGACGACGAGGGCCGGGTCCTCAACAACGGCGTGCGCTGGGCTCGCACCGTGGGCAAGTACCCGCTCGCCTTCACCGCGGTCGTGGTGGTCGCCCTCGGCGCCCTCGCCCTGCCGCTCAAGGACCTGCACCTGGCGTTCCCGACGGACAGCACCGCGGCGAGCGACACCACCCAGCGCAAGGCGTCCGACCTGATGACCGAGCACTTCGGCGCCGGCCGCGAGGGCCCGCTCCTGGTGGTCGTGGACGCCCGTGAGGTGCCCGAGGCCGACCGCGGCCAGGCCTTCGCCGACGTGACCGCCTGGGCCGGTGGCCTGGACGACGTCGAGAACGCCCAGCTCGTCGCCCCGAACGCCGACGGCACCGGCGCGATGATCCAGGTGACGCCCTCCTCCGGCCCGGACGAGACCGCCACCCAGGACCTGCTGCTGGCGATGCGCGACGGCCAGGCCGGCATCGAGTCCGACACCGGCGCGACGATCGGCATCACCGGCCTGACCGCCATCACGACCGACATCTCCGACCGCCTCAGCTCGGCGCTGCCGATCTACCTGGCGATCGTGATCGGCCTGGCGTTCCTGCTGCTGATGCTGGTCTTCCGCTCGATCCTGGTCCCGCTGACCGCGACCCTCGGCTTCCTGCTCTCGGTGCTCGCCACCCTGGGCGCCACGGTCGCGATCTTCCAGAACGGCACCTTCGGGCTCTTCGAGCCGCAGCCGATCGTGAGCTTCATGCCGATCTTCCTGATCGGCCTGGTGTTCGGCCTGGCGATGGACTACCAGGTGTTCCTGGTGACCCGGATGCGTGAGGCGCACGTGCACGGCATGACCACCCGCGAGGCGGTCGTCGACGGCTTCCGCAACAGCGCCCGCGTGGTCACCGCGGCGGCGACCATCATGATCGCGGTCTTCGCGGCCTTCATGCTGCAGAGCGAGCCGATCGTGCAGTCGATGGGCTTCGCGCTCGCCTCGGCGATCGTGTTCGACGCCTTCATCGTCCGCCTGGTGCTGATCCCCGCCACGCTCTACCTGCTCGGCGAGAAGGCCTGGTGGCTGCCGAAGTGGCTGGACCGGATCCTGCCGAACGTCGACGTCGAGGGTGAGTCCCTCGAGCGCCGCGCCCCCGGCGAGCGGGGCGACCTGGACAACGACCTCGACCAGGACCGCGCCCTCGCCGGCGTCTGACGTCGACTGGGGACCTCCCACCGTCGAGTGGGGGTTTCCGACCCTTCACGCACGAGTCCCCCGGCCACCTCGGCCGGGGGACTCGTGCATTGACGGTGGGAAGTCCCAACTCGCCGGTGGGAAGTCCCAACTCGCGGGTGGGAAGTCCCAAGTCGACGTGGGGGGTGCGCTCAGCCGAGGGCCTTCTCGATGTCGGAGGTGAGCTTCTCGGGCTTGGTGGTGGGGGCGAACCGGTCGATCACCTGACCGTCGCGGCCCACCAGGAACTTGGTGAAGTTCCACTTGATCTTGCCGCCGAGCAGGCCGCCCTGCTCCTTCTTGAGCCACTCGAACAGCGGGTGGGTGTCGTCGCCGTTGACGTCGATCTTCGAGAACAGCGGGAAGCTGACGCCGAAGTTGCGCTCGCAGAAGGTGGCGATCTCGTCCTCGTCACCCGGCTCCTGGTGACCGAACTGGTCGCAGGGGAAGCCGAGCACGGTGAACCCGCGCTCGCCGTAGGTGTCGTAGAGCTCCTGGAGGCCCTGGTACTGCGGGGTGAAGCCGCACTTGGAGGCGGTGTTGACGACGAGGACCACCGAGCCGTCGTACGACGACAGGTCGACCTGCTGCCCGTCGATGCCGGTGGCGGTGAAGTCGCTGAGGCTGGTCATGGCGTCCAGTGTGTCACCGGCGCCGCAGCCCGCGCGCCTGGAGCAGCGCGAGCTCGGCCACGACGAGGGCCTGCGCGAGCGCCCAGACCCGTCCGGTCGTGCCCAGGTCGAGGGCGCCGGTGACGGCGACGTCGAGGGACGCCGCGACCCAGACCGCGTTGGCGCCGACGATGGTCCAGCCGCCCGCCGGGCCGAGCCTGCCGCGGGTGTAGAGCGCGACGCCGGCGGCGTAGAGGGCGAGGAAGGCACCGAGCACACGGTAGGTCGCCGCCTCCCCGCCGAGCAGGTCGGCGAGCGGGCCGGCGGCGGCGAGGTAGACCAGCGCGTTGGCGCCGGTGACGACGGCATCGGCGCCGAACCAGAGACGGAGCCGGGTCGCGGGGGCCGGGGTGGTGGCGAGAGTGGTCATGTCTCCTCCTGGGAGGGCTGGGGATCGGTTGCCCGAAGCCTCACCCGGCGCAGGTGTCCGTGACGATGACCTCCGAGGTCATGCGGTCTCGGGCCCGGACGGGACCAGCCCCGGCCAGGCGTACCCCCACTGCTCGTCGTAGGCGGTCTCGGCGAGGGGCCGGCGGGAGCGGACCCGGTGCTCGCGCTCGGCGTCGCGCTCGGGCACCTCGGCGGGGTTGCCCCGCACCCCGACGGCGATGCCGGCGACGAGGCGGGCGTCGGCGGGCACCCCGAGCCCGGCGGCGACGGCGTGGTGGTCGAAGCCCCCGAACTGGTGGGCGTGCAGGCCCATCGCCCGCGCCTGCAGGGTGAGGTGCGCGGAGGCCTGGCCGACGTCGTGGAGCGGGACGAGCAGGTCGCTGAGCTCGGTGCCGTCCTGGCCGATCACGGCCACCGAGAGGAAGACGACCGAGGCGCGCGGCACCCAGCCGGAGTTGCCCCGGCTCAGGTGCGGCACGAGGACCCGGTGGGCGGCGCTGCCGCGGGTGGCGACGACATAGCGCCAGGGCTGGCGGTTGCCCGAGCTGGGCGCCCACTGCGCGGCCTCCAGGAGCCGGGTGACCTCGGCGGCGGACAGCTCGTGCTCGGCGTCGAAGACGCTGGGGCTCCAGCGCGAGCGGAGCGGCTCGGCGATGTCGACCGGGTTCATGTCCCCGAGTATGGCCGGACCCCGGGTGCCCTGAGGACGTCAGGACACCCGGGGCGCCGGGAGTGCGCTCAGGCGGCGGTGGCCGAGCCCTTGCGCAGCTTGCGGCCGGCGTACACCGAGCCGCCCAGGACCGCGGCGGTCGCCGCGGCCGTCGCGATGCCGGCCGGGGTCAGCGGCAGGCTGGGGACGTCCGCGGTGAGCGCGTTGCCACCGCAGACGGACTTGCCGATGTCGATCGAGGCGATCGAGCTGTTCGGGCCCATCCCGATGTGCAGCGCGGTGGCCGAGGTCTGCGGGGCGGTGGTGTCGACCTTGTTGACGTCGAGGCTGATGACCGACGAGAACGGCGCCGGGATGGAGAACGAGCCGTTGGCGTTGATCGGGATCTTCACCTCGGGACCGGGGATGCCGAGGACGACCGTCTGCGCGACCAGGGTGACGTTCGCCAGGGTCGAGCCGGCCGAGAAGCCGGTCTTCGCGTCGGACGGGCCGGCGGTGCAGTACGAGTAGAGCGCGCTCGCCTCGAGCCGGAACCGGAAGCCGGTGCCCGCGACCGCGAAGCTCGGCAGGTTGACGATCGCCGGGCCCGAGGTGGAGGGGACACAGGTGTTGTCGTTGCCGACCGACAGGGTGCCGCCGTTGCCGACGATGCCGGCGCAGGCTGCCGAGGTGCCGTTGTCACGGGCAACGGCCGTCTGGTTGTAGACACCGGTGTTGGTCAGGCTGACGCCGGGGAACAGCGGGATGATGCCGTCGAGGGAGTCGGTCACCTTCGGGACCGAGCCGTCATTGGCGGCGTCGGAGTCCGGGATGAACGGCACCGTCAGCGCGGCGATCTGGATCGCGGAGGCCTCGGCCTGGCTCACGGTGGCCGCCTGGGCGGTGCCCGCCGTGAGCACGGTCAGAGCCGCAGCGGCCGAGACGATCCGCAACCCGTGGGTGAGGCCGCGGAGTCCGGGGGTACGGGACATGTTTCTTTCCTTCACTGGATCGCCGGGGCCCTGCTGGCGCCGGACATCGAGGGACCGTCGGGTACGACGGCCGAAGTGCTGGGAGCGAGCACGCGGTTGGTCTTGGCCCAGCCGTGCTGGGACCGCAGGACGCGGTAGAAGCCGGTCCACACGGACGCGAGCATCAGGTAGGTGTAGCCCCAGTACGCGAGACCGAGGCCGACGGCGGCCCGGCGCGACAGGGTCGGCTCGCAGCGCAGCCGGTAGACGAGGCCCCACACCACGAGCGGGCCGATGCCGAAGGCCGCGACGAGCGGGATCAGCCCCCAGGCGCCCTCCAGGAACCAGCCGGTCACGCCGGTCGGGTGGATCAGCGCCCAGTAGGCGAGGATCGCGGTCGAGGCGGTGTAGACGAGGGTCCCGACCAGCTGGGTCCACGGGATCATCAGGAAGTAGGAGATCTCCACCGCCGAGGGCGTCGAGATCTGCTTGCTGAGCAGGACGCGCCGGAAGTACTTCGCGCACTGCATCCCGCCCTGCGCCCACCGGGCGCGCTGCCGGATCAGCGGACGCACCCGGGGCAGGCCCTCCTGGGCGACCCAGGTGTCGTCGCAGTAGCGGTTGTCCCAGCCGGCGAGGAGCACGTGCAGGCCGAGCTCGAAGTCCTCGAGCAGCGCACCGTGCCACGGCGTCTGGTTCTCCGCGGCGATCGCGTCGAGGACGACGAGCCGGGTGAACTGACCGTTGCCGCCCATGCCCGCCGAGCCGATCCGGTGCCGCAGGTGCTGCATGGCGGCGATGACGGTGCGGAACTCCAGGTCCTGCAGGCTCACCAGCAGCCGCCCGAGCCGGGTGTCGGCGGCCGGGTCGTCGGCGTCGGGACGGCCCGCGAGACCGCGGTTCATCATCCGCACCTGCACCTGGACCGCGCCCACCCGCGGGTCGCCGAAGCCACCGGGCCCGGCGATCACGTCGAGCGCGTCGGGGGCGAGCCGGCCGTCGGCGTCGACGACCCCGACGACCACCCGCGTCGCGTCGTACGACGGGTCGTCGGCGGCCAGCCACGCCTTGATCAGCCGCCAGGCGGCGTTCAGCGCGGCGCCCTTGCCCTGGCGGGCCTCCGGGGCGCGGCGGCTGACGAGGTGGACGTGGTCGTCGGCCGCGGCCAGCCCGGCGAGGATCGCGCCGGTCGCGTCCGCGGAGTCGTCGTCCACGCACCACAGGTGCGCGGTCGGGTGGTCGTGGCGCAGCCGCGCGACGGTGCGCGCGATCACCACCTCCTCGTCGAGGCAGGGCAGGATCAGGTGCACGTCGAGGTCGCGCGCGTCCCCGGCCGGCTCCGGTCGCCGGCGCAGGAAGGGCACGAGGATCGCGAGGACGTAGGCCAGGAAGAGCACGCACAGGACGAGCGCGGCCAGGTCGACCGCGGCGGAACCGAGGATCACCGCAGTGCGTCCTTGGGTCGCGAGACGAACAGCCGGAGGAAGAGCATCGCGCCGAGCACGAAGCCGACCGTGGTGATCGCGCTGCCGAGGAAGACGTGCGAGAAGTCGTAGCCGCGCTCGAAGCCCCACTCGCGCATCGACAAGATGATCGCCGCGATCCGGATCTCGTTGGCGAGCACGAGCACCGCGGCGAGCTGGGCGACCGAGACCGCGACCCGGCCGACCGGCATCGAGCGGTACCAGACGAAGGGGGCGCAGCAGAGCAGCAGGATCGCCAGCAACGGGCCGATGCTGCAGCCGGCCGCGAGGCTCACCCCGGCCTGCTGACCGTCGATGTCGACCAGCACCGCGGTGCCGATCTGCTGGGCGTCGACCCCGCCGAGCTCGAGCAGCCGGGTCTGCACCCAGGCCTCGCCGAGCCGGACCTCGCGGGCGAAGGCGAACAGCAGCACCGCCACGGTGAGCAGCCCGAGCGCGACCAGGTGACGGCGCGCGAACCGGCGCGGCCGCTCGGCCGCGCGCTTTCCCCGCGCCACGTCAGCGGGTCCGCTGGCTCAGGTCGATCGCCGCGTAGCGCAGCAGCAACAGCCCCGCCATCGCGCCCGCCAGGGCCAGGAGCAGGAACCCGACACCCTCGAAACCGGTCGCCGCCAGGACGCCTCCCGTGGCGCCGGTGACCGTCGTGCCGCCGTTGTACATCGTTCCTCGCTTCGCGCTGCTCTCGTGCTGTCTCTCTCCTGACAACCGAGGACGCCGTTGCTTACGCGAGTCGGCGGGGATTTTGCTTCAGGTCTCGTCGGGACCGCGCGGCAGCAGCGGCGCGAGGCCGCACACCACCGACTGGCCGCCGGGGACCGGCTGCTGGCCGGCCTCGTGCTCGTCGAGGGCGGCCAGGGCGTCGTACCCCGTCGGGAAGGGGCCGGTGTACGTCGTCACGCCGGTCCCGCGGTCGGTGCACACCAGGATGTGCGGCTGGTCCAGGAGCAGGGCGTCCGCCCGCGCGACGCCGTCGAGGACGTCGCGCGCGGTCGGGTGTCCCGCGAGCGTGCTCATCCGGCGATCGTCACCGTCGCGCCGTTGTTGGCCGGGTTCGGGTCCACGACACCGGCGACCTGGGCGACCCCGACGGTCGCCTCGGAGGTGCCGTCGGTGAGCATCCCGAGGCTGAGCTCGGTGGCCGCGGTGTCGGCGCCGGTCCAGGTGCAGGTGACCGTCGTCGTGGGCTGGAGGAGCGAGCCGATCAGGCCGCCGATCAGGCCCGGGCAGCGCCACCCGGCGCTGCCCACCTTGACCGGGTAGCCGACCACGTTGGTGAGGACCACGGTCACCTCGGTGCCGGTGCGCACGTTGGTGAGCGGCACGGTGAGCCGGGTCAGCGGCTGGCCCAGGACGGACGTGGTGCCGACGGTCGGCGTGGCGATCGCGACGTCCGGCGAGATGCCCGGCGGGGTCGTGGGGGTCGTCGGCGTCGTCGGGGTGGTCGGCGTCGTGGGGGTCGTGGGAGTGGTCGGCGCCGTCGGCGCCGTCGGCGCCGGGGTGGTCGGGGCCGTCGGGGTGGTCGGGATGCTCGTCGACGGCTCCTCGCTCACCGGCGCCGCTGGGGTGCTCGGCGCGACCGGGGTGCTCGGCGCGACCGGGGTGCTCGGTGCCGCCGGGGCCGTCCGGGTCGTGCGCGGGCCGACGGCGTGCCGGCGGACCGGTGCCGGGCCGTGCTGCCGCAGGACCTCGGCGGGGGCCGGGTCGACCGCGTGCGCGCTGGTGGCCGCGGCCTGGTCGGGCCGCGCGTCGGAGCCGGTGAGGACCATCGGCAGCACGACGGCGCCGCCGACCACACCCGCGGCGACCGTGGCGACGATGCCGGTCTTGGCCGCGGAGAGGAGACCACCGCCGCCGTGGGTGGCGGCGCCCGTCGTACTGACCGCGGACCACAGGCCCCGCAGGCCGAGCACGCCAGGGCCCAGCACGATCGGGACCAGCAGCGCGCCGAGGCGGTTGTTGACCTCGTCGAGGTCGGCGAGCGCGAGCGCGCACTCGAAGCAGCCGTCGAGATGGGCGACCAGGCCCGGACGCTTGCGGCGGTCGAGCGTGCCGCGGGCGTACGCCGGCAGCAGCGGTGCCCAGGTCCGGCAGGCCGGCTCGGCGGCGGTGCTCAGGTGGGCGGAGAGGTAGGCCTGGCGCAGTCCCTCGCGGGCGCGGAAGCTCAGCGCCGCGACCGCGTTGGCCTTGATGCCCAGGTGCAGGGCGACCTCGTGGTGCGGGAGGCCCTCGACGGCGGTGTACCAGAGCACGGCCTGCCAGCGCTCGGGCAGGCTGCGGTAGGCCTCCGCGACGGCCTGGTTGTCGAAGCGCTGGTCCGGGTCGTCGCTCAACGTCAGCGCCTCGGTCGGCGGCAGCGTCTCGTAGTCGTCGACCAGGTCGTAGCGGCGCTCGGTGCGCACGGTGTTGCTCCAGATGCTGCGGATCGAGGTGAGCAGGTAGGAGCGGAAGGACACGGTCGGGCCGAGGTCGCGCTGGAGCGCGTCGAGGACCTTGGCGAAGGCCTCGGCGACCAGGTCGTCGGCGTGGCTGTGGCCGGCGAGGCTGCCGGCGAAGGCGGTGGCGGCGCCGCGGTGGCGCTCGAAGAGCTGGGCGTAGGCGTCGGGATCACCGGCGCGGACCCGGCTGAGCAGGACGGGATCGCCGTCCTGCAGCGGGTCGACCATCTGAGCGGTCACGGGACAGTTCCTTCGGTGGAGGAGGGCGCGGACCCCACGGTCGCGCCATTGCGTTCCGAGAGCGTGCTGATCGCGGGGAAGACCCACACGAAGCACACGAGCAGGAGGAGGACCGCGGCCGCCGCCAGCTGGGCGAGGCGGGCGCGTCGGCCCCCGGGGAGGTGGCGCCAGAGCCAGGCGTACATCAGCGCACCGCCTCGCGCAGCTCGACGGGCACCCCGTCGGCGGCCGGCTGGGTGCGGTCCAGGGCGGCGTGCACGACGTAGCGCTGGCTGCTGCCGTAGAGCGGGTGGCACGAGGTGAGGGTCATCAGCGCGCGGGTGGGCGCCACCCCGGGCTCGCCCGGCACGGCGGCGACGACGTCGACCTGGCGGGGCTCGACGATCTCGTGGCCGGTGACGCGGTAGACGAACCACGTCCCCGCCGTCCGTACGCCGACCACGTCCCCGTCCCGCAGCCGGTCGATCTCGGTGAAGGCGCTGCCGTGGGTGAGCCGGTGGCCGGCGACCGCGAAGTTGCCGACCTGCCCGGGCAGCGCGGACCCGGTGTAGTGACCGACCCCGCGCGCCAGCTCCTCGACGTCGGTGCCCTCGACGACCATCCGGCGCCAGTCCGCCCCGAAGCGCGGCACCCGGATCGTCGCGAACGCCTCGCCGGTGCGCGGCGCGCTCGCCTCCGGCACGGGCGAGGGCGCGGGCGCGGCGTCCCACGCCCGCTCCAGGTCGGTCGCGGAGGAGGTCTGCCGGTGGGCGGCGACCCGGTCGTCGACGACGAGGTACCAGCCGAGGTAGAGCAGCACGAGCACGCTGGCGGTCAGCACCAGCTCGGCGGTCACGAGCACGCCGAGCCGACGACGCTCGGCGGGCGCGCGTCGTACCGCCCCGGCGCGGTGACGGGCCGTCCCGTCCGGCGCGGGCGCAGGCTCCCGCCGCGACGGCAGCGCCGTCACTCGGTCTCGTTGCTCCACTGTTGGTCCCCGGTACTGCTGGTGGTTCCCCGAGCCCGCGCCTCTGGGAGCGCGGGCCGAGTCGGCGAAGCCGACACGACCTAGACGGCGCAGGAGGCATTTCCTTACGCGGTTCTGGATTTCTTTACCTTCGGGGTGGGACCGGATCCGGCAACACGGGATGCGCCGAGCCGCGTAAGGAACCGGCACGAGGGGTGTCCGGATGGTGGTGGGCGGCTGGAGGGAGGCCGCCCACCACCCGAGACCCCGGAGGACCCGTGCACCACCCGCCCACCCGCCTGCCTGTCGCGATCGTCTACGGCACCCGCCCCGAGGCCGTGAAGGTCGCCCCGCTGTGGCGCGCGCTCGAGGCCCACCCGCGGCTGCGCCCGGTGCTGGTCTCGACCGGCCAGCACCGCGACCTGCTCGGCGAGCTGCACGCCTGGTTCGGGATGCAGCCGGACGTGGACCTCGCGGTGATGACGGACGGCCAGGGCCTGCCCGGGCTGACCAGCCGGGTGCTCGTCGCGCTGAGCGCCGAGCTGGAGCGGCTGCGGCCCGCTGCGGTCGTGGTGCACGGCGACACCACCACCTCGATGGCCGGCGCCCTCGCGGCCCGGTACGCCGGCGTGCCGGTCGTGCACCTCGAGGCCGGCCTGCGCACCCATGACCTGCTCTCGCCGTTCCCGGAGGAGCTGAACCGCCGCCTGACCGGCGTGATGGCCGACCTGCACCTCGCGCCGACCGCCCTCTCGCGGCGGAACCTGCTGGCCGAGGGGGTCGCCGACGAGGCGATCGTGGTCACCGGCAACACCGTGATCGACGCGCTGCTGGAGACCAGCGACCGTGCCCACCCGATCGACGACGCGGCGGTCCAGGCGACGATCGGCTCCGCCGAGCGGCTGGTCGTGGCGACCCTGCACCGCCGCGAGTCGCACGGCGCGCCGCTGCGCCGGGTCGCCGAGGCGCTGGAGGAGCTCACCCGGCGCTCCCCCGGGCTCAAGGTCGTCCTGCCGCTGCACCCCAACCCGCAGGTGCGCGCCAGCGTGGGCGAGGTCGTCGACCGCTGCCCCGACATCACCGTCTGCGCACCGATGCCCTACCCGCAGTTCGTCTCGCTGCTCGCCGCCGCCGACCTGCTCGTCACCGACTCCGGCGGGATCCAGGAGGAGGCGCCCAGCCTCGACAAGCCGGTCCTCGTCGTCCGGGAGAGCACCGAGCGGCCCGAGGCGGTCGAGGCCGGCACCGCGCGGCTCGTCGGCACCGACCCGCGGCTGCTGGTCAGCGAGGCGCTGCGCCTGCTGCACGACCCCGTCGCCTACCGCTCGATGGCCCGGATCGCGAACCCCTTCGGCGACGGCACCGCCGGCGTCCGCTCCGCCGAGGCGATCGCCGCGCTGCTCGGCGTGGGTGCCGCCGCGGCGGTCGCGTGATGTCCCTCTTCCGGCCGGTACGACGCGGCGCGCGCCCGACCGCGCTGGTGCCGCACCGCGCCCGCGACCTGGCCGACGCGCTGATCCACGGCGTGGCGCTGGAGGACGCGTCGTGGGCCTTCGGGACGTCGTACGCCCACGACGGGGAGGGCCTCGACGTCTGCCTCGCCGAGCTCGACGACACCTGCCGGGCAGTCGGCGGCGAGCCCGCTGACCTGGTGCTGACCCGGCAGGTGTCGCTGGGCTGGGCCGAGGCCGCGCAGGAGCGCTACAACAGCCTGAGCTGCGCGGACCCGCTCACCGGTCTGCCGAGCATCCAGCACGTGCAGTCACAGGTGGCGGCGCTCTACCGCGCCGCCGGCGACGGCTGGCTGGTCGACGCCGACATCGCGCACAGCCACGCCCTGGTCGTGCTCGACCTGCCGCGGGTGCGCGACGACCTGCGGGCGGGCTTCTCGCGGATGGAGAAGGCGCTGCGCAAGGCCACCGCCGCGGACCTGCTCGGCCAGCGGCTGCCGGAGTGCGCGCAGGTGGCGGAGCTGAACGCGCGCCGTCTCGTCGGACTGGTCCGGCGCTCGCCCGACCTGCACCCCCGGCTGGCCCAGGTGGTCACCGACCTCGACCTGCGCCTGCAGCTCTCGCCCAGCCAGGGCCGGTGCCGGGCGTGGAGCGAGAGCCTGCCGGTGAGCCCGGAGTCGGCCCGGATGCTGATCGACGAGCTGGCCCGCTAGACCTTCAGCCAGGCCAGGACCGCGCGGACCCGGCGGTGGTCGTCGGTGTCGGCGGGCAGGTCGAGCTTGGCGAAGATGCCGTTGATGTGCTTGGCGACGGCCTTCTCGCTGACCACCAGCGCCTGCGCGATCCCGGCGTTGGCCCGGCCCTCCGCCATCAACGCGAGCACCTCGCGCTCACGGTCGGTGAGCCGCTCGATCGGTGAGTCCCGGCGGCGCTCCAGCACCGCGGCGACCACGGACGGGTCGAGCACGGTCGCCCCGTCCGCGACCCGGCGCAGCGCGTCGACGAACTCCGCCACGTCGGAGACCCGGTCCTTGAGCAGGTAGCCGACCGCGCCCTCGCCGCTGGCCAGCAGCTCGCGGGCGTAGAGCTGCTCGACGTACTGCGACAGCACGAGGACGGGGAAGCCCGGCCGCCGCGCCCGCACGGCGATCGCCGCGCGCAGGCCCTCGTCGGTGAACGACGGCGGCATCCGTACGTCGACCACGGCCGCCTCCGCCGCCGGGTCCTCCAGCGCCCGCTCCAGAGCGGGCAGGTTGTCGACGGCGTGCAGGACGGTGAAGCCCTTGGCCTCCAGCAGCTGCGTCAGGCCGGCCCTCAGCAGCGCGTGGTCCTCGGCCAGGACTACCCGCACGGGACCTCCCAGCTCACGACGGTCGGCCCGCCGGCCGGGCTCGACACCGACAGGATGCCGTCGAACGCCGCCAGGCGGGCGGCGACACCCTGCAGCCCGGACCCGGACGTGGGGTCCGCCCCACCGCGGCCGTCGTCGCCGACCTCGCCGCGCAGGACGCCGTCGGCGTGGCGCAGGCTGATCCAGGTCTGGTCCGCGCCCGCGTGCTTGCCGGCGTTGGCGAGGCACTCGGCGACGGTGAAGTAGACCGCCGACTCGACGGGCGCCGGCAGCCGCCGCGGCACGTCGAGCGCGAGCTCCACCGGCAGCGCCATGTCCAGCGCCAGTGCGGACACCGCGCCGGTGAGCCCGCGGTCGGCCAGCACCGGCGGGTGGATGCCCCGAACCACGTCGCGCAGCTCGCCGAGCGCGGTGGAGGAGGTCGAGCGGGCGTCGTTGACCAGCCGGCGCGCGGCGTCCGGGTCGGTCTCGAAGAGGTCGTCGGCCAGGCCCAGGCTCAGTGACACGGCCGCCAGCCGGGCCTGCGGGCCGTCGTGGAGGTCCCGCTCGATCCGGCGCAGCTCCGCGGCGGAGTGGTCGACGACGACCGCCCGCGACTCGGTCAGCGCCTGCACCCGGCGCTCCAGGTGCTCGGTGCGCCCGACGGTGAGCAGGGCGCGGTCGACACAGGCGCGGGCGCGCATGAGCGGGCCGACGCCGTACCACCACACGGGCCAGGTGACCACGCCCAGCAGCAGCACGACGGCGAGCAGCGAGACCACGAAGCCGAGGGTGACCGCCCACAGGATCCAGAGCAGGTCGCGCCAGGTCATCGGGTCGGCCGCGCGGACCTGGAGGTTGGCGATCGGCCCGCCCGGCAGGGGGAGGTACGGCGCCGTGGCCGGCGCCCCGAGCATCCGCCCGGACATCGTCCGGTGCCACCCCACGAGCACCCGCATCACGGGCAGCACGCCGGCGAGCAGCAGCACCCCGACCCACACCACGACGAGCGCCGCGCTCACCAGGGTGAGCACCAGGACCACCACCAGCGGGGCGAGGAGGAGCACGTGGAGAGCGGCGTACCCGGTCGCCTCCCAGCGACCGGCACGCGCCGCGACGTCGTGCTCGGGCCACCTGCTCACCGCCCCATCCTGTCGTGCTCGCCGGCCGCGCGCAGGGGTGCAGGCACCACCACCGGTCGGGACGCACCACCCCTGACCGCGGGGGCTCGCGCCGCGAGGCTCGGAACACCTCGTCCGCACCCCCCTCAGGAGCCTCCGATGTCCCACCTCTCCGCGTTGCCCACCCGCGCCGCGCGCTGGAGCGCCACCCATCCGTGGCGCGCGATCGGCGCCTGGCTGCTGCTCGTCGTGGTCGCCGTCGGCCTGGCCGCGGCCGTGCCGACCGAGCAGGTCACCGACGCCGACTACCGCATCGGCGACTCCGGCCGCGCCGAGGCGCTGCTCGACGACGCCGGCCTCGACAGCCCGCCCACCGAGAACGTCCTGGTCACGGCCCGCTCGGGGACGCTCGACGCCACCGAGGCGAAGGCCGCCGCGGCCGACGTCGCGGCCCGGATGACCGGTGTGAAGGGGGTTTCGGGCGTCGGCGACCCGGTCACCAGCGCCGACGGCAGCGCGGTGCTGGTCCCCGTCGAGCTGACCTCCGACGAGATCGACGCCGGGCCGCTGGAGGCCGTGACGGCAGCCGTCCAGGACGACCATCCCGGGCTGCGTCTCGCGCAGGCCGGCGACGTCACCATCGACGACGCGGTCAACGACCGGGTCGCCGAGGACCTGCACTCCGCGGAGCTCGTCAGCCTGCCGATCACGCTGGTGCTGATGCTGCTGGCCTTCGGCGCGCTGATCGCCGCCGGCCTGCCGGTGCTGCTCGCCGCGACCAGCGTCGCCGCCACGATCGGCATCTCCGCGCCGGTCTCGCACCTGGTGCCCGCCGAGTCGACCGTGACCAGCATGATCGTGCTGATCGGCATGGCCGTCGGCGTCGACTACTCGCTGTTCTACCTCAAGCGCGAGCGCCAGGAGCGCGCCGCCGGCCGGACGACGCTGGACGCCGTCGCGATCGCCGCGGAGACCTCCGGGCACGCCATCCTGGTCTCCGGCGCCGCCGTGATCGCCGCCCTGGCGGGGCTCTTCGTGCTCACCGACGTCACCTTCAACTCCCTCGCCACCGGCTCGATCCTGGTCGTGGCCATCGCCGTGCTCGGCTCGATCACCGTGCTGCCGGCGCTGCTGGTCAAGCTCGGGCGCTGGGTCGACCGGCCGCGCGTGCCGCTGCTGTGGCGACTCACCGGCCGCGCGCGCACCGGCGCGATCAGCGGGCGGCTGCTCGGGCCCGTCGTCCGGCACCCGGTGGCCGCGCTGGTGGTCGCGACGGTCGGGATCGTGGCGCTCGCCGTACCGGCGCTGTCGATGAAGACCCACCAGGCCAGCGCCGAGACCCTGCCGGCCGACATCCCGACGGTGCAGACCTATCGCGCGCTGACGAAGGCCTTCCCCGCCGAGGGCACCTCGGCCCAGGTGGTGGTCACCGGGGTGGGCGAGCGGGCCGCACGCACGGGGCTGGACCGGCTGGCCGCCGCCGCGGGCGGGTCCGACGACTTCGCCACCGACGGCGCCGCCGTGCGTACGTCGGCCGACGGCCGGACCTCCGTGATCGACCTCGGCATGCCGTACGACGAGTCCGACGACCGCGCCACCGCCGCGATCGAGCGCCTGCGCTCCACCCTGGTCCCGCAGGCGTTCGCGGGCAGCGGCGCGGAGGTGAAGGTCGGCGGCGGCGCCGCCGCGTCCCTCGACAACGCCGACAAGCAGGGCGAGCGGATGCCGGTCCTGCTGGGCTTCGTGCTGCTGCTGACGATGGTGATGATGATCGCGGCCTTCCGCAGCGTGCTGCTCGGCGTGGTCTCGACCGTGCTGAACCTGGCCTCGGTCGGGGTCGCCTTCGGCATCCTCTCGATCGTCTTCCAGCACGGCGTCGGCGAGTCCCTGCTCGACTTCACCAGTCCCGGCTTCGTGATCGACTGGATCCCCGTCTTCGTGCTGGTCGTGCTCGTCGGGCTGTCGATGGACTACCACGTGTTCGTGCTCAGCCGGGTGCGCGAGCTGGTCGACAGCGGCCTGCCCGTGCGCCAGGCGGTGCACCGCGGGATCTCCGACACCGCGGGCGTGATCACCAGCGCCGCGGCGGTGATGGTGTCGGTGTTCGCGATCTTCGCGACCCTGTCGATGCTGGAGATGAAGATGATGGGCGTCGGGCTCGCCGCCGCGATCCTCGTCGACGCGACGCTGATCCGGCTGGTGGTCCTGCCCGCGGTGCTGGTGCTGCTCGGCGAGCGGGCCTGGCCGCGCCGCCGCCCGGTGCCACCGGTCGTGGCGCCCGGTCAGCTGCCCGACGAGCTGCTGGTGCCGGTGGGTCGCTGATCCGTCTCATCGGTCGACGCCGGTCGCGGGCACGAGCCCGCGGCCGGCGTTCGTCGTCCTAGCTGGCAAGCGCGGGGCTCGAGTCGAGCCACGTCGCCAGTCCGGCAAACATCCGCTCCGCGACCTCGATCGCCGCAGCGACGTCCGTCACGGTGACCGTCTCCGGGTGGTGATCGAGAGTTGCCCGAATGGCAAGGATGTCCGCACGAGTGTCACGGAAGGTGCTGGCCCACACCGCGACGTCCGTGCGTCCGGGAGCGGTGGCGATGTAGTCGAGGTGATCGCCGGTGAGCGAGGGCAGGTCGAGGCCGACGGGCAGAGGGGCGGTCCCCTCGCCGTAGGCGGCAAGAAGATCGATGGCGCGCGCCAAGGTGAGGAACGTCGCGGGGCTGGTGCGGTCGGTCATTGCGAGGGACGCCTGGTCTATCTGCGGTCGGCTCACCACTGTAACCTCCGGTTCTGCCAATGACATGGTTGTAGTTATCATGAGACACGCCGAGGCTGACGCAGCGGATATTCAGGCGGGCGCGTCGCCGGCCCCGATTTTCTCCTCGTGACGCTGGCGCGTCATGGCGTCCAACTTCGATCCCTCGGCGGCTACCGACTTCTCGGCGGCCTCGAACGGGGTGCCTTGGCCGGCATCGAGCTTAAGTGTCCCGAGACCGAACTTCGCGCCGGGAGGCAGGAGGCGGAGCACGACCGGCGCAAGGAAGAGCGCGCCGAGTGCGCCGAGGGCCAGCGGCACCTTGGGCCACTCCGTCTCGGAGCACTCGTTCGTGGTCGTCTTCTCGACGGGGCTGGCCGGGCGCGCCTTCACCGCGGAGGTCGTCGTCTTCGTGACGGTGCGTTCCACGCAGGTGCGCGGATGGTGGGTCAGCCCGATGGCCGCGGCGCTCCCCACGAGGACGATGCCACAGACGAAGAGGATGACCGCCCAGATGGCGCGGCGTTCGGCGACCGTGAGCGCGTACTGCTCTCGATCCGAGAGCCTCGAACCGAGGTCCCGCAGCCGGCTGCGGTACGACTCCTTCTCCCTTCGCGGCTTGCTCACCTGCTTGGCCGCCGCTCTCATCGGCGGGGCTGGCTCAGCTGGTGGTAGCCGTGGGCTCGCTCGGTGCTCCGGAGCACGTCTGCGAACTCCGCCACCGCCGCCTCCAGCGCCTTCTTGTAGGCCTTCTTCTCCTTGCGGGGCAGCCGGTCACCGTCCGCCACCGCTGCGCGAAAGCCCTGGGAGAAACGCAGGACGAGCGCATGGAGCGGCAGCACGGGACCCTCAGCGATCTCGGTCAAGCAGCCATTGACCGCCTCGGCGATCGTGCTGCTGTCGAGGCCCGGCGCTCGGTCGATCCCTGCACGACATCCGGCCATCACTGCCGAAGTAGCGGCTTCCAGCCTGCTGGTGAAGTTGACGCGCCTGGCCCACTCCCCTCGACCGTGGCCGGAGAAGGCCTGGTGTCGGACCACCATGTCTTGCAGAAGATCGATAGAGGCAGAGGTCATCGGCGTCTCCTGGCGAGGCGTTCGGGCATGGCCCGACATTCTACGTCGTAGTGGTGACGCCGGTCACTCGTCCATCCGGTCCTCGGTCGGGGAGGGAGGCTGACGTCCGGCCGCCGACGGTCAGCACCGAGAGCACCGCCGCGATCGCGCAGAGCGCCGCACCGGCCCACCAGGCATAGGTGTAGGTCCCGAACGTGTCGCGGACGACGCCCGCGCCGAAGGCCGCCACCGCCGCACCGACCTGGTGCGCGGCGAACACCCAGCCGAACACGATCGTGCCGCGCTCGCCGAAGATGTCGCGGCACAGCGCGACCGTCGGCGGCACGGTCGCCACCCAGTCCAGGCCGTAGATCACGATGAACAGCACCATGCTCGGGTGCACGCTGTCGGCGAGCAGCTGCGGCAGCAGGAGCAGGCCGAGCCCGCGGAAGAGGTAGTAGGCCACAAGCAGCGCCCGGGGGTCCAGCTTGTCGGTGAGCCAGCCCGACGCGATGGTGCCGATGATGTCGAAGACGCCGACCACCGCCAGCAGCCCGGCCGCCGTGGTGCTCGCCATCCCGTGGTCGTGCGCGGAGGGGATGAAGTGGATGCCGATCAGGCCGTTGGTCGTCGCGCCGCAGATCGCGAAGGCCACCGCCAGCGCCCAGAACGCCCGGTGCCGCGCGGCGAAGGTCAGGCCCTCGACGGCCCGCCGGGCCGCACCGGCGTGCTGCCGCGGCGGCGGCGTCCAGTCCGCCGCGGCGCCGTACGGCGCGACGCCGCGCTCCTCCGGGTGGTCGCGGACCACGCACCACACCACCGGTACGACGGCGAGCGCCGCCCCCGCCACGACCAGCGACGCCGCGCGCCAGCCGGTGCCCTCGGCGAGGCTCGCGACGATCGGCAGGAAGATGAGCTGCCCGGTCGCCGAGCCGGCGGTGAGCACGCCCATCACCAGGCCACGACGCTGCTCGAACCACCGGTTGGCGATGGTCGCGGCGAAGACCAGCGCCATCGAGCCGGTGCCGAGCCCGATCAGCACGCCCCAGAGGACGAGCAGCTGCCAGGAGGCGGTCATGAAGACGCTGCCGCCGGCGCCGGTCGCGACGAGGGTGAGCGCCGCGGCCACCACCCGTCGTACGCCGAGCTGGTCCATCAGCGCCGCGGCGAAGGGCGCCGTCAGGCCGAACAGCAGCAGGTTGATGCTCACCGCCAGCGACATGACGCTCGTCGACCAGCCGAACTCGTCGTGCAGCGGCACCATGAGCGCGCCCGGCGCGGCCCGGAAGCCGGCGGCCCCGATCAGCGCCAGGAAGGCCACCGCCGCCACCGCCCACGCCGGGTGGAAGCGGCTGGCTTTCTTGAGCGAAGTCACGGAGGTAGGCTAGCAGCCATGCCCCTGCGCTCGGACTGGTCGACGGAGCACTGCCCCATCCGTCGTTCCCTCGACGTCCTCGGCGACCCGTGGGTCCTGCTCATCGTGCGCGACGTCCTGCACGGCAACGGCCGCTTCGAGCAGCTGCGCGACAACCTCGGCATCTCCGAGGCGGTGCTCTCCCGGCGGCTGCGCGCGATGCGCGAGGCGGGCCTGCTCGACACCGTCGACTACACCCGCGGCGGGCGCACCCGGCAGCGGTACGTCGCCACCGACGCCGCCGCCGACCTGCTCCCCCTGCTGCACCAGCTCGCCATCTGGGGCGAGCGGCACACGGTCGAGCCCGAGGGCGGCGCGCACATGGCGCTCGTGCACACCGCCTGCGGCGCCGAGACCACGGCCGCGGAGACCTGCTCCGCGTGCGGGCAGGCTCTGCGGCCGGAGGAGATGACCTGGGTCAAGCCGTGGCTCGGGACCGAGCACCGGCTGCGGGCGGCAGGCGCCTAGGCCAGGCCGGCCCGGTCGGCCAGGTCGGCCAGGTCGGCACAGCGCGTCCACCCGGCCGCGGCGGCCAACAGCTGGTCGCGGCACAGCTCGTAGGTGAAGCCGTCCTTGCCGCAGCAGATCCCCAGGCCGAAGCCGTCCTCCAAGGCGATCAGGCTCTCCGCGATGGTGCGGGCCGACGCCGTCAGGTCGAAGACGCCCGCCTGCTCGCCCTCGGTCAGGATCTCCTCGTAGAGCTCGCGCTGGGAGCCGCAGAGCTCGGTCATGAAGGCGGCGTGGCGCGGGTCGCGGGCCTTGGCGACGGCCACCTGGTAGAGCGCGAGCGACAGCGGCTCGTCGGCCGGGCGGGGCAGGCCGAGGTCGACCATGACGGCGAGCCGGGCGCGCGGGTCGTCGAGCGCCGCGGTCGCCGTACGACGATCGGCGAGGTAGCGCTCGGAGGCCAGCAGGTGCACCTGGTGGAGCAGCTCGTCGACGTCGTCGTAGTAGTAGTACACCGACCCGGTGGCGAGGTCGGCCTGACGGGCGACGTCCTTCATCCGGACGCCGGCCGGGCCGCGCTCGTTGATGACCGCGACGGCGGCCGCGAGCAGCTCCTGCCGCCGCGCGGCCTGGTCTCGCCTCCGGGGCACCCGCGCCTTCCTCCCTGCCCGTGTGGGCCGCCGACCGTCCGGTCCGCTCAACCTAGGGCATTGCTCTGTGACGATTGACGTGCTCGCCGTTATTCGATGAATGTGTCAAAGAATATCGCCGACCCGAGGAGACCCCGATGTCCTCACCCACCCCCACCGGGCACAGCGCGCACTACGAGCAACAGCTCTCGCGCTCGCTGACCCTGCGCGGCAACGTGCTCATCACGCTCTCCTCGGTCACTCCGGCCTCGAGCGTCTTCATCATCATCCCGACGGTGATCGCCGCCGTCGGCGGCGCGTCCTTCCTCGCGTTCCTGCTCGCCGCGGGCGTCGCCGCCTGCATGGCGCTGTGCTACGCCGAGCTCGCCTCGGCGTTCCCGATCGCGGGCGGGGAGTACGCCTTCGCCGGCCGGGTCCTCGGGCGGGCCGCCGGCTTCTCGCTGTTCCTGATGAACGCGCTCAGCCTGACGATGATCATCGGGGTCATCGCCCTCGGGACCGGCGAGTACCTCGCCGCGGCGTTCTCCGGCGCGGACTCGAAGTGGGTCGGGGTCGCCGTGATCGTCGTCTGCTCGGGGGTCGCGATCCTCAACATCCGCACCAACGCCTGGATCACCGGCGTCTTCCTGGCCCTGGAGATGGTCGCCGTCGTCGTCATCTGCGCGCTCGGCTTCGCGAACGTCTCCCGCCCCGTCAGCACGCTGTGGGACGCCCAGACCGTCGGCGACCACGGGACGCTGGTCGGTGTCGGGCTGGGCCTGATCGCCGGCCAGACCGCGATCGCGCTCTTCGCCTACAACGGCTATGGCGCCGCGATCTACTTCGCCGAGGAGACCCACGGCGCCCGCACCGTGATGGGCAAGGTCGTCCTGGTCGCCCTCGGCGTCACCGTCGCCGCCGAGATCCTGCCGCTGGCCGCGGTGCTGCTCGGCGCACCCGACATGACCCGGCTGATCGGTGCCGACAACCCGATGGAGTACTTCATGGAGGCTCGCGGCTCCCACGCCCTCAACGTCGCCGTCAGCCTCGCCATCGCGATCGCGATCATCAACGCGACCGTCGCGATCATCCTGCAGGCTGGGCGCACCCTCTTCAGCGCCGCGCGCGACCGCGCCTTCCCGGACCCGGTCGGCCGGGTGCTCGCCCACGTGCACCCCACCCTGCAGACACCGCCGTACGCCACGCTGCTCGTCGGCCTGGTCGCCGCCACGCTCGCGGCCTTCGTGCCGATCGAGTCGCTGATCACCGGCACCGGTGCGACCCTCATCGTGCTCTACGTGTTCGTCGCGCTCTCGGCGCTCGTCGGGCGTCGTACCGGAGCGACCGAGGCGGCGGAGTACCGCATGCCGCTCTTCCCGCTGCCGCCGGTCATCATCGTGGTGGCGCTGGCCTACGTGTCGTACGAGGTCTGGGACGCCAACCCCTGGCAGGTCGTCATCGCCCTCGGCGCGCTCGCCGTCGGCTTCCTCTACTACCTGGCCTACCTGCGCCCGCGTCGTGCGGACCGCTGGACCATGCTGAGTGCCGCCCCCGAGGAGATCCTCCCGGGCGAGCTGGGCCTCGGCGCGACCGTCAAGGAGATCTGATGCGACTCGTCCACCCCGCCGGCAAGCGCGCCCGCGACCACGGCGTGCCCCTCGACGGCGAGCCCGGGCCGTGGGACGCGATCACCGACGTACCGGACGTGGAGGTGGGGTACACCACCCTCGTCGAGGGATCCGGCGAGCTGGACGAGGGCCGCGGCCCGGTCCGCACCGGCGTGACCGCGATCCTGCCGCTCGGCCGTGACGGCGTCGGCACGTCGTGCGCCGCCGGCTTCCACTCCCTCAACGGCAACGGCGAGCTCACCGGCAGCCACTGGCTGGAGGAGTCCGGCGGCCTGTCGCTGCCGATCGGGATCACCAACACCCACTCCGTCGGCGCGGTCCACCGCGGCGTCCTCGCCTGGTCGCTGCGGACCAACCCGGCGATCAAGGACGCCTGGCACCTGCCCGTCGTGGGTGAGACCTGGGACGGCTACCTCAACGACATCAACGGCGACCACGTGCAGCCCCACCACGCCGAGGCCGCCCTCGACGCCGCCACCTCCGGCCCGCTCGAGGAGGGCTCGGTCGGCGGGGGCACGGGGATGAACTGCTACGCCTTCAAGGGCGGCACCGGCACCAGCTCCCGGGTGGTCCGCGTCGGCGAGCGGGTCTACACGGTCGGCGTGCTCCTGCAGGCCAACTTCGGCGCCCGCCGCGAGCTCACCATCGCCGGGCGCAAGGTCGGCCGCGACCACCTCGCCGACAACCCGATGGAGGACTCCGACTGGCTCGCCCCGCCGGGCTCGGGCTCCTGCATCGGCGTCGTCGCCACCGACGCGCCGCTGCTCCCCGGGCAGTGCAAGGCGCTCGCCCGCCGCGTCCCGCTCGGCCTGGCCCGCACCGGTACGACGGGCAGCCACTTCTCCGGCGACATCTTCCTCGCCTTCTCCACCGCCAACCGCGGCGCCCTCGACAGCGCGATCGGCCCGGCCCCGTCCCGGCTCAGCCGGATCGACTTCCTGCCCTGGGGCGCCCTCGACCCGGTCTACGAGGCCGTCGTCCAGGCCACCGAGGAGAGCGTGCTGAACGCGCTGGTCGCCGCGCGGACGATGGTCGGGCGGGACGGGCACCGGAGCCCGGGGATCCCGGCCTCGGCGCTCGCCGGGCCGTGGTGAGGACCACCTGCACACACGGCCCCCTGTCGGTACTGCCGTCGACCTGGGGATGGCGGCAGGTTGCGCTCAACTCGGGCGCGCGACGCGCCAGGAGCCTTTGCTGACCATCACTTTCGAGGTAGCCTCGCCCCTAATCAACGGGTCTCGGCCGATGAGTGAATGCATGATCAAGTCTCGCGGGCTGTCACCTTTCGATTGAACAGAGCCATCGGAAGAGCCGATGGTCAAGAGATGAGGAGCAGCATCATGGCGGAAGGCACCGACTACAACTTCACCGTTTGTGTGGACTCCACGGTGTGCGTGTCGGACGAGGGCGTCGAGAACACTTTCTACGCCGCCGACTGAGTTCACGCAGGGGTGGTGCGGGAGTTCCCGCACCACCCCTGCGTCACCGACGGAACTGAGGCCAGCGTGGTTGCAGCGGTCGATCTCGACTTGGTCTACGACAGCGGCGGCGGACCGCGCGTGGACCCTCACCCCTTTCCCCACTTCATCTGGGACGCTGTCTATCGCCCTGAGGTGGCCCAATCGATCTTGTCGTGGCTGCAGGCCTTTCCCGGATGGGAGGGTCGAGAACAGCCGCACTGGAAGGCGAGTGCTTTCGCGCTCAAACCCACTGACGTACCCACGTCATTGCAGCCGGTGTTCTCGGCGACCAGCCTCCGCTTTCTCCGCACGCGGATGGAGGAGGCCTACTCGAGGCCTTTCGACAACGCGATCAAGGTCGAGGCCTACCGCCACGGGCGTGGTGACCAGACCACGATCCACACCGACTACGAGCCGGGCAAGACCGTCTTCACACATCGGCTGATCACCTACTTCGCCGATCCGTCCGACGAGGTGGGCGGCGGCGACCTTCGGCTCTTCGAGGAAGGCTCGTCCGGCCCGGTGGAGGCGCGTCGCTATGCCGCCACGCACAACCTCGCCTCCAGCCTGGAGTTCGGCCCGTCCTCGTTCCACCAGGTGGCCGCCGTGACGCGCGGGCTCAGGTACTCCCTCGTCTGGTCGTTCACGGCGAATGCCCCTGCCTAGCCCCGAGCACCAGCGAGATCCGGGCTGGATGGCTCTCAGTCACGGGCAGCTGTCGGTGCTGCGCGCCATCGAGAAGCTCCCCGAGGAGCGAATCGCGGAGGCGCACCTCGGCTTCACCATCGACCTGGACCCGAGCTCCGTGCCCCCTCACCTCGACCAGGCACTGGCCGCACTGAGCGGACGTCACGAGGGCCTGCGGGTCGTCTTCGACCGCCTGCGGTCCGATGACCCGCGCCAGCGGGTGCTCGACGTCGCGGAGCCAGAGGTGCTCGGTGTCCGCCAGAGCGCCGTCGACCTGCCCGCGGAGGCGGCGTTCTTCGACAGCCCGTTCGACCTCGAGCACACCGTCGGCTGGCGATGCCGACTGGTCGACGGCGCCGACGGCGCACGGGTCGACTTCTGCATCCACCACATGTTGGCCGACGGCGAGTCACTCGGACTCCTGGAACGGGAGCTGACAGCCCTGCTCGCCGACCCCGGAGCGGCGCTGCCCGGCGCCGGCAGTCTCCGCGCCCTGGTGCGGGAAGAAGAAGCGAGCCGCGACCGCACGCAGCAGGAGACCCGCCGCTACTGGGGAGACCTGGCCGGCTCGGGGGCCCTGCGCGCGGCCACCGCACCGGCCGGCAGCCACAGCCTCCCGGGTCGGCGGCACGTCGGCCTGCTGCTGCCCGTGCCGACGGAGGGTCTCGAGGCGTGGAGCCGTCGGCACCGCCTCCTCCCCTCCACCGTGCCCATGGTGGCGGCTTGCCTGTCCACCATGCTGGCCAACCGCAGCCTCCTCCCCGTGCTGACCCTGATGTACAACAACCGTTGGGACTCCACCACGAAGGACGTCGTCGCCTCGTTGAACCAGGTCCTTCCGGTCACGGCAGAAGTCACGGCCGAGACGACCTGGATGGAGTTCATGAAGGGCCTGCAGCTGGCCGGTCTGGCCGGCATCCGGCATGCGCGGTACGACGTGGACGAGGCGGCCCGGCTCATCGCGGCAGAGCTGAGGGAGGAGCGCGAGCTCGACATCTTCTACAACTACCTCGCGGATGCCGATCCCACGAGCGTGATGCGCACCGAGCCCTGGACGCCGGGGCAGGTGCACGCGCTGCCGGTCCGCCGGCAGAGCGGACCGCCGATCGACATCCGTGCCCTGGGTCGAACGAACCCTCTCCTGACCGTTCACTTCAGTGGGCAGTCCGAGACCGAGGCCGCGTTCACGTCTGCCCTGGAGGAGACCAGTGCCGTCCTCAGCTCGGTCATGAGCTCGACCCGGGGTCTCGGCGAGACCCTGCGGTCCACTCTCCCCACCCAGCTCCCCTGGCCGTAGCGGACGAGGCCGGGGAGAGCCTCGGACGGACCCGCCGTCATCGAGCCGATCGGCGGCCACACCGCCGCCGGGCGGACCCCGTCGCGGGCGCCATCGCGGAAGGAAGGGCGGCTCAGGCATCGGGTAGCGTGTGCGGCTATGGCGCAAGTACTCACTCGGCAGGCCGAGGACTTCCCCCGCTGGTACCAGGACGTCGTCGCGAAGGCAGAGCTTGCCGACAACGGGCCGGTCCGCGGGACGATGGTGATCCGGCCGACGGGCTACGCGCTCTGGGAGCGCATGGTCGACGAGGTCGACGGGCGCATCAAGGAAACCGGGGCCCAGAACGCGTACTTCCCGCTGTTCGTGCCCGAGGACTACTTCGCCCGCGAGGCCGAGCACATCGAAGGCTTCAACCCGGAGTTCGCGACGGTGACCCACGCCGGCGGAAAGGCGCTGCCCGACCCTGTCGTCGTGCGCCCGACCAGCGAGACGCTTTTCGGTGAGTTCATGTCGAAGTGGGTCAACAGCTACCGCGACCTGCCGCTGCTGCTCAACCAGTGGGCCAACGTGGTGCGCTGGGAGAAGCGGCCGCGGATCTTCCTGCGGACCTCGGAGTTCCTCTGGCAGGAGGGCCACACCGCTCACGCCGACTTCGACGACTCGCGCGAGTTCGCCCGGAAGATCCTGCACACCGTCTACCGGGACTTCATGGAGAACGTCCTCGCGGTGCCGGTGGCGGTCGGCCGCAAGACGGTGCGGGAACGCTTCGCCGGAGCGACCAGCACCTACACGCTCGAGGGCATGATGCGTGACGGGAAGGCCCTCCAGATGGGCACCGTGCACGAGTTCGCCGAGAACTTCTCCCGCGCCTTCGACATCAAGTTCAGCAGCGCCGCCGGTGGGCAGCAGTACTGCAGCACCACGTCGTGGGGTGTCTCCTCGCGGATGGTCGGCGGCATGATCATGTGCCACGGGGACGACGACGGCCTGCGCGTGCCGCCCCGTCTCGCCCCCGTCCAGGTGCTCGTCGTGGCCGTGAACGGCAGCGAAGAGGTCATGAACGCGGCCCACGAGGTGCAGCGGGCCATGCGCGAGGCAGGCATCCGCGTCCGGTTGGACGACCGCGTGGACACACCGTTCGGTCGGCGCGCCGTGGATGCCGAGCTGAAGGGCTATCCCATCCGGGTCGAGATCGGCCCCCGCGACCTGAAGGCGGGTCAGGCGACCGTCGTGACGCGGATCCGCGGCACGAAGGAGCAGCTCGCGCTGGCCGATGTCGCGTCCAAGATCCCCGCGGTCCTCGACGCCGAGCAGGAGGCGCTCTACGCCGAAGCACTGGCCGGTCGTGAGGCCAAGACGGTCGACGTGACCACGCTCGACGACGCCATCGAGGCCGCCGGTTCCGGCTGGGCGCGCGTCCCGTGGGATGTCATCGGCGTCGACGGCGAGGCGAAGGCGAACGCTTCGGGCATCACCGTCCGCTGCCTCTTCCGAGAGGACGGCAGCGTGCCGGACGACGACGACGAGCCCGGCATGGTGGCGATTCTGAGTCGCGCCTACTGACGCGCACTCCCGGCGGACGGATCCTCGACGAGGCCGCGGTACAGCGACGGCCGACGATCCAGGTGGATGTTGTTGCAGGGCCCGACGTCCTTGTCGGCTGCGCGCTCGAGGTCGCAGCCGGCGTAGGCGATGGTCGTCGTCGACCCTCCTGGCTGCCAGGCCGTGGCCAGGGGCCACCCCTCGACGTCGACGATGGTGGACGCACCGACCCAGCTCGTCCCGGGCACGTCGCCGGCCCGGTCACAGGCAGCGATGAACATGCGGTTGACCGAGGCACTGGCCTGGATGCGCACGATCTCCATCGGTGTCGCGTCGACCTGTCGAGGTCCCGCTGGCCAGTTCGTGGGTACGCACAGCAGCTGAGCCCCCCTGAGCGCAGCGAGCCGCACCCACTCGGGGAAGTCCAGGTCGTAGCAGACCATGGTGGCGATCCGTCCGAACCGGGTGTCGACGACCGGCGGCTCGGCGTCGCCGCTGACGAAGCAGGAGGTCTCGTGGTCCCACAGGTGCACCTTCCGGTACGTCGCGCGGAGACCGCGCGCGTCGACCAGGGCCGCACTGTCGAAGAGCTGCCCCTGGGCCACCTCGCAGAACCCGCCGACGACGACGATGTCGAACTCGGCCGCAAGACGTGCCCACGAACGGATGGTGGGGCCCTCGGCCGACTCGGCGCAGGCGAGCGCCTGGCGCCTGTCCTCGACCACGTGTCCGCTGGACATCAGCTCGGGAAGCACGACGATCGATGCTCCGTTGTCCACCGCGGTGCGCACGGCATCCTCAGCGCGCTCGCGGTTCGATGCGAGCTCGCCGGCCACCGGAGCGAGCTGACAGCACGCGACCACAGTCGGCGTCATCGCGTCGGCTCCTCGGCCGGGGCCCGGGGTCGCACGGGCGAGGCGTCCACGGTCTCGACCGGTGCGCACGGGACCCCGGTGGTCCGAGCGAACTCGTCGAGGGACCTGCGACAGTGTCGACGGGCCTGCTCGCGGTCGCCGGTGCTTCTCATCCTGCGCAACATCCGACGGTACCGGGGAAACCATCTGTCGGTGTCGAGCCCGTAGTCGCGGTAGGCCGACGGCGGGAGGTGGTCGGAGATCAACCCGAGGTTGTAGGTGAGCAGCGAGCCGCGGACCCAGGGAACCGCTTCCGGGGCACGGCGCCGCAGCTCGTGCCAGTTCAGCGCGTAGAGCGGCACGGTCGACAGCTTGCCGAGGAACAACAGGTGGGTGAGGAAGTAGCCGGCTGTCCCGCTCACTCCGGTCGTCGTCGAGGTGAGGTTGATCGACAACACTCGCCCCCCCGAGGAGACGTACGGCTCGTGCGTGACCTCGCGCGGACCGAGGAAACCGGTGCAGTTCACGATCCAGCTTCCTTCGGGGACTGGCACGCGAGCGCCACTGCGCAACGCCATGACCGGTCCGTCGCGAGTGTCCTCGACATCGGCCAGATGATCGCGGAGGACTCGGCTCACCCTGCTGCGCACGACGCCGGCCTCGGCGCCCGAGAGCATGGCGCCGACGTTGTGGGTCGGCTCGTGCACGGGGCTGGTGGTGTAGCGGCCCCGTGCCCAGCGCGCGACCTCGGCGCTGTTCGTCCCGTCGAACCGCCTCACGGCCTGGGCGTACATCACGCTCGCCGGCGTTCCGCCCCACCACCGTCGTATGCCGGTCGGGTAGAGGGTGTCGCGGTCGAAGAAGTAGGTGCCCGAGCCCGCGACGAGAACGACGTCCCGGCTCGACCCTGCGGCCACGAGCGCCTGCACGGTGTCCATCGCCGTCTTGCCACTCCCGATCACCCACGCCGGCGCGTCGTCGTCCGACGCCAACGGACCCGCCGATGCCAACAGGTGCGGCGCGGTGGAACGGACCCGCGTGGACGACAAGGTCAAAGGAGGCTCCACCGACACGTCGAACCCACTGGCGAGGACCATCCGACCGGCCGTGAAGGTGTGCTCTTGTCCCTCACGGTCACGGGCGCGGATCGTCACACCGGTGGGCTCCTCCACCCGTGACAGGTACTCCCATCCCCAGCGCGCGTCGACGTCGAGATGCTGGGAGATGTGCTGGAGGCAGTCCCGCAGGTGCGCCTGCACCTCGTCCCCGCGGGCAAGGTAGGCGCGGTCCGCGGCCAGGTTCCACGGGATGTTGCCCGCGGTGAAGAACGAGTACGGCTGGTGGAGCCGCACGTAGGAGTAGGCGTCGTTCCACATGCCGCCCGGCTGGTCGTGCCGGTCCAGCAGCAGCACCCGCGCACCCGGGTCCAGGTGGCGGCCCGCCACGAACGCAGCGTTGAGACCGGCAATGCCCGCACCGACGATGCACAGCTCGTAGCTGGTGGAGCTCGCCGCTACGGTCATCTCGTCAGGAGTCCCACGGCGGCCGGGTTGAGGAGGTTGATCCTCACGTAGCCGGGATAGCCCTGTCCGCCGAAGCAGCTGGCGTCCATGGCGACATACTCGGACGCGTCGACCGATGGCCGGCCGAACAGGAAGAAGCCGGTCTCGGGCTTCACCGCTTCCGTCACGGCGCCACTGTCCACCAGCTCCCGATAGCGCAAGCGCGCAAAGTCCATCAGCGGGAGTGCGCCGCTGTGGGATCCCAGCACCTCGACCGCTCGGTGCGCGAACAACCGGTCCGCCAGGCCGGCGGGACCGTGCAGCCGCTTGTGCAGCTCGGTGAACGAGGCGGAGTGCTGCTCGGGCACGACGGCGTAGGCGAAGCGGAACCCGTGCATGGCGAGTGTCTTGGTCGGACACACCAAGCGGAACGTCAGGTCGGGGTCGAGACGGTCGGCCGCCTCAGCGGTGGCGCCCTCCCACCCCATGTACTGGAAGGTCCCGTCCACGATGACCGTCGCGCCCGTACGGCCCTGCCACTCGGCGATGCGGTCGATGGTGGCCGAGCGGACCGGCAGACCTGCGAACCACACCGGATCGGTCACCCACAACAATCCACCGTCATCGGGCAGGTCCAGCTCGACGTTGCTGGCGAAGTCGACGTCGGTCGCCACCCGGCGCACGCCGAGTCCCAGCCGGCGGATCCACCACGCTGCGTTGTAGTAGACCGGCGGCAGGTAGGAGATCTCCCTGAAACCCTGGAGGTACTGGTACATCAGGAGCGTCGTGAGGAAGCTGGTGGCACCCGCGCCGGTGACACAACGCTGGGCCGTGACGCCGGGCTCGCCATAGCGTCGTACGTGCAGCTCGGCGACCGCGTCCGACAGCCCCAGGTCCTCGTCCATACGACTGTAGGTCCCCAAGGACCCCCACTTGCCGATCGGCGCCTCGCCGAGCTCTCCGAGGAAGTCCTCCATGAACGGGTGGTCGCCGTTCCAGTCCGAGACGAAGACCCGCTCCGGATGCTCGATGAGTGCCTCGCCGAGCCGGTCGTGGGCTGCGAGCTCCGAGAAGAGGTGTTCCCGGTCGTCGTCGGCGGGCGTGGTCGACACTGACGGCGGAGCCGTCACGAGGCGACCTCACGACGCACACACGCGAAGACACTGGATGCTGCCGACCGAGAGACGCGCATGTCGCGAGGCTAGTCGACGCCCCGAGCACCGACAAGCAAGGACGAACCACCGTCCTCGACGCGGTATCAGGCCCTGTCTGCCTCGAACTCGGCCTTGGCCCGAGCTCGCAGGGTCGGGTCGGTCCAGTAGTCCACGATCGTCATCGCCAGGGCCTTGGCGCCGTCGATGACCGCCCGGTCGGCGGCCGCGGAGGCCGCGGCCGCCGCGAACTCCGCCTCGTGGATCTTGACCCCTGGAGGTGCTACGGCGATGAGAGGGTGGATCGCGGGCACGAGGTAGCTGACGTGGCCCATGTCCGTCGAGCCGACCGTGCCACTGCTCCCCACCGGTGCGCCGACCTGCCTGCCCAGCGCCTCCATGTTCGCCACGTAGCTCGCCGTCAGTGCGCGATTGGTGCGCACCTCCTCCGTGACACCGAGGTGCGTCACCTCCATCTCGCAACCGGCCGCGAGCGCCCCGCTCTCCAGGCAGGCCATGACCCGGGGCTCCAGCTGCTGGGCGCGGGCCAGGGTCGTCGAGCGCAGGCTCCACCGGGACACGACCCGGTCGGGAATGACGTTGACCTTCTGAGGCACCTCGGTCAGCACGCCCAGCACCCGCTCGTCCGGCGCGATGTGTTGGCGCAGTGCGGCGACGGCGTTGTAGCCGAGGATGGCGGCGTCCAGGGCGTTGCGACCGTGGTGCGGGGCCGCCGCAGCGTGCGCCGCCACGCCCTTGTAGGTGACGATGACGCCGATGCTCGCCAGCGTGTCCATCTCCACCATGTCGGCGTCGGCCGGGTGAACCATCACCGCGGCGTCGACGCCTGCGAGAGCGCCTCGCTCGGCGAGCGTGATCTTGCCCTGGGGCGCCATCTCCTCGCAGGGTGTTCCCAGCACCAGCAGTCGCCCGCGCATCTCGGGGGCGACGGTGGCCGCGGCGAGTCCGGCGCCCAGGCCGGCTGCGGCAATCACGTTGTGACCGCACGCGTGACCGATGTCCTGCAGGGCGTCGTACTCGCACAGGACGGCGACGGTCGGTCCGTCGGTCCCGGCGCGCGCCGCGAACGCGGTAGCGAGGCCGAAGGCACCCCTCTCGGGCTTCAGCCCCTCGCGCTCCAGTGCATCAGTGAGCAGGCCGTGCGCGAAGAACTCCTCGTGACCGATCTCGGGGCGGGCATGGATCGCTCGGGAGATGCGCACCAGCTCCTCGGCCCGGGCGTCGACCGCGGCGCAGACCCGGGCCTTGATGTCAGCCAAGTGCCTGGAACAGGTCGGCCTTCAGGTCATCGACGTCCTCGACACCCACCGAGAGTCGGACGAGGTCGTCAGGGACTTCCAGCGAGGAGCCACTGACGGCCGCGTGGGTCATCTCCGCCGGATACTCGATCAGCGACTCCACGCCGCCGAGCGAGAAGGCGAGGGTGAAGAGCCGGGCCCGCTCGCAGACCGCCCGCGCCTCCTCCGCCCCGCCTGCCACGCGGAAGGAGACCATGCCGCCGAAACCGCGCATCTGCCGGGCAGCGATGTCGTGACCCGGGTGGTCGGGCAGGCCCGGGTAGAACACCTCCGTGACCTTCGGGTGCTGGAGGAGCATGTCGACGATCGCCTCCGCGTTGGCGCAGTGCCGGTCGATCCGGAGAGCCAGGGACTTGATCCCGCGGAGCACCAGCCAGGCATCGAAGGGCCCGGCCACCGCGCCGAGCACGTTCTGGTGGAAGTAGAGCTCCTCCCCGAGCTCCTCGTCCCCGGCCACGAGGGCACCGCCGATCACGTCGGAGTGGCCGCCGAGGTACTTGGTCGTGGAGTGCATCACCGCGTCCGCGCCGAGAGCAATCGGGTTCTGCAGAGCGGGCGAGGCGAAGGTGTTGTCCACCGCCAGCCGAGCGCCCGCGTCGTGGGCGATCTGTGCGAGCGCGGCGAGGTCGGCGATCCTGAGCAGCGGATTGGTCGGTGTCTCGCACCAGATGAGCTTGGTCGTCGGACGGAGTGCGGCCCGCACCGCGTCGAGGTCGTCCAACGGCACGGGCGTGTACTCCACCCCCCACCGCGCGTAGACCTTGGCGAACAGGCGATACGTGCCGCCGTAGGCGTCGCCGGGGATCAGCACGTGGTCGCCCGGAGCACACACCGTCCGCAGCAGTGCGTCGGTCGCCGCTTGGCCCGAGCCGAACGCCAAGCCGCGCACCCCACCCTCCAGCGACGCGAGGCAGGTCTCGAGCGCAGTCCGCGTCGGGTTGGTGCTGCGGCTGTAGTCGTAGCCGGCCCTCAAGACGTTCACTCGATCCATGTGGAAGGTCGAGACCGCATAGATGGGTGGCACGACCGCGCCGGTCAGCGGATCGCTCTCCTGGCCGTCGTGGATGGCGCGGGTGGCGAAGCCGGAGTCCGAGGGCTGCATGCGGCGACCCTACTACCGGCGCCGGCACGGGATCCTCGCCTCGACACGTGTGCGCCGCCGCGCCAGCTCGAGGTCACGGTCGGAGATAATGGCGCCCACGAACACCCGCCGCGCTCTTCTCGGACCACTACCGTCGCCTGCTCGTCGCGACGGGAAGGAGCCCCTCTTGACCTCCTCCGCACCATCGATGGCACGCAGCTTCGACCTCACTGACCGTGTAGCCGTGGTCACGGGCGCGTCGTCAGGACTCGGTGCGGAGGTCGCCCGCACGCTCGCTGAGGCTGGCGCCGCCGTGGCGCTCGTGGCCCGCCGGGCCGACCGCTTGGCGGCAGTGGCACAGCAGACAGGGGGAACCGCTTTCCCCTGCGACCTGTCGGACGACGAGCAGCTCGACGGGCTCATCCCTCAGGTCTCGAGCACGATGGGCCCACCCACGATCCTCGTCAACGTGGCGGGCGACATCTTCAGCCGCGACCCTGCCGAGCGCGAGCCGGTCGAGGCGATCCGTCGCACGATGGACCTCAACCTCGTCGCTCCGTTCCGCCTGTGCCAGGACGTCTTCCCCTCGATGTCCGCCGCGGGGCGCGGCGCGATCGTCAACGTGACCTCGATCAGCGGGCAGGTGGGGATCCCGGGATATCCGCAGGCCTCCTACGCAGCCAGCAAGCATGGGTTGTCCGGGCTGACAGCGGAGCTGGCCGTGCAGTGGGGTCGGTACGGCATCAGGGCCAACTGCGTGGCCCCGGGCTTCTTCCGCAGCGAGATCAACGACGAGCTCTACCAGGACGAGCAGTTCCAGGCATGGCTGTCGCGCAACGCGCCGCTGCCGGGCCACGCCACGTTCGAGGACTTCACCGGCGCCGTCCACTGGCTGTCGAGCGACGCCGCCCGCCACGTGACAGGCCAGACGATCGTCGTCGACGGTGGCTGGACCGTCCAGTAGCACGGCCGCGGCACGGTCGCGTCAGGACCTGGCGCAGGTCAGGCCGTGACGAGACGGACGTGGTCCTTCCACATCACGGTGTCACCGAGGACGAGCACGTCGAGATCGGAGTGCACGAAGCAGCGGATGGCGTCGTCCGGTGTCCTGGCGATCGGCTCACCCTTGATGTTCAGCGAGGTGTTGAGCACGAGAGGCACCCCGGTGAGCTCGTGGAAGTGCTCGATCAGACGGTAGTAGGCGGGATTGTGCTCTCTCGTCACGGTCTGGACCCGAGCACTCCCGTCGACATGGGTGATCGCCGGGACGATCGGCCGCTTCGCGGCCCTCACGTCGACCGAGAGGAGCATGTAGGGCGATGCGAGATCGAGGTCGAACCACTCGGCAGTCTGCTCGGCGAGGACCGACGGCGCGAACGGCCGCCAGGGCTCGCGGAACTTGACCTTGTTGTTGATCTGGTCGGGGATACCCGGGTTGCGCGGGTCTCCCAGGATCGAGCGGTTCCCGAGCGCCCGCGGCCCGAACTCCATGGCGCCCTGGCACCAACCCACGACATGGCCGTCCGCCACCGCGGTGGCGGCGACCTTGGCCGGGTTCGCGACGCGCGCGTGGTGAGGCACGCCGCTCTCGCGCACGCTCCGGTCGATGTCGTGCGGGTCGAGGTCGCCCCCGAAGTACACCTGGTTGAGCGGGACCGCGGGCGCCGTCCCGCTGTGCTCGACCCACTGCAGGAACGCCGCCCCGATGGCCGCGCCGGCATCGTGCGCCGCGGGCGGGACGAACAGGTCGTCCACCAGGTCGGACGCGGCGAGGACGCCGTTGGCGTTGCAATTGAGCGCCACTCCGCCCGCGAGGACGAACCGACGACTACCGGTCTGCCGCTGAGCCCTCGCAGCGAGGAAGAGGAAGACCTCCTCGAGCCGCCTCTGCAGCGCGTGGGCCAGCTCCCGGGACGAGTCGTCCGGTGCCCCTGGCGCCGCACGCAACGCGTCGAAAGCTCGCAGGGCCTTGCGATCCACGTGGTAGCGATCGCCCTCGAACCGCACGACCTCCTCGAAGGAGATCTCGCCGGTCCCGTAGGCGGAGAGTCCCATCGTCTTTCCCTCGTTGCCGATCGCGCCCAGGTGGTCGGACCGGTCCAGGACGCCGCTGCGCTGGTAGAGACCGCACAACGCGGTGACGTAGGTGTAGAGGTGGCCGAGCGAGTGATCGACGGGGTAGGTGTCGATCGCCTTCAGACGCGTGCCCGAGGCCGCCCACAGCGAGGTGCTCTCGTCCTCGCCTCGCCCGTCCATCACCATGACGTTGGCCTCGGGAAAGCCGCTCAGGTAGAAGCCGCAGGCCGCGTGCGTCAGGTGGTGCCTGAACTGCCGGGCCCGCTGGAACCCGTGCTCCTCCAGCTGTCGCATCGCCGTTCGCCAGATGTCGAGGTTGCCCTGCCTGATCGTCTCGATCCCCTCCTCGGAGAGGTCGTCGTGCGCGATCAGGTTCTGGTCGAAGGGAGCAGAGCTGTTGCGGAAACGCTCGTAGTCGAACGTGAGCCCGACGCCACTCAGCTCCTCGGCGCGCATCCCGGCCTGGTCCAGGCAGTGCTCGATGGCCGCCAGCGGGAACGCCGCGGTGTGGCGATCTCGGTTGAAACGTTCCTCCTCGACAGCGCACACCAGCTCGCCGTCGACCACGATCGCGGCGGAGGTGTCATGCACGATGTTGAGCCCCAAGAAGGCTGTGCGCACCCCAACTCCCAGTCTCTGGCCCGTCAGATTCCGTGATGTCCGGGTCGTCATGCTGCCTCACCGCAACGGGACCGTCAACGTCCTGGACCCGCGCCGGGCACGGGTACGGGCCGGGTCGGCAGACCCTGGATTGTGCCCCGTCTGTTTTGTACGGTGAGGACCGTCGCAACCATGAGCACTCCGGGAGCCCCATGTACCAGTTGCCGTCCGCCTTCGAGTTCCAGACCTCCATCGAGACGCTCCGCGCCCACCACTGGCGGTCGTACACCGATGCCTACAAGGGCTGCGAGTTCGAGTGCCAGTACTGCCTCTACAAGGGCCCGGGCGAGTACGGGCTCCACGTCCAGCCGGTCAAGCTCTCGGTCCCCGCCCGCGCCGACATGGGGATCGTCGACATCGGGACGACGACGGATCCCTACCAGCCGATGGAGGCGGACCAGAAGATCACCCGCGGGATCCTGCAGACCGCGATCGAGCTGAAGATCCCCTTGTTCGTCCTGACGCGAGGCGACCTGGTGCTGCGCGACGTCGACCTGCTGCGCGAGCTCGCGCAGGAGGGACTCGTCGAGGTCTGCTTGTCCGTCATCACGCTCAACGACAACATCACCCGCCGGATCGAGCCGAACGCCCCGGCACCGGTCGAACGGCTCCGGGTCGCCGAGCAGCTGGCCAACCAGGACATCCCCGTCGCCTTCCATGTCGCCCCCCTCATCCCGGGTCTCGACACGCCGGACGACCTCCACACCTTCGGCAAACGCCTCGCGGAGGCGTGCGGCAGCCATGTCTTCAGCGCCATGCTCGGTGCCCGCAAGCCTTATTGGAAGCCGTTCTACGAGGGCATGGACGCTGTCGCCGACCATTGCGGATCCTTCGAGACCTTCGAGCGGGCCTACCCCCGCGACTTCGACTTCAGTCGCGACGCGGCAGGCACGTGCGGCATCGAGGACGCGCTGCCCGCGCTCACCCCGCTGCGCGAGGGGGTCACCGACGGAGGTGCCATCTACGTCTCGGAGAACTACCCGTACCTCACCACCGGGGAGCTGACGGGTGGGATCTACCGATGGAAGCTCCCGACCGTCTACGACATGGCGACGTGGATCCAGGCCCAGGACGGAACCGTCGAGTGGCCGGACTTCCTGCAGTGGTACCGCGACTTCCGGCCCAGCGAGGCGCTGGTCGAGCTGGTGAATGGTCTCTGGACCTCTGGGGAGCTGTTCCTGGGCACCTACCTGGCCCAGCAGGGCGAGGGCTACGGAGCGACGGACGAGCTGCTCATGCCGGCGCACCACACGCTCGTGGCCAAGCGCCTACCCGTCGGCCGGTGATTCCGACGCACGGTTCTGCCCCGGCTGTCCACATCGCACGAGGGACGGCGGGCTGTCGGGTGGGGCACCGAGCTCGATCCTTCTCGGAGTGGGGTGTGCCATGACGCACGCGTTCCGCAGTGACCACGCCGACGCGGAACCGGCACCGGACGGTGCTGACTTCGCCACCCTGGGCGAGATCTATGCGACCGCTCGGGAGCGGCTCCTGCCGGAGGTGTGGGAAGTGCTCGACGGCGGCGCCGGCGAGGAGCAGAGCCTGCGAGACAACATCGCCGCCATGGCGAGGTGGTGCTTCCGCCCCCGCTACCTGGGTGGCCTCCAGGCGTCCGACGTGAGCACCCGCTTCCTCGGAATCGACCTCGCTCTTCCCGTGCTCACCGCACCGATCGGTGGCGACGGGATGTTCCACGAGCGAGGTCAGTGCGCCATCGCGGAGGCGACCGCCGCGGCAGGGACCGTGACCATCGTGTCCGAGGCCTCCCCCTTTGTGCTCGAGACCGTCGCCGCCGCCAGCCGTGCTCCCAAGATCATGCAGCTGATGGCCTGGGGTGAGCCCGAGCAGTTCCTGGCTCTGGCACGACGAGCGGTGGCCGCCGGTTACGCAGCGCTCTGCGTCACCATCGACTGCCCGACCCTCGGGTGGCGTGAGCGTCCGATGAAGAGCCGTTTCACGACCCCCGGTCGACAGTGGTCCGGCAACTATCCCCAAGCAGCAGACAGGCTGGCGGCCGGCGTCGGCTCGACGTGGACGTGGGAGACGTTCGCCCAGGTGCGTGCCGAGCTCGACCTGCCGGTGCTGGCCAAGGGCGTCATGACGGCCGAGGACGCCGTGGCAGCCGTGGAGTCCGGCGCGAGCGGGGTCGTGGTGTCCAACCACGGGGGGCGACAGCTCGACTGCCTGCCCGCCACGCTCGACCAGCTGCCGGAGGTCGCCGACGCCGTCGGCGACCGGGTTCCCGTCGCCTTCGACGGCGGCATTCGTCGTGGCGCGGACGTGCTCAAGGCCCTCGCCCTCGGCGCCGACGTGGTGTGCGTGGGAAGGCTCACCGCCATGTCGTTGGCGGCCGGCGGCACACCGGCTGTCCTTCGCGCCCTCGACCTGCTGCGCGCCGAGCTCGAGCGCTCGATGCTGCTGGTGGGACGGGCGAGCATCGCGGACGTGGACCGCACGGTGGTGCAGCCCCGCCTGTCCGGCGGCGCCCCGGGAGAGAGGGAGTGACATGAGCGTGGATGGCGCCTCCATCGACTGGACCTCGCTGGCGACGACGTTGGCGAAGGACCCGCGACCGCTGGTCCACGGAGCCAGGATGGATGTAGCAGGGCCGGGCTACGAGCTCACTGCGCCACGTGACGGCAGTGTGCTGTGCTCGGTCCCGGAGCCGTCGGCTCGCGACGTGCAGCACGCCGTCGAGTGTGCGCGTGCCGAGCAGCAGGTCGGGTGCTGGCCGGGATTCACTCCCCGTGTGCGAGGCGAGATCTTGAAGGACTGGGCCGACGGTATCGAGGCCCAGCGTGTCGAGCTCGCGTTGCTCGTCAGCCTGGAGACCGGCAAGCCCGTTCGCGAAGCCCTGGAGGTGGACCTCCAGAGCGTGGTGAAGGCGCTCCGGTGGCACGGCGCGCTGGCGGACAAGCTGCACGGCGACCACCCCGACGTCGGCAGCCGAGACCTCGCACTGGTGAGTCGCGAGGCCGTCGGAGTCGTCGGCATCCTCCTGCCCTCCAACTTTCCACTCTCGCTCATCGGGTACGACGTGGCGCCCGCCCTGATGCTGGGCAACTCCGTCGTCATCAAGCCGTCGGAGCAGGCCCCGCTCTCCGTGCTCCGCGTGTGCGAGATCGCGGTCGAGGCGGGAGTCTCGCGCGACGCCATCAGTGTCCTGCCCGGCCTGAGCTCCACCGTCGGTCAGGCCATCGCCCGTCACGGAGACATCGACGCGATCTCGGTCACGGGCTCGGTGGCCGCGGGACGAGCGGTCATGGCGGCCAGCGCGGAGAGCAACGGGAAGCGCGTATGGCCTGAGCTCGGCGGCAAGTCGGCGGCGCTGATCTTCCAGGACGCGGGCGACATCGGGGCTGCGGCAGCCGCGTTGGCCTGGGGCAGCTTCCTCAACCAGGGCGAGATGTGCACCGGCTGCTCACGGGTGCTCGTCGAGGCGCCGGTGCACGACGAGTTCGTCGACGCATTCTCCCGGGAGATCGACAAGCTGCGCCTGGGCGACCCGCTGGACTGGGCGACGACGGTCGGCGCACTCACGACACGTCGACAGCGAGAGCTCGCGGAGGATGCGGTGGCGCGGACGGTCGACGGAGGCGGAAGCATCGTCCGCGGCGGAGAGGTCCGCGACGTCGTCGAGGGCGGCCACTACTTCCCGCCGACCCTGCTCACCGAGGCTGCCCCGGACTCGCCGGTGTTCACCGACGAGGTGTTCTCTCCCATCGTCGCCGTACGGTCCTTCGACGACGTCGACGACGCTCAAGCGACGATCCACGCGTCGGGCTACGGAATGGGACTGTCGGTGTGGACCTCCTCGCTCGACCGCGCCTTCCAGGTGACACGCCGAGCCAAGGTGGGCATCGCGTGGGTGAACTGCTTCGAGGGCGACGACATGACGGTCCCTGCGGGCGGCGTCGGCAGGTCGGGGTACGGTCGCACCAAGGGCCTGGCCGTGCTGGACAAGTACTCAGATATCAAGACGACCTGGGTCCACCTTGATTCCTAGCGCTGGACGGCCCGAGCCGAGGAATCCCGGACGATCTTCTCGGAGGGTACGCGGATGCTGATCACCTTTGGCTTCGACAGGCTCGCTCTCGTCGCGGCCGACCTCTTCTTCCAGCACCCCGACCCTCCTCCCGGTCAGGAGGGCGCCGAGCACGGCGTGCGAGTGGAGCTGCGGCACATCGAGGCCGGGCAGCTGCGGGGATCGGTCTACTCCGCTCGACCGGTAGCGGTGACCGAGCCGCTGTGGCGCGTCGACCTGCTGAGGTCGGTCGGTGCGCCCGGTGCGACTCTCGACCGTGCGCACCACCATCCCGCCTTCACCGGCTGGGACGAGAGTGCCCGGGTCTTCGACGACGAGCTGTCCACCGACCCGTTCGCCTGGTTGGAGCGGGAGCTGTCCGACCTTCCCGCAGTGCTCGCCCGCGCCGGCGTCGCCGAGTCCACCGCCACCCCTCGCGACCTCGCGGAGCTTCGCCTGGCGCTTCCCCGGGTCATCGAGGTGGTCCGATGGCTGCTGGACCAGACCCTCGCCGGGCCCTTGGCGCCGGCACCCGAGCCCGCCACGGCGGGACTCGTCCGGGCCAGCTGGCTGTAGGCGAAGACGTGGAGCGGCTTGCGTTCGTGCCTACCGAACGGTGGGGAGAGGATCTCTACGGCCATCCCTGCAGGGAGTGTGCCTACAGCTGGGACCTCACCGTGACCGAGGCGGTGCAGCTCGTCGACGGCCTGCCGTCCGCGTTCCGCGAGCTGCTCGATGGGAGTACCGGGCGGGAGCGGCACACCGATCTCGCCTGGGGTCCGGTCGCGTACGTCTGTCATGTCGGAGACAACCTGAGGGCCTGGACCGAGGGATTGTCGGCCGGGCTGGAGAACCCCTCACTCGTGCCGGTGCCCGTGCCCGGCTACGACCCGGACCTGCTGGCCGAGGCCAAGCGATACCACCTGGTCGTGCCGGAGGCGGCGCTCTGGTCCTTGACGAGTGCGGTGGTCGCCTGGACCGAGGTCGTGCCCCGAGCCGTGCAGGAGCAGGTGAGCCTGTGGCACGCACGCCGCGGCGAGCAGCGCGCAGAGGACGTCGCCCGGAACAACGCCCACGACGCGCTGCATCATGTGTGGGACGTCCGGCGGATCCTGGCCGCCTCTCGTGGCACCTGAGCCATGCGTGGCACGAGCCCGGACGCGCGAGCGTCGCCTCCTTCAGAGGAGTCGCCGGGCAGAGGTGCGCAGCCATGCGTCCGCAGCAGCCGTGAGTTCCTCGACCCGACTCAGCGACGGCGCGTCCAGACGGGGGCGCCGATGATCTCCAGCCCGGTCGAACTGCTCACCGACAGCCCCCTTGGAGTAGCGGACGCTCTCCTCTGCGTAGCCAGGTGGCCGTCGGCCTCCTCCGAGGCCGAACCACGCTTCCGCCGCCAGCAGCGACTCCTCCTTGTCCGCGGCGAAGTCGTCGTAGCCCAGCGCGCGGTACCGGACACCGTCGGGCGCGCCCGCGAAAGCCGCGACCACGTGGGCCCACACTGACGCATAGAGCTCCAGCCCATCGGTCGAGGAGGGTGGGAGACCCACCGCTCGTCGTACGGCGCCTCCCCGCTGCGCGTCCTCACCCCAGCCCGGGGGCGAGGCGAGGTTGGACGCGACCACGGCGTGAGCCTGCCGCCACTGCAGCAGCCACGTCGCCTCGGCAGAGCGAGGGAGGCTCGCCATCACGACCGGGGTGGTCCAGCTGGTGACCTTGACGACGCACGTCCGCTCGTGCGCGTTCGCGACGTGGCAGGTGTAGCGCAACAGAGCCGCGAGGAGCTCCGCGTGGCGCTGCCGGTCCGCGGGACGCGGGGCGAGCGCGACGCGGTGGGCCACGTCGGTGACGAAGTCGGGCTCCTTGAGCACCATGGTGGTCGGTCGCAGGGCGAGGAGATTCGACAGGAGCGTCGACCCGCACCGTGAGACGTGCCCGATCAGCCTGGGTGCCGCAGCCGGCGGTAGGTCGGCAGACTGCTGGAGGAAGACGCGCAGCGGCAGGGTCGCGACGGTATCTGACCGGCACGTGCGCACCGTGTCGTCGTACCACGTCTCGCTGAAGTCGCGGTCCACCATCCGAGCGAACGTCACCGTGCCGGCCGGGAAGTCGACCCCGATGGGCAGGAGGCCGGAGGCGCTCACGTCGGCGAGAGGAGGCGCCACCCGAGGTCCCCCTTCGCGATCGCCGAGTCCGCAGCCGGCCAAGGCGAGTATGGCCCGAGACGCGCGAGGAGAAAAGTCACCTGTCACCGGCGAGGACGCGCCGCTCCTGGCCCGCCTCTCGCTCCGGGTCAACCCGTGTGGACGATGTGGAATGCCTCGACGAGCTGGCCCGCGGGCAGGTCGAACCGCTGGGCGGTGAGCTGCATCCACTCCGTGACCGAGCTCTCCAGCTGGTCGATGTGAGCGACCTGCGACACGTGGCTGTTGAGCGCCGCCAGCTTGAGATCGAGCTGGTCGGTGACGTCGACGGTGTGATCGGCACGGGGCGTGCCGTAGACCCAGACCTCGTCCACCGTCCAGGCATCGAGCCCCTCCTCCGCCAGCAGCTCCGGGAAAGCGAACGGGTTGCGGGCGTCGGGATAGACGGCGCGCAGGGTCGCCTCGCCGGTGACCATGTGGTCGGGATGGGAGTTGTCGATCCACTCCCAGTTGCGCTCTGGCGAGCTGGTGAGCACTCGCTGCGGTCGCACCTGCCGGATCACCCGCGCGATGTCGCGGCGCAGGTCGAGGGTCAGCTCGAGCTGTCCGTCCCGGTAGCCCAGGAAGCGGACGTCACTCACCCCCACAACCCCTGCGGCGGCCCTCTGCTCGGCCCGGCGCAGTGGGCCGATCTCCTCACGGGCCACGTCGGCATCGAAACCACCGGCGTCACCGTCGGTGAGGATGCAGTAGGTGACGTCGGTGCCCGCCGCGGTCCAGGTGGCCACCGTGCCCGCACTGCCGAAGTCGAGGTCGTCGGGGTGGGCGACGATGCACAGCGCGCGCTCGACGTGGGCGGCCGGACCGGTCGGACGCTTGAACAGATCGCTCACGCCTCCCGACCCTACAGGCGCGCGGTCGAGCCCCGTCCTTGATCGATGGCGGGCCCACCTGGGCCCGGCCACGACGGTTGGTTACCCGGCGATCGCATGGTAGAAAAACTTGCGTGCTGGCGATCGGCGCTCATCGGTCGCCGCTCGGCGTGCGCACGACGTGTCCTCCCCCTGGTGCCGACCCTCGATCCCCTGATCCAGCCGGCACAGTGACGCGGACTTCGTCGGGCGTTTCTCGGAGAGTGGATCAGGGAGGGACTCATGTCCGGAGCATCACGGGCTGAGGCGGGCGCGCTGCGGGACGAGCTGGAGCGGCAGTGGCTCACCGCTCTGGGCCGGGCCGGCGAGGACCACGTCTCGGATGAAGAGAACTTCTTCGAGGTAGGGGGACAGTCGCTCCAGACGATCGCCCTCTACTCCGCTCTTGCTGAGCATTTCGGCGACGTCGTCGCCTACGGCGACTTCCTGGACGTGATTGCCGAGGAGGACTTCCTCGGGCTTCTCCGTTTGATCGGCGAGAGCTCCGACGGCGCTGTGCCGGGATCCCGCCAGGACGAGCGGCCCTCGCCGGACCGAGAAGACCGCCCCGTGGCGTCCGGCGGCGCGCACCCGGCCGCCTCGGAGCCGCTGCCCGACGGCGTCGTCCGGATCGGCGAGAGGATCGCCCTGCTGGCGTCGGAGCGCCCCGACGCCACCGCCGTCGTCGTCGTGGGTCCGCGAGGCCGCGAGCAGGTGTACTCGTGGGCGGCGTTGGAGGCCATGACGAATGCGGCGGCCAGGGTGTTGCGTGACAGGGGCGCGACCGGCGGCGTCGTCCTCGTCGCCCTGCCCAACGGGATCGCGCACATCATCGCGACGATCGCGGCCTGGAAGCTCGGCTGCTTGGTGGTGCCGGTCAATCCCGCGCTGCCCGAGTCCAGGTTCACCGACCTGTGCGACATGATCGCGGATGCCACCGTCGTCGCCACCCGTCCGGGCGCCCTGAGCCCGGAAGAGCTGCTTGCGAGCGGCGACGAGTCGGCCTTTCCAGTGACGGGGACACCCCGCTCCGCCGTACTGACGGGTGGGAGCACCGGCCGGTCCCGCGTTGTCGTGCGCAGGGCCCCTTGGGTCTACGACGCGGGCAACCCGCGTCCCGCTGGCTACGACGTCCCCGACATGCGGCCCGACCAGGTCCAGCTGATCGCACTGCCGATGTTCCACGGCGGCTTCATCGAGCTGCACAACGGCCTGGCGCTCGGCCAGACGCTGGTGGTGATGGAGAACTTCTCACCCCGCAGCTTCCTGCGTCTCATCGAGGAACATCGCGTGAACTTCGTGAGCCTCGTGCCCACGCTCATGCGCACCATCATCTCCGTCGACGACATCGACCGTTTCGACCTCAGCAGCGTGGAGGCCGTCTACCACGGATCGGGACCGTGCCCGGAGTACGTCAAGCGCCGGTGGATCGACCTCGTGGGGGCCCATCGGCTCTACGAGATCTACGGCGCGGCGGAGAGCATCGGGTTCCTCCTCATCCGTGGGGACGAGTGGCTGACCCACCCCGGCAGCGTGGGCCGTCCCGAACCGGACAAGGGGGCGCACGCCCGTGCGGTCGACGTCCGGATCCTCGACGATGCCGGCAAGGAGGTCCCCTGCGGCGAGATCGGTCAGGTCTTCCTGAAGCCCGCGGACCCTCAGCAGCCGACCTACGTCGGGGGCGGACCGGAGCTGCGTGAGCACTCGGGATATCTCAGTGTCGGCGACCTGGGTTACCGCGACGAGGACGGATACATCTATCTCGCGGATCGCCGCACCGACGTGATCAACGTCGGCGGTGCCAACGTCTATCCGTCCCAGGTCGAGAGCGTCCTGCTGGAGTGCGACGGAGTGGGCGACGTCGTGGTCGTCGGGCGCACCCACGACATCCTCGGCCTGCAGCCGCACGCCGTCGTCGTACGCACCCGTCCGGACCTGTCGGAGACCGAGCTGGACGAGTTCTGCCGCACCCGGATGGAGACGGAGATGATCCCGAAGTCGTTCGAGTTCGTCGCGCAGCTCCCGCGCGATGCCGCGGGCAAGATCCGTCGCGGAGAGCTGAGCTCACCGACGGGGTGATCCGTCGCGGGCCGAGCCGGGGCTAGGCGTACCTGCTCCAGTAGTCCTCGTCGAGGCTGGGAATGGTCCGCAGCCGAGGCACGCTCGAGCGCAGCAGGATCAGCAGTGAGAACGGGATCCCGACCACGGCGACGGCCAGCGTGGCCCGCAATCCGATGAAGCTGGCGAGGGCACCTCCCGTCAGGGCTCCCAGAGGCACCGAGCCGAGGACGAACAGCCAGGTGCTGGCCGAGACCCGCCCGCGCATCCCCGTCGGCGTGACCGACACGCGCAGGCTGAGCGCCTGGACGCTGTAGATCGACACGCAGAGGTTGATCGCGAAGAACGTCAGCGTGAACGCCGCGATGCTGCCCGCCGAGGCATCGCGCGGTACGAACCAGAGCATGGGCAGGAGTGCGCCGGGGACGAATGTCCAGACGAGGGCCCGGCCGAGTCCGAGTCGTTCCACCACGCGACCGGAGACTGCCGCGCCGACCAGGCCGCCCACGCTGCCGGCGCTGAGGACGACCCCGAGGGTGGCGATCCCGATCCCCAGCTGGTCGACGGCGTAGACGAGGAACACGGTCGTCGCGGCGGTCTCCCAGTAGTTGTAGACCCCGGCCGTGAGAATGGTCGGGCGCAGGATCGGGTGACGGAGGGTCGAGTCGAGGCCGGCCCACATGTCCTTCCACAGGGCACGGACCGCCTTCTTCGGCGCGGCCTCCCGCACCTGGAGGCCGACCAGGCAGGCCGTGGAGACGACGAAGGTCAACGCGTCGATGATGAGGACCCAGGACGCGCCGAGCCGCCCCACCAGGAAGCCCGACAGCCCCGGGCCGGCGGCCTGGGCGAAGGACTGTGCTCCGTAGAGGCGCCCGGTGGCCCGGGTGATGTTCTCCCGCGGGACGACGGTCGGGATGAAGCTGGGGTACGCCACGTCGAAGAACACCATGGCGACGCCGATCACCAGAGCGCCTGCCAGCAGCACCGAGAAGTGGAGCGCGCCCTGGACTGCGAGAAGGCCGAGCAGCAGGAGGACGGACGCCTGGACGAGGTTCGACGCCACCATCACCGGCCGCCGCCGGAACCGGTCGACCCACACCCCCGCGAACAGGAGGATGACCAGCATCGGTGCCGACCCTGCCGCGCGGAGGAGGCCGATCTCCGAAGCGCCTGCGTCCAGCTGCTTGAGGGCCAGCAACGGAATCGCGAACTTCGACATCTCCGTGCCCAGCATGCTGATGCCCTCGCCGGTCCACAACAGCCGGAAGTCGCGCTTGATCGAGGTTTGCGTGCGTCCCTCGAACGATTCTCCGGGCAGCGCGGGGGCGTCGACCACTGTGCGAGCATCCTCTCGATCCCGGGACTGACCGCTGGTCGACCGACGAGAGCCGCAGCGGCCCCCCGGCGTCGGCGAACGAGGATTCACGGCGCCGGGCGATGCCGGAAGTATAGGTCAGAGCCACGGCGGTCCCAGGGCGTCGCGTTCGCTGGTCCACACCCGCGATGCCTCTGCTCGGGAAAGCACGAAGCCCCAGGGTCATCCCTGGGGCTTCTACGTGCGCGAGGGGGGATCTGCCCGCCGCAAGGTGGGGAACTCCCCACCGCTGCGCGTGGGAAGCGCGTCCCGGTGCGCTTGCACCCCCCGCCGATCGGTGGGCGGGATGCCCACACCGGGCGTCGAGCACTCAGCCGGAGCGTCGCTTGCGATCCTGCTTGGCGAGCGCACGCTTGGCGTACATCCGGGGGCCCTTCATCTGCATCTGCGCCATCTGGGTACTCATGTCGAACCAAGCCGCGACCGTGGCGTTGTCGGCGTCACGGAAGGCGAGCTTCGTGCAGGCCGCTGCGGGGGCGAGGAGCTCGCCCGAGGTGAACAGGGCCTGCTTCTCCACTGATCTGCTGTAGAGGTGTGGCTCGTCCTCGCGAAGACCAGCTCCGTGGCCCTGGCTGACGCTCACGGTGAGCGCGGCGATGAAAGGAGCTAGATCATGAAGGACCTCGACGGCGCACACGACGCGCATGAGAGCAGCAGCAGCTCGGATGACGGCGAGCTCGTTGTCATCCGGCCCTCCGACGAGCATTCAACAGAGATGTTCTCTGCGATGCGCGAGCAGTGCTTCCAGAAACTCGAGGACGCGCCTGCGCCGATCGCGGGGAGGGCAGTCAGGGCCGAACACGTGAAGGCGGCCATCAAGCGGCAGTTCGAGGTGGGTACGACCCGAGCGAAGAACCCGGACGTGTATCTGCGCAAGGGACTCGTGTTCTGCCGAGAGTCAGACAAGTTCGACAAGGAGATGTTCGTCGGGATGGTCGACCAGACCTACGGCAACCTGACGGATATCCCGGCGATCGCCGCGGTCTACAAGCCCACGCTCGCGCGAGACAGAAGGACTCAGGCAGGTCCGCGTGCGCGTCTACGTAGGCTGTTCTCATACCGTCGACGGTAGGTAGGACGTCCGACACTTCATGACTGAAGTGGTGCCGCGAGAGGCTGTACACCTTGTTACACATCAGCAAGACACCTTGTTACACATCGGCAAGGTGTAAGAGCGAGCGGTCACGGTTCGGAGGTCCACGGCCCTACCTGGACCGTTCAGATCAAGACGATGAGGCGGGACTCCCAGGGAGCTGACTCTGACTGAGAGCGTCCGCGTATCGCTTTCGAACTCGGCGAGAGAGCTCCATCGCCTCGTCAGCCTTGGTGCGCGCCTCGTCGGCCTTCGTCCGCGCTTCCCTTTCCAGCTTCATGGCCTGGTGAAGCAGATCTTCGATCTGGCCCTGCTCATCCGCGGCAGCCAGGAGCTCCAAGTTGTGGGAGCGCAGGGTCACGTTCTCTGCTCGGAGGGAGGCGTCTTTGTGGGCGCCGGCCTTCAGCGCCGCAACTTCTGCTCGGAGCTCGTCGACCGCTGATTCCAGGACTTCGACCGACCGCCGCAGGTCCGATCCCGTCGGGACGCGTGCTTCAGCCGACGGTCGCTCGATCCAGAGGCGGACCGGGGGTCCAGGGTCTCTGAACCCGGAAAACCGGCCTTCTCGCAGAGCGCGGTCGACCCCCTGACGAGACAGGCCGGTGAGGCCAGCCACCTCCGAAGTCGACATCACGTCGTCGCTCGGCAGCCGCTTTCGCTGCTCAAGGTCTGCACGGTCCACCAGAGACAGCGTAGTTGCTTCTATTTGCTCTGCCCAGAGCTAACGTTTCGATCAAGGCCGGTGCCAAGTGTTTTGCGGATTGAGCAACGACTAGACATCGGTTGCGCGTGTCTGCGCGTCGCGTTGCTCATAGTCGCCGACACTAGACACATGGCAATGCGCGACTCATCTAGTCGTTTTGCGTCTGACGAGCAACGACTTACTTGTGTAGGCGCTGTCGTTGCGCTGCTCGCCGTTGTCGACGAAGGACCTGTCTCAGACCGTCGCTTGGGCACCTTGGTTCACGACCTCAGGGCCGACGAGGGTCCTGCGGGGCTCGACGCCGAAGCCGTGGCGGTCTTCGACGCGATGCCGATGTTCTTCTCGCTGCGCGAGGGGTGGACATCACAGGAGCTTGATGCGGCGGTTACGGACGCCGTCGCTCTAGGCGCCTTGCGTGCGCTGCCAGGTGGCCACCTTGAACTCGGGCACCTTTGGCGCGAGTACATCCGACCGCCACACGCCGCTACCCGCGTGAGCGTGGTTCAGCGAACCGAGTGAATTCGCCCGATCGGCCGGAGAGTCTCCGCGTCTTTCGGAGCGTGAGCGCGCGGATCGTTCACAGGTCCGTAGTTGTGGATGAGCACGTCCCGGAGTTCGACCAGTGCCTCTTCGAACGTTGCGGCACTCACGCAGAGGTTCGGGTCCGTATGGATCGTCGGCGTCACGGGGTCGACGCCGTCGCTAAGCACCTTGTCGTGCAGCGGACCGGTCGCCAAGCGAACCTTGACGGCCGAATTCGCCGACTCGACGGCTACTACGAGGTTGACCTCGATGGCGTGGATGGCATGCTGGCTCGGCGCCGTTGTCGGCCTGGCCGTGCGCCACATCGGCGGAACCCACTGGAGCGCCGGGTGGGCGTGCAAGTCGTTCCAGGCATCAGCGACTTCAGCGCTTGCGACGCGGCCGCCGCCGTACATCTGGACGGATCCCGGGGTTCGCGGTTCTTGTGGCAGACGCTTTCCATGCAGCACCCGCTCGCCAGTCGCTCGGACTCGGCTTGCGAGGTCACGTGCACGATTCACGCCGTCAGCCCATCTGTCCAGTGAGTCGTCGCCGCGCTATGCGTGGCCACAGCCTCACTAACGATCGAGTCCCAATATGGGTCACCCACGGGGAGGTCCGTGGCCTCGTCGTCAGTCTTCATCGACCCGGGCATTGGTGTCGAGAGCCTTCTGGCCTCATCAAGTGCGCGAAGCCGGGCTCCAGCGGGAGCGTTCACGGCGTTGAGCGCCGCTTCGAGGCCCGGAGGGATGCGCTCGCCGCGCGCGCGACGGGCATTGAGCATGTTCCGCTCCTGGTCGGGCACGTAACCGAGGCAGTCGTAGATGTGAGCAGCTGCCTCGAAATGGGCCACCGCGTCATCGGCGTTGGCGGGCTCGACGAGCCGGGCCAGGGTGGCGTGCAGGCGAGCAACCACCTCGGAGGACCGTGCGTTGGTGATCGCGTCCAACCCATCGATGTGGCGGTCCAACAGAGCGCTGAGCACGGTCAGGTGGGCGTCGCGCAGGTCCGCATCTCCTTCGTCGCCGTGCTCGAACAGGAACAGGTCGGCGTCGAGAACCTTCAAGTCGGCGTACGCCTTGGACTCCTTCCGGGTCGAGAGCAGCGAGTTCGCTCGGGCCGCCTCTTCGGCCGCTGTCACCAGGTCGCCGCTGGTTGCGTACGTCCTAGCCAGGAGAGAGACGCACTCTCCGACGTCCTCGGCGAACCGCGGGTTCGTCTCCAGCAGCTTCTCGAACTTGGGGAACGCCTCAACGAGCAGCTCGACACTGCGGCGCAGGTGGGCGGCGCGTTCCGGGTCGCTGTCAGCGAGGGTCTCGGACTGCATTCGCCGGAGCCGACCTTCGCACTTGAGCGCGAACGCCTCGTTCTCCGGGTCGTGGTTCTCGATCGAGATGGTCTCCGCGAGCGCCATCACCGCGATGGCGTTCTCGTACTGCCCGACCCGCTGGAGGACCCAGGAGTGGCCGCAGATCAGGGTCTGTGCACGGACCGCACCGAGCTCGTGGGCTAGCTCAGCGGTCGCGGTCGGCCGCTTCAGGAGCGTCGCGAGGGCCTCATTGGATGCCCTGGCGAGCTGCATGACCGCACCCAGGTCACCCCACCGCTTGGTCGCCTTGTCGAACGCCTTGAACGTGGGTGCGACCGCCTCGGGGTGCGTGTCCGCGTACGCGCGGGCCAGAGCCGTTGCGTTGAGCGTCTGCCAGAACGCACCGTCTCCGAGCCGGGCTGCCCACGCGTTGAGCGCCTCGAGGACACTGCGCGCGAGGTCGGCCCCGTACGAGATGGACATTTTTGGGGTGTCGCTGCCGACGTCCGGGCGGCCGAGGCAGTCCGCCTCCTCGTACAGGATGCCGTCCTCAAGCATCCGTGCGACCTTCGAGTCGAGCACCGCCACGGTTACGCCCATGGCCTGCGCGAGAAGCCCCTTCGGGAGCGGGACCGGGCAGATCTGGAGCACGACTGCGATGTTGGCCAGTTCGGCATCGTCTGGCGGACCTGTGACCGTGCAGGCGCCGAGAAGGCCCTCGGCTCGGAGCTCTTCAACGATTCCAGACAGCGAGAACGATGCTCGGGTGGTGAACCCGTCCATCACCTTCCTCGCCAGCAGGTCTAGCAGCCGTTCGGCGCCTGCCTGGGAGCCGGCCAACGTTCGTGCCTTCCAGAAGGCCATCTGCTCGACGTTCGACTCAGTCGACAAGAGTGGGGCACCGAGCAGCTGAAGGTGCGTCCAGGGGGTGTCGCCGGCAGCGTCGAGAAGCGTCTTGACCCTGGCCCGCTCTGCGTCATTCACGATGACCGCAACTCGTTCGGACAGCTCTGAGTCGTTTGTCGCCTCCCGGGAGAGCGCCTGCAGGGTGTGCAGCGCGTTGAACCACGGAGTGTCGACAGCCGAGGTCAACATCACCTCGACGGGCTTCTCACCGACCGGGAGGCGCCGCAGCGACGCAACGATGTCCTCAACCTCTGCCTGGGTCGGGTTCGCCTTCGCCTCGAAGTATCCGTCCGCGGCTTCGGACGCGGAGCCAGTCAGTCCGTAGTCGAACCCGAACTGGTTCTCGATGTTCGGGAAGACACGCGGCTCGCAGCGGAAGTCTCCCGTCGCGGACGGGTCCAGGCTGTGGATCTGCACCCAGTCGAGCAGCCGGTGGATGGCGACCTGCACCTGGTAGGAGCAACCGCCGAACGTGCCCGGGCCGCCACGCAGCCGTGAGACCGGTGCCGGCGTCCCCGGCTCCTTCTTCTCAGCCACGTGCACCACCCGCCCGGTCGCCGCTGACGTGAATGTCTCCGGGCGCGGTGAGGACCGTTGCGGTGAACGACGTTTGGCGCACGGTTTCTCCTACGAAACGCAGATGGCCATGACATCCGGGGAAGTCATGGCCATCAAGTCGGTGAGGCCTCCCCACCATCTCTGGTGGGGAGTTCCCCACTTCTACGTGCGCGAGGGGGGAGTTGAACCCCCACGTCCTTTCGGACACACGGACCTGAACCGTGCGCGTCTGCCTATTCCGCCACTCGCGCGTGAAGCCCCGCAAGGCTATCCCAGCCTTGGCCCCGCACCCAAAACCGGGGGCACCGACCCACGACGGGGGTGAGGTTCCGGGCCCCTGGGGCCGCCACCGATACGATCGAGTGACCTGGTCGGCCGGACCTGCCGGCCAGCATGCACCGGAGTCGTGGAGAGGAGGGCAGACACATGGGGGGACTGCAGCGCTTCGAGCAACGACTGGAGCAGGCGATCTCGGGTGTGTTCGCCCGGACCTTCCGCAGCGCCGTGCAGCCGGTGGAGATCGCGGCCGCGCTCCAGCGCGAGCTCGACAACAAGGCGCAGGTGCTGTCGCGACAGCGGCGGCTGGTGCCCAACAGCTTCGTGGTGGAGCTGTCGGGGGGCGACCTGGAGCGCCTCACGCCGTACGACACGGCGTTGGAGAGCGAGCTCACCGAGCAGCTGACCGAGCACGCGGAGCTGCAGTCGTACGTCTTCCCGGGCCCGATCCGGATCGCCTTCGAGCCGGCCGAGGACCTCGGGACCGGACGGTTCCGGGTCCGCAGCCAGGCGGAGGCGGCGGTGACCGGGCACGCGCGGCGCGGCAACCAGCGCACGCGGGCGGTGCTCGAGGTCAACGGCACGCAGCACCCGCTCCAGGCCCCGGGCCTGGTGGTGGGGCGCGGCAGCGAGACCGACATCCGGATCAACGACCCCGGCGTGAGCCGGCGGCACGCGGAGTTCCTCATCACCACACCGACCGGTACGACGACGCCGGGCGAGGGTCCCGTGCACGTCGAGGTCCACGACATGGGCTCGACCAACGGCATCCGGGTCGACGGGCAGAAGGTCGCGCGGGCGACCCTGCGCGACGGCTCGCGGGTGCAGGTCGGCCACACCTCCCTTGTCCTCCGGCTCCTCGAGGAGACGCCCGATGTCTGAGCTGACCCTCTTCCTGGTGCGCATCGCGTACCTGGCGATCCTGTGGATCTTCGTGCTGTCGGCGATCTCGGTGATCCGCTCCGACATGTTCGGCGCCCGGGTGCCGACGCCGGCGGCGCCCGGCAAGCAGCCGCGGAAGGCGAAGCAGCCGCCGGCCCCCCGCCGTGGCCAGCCGACCCACGTGGCCGTCGTGCAGGGCGTCAACACCGGCATCACCGCCGACCTGGCGCAGGCGCCGGTGCTGATCGGCCGCGGCAACGACGCGGCGATCCGGCTCGACGACGACTACGTCTCCACCCGGCACGCGCGGATCGTGTCCTCCGGCGGCCAGTGGTACGTCGAGGACCTCGGCTCGACGAACGGCACCTATCTCGGCAGCCAGCGGCTCACCCAGCCCGTGCCCATCGGTCTCGGGTCGCAAGTCCGGATCGGAAAGACCATCGTGGAGCTGAGGAAGTAATGCCCGACCCCACGGATCCGGTGACCCCGGAGCGCCCTGTCCCCGACCCGACGGCGGAGGTGCCGCGGGTCTTCGACGAGGACACCGTCGACCCGCCGCCGCGCGCGGAGAAGGCGGCGCTGAGCCTCGACTACTACGCCGTCTCCGACGTGGGCCGGGTGCGCAAGGACAACCAGGACTCCGGGTACGCCGGACCGTGGCTGCTCGCCGTGTGCGACGGGGTCGGCGGCGCCGCCCGCGGTGACATCGCCTCCGGCACGGCGGTCAACGAGCTCCGCCAGCTCGACGCCTCCCCGACCGGCGCCGACCTGCTGGACCGGGTCTCCGACGGGATCCACGACGCGCACGTCGCGATCGGCGCGCAGGTGGACCAGGACGCCTCCCTCAACGGCACCAGCACCACGGCGACGATCGCGCTCTTCGACGGCGCCCGGCTCGGCCTGGGCCACGTCGGCGACTCGCGCGCCTACCTGCTGCGCGACGGCGAGCTCTCCCAGCTGACCAGCGACCATACCTTCGTGCAGAGCCTGATCGACGAGGGCCGGATCACCGAGGAGGAGGCGCGGGTGCACCCGCACCGCAACCTCATCCTCAAGGCGCTCGACGGCCACCAGGACGTCGACCCCGACCTGTTCACCCTCGAGCTGGTCGCCGGCGACCGGCTGTTCCTGTGCAGCGACGGCGCGTGCGGCGTGCTCGACAACCCGCGGATCACCACGATCCTGGCGGGCGGGACGCCGGAGTTCTCCGCGGTCGAGATGGTCCGCGCCAGCCTGGAGGCCGGCAGCTCGGACAACGTCACCTGCGTGGTGGCCGACGTCGGCGAGGCCCAGCCGGGCCACGTGCCTCCGGAGCCGATGGTCGTCGGTGCCGCCGCCGACCTGCGGCAGCGCCGTCCGCGCGCGCTCTTCCGGGGCCACCGCTCGGGCGACACCGGCGAGCTGGAGCCGGTGACGGCGGAGATCCCACCGGGCATCGACCACGCGATCCGCGCCGACCCGCCGTTGGACCCGGAGGCGATCCGCTACGCCCCGCAGCCGCCGCCGCGGTTCATCTGGCCGCGCCGCCTGCTGGCCCTCGCCGTGCTGGTGGGCCTGGTCTGGGTGGTGCTCGGGACGGCGTACTGGTGGTCCCAGCGGCAGTACTACGTCGGCGAGGACGCCGGCAAGGTCGTCATCTACCGCGGTGTCGAGGTCCCCGGCCTGTCCTCGGTCTTCGAGGTCTCCGACATCGCCGTCGCCGACCTGTCCGACGCGCAGCGCTCCAGCGTCGAGGACGGCATCGCCGCCGACGACTACGACGCCGCGCGCGAGAAGGTCCAGCAGCTCGCCCAGCAGGCCGCGCAGCCCTCGTCCGACGACGAGCCCGGCACCGTCACCGACCCGACCCCCAGCTCGACGCCCACGACCACCCCGTCGTCCGACGCCAGCGACTTCGCGCCGATCGAGTGATCCGCTGACATGGCCACCAACTCCGCCCTGATGGGCTTCGTGCACCGCCGCCGGCGGGGCGCGGAGCTCTTCCTGCTGGTGCTCGCGCTCGTCGTGGGCATCGGCGCCTACGCCTCGGTCGGCCTGGGCATCGACGGCGAGGTGCCCACCAACCTGCTCGCGTACGGCGGCTGGCTGACCCTGCTCGTGGTCGCGGCCCACGTCGCGGTGCGCCTCGTCGCGCCGTACGCCGACCCGGTGCTGCTGCCCGTGGTGGCGGCCCTCAACGGCATGGGCCTGGCGATCATCCACCGCCTGGACCTCGCCAAGGACACCGCGCTCGCCAGCCAGCAGCTGACCTGGATGACGCTGGGAGTGGTGCTCTTCGTGGGCACGCTGATCGTGCTGCCCGACCACCGGCTCCTCGCCCGCTTCACCTACACCTCGGGGCTGGCGGCGCTGGTGCTGCTGATCATGCCGATGCTCCCGGGCGTCGGACGCACCATCAACGGCGCGCGGATCTGGATCGCGCTCGGCCCGTTCAGCTTCCAGCCCGGCGAGGTCGCCAAGGTGCTGCTGGTGATCACCTTCGCGGGCTACCTCGTCGTGCACCGTGACGCGCTGGCGCTCGCCGGGCGCCGGGTGGTCTTCATCGACCTGCCGCGCGGGCGCGACCTGGGGCCGATCCTGATGATGTGGGTGGTCAGCCTCGGCATCCTGGTGCTGCAGCGCGACCTCGGCTCCAGCCTGCTGTTCTTCGGCCTCTTCCTGGTCATGCTCTACGTCGCCACCGAGCGGCCCGGCTGGCTGGTCGTCGGTGGCCTGCTCTTCTTCGGTGGCGCCGCGACGGCCATCCGGCTGTTCTCCCACGTGCAGTCGCGGGTGGACATCTGGCTGCACCCCTTCGCCGACCCCGACGGCAACGGCTACCAGCTGGTGCAGGCGCTCTACGGCTTCGCCTGGGGTGGGCTGATCGGGCGCGGCCTCGGCGAGGGCTCGCCGGAGCGGGTGCCCTACGCCGAGTCCGACTTCATCCTCGCCTCCATCGGCGAGGAGCTCGGGCTGACCGCGGTGATGGCGGTGCTGCTGCTCTACGGCCTGGTCGTGGAGCGCGCGCTGCGTGCGGCGCTGATCTCCCGCGACGGCTTCGGCAAGCTGGTCGCGACCGGTCTGGCGGCGGTCTTCGCGCTGCAGATCTTCGTGGTGATCGGCGGGGTCACCCGGCTGATCCCGCTGACCGGCCTGACGACACCCTTCCTGTCCTACGGCGGGTCCTCGCTGGTCGCCAACTGGGTGATCATCGCGATCCTGCTGCGGATCTCCGACCAGGCCCGGCGCCCCTTGCCCGACCTGACCGAGACCGAGGACGCCGACGAGCAAGCAACCCAGATCGTGAAGGTGGTGGACCGATGAACAAGCCGATCCGCGCGGTCTCGATCTTCTGCATGTTCCTCTTCCTCGCCCTGATGGCGAACGTGACATACCTGCAGTTCTGGCACGCCGACAAGCTCAACACCGACCCGCGCAACGCCCGGGTCGCCGCCGCGGCGTTCAGCCGCGAGCGCGGGCTGATCCAGGTGGGCGAGACGCCCATCGCGCAGAGCAAGCCGATCGACGACCGCTACAAGTACCTGCGGGTCTACCCGCAGAAGCAGCTCTACGCGCCGGTGACCGGCTACCTGCAGCTCGGCAGCCAGACCGGCATCGAGCGCAGCCAGAACAAGGTGCTCTCCGGCGAGGACCCGCGGCTGTTCGTCAACCGCCTCGTCGACCTGCTCAAGGGCGACACCAACCAGGGCGGCAACGTCTCGCTGACGCTGGACCCGAAGGCGCAGCGCGCGGCCTACCAGGCGCTGCGCGACACCGTCGGTCCCGACGGCGAGGGCGCCGTGGTGGCGATCCAGCCGAAGACCGGCCGGATCCTGGCGATGGTGTCCTTCCCGTCGTACGACCCGAACCAGCTGGCCTCCCACGACCGCGAGGTGCGGGAGAAGGCCTACGACCGGCTCGAGGCCAACGACCACCAGCCGCTGCTCAACCGGGCGATCCAGACCCGGCTCTTCCCGGGCTCGACGTTCAAGATCGTCACCGCCGCGGCCGCGATCGAGAACGGCGACTACAACCAGGACGACAAGGTCCCCTCGGGCGCGACCTGGCAGCTGCCCGGCACCCGCGGCGACCAGAACGTCGTCGACAACGAGGGCCGCGGCGGGTGCAGCCCGGCGGAGATCTCGTTCGCCGCGGCGATGGAGAACTCCTGCAACACCGCCTTCGCCAAGATGGCGGTCAAGGTCGGCCCGGAGAAGCTGCGCGAGACGGCCGAGGCGTTCGGCTTCAACAGCGACTACCTGCTCGACCTGGGCCCGCAGGCCCGCTCGGTGTTCCCCGAGAGCGTCGTCGACACCATCGACGGCAAGGAGCAGGACGCCCGGGAGCTGAACGACGCCGAGACCGCGCGCTCGGGCTTCGGCCAGTTCTCGGTGCAGGCCACGCCGCTGCAGATGGCGATGGTGGTCTCCGCGATCGCCAACCGCGGCGCGCTGATGCGGCCCTACCTCGTGGACGAGATCCAGACCGCGAGCTTCGACGTGCTGGAGACCACGGAGCCGGAGAAGCTGCGCGACGCGATCTCCCCGCAGACCGCCGCCCAGCTGACCGACCTGCTCGTCTCCACCGTCGACGACGGCACCGCCTCGCCGGCCGCCATCGACGGGGTGAGCGTCGCCGGCAAGACCGGCACGGCGCAGCGCGGCGTGGAGGGCAAGCCGCCGTACGGCTGGTTCACCTCGTTCGCGCCCGCCAAGGACGCCGAGGTCGCCGTCGCGGTGATGATCCAGGAGGCACCGGGCAAGGAGATCGCGGGGGGCCAGCTCGGCGGGCCGATCGCCAAGGCAGTCATGGAAGCGGTGTTGAACAAGTGAGCCAGAGCCCGTACGCCGACCGCGCCGGTCGCTACCACCTGGACTCCGTGATCGCCACGGGCGGCATGGGTGTGGTCTGGCGCGGCACCGACACCCGGCTGAGCCGGCCGGTGGCGGTCAAGGTCCTCAAGGCGGAGTTCGCCGACGACCCGATGTTCCGCACCCGGTTCGAGGGCGAGGCCCGCAGCGCCGCGGCACTGCACCACCCGGGGATCGCCGGCGTCTACGACTACGGCGCCGACGAGGCGGGCGAGCTGCCGCCGTACCTGGTCATGGAGCTGGTCGACGGCCAGCCGCTCTCCAGCCTGCTCGCGACCGCGCGGTCCAACGGCCGCACCCTCGACGCCGCCGTCGTCCAGGACCTCATCGCGCAGGCCGGCGAGGCGCTCGGTGTCGCGCACCGCGCCGGCATCGTGCACCGCGACGTCAAGCCCGCCAACCTGCTGGTCACCGCCGACCGGACCGTGAAGATCACCGACTTCGGCATCGCCCGGGCCGCGGACGCGGTCGCGCTGACCCGCACCGGCTCGGTGATGGGCACCCCGCAGTACCTCAGCCCCGAGCAGGCGCGCGGCAACCCGTCGACGCCCGCCTCCGACGTCTACTCCCTCGGCGTGGTCGCCTTCGAGTGCCTCACCGGGCGTCGCCCGTTCGAGGCCGAGACGCCCGTCGCCACCGCGCTCGCGCACCTCCAGCAGCCGGTCCCCGCGCTGCCCGCGAGCGTGCCCGCGCCGCTGGCCGCCGTGGTCACCCGCGCGCTGGCCAAGGACCCCGCCGAGCGCTACGCCGACGGCGCCGCCTTCGCCGCGGCGATCCGCAACCCCTCCAGCGCCGCCGCGGCCGTCCCGCCGCCCACGCCCGCCGAGGGCGCGACCCAGGTGCTGCCGTCCGTCCCGGTCCCGGTGCCGGTCCCGGCTCCCGGCCCGGCGACGCCGATGCAGCGCCTGGACTCCCCGTCGGCGTACGCCGGCGCGGAGGAGCCGGACGAGCGCCGCAAGTCCCCGTGGCCGGCCGTGGTCGGGGTGCTGCTGCTCGTGGTCGCCGCGATCGTGGTGGCGGCACTGCTGCTGGGCGGCAAGGACGACGACGAGCCGACCGCCGACGACACCACCTCGGCCCCGACCAGCGAGGCGACCACGCCGACCAGCGAGACCACGACCGAGGACACCACGGTCGACGTCGACGAGGACGACTACACCTGCACGACCGGCTACCGCGACGCCCAGCGCGACCTGCGCAACCTGGGCCTGCAGGTCTCCGTGGAGCGCTACGACGTCCCCAACGACGGCTCCTGCCGTGAGGGCACCGTGGCCCAGCTCTCCCGCTCGGGCACCCTGGACAAGGGCGACGAGATCGTCGTCTTCTACTGGGGACCGGTCGAGGAGACCGAGCCCACCGAGCCGACGGAGCCCACCGAGCCGACACAGCCCACCGAGCCGACCACCGAGCCCACCCTCCCGACCGACATCGGCAGCCAGCTCACGGAAGGCGCGGCCGGATGAGCACCCCACCCAACGACGGCCCCGTCGTCGGCGGCCGCTACGAGCTCGGCGAGCTCCTCGGCCGCGGCGGCATGGCGGAGGTCCGCAAGGGCACCGACACCCGGCTCGGCCGCGTGGTCGCGGTCAAGCGGCTGCGCACCGACCTCGCCAGCGACGCGACCTTCCAGGCCCGCTTCCGCCGCGAGGCGCAGTCGTCGGCCTCGCTCAACCACCCCGCCATCGTCTCGGTCTACGACACCGGCGAGGAGCGCACCCCGCAGCCCGGGGGCGGCGACGAGGTCGTGCCCTACATCGTGATGGAGTACGTCGCCGGCCGCACCCTGCGCGACATCCTCCGCGAGGGCCGCAAGATCCTGCCCGAGCGGGCCCTGGAGATCACCAGCGGCGTGCTGTCGGCCCTCGACTACAGCCACCGCGCCGGCATCATCCACCGCGACATCAAGCCCGGCAACGTGATGCTCACGCCGTCGGGCGACGTGAAGGTGATGGACTTCGGCATCGCCCGCGCGATGAGCGACGCCCAGTCCTCGATGACCCAGACCGCGGCCGTCGTCGGCACCGCGCAGTACCTCTCCCCGGAGCAGGCGCGCGGCGAGACCGTCGACTCCCGCTCCGACGTCTACTCCGCCGGCTGCCTGCTCTACGAGCTGCTCACCGGCCGGCCGCCCTTCGTGGGCGACTCGCCGGTCGCGGTGGCCTACCAGCACGTGCGCGAGCCGGCCGTGCCGCCGTCGCGGCACGAGCACGACCTCACCCCGGAGGTCGACGCGATCGTGATGAAGTCGCTCGCCAAGCGGGTCGAGGACCGCTACCAGTCGGCCGCGCAGATGCGCGCCGACATCGAGCGCTACCTCGCCGGCCGGCCGGTGCAGGCGGTCGTCGCCGACCCGTCGACCGGGCCCACCCCGGTGCCCGTGCCGGTCCCGGTGCCGCGGCCGGCGACCAACGAGACCGCGGTCCGCGCCGCCGTGCCCCCGGTGCCGGACGAGCGGCGCAGCCGCGCCGGGCTGTGGGTGCTGCTGGCGGTGCTGCTGCTGGCGCTCTTCGGGACGGCGTACCTGGTCTGGCCCAAGCTCTTCGACGACACCCCGACCGACGTCGCCGTGCCCGGCGTGGTCGGCAAGGAGGTCGACGCCGCCCGCAGCGAGATCGGCGAGGCCGGCCTGGAGAGCGACCACAGCCAGGTCGCGTGCAGCGACGAGTTCGAGGGCGGCACCGTCATCAAGCAGGAGCCGGGCGGCGGCGACTACCTGCGCCCCAACGGCACCGTCTACCTCACCGTCTCCAGCGGGCGGTGCGACTTCCCGATGCCGACGCTGACCGGGCAGAAGCGGGCCGCGGCGATCACCGCCCTCAAGGAGGCCGGCATCCCGGAGACCAAGGTCAAGGTCACCCAGTGCGAGGCGGACGACCCGAAGGGGACCGTCGTCGAGCAGACGCCGGTCGCCGGTACGTCGGTCGGCACCGACACCGACGTCACCCTCTGCGTCTCCGAGGGCCCGGCCGCGGTGCCGAACGTGGTCGGCAAGACCCGTGCCCAGGCGGAGAAGCTGATCCGCGACGCGGGCTTCGTGCCGGTGGTGCGCAACGCCGCCGCGTCCGACGACAGCCAGACCAAGGGCCGGATCACCGACCAGGTGCCGGCCGCGGGCACGCGACGCGACCAGGGCGACGAGGTGGTCATCTTCGTCTCGATCTACGTCAAGCCGACGCCGCCCGCGCCGGTCGACACCGACGGCGACGGGCTCTCCGACGCGCAGGAAGCCCAGCTGGGGACCGACCCGAACAACCCCGACAGTGACGGCGACGGCATCAGCGACGGCCAGGAGGTCACTGCCGGCACCGACCCGAAGAACCCGCTGGACCCGCCCCCGGGCCAGAACCCCGCGGGCTAGCGGCTACTTCCGGCGCAGCGGCCGGGCGTACTGCAGGTCGAGCAGGCCGTCGTAGGCCGGCGCCTTGATCTGCTCCTCGGCGTCGAGCGACCAGCCGATCTCGATCTGCGGGTTGAGCGAGTCGGTGCGGTAACCGCTGACCAGCGGGTCGTCGTCGATGGCGCCGAGCAGGTCGCCCTGGTCGCCGACCGCCTCGATCACGAACGGCTGGGAGTAGGGCACGCCCTGCAGCTGGACGACAGGCCCGCGGCACTTGATGCCGGTCGTGGAGATCACCCGCTGGCCGGCGATGGTGACCGCGCTCGCGCCGCCGTCCCACAACGCGTTGACCACCGCCTGGATGTCCTGCTGGTGGACCACGAAGCGGTTGAGGTTGAGCCGCTGCTCGGGGTCCTTGGTCTCCTTGTTGCGCTTCAGCGCGTCCTCGACCAGCTCGGTGGGGGCGTCCGACATGGTGATCCGCACGCCCTGGCCCTCGCGCGGGGTGAGCCCGGCGGGGTCGCGCAGGCCGGCCGCGCGGCGGCGCAGCTTGTCGACGCCGCGGTCGCTGACGTCGCCGCCGAGACGGTCCACCTCGGCGGTCAGGTCGTTGAAGCGGTCCTCGACGCGCTGGTAGTCCTGGGCCTCGGCTTCCACGAGTCCGGCCAGATCGGTGTACCGTCCGGGCCGGAGGTCGGTCCCGTCGCTGTTCGCGGCGGACACCGCGAGCAGGCTGCCGCTGAGCAGCGCGACGAGCGGCGTCCCGACCCGCCAGGCCAGCGACCTGCTGGAGCGATGGCCCGGCGGTGCGCCCGCGTGCGTACCCGTCATACTGACAGTGTCCACCCCGAGCCCACCGCTGGGCGAAACGCACGAGGAGCCGAGACGTGGCGAAGCTGCCCCGCCTGTCGAAGAAGAAGGACGACGACCCGTTCGCCCCCGAGCGCGGACCGCTGTTGACCGTCCGCTTCGCGATCGCGCTCCTGCTGATCGTCGCCGGGATCGCGTGGATCCTCTACTACTACTTCGGGGTCCGGCCCGAGGGCGGCTTCGGCGCCCTCAACGACCAGGGCAAGCCGGTCCAGCCGGGCGGCCCGTCCTTCATCGCCGACCTCGAGGGCAAGAACTACCTGATCGGCTTCGTCCTGCTCTTCCTCGGGCTCGCGGTCTCCGCGCACCCGAGCACGCCGCTCGGCCGTGGCCGGGGCGTGGTGGTCGGGATGCTCGGCTGCTTCCTCATCGGCCTGCTGTGGATCTGCATCTTCTACATCTTCCTCACCGGCAAGGACCCCGACTACATCGCGGTCTTCACCGACCTCGGGCAGAAGAACCTGTTCGTCGGCATCGCCTTCATGGCGGTCGGCTTCACGTTCGCCACCCGCTGGGAGTAGGTCCTCCGCCCTCGTACGACGCGGCGCCGGTGACCTTCGGGTCACCGGCGCCGTTCGTTTTCCACAACGATCTCCACAGCTGGGGAGAACTACATGGCTGTCATTCCTCCACATCGGTGGAGAAACCTGGGGAAACTCAGGCTCCCGCCATCATCAGGGCGATCCCACCGAGGCAGATCGCCGCGATCAGGCCGAGCCCGGCGACCTGGACGACGGTGCGCTGCTCCCTGGGTGCCAGCACCAGCACCCCCGCCGCCAGGCCACCGGCGACGAAGCCGCCGAGGTGGCCCTGCCAGGACACACCCGGGACGATGCTGATCACCACCGCGAGGATCAGCGTGGTCCGGAAGACCGACAGGTCCGCGCCGATCCTCCAGGCCGCGACCAGCGAGGCGGCGAGCAGGCCGAAGATCGCCCCGGACGCACCGACCGTCTCGGTGTAGGCACCGGCGAACGCGTAGACGGCGAAGGCGCTCCCGAGGGCCGCGACCAGGTAGAGCGCGACGAAGCGGGCCCGGCCCAGGAACCGCTCGACCACCGGGCCCAGCGACCACAGCGCGAACATGTTCATCAAGATGTGCCACGGCTCGACGTGGGTGAAGGAGGCGGTGAGGACCTGCCACCAGGCCCCGTCGTCGAGGCCGGGGACCCAGGTCGCGCTGAAGCCGGCCTCGCACGCCGTCCTCGACGTGATCAGCACCCGGTCGCCGTCCTGGCAGAAGCTCGCGGCGTGCAGGCTCAGCCACGAGGTGAGCCGGCTGTCGCGGTAGCCGCTGGCCATGATCGCGATCCAGACCAGCACGTTGATGCCGATCAGGGTGATCGAGGTGGCGCCCGGGTTGGCGGAGATCACCCCGCCGTACGCCGTCTTGGCCTGGCGCACCGACTTGCGGCCCTCCGCCACGCACGAGGGGCACTGGAAGCCCACCGCCGCGTCGCGCATGCAGTCCGGGCAGATCGGCGTGTCGCAGCGCTGGCAGCGGATCCAGGTCTCCCGGTCGGGGTGCCGGTAGCAGGTCGGCACCCCGACCGGAGGGTTGGTCATCGAAGGGGTCAGCCCTTGATCTCGACCGACTCGATGACGACCGGCTCGACCGGCTTGTCGTTGCGGCCGGTCGGCACGGCGGCGATCGCGTCGACCACGTCGCGCCCGGCCTGGTCGGCGACCTCACCGAAGATGGTGTGCTTGAAGTTCAGCCAGGTGGTCGCGCCGACGGTGATGAAGAACTGCGAGCCGTTGGTGCCCGGGCCGGCGTTGGCCATCGCGAGCAGGTACGGCTTGTCGAAGGTCAGCTCCGGGTGCGGCTCGTCCTTGAACTGGTAGCCCGGGCCGCCGGTGCCGATGCCGTCGGGGCAGCCGCCCTGGATCATGAAGCCGGGGATGATCCGGTGGAAGGTGAGGCCGTCGTAGAAGGGGCCCTCGCCCGTCGTACCGCCGCGGCGGTCGGGGGTGAACGGCCCGTCAGGGGTGACCTCGACGGGGTTGCCGGTGGCGAGCCCCACGAAGCTCTTCACCGTCAGCGGTGCGTGGTTCGGGAACAGGTTGACCGTGATGTCGCCCTTGTTGGTCTTCAGGACGGCCTGCTGGTCTGCCATGGGGATCCTCGTCTCGTGAGCTCGGTACGTCGCGCCGGTCCGGGGTGGTCCGGCAACGCCCCGATCCTACGAGGACTTGCGCAGGGGACCATGCTGGACGTCAGGTCCCGTCCGACGACACCCGAGGAGAACGCGATGAAGACGCTGAAGAGGCTCGTGCTGGTCGGTCTGGTCGGCGCGGCCGTGGCCGCCGTCGCCAAGAAGCTGCAGGCCGGCGGCGAGCAGCAGTGGCAGTCCGCCGAGCCGCGTCCCTGACTCAGGCGCGGGCGAGCTCCGGGTGGTCCTCGCGCACCCGCGCGACCACCCGGTGCTCGACCCAGAAGATCAGGCCGGGGATCAGGCCGGCGATCAGCACCAGGCCGAGCTGGGGGATGCTCCACCGCAGCTTCTGGCTGAGCAGGAACGCCACCACGACGTAGACCATGTAGATCCAGCCGTGCACCAGCCAGATCGGTGTCAGGTCGTCGCCGAGCTGCTGGAGCGCGGAGCCGTCCGTGAGCAGGTACTTGCACAGCGAGCCGAGGGTGCCGACGACGAGCAGGACGCCCACCACGAGCGCGAGCACGCGATAGGCCGTGAAGAGCTTGGTCACGGCTTCGAGGGTACGGCGTCGTCCTCGGCGTCCTCGGCGGCGGACTCGTCGAGGACCGGTTGCGCGGTGACGTCGCGCACATGGCGCCACCACAGGAACACCGCGAACGCGGCGAAGACCCACCACTCGATCGCATAGAGGATGTTGCGCAGGCCGGTGAACCGGCTCGCGGGCGGGAGCTGGTCGAGGCTCGCCGCCACCACCCCGGCGGCCGCGTCGCTGGGGGAGGTGTCCTCGGCGACCACGTAGGCGCCGTACAGGTCCTGGCCGCCGACGAGCTGGACCAGGTCGGCCACCCGCAGGTGCGCGATCGTGCCGTCGCTCGGGTCGTCGTCGCCCTCCTGGGCGGACTCCGTCGGCTGCAGCCAGCCGGTCAGGGCGATCTCGCCGGCCGGCGGTGGTGGGACGTCGGCGATCGCGGTGTCCGCGGGCACCCAGCCCCGGACGACGGGCACCGCCGGCTGGTCGGGCGCGCCCACGCTCAGCGGGGTGACCAGCCAGGAGCCGTCAGCACCGTCGGCGCCCTCGCGCCCGGTGACCAGCACCGTGCCCTCGCTCAGGAAGGTGCCGGTGATGTCGACCGGGCGGCCCAGGCCGGCGGTCGGGAACGGGTCGTCGGGCCCGAGGACGTCGGTGATCGGGACCGGGGCGGCGGCGGTCAGGTCGACCTGCTCGGCCGCGCGGCGGTCCTGCCAGGCGTCGTACTGCCACACGCCCATGCCGGCCGCGAAGCCCACGCAGACCAGGGCGAGGAGGTGCACGCCCCACAGCCGCATGCTCCACCATCGCACCACGCTCTCAGCCTACGGGCGCGGTAGTCCCTGGCGAAAAGCACCCCGATCGGGCCGGAATGGGTGCTTTTCGCCAGGGACTACAACCGACTGGTCAGACCACTTGACCACCAGTCGAGTGGTCGACTACGGTCGCGGACATGGCACTGCGACCCGTGACCCGCCGCTCCGTGGCCGACCAGGTCTTCGACCAGGTCCTCGACGACGTCCTCGACGGCGAGCTCGCCGTCGGCGAGCCGCTGCCCAGCGAGCGCCGGCTGGCCGAGGTGCTCGGCATCTCCCGGCCGGCGGTGCGCGAGGCGCTGCAGCGGATCGCGCAGACCGGGCTGGTCGAGGTGCGGCACGGGGGCGCCACCACCGTCCGCGACTTCCGTACGGCGGCCGGGCTCGACCTGCTGCCCCGGCTGCTCGTGCGCACCGGCGGCCTCGACACCGCCGTCGCCCGCAGCGTGATCGAGGCCCGCGCCGAGGTCGGGCCCGGCATCGCGGCGCTCGCCGCGCAGCGGGGTGGCCCGGCCCTCGCCCACCAGCTCATCGACGTCGTCGACGCGATGGGCGGCGCCACCGACCCGGTCCGCTGGCAACAGCTCGCCCTCGACTACTGGGACCTGCTCGTCGACGGCGCCGAGTCGATCGTCTACCGGTTGATGTTCAACAGCCTGCGCACGGCCTACGAGCCGGCGCTGCCCGCGCTCGGTGCCCTGCTCGCCGCCGAGGTGGGCCAGGTCGAGCCCTACCGGCTGCTCGCGGACGCTGTCCGGGCCGGCGACGCGGCCACCGCCCGGGCCGCCGCGGCCCGGGTCCTCACGCCGACGGCCGAGGCGCTGCTCGCGGCGCTCGACGCGATCGGGGACGAGCGATGAGCCCCCGCGAGGCGCACGCCGCGTCCCGGCTGGCCGACGACGAGGCGCGGCTCGACGGCAAGTACGTCGGCGACAGGGCCGCCGGCCGTCGTACGAACCAGACGCTGGGGGAGGTCTTCGCCGCGTTCTGGCGGCACCCGAGCCCCTACCTGCTCGGCACCGCCCTCGCCGCCGCGACCACCGGCCGGGTCCTCGCCGGTCCCGGCTCGTGGTGGGAGCTGCTCGTGCCTGTCGGCCTGGTCGCGATCCTGCCGGTCGTGGAGTGGTTGGTCCACGTGGTCATCCTGCACTGGAAGCCGCGCCACCTCGGCCCGCTGACCCTCGACCCCTTGCTCGCGCGCAAGCACCGCCTCCACCACGCCAACCCGCGCGAGATCCCGCTCGTGTTCATCCCCTGGCAGGCCCAGCTGTGGCTCGCGCCCGCGTGGACCGGGCTGGCCTGGCTGGTCACGCCGACCTGGACCGCGATGTTCACGCTCCTGGTGGCGATCTACGCGATCAAGTCCGGCTACGAGTGGACGCACTACCTCCTGCACAGCGACTACCGGCCGAGGTCGGCGTGGTACCGCAAGGTCTGGCGCAACCACCGGCTGCACCACTACAAGAGCGAGCACTACTGGTTCACCGTCACCACCGCCGGTACGGCGGACCGGATCTTCGGCACCGCGCCGGACCCGAGCACGGTGCCGACCTCGCCCACCGTCCAGCGGTTGCACGACCTGTCGCTGTGACCACCCGGTCGCGCCGCAAGACAGACAAATCCTCCCGCGGGAGGTAGTCACCGCACGCGCGGCAGCGCCAGGATCGGGCCGTGCGCATCTCCCACCTGAACTGCGCGACGATGCGGCCGCCGCTGGCGCCGCGGATGGTCGCCCACGTGCTCCTGCTCGAACGGCCCGACGGACTGACCCTCGTCGACACCGGCTTCGGCACCGCGGACCTGGCCGACAAGCACCGCCTCGGCCGGCCCTTCCTCGCCGCGGTCCGGCCGGCGCTCGACGCCCAGGAGACCGCGCAGGCGCAGGTCCGGGCGCTCGGGCACGACCCGGCCGAGGTGACCGACATCGTGCTCACCCACCTCGACCTCGACCATGCCGGCGGCATCGGTGACTTCCCGGACGCGCGGGTGCACGTGCACGCCACCGAGCTCGAGGCCGCGCTGCACCCCTCGCTGCAGGAGAAGCAGCGTTACGTCCAGGGCCAGTGGGCGCACGGCCCGCGCTGGGAGACGCACGCCGAGGGCGGCGACGACTGGTTCGGGTTCGCCGCGGTCACGGCGCTGGCCGACGACGTGGTGATCGTGCCGCTGCCCGGGCACACCCGCGGCCACTCCGGTGTCGCCGTCCGCACGGACGACGGCCGCTGGCTGCTGCACGCCGGCGACGCCTTCTTCAGTGGTGGCCAGGTCCAGGAGCCGCCCACCTGCCCGCCCGCGCTGACCGCCTTCCAGCGGCTGATGGCGGTCGACAACAAGGCCCGGGTGAGCAACCTGGAGCGGCTGCAGGAGCTGGCCCGAGCGCACGGCGACGAGGTCACCGTCTTCTGCGCCCACGACAAGGCCCAGCTCGACGCGCTGCGGGCTGAGACGCGAGGCTGATCAGCCGCCGTTGCGGCAGACCGCGAACGGCAGCTGCCCGGTGCGGGTCAGCTCGGCCGCGGCGGCCGGGTCGCTCAGCGTGTAGCCGAGCCGGCCGCTGCCCGGGTCGGCGACCCCGCGGCTCAGCGCCAGGCCGAACTCGGGCTTCGTCGGCGGCATCACCTCGGCCAGCCGGACCCGGTCGAAGGCGTCGTCGCGACCCGGTCCGAGCTGGACGGTGGCGAGCTCGGTGCCGAGCGCGACCGAGTAGGCGTCGAGCTCGTCCAGCGCCCGCAGCGCCGCGGCGGGGGCGTCGGCGAGCTGGGCCTGCAGCCCGTCGCCGAACACGCTGTCGAAGGAGAGGCAGGACCGGTCGACGTACGTCGAGACGGCCTCCCGCCCGACCAGCGCCAGCAGGCTCGCCTGGGCGCCCCAGGACTGGGCGACGTCCGGCGGGGCGGTCGAGGTGACGAGGTGCCGTGCCGGGTCGACGACCGCGCCCCGCAGCCGGCCCACGCCTGCCTTGACCGCGCGCTGCACCGACGCCATCGGGACGGTGTCGTGGAAGGACAGGATCCAGCCGCCGTCGTACGTCGCCTCCCAGGCCACGTCGTCCTGGCCGATCCCGAAGTCGGCGCGCAGCCGGGCGTCGTCGGGACGCAGCAGCCCGAGCGAGAGCGAGGCGGTGGTGGGCACCTGACGCCAGAAGGCGGCCCGCTCCGCGGCCGGGCTGGCGCCGGTGAGCGAGCCGTGGCCGAGCACCAGCCGGAGCTGGTCGAAGTCGGTGACGGTGAGCGAGGTGGCCTTCTCCGGCACCAGGGTCAGCACGGCGGCCGACGGCTCGAGCGAGGGGTCGTACTCCGTGGCGACGGCCGCCGGGGCGGGCGGGTCCTGGTAGACCGGCTTCGGCTCGCTCGTGCACCCCGCGAGGACCATCGTCGCCAGGGCCGCGCAGGCGAGCGCTGCGCGGGACCGGGCGTGCTTCACGGCGCTGAGTCTGCCAGAGACGCGCCGGTGGCGGACGTCGTACCGCACGACGCCCGCCACCGGTGGGAGATCGGGGCTCAGCGCCCGATCGACTGGGCCTCCTGCAGACCCGCGCGCAGGTCGGCCGGCAGCAGGTCCTGGCTGCCGCCCGTCGCCTTGCGGGCACGCAGGCCCGCCGCGGCGGCCGGCTCGGGAGCCGGCACCGGGTCGCACTGCTGGTCGCTGCGGTTGCCGCGCTTGCGGGCCGGCAGCTCACCGGTGTCGAGGTAGTGCGCGATGGTGTCGTCCGTGCACGCGATGCCCGACAGCGAGCCCGAGTGGGTGGTGCCACCCACACCCTCGATGAGGTACGACGACGGGAAGGCCTTGCGCGTGGCGAGCGCCCCGGAGTAGACCGTCGCGGCGTCGTTGGTCTCGGCGATGAGCAGGATCTTCGTCGAGATCCGCGACCCGTCCACCTTGACGGCGTTGCGCGAGGGGGCCGGCCAGTTCAGGCACGGAGCGTTGTACCAGGTGTTCCCCCACGTCAGGAACGGGTGCTTGAGGTGGATCCGCCACGCGTCGGCCTGGGTGCGCTGCCAGCCGGGCCACTTCGCGTCGGTGCACTGCACGCCGTTGTAGACCGCGAAGCCGTTGTCGTCGCCCGGACCGCCGTAGTTGGCGAGCACGTCGGTGCCGTCGCCGGTCTTGACCAGCGTGGCGTAGGCGTCGCCGAGCGCGACCCAGTCGTAGACGTAGTAGCCGGCGCTCAGCATCACGTCGTCCAGCTCGTCCGGGCCGAGCTTGCCGTCGGCGGCCGGGTTGCGGTCGAGCTGGGCCCGCAGGCGGTAGTAGCCCCGCTTGATGGCGCGCCAGTCGGTGCCGAGACCGAAGTGCGCGTCGTGGTCGGCGACCCACTTCCAGTAGGTGTCCAGGTTCTTGTCGAACTGGATGTCCTGGTCGAGGTTGGCCTGGTAGAAGGCGTTCTTCGCGTTGAGCACGCCGTCCCAGACGAACCGGCCGACCTGCTTCGGGAACATCGTCGCGTAGACCTGGCCGAGGTAGGTGCCGTAGGAGAAGCCGTAGTAGTTCAGCTTCTCCTGGCCGGCGGCCTTGCGCAGGCTGTCGAGGTCACGCGCGACGTCGGTCGTGCGCAGGTGCGGCAGCAGCGCCTTGGCGTCGGCCTTCGAGCAGGACCGCGAGTAGCCGCTCGTGGTCGTGCGCCACCAGCGCAGGTCCGCGGCGCGCGTCGGCACGTAGTTGGGGCGGTCGTAGCCCGCGCCGGCGTAGTCGGGGTCGCAGCTCAGCGACGGGGTGCTGCTCCCGACGCCGCGCGGGTCGAAGCCGTACCAGTCGTACTTCGCGCCCACGCCGTCCGGGATCGACCCGCCGAGGATCGAGTAGATGAGGCCGGATCCACCGGGGCCGCCGGGGTTGACCGCGATCATGCCCTTGTAGTCGGGGTCGGTGTGCAGCTTGCGGCTCACCGCGATCTGGATCTTCTTGCCGTTCGGCTTGGCGTAGTCGAGCGGGACCTCGAGGTTCGCGCACTGCGCGCCCGCGGCCTTGAGCCGGGCCACCGAGCACTCGCCCCACACCGGGGCCGGAGGGGTGTACGACGGCGCGCCGGCCGCCTGTCCCCCCGTGCGGTCATGGTCGGCCGGGGCCGCCGTGCTGTTGGCCGCCGGCACGAGCAGTGCCGCGGCGGTCAGTCCTGACGCAACGATCGTCAGCGTTCTCTTCACGTGGAATACCTCCGAGTAGATAGACCGGGCCGCAGCCCGGCCCTTCGACCCTGCCCGCTCGACGGCGGCACGTCCAGACCCCGGACGCAGATTTTCCGGTCGGATCAGGGCTTGACCGCAAGAGTGAGCGCGAAGTCGCCCGGCTCGTCGGTCCACACCCGCGCCACCGCGAGCCCGGTGGCCTCCAGCTCGGCCGCGATCCGGCTGACCCGGAACTTCGTGGAGATCTCCACCCGGAGCTCCTCGCCCACGGCCAGGTCGAGGACCAGGTCCGCGCCCGGCACGCTGACCCGTTGCGGCACCTCGGCCCGCAGCCGCATGTCCATCCGCTCCATGTGCCCGTCCCAGAACGGGATGTAGGAGAACGCGTCCTGGTCGAAGTCCGCGCCGAGCTCGCGATTGACCACGGTGAGGGAGTTGCGGATGAACGCCTCGGTGACGCCCTGGCTGTCGTCGTAGGCGGCGATGAGGCGGTCGGCGCTCTTCACCAGGTCGGTGCCGAGCAGCACCGAGTCGCCCGGTGCCAGCAGGTCGCCGAGCGCGCCGAGGAAGGCCTTGCGCTCCTCCAGGTAGAGGTTGCCGATGGTGCCGCCCAGGAAAGCGACCATCCGCCGGCCGCCCTGCGGCAGCTGGGCCAGGTGCAGGGTGAAGTCGCCGACGACGGCCGCCACCTCCAGACCGGGGTAGGCCGTCGCGATCTCGTCGGCCGCCGCGCGCAGCGTGCCCTCCGAGACGTCGACCGGCGCGAACCGGGTGAGCTGGCCCGCCCGGGTGAAGGCGTCGAGGAGCAGCCGGGTCTTCTCGCTGGTGCCGCTGCCGAGCTCGACCAGGGTGGTCGCGCCGCTGGCCGCGACGATCTCGTCGGCGTGCGCCTCCAGGATCGAGCGCTCGGCGAGGAAGGGGTAGTACTCCGGCAGCCGGGTGATCTCGTCGAACAGCTGCGAGCCGTGGTCGTCGTAGAGCCACCGCGGCGGGAGCGTGCGCGGGTGCCGGGTCAGTCCGCGTCGTACGTCGTCGACGAGGCTGCCGCTCGCCCAGTCGGGGTCGAGCAGCACCGTCATCTCGGGCTCGCGTCGCTCGCTCATCGGGGCTCCCCTCCGTCGGCCAGGCGTAGCCCGGACAGTGCCCACCGTGCGCCGGGTGGGAAGAAGTTGCGGTAGCCGGCCCGCGCGTGGCCGGCCGGGGTCAGCGCGCAGCCGCCGCGCAGCACCATCTGGTTGGACATGAACTTGCCGTTGTACTCCCCGATCGCGCCGGCCGGCGGGTGGAAGCCGGGATAGGGAAGGTAGGCCGAGGAGGTCCACTCCCAGCAGTCGCCGAACACCTGCCGCAGCCGGCCCGTGCTCGCGCCGGCCGCGCGCGGGTGGAAGGTCTCGGTGTCGGCGAGGTTGCCCGTCGGCGTGGGCTCGTCGCGGGTGTCGGTGCGGACCGCGTGCTCCCACTCCGCCTCGGTGGGCAGCCGCTTGCCCGCCCAGGTGGCGTAGGCGTCGGCCTCGTAGTGGCTCACGTGGCTCACCGGCAGGCCGGGGTCGACCGGGAAGGTGCCGTGCAGGGTGTGCTCGAACCACACCCCGTCGACCTGCTGCCAGTAGAACGGCGCGTCCCACTGCTCGCCGTTGACCCGGGCCCAGCCGTCGGAGAGCCACAGGTCCGCCCGCCGGTAGCCCCCGTCGGCCATGAACGCCAGCCACTCGCCGTTGGTCACCAGCCGGTCCGCGAGCCGGTAGGGCTCCAGCCAGGCCTGGTGCAGGGGCAGCTCGTTGTCGAAGGAGAAGCCCGCGTCGCGGTGCCCGATCTCGACCAGCCCGCCCGCGACCTCGACCCAGCCCAGGTCGTCCGGCTCGGTCGGGGTCGACGGGCGGCCGTCGTAGACGGGCTGGAGGGGGTTGAGCGAGAGCACGTGCTTGATGTCCATCAGCAGCAGCTCCTGGTGCTGCTGCTCGTGGTGGAAGCCCAGCTCGATCGTGGCCGCCAGCTTGTCGATCGTGCCCTGGTCGAGGGTGTCGAGCAGGATCTTGACCCGCTCGTCCACGTTGGCCCGGTAGAGCCCGACGTCGTGCGCGCCCGGGCGGCTGATCACGCCGCGCTCGGCGCGGGCGTAGCGCGGGCCGACCGCCTCGTAGTAGGAGTTGAAGAGGAACCAGTAGCGGTCCTGGTACGGCGCGAAGCCCGCCTCGTTCTCCGCCAGCAGGAAGGTCTCGAAGAACCACGTCACGTGCGCCCGGTGCCACTTCGTCGGCGAGACGTCCGGCATCGACTGCACCGTCTGGTCCTCCGGGGACAGCGGCGCGGCGAGCCGCTCCGTGTGCGACCGGACCTCGTCGTAGCGGGTCAGGAGGGAGTCGGCCGTCCACTGCGCGGTGGTCATGGTTCGACAGTAGGCCGCGCCGCCGACATCAAACAGGGGCGAGCCGTGAACGTCAGTAGTCGATGGTGTGCCCGCCCAGCAGCCTGCGTACGTCGGCGTCCACGGGCAGCCCCGCGGCCGGCCGGTCCTCGGTGACGTACTCCTCGAAGTCGCCACTCGGCTCGCCGGTCATCACCGCGAGGTCGTCGTCCCAGCCGTCCGCGAGCTGCCACAGGTCGAGCAGGGAGGCCGCGACGTTGCCCTCGACCGCGTCGCCGGCGGCGACCGGCAGGTCCCGCGTGGAGGCGAAGGACTGGACCAGTCCGTCGTCGTGGACGTAGACGTCGTCACCCAGGACGTACGCCGCCACCGCGTCCGCGAAGCCCTCGGTCCACGCGCAGCTGCGCGAGGTGACCTTGTCGATGAAGTGCGGGGTGCAGTCGGTGACGCGGGGGAAGCGCCCGTCGTAGAGCAGCCACTGCCACCAGTGGCCGGCCTCGTGCACGATCGTGTGCCGCGAGGCGGCGTCCTCGCCGGCAAGGATGGGGGAGTTGCTGTCGCCGACGTCGAAGTAGCCGCCGTCCTTGCGGTCGGCCGCCCAGACGAAGCTGAGCGTGGAGCAGTCGGCCGCGGTCTTCTCCCGCGCGGTCCAGCAGGGCGAGTCGGTGCCGCGCTCGGCGTACAGCTCACCGGCGGTGTCGACGATCTTCCACGCCCCCGCGTCCCTGCGCGGCACGGCGACCGTGCCGAGGTCGTCGCCCGTGACGTCGACGCTGAACGTGTGCACGCTGCCGCCGACGTCGTCGACGACCTGCCACAGGCCTCGTGAGGACGCCGGGAAGTGGAGGCTGGCACCGGCCGGGAGGTCGCCGTCGACGCAGGCGTCGAAGCTCCCCTGGTCGTCGGTGATGCCCGTGACGACCGGCTCGCCGGAGTCGTCGGCCGCCCACAGCTCCCAGTCGGCGGCGCGGACCGGAGCGGTCGTCGGCACCGGACCGCCGTCCTCGTCGCCGTCCTCCGCGCTGTCCCAGGTGTACTGCAACGTGCCGGTCACGCAGGCCTGCTCGTCGGGACCGGAGGCATCGGGGCGCTCGGGGGCCGACGAGCAGCCGGCCAGGAGCACGGCGCCGGCGGCGAGGGCCGGCAGCAGCGCGCGGTTCACCCGATCAGGATGCCCTGCGAGGGCTGTCTGGTGAGGCAGGACGACGAAGTACCTGCCTCACCAGAGCCCCCCATGCGATCCACGTCCTCAGTGTGGTCGGGTCCCCGACGCACCGACCATGGCGAACTGTCATTGGTTGGTGCAATGAGGCCGTGGTGGTCCGGCACCTGGGCCAGGAACGACCTACGCTCGGGCCGTGGACATGGAGATCCGGCACCTGCGGGCGCTGTGCGCGCTCGCCTCCGCCGGCAGCGTCACCCGCGCGGCCGCCGAGCTCGGGACGACCCAGCCGTCCCTGACGACGCTGCTGCAGCGCATCGAGCGACAGGTCGGCGAGCCCCTGTTCCGGCGGGAGCGGGTGGGCGTCGTCCCCACTCCGCTGGGCGAGCAGGTCGTCCGCCGGGCCGCGGCCTCGCTCGCCGAGTTCGACCAGCTCCAGGTGCACATCGCCGAGCACCGCAGCACCGCTGCGCTGGGCGTCGGCCTCTCCCCGATGGAGTGCACCACGGCCCTGATCGCCGAGCTCGAGCGCACGCTGGGCGAGGAACGCGACCTGCGGTACGCCGTCGACACCTCCACCGCCGTCCTCGCCCACGGACTGGCCCACCACCACCACGACCTCGCCGTCGTCCTCGTCTCCGACGACGCCGAGCACCAGGTGCCGCCCGAGCTCGGGCACCGGGTCGTGCTGCCCACCATCCCGGTCTTCGTCGGCCTCGCCGAGGGCCACCCGCTCGCCGCTCGCGAGGAGATCGACCTCGCCGACCTGGCCGGCGAGACCTGGATCGAGCCGCCCGGCGCCGACGACGGCTCCCTCGCCGAGCTCCGCTCCGCCGCCCTCGACGCCGGCTTCGACCCGTTGGTCCGCTTCACCTTCCCCTACGGCGGCGGGCGGCCGCTGATCGCCACTGGGCTGGCCCTGCAGCTCGTCGAGCCGCTCGTCGTCCCGCCGCCGGGGGTGGCGGTCCGCCCCCTCGTCGGCGACCCGGTCCGGATGCGGGTCATCATCGCGTGGCGACGCGAGCGGGTCGGGCGCTCGATGGTCGAGGCGACGTACCGGGCCGTGCTCTCGACGTACGGCGCCCAGGCGCGGAGCTCGGAGGTCTACCGGTCGTGGTGGCAGCGCCGGCGCAAGGAGCACGCCTGGGCGGCCCAGCTCGACCCGGTGTTCGTGGAGGCACGCTGAGCGTGCGTGGTGGAGCCTAGGGGACTCGAACCCCTAACCCCCTGCATCTATCGCGGGCACAACATCCAGAACCATGCTCGGACATTCACTACGACACTCTGACCGTGAGTCCCGCGTAGGCCTGGGAAGCACTCCCCACTTCCCGACATCGAAGAACATTGCCAGTAACGGCCCACACGGGTAAGCGTGCAGGTAACGCAGAGCGGTCTAGCTCCGGCCGGGCCACCACTTCTGCACGGCAGGAACCGATCTAGTTTCGGGCGCATCGGCTTCAAACGCACCATACAGATCGATGTCGAGCACGATCCGCCTCGCCCCGAGAGATGCCAATGTCTCGGGCGCAAGACTCACCCCTTCGTTCAGCCGCTCCATGAACCACCCGCAGAACAGATCAACGTCGTACCGTTCAGCGAGGTTGCTCCACACCCCCTGGTCAGGACTCAGGCGGTCGAGAATGGCCGACACCTGGGAGTCGAGATCTGCCGGGCTCGTTTCAGGCGCCTCCATGCCCCACTTACCGAAGCTCATCACCCGCGTCACGCCGTGCGTGGTCCGGGTCTCACCCTTCGCCCATGCGGTCGTCGGCTCGCAGCCCAGTAGCGCGGTGATCTCTGACGGGTCCAGATCCTCACCGACGATCCTGAGTGCAGCCACTGCGCGGGCAAGCTCTGCCATATGGCGAGGCTAGCTCCGATCGAACACGCGGCTTCCACGACGGCTCCGCCAGGATCATTCCGATGCCAGTCTCGGAGAGGCTGGGGTGCCGGGTCGTCGGATCGCTGACCAGCTCGGGCACGCCGACACCAACACGACCCTGAGGGTCTATCTCGCCCAGGACTTCGACGGCGACAAGTCGGACCGCGCAGCACATCTGTGAGGATTCAGAAGCCGTCACAGCTCAGCATGTGGGTAACAGAGCTCCAGCCTGACTAGTGCTGGATGCTCCGTCGCAGGTCAGAGCGTGTTCTGGTGGAGCCTAGGGGACTCGAACCCCTAACCCCCTGCTTGCAAAGCAGGTGCGCTACCAATTGCGCCAAGGCCCCGTGACCCGTCGTACGGGCGGGTGGGTCAGCTCTTGGGGAGGGTGTCGGTCGCCTCGGCCCAGAGGGCCTGCTCGGCCTTGCTCTCCTGGAGCTTCTTGCCGGCCACGACGACGCCGACGGCGGCGAGGACCGCGAGAACGAGCTTCTTCACTGCTCCACTCCTTGCTTCTAACGAGAAACCCCGGCCCGCGGTGACCGCGGCCGGGGTGTTCCGTGGGCCTAAGAGGACTTGAACCTCTGACCCCCACATTATCAGTGTGGTGCTCTAACCGTCTGAGCTATAGGCCCGGGTGGCCTGCTGTTGTTGGGTGGAAGCCCCGCGGCAGCAAGCCGAGGACAGACCTTACCGGAGCATCGGAGCAGCGAACAAAACGAGGACCGCGGTGAACATCGGCGGCCAGCGCGGGACGGTGCCGGCCCGCAGCCGGAGGGAGCGAGGAACGAGCGACCGGAGGCGCAGGGAGGCGTCGTTCAGCGCGCCGACGGGCAGGACGCCGGACGGACGCCACCACCTACCGGAGGCAACGGCGAGCGCGGCAGCGAGGGCGAGCGCAGCGAGAACGCGCTCGCGCCATCAGCTCAGTTGTCCTCAGCCAAGGTGATCTCGACGCCGCCGAGGAGGGCGGCGGACATGTTGTAGAGGAACGCCACGAGGGTCGCCGCCGCCGTGATCAGCACGACGTCGATGGCCGCCACCAGCATGGTGAAGCCGAGCACGCGGCTCGTGCCGAGGTAGTCCTCGATCCGGAAGCCGGCCACGTCCTCGCCGCCGATGCTCTCCTGGATGGTGGAGTTGATCGAGTCCCAGACGCCGGCGGCGCCGAGCACCTGCCACACCATCGCGACCGACACCACGGTGACGACCGCGAAGGCGATGGAGAGCAGGAACGAGGTCTTCATGACCGACCACGGGTCGACCCGGGTGAGCCGGAGCCGGGCCCGGCGCGGGGCGCGCGGACGGGCGCTCGGCGGGGTGCCCGGCAGGGAGGTCGACGGCGGCTGCGGCGGGGTCGCCGGCGGGCCGCTCGGCGACCCGTCCACAGGCGGACGGATCGCGGTCTCGTCGACGCGCTCGGTCATCAGCTCTCACTCTCCCCGGGATCCCCAGTGGTCCCGTCCTCGCCCGTGGTGGGCTCGGTGGTCCCTCCGATTGTGGCATCCGGGGCCTCATCGGGCGATTCGGTCGCCTCGTCGTCGGGGTCCTTGGCCTCCACGGAGCGGGCCACGACGGCGACCGTGTCGCCCTTCTTCGGGGTGACGAAGTTGACGCCCTGGGTGGAGCGGCCGGTGGGCCGGAAGTCGTCGTTGATGGGCGAGCGGACGACCTGGCCGGTGGCGGTGATGGAGAGGATCTCGTCGCCGTCGACGACGATGAACGCCCCGACGAGCGAGCCGCGCTCCTCGTTCTCCAGCTTCATCGCCTTGATGCCGATGCCGCCGCGCGACTGCACGCGGTACTCCGCGATCCGGCTCCGCTTCGCCTTGCCGGCGTCGGTGATCGAGAAGACGTACTGGACCGGCGCCTCGGCGTCGCCCTCGGCCTCCTCGTTGGCGACCTCCTCGGCGCGGATGACGGCCATCGAGAGCAGCGCGTCGCCGTCGCGGAACTTCATCCCGGTGACGCCGGACGTCGCCCGGCCCATCGGGCGCAGCTGGTCGTCGGTGGCGGGGAAGCGGATCGCCTGGCCCTTGCGGGACACGAGCAGGATGTGGTCGTCGCTGCTGACCAGCTCGGCGCCGATCAGCTCGTCGTCGTCGTCGCGGAAGTTGATCGCGATGACGCCGGCCTGGCGGGGGCTGTTGTAGTCGCCGAGGCGGGTCTTCTTGACCAGGCCCTTCTTCGTCGCCAGGACGAGGTACGGCGCCTGCTCGTAGTCGCGGATCGCGAGCACCTGGGCGATCGACTCGTCCGGCTGGAAGGACAGCAGGCCGGCGACGTGGCCGCCCTTGGCGTCGCGGGAGGCCTCGGGCAGGTTGTAGACCTTGGTCCGGTAGACCCGGCCGGCCGTGGTGAAGAACAGCAGCCAGTGGTGCGAGGTGGTGGCGATGAAGTGCTCGACCACGTCGTCGCCGCGCAGCGAGGCGCCGCGCACGCCCTTCCCGCCGCGCTTCTGCGTGCGGTACTGGTCGGCGCGGGTCCGCTTGGCGTAGCCGCCGCGGGTGATCGAGACGACCTGGTCCTCGTCGGGGATCAGGTCCTCCATGGACATGTCGCCGGCGGCCGCGATGATCTGGGTACGACGGTCGTCGCCGTACTTCTCGACGATCTCCCCCAGCTCCTCGACCACGATCCGCCGCTGACGGCTGACGTTGGCGAGGATGTCCTTGAGGTCGGCGATCTCGGCCTCGATCTTGGCCAGCTCGTCGATGATCTTCTGGCGCTCGAGGGCGGCCAGTCGACGCAGCTGCATGTCGAGGATCGCGTTGGCCTGCAGCTCGTCGATGTCGAGCAGCTCGATCAGGCCGCGGCGGGCGTCCTCGACCTCGGGCGAGCGCCGGATCAGCGCGATCACCTCGTCGAGCATGTCGAGCGCCTTGGCGAGACCACGCAGGATGTGGGCCCGCTCCTCGGCCTTGCGGAGCCGGAACTCGGTGCGCCGGCGGATGACCTCGACCTGGTGCTCGACCCAGTTGCTGATGAACTGGTCGATGCTCAGCGTGCGCGGCACGCCGTCGACGAGCGCGAGCATGTTGGCGGAGAAGTTGGTCTGCAGCTCGGTGTGCTTGAGCAGGTTGTTGAGCACGACCCGGGCGACGGCGTCGCGCTTGAGCACGACGACGATGCGCTGGCCCACCCGCGAGGAGGTCTCGTTGCGGACGTCGCTGATGCCCTGCACCTTGCCGGCGTCGGCGAGCTCCGCGATCTTCACCAGCAGGTTGTCGGGGTTGACCATGTAGGGCAGGTCGGTGATGACGAGGACGGTGCGGCCGGCCTTGTCCTCGTCGACCTCGATGATCGCGCGCTGGGTGATCGAGCCGCGGCCGGTGCGGTAGGCCTGCTCGATGCCCTCGCGGCCCACGATCAGCGCGCCGTTGGGGAAGTCGGGGCCCTTGACCCGCTCGATGAGGGCGTCCTGCAGCTCCTCACGGGTGGCGTCGGGGTGCTCCAGCGCCCAGACCGCGCCGTCGGCGACCTCGCGCAGGTTGTGCGGCGGGATGTTGGTGGCCATGCCGACCGCGATGCCGGCGGAGCCGTTGACCAGCAGGTTGGGGAACCGGGCCGGCAGGATCGTCGGCTCCTCGGTCTTGCCGTCGTAGTTGGGGACCATGTCGACGGTGTCCTCGTCGATGTCCCGGACCATCTCCATGGCCAGCGGCGCCATCCGGCACTCGGTGTAGCGCATCGCGGCGGCGGGGTCGTTGCCCGGCGAGCCGAAGTTGCCCTGGCCCGCGACCAGCGGGTTGCGCATCACCCAGGGCTGGGCGAGGCGGACGAGGGTGTCGTAGATCGCGGAGTCGCCGTGCGGGTGGTAGTTACCCATCACGTCGCCGACGACGCGCGCGCACTTGTTGAAGCCGCGGTCGGGGCGGTAGCCGCCGTCGTACATGGCGTAGAGGACCCGGCGGTGCACCGGCTTCAACCCGTCCCGTACGTCGGGCAGGGCCCGGCCGACGATGACGGCCATCGCGTAGTCGATGTAGGAGCGCTTCATCGACTCCTGCAGGTCGACGGGCTGGACGCGGCCGCCCCCGGTGCCATCGCCGAGGTTGCTCTGGGTTTCAGTCACGATTGCTCTCTCTGCTTCGATCTATCGATGTCTAGGGTGGGGGTTAGAGACCTAGATATCGAGGAATCGGACGTCCTTGGCGTTGCGCTGGATGAAGGAGCGCCGCTGCTCGACGTCCTCCCCCATCAGGATCGAGAAGATCTCGTCGGCCTGCGCCGCGTCCTCCAGGGTGACCTGGAGGAGCACCCGCTGGTCGGGGTCGAGGGTGGTCTCCCACAGCTCGTCGGCGTTCATCTCGCCGAGACCCTTGTAGCGCTGGATCGGGGCTTCCTTGGGCAGCTTCTTGCCCTGCTCGAGACCGTCGCGCATCACCGCGTCGCGCTCGGCGTCGGAGTAGACGTACTCGTGCTCGTGCGGCTTGTTCCACTTGATCCGGTAGAGTGGCGGCTGCGCGAGGTAGACGTGGCCGGCCTCGATCAGCGGGCGCATGAACCGGAACAGCAGGGTCAGCAGCAGGGTGTTGATGTGGTGGCCGTCGACGTCGGCGTCAGCCATCAGCACGATCTTGTGGTAGCGCAGCTTGGCGAGGTCGAACTCCTCGTGCACGCCCGTGCCGAGCGCGGAGATGATCGCCTGGACCTCCTGGTTGGCCAGGACCTTGTCGATGCGCGCCTTCTCGACGTTGAGGATCTTGCCGCGGATCGGGAGGATCGCCTGGATGTTGTTGTCGCGGCCCATGACCGCGGAGCCGCCGGCGGAGTCACCCTCGACGATGAAGACCTCGCACTCCTCGGGGTTGCGCGAGCTGCAGTCGCGCAGCTTGCCCGGCAGGCCTCCCCCGCCGAGCAGGCCCTTGCGGTTGCGGGCCAGGTCGCGGGCCTTGCGGGCCGCGATCCGCGCGGTCGCGGCGGCCTGCGCCTTGCGGATGATCTCCTTGCCCTCGTTCGGGTTCTGCTCCAGCCAGGCGCCGAGCTGGTCGTTGACGACCGACTGCACGAAGCCCTTGGCCTCGGTGTTGCCGAGCTTGGCCTTGGTCTGGCCCTCGAACTGCGGGTTGGAGATCTTCAGGCTGATGATCGCGGTGAGACCCTCGCGGATGTCGTCACCGGTCAGCCGGTCCTCCTTCTTCTTGATCAGGCCCCACTCCTCGCCCCACCGGTTGACCAGGGAGGTGAGCGCGGCGCGGAAGCCCTCCTCGTGGGTGCCGCCCTCGGGGGTGTTGATCGTGTTCGCGAAGGTGTGCACCGACTCGTTGTACGACGAGGCCTGCCACTGCATCGCCAGCTCGAGGCTCATCGGGTTGGCCGCGTCGTCGCCGGTCTCGGCCTCGTAGGAGATCACCGAGCTGATCGGCGTCTTGCGCTTGTTGAGGAAGTCGACGTAGTCGGCCAGGCCGCGCTCGTACTGGAAGACCTGCTCCAGCGCCTTGTGGCCGTCGACGTCGGCCGCGTGGATCTCGGTCGCGGAGTCGGCGACGCCCTCGACCTCGCCGGTGCCGTCCTCGACGGCCTCGGCGAGCTCCTCGGCCTTCGGCCGGGCGTCGACCAGCTCGATGCGCAGGCCCTTGTTGAGGAACGCCATCTCGCGGAACCGGGTGGAGATGGTCTCCAGGGTGTAGTCGGTCGTCTCGAAGATGTCCGGCGAGGCCCACCACGTGACGGTCGTGCCGGTGCGCTCGCCGTCCTCCAGCGGACGGACCTGGCGCAGCGCGTAGTCGGGGGTGCCGAGGGAGAACTCCTGCTCCCACAGGTAGCCGCGGTTCTTCACCTGCAGGTGCAGGCGGTCGGAGAGCGCGTTGACGACCGAGGAGCCGACGCCGTGCAGACCGCCGGAGACCTTGTAGCCGCCGCCGCCGAACTTGCCGCCGGCGTGCAGCACGGTCAGCGCCAGCGTCGCCGCGGGCAGCTCCTGGCCCGGCGCGGTGTCGGTCGGGATGCCGCGGCCGTCGTCGACGACGGTGACCGAGCCGTCGGCGTTGAGGGACACCTTGATCACGTCGCAGTAGCCGGCGAGCGCCTCGTCGACCGCGTTGTCCACGATCTCCCAGATCAGGTGGTGCAGGCCGCGCTCGCCGGTGGAGCCGATGTACATGCCGGGGCGCTTGCGGACGGCCTCGAGACCCTCGAGGACCTGGATCGCGGAGGCGTCGTACTCCGTCTCCTGCGGGGTGGCCTGGTCGTCAGTCGACACGCGGGTGACCTCTTCTGCTCAACGGGGAGAACGCCATGGCCGATGGCATGGCGAAGGCCGAGTCGCGTCGACGGAGACGGTTTCCCGGCCAGGAACCCATTCTAGCCCGCTGAGGGCCTCAGATCACGTGAGCGACCCGGCGCAGGGGGTGGTCCAGATCCGAGAACGCCGTCTCAGCGTCCCGGAAAGGCGGATTCGCGGCCCGCGCAGGGGGTCGGCCGGGTCCCCCTACGCCCGACGGCCCGAAAAAGCCGCCGGGCGCAGGGACCGGGTCAGGGCGTGACCGGCTGGCCGGAGAGCCGCTTGTAGGTGTACGCCGAGCCGAGCAGCGCGACCGGGATGGCGGCCAGCAGGCCGACAAGGCAGAGCAGCTCGCCGATGAAGACGATGACGATCGCGACCAGGTACCAGATCAGCGCCGGGCCGAGGTTGTTGCGGACCAGCTCGATGCTCGCCTTGATCGCCTCGACCGGCGCGAGGTTCCTGTCCACGACGAAGAAGAGCGAGTACATCGACAAGAAGGCGAAGATGATGCCGGGGATGATGCACAGCAGGTAGCCGACGAAGGTCCCCGCGCCGACGAGCAGGCTGGTCACCACGACGTTGCCGATGTTCTCGAACTTGAAGACCCCGGCCGTGGTGAACGCCCGGCCCTCGGTCACGCCGAGCGCCTCGCGGATCAGGCCGGCCCCGATGACCTGGGCGAAGATGAAGAAGACGACGCCGAGCACCGCGACGATCGCGAAGGTCAGCAGGAACGGCCAGCCGTCGTCGCAGTCGAGGTCACCGGTCGTGTAGTTGACGCTGCAGCCGTCGCTCGAGCTCGCCGGGATGATCGCGAAGACGTAGAGCAGCGAGAAGACCACGAAGGCCGCGAAGATCGCCAGCGCGGCGATGATCATCTGGCTCATGTTGCGCTGGAACTTCTCCCAGCCCCAGCTGACGGCCTGGCCGACGTCCCAGGGGCCGGACTCGCCCGGCGGACCCCACGACGGCGGCCCGGGCGGACCCGGCGGACCGGGGGGAGGCGGCGGCGGTGCCGGCGGCTCGAAACTGCTCATGACGATCTCCTCACCCTGCGGACGTATCCCCCCTGAACCTGCTGCATCGTAGCGAGGTCCGGGCCGGTCGGAGAGTCAAGAAATCCGGCGGCTCAGCCGTAGGTGTCGCGCGGGCCGCGGCCGTCGCGGGTGCCGCGGCGCCCGTGCTTCCACGACGGCGCGTGCGGGCCGAGCACCTCGACCACCCGGACGGTGTCGCGACCGAGCTCCTCGTTGAGCCGCTTGACCAGGGTCGCGGCGAGCAGCTTGAGCTGGGTCGCCCAGGCCGTGGAGTCGGTCCGGACGACGAGGGTGCCGTCGACGAGGGTCTCCGGCGTGGAGTGGGCGCCGATCTCGTCGCCGACGATCTCGGCCCAGCGCGCGAACACGCCACGCACCTGCAGGTCCAGGCCCCAGCCCCGCTCCCCGACGAGCCGGTCGACCTCCGGACCCAGGCCCTGCGGGTCGCGGCCGTCGGGGCGCGCCCCGCTCAGCTGCGCCTCGCCGGGCCGGCTCCGGCCGCGGCGGGTGCCGCTCGGGGTGAGGCCGGTGCGCGGGATGCGGCGCCGGGCAGGCGTCGTCGCGGCCCCGGCGGCACCGAGGGTCTGCGCCCGGGCGAGGTCCAGCCCGTCGGGCCGGTGCTCCTCGGCCTCCTCCTCGGCAGGTGTGTCGTCCTCCGGCTCAGGCACGGGTCACCTCGCCGGCCGCGACGTGGAAGGTGGTCCCCCGCAACGCCTCCGGTACGTCGGCCGCGACCGCCGCCGTCACCAGCACCTGCTCGGCGCCGGCCACCAGCGCGGCCAGCTGCTCGCGCCGTTCCGCGTCGAGCTCGGCGAAGACGTCGTCGAGGACCAGGATCGGGTCGTCGCCGTCGGCACGCAGCAGGTCGTAGGACGCCAGTCGCAGCGCCAGCGCGAAGGACCACGACTCGCCGTGGCTGGCGTAGCCCTTCACCGGCAGCCGGTGCTCGTCGCCGGGCCCCAGGGTCAGCACCAGGTCGTCGCGGTGCGGGCCGACCAGGGTCACCCCGCGCTGGATCTCCTCGGCCTGGCGCCGGGCGAGCTCGGCGCGGAAGGACTCCGCCGCGTCCTCGCCGGCGGGCACCGTCGCGGCGTACTCGATCCGGGCGTCGTCGCGGCTCGCGCCCCGGGCGACCGCCTCGTAGGCCTTGCCGAGGTACGGCGCCAGGTCGGTCACCAGCGCCTGGCGCGCGCGCAGCAGCTCGGTGCCGGTGGCGACGAGGTGGTCGTCCCAGACCGCCAGCGTGGCCAGTGCCGCCTCGCGGCTGGACCCGCGGGCGGCGTACAGCGTCTTGAGCAGGGTGTTGCGCTGCTTGAGCACCCGGTCGTGGTCGGCGATCACGCCGGCGTAGCGCGGGGTGCGCAGCACCAGCAGGTCGTCGAGGAACCGGCGCCGCTGGCCCGGGTCGCCCTTCACCAGCGCGAGGTCCTCGGGGCTGAACACCACGGTGCGCACCAGGCCGGCCAGCTCGCGCACCCGCGGCAGCGGCGACCGGTTGATCCGGGCCCGGTTGGCGCGACCGGGGTTGAGCTCGACCTCCAGCACGGCGGTGCGTCCGTTGCGGACCACCGCCGCGCGGACCACTGCCTGCTCGGTGCCGGCCCGGATCAGCGGTGCGTCGGTGGCGACCCGGTGCGACGAGAGCCGGGACAGGTAGTCGATCGCCTCGACCAGGTTGGTCTTGCCCTGCCCGTTGCGGCCGACGAAGGCCGTCACGCCCGGCTCGAGCGCGACGTCCACGTCGGCGTACGACCGGAAGTCGTGGAGGGTCAGGTGGGCGACGTGCACCGCACCATCATCCCTCCTCCGGGCCGCGCGATCAGGCCGGGTTGGCCTCGCCGCCCGGAGGCGGCTCGGTGTGCACGGCGTGCCCGCCGAACTGGTTGCGCATCGCCGCGATCGCCTTCATCGCCGGGCTGTCCTCCTGGCGGGAGGTGAACCGGGCGAAGAGCGAGGCCGCGATGACGTGCATCGGCACGGCGTTGTCGATCGCCGCCTGCACGGTCCACCGGCCCTCGCCGGAGTCGTCGGCGTAACCGCGCAGCTTCTCCAGGTGCTCGTCGGCCTCGATCGCCTCGGTGAGCAGGTCGAGCAGCCACGAGCGGATCACCGTGCCGTAGCGCCAGGACTCGAAGATCTCCGGCACGTTCTCGACGATGTCGACCTTCTCGAGCAGCTCCCAGCCCTCGGCGTAGGCCTGCATCATGGCGTACTCGATGCCGTTGTGGACCATCTTGGCGAAGTGCCCGGCGCCCGGGGTGGGGCCGGCGTGCACCGACCCACCCTCCTCGGGCTTGAGGGTGTCGAAGGCGGGCTGCACCTTGGCGATGTCGTCGGCCGCGCCGCCGTACATCAGGGCGTAGCCGTTCTCCAGGCCCCAGACCCCGCCGGAGACGCCGCAGTCGACGAAGCCGATGCCCTTCTCGGCGAGCGAGGCGGCGTTGACCGCGTCGTCGGTGTACTTGGAGTTGCCGCCGTCGACGACGAGGTCGCCCTCGCCGAGCAGCTCCTTGAGCTCGGCGACGGTGGAGCGGGTGGGGTCGCCGGCGGGGACCATGACCCACACCACCTTGGGCGTGGGCAGCGCCTCGACCAGCTCGGCGAGGCTGCCGACGTCGGCGAGGTCGGGGTTGCGGTCGTAGCCGACGACCGTGTGCCCTCCGTTGCGCAGGCGGGTGCGCATGTTGCCACCCATCTTGCCGAGTCCGACCAGTCCGATGTGCATGCGATGCACTCCCTTGGGTGTCGTGGTGGGTGTCAGCTCAAGAGTCGCCGAGGCATCAAGAGGTAGCGGAACGAGCCGCCCTGCTCCTCGGACTCCTCGTCGGTGCCGCTGATCACCACGGGCTTGGCGGCCTGGGTGAACGCAAGCTCGACGACGGCCTGGTCGATGGCGCCGAGGCCGTCGAGCAGGAAGGTCGGGTTGAAGCCGGTGACCAGGTCCTCGCCCTCGATCTGCGCGGGCACCGACTCCGAGGCCTGGGCGTCGTCGCCGGACCCGGCGTCGAGGACCAGGGCGCCGTCGCGGAAGCTCAGCTGCACGGCGGTGTTGCGGTCGGCGACGAGCGAGACGCGCTTGACCGACTCGATCAGCTCGGCACGGTCGATCTTGGCGATGGTGAGCTTCTCGCTCGGGAACAGGCTGCGGACCTTGGGGAACTCGCCGTCCAGCAGCCGGGTCGTCGTCCGCCGCACGCCGCCGGGGCCGGTGCCCTCGAAGCCGATGATCCCGTCGCCCGCGCCGGAGGCGGACAGCGCGATGGTGACCTCCGGGCCCGCGGTCAGCGACTTGGCGGTGTCGCCGAGCACCTTCGCCGGCACCAGGGCCGCGACCGAGGCGTCGGGGGTGCCGGGGTTCCACGTCAGCTCGCGCTGGGAGAGCCGGAAGCGGTCGGTGGCCAGCAGCGCGATGGTGTCGCCCTCGATCTCGATCCGGACACCGGTCAGCACGGGCAGCATGTCGTCGCGGCCGGCGGCGGTGACCGCCTGGCCCACGGCGTGCGCGAAGGCGTCGCTCGGCACGGTGCCGGTCGCGGCCGGCATCTCCGGGATCGTCGGGTAGTCCTCGACGGGCATCGTCTGCAGCGAGAAGCGCGAGGAGCCGCAGGTCAGCGAGACCCGGGCACCGTCGAGCGTCAGCTCGACCGGCTTGTTGGGCAGGCTGCGGCAGATGTCGGCGAGCAGGCGGCCGCTGACGAGCGCCTTGCCCTCGTCGTGGACCTCGGCGGTGAGCGTGGCCCGCGCGGAGGTCTCGTAGTCGAACGTCGAGAGCACCAGGCCCTCGTCACTGGCCTCGATCAGCAGGCCGGCGAGCACCGGGGCGCTCGGACGGACCGGAAGGCTGCGCGCAGCCCAGGCGACGGCGTCGGCGAGGACGTCGCGCTCGACTCGGAACTTCACGTTCGTCGTACCTCATCACTGAGTTCGGTTGGGGTTGCATCCTGCCACGACCGCCCTGAGCGTGACACCGCCCGTCGGCGAGTCGGATCGGGTCCGCGGGTGTCGTTCCACAGGCAGGGTGCCGGGAGGAGTTCGGCGTTCGAACGATCCGTCAGTAGGTACGGAGTGGTCATAGCCTCGGTGGAATCTGTGGACAACCGGCATCCGTGCAGGTCAGCGGCCCTTCGAGAGGTGGAGGACGGTTGTGGAGAGATGTGCGCGGCAGGGCCGCGGGTGGGGACGGACGATGCGGTGTGGAGAGGTGTCCTGGCGGCTCCACGGAATCCTCCCCGTGTAGTTCTCACAATTCCGGGTGAGTTCTCCACAGGCTGGAACGACAGGGATCAGCCCTGGCGGGCCTGCATCTTCACCCGGTTGGTGAGCTCGCTGACCTGGTTGAAGACCGCACGGCGCTCACCGAGCAGCTGGTTGATCTTCCGCTCGGCGTACATCACCGTCGTGTGGTCGCGGTTGCCGAACTGCGCGCCGATCTTCGGCAGCGACAGGCCGGTGAGCTCGCGGCACAGGTACATCGCGATCTGCCGGGCCATCACCAGGTGGCGCCCGCGGCTCGGCCCGGTGAGCTCCTCGATCGTCAGGCCGAAGTACGCCGCGGTCTGGGCGATGATGAGCGGCGCGGTGATCTCCGGCTCGCCGCCGTCGGGGATCAGGTCCTTGAGCACGATCTCGGCCAGCGTCATGTCGACGTCCTGGCGGTTGAGGTTGGCGAAGGCGGTGACCCGGATCAGCGCGCCCTCCAGCTCGCGGATGTTGGTCTGGATCTTGCTGGCGATGAACTCCAGCACGTCCGAGGGCGCGGTGAGCCGGTCCATCGCGGCCTTCTTGCGAAGGATCGCGATCCGGGTCTCGAGGTCCGGCGGCTGCACGTCGGTGATCAGGCCCCACTCGAACCGGTTGCGAAGCCGGTCCTCCAGCGCCTCGAGCCGCTTCGGCGGGCGGTCGGAGGTCAGCACGATCTGCTTGTTGGCGTTGTGCAGCGTGTTGAAGGTGTGGAAGAACTCCTCCTGGGTCTGGGTCTTGCCCTCCAGGAACTGGATGTCGTCGATGAGCAGCACGTCGACGTCGCGGTACTTCCGCTTGAACCGGTCCTGCCGGTCGTCGCGGATCGCGTTGATGAACTCGTTGGTGAACTCCTCGCTGGAGACGTAGCGCACCTTGGAGCCGGCGTAGATCGTGCGCACGTAGTGGCCGATCGCGTGCAGCAGGTGGGTCTTGCCCAGGCCGGACTCGCCGTAGACGAGGAGCGGGTTGTAGCTCTTGCCCGGCGCCTCGCTCACCGCGACGGCCGCGGCGTGCGGGAAGCGGTTGGACGAGCCGATGACGAAGGTCTCGAAGGTGTACTTCGGGTTCAGCCGGGACTCACCGCTCGTGGCCGGCGGGGTGCTCGGGCTCGGCAGCAGCGCGGGGCGGTCGGGGGCGTCGTACCCGGTGTCGAAGCTGGGGGCGCCGGTCCGCGGCGCGTCGTACGTCGATGTGTCGACCTGGGGACTTGTCGACAAATCGACGGGAGGCTCGGCCGGGGCGTCGTCGTAGGCGTGTCCCTCGAAGCCGGGCTCGGCCTGCAGCGAGCTGTCGACGGTGACGGCGAGCTGGACCTCGTGGCCGAAGCGCTCGGTCAGCACGTCCTCGAGCTGGCTGCGCAGACGCCCCTCCAACCGCTTGCGGGTGAAGTCGTCGGGCACGGCCACGATCGCGGTGGTGCCGTGCAGGGTCACCGGCTTGCTCGACTGCAGCCAGGCGCGCTGGTGGGCCTGGAGGTCACCGACCACCACCGCCCACTCACGTTCGAGGCGCGCGATCGCGCTCTCGGGGCTGGCGTCGTTCGGGGGCTGATCGGGGTTGCCGGTCACGCCTCACACCTCTCGCTGTCGGTGGCCTGGTCTGGTCCACAAGTTTGTCCACAGGTTGTGAACATTTGCATCATCAGGTCGACGACGCCTGACCGAGGCCGCCCGGAACACCCGTTTCGTCAGCATTTCCGCAGGTCAGAGCGGTGTCGACAGGACAGCGCAGGCGACCGCGAGCAAGGACGGCGGGGTGCTTCGAGACCGGCGGGGAAACCCGGATCTGTCGAACCTAACTGCCGAGGAGGGGGTCGATCAACCCGCTATCCACAGGTTTTGAACGGCGTGGGGGAAATTGCGGGGCATCTCACGCGCGCCCGCGCGAGGACGACGCCGGTTTGACCCTTCCTCCGGCCTGCGCGTACCGTTCATTGGTCAACTGGAGTCGACCGGTGCCGCATGTCCACGAAGTCTCCCGCTCTCGGGTGCTCGTGGCTGCGCGGTGGCGGCCGACGCGCCGGCCGGCTCCCGACCGGGGCCGCGTGCAGGCTGCCGGAAGACCCTTCCCGATCATTGCACCTGAGAGGCCGATTCGTGAGCAAGCGGACGTACCAGCCCAACAACCGTCGTCGCCACAAGGTGCACGGTTTCCGACTGCGGATGCGCACCCGCGCCGGTCGCGCCATCCTGGCGAACCGTCGCCGGAAGGGCCGCTCGAGCCTGTCCGTCTGAGGACGGGCAGGCATCCGGGGGTGTCCGCGCAGCGGAACCCGCGGGGCTGAGTCCATGCTCGACGCCGGCCACCGGCTGCGTGACCCGGAGCTCTTCCGGGCCGCCGGCCGACGAGGCCTCCGGGCCGGTTCCCGCACGGTCGTCACGCACCTGCTGCTCCGTCCGGAGCGGCAGGTCGTCGGCATGCCCGGTCCCCGAGCCGGTGCCGCGACGACGCCGCGCGTCGGATTCGTCGTGAGCAAGGCCGTCGGCACCGCCGTCGTCCGCAACCGGGTCAAGCGGCGGCTACGGCACGCGGTGCGGGAGCGGATCGAGGGCGTCCCGGCCGGGTCGGTGCTCGTGGTCCGGGCCCAGCCGGCGGCGGCCGGGTCGTCGTACCCGGAACTGGTGGCGGACCTCGACCGTTGTCTCCAGCGTGTCACGGAGGCCCGATGAAGTGGCTGCTCATCGGCCTGGTGAAGGTCTACCAGGTGACTCTGAGCCCGCTCCTGGGCCCCACCTGCCGTTACTACCCGTCGTGCTCGGCGTACGCCGTGGAGGCGTTGCGGGTGCACGGCGCGATCAAGGGGACCTGGCTGGCTGGCCGGCGCCTGCTGCGCTGCCACCCCTGGTCCCCCGGCGGCGTCGACCACGTGCCGCCCCGGCGCGGTGACGCGCCCCCACCCGAACTTCTGCCGGCGTCCGCCGGCGGTCCCGACTCCCAGCAAGGAGCCTGACTCGTGGGTTTCATCGGCGACATCGGTCACTTCATCATGGTGCCGCTGTACTACATCATCTCGGCGGTCCTGCTCGGGTGGCACAAGTTCTTCACGCTGATCGGTCTCGACGGCGCGGGCGGCCTGTCCTGGGCGCTGTCGATCATCGGCCTGACCCTGGTCATCCGGGCGGCGCTGATCCCGCTGTTCGTGAAGCAGATCAAGTCGAGCCGCAACATGCAGCTGCTGCAGCCCAAGGTGAAGGAGCTGCAGAAGAAGTACGGCCACGACCGGCAGAAGCTGGCCGAGGAGACGATGAAGCTCTACCGCGAGGCGGGCACCAACCCGTTCGCGTCCTGCTTGCCGATCCTGCTGCAGATGCCGATCTTCTTCGCGCTCTTCCGACTGCTCTCCGGGGCCGCCAAGAGCGACAAGGCGCACGGCTTCCTCACCAAGGAGAAGGCGCACGAGTTCGGCGAGTCGAAGATCTTCGGCAGCCTGCCGATCAACGGCAACTTCTGGGCCTCGCGCACCTGGGGCGACGACCCGCACGCCCTGGTCATGGTCGTCGCGGCCATCCTGGTGCTCGCGATGACGGCCACCACCTTCATCACCCAGCGCCAGCTGATGGCCAAGAACATGCCGGCCGAGGCGATGAGCGGGCCGTACGCCCAGCAGCAGAAGATGCTGCTCTACATCCTCCCGGTGGCGTTCGGCCTGGGCGGTATCGCCTTCCCGATCGGTGTCCTCCTCTACTGGACCACGTCGAACCTGTGGACCATGGGCCAGCAGTTCTACGTCATCCGCAACAACCCCGCCCCGGGCACGCCGGCCTTCAAGGCCAAGCAGGACCGTGACAAGGCCAAGGCGGCCCGTCACGGGCACGCCGTCACCGAGGAGCCGGCAGAGACCGGTACGACGACCGTGACCGAGCCGCGTCCCACCACCCGCCAGCAGCCGAAGCGGCAGACCCGCTCCCAGCGCAGCAAGGGCGGCACCACCCCCAAGAACAACCCGTCCGGGAAGTCCGGACCCAGCAAGGGAGAGCAGAAGTGAGCGCCGAGATCGAGACCGAGGTCGTCACCGACGAGACCGCCATCGAGGACACCGCCCCCGCCGGCGACAGCGACAAGATCGCTCGCCTGGAGCAGGAGGGCGACATCGCCGCGGACTACCTCGAGGAGCTCCTCGACATCGCCGACCTGGACGGCGACCTGGACATCGACGTCGAGGCCGACCGGGCCGCCGTGTCCATCGTGGGTGCCGAGCTGAGCCAGCTCGTCGGCCAGGACGGCAAGGTGCTCGAAGCGCTCCAGGAGCTCACCCGGCTGGCGGTCTACCGCGAGACCGGCGAGCGTTCGCGGCTGATGCTCGACGTCTCCGGCTTCCGCGCGGACAAGCGCACTCGCCTGTCCCAGCTCGGTGCGGAGACCGCGGCGAAGGTGACCGAGTCCGGCGAGCCGGTCTCTCTGGACCCGATGTCGCCGTTCGAGCGGAAGATCGTGCACGACGCCGTCGCGGCCGCCGGCCTGCGCTCGGAGTCGGCCGGCGTGGAGCCGCGACGCTACGTCGTGGTGCTCCCCGCGGACGCCTGAGCTCCCCGAGGCTCGACGTTTCACGTGAAACACGACGAAGCACGCACGCCCCCGGTGTCTCCGGATCCAGCGGATCCGGCAGGCCCGGGGGTCGTTGCTGAGGGCGGCAGTCCACTGCCCCCTCCCCCGCCGGCGGTCCACGCGCTGTTCCCCGAGGATCGGGTCGACGCAGCCGTGGCGTACGCCGAGCGGCTGGCCACCGACGGGGTCGTCCGTGGCCTCATCGGACCTCGCGAGGCGCCGCGGCTGTGGGAGCGCCACGTCCTCAACTGCGCCCTGCTGGCCCCCGCCCTCCCCGAGGGTGCGCGTGTGGCCGACATCGGGTCCGGCGCCGGCCTGCCCGGGCTGGTGGTGGCGATCGCCCGTCCCGACGTGGCGGTGACGCTGATCGAGCCGCTGCTGCGTCGTACGACCTTCCTGGAGGAGAGCGTCGCCGAGCTGGGCCTGACCAACGTGGTGGTGGTGCGTGGCCGTGCCGACGCTCTCCACGGAAGCTCCGACTTCGACGTCGTCACCTCCCGTGCCGTCGCTCCGCTCGGCCGGCTGCTGGAGTGGTCGATGCCGCTGGTGGCTGCGCACGGCGCGCTGGTCGCGATGAAGGGCAGCTCCGCCCCCGAGGAGATCGAGTCGGCCGCGTCCGTGCTCTCCCGGCTGGGCTGCGCGGAGCCGACCGTCGAGACCCTGGGCGGCGACGACCCCGCCCTCGCCGATGTCAGTCCGATCCGCGTCGTGCGGGTGACCTGGGCCGAGCCGGCCCGCGTATCGTTGCCGTCCCGGTCATCGCGTGGGCCTCGGGGTCCGCGCAGCTCCCGGAGCAAGAGGAGGAAGTCGTGAGCGACTCTACGGTTCCCGGTGGGTTTTCCACCGACCGCGACGGGGGTGCTGAGCGTGAGCATCCACAGACTGCGCCTAGTTATCCACAGGTGGACGGAACACCCGCCTCCGGTGATGTTTCACGTGAAACGGGCTCCCCGGCGGTCCTGACCGCCGCCCAGCTCGCCGAGCGCAACGCCGGCTTCGACGACGACCTCACTCCCCTGGCCCGTGCGGCGCAGGCGACCGTGATGGTCCGCGCGGGCATCCCGCAGGAGCAGCTGGGCCGTCCCTCCGAGACGCGGGTGCTGGTGGTCGCGAACCAGAAGGGCGGCGTCGGGAAGACCACGTCCACCGTCAATCTGGCGGCGGCGCTGACCCAGCTCGGGCAGCGGGTCCTGGTCATCGACCTCGACCCCCAGGGCAACGCCTCCACGGCACTGAACATCGAGCACCGCCAGGGCACCCCGTCGACGTACGAGCTGCTGGTGGACGGCCTCGCCATCGTCGACATCGCTCAGCCCTGCCCGGACGCCGCGGGCCTGTGGGTCGTCCCCGCCACGATCGACCTGGCCGGCGCCGAGATCGAGCTCGTCAGCGTCGTCGCCCGGGAGCAGCGGCTGAAGAAGGCGATCGACGCCCACCCGCGGATCGGCACCGCCGAGTCGGCCGGCGAGGAGCGCTTCGACTACGTCTTCATCGACTGCCCGCCTTCGCTCGGCCTGCTCACCCTGAACGCGCTCGTCGCGGGCGCGGAGATGCTCATCCCGATCCAGGCGGAGTACTACGCCCTGGAGGGTCTCGGCCAGCTCCTCGCCACCGTCGACATGGTGCGCGCCCACCTCAACCCCGAGCTCGCGGTGTCCACCATCGTGCTGACCATGTACGACGCCCGGACGCGCCTCGCCGCGGGCGTGGCCCAGGAGGTGCGCGAGCACTTCGGCGACCAGGTGCTCAAGACCGCCATCCCGCGCTCGGTGCGGGTGTCGGAGGCGCCGTCGTACGGCCAGACCGTGATGACCTACGATCCGGGTTCACCCGGCGCGCTCAGCTATCTCGAAGCGGCGCGCGAGATCGTCGTCCGAGGGAGCCTGTCGTGAACGCTGGAGCGCCCCGTCGCGGGCTCGGTCGCGGGCTCGGGTCGCTGATCCCGACGGCTCCCCCGTCGTCGGCGCCGGCCGCTGGATCTGTCCCGGCGGAGCGCCCTGATGTCAACCAGGACGCCCAGAATTCGGACCTTTCCGCAGGAGCGCCTCCCAGCGGGTCGGCGGACCCGGGGTCCACCGGCTCGGCGACAGGCCCGCAGATCGAAGATTCGGGTCTGGCGCCCGTCGAGGGCGCGTTCTTCGCCGAGCTGCCCGTCGACGCGATCCGGCCCAACGCGGTCAACCCGCGGACCGTCTTCGACGAGGAGGCGATGGCCGAGCTGGTCCACTCCATCAAGGAGATCGGCCTCCTCCAGCCCGTCGTGGTCCGCAGGACGGCCCCCGATGCCTACGAGCTGGTCATGGGTGAGCGCCGTTGGCGCGCCACCCAGGCCGCCGGCCTCGCCACGATCCCCGCGATCGTCCGCGAGACCGACGACACCGACATGCTCCGGGACGCGCTCCTGGAGAACCTGCACCGCAGCAACCTCAACCCCCTCGAGGAGGCCGCGGCGTACCAGCAGCTGCTCGAGGACTTCTCCTGCACCCACGACGAGCTCGCCCAGCGGATCGGTCGATCGCGGCCCCAGATCAGCAACACCCTGCGCCTGCTCAAGCTCTCCCCGGCCGTGCAGCGCCGAGTGGCCGCGGGCGTGCTGTCCGCCGGCCACGCGCGCGCTCTGCTCGGCGTACCGGACGCGGAGGTGCAGGACCGCCTCGCGCAGCGCGTCGTCGCCGAGGGCATCTCGGTGCGCGGCCTGGAGGAGATCGTCTCCGTCGGCGAGGTCGGCGGTACGACGAAGCGTCCCACCCGCAACAAGCCGAAGGCGCCCGGGCTCACCGAGCTCTCCGAGCGCCTCGGTGACCGGCTGGAGACGCGGGTGAAGATCGACCTCGGCAAGGCCAAGGGCAAGATCAGCATCGAGTTCGCCAACACCGGCGACCTGCAGCGGATCGTCGACCTGATCGACCCACGCAACCGCAACGACCGCGTCATCTGACCCTGTACGTCGACAGAGCGACTTGTCGACAAAGCGACTGTTTCACGGGAAACGGTCGCGCACCGCACAGTGAGACAAGCCTAGGCAAGCGGCTACGGCGTCGGCATGCTGACCCCATGATCGAGCGGCAGCAGCTCATCGACAGCCTCCGCAGCGGAGAGCCGCTCGTCGTGGGTGACGGCACCCGGCCCAGCCCCGAGCGACTGGTGTCCGACTCTGCGGGCGACTTCGTCGTCGAGGCCGGCCTGCTGCGCAGCGTGCTGCTGGAGGTCATCCGCGGCAAGGTCGACGACGTGGATCCTCGTGGGCTGCGCGTGCGGGGTGCCGCGATCGTGGGCAATCTCGATCTCGGGCTGATGCGGATCCCCCACTCCCTGTCTCTCCACTCCTGCCTGGTCGATGGCACGGTGACGCTCACCAACGCGGAGGTCGGTGGCTGGTTGCGGATGACCGGCAGCCGCCTGGCGCGGGCGGACGCCAAGGGCTGGAGCCTGCGGGCCAACGGACTCGAGGTCGACGACGTCATGGCGCTCGACGAGGGCTTCGAGACGGCGGGAGGAGCCGGGCTGGGCAATGCGCACGTGCGGCGCCACCTCAGCCTCCGGCGCGCCCGCCTCGGGAAGTCCGGGACCCACTGGAGCGTGCTGGCGAGCCGGATGCAGGTCGGCCACGGGTTCGACGCGGACGGCCTGACGACCGCCGGCGCGGTCCTCCTCTCCGCCTCCCGGATCGGGACCCAGCTCGCGCTGCGCGGGGTCCGTCTCAACGGCGCGACCGACACAGGCTGGAGCCTGGTGGCGCAGAACCTGCAGGTCGACAGCGACGTCTTCCTCGACGGCGGGTTCGAGGCGACGGGCGCGATCACCCTTCACGGTGCGCGCATCGCGGGGCAGCTGGGCATGGTCGGTGCGCGGGTCCACGGGCGCTCCGATCAGGGCTGGAGCCTGGACGGGCAGGACCTGCGCATCGGCCAGGGCGCCTTCCTGCGGGACGGGTTCGAGATGGCGGGGCCCCTCAACCTCGACGGGGCCGAGATCGGGGGCCAGCTGAGCATGCGGGCCGCTCGGCTGGGGGGCCACACAGATCAAGGATGGAGCGTCAACGGCCGCAATCTCCGCGTAGCTCATGACGCCCTGCTCGGGCCGGACCTCCAGCTCGCCGGCAGTCTCTACCTGGTGGGTAGCAGGTTCCATCGCCTCGCCGTCGCCGCCGGCGCTACGGAGCCGCCTCCGCTCGCCAACGTCGCGGGCTGGCAGCTCGGCGACCTCATCGGCCGCCCGCGGACCGACCCGGGGTGTGCCGCCCGCTGGCTGGACAGCCAGACGACGGCGCAACCCTGGCAGGAGCTGGCGAACCTCTACGACCGCATCGGCCAGCCGAGCGACGCGCGGTGGATCCGCTACCGCTCGGCGGTCCGCTCGGCCCGGCACGGCTCGCGGTCGAGCCGGGTGGCGAGCTGGTTCTCCCGGTGGACGACCGGGCACGGCTACTACCCCGTCCGGCGCACGCTCACCTGCCTGCTGGCGGTGTTCGTGATCGCCCTCCTGCTCAGCTCGCAGCGGACCGACGACTTCACCACCGCGACCACCGCCACGATCCGCCAGGCGGTGCTCGACGATCAGCGAGTCGCAGGAGCAACGAACCCAGCAGCCGTGCCCGGACGGGTGCCGGCGAGCGCGTGGGACGAGCGGTGGGACGTCGCGCAGTTCCAGCCGCTGACCTACGCGCTCTCGACCGCCGTGCCGACGACGAGCAGCGCGACCAGCCAGCCCTGGACGCCGCGGACGGGGTGGCTGAGCGCGGTGCTGGCGGTGCTGAGGGCGTTGTCGTGGATCTTCACCGCGCTCTTCCTCGCCGGCATCACCGGCCTGCTGCGCAAGCAGACCTGAGCGACATGTCGACAAAGCAACAAAGCGACATGGCGATATATCGCTACGGCGTTGTCATGGTCCTGTGATGCCGCTGCCGCGTTCGTGTGAGGGGAGCGGCGGAGGCTACCGTCGTCGGCGAGAGCCGCCGGCGCTCGGATCGAGAAGGACCCCACCATGACCCTCCAGCGGACCAGCAACCGCATCGCGCTCCTCGGCGGCGCCCTCCTGCTCGTCGGCGGGTTGGCGGCCTGCGGTGTCGAGGACACCACGCCCGTCGCCGCCCACCCGCAGGTCGAGACCTCGGCCGACGCGGCCGCGGCGCGAGCCGGCGTCACCTTCCTGCTCGACTGCGTCGACGAGCCGGTCAGCAAGCCCACGTCGTTCACCGTCGCCTGTGCCGACGGCAACCAGAGCCTGACCGACCTCGAGTGGAGCAACTGGGGCGCGGACGAGGCGATCGCGACCGGGACGGTCGTCGCCAACAACTGCGACCCGAGCTGCGCGGAGGGCACGGACGTCAAGGCCCGGGTCCGAGTCACGGCAAGCGATCTCGTCGACGGCGAGGCGTCCGCGACCTACGGCAAGCTCACCATCAAGGTCACCGGGGACCTGCCGGAGGGCATGGACCCGGAGCAGGAGATCACCCTGCGGACGACCGACCCCGTGGACCCGGAGATGGGTCCGGGCTCCTGAAGGTGACGGTGACCTCGGCGCCGCCGTCGGGCGGGTTGCGCAGCTCCACGCTCGCCCCGAGCGCTCGCGCCTGACCCTGCACGATGGTGAGCCCGAGGCCGCTGCCGCGCCCGGTGCTGTGGAACCGGATCGCGCCGCGCTCGAGGATCTCGGGTGGGAAGCCCCTCCCCCGGTCCCGTACGACGAGCCGCGGACCCTCGATCGACACGGACACCTCGCCGGCGCCGTGCCGCTCGGCGTTGGCGAGGAGGTTGGTGACGATGCGCTCCACGCGCCGCGGGTCGGCGAGCACGTCGGCGTCCCGGACGACCCTCGCCGAGGGCACCAGGGCGGAGAGTGGCGACTGGGCGAGGGCGACCTCCTCGGCGCCGCTCTCCAGCCGGGCCACCTCCAGCAGGTCCTCCACGAGCCGGCGCAGCCGGTCGACGAGGCGGCGCACCAGGTCTGTCGACTCCCCGGGTGGGAGCAGCTCCGCGGCGCTGACGAGCCCGGCGACCGGCGTCCGCAGCTCGTGGGCGACGTCGGCGGAGAAGGCCTGCTCGGCCCGCAGCCGGTCGTCGAGGGCGGCCGCCATCTCGTCGACGGCGCCGGCGAGCGCCGCGACCTCGTCCCGGCCGCCCACCGAGAGCCGGGCGGTGTCCCCTGCGGCGACGGCGGCCGCGGCGCGGCGGATCCGGCGGCTGAGCCCGGTCGCGACCGCGAAGCCGAGCAGCCCGGTGAGCGGGACGGCGGCCCCGCCGGCCACCAGCATCTGCCGGCGCAGGTCCGCACGGGCGGCCCGCACCGGGGCGTCGGAGAGCGCGAGCGTCGCGACCCGTCCGTTGTCGAGCCGGCGCCCGGCCCACATCCGGCCGCCGGTGTAGTAGGTCGCCGAGCCCGCCCGCAGGTCGGCCAGCGCGGGCGGGACACCGTCGCCGTCGATGCTCAGCCCGTAGCGCAACGTCGCCTCGGGCTGCTCCCACACCAAGATGGCCGCGTCGAGCCGGGTGAGGGCCTCGGTCCGCAGCCGCTCCCGGGCGTCGGTCGCGGCCAGGTGGTCGATCACGAGCCCGACCCCGAGCAGCGTCGCGAGCGTCGCCCCCACCACCGCGACGGTGATCCGGGTGCGCAGCGAGTGCCTCACCGGCGGGCCATCTTGTAGCCCGCGCCGCGCACGGTGGTGATCTCCTCGGCGCCGATCTTGGCGCGCAGGCGCTGGACGGTCACGTCGACGACCCGTGCGTCGCCCCAGTGCGCGCCCTCCCAGACCAGGTCGAGCAGCTGGGTGCGGCTGAGCACGATGCCGAGGTTGTCGAGGAACGCTGTCAGCAGGCGGAACTCGGTGGCCGACAGGTCCACCGGCACGCCCTCGCGCAGCACGGTCATCCCGTCCACGTCGACGACCAGCGCGCCGTGGACCACCTCGCGGGTGGGCGCGGACCCGCCGCGACGGCGCAGCAGCGCCCGGAGCCGGGCCTCCAGCACGTCGCCGTCGAAGGGCTTCACGACGTAGTCGTCGGCGCCCGCCTCGAAGCCGACCACCTGGTCGCGCGGCAGGTCCCGCGCGGTGAGCAGCAGCACCGGGGTGTCCCCGCCGTGCGCGCGGATCCGCTCGGTCAGCCGCAGGCCGTCGAGCAGCGGCAGCACGACGTCGATGACCGCGAGGTCCACCTCCCGGGCCCGGTACGACGCCCAGCCGGCCTCGCCGTCGGCGGCCGTGACCACGTCGAAGCCCCGGGCCTCCAGGACCAGCCGCGTCGTCGTACGCAGGTCCTCGTCGTCCTCGACGAGCAGCACCAGGGGGCGGTCCACGCGGGTCAGTCCATCATGCGTCGCGCTGCTCCGCCGCCTTGGCCGCACGCTTGGCGGCCCGCTCCCGCAGCTCGGCCTTGTCCATCTCGTCGGCCTTCTCCGGGGTGGGCGCCGAACCGCCGAAGCGGGCGGGGATCCACCAGGAGCCGGGCTTCTTCTCCTCCTCGGGATACTCCGCGATGACCTCGTCGAGCATCCGCTTCATCGCCTCGCGCAGCGCCTCGGTCTCGGCGGCGACGTCCTCGCCGGTGGGGTACATCGGCTCACCCACCTTGACGATGATCGTCTTCGGCGAGCGGGAGAAGTCCTTCGGGTGGTCCTTGGTCATCAGCCGGTGCGCGCCCCAGACGATGACCGGGATCAGCGGCACGCCGGCGTCGGCGGCGATCCGGGCGGCACCGGACTTCAGCTCCTTGATCTCGAAGGAGCGGGAGATGGTGGCCTCGGGGTAGATCCCGACCACCTCACCGGCCTTGAGGTAGGCCAGCGCGTCCTTCATCGACTGCACGCCGGAGGCGCGGTCCACCCGGATGTGGTGGAAGGAGCGCAGCAGGTGACCGACGCCGGGGGCGTCCATCATCTCTTTCTTGATCATGAACCGGACCAGCCGCTTGCGCGGCTCGGCGCCCGCCCCGCCGTAGATGAAGTCGACGTAGCCGGTGTGGTTGATCGCGAGCAGCGCACCACCCTTGCGCGGGATCGCCTCCGAGCCGGACACCACCACCCGCTGGCGCATGAGCTTGAAGAGCACCTTGGCGGTGACGATGACGGGCGGGTACGTGATGTCGAGCACCGCTGGAGTCTGACAGCCGAACCTGAGAGAACGCGAGTGCCTGTCGCGCAGATCGCACGGGGAGAATTGCTCCCGGCGAACAAATTCAGCGACGCGTGGCCAGGAAGTCCGCGATCCGCCCGATGGCCTCCTCCAGCATGTCCACGTCCGGCAGGGTCACCAGCCGGAAGTGGTCGGGGGCGAACCAGTTGAAGCCGGTGCCGTGGGTGACCAGGATCTTCTTGGCCCGCAGCAGCTCGATGACGAACTGCTCGTCGTCGTCGATGGCGTAGACGTCGGGGTCGAGGCGCGGGAAGCAGTAGAGCGCGCCGGAGGGCCGCACCGAGGAGACGCCGGGGATCTCGTTGAGGAGCCGGTCGGCGAGCATCGCCTGCTCGTAGAAGCGGCCGCCGGGCACGATCAGCTCGTTGATCGACTGGTAGCCGCCCAGCGCCGTCTGGATCGCGTGCTGGGCCGGGACGTTGGCGCACATCCGCATGTTCGAGAGCGTGGTGAGGCCCTCCAGGAAGTCCTCGGCCAGCTCCTGCGGGCCCGAGACCATCACCCAGCCGGCGCGGTAGCCGCACACCCGGTAGGCCTTGCTGAGCCCGCTGAACGTCAGGCAGAGCACGTCGCTGCCGGCGGAGGCCGCGGCGTGGTGGTGCACCGCGTCGTCGAAGAGGATCTTCTCGTAGATCTCGTCGGCGAAGACGACCAGGTCGTGGCGCCGCGCGATGTCGACGAGGCCGTCGACCATCTGCTTGCTGTAGACCGCGCCGGTGGGGTTGTTCGGGTTGATGATCACCAGGCCGTGGGTGTTCTCGGTGATCTTGGACTCGATGTCCGCGAGGTCCGGCATCCAGCCGTTCTCCTCGTCGCAGCGGTAGTGGACGGGAGTGCCGCCCGACAGCGAGACCGCGCCCGTCCACAGCGGGTAGTCCGGCGCCGGGACGAGGATCTCGTTGCCGTCGTCCAGGAAGGCCTGGAGGACCATCGAGATCATCTCCGAGACGCCGTTGCCGACGAAGACGTCCTCGACGGCCGTGTCCTTCAGGCCGCGGGACTGGTAGTACTGCGCGACCGCGGTCCGGGCGGAGTAGATGCCCCGGGAGTCGCTGTAGCCCTGCGCGTCGGGCAGGTTGTGCACCATGTCGGCGACGATCGCCTCGGGTGCCTCGAAGCCGAAGGGTGCGGGATTGCCGATGTTGAGCTTGAGGATCTTGTGGCCCTCGGCCTCCAGCCGCTGAGCCTCGACCAGGATGGGACCCCGGACGTCGTAGCGGACGTTGGCGAGCTTCTTGGACTGGCGGATCTTGCGCACGGACCCCATCCTCTCAGGTCCGCGCCAGCGGATTTCGGCCTACCATCGTCGACGTGGCCCGTACGACGGTCCCGCTGACCCTCGACCTGCTCGACGCCCTCGACGCGCCGTGCCGCACCTGCCTGTTCTGGGAGCGGGAGCCGGTGCACCGCGACGGCCTCTCCCCCGACGAGCGGGCGCGCGAGAAGGAGGCCTGGGTCTCGGAGGTGCTGCGCGAGTGGGGCTCGTGCGGGCGGGTCGTGCTCGTGGACGGCTCGCCGGTCGGCTACCTCGTCTACGCGCCCGCCGCCTTCGTCCCCGGCGCCGCCGCCTTCCCCACCGCGCCGGTCTCCGCGGACGCGGTGCTGCTGACGACGGCGTGGATCTCCCCGGCGCACACCGGCGGCGGGCTGGGCCGGCTGCTCGTCCAGGGGATGGCGCGCGACCTGGTCGGCCGCGACGGGATCCGCGCGGTCGAGGCCTTCGCCCGGACCGGCGGCACGGCGCCGAGCGGGCACGCCGAGTGCGTCGTACCGGCCGACTTCCTCGCGCGGGTCGGGTTCAAGACCCATCGTCCGCACCCGCGCACCCCGCGGATGCGGATGGAGATGCGCTCGCTGGTGACCTGGCGTGGCGAGGTGGAGGCCGCGTGGGAGCGGCTCGTGGGCGTCGTACGACGGCCGGCGCCGGCACCCGTGCCCCGGGAAGCACGAAGCCCCCGGCCCTGACGGACCGGGGGCTTCGGAGCGGGCTCAGGCGTTGATGAACTCGTCGAGCTCCTTGAGGATCGCGGCCTTGGGGCGCGCGCCGACGATGGTCTTGACGACCTCGCCGCCGGAGTAGACGTTGATCGTCGGGATGCCGGTGACCCGGTAGGACGCCGGGGTGACCGGGTTCTCGTCGACGTTCAGCTTGTAGAAGCTGATCTTGTCGCCGTGCGCGCCGGCGATCTCGTCGAGGATCGGGGCGACCTGGCGGCACGGGCCGCACCACTCGGCCCAGAAGTCCACGAGGACGGGCTTGTCGGACTTGAGGACCTGCGCGTCGAACTCGGCGTCGGTCACGGCGGAGATGTTGTCGGCCACGGGGGCCTCCTTCGGATCGGGGTGAACGTGAAGTCTGGTGGTGGAACCTACGCGGTGACCGCGGCATTCCCGGTGGTCGCGGCGGCGTGGTCGAGGAAGCCGAGGTAGCGCTCCGCGTCGAGGGCGGCCGAGCAGCCGGTGCCGGCGGCGGTGATCGCCTGGCGGTAGACGTGGTCGACGAGGTCGCCGGCCGCGAAGACGCCGGGGATGTTGGTCGCCGTCGAGCCCGGCTGGACCAGGACGTAGCCGTTGTCGTCGAGGTCGACCTGGCCGGTGAGCAGCTCGGAGCGGGGCTCGTGGCCGATCGCGATGAACAGGCCGGTGGCGGGCAGCTCGCTGGTCTCGCCGGTGACGGTGTCCTTGAGCGTCAGCGACTCCAGCGAGTCCTCGCCGTTGATCGACTCGACCACGGAGTTCCACACGATCTCGAGCTTGGGGTCGGCGAAGGCGCGCTCCTGCATGATCTTGGAGGCGCGCAGCTCGTCGCGGCGCACGATCAGGGAGACCTTGGAGCCGAACCGGGTGAGGAAGGTCGCCTCCTCGACCGCGGAGTCGCCGCCGCCGACCACCGCGATGTGCTGCTCGCGGAAGAAGAAGCCGTCGCAGGTCGCGCAGTAGGACACGCCGCGGCCCGAGAGCCGCTCCTCGTTGGGGAGGTCGAGCTTGCGGTAGCCGGAGCCGGTGGACAGGATCACCGCCCGCGCGGTGTAGGTGTCGGTGGCGGTCTTGACGACCTTGACCTCACCGGTGAGGTCCACCTCGACCACGTCGTCGGCCACGAGCTCGGCGCCGAAGCGCTCGGCCTGCGCGCGCATCTCGTCCATCAGCTCGGGGCCCTGGATGCCGTCGCGGAAGCCGGGGAAGTTCTCCACCTCGGTGGTGTTCATCAGCGCACCGCCGGCCGTGACCGAGCCCTCGAAGACGAGCGGGCTCAGCTGGGCCCGCGCGGCGTAGATCGCCGCGGTGTAGCCGGACGGCCCGGACCCGATGACGATGACGTTGCGGGGCTCGGCGGACTCGGTCATGGGACTCCCCACGTAGTTGGACGGAACTGCACTCACCTGAACCCGATCGTAGGCGCCGGCATTCCCTTCGGCGACCCCGGCTCAGCCCGCGGCGGGCAGGGTGAGCGAGTGCAGCACGTCACCGGTGCCGCAGGTGAGCACCTCGGCGGCCTGGCTCGCCCCGACGGGCTGGCGGAAGGCGACGACGGCCGGCTGGCCGTCGTAGCGCACGGCGACGAGGTAGCCGGTGCCGAAGTCGGCCGGCTGGCACAGGAAGTCGGCCGGCGCCGTGAGCGTGGCGGTGGTGTAGTCGGCTGCCGCGGGGTGCGGCAGGGTGGCCCGCTGCAGCGCGACCAGGTCGGTGCGCAGGCGCTCGGGACGGACGTCGCGGACCGGCTGGTCGGAGTCGATCCGGCGCAGCACGGCGTCGCCCGGAGGGCTGCCCGGGGCCGGGCTGTCGGCCGCCGACGCGAGCGACTCGGCCTTGTCCTGCACCGATCCCGCACCGTCGGACGGCTCCGTGCTGCGCGCCGGCGCCTCGTCGGCGGTGCTGGCGGTGAGGTCGTCGCCGCGGTCGTCCGAGAGGTAGCCCGCGCCCAGCGCGACGGCGACGACCGCCGCCGCGGCGCCCAGCAGCACCCGCACCCGCAGCCGGCGCCGGCGTGCCGCCGCGTCGAGCGGTACGACGACCCCGGTGTCCTCCGGGTGCGACAGCCTCGCCCGCTCGGCGACCAGCCCGGCGAGCGTCTCGTCGAGCCGGCTCACCACGGGCGGCGGCACCTGCTCGGGCCCGCCCGCCTCGGCGAGGGCGCGGCGGACCGCCTCCTCGCGCGCGGGGTCGAGGGGCGGGTCGGTGGGTTCGGTCATGAGGGGTCCTGGTCGTGCGTGCCGGGAGCGGCAGGGGGTCAGTCGGCGGTGGGAGCGGGCGCGGCGGCCTCGGTGGCCGGTGGTCCGCGACGGCTCAGCGATCCGACGTCCGGCCCCCCGGCCGGGTTCCCCTCGACCGGGTGGGCTGCCGCCTCGGCCGGCCCGGTCACGTCGAGCACGTCCGCGAGCAGCACCGCGAGCCGAGACCGGGCCCGCGAGCAGCGGCTCTTCACGGTCCCCACGGCGCAGTCGAGGATCGCGGCCACCTCGGCGACCGGGTAGCCCTCCATGTCGACCAGCACCACGGCGGCCCGCTGCTCGGGCGGCAGGGTCGCGAGCGCGGCCCGCACCTGCTCCCGGCGCTCGGCGGCGAGCGCGCGGTCGACGGGGTCGGCGGGCGCGGCCGGGGTCGCCCGGACCGGCTCGGCCTGGTCGAGGTCCTCGGGGAGGGGCTCGGCCCGTCGTACCTTGGCGGCGCGCAGGCGGTCGAGGCAGGCGTTGACGACGATGCGGTGCAGCCAGGTGGTGACGGCGGCCTCGCCGCGGTAGGAGGAGGCGCGGCGGAAGGCCGCGATCATCCCCTCCTGGAGGCCGTCGGCTGCGGTCTCGGGGTCGGCGCAGGTGCGCAGCGCGACCGCCCAGAGCCGGTCGCGGTGCCGGGCGAAGAGCGTGCCGAAGGCGTCGTCGTCGCCGGCGACGTGGGCCGCGAGGAGGTCGGCGTCGGAGGCCGGACCGGTCGAGGTGGGCTCAGGAGCCACGCACCACCACCTCCGCGATCTCCCCCCGGAACTGAGCACCCTCGACCTCGGGCAGCGAGGTCAGCCAGACCACAAGGTAGCGGGCCGTGACCGGCTGCTTGCCCGCCGGCACGAGACTGACGACGCCCGAGCCGGACTCGGTCGCCATCGGTGCGCCGGTCGGCGCCTCGGTCGGCGGCGTGGTCGCGGCGTAGACCGAGAGCGTGGTCCGTCCCTCACCGACCCGTACGTCGACCGCGCTCACCTGCCGCACCGAGCCGAGGTCGAGCACCACGCCCACCCCGGTCTTGAGCCCGGGCGGCGGGCCGAGCTGGTCCTTGTAGGTGGCCGTGCGCCAGGTGGTGCCGGCGTCGCCGTCGGTCAGGTTGCCGACCGAGTCAGGGTTCTCGCCGTCCTCACCGAGCGGGTCGAAGTCGGTGGCGCTGACCCCCCGCAGCGGGGCGGACTGGCCCACCGTCGGCGAGCCGCTGCTCGTCGGCTCGTCGTCGCCACGGTCGCCGCCCAGCACGTCCCGGCCGCGGCCGAGGTTGAAGGCGATCGCGATCGCGACGAGCAGCAGGACGGCCAGCGCGACCGCCATCGCCAGGCGCAGCCAGCTGCGGCCGGGGACCGCCTCGCCGGTCTCGGTGGCGGGGTCGCTGGTGGCGTGGCCCGGGTCGGTGTCCCAGGGCCAGTAGCCGGTCGGGGGCGCGCCGTCCTCGCCCGGGCCGGGCGGCCAGCCGTTGCCGGCGGGTCCGGGCCCCAGGTCGGGCCGGGGCCGGCGTACGCCGTCGGGGGCGAAGAGCGGACGCTCCGGCGGCTCCTCGAAGGGCGGCGGGGGCGGGGGCGGCGTGGTCCGGGTGCGGATCCACTGGACGTCGTCGTCCCGCTCCTCGCCGAAGACCGGGATCCCGGCCTCGGTGGGCAGGTCGGTGACGCTCGGGATGTCGCCGGTGTCGTCGGCCTCGTCGCCGGACTCGTCCTCGGGCGCCGGGTCCGGTGCGGGCGGCACCACCGGGATGTCGTCCTGGGAGGAGTCGTGCGGCAGCGGGTCGGCCACCGCCGGCAACCAGACCGGCCGCAGCTCGTTGACCTGCGGGATCGCCTGCGCCAGTGACTCCGGCATGCCGGTCGGGTCGCCGACGAAGGCGAGCAGCTCGTCGGCGATGCCGCGGGCGCTGCTCACGTCCGGGTGCTCGCTGGCGCCGAGCAGGCGCCGGCCGTGGAAGCTGGTGCAGTCGAACTCGCGCCAGACCAGGTCCAACGGCTTCGGTACGCCGGCGCGGACCTGCCGCGGGCTCAGGAAGCCGCCGTTCTCGCGGGGCGCCGCCGGCACGATCGAGCCCGAGGGCCCGGGCCACACCCCGGTCAGCGCGCAGTAGAGCAGCCCGCCGAGGTCCTCCAGGTCGCCCTGGACGTCACCGGGCTCCAGCCCGTGCAGGGCGGCGTCGACGCACATGCCGATCAGCCGGACCGCGCCGTAGCGGTCGACGAGGACGTTCTCCGGGTTGAGCCGGCCGTGGGTGACCCCCGCCTCGTGGGCGCGCGCGATCGCGTCGGCCACGTCGGCGACCAGCCACGCCGCGCGGCGCGGGCCGAGCGGGCCGGCGTGGGTGACCAGGATGTCGAGCGAGGTGCCGGTGCCCCACTCGTTGACCACGAAGCAGCGGCCGTCCTCCTGCTGGGCGTCGAGCACGCGCAGGATGCGCGGGTCGAGCACGCCGGCCGAGGTCCGCGCGGCCTCGACCAGGCCGGGCGCCCGCGGGTCGTCGACGTCGATGACGTGCAGCGCCACGAAGCGCTCCAGGACCGCGTCGTGGGCACGCCAGAACCGCCCGCCGCCGCTCTCGCTCAGCAGGTCGATCAACCGGTAGCGGCCAGCGAGGACATCCCCCGACCGCGTCGACGTCGCCACCCCAGTCCCTCTCTGATGATCACTGGCCATCCTAGGCGGGAACTCCTGGCGATGCGGGTCAGCGGCTCACCCGGGCGAGCACGGTGCCGACCACCGAGCTCACCTCACGGATCCGCAGGACGGTGGCCGCGGCCAGCAGGGCACCGCCGCCGGCCGCCCCGACGACCGCCACCTCGACCGCCGCCCACACCCAGCCCGGCGAGGTGGTGAGCTCGGCGATCGAGTCGTCGACGACGACCAGGACCAGCCGGGCGACGGCGTACACGACCAGGGCGGCGCCCAGCAGGCGGACCAGGTAGCCGCGCCAGGCCCGGGCCCCGCCGCTCGCCGGGTGCCCGCCGCGGCGCAGCAGCCGGACCAGGACGAGGCTGGAGAGCGCGCCGCCGACGGCGTACGCGCAGGTGTAGGCGATGACCAGCATCGGCGCGGTGTCCCACGGGTCGACCAGGCGGGTGAGCAGGATCGCGAGCCCTATGTTGGTCGCGGCGATCACGCACTGCACCCAGAACACGGTGCGGTTGCGCTCCAGGGCGTAGAACCCCCGCAGCACCAGGTAGTGGACGGTGAAGGCGACCACGCCGAAGCCGAAGAGCACCATCGACGGCTCGAAGCGGTCGTAGCTGTCCTTGGTCGCCCCGTGCCCCCAGATCACCTGGGCCAGCGGCAGGGCGATGGAGGGCAGCAGCGCCGCGAAGGGGACGACGACCGCCAGCGCCGTGCGCATCGTGCTGCCCAGCGTGGTGGCGAGGCGGCCCAGGTCGTCGTTCGCGGCGGCCGCGGAGAGCCGGGGCAGGATCGCGGTGGCCAGCGAGACGGTGATGATGGAGTGCGGGACCATCACGACCAGCATCACGCTGGAGTAGATCGTGATGCCGGTGCCGTCGTCGGCCGACGCGGTGCCGTTGGAGGCGAGCCGGACCACCACCACGTAGGCCGCCTGGTTGACGATGACGAACAGGACCGTCCACACGCCCAGGCGCATCGTCTGGCCCAGGCCGACGCCACGGAAGTCGAAGCGCGGGCGGTAGCGGATGCCGGCCGCGCGCAGGAAGGGCACCAGCACCAGCAGCTGGGCGGCGATGCCGACGGTCGAGCCGATGCCGAGCAGGCTCTCCTGCGCAGGGCTGAACGGGCCGACCCGCTCGGAGACGGTGGCCGGGCCGAAGGCCAGGAGGTAGGTCGCCAGCACCGCGACCGAGATGACGTTGTTGGCGATCGGCGCCCACATCATCGGCCCGAACTTCCCGCGCGCGTTGAGCACCTGCCCGACCAGCACGAACATCCCGTAGAAGAACACCTGCGGCAGGCAGAACCGGGCGAAGTCGATCGCCGACTGGCGCTGCTCGGCCAGCGCCGGCTCGTCCCACTCCGAGCCGAGGACCAGGTCCATCACCGCCGGTGCGAACACGACGAGCAGGACGGTGACCGCGCCGAGGAAGAGCACGGCGAGCGTGATCACCCGGTCGACGTACGCCGCGCCGCCGTCGGTGTCGTGCTTCATCGCCCGCACCAGCTGGGGCACCAGCACCGCGTTGAAGACGCCGCCGGCGAGCAGCACGTAGAGCATGTTCGGCACCGTGTTGGCCACGGTGAAGATGTCGGCGTGCAGCGCGACGCCGAGCGCGGCGGCGAGCAGCGTGGAGCGGATGAAGCCGCTGAACCGCGAGACGATCGTCCCCGCCGCCATCACCGCGGTGTTGGCGAGGATCTTCCGCTCCTCGGCGGACTCGGCCCCGCTCACCCGGCCTCCCCCGCGGCGTCCGCCCCCCGGCGGCGGAACCGGCGGACCAGGCGGATCGCGATCGCGACGAAGAGGATGCCGACCCCGGAGCCGATGATCACCCAGATCACCACGCCGACCTGGCCGGTGCGCAGCGGCAGGGTGTCCGCGGCGCCGAGCGCGGTGCCGTCGGCGTCGACCACCCGCAGGGTGACGTTGTGGACGCCGCTGCGGGTCATCTCCGCGCTGACCGGGACCGAGGTGCGGCTGTTGGCGGCCAACCGGACCGGGTTGGTCACCCGGATCCGGGCGCCGGAGTCGGTGGTGGCGGCGACGTCGACGGTGACCGGCTGGTCGAGCTCGTTGCGCAGCGCGATGTTGAAGCTGCCCGACGTGCCGGACAGGGTGACGCCGCTGGGGGCGTCGATGGTGATCGCGCCGAGCTGGCTCTCGGTCCAGTCCTTGGTGCGGGTCAGCCGGGCCCCGGCGTCGGCGTCGTCGCGCAGGGCGTACGACGTGCCGGCGAGCGCCTCGGCGACCAGCTCGGTGCCGACGGTGTAGTCCTCGCCGAGGATCGACTGCAGGGACCGGCCGGCGCGGATCAGCTGGCCGGCCTCGATCAGCACCCCGCTGCTGAGCTCGGCCTTCTCCTGCGCGGGCGGATAGCTCAGCTTCGCGGTGTCGACCTGGCGCTCGGCCGCGGGCTCGCCGTCGGCGGGGGAGCCGGCCGGCACGATCAGCTCGCCGAGCCCGACCAGGTCCAGCCAGGGGACGTCCAGCTCGCGCCAGAAGGCCTGCGCGCCGGTGCCGGTGATCGAGTCCGGCAGCACGACGGTGAGCGGGTCGGGCTGCTTGCCGCCGGCCCGCAGCAGGCGCACGACCGCCTCGCTGAGGATCCGCTGGCGCAGCGCCACCGGGGCCAGCGCCGCGTCCGGGCCGGGCCCGCCGGTCGCGGCGGCGGTGGAGGTGACCACCACCGGCCGATCGTCGACCAGTCCGCCGACGGGCGGACGGGCGGTGAAGTCCTCGCGCGGGAACATCTGCTCGCCCAGCAGCAGGCTCGCGTCGTCGTCGACCGCGTCGATCCCGGGGAGGTCGAGGTAGCCGTTCGGCGGCGCGACGACCGGCAGCGTGTCCAGGTCCCAGGTGGAGACCTCGGTGCCGGTGAGCTGGCGGGCCGCGCGGTAGAGGCTGGGCAGGGTGTCGGCCGCGGCGGCGACGTCCGGGTCGCCGTAGGGCAGGGCGGCGACGGTGCCGGAGCGCAGCTGGCTCTCCGCGCGGCTCAGCCAGGTGCGGGCCGAGGCGGCCAGCGGCGTGTCGGGGTCCGGCGCGTCGGCGTCGTCGCCCTCCGGCGTCGGCGAGGCGCCGTCGCTCGGGGAGGGGTCCTCGCCGGGCGGCACCTTCGGCCGCACCGCGCGCTTCGGGTTGCCGAGCGCGAGCTGGCGCACCGCGTCCGGGACGGCGGGGTCGAGCAGCCAGGTGACCGGGGCGATCCCGGCCGCGGCGGCGCCGAAGGACAGCGGCCCGCCGAGCTCGCCGTCGAAGCGCAGCGCCTGCTCCCAGGTGCTGCTCTGGTCGAGGGTGCCGTCCTCCTCGTGCGCGATCCGGGCCCGCAGCGGCAGCACGACCGCGGTCTTCACCGAGGTGGCCCGGGGGCTGCGGACGTAGGGCAGGAAGGTGCGCGCGCGGCCCACCGCGTTGCCGTCGTTGCCGCTGGTCGGGCTGGTGCCGAGCGCGTGCACGCCGAGCCAGTAGACGCCGGTCTCCGGGTCGCCGAAGCGCGCGCGCAGCTCGGACTGCGGGATCGTCAGCGTGTACGTCGCCGACTGGCCGGGCTCGAGCCGGTCGACCTCGAAGCGCACGTTGGTGTCCCGGGTGCCGACGAGCGACATCGGGTCGGAGGAGGCGGCGTCGGCGAGCGCGGCCGCGGTGGTCATCGCCGGCGGGCAGGCGTTCTGCGCGCAGTCGGGGCCGGCGTTGAAGACGGGGTAGAGCCGGACCCCGGTCCAGGTCTCCAGGTCGGTGTTGGTGACCTCGCCGCTGATCACCAGCGGGCCGGTCCGCGGGAGCACGCCGGGCTTGAGGGCGTCGATGGTGATGGCCAGCGGTGCGTCGTACTGGTCGTCGGGGGCGGCCGCCGGACGGGGCTCGGCGCTCGCCGGGGGCGCCGCGACCGAGGTGGCGAGGGCCAGTCCCGTCACCACTCCCGCGAGCGCGCGCAGGAGTGCAGGACGGCCGACCACGCCCCCGAGGGTAGTGGGGCGACCTGTGCGGGTCGGGGACCCGCCTAGACTCTTCGCCCGTGACCGACGACGACCGCTCCGCCGCGCCGCTGCGCCTGGTCGACGTCCAGGCGGCCGTCGCCGCCGAGCTGGACCGGATCGCACCGGTCATCGACGAGCTGGGCGCGCTGTTCGCCGACGCCGGGCACGAGCTGGCCCTGGTCGGCGGGCCGGTGCGCGACGCGATGCTCGGCCGCCGTTCCAACGACCTCGACCTCACCACGTCCGCCCGTCCCGAGCAGACCGACAAGCTGTTGCGGGCCTGGGGCGACGCCTGGTGGGACATGGGCCGCGACTTCGGCACCATCGGCTGCCGCAAGGGCGACTGGGTGGTCGAGGTGACGACCTACCGCTCGGAGTCCTACGACCCCGGCTCCCGCAAGCCCGAGGTGCAGTACGGCGACAACCTCGCCGGCGACCTCGGCCGCCGCGACTTCACCGTCAACGCGATGGCCGTGCGCCTGCCCGGCCGCGAGATCGAGGACCCGTACGGCGGCGTGCTCGACCTCGCCCACCAGGTGCTGCGCACGCCCGGCACCCCCGAGCAGTCGTTCTCCGACGACCCGCTGCGGATGATGCGCGCGGCCCGCTTCGCCGCCCAGCTGGGCTTCACGGTCGACCCGGCCGTGCGGCAGGCGATGACCGACATGGCGGAGCGGATCGAGATCATCTCCGCCGAGCGGGTGCGCGACGAGCTGGTCAAGCTGGTCTGCGCGCCGCACCCCCGCGCCGGGCTGTCGCTGCTCGTCGAGACCGGTCTCGCCGACCGGGTGCTGCCGGAGCTGCCGGCGCTGAAGCTGGAGCGCGACGAGCACCACCGCCACAAGGACGTCTACGAGCACACCCTCACCGTGCTGGAGCAGGCGATCGACCTGGAGCCCCGGCTGGCCGAGCGGGCCGGCCTGCCGGCCGGGCCCGACTTCGTCTCCCGCTTCGCCGCGCTCATGCACGACGTCGGCAAGCCGCGCACCCGGCGCTTCGTCGACGACGGCACGGTCACCTTCCACCACCACGACGTGGTCGGCGCCAAGCTGACCCGCAAGCGGATGAAGGCGCTGAAGTTCAGCAACGAGCAGATCGAGGCGGTCAGCGACCTCGTCGAGCTGCACCTGCGCTTCCACGGCTACGGCTCGGGCGAGTGGACCGACTCCGCGGTGCGCCGCTACGTCCGCGACGCCGGCGACCAGCTGGAGCGGCTGCACGTGCTCACCCGGGCCGACTGCACGACCCGCAACCAGCGCAAGGCCGACCGCCTCCGCCGCACCTACGACGACCTGGAGGCCCGCATCGACCGGCTCGCCGGCGAGGAGGAGCTGGCCGCGATCCGCCCCGACCTCGACGGCAACCAGATCATGGCGATCCTCGACCTGGCCCCGGGCCGCGAGGTGGGCCAGGCCTACCAGTTCCTGCTCGACCTGCGCCTCGACAACGGGCCGATGTCGGCGGAGGACGCCACCGCCGCGCTCAAGGAGTGGTGGGCGGCGCGATGAGCCCGAGCTTGTCGGTGAGCCGGTCCAGGAAGCTCCCCGACGCCTGGTCCGTGCTCTCGTAGTCGGCCGCGGTCTGCACCAGGCCGGCCGCGGTGACGTCCGCGGTGATCCGCCCCTCGTCGAGCCAGCGCGCCGTCGTGTCGAGGTGGCTGACCAGCGCCACGGAGTAGGTCACCGCCTCCAGCACCTCGGCGATCGCGGTGGACGGCAGCGTCAGCCGGGCGATCTCGGTCTCGCAGCGGTCCAGCGCCGACTCGGCGTGCCGGAAGGAGGTGCTCGCCTCCTGCAGGGTGTGCGGCTCGACCTCGATCGTGCCGTCGATGCCCACCTCGTCGTACGGCGTGAAGCTGAGGTGGGTGCCCGCCCACAGCGAGCTGACCGGGTTGCCGTTGGCGTCGACGTACGCCGACGAGCCGGACTCGTGGGTGGTGAGCAGCCCGCCGGGGAGCGCGGCGACGCCCTCGGACATGTTCGGCAGCGACTCGAAGCCCTGCTGGGTGCCGAGCTGACCGGTCGAGGTGAGGTGGTCCAGGTCGTAGACCTGCAGGGTGCTCGGGTTCTGCCGGCCCTCGGAGGTGCTGAAGACGATGTGCCCGTCGTGGATCGCGACGCCCTGGGCCTCCCCCGGTGTCTCGTAGGGGCCGCCGGTCTTGACCCAGCGACCCGAGGCGTCCTGCTCGTAGGTGTAGAGCTCGCCCGGCTCGTCGGGGTCGTTGGTGAACGTGCCGGCGTACATCACCCCGCCGTGGATGGTGGAGTAGGCACCCGCGTCCAGCGTCTGCGGGCTGCCCTGCACCGGCACGGTCTGGCCCGGGGTCGCGCCGTTGATGTCGCCGAGGTCGTAGGTGTAGAGCCGCGGCGGCTTGTCGGAGGAGGTGACGAAGACCTGGCCGTCGTGGACGGTGACCCCGCCGGCGTGGTCGGGCGCCGCGCCGTCGTAGGGGCCCAGCCGGACGGTCTGCACCAGCTCGCCCGTCTCCGGGTCGACGATCGAGAGCTCCGCCTCGCCGTCCTCGTTGTACGACGTCTGGACCAGCATCCCGCTCGCGGGGTCGTAGGCCAGCCCCTGCGGGGTCCAGCCGTCGTCGTCGTTGCCGGTGGCGAAGGTGTTGGGGATGATCGGCCCCAGCGGCTGGGTCGGGTCCTCGAGGTCCTCGCGCATCGAGCGGGCCAGGCCGTTCTCGAACCACTCCCGTTCCTCCGCGGTGAGCCCGTCGGTCTGGAAGAAGTCGCGCGCCTCGTCGATCCGGTCGCCGAGCTGGTCCTTGATGTCCTCCAGGTAGCCCACGACCACGGCCCGGTAGATCATCAGCAGCAGGCCCGAGGTGACGGTCTGCTTCAGCGTGCGCCAGGTGGTGATCTGACGGGTGGCCTCGGTGTCGGCCCAGGTCTGCGCGCCGTGGACCATCTGCACGGAGAGCTTGGCCCGGTTGAGCCGGACGTAGGACATCTCCGCGGTGGCCCGGGCCGCCCAGGCGTTCATGTTGAACTGCGTGCGGGCGCTCGGGCTGTTCCAGTTGGGCTGGTCCTCGGCGAGCACGATGTCGTCGATCGCCCCGCTCACGTGGGTCATCGCGGTGCCGAGGTCGGCGATCAGCGTGGTGAGGGTGGCCGGGTTGCCGGAGGTGATCTGCTCGTAGAGCTCCTCCGGGCCGGTCACGGCACCTCCAGCGGCCGGGGCACGAGCACGCCCGGGCCCTCGCGGCCGACCGGCACGAGCGCGCCGTCCTCGGTGCCGGGCACGGCCGCGCAGGCGCCGGAGGGCACCTGGCAGGTGATCAGGACCGGCTCGCCCGCGCCGCCGGCGGGGTCGGTGCGCACGGCGGTGCCCACCGCCGTGGTGGCGTCGAGCCAGGAGTCGAGGGTCCAGGAGATCTCGCCCGCGCCGGGCGCGAGCGGGTCGACCCCCAGGTCGGCGGCGCTCAGCCGGGTGGTCACCACGGTGCCGGCGTCGGCCACGAGCGTGGGCGCCGCGCCCGAGCGGGGCCGGATGGCCCACGCCCCGTCGGGGCTGTCGGGGACGAGCTCGGGGTGGAGGCCGGCGTACCAGGGCTGGTCGGTGAGGATCGTGCCCGCGTCGCCCAGGACGTCCACGCTGCCGGTGCGCAGGTCGACGGCGCGGAGGTCGGCCGTGGTGAGCACGTAGGCACGGCGCTCGTCGACGCCGACCACCGCCGGCTCGAGCTCCTCGTAGAGGTCGGCGAGGTCGTCGCTCCCCGGGTCGCCCATGCCGGCGTCGCTGCGCAGCACCTCCGTGCCGGTGGCGAGGTCGACGACCACCGCCTCCGCGAGCGGGGTGTCGAAGCGGTCCCTGCGGCCGGTGTGGTCGACCAGCGCGAGGTAGCGCCCGTCCGGGGACACCGTCAGGCTCTGCGGGTCCGGGCGCGCCGGGAGGTCGTCGCTGCCGTCGGGCCCGACCCGGCGCAGCGTGTCGTCGCCGGCGCCCACGACGTAGGCGCCCCCGCGGGCGAGCACGAACGAGCGCAGCTCCTCGCCGGCGTCCAGCGTCGAGCCGTCGCCGAGGTGGATCGTGCCCTCGCTGCTGGCCCAGGCCAGGCCGCGCAGCTCGACCTCGACGCGCGTGGCCGGCCAGCCGGCCGGGGCCGGGTCGTCCGGTCCGGCGTCGTCCCCGCACCCCGCCAGCAGCGGTACGACGAGCGCCAGCGCCGCGAGGCGGGCCGGTCGCGCGGGCGTGGTGCTCATGCGGAGCACCCGTACCCGACGGGCCCCGCCCGGAAACCGGCGATCCGCCTGTGGCGGGCGTCACCTACCGCCCCGGGGTCGCGAGCGCTAGCGTCCGACCATGGCCGACACGTACGAGAAGCTCCTCGAGGACTCCATCGAGATCGCCGCCCCGGCGGAGAAGGTGTGGTCGCTGGTCACCGACATCCCCAAGATGTCGAAGTGGAGCCCGCAGGTCGTGAAGTCGACCGTCAAGGGCGGGGAGGTCCGCCTCGGCGCGACCTTCTCCAACCTCAACAAGCAGGGCATCAAGCGCTGGCCGACCGCCGGCAAGGTCGTCCGGTTCACCCCGCCGGTCGGCGGCACCGGCGAGTTCGCGTTCAAGATCCGCGAGAACCGCACCGTGTGGTCCTTCCAGCTCGAGCCCACCGCCGACGGCGGCACCCGGCTCACCGAGCGCCGCGAGACGCCGCAGGGCATCTCCAACGTCTCGCTCGTGCTGACCAAGGTGGTCCTCGGCGGCCAGCAGGGCTTCACCGACGAGCTGCGCAAGGGCATCCGGCAGACCCTCGAGCGGATCAAGGCCGAGGCCGAGGCCTGATCCAGGCGTCCCGCTCCGGTCGCTTCGCCGACCGGGTTGAATGAGGCCCGTGAGCGACGACGACCCGAAGCCGCTGCCCGCGGCGAAGCCGGGCGCCAGCGCCGCGACCCAGGTCGCCACCGTCGCCGGGGCGGTCGTGGTGCTGCTCGTCCTCGGCGTGGTGTTCGCCCTGCAGGGCGGCCGGGACGACCCGGAGCCCCCGGGACCGGGGGAGACGGGCGCGGTCAGCACCCCGCCCGCCGTACCGTCCTCGGCGCCGACGGCGAACTCCTCGCTCGCCGCCGACCCGCTCACGGTGCCCGCGAGCCTGTGCCCGTCGCTGACGGTGCAGCACCCGTTCACGGTGCTCACGTTCAACATCCACTCCGGCATCCGCAAGCACGGCGGCCTGGCGTCGGGCACCCTCACCGACGAGATCAAGTCCTGGAAGCCGGACCTGGTGCTGCTGCAGGAGGTCGACACCAACCGCGGCCGCTCGGGCAACGTCGTCCAGGCCCAGCAGATCGGCACCGCGCTCGGGCTGAGCTGGATCGCCGGCAGCGGGCCGACCGGCAACGCGCTGCTCTCCCGGTTCCCGGTCAAGGAGCACGACATCATCGCCTTGCCCAGGGCGGGCGGGAAGTTCGACCGCCACGCCGTGCACGCCGTCGTCGACATCGAGGGCACCGAGGTGAGCGTCTACGCCACCCACTTCGACCACATGTCGGAGGGCGCCCGGGTCGCCCAGGCGCGCTACCTCGCCCAGGTGATGGCCCGCGACCCGCGGCCCAAGATCATGGGCGGTGACCTCAACAGCCGGCCCGGCTCGACTGCGGTCAACACGCTGCGCTCGGCGGGCCTCGGCGACGTGTGGGCCGTCGGCTCCGGCAGCGGCTTCACCGCGCCGGCCGCACGGCCGCGGGTGCGCATCGACTTCCTGCTGCACGACGGCTTCTTCCAGCCGCTGCAGTCGGTCGTCCTGGCCTCCAGCGTCTCCGACCACCGGGCGGTCTGGGCGCGGCTGCAGATCAACGAGAAGCTCGGCTGCATCAAGGTCGGCGGCTGAAAAAGCCGAACGCCCCGGCCGTCGTACGACGAACCGGGGCGTTCGGGCCGGGATCACTCCCCGGCGATGAACTTCTCGAGCAGCGCGCGGCCCTCGGTGTCCTCGATCTGGACCGGCGGGCTCTTCATCAGGTACGCCGAGGCCGGGATGATCGGGCCACCGACACCGCGGTCCTTGGCGATCTTCGCGGCGCGCACGGCGTCGATGATGATGCCGGCGGAGTTCGGGGAGTCCCAGACCTCGAGCTTGTACTCCAGGTTCAGCGGGACGTCACCGAACGCGCGACCCTCGAGGCGCACGTAGGCCCACTTGCGGTCGTCGAGCCACGCGACATAGTCGGACGGGCCGATGTGGACGTTCTTGTCGTCGATCTTGTCGGCCAGCGGGCCGTTCAGGTTCGACGTGACGGCCTGGGTCTTGGAGACCTTCTTGGACTCCAGGCGCTCGCGCTCGAGCATGTTCTTGAAGTCCATGTTGCCGCCGACGTTGAGCTGGTAGGTGCGGTCCAGCGTCACGCCGCGGTCCTCGAACAGCTTCGCCATCACGCGGTGGGTGATGGTGGCGCCGACCTGCGACTTGATGTCGTCGCCGACGATCGGGACGCCGGCGTCCTCGAACTTCTTGGCCCACTCGGGGTCGGAGGCGATGAAGACGGGCAGCGCGTTGACGAAGGCCACGCCCGCGTCGATCGCGCACTGGGCGTAGAACTTGTCGGCCTCCTCCGAGCCCACCGGGAGGTAGGACACGAGGACGTCGACCTGGTTGTCCTTGAGGACCTGGACGACGTCGACCGGCTCGGCCGCCGACTCGTCGATGGTCTGCAGGTAGTACTTGCCGAGGCCGTCGAGCGTCGGGCCGCGCTGGACCTCGACACCGAGCGTCGGCACGTCGGCGATCTTGATGGTGTTGTTCTGCGAGGCGTTGATGGCCTCGGAGAGGTCCTTGCCGACCTTCAGGTCGTCGACGTCGAACGCGGCGACGAACTCGACGTCTCCGACGTGGTAGTCACCGAACTGGACGTGCATGAGCCCCGGAACGGTGCTCGTGGCGTCGGCGTCCCGGTAGTACTGCACGCCCTGGATGAGGGACGTGGCGCAGTTGCCCACGCCGGCGATCGCTACTCGAACCGAACCCATGGGGTTTCCTTCCTTGGTACTCATGACATCTCGTAAGTGCTGATCAGGACGGCGTCGACGGCGAGGCCGTCGGCGCTTCCGGAGCTGGTGCTGGCTGGCCCTGCACGTTCCGCTCGGCGTTGATGAGGTCCGAGAGCCACCGGACCTCCCGCTCCACCGACTCCACACCGTGACGCTGCAGCTCCGCGGCGTAGCGGTCGGCCTCGGCCTGGGTCATCGCCAGCTCGCGCTGCACCCGGTCCAGCCGCTCCTGGAGCCGCGAACGACGGCCTTCCAGGACCCGCAGCCGGATCTCCATGTCGGTCGAGGAGAAGAACCGGAACCGGATGTCGAAGTTGTCGTCCTCCCACGCGGCAGGACCCACCTCCGACATCAGGCGCGAGAACTCGGCAGTGCCGAGGTCGGTGACCTCGTAGACGATGCGCTGCCGACGGGTCTGCACGCCCGACGGCACGGCCTCCTTGATGAGGTTGCCGCGCAGCATCTTCTTCAGCGCGGGGTAGAGCGAGCCGTAGGACAGCAGCCGACCCCAGCCGAGCATCAGGTTGAGCCGCTTGCGCAGCTCGTAGCCGTGCATGGGTCCCTCGTGCAGCAGTCCGAGGACCGCCAGCTCGATGGTGTCGCCACGCCGTGCCATGCGACCTATCGTAGCGATATATCCGCGGAACGTGAACTTCCGATGGATCGGGGGTGTCGCCGGAGTGCACGGTACGGCGTCCGCGAGCGCTCCCGGAGCCGCGGGTCCCGGTCCCCGATGACCAGATGCGATACGCCGCCGCGGCGACTGATCCACGGGCGGGGAATGGGGACACCCAGGTGACCGCCGTACTCTGTCCTGCGTGGTCGAGGGAAAACGCAAGGCAGCCGGCGCCCCCGCCCGACGCTTCGGGCGCTCGGGCAAGGGGAAGGACACGGCGCCGCGCACGTGGAAGCAGCGCCTGAAGAAGTGGTCCCTGTGGGGCCTGGTCACGGCGGTCGTCCTCGGCCTGCTCGGCGTGCTCGGCTTCTGGATCGCCTACAAGTCGATCGACATCCCGGACCCGAACGCGGAGTACCTCACCCAGACCACCCGGGTCATGTACTCCGGCGGCAAGTCCGACATCGGCCAGTTCGCCGTGCAGAAGCGGGACTCGATCCCCTACGACGAGATGCCGCAGACCGTGAAGGACGCGGTGGTCGCCGCGGAGAACCAGAGCTTCTGGACCGACAACGGCATCGACCCCAAGGGCATCCTGCGCGCGGCGTTCAGCAACGCCCAGGGCAACTCCACCCAGGGCGCCTCGACGATCACCCAGCAGTACGTGAAGATCCTGTACCTGACCCAGGAGCGCACCTGGAAGCGCAAGGTCAAGGAAGCGATCCTGTCGCTGAAGATCAAGAACCAGCGCAGCAAGCAGGAGATCCTCGAGGGCTACCTCAACACGATCTACTTCGGCCGCGGTGCCTACGGCATCCAGGCCGCCGCGCAGGCCTACTTCGGCGTGGACGCCAAGAAGCTCGACCTCGCCCAGTCGGCGGTGCTCGCCTCGGTGCTGAACAACCCGTACTCGCTCGACCCGGCCAACGGCACCGACGCCGCCACTCGCCTGCTCGGCCGCTACCAGTACGTGCTGGACTCGATGGCGTCGATGAAGACCGCGACCGCCGCCGATGTCGCCAGCATCCGCAAGGCGCTGCCGAAGTTCCCGAAGATCAACAACGACACCCAGTACGGCGGCCAGCGCGGCCACGTGCTGACGATGGTCCGCAAGGAGCTGCTCCGGCTCGGGTTCAGCGAGCAGGAGATCCAGGGCGGCGGCCTCCAGGTGACCACCACCTTCACCAAGAAGGCGATGAACGCCGCCAAGGAGGGCGTGGCGGAGGAGCGGCCGGAGGGCTTCGGCAAGAACCTCCACGTCGCGGTCGCCTCCGTCGAGCCGGGCACCGGGGCGGTCCGCGGCATCTACGCCGGCCAGGACTACCTCCAGTCCCAGCTGAACTGGGCGGTCTCCGGCGGCCAGGCCGGCTCGACCTTCAAGCCGTTCGCGCTGGCGGCCGGCCTGGAGGCGGGCTACGAGCTCAAGGACACCTTCGACGGCAACTCCCCCTACGAGTTCCCGGGCGGCGGACGCGGCGTCGAGAACCAGGGGAACAAGTCCTACGGCCGGGTCAACCTGATCAAGGCCACCCAGGACTCGATCAACACGGCCTACATCGACCTGACCCAGGGCATCCCGGACGGTCCGGACAAGATCATCAAGACCGCCAACAAGATGGGTATCCCGCCCGAGCAGCCGGCCAACCCGCCGTTCGGCATCCCCACGCGCTCGGCCGGGCTCGAGCCGCAGACCAACGTGGCGCTCGGCTCGCAGACGGTGAGCCCGATCAACATGGCCAACGGCTACGCCACGATCGCCAACCGCGGGGTCGCGGCCGACGCCTACATCATCGAGAAGGTCGTCGACGCCGACGGCGTGGTCCGCTACACGCACAAGGTGACCGACCACCGGGCGATCTCTGAGGGCATCTCCGACGACGTCGGCTACGCGCTCCAGCAGGTCGTCAAGGCCGGGTCCGGACGCAAGACGCTGCCGCTGGGCCGCCCCGCCGGCGGCAAGACCGGCACCGCGACCAACGACGACGGCGAGGTCTCCTCGGCCTGGTTCGTCGGCTACACCCCGCAGCTCTCGACCGCGGTGATGTACGTGCGCGGCAAGGGCAACGAGCAGCTCAAGGACTGGCTGCCGTCCTACTTCGGCGGCGACTACCCGGCCGCCACCTGGACCGCGGTGATGGAGAAGGCGCTGGAGGGCCTGGACGTCGAGGACCTGCCGGGCGCGGCGTACGTCAAGGGCGAGGCGCCCGACGACGGTCACGCCCCGGCCCCGCCGCCGCCGCCGAAGCCGACGAAGAAGCCGAAGCCGACGAAGAAGCCGTCGGCGAGCTCGACGCCGACCCAGCAGCCGTCGACCCAGCAGCCGACGCAGCCCACGCAGCCGACCCAGCCGACGGACCAGCCGACCTTGCCGACCGGACCGCCGGAGACGCCGACGACGACCGGGCCGCCGGGGCTGCTCGGCAAGCCGTCGAAGTCGCCGCGTCGCGGCCGCCGTCGTACCGCTGCCTGACCGATGGCCGACGAGCGGGCGCCCCACGTCCACCCGACCCTCGACGACCCGGTGGTCACCGGCCTGAGCGAGGTCGTGGGGGGCCCGATGGGCACCCGGGCGCGCCCGCACCGCTGGTGGACGCCGCTGCGCGTGCTGCTCCTGCTCACGGCGTGCACGTTCGCGCTCGGCCTGGTGCAGAAGGCGCCGTGCTCGGTCGCGGAGGGCAAGGACCAGAACTGGGTCTACTCCCACATGTGCTACACCGACCTGAAGCCGCTCTACGTCCCGCGCGGCATGGTCGAGCACGCCTGGCCCTACTCCGACGACGCGCAGACCCGAGCCCGCTACGAGGTGATGGAGTATCCCGTCGGGATCTCCTACTGGGCCTGGGGGACGGCCTGGGTCACGCACTGGCTGACCGGCTCGCCGGACGTCGAGGAGCGAGGCCGCCAGCCGGTCGCCGACCTCGCCGCCGCCCCCGACGTCGACGACGAGCAGAACGTCTTCCTGCTGGTCAACGCCCTCGGCTTCGCCGCCCTCGCCCTGGTCGCGGTCGCGCTGCTCTCCCGAGCGCATCCGGTGCGGCCCTGGGACGCCGCCGCCTTCGCCCTCTCGCCCACCTTGCTGCTGACCGGGCTGATCAACTGGGACATGATCGCGGTGGCCCTGGTCGCCGGTGCGCTGTGGTCGTGGTCGCGCGACCGGCCCGGGCTCACCGGCGTGCTGATCGGGCTGGGCACCGCCGCCAAGCTCTACCCGCTCTTCCTGCTCGGCGGGCTGCTGGTGATCTGCCTGCGCCAGCGGCGCTACGCCGCCTTCGCGCTCGCGACCGTCACCGCCGTGGCCGCGTGGCTGCTCGCCAACGCCCCCGGCTACCTCACCGGCCCCGAGGCATGGAAGCACTTCTGGGAGTTCAACTCCGAACGCGCCGCCGACCTCGGCTCGGTGTGGCTGGTCATCGACCAGGCGGGCGACGTCGGGTTCAGCGCGCACACCATCAACCTCTGGTCCTGGATCCTCTTCGGCGCCTGGTGCCTCGGCGTCTTCGTGATCGGGATGACCGCCGGGCGCGGGGTGCGCCCGGAGGCCGCGGTCCCGCGGCTGGCCCAGCTCGGCTACCTGGTCGTCGTCGGCTTCCTGCTGGTCAACAAGGTCTACTCACCGCAGTACGTCCTGTGGCTGCTCCCGCTCGCCGTGCTCGCCCGGCCGCGCTGGCGCGACCAGATCGTCTGGCAGGCCAGCGAGGTCGTCTACTTCTGCACGGTCTGGTGGTACCTCGGCGGCTACCTCCAGCCCTCGGGCGGCGGCGACGCGGGCTTCTACTGGCTCGGCATCGCCATCCGGGTGCTCGGCGAGCTCTACCTCGCCGCGGTCATCGTGCGGGACATGTACCGACCCCACCACGACCCGGTCGTCGCCCAGGAGCGGGTCGCGGCTAGCCGGTGACCGTGATCCGGTCGAAGGTCGTGGCGGTGTAGCGCACCCGGACGTCGACGTCCTCGCCCACCGCGGGCACCCGTGCGCCGTGCGGCACGAAGAGCATCGAGGCCTGCATGTGCGGCGGCTCGGCGAAGAGGCGCTGCTTGCCGTCGATGGAGTACGGCGAGCGCACGAAGCCCACCGCGTCCAGGCCACCGCGGGCCAGGGTGGCCGCGCGCGCCTTCATCGAGGACTCGCCGGTCGGCGCCTCCAGGCCGATGCCGTGCGCGGTGCCGCCGCTGACGACCAGCACGTGCCCGGACTTGGGGGCGGTCCGGCCGCGGTAGCCGAAGGCGTCGCCGCGCTCCACGGCGTGCACGTCGAGCACGGTGGCGGTGACCGTCAGGGCGCCGCGGTCACCCAGCCACAGCCCGGTGCCGATCCGCGGGCGGAAGGCGAAGTCGGCGTAGCGGCTGCGCAGGGTGGCCAGCTCGGCGTCGGTCAGGTGGCTCACCCAGACGGTCGGGGTGCCACGGGCGGGGACCTCGGCGGCGACGTAGTCGTTCATCAGCCGGGTCACCTCACCGAGGTGGGTGCCCTGGCCGAGCGGGAGGTGGAGGGCGAGGCCCTCGACGTGGGCGCCGGGGTGCTTGCGCAGCAGCTCACCGGCCTCCCACAGCTCGCGGGCCGCCATCCCGTGGCGGCGCATCGAGGTCATCCGCTCCAGCACGACCCGGGCGGCGGGGTCGGCGTGCAGGAGGTCGCGCAGGTCCTCGACCCGGCTCACCGTGTGAACGACCCGGCGGGCGAGCGCGTCCTGGGGGAGCGGCACCCAGGGCCGCCAGGGGGTGAGCACCAGCAGGTCGCCGGCCCAGCGCTGGGCGACCTCGGGCAGCTCGTCGTAGGTGCCGACGGCCAGGGTGCGTACGTCGTGGCCGCGCTCGGCGAGCCACTGCGCCTTGCGGGCGAGCCGGCCGAGCGTGAAGCCGTAGCCGTTGCCCTTGGCGACCGGGACGATGCCGGGGTGCGCGGCGGCGACGGACTCCAGGTGGGCCCGCCAGCGCGGGCCGTCGACGGTGAGCGCCAGTCCGCCGGTCGAGGCTGTCGAGACCATCATCCCCTCCGGGCGAGGTAGAGCTGGAAGGCCTTGTAGAGCGGCCGGTTGACCGGCAGGTCCCACTCCCCGGCGTGCTCGACGGCCTCGCCGCCGGTGCCGACCTTGAACTGGATCAACCCGACGTGCGGGTCGTCGGCGTCCAGCGTCTCGGTGATCCCGCGCAGGTCGTAGACCGCCGCGCCGGCGGCGATCGCGTCGCGGATCATCGCCCACTGCACGGCGTTGGAGCCACGGACCTCGCGCTTCTCGGTGGAGGAGGCGCCGTAGGAGTACCACGCGTGCTCGCCCACCCGGATCGCGATGGTGGCCGCGACCAGGTCGCCCTCGTGGCGACCCAGCCAGAGCGTGAACCGCTCCTCGCCGTCGGCGCGCAGCGCGTCGTACATGGTCTCGAAGTAGCGCAGCGGCCGCGGGGTGAAGTGGTCGCGCTCGGCGGTGTGCACGTAGAGGTCGTGGAAGGCCTTGAGGTCGTCGCGGCTGCCGACGGTGACCTCGACCCCCTCCTTGACGGCCCGCTTGATGTTGCGGCGCCACAGCTGGTTCATCCCCTTGAGGACCTCGTCCTCGGTGCGCTGGGTGCCGTCGGGGTGGCGCAGCGGGACCTGGAAGACGAACTGCGGCTGGCCGGCCGCGAAGCCGCCCTCGACGCCCTGGTAGCGCCAGCCCAGCTCGTGCAGCTGGGCGACGACACGGGCGCCGACCGGGTTGCGCTCGGCCGGGGCCACCTGGCTCAGCAGCCGTACGTCGGGGTCGGCGATCCCCTCCTTGACCTGGGCGGTCGTCCACCGCCGGGTCACCACCGGCGGGCCGATCCGCACCGCGAACGCGCCCTGCTTCTTCAGGTGGGCCACCATCGGTGCCAGCCAGTCGGCCAGGTCGTCGCGGTTCCAGTCGAGGACCGGTCCCTCGGGCAGGTAGGCGAGGAAGCGCTTCACCTTCGGCAGCTGGCGGTAGAGCACCAGCGCCACGCCCACCTGGGTGCCGGAGTCGTCGAACCAGCCGATCGACTCGCTGCGCCACTCGCTCTTGACCTTCCCCCAGCCGGGGGTCTGCAGGAAGCTGGCCGACGGCAGGGTGGCGAGGTGGTCGCGGTGCTCGGTCGGGCTGATCGGGCGCACGCTCGGCATGGGTCCGAGGCTATCGGGTGACGGTCGCGGCGCCCCACCGGCGGGGACCGCTCAGCCGAGGTCCACGGCGTAGAACTGGGTCTCCTGGAACTCCCGGATGCCCTCCCGGGCGCCCTCGCGGCCCAGCCCGCTCTGCTTGACCCCGCCGAACGGCGCCGACGGGTCGGACACGATGCCGCGGTTGACCCCGACCATGCCGGCGTCGATCCGCTCGGCGAGGCGGAGCGCGTCCTGGAGCCGGCCGGCGTAGACGTAGGCGGCGAGGCCGTACTCGCTGCCGTTGACCCAGCCGAGCAGCTCCTCGACGTCGGTCCAGGTGACCACCGGGGCGACCGGGCCGAAGATCTCCTCGGTGAGGATCGTCGCGTCCGCTCGTACGCCGGTCAGCACCGTCGGCGGGTAGAAGGTCGGCCCCTCCGGTGCGCTCGCGACCGCGGCGACCTGCGCGCCCTCGGCCCGGGCATCCTCGACCAGCCCGGCGACCTTGGTCGCGGCGGCGGCGGTGATCATCGGGCCGATCTGGTTCGCCTCCTCGCTGGAGGGGCCGACCCGCAGCGCGGCGACCTCCTCGCCGAAGCGGCGCACGAAGGCGTCGGCGACGTCGGCGTGCACGTAGAACCGATTGGCCGCGGTGCAGGCCTGGCCGCCGTTGCGGAACTTCGCGATCATCGCGCCCGCCACGGCCGCCTCGACGTCGGCGTCGGCGGTGACCACGAACGGGGCGTTGCCGCCGAGCTCCATGCTCGCGTTGAGGACCCGGTCCGCGGCCTGGTGCAGGAGCACCTTGCCGACACCGGTGGAGCCGGTGAAGGACACCTTGCGGACCCGCTCGTCGGTGAGCCAGGTGCCGACGACCTCCGCCGCCCGGGTGGTCGGCACGACGGACACGACCCCCTCCGGCAGGCCCGCCTCGCCGAGCAGCCGGGCCACCGCGATCGCGGTCAGCGGCGTCTCCGCGGCGGGCTTGAGGACCACCGTGCAGCCGGCGGCCAGGGCGGGCGCGATCTTGCGGGTGGCCATCGCGGCGGGGAAGTTCCACGGGGTGACCAGCGCGGCCACGCCGACGGGGCGGCTGGTGACGAAGGTGCGGGCCGCCCCGGAGGGGGCCAGGCCGTAGTCGCCGTCGCCGCGGACCGCCTCCTCGGAGTACCACCGGAAGAACTCCGCCGCGTAGGCCACCTCGGCCCGCGCGTCGGCCTGGGACTTGCCGTTCTCGGCGGCGATCAGCGCGGTCAGCTCGTCGGCGGCGGCGACCATGGCGTCGTACGTGCGGCGCAGGACCTCCGCCCGCTCGCGCGGGCTGGTCGCGGCCCAGCCCGGGAGCGCGGCGGCGGCGGCGTCCACCGCGGTGGTGGCCTCGGCCGGACCCGCGTCGGGCAGCTCGGCGAGGACCGCCCCGGTCGCGGGGTCGTCGACGACGAAGCTGTCGGGTGCGCTCACCGGGTCTCCTCGAAGATCGCGGCGAGCACGTCGAAGGCCTCGTCGAGCAGGGCGTCGGTGATGTCGAGCGGCGGCAGGAAGCGCAGCACGTTGCCCCACGTGCCGCAGCTGAGCACGACCAGGCCCTGGGCGTGCGCCGCCGTTGCGACCCGGCGGGTCAGCTCGGCGTCCGGCTCACCGGTCGCCGGGTCGACGAGCTCGACGGCGATCATCGCGCCGCGGCCCCGGACGTCGCCGAGCCGCGGGTCCCGTGCCTGGATCGCGGTGAGCCGCTCGGTGAGACGGGCCCCGATGGCGGCGGCCCGCGCGACCAGGCCGTCGGCCTCGATCGTCTCGATGACGGCGAGCGCGGCCGCGCAGGCGACCGGGTTGCCGCCGTACGTCCCGCCGAGCCCGCCGGCGTGCGGGGCGTCCATGATCTCCGCGCGCCCGGTCACCGCGGCGAGCGGGAGCCCGCCGGCGATGCCCTTGGCCGTCACCACCAGGTCCGGTACGACGCCCTCGTGGTCGCACGCGAACAGGTCACCGGTCCGGGCGAACCCGGTCTGCACCTCGTCCGCGACGAAGACCACCCCGTTGTCGCTGCACCACTGCGCCAGCACCGGGAGGAAGCCCGGCGCCGGGGCGACGAAGCCACCCTCGCCCTGGATCGGCTCGATGACCACGGCCGCGAGGTTGCCCGCGCCGACCTGCTTGTCGATCACGTCGATCGCGCGGGCGGCGGCGGCCGGGCCGCTGAGGCCCTCGTCGCGGAAGGGGTAGGACATCGGCGCGCGGTAGACCTCGTTCGCGAACGGCCCGAACCCGTGCTTGTAGGGCATGTTCTTCGCGGTCATCGCCATCGTCAGGTTCGTGCGCCCGTGGTAGGCGTGGTCGAAGACGACGACGGCCTGCCGGCGGGTGTGCGTGCGGGCGATCTTGACGGCGTTCTCGACCGCCTCCGCGCCGGAGTTGAAGAGCGCGGAGCGCTTCTCGTGGTCGCCGGGGGTGAGCCGGTTGAGCGCCTCGCAGACCTCGACGTAGCCGTCGTAGGGCGTGACCATGAAGCAGGTGTGCGTGAACGCCTGGGCCTGCCGGGCCACCGCCGCCGCGACCCGCGGGTGGGCGTTGCCGACGGTCGTCACCGCGATGCCGGAGCCGAGGTCGATCAGCGAGTTGCCGTCGACGTCCACCAGCACGCCGCCGCCGGCCGCGACGGCGTAGACGGGCAGCATCACGCCGATGCCGCTGCTCACCGCGGCCTCCTTGCGGGCGTGCAGCTCCAGCGACCTGGGGCCGGGGATCGCGGTGACGAGGCGGCGTTCGGGGGACAGGGCGGTGTCGGGCACGGTGCTTCTCTCTCGGGGCTCGGGCGGGTGGGGGTGGCTCAGACGGTGCGGACGAGCTTCTTGTTCACGAACTCCTCCATGCCGTAGCGGCCGAGCTCGCGGCCGAAGCCGGAGCGCTTGACGCCGCCGAAGGGCAGCTCGGCCGCGTCCAGGCCGACGCCGTTGACGAAGACCATGCCCGCGTCGATCTGGTCGGCGACCCGCTGCGCCTGCGCGGCGTCGGGGGTGAAGACGTAGGAGCCCAGCCCGTAGGGGGTGTCGTTGGCGATCCGGACCGCGTCGTCCTCGTCGGCGGCCTTGAAGACCATCGCGACCGGGCCGAACAGCTCCTGGCGGTACGCCGGGTTGTCGGTCGTCACGCCGGTCAGCACCCCGCTGGGGTGGAAGGCCCCGGTGCGCTCGCCGGTGCGGGTGAGCGCGGCGCCGCCGGCGATCGCCTCGTCGACCTGCCGGTCGAGGTTCTCGGCGGCGGCGACCGAGGACAGCGGGGACGCGGGGGAGGCCTCCAGCAGGGCCGCGGTGAAGCGGGAGACGAAGTCGTCGTACAGGTCCTCGACGACGATGAACCGCTTGGCGGCGTTGCAGGCCTGGCCGGTGTTCTCCAACCGTGCGGCGACTGCGGCCTCGACGGTGGCGTCGAGGTCGTCGCTGCCGAGCACGACGAACGGGTCGGAGCCACCGAGCTCGAGCACGCACTTCTTCAGGTTGCGCCCGGCGATCTCGGCGACGGCCGCACCGGCCCGCTCGGAGCCGGTGAGCGAGACGCCCTGGACCCGGGGGTCGGCGATCACCTCGGCGGCCTGCTCGTTGGTGGCGTAGACGTTGACGTAGGCACCCTCGGGGAAGCCGGCGTCGAGGAAGATCCGCTGCAGCAGCGCGGCCGATCGCGGGCACTGCGGGGCGTGCTTGAGCACGATCGTGTTGCCGGTGGCGAGGTTCGGCGCGGCGAAGCGGGCGACCTGGTAGGCCGGGAAGTTCCACGGCATGATCCCGAGCAGCACGCCCACCGGGCGGCGGCGGATGAGCGCCGAGCCGTCCGACCCCTCGCCCAGCTCGATCGGCTCGTCGGCGAGGAAGGCCTCCGCGTGGTCGGCGTAGTAGTCGTAGATCGCGGCGGAGAAGTCCACCTCGCCCTCGGCGTCGGCGAGCGGCTTGCCCATCTCCTCGACCATCGTGGCCGAGAGCTCGGCGCTGCGCTCCCGGTGCAGCTCGGCCACCCGGTGCAGCAGCGCGGCCCGGTCGGCGACGGCGGAGGTCCGTCCCCAGCCCGCGTACGCCGACGCGGCCAGGTCCACCGCGGCGGCGACCTCGGCGTCGGTGGCGGTTGGGAAGCTCTCGACCAGCTCCCCGGTGGCGGGGTTGCGGACGGCGTACTGGGTCGGCTCGGTCATGGGGACTCCTTCAGGGTGGGTTCGGTGCGGCTCAGCGGACGGGGTCGACGTCGGAGGACAGCCGCTGCGCGAGCCAGACCGGGACGATGGAGAAGAGGATGAGGACGACCGCGACGACGTTGACGACCGGCGCCTGGTTCGGGCGGAACATGTTGTTGAGGATCCAGATCGGCAGGGTGTTCGCGCCCCCGCCGGCGGTGAACGTGGTCACGATGATCTCGTCGAAGGAGAGCGCGAAGGCGAGCATGCCACCGGCGAGCAAGGCCGAGCGGAGCTGCGGCAGGGTGACCAGCCGGAAGGTCGTGAAGACGCCCGCGCCCAGGTCGGCCGAGGCCTCCTCGAGGCTGGTGCCGAGCCGGCGCAGCCGGGCCTGGACGTTGTTGAAGACGGTGACGATGCAGAAGGTCGCGTGCGCGATCACGATCGTCCACAGCGACAGGTCGATGCCGAGGATCCCCTTGAAGCCGTTGTTGAGCGCGATGCCGGTGACCACGCCGGGCAGCGCGATCGGCAGGATCACCAGCAGGTTGACGGTGTGCTTGCCGAAGAACGAGTAGCGCTGCAGGGCCAGGGCGAGCAGGGTGCCGAGCACCAGCGCGACCAGGGTCGCGATCGCGCCGACCTGGAGGCTCGTCACCAGTGCGTCGCGGGCGCCGCTGCTGTGCCAGGCGCGCTCCCACCACTCGAAGGTGACGCCGTCCGGCGGCCAGGTCATCGACTGGCTCGGGTTGACCGAGTTGGCCACGACGACCAGCAGCGGCAGGTAGATCAGCGCGAGGACGCCGAAGGTGACGACGGCGAGCGTCCAGCGGGCGGGGGAGCTGAGTCGCATCAGAGGTTCTCCAGGGCGCCGGTACGACGGATGGCGGTCAGCAGCACGAGCATCACCACGATCGGGATCATCGCGATGGCCGCCGCGAGCGGCAGGTTGTTGGCCGCGCCGGCGTTGACGAACACCAGGTTGCCGAGCATCTGGCTGGTGCCACCGACGATGTTGACGGTGATGTAGTCGCCCATGGTGAGCGAGAAGCTGAAGATCGCGCCGGCCACGATGCCGGGCACGAGCAGCGGCATGACGATGGTGCGCACGACCGTGCGGGCCGGGGCGCCGAGGTCGCCTGCGGCCTCCAGCAGCGAGTCGGGGACCCGCTCCAGGGCGGCGAAGATCGGCAGGATCACGTAGGGCAGCCAGATGTAGGCCTGCGCGATGATCACCGCGGTCAGCCCGTAGCCGGGCGTGCCGAGGCCGGTCCACTCGGCGAGGCCGCCCTCGGAGAGGACCACCCGCCACGCGAACACCTTCACCAGGTACGACGCCCACAGCGGCGTCAGCACCGCCACGACGAGCATCCGGCGGGCCCGCGGCGAGGCCACCTTGGCCATGTAGAAGGCGATCGGCAGCGCGATCGCCACGTCGACCACCGTCACCGCGAGGGCCACCACGACGGTGCGCACGGTGACGTTGCGGTAGACCTCGTTCTCCAGCAGCGTGCGGAAGTTGTCCAGCGTCCAGGTGCGGTCGATCTCGCTGCTGAGGCTGTCCACCGACCAGAAGGCGGTGATCAGCAGCGCGGCCAGCGCGACGACGTACACGAGGACCATCCACGCGAGCGGCGCGGACAGCAGCAGGCTCAGCCGGAGCCACACCCAGCGGTGCAGCAGCCGGGAGGCCGGCCGGGCGGCCGGCCCCCGCAGTGCGGGGGCCGGCGCCGATTCGGTGGTGGAGGCCATGGTCAGCCCTTGATCTCCGTCCACGCCTGGGTCCACTGGGCGTAGTCGGTGCACTCGACGTCGGTGCGCCCGTCAAGGCACTTCTTGATGGGCGTGCGCCAGAACCAGAGCTTCTTGGCGTACTCCTCGTCACCGGCGTGGAAGGTCTCGCAGTGCTTCGGGTCGGTGGTCTTCTCGCACGCCTGCGGGCTGTTCGGCGCCTCGCCGAAGTACTCCGTGGCCTGGGCATTGGCCTCGGGGCTGAGGATGTAGTCCATCCACGCGTAGGCGCAGTTGGGGCTCTTGGCCTGCGAGGACAGCATCCAGGTGTCGTTCCACGCGGTGGCGCCCTCGGTCGGCAGGGTCACCTCGACGTTCTTGTCCTTGATGTTGTTCTTGATGACCTGCCAGGTGGTGCCGACGACCGAGTCGCCGGTCTCGAAGGCCTGGATCTCCTTGAGGTAGTCCGACCAGTACTCACCGACGTACTGGCGCTGCTCCTTGAGCAGGGCCGTCGCCGCGTCGAGCTGCTTCTGGTCGAGCGCGTAGGGGTTCTCGATGCCCAGGTCGGGCTGGGTCTTCATCAGGTAGAGCGCGGCGTCGGCGATGTAGATCGGCGAGTCGTAGGCGGTGACCTTGCCCTTGTTCTTCGCCAGCTCGGCCTTGTCGAAGACCGCGCTCCAGGACGTCGGCGCGGGGTTGACGTTCGACTTGTTGAACATCAGCAGGTTGGCGCCGTAGCCGTGCGGGACGCCGTAGTTCTTGCCGTCCTGCGAGTTCCACTCGGTGTCCTTGAGGAAGTCGTAGACGTTCTCGTAGTTCGGCACCAGGTCGGTGTTGATGGCCTGCGCCTCGTCGGAGGCGATCAGCCGCAGGGACAGGTCGCCGGAGGCGGCGATCACGTCGTACTCACCGGACTTGGCGAGGTTGAGCGCCTCGTCGGAGGTGCCGTAGACCTTGCTGGTCACCTCGCAGCCGGTCTTCTTCTCGAAGGCGGAGACCCAGTCGACCTTCGGGTCGTTGCTGCCGTCCTCGACGTACCCGGGCCAGGCGAGGATCGAGACCTTGCCCTCGAGCTTGCCGAGCTTCTCGACGGCGTCGGTCTTCTTGTCGTCCTCGCTGCCGCAGGCGGCCAGCACGGAGACCGACACCAGGGACAGACAGGCGAGCGCCACGCGGCTGCGCCTCAGGGTGGATTTCATGGGATCTCCGCTTTCTCTAGGGATTTCTCGAGGGGTGGGGTGCGAGAGCTGTAGGGGGTCAGGAGAGGGGGACGACGTCGGCGCGCGCGAAGCGCACGGTCACCCGGTCGCCGCGGTGGTCGCCGTCGGCGAGGTCGTCGAGGGAGGCGGTGGACTGCTCCAGGGCGACCAGCTCGAGGCCGTCGTCGGTGCGCAGGTGCACGCGGTTGCCGGTGCCGAGGTAGATCGTCTCGGTCACCACCGCGCCGACCCGGACCTCGCCGGGACCGGCCTGGCCGCCGTCGCTCGCGGGCGAGAGGCGCAGCCGCTCGGGCCGGATCGCGTGCTCGGCCGCGACCCCGAGCAGCCGCTCGGAGGCGGCTGCGTCGAGCAGGTTCGTGGTGCCGACGAAGCCGGCGACGTACGCCGAGGCGGGCTGCTCGTAGATCTCCTGCGGGGTCCCGAGCTGCTGGATCCGGCCGGCGTCGAAGACCGCGATCCGGTCGCTGAGCGTGAGCGCCTCCTCCTGGTCGTGGGTGACGAACACGAAGGTGATGCCCAGCTCGCGCTGGAGCTGCTTGAGCTCGACCTGCATCTGCTCGCGCAGCTTGAGGTCGAGGGCGCCGAGCGGCTCGTCGAGCAGCAGCACCCGCGGCTCCAGCACGATCGCCCGGGCGAGCGCGACGCGCTGGCGCTGGCCGCCGGAGAGCTGGGTCGGCCGTCGTACGCCGAGGTGGCCCAGCCGCACCGTGTCGAGCGCCTCCTGTGCCTTGGCGCGTCGCGCGGCCTTGCCCATCCCGCGCACCCGCAGGCCGTAGCCGACGTTGTCGAGGACGCTCATGTGCGGGAAGAGCGCGTAGTCCTGGAAGACGGTGTGCACGTCGCGCTCGAAGGGCGCGCTGCGGGTCACGTCGGTGCCGCCGAGCTCGACGGTGCCGTCGGTCGCGGTCTCGAACCCGGCGATCAGGCGCAGCACGGTGGTCTTGCCGGAGCCGGAGGGGCCGAGCATGGAGAAGAACTCGCCGTCGGCGATGTCGAGGTCGACGCCGTCGACGGCGGCGACGTCACCGAAGTGCTTGACGAGGCCGCGCAGCCGGATCGCCGGGGTCGACGTCGCGACGTCGCGGTCGGCATCCGCCGGAGGGGTGGTGGCTTGGGTCACACCGAAAACATATGATCCCAGAGGTTATATGTCTAGAGTCGTCCCTGTAACGTTTCCGTGACGCGATCGGCCGGGTGGGAGGGGATGGCGATGGGCACCACCGCACGCCACGGGACCCGCACCCGGAACGCGATCTTCGCCCCGCTCGAGGAGGTCGGCCGGGCCACCCGCGTCGAGCAGCGCCTCGCCGACGCGATCCGCTCGGGTGTGCTGCGCGACGGCGAGCGGCTGCCCAGCGAGGCCGAGCTCGCCGCGATGCTCGGCGTCGCCACCGTCACCGCCCGCGAGGCGCTCGTCGCGCTGCGCGCGCAGGGGCTGATCAGCACCGTGCGCGGGCGCAACGGCGGCAGCTACGTCACCCGGGCCCGGCTGCACGACCCCGACGCCCAGGCCGAGCGGCTGGCCGCGATGTCGCTGGTCGAGCTGCACGACCGCGGCACCCTGCACGTCGTCCTGCTCACCGGCTGCGCGGAGGTCGCCGCCGAGCGGGCCGACGGCGGCGACGTCGACGTGCTGGAGTCGCTGCTGCCCGCCGCGGGCGACACCGACCCCGGCCACTGGCGGCACGCCGACGCCGAGCTCTACCTCTCCCTCGCCGCCCTCAGCCAGTCCGCCCGGATGACCCGGCAGGTGGTCGCGCTGGAGGCCGACTTCGGTGCCCTGCTCCGCCAGCCGCTCGGGACGCCGGAGTTCCAGGAGCTCACCCGGGCCTGCCACGAGGAGCTGTTCGCCGCGCTGCGCGCCCACGACGGGGACGGCGCCCGCACCGCCGTACGACGACAGCTGGCGGGGGCGCTCGACGAGCTGGCCCTCTTGCGGGCGTCCCAGCGATGAGGCGGGTTCCTTGACAGCCGGGCCGTCGTGCCTTTCCGTAGCAGACGGGGACCGGTCCGCCCGGCTCCCCGGAAGGAGTGAAGCCATGGGGTCGGTGCTCGTCGAAGGAGCCTCGGCGGCCGCGGTCGCCTGTGCCCGCGAGATCGAGGACTACTTCGGCCGCGTGGTCGCCGAGCTGGACCAGCTCCGCGACGGGCTCGCCGAGGTCTGCGCCCGGGAGCGGCTCGCGGCCGCGGACCTGGTCGAGGCGGCGTACCCGCTCACCCGGGAGATGCTCGGCCGGCTCCCGCTCTTCGGCGGCGGCTTCGTCGCCGCCCCCGGCTTCCTCGCCGACCACCACCTCTACCTGGCCTGGTGGCAGGGCGAGGAGCAGCAGCTGCTGGCCCAGTCGACCGTCTCCGGCTCCGGCGACCCGCTCGACTACAGCCGGTTCGAGTGGTTCCGCACGCCGCTGGAGACCGGGGGGGCGCACGTCACCGGGCCGTTCGTCGACTACGTGTGCAGCGACGAGTACATGCTCACCACCACCGCGCCGGTGCACGTCGGCGGGACGATGGTCGGCGTCGTCGGCGCCGACACCCTGCTCGACACCTTCGAGTCGCTGATGATCGACGCGGTCCGCGCGGCCGGCGCGACCGTGGTCAACCAGGCGCACCGGGTGGTGCTCTCCGCCGACCCGCGGGTGCCTCCGGGCCGGCTGGTCACGCCCGGCGAGCACGGCGGCACGATCCGCTGCGGCGACCTGCCGCTCACCGTGCTGACCGCCTGATCAGACCCGCTCGCGCAGCCAGGCGAAGTCCGCCGTGTGCTCCGCGGCGCCTCCCGGCGTCTCGCACACGACCGGCGCCCCGGCGTCGCGCACCACCTGGGCGAGCAGGTCGGGGTCGATCTGCCCGGCTCCGAAGTTGGCGTGGCGGTCGGCGCCGGAGTCGAAGGCGTCGCGGCTGTCGTTGGCGTGCACCAGGTCGATCCGCCCCGTGATCGCGCGGACGTCGTCGACGATCGTCTCCAGCGCGTTGCCGCCCGCGTGGGCGTGGCAGGTGTCGAGGCAGAAGCCCACCATGTCGGCGCCCTCGGCGCTGGCGATCGCGTCCCAGGTGCCCTTGATCCGGTCGAGGTAGCGAGTCATCGCGTTCGTGCCGCCGGCGGTGTTCTCGATGAGCAGCGGGACCTTGATGTCGGTCGCCTCGATCGCCTTGCGCCAGTTGTCGAAGCCCTTCGCGGGATCGTCGTCGTCGGTCACGTGCCCGCCGTGCACGATCAGCCCCTTGGCGCCGAGCTCGGCGGCGGCGTCCATGTGCTGCTGCAGCAGCTTGCGGCTGGGGATGCGCTGCCGGTTGTTCGTGGTCGCGACGTTGATCAGGTACGGCGCGTGCACGTAGAGGTCGACACCCGCGTCCTCGGCCGCGGTCCGCAGCGCCGCGGCACCGCCCTCGTAGGACAGCACCGGGCCCTTGTAGGACTGTGGGTTGCCGAGGAAGAACTGCACGAGCGGGGCGTTGCGGGCGGCGGCCTCGGCGATCGGGTCGGTCTGGTCGACGTGGGCTCCGATGCGCAGCTCGCTCATGGCCTCCACTCTAGGAGTGACCGGGGACAGCCCGGCGGGCGGCGCCGCGCACCCGGCGGCGCAGCGCGGCGCGCTCGATCGGACCCAGCTCGTCGAGCACGCCCATCAGCTGCCCGAGCTGCTCCAGGGAGGCGAAGGCGCGCTCCGCACCGACCGGATCGACGCCGTCGTAGAGCTCGATGCCGACGAAGGCGGCGCTGACCGCCCGCGCAAGTCCCGGGACGTCGACGAGGTCCGCGAGCGGTCCCGCCCCCAGCAGCCGGGCCAGCACCCCCTCCACCTCGCGGGTCCACAGCTCCAGGCCTGCCGCGGTCGCCGGCCCCAGCGCCGGGTGCGAGGACGCACCGGCGAGGAGCTGCCCGAGCAGCGCGACGTTGCCCGCGGCCTGCTCGGTGGCGTGCACCCGCCGGGCGACGGCGATGAGCGCGGCGAAGTCGCGGACCTCGGCCAGCGCGGCCCGGTTCGCCTCGACTCGCTCGCGGGCGCCGTGCTCGCAGGCCTGCGCGAGCAGGTCGTCGACCGAGCCGAAGTGGTAGAAGACCAGCGCCTGGTTGACCCCCGCCTCCGTCGCGATCGTGCGCGCGGAGACCTTCGCGATGCCCTGCTCCGCCACGACGCGCAAGGTCGCGGCCAGCAGCTTCTCCCGGGTGCTCACGGTCGTCATCGTGCCGGTTCTTGAGCATCCGCTCAATCCGTGGCATCGTCTTGAGCGAGCGCTCAAACCAAGGGGGACATCATGCCGAACACACCGGGGCCGGGCGGATACGCCCTCGCCTGGCTCGCGAGCGTGCTGATCTTCGGCGGCGGTCTGGTCGTGGCGAGCCGACCGACCCGGGCCGACCTGGACGCGGTGCTGATCGTCGTGCTGGTCGCGACCCTCGTCGTCTCGATCCCGTTCGCCGTCGTCGGCGTGCTGGTGGTGCACGTGCTCTGCGCGCCGGTCGAGGCCCAGTGGTTCCACGTGCTCGTCGCCGGGCTGGTGGGCTACGCCGCGACGGTCGTGGCCGCGTCGCTGTCGGGCGACCCGGACTGGTTCGGCATCGGACCGTGGCTCGCGGCGACCACGGCTCTCGCCCGGGCGGCCGTCATCCCGCTCGTGCACCGACGCCGCGCGGCCGCGACGGCGGTGGCGGCGTGAACCAGGTGAACACCCCGGGTGTCGGGGGCTACGTGGTGGCGTGGCTGGTGAGCGTGGTGGTGTTCGTCGTCGCCCTGCTGCTGATGATCGGCGAGAGCGGATGGCCGCCGGAGGACGCCGGCTACCTCTTCGTCTTCGTGCTCCTGGTCTCGGTCCCGTTCGCGGTGCCGGGGATCCTCCTCGTCGACCGCGCGTGCCGCGACATCCCCTCGCAGCTGCCGCACGTGCTGCTCGCCGCGGGCGCCGGGGGACTGAGCGGCGTCGTCCTCTTCCTGCTCGCGCCGGGACTGGTGCTGACCCCACCGGTCCTCGCCGTCGCGACCGGGCTCGGCCGCGCGGCCGTCGTCCCGCTCGTGTGGCACCGCCGCAATTCGGCCGTGCCCGCCGTCACCGGTTAACCTCTCCTGTCCGGTGCCTCGCGGCGCCGTACACCTGTCTGCCCGGGCCGAACCGGTGCGGACTGCAGAGCCCTCCTGCCGCGGAGAGTCCGTGGCCGTCAGTCCAGAGGAGGTGGAGACCGCTTTGCGCAACTACGAAGTCGTGGTCATCCTCGACCCGAGCCTCGACGAGCGGACGGTTCAGCCGTCGCTCGACAAGTACCTGAACGTCGTCCGCAACGACGGCGGCACCGTCGACAACGTCGACGTGTGGGGCAAGCGCCGTCTGGCGTACGAGATCAAGAAGCACGCCGAGGGCATCTACGCCATCGTCAAGCTCACCGCCGCGCCCGCGACCGTCGACGAGCTCGACCGTCAGCTGACGCTCAACGAGTCCGTGCTTCGCACCAAGGTCCTGCGCCCCACCGTCTGAGGCGCACGACCCGTGCCTGTGGAAGACGACTGTTCAATGTCGTCGGCAGCAGACACGATGGGGGCCGTTGCCCGGGACTGACCCGGGCGGGCCACTCGAACCCACTCACCAGGAGACCACCATGGCTGGCGACACCGTCATCACCGTTATCGGCAACCTGACCGACGACCCGGAGCTGCGTTTCACGCCGTCCGGCGCCGCGGTTGCCAACTTCACGGTGGCGTCGACCCCGCGCACCTTCGACCGGCAGACGAGCGAGTGGAAGGACGGGGAGACCCTCTTCCTGCGCTGCTCGATCTGGCGGCAGGCGGCCGAGAACGTCGCCGAGTCCCTGCAGAAGGGCATGCGCGTCATCGCCCAGGGCCGGCTCGTCTCGCGCTCCTACGAGGACCGCGAGGGCCAGAAGCGCACGGTCAACGAGCTGCAGGTCGACGAGGTCGGCCCGTCGCTGACCTGGGCGACCGCCAAGGTCACCCGCGCCAACCGCTCCGGCGGTGGCGGCGGTGGTGGCTACGGCGGCGGCCAGCAGGGCGGCGGCCAGCAGGGCGGCGGCTACGGCGGCGGCCAGCAGGGTGGCGGTCGTCCCGCGGGCGGAGACCCGTGGGGCAGCCAGCCGTCCGGTGGTTCCAACAGCGGTGGCGGTGCGCCCGCCGGTGACCCCTGGGCCGCGCCCGGTGTCTCCGGTGGCGACGAGCCCCCGTTCTGAGCAACAACACATCAACCATTCCGGCCGCCCTTTGACTGAGGCGGCCGGGCTCTGAGGAGGAGCACCACAATGGCGAAGGCAGTCGTCCGCAAGCCGAAGAAGAAGGTTTGCCAGTTCTGCAAGGAGAAGGCCACCGGTGTCGACTACAAGGACACCGGCCTTCTGAAGAAGTTCATCTCCGACCGGGGCAAGATCCGCGCCCGTCGGGTGACCGGCAACTGCGTCCAGCACCAGCGGGACATCGCGATCGCGGTGAAGAACGCCCGTGAGGTCGCGCTGCTGCCCTACACCTCCAGCGGCCGCTGAGCGCGTCGGTAGAGAAGGAGAGCTGAACTCATGAAGATCATCCTGACCCAGGAGGTCGAGAACCTCGGCGCTGCCGGCGACGTGGTGGAGGTCAAGGACGGCTACGGCCGCAACTACCTCATCCCGCGGGGCTTCGGCATCCGCTGGACCCGTGGCGCCCAGGCGCAGGCCGACTCGATCAAGGCCGCGCGCAGCGCGCGTGCCGTGCGCGACGAGGCGCACGCCGCCGAGATCAAGACCAAGCTGGAGAGCGGCTCGGTCGACGTCAAGGTCAAGGCCGGCCAGGGCGGCCGCCTGTTCGGCGCGGTCACCGCTGCCGACATCGCCGCCGCGCTCGGCGAGGCCGCGGGCGAGTCGATCGACAAGCGGACCATCGTCCTCGGCAACCCGATCAAGTCGCTGGGCAACCACGCGGTGTCGGTCAAGCTGCACGACGACGTGTCCGTCGCGGTGACGCTGAACGTGATCCCGGCCTGACCGGTTCGCTTCTGCGGCGTGGCCGGCCCCTCCGGGGGCCGGCCACGTGGCATTTTTGGGGTTGTCCTTCCCCACCTTCCCCAGGAGTGAAGATGCGACTGCGTCGCCTCTGGCCCGCTGCCGTCCTCGTGCTCGCCCCCGTCCTCGCCGCGTGCGGTGACGACGGCGACCCCGACGCCGAGCCCACCCCGTCGGTCACGCCGACCTCGGAGGCGCCGACCCCGACGCCGACCCCCACCCCGACGCCCACGCCGACCGAGACCACCTCGGCGGCCACGGTCGAGCCCACCGCCACCGGCCGGCCCCCCGCCTGCGACCTGCTCACCGACGGCGACGTCTCCAAGGCGCTCGGCGAGACCGTCGCCGCGGGCAAGGCCAGCGGCGCCGACGCCTGCACCTTCACCGGCAGCACCGTCACCGTGAAGGTGACCGTCAGCGACGGAGGCACGTGCGCCCAGCCCGCCGACACCGACGGCAACGTCGAGCCCAGCGACGTCGCCGGCGCGAAGACCTCGTGGTGGAAGACCAGCTCCGCCCCGCCGCTGGTCGCGCTGCAGCGCGCCTGCGCCAAGGACGCGAACGTCGACGTGGCGCTGCGCTACTCCACCCCGAGCTACGAGGGTGACCCCTCGGCGGGCAGCGCGCAGCTCGCCGGCCTGGTGCTCGCCAGCCTCCAGGGCTGAGTCACTCCGCGTCGGCCGGCTCGGTGGGCGCCTCGGGCTCCGGGGCGCCCGCCCAGCGCCGGCCGGCGAAGACGAAGCAGAGCACCACCAGGGCGATCTGGGTGACCTGGGCGAGCGCCTCGCCCGTCGTACCGATGCCGGTCCAGCCGGCCCCGAACGCCAGCGGCGGCGCGGCCAGCACGATCAGCAGGCCCAGCCCGGTGATGCTGAAGGTGCTCGCGCCCGCGGTCGAACGGGCCCTGAGCGCCGCCTGGCTCAGCTCGTGGCAGAGCAGGGCGAAGAACCCGAAGCGCGGTACGTCGGCCGCCCACCCCAGCGACGGGTCGGTCTCCAGCCAGCGCGCGACCGCCGGCACCACGATCGCGATCGAGAAGCACAGCGCCAGCCCGCCCACGAAGCGCAACGTCCCCAGCCGCCGCGGGTCGAGGGCGGGTGCCAGGCCGTGCAGCCCGACCAGCACGAGCAGCCAGCCGAGCGGGTCGGGCAGCGGGTCGAAGGTGCCGACCGGCGCGTCCACGGGGCCCAGCGCGAGCAGGACCAGGCCGAGCCCGACCGCCTGCAGCGGCTTCACGCGGTGGCTCCGGTGACCAGCCACGTCTCGCCGCGTGCGCGCCGGACCAGGGTGACCAGCCGGCCGCCCATGAAGAGCACGCCGAAGACCACCCACACCCCGGCCAGTCCCGCGCCCAGCGCACTCGTCAGCAGCACGAGCGGAGCGTAGCCGCCCAGCACGGCCAGGCCGGCCCAGGCCAGGTAGCGGCCGTCGCCGGCGCCGATGAGCACCCCGTCGAGGACGAACACCACGCCCGCCGCCGGCTGCGCGGCCGCGGCGACGAGGAGCACCGGCACCAGCGCGTCGCGCACGGCGTGGTCGGGGGTGAAGACCGCGCCCAGCCACGGGCTGCCCGCCGCGAGCAGCGCTCCCGTGACGATCCCGCTGAGCACGCCCCACCGCACCATCCGCCGGGTGACCGCGCGGGTCGCGGCGACGTCACCCGCACCGAGGTGGCGCCCGGTGATCGCCTGCGCCGCGATGGCGATCGCGTCCAGCACGTAGGCCAGGAAGCTCCAGATCGTGAGCGCGAGCTGGTGGGTCGCGATCGGTACGGCGTCGCCGCTGGCGCTGCCCGCGGCGAGCACCACCGCCGCGGTGGTGACGAGCAGCGAGGCGCGCAGGGTGAGCGTGCGCACCAGGAGCGGCACGCCGGCCCGGCCCGCCGCCCGGATCCCCGCCCGGTCCGGCCGCAGCGAGGCGCCCTCGCGGCGGGCGGCGCGCACCACGACCGCGGTCAGCGCCAGCGCCATGCCCGCCTGGGCCAGCACCGAGCCGAGCGCCGAGCCGGCCAGCTCCAGGCGCGGGACCGGCCCGGCGCCGTACACGAGGGCGATGTTGAGGGCCAGGTTCGCGGCGTTGCCGAGGACCGCCACGACGAGCGGCGTCCGGGTGTCCTGCAGGCCGCGCAGCACGCCGGTGCTGGCCAGTACCAGCAGCAGCGGCGTGGTGCCCAGCGCCGCGATCCGCAGGTACGTCGCGGCGGCGTCCTCCACACCGGCCGAGGCACCGAACAGGCCGACCAGCGGGTGCGCCAGCACGCTGGTCGCCAGGGTGACCGGGAGCCCGATCACGACCGCGAGCCACAGCCCGTCGACCCCCTGCGCGAGCGCGGCCCGCCGGTGCCCGGCGCCGAGCTGGCGGGCCACGCCCGCGGTGGTGCCGTAGGCGAGGAAGACGCACAGCCCCACCACCGTGGTGAGCACGGTGCCGGCGAGGCCGAGCCCGGCCAGCTCGCGGGTGCCGAGGTGGCCGACCACGGCGGCGTCGCCGAGCAGGAAGAGCGGCTCGGCGACCAGCGCCAGGAAGGCCGGCACGGCGAGCCGGGCGATCTCCCGGTCGAGCGCGCGGGTGCTCACGGGCACCGGTCCCGAGCCGGTCCCAGGACCGGTGGAAAACTCGTGATCAGTTGTGGAAACATCCTCGCCCGACGGGGTGGACAGTCTCCGGCCCGGGCGGACCGGAGCGGACGTGCCGGTGACCTCCAGGTGAACGACGTCACACCGCAAGTATTTCGCGTGCACACCTGTGAATCAGCGTTTTCCCAGGTCAGCGCCCACATCGAGGCGTTCCTCCGTCCTGTGTCCACAGCTTCGTCCCCAACCCGTGCACATCCACGTCGCGTGTCGTCCACGACCGGCACCGAGTTATCCCCAAGGCTTGTGGATACGGCGGTGGCGCCAGCACTGCACGGCCCCTAGGTTCGTCGGGCAGGGAAAGAGTCGGACCCCCCAGGCAGCATCGTCACGGTACGACGTCCCGGGTGGCCGCGGAGCAGCCACCCGTGATCGGAACAGGAGGACGACAGCGCCGTGAGCGTCACCGACAACGCCCCCTCGTGGACCGTCGAGCCGCCCGAGGAGTTCGGCGACGGCCCGACCCCCTACGCCCCCGGCGACGCGCCCTCCGGCGGCCGGATGCCCCCGCAGGACCTCGCCGCCGAGCAGTCCGTGCTCGGCGCCATGCTCATCTCCAAGGACGCCATCGCCGACGTCGTGGAGGTGATCCGCGGGGTCGACTACTACCGGCCCGCCCACGAGGAGATCCACGAGGCGATCCTCGACCTGTTCGGCCGCGGCGAGCCCGCGGACATGGTGACCGTCGCCGGTGAGCTGCAGCGGCGTGGCCAGCTGCAGAAGATCGGCGGGGCGGCGTACCTGCACACCCTGGCGGCCAACGTCCCGATCGCGGCCAACGCCGGCTTCTACGCCGAGATCGTCTACGAGAAGGCCATCCTGCGCCGGCTCGTCGACGCGGGCACCAAGATCGTGCAGATCAGCTACGCCGGCGAGGGCGAGGTCGAGGGCATCGTCAACGAGGCCCAGTCCGAGATCTACAAGGTCACCGACCGCAACAAGTCCGAGGACTACGCCCCGCTCTCCGACATCATGGACGGGGTCCTCGACGAGATCGAGGCCATCGAGAACCGCGAGGCCGGCATCTACGGCGTGCCGACCGGCTTCGCCGACTTCGACGAGCTCACCAACGGCTTCCACTCCGGGCAGATGATCGTCGTCGCCGCCCGTCCCGCCATGGGCAAGTCCACGCTGGCGCTCGACTTCTGCCGGGCCGCCGCCATCCACAACAACCTCACCGCCTGCTTCTTCAGCCTGGAGATGACCCGCGCCGAGATCGTGATGCGCCTGCTCTCGGCCGAGGCCCGCATCCCGCTCAACCACATCCGCAACGGCAAGATGGGCACCGAGGAGTGGGACCGCCTGGCCCGCCACGTCGCCAAGGTCTCCGCGGCGCCGATGTTCATCGACGACTCGCCCAACATGACGATGACCGAGATCCGCGCCAAGGCCCGCCGGCTCAAGCAGAAGCACGACCTCAAGCTGATGGTCATCGACTACCTCCAGCTGATGAGCTCCGGCAAGAAGGTCGAGTCCCGCCAGCTCGAGGTCTCCGAGTTCTCCCGCCAGATCAAGCTCCTCGCCAAGGAGCTCGAGATCCCGGTCATCGCGCTCTCCCAGCTCAACCGTGGCCCCGAGCAGCGCGCCGACAAGCGCCCCGCCGTGAGCGACCTGCGCGAGTCCGGCTCGATCGAGCAGGACGCCGACATGGTGGTCCTGCTGCACCGCGACGACGTCTACGAGAAGGAGTCGACCCGCCCCGGCGAGGCCGACCTGATCGTCGCCAAGCACCGCAACGGCGCGACCCGGGACATCGTGGTGGCCTTCCAGGGTCACTACAGCCGGTTCGTCGACATGGCCCACTGAGCCGCGAGCGGCGCGTCCGCGGGCGCTCGGCGTGGCAGGGTGCGCTGCATGAGCGACAACACCGCGGAGGGGGCCCTCGGGTCGGAGTCGGGCCTCACCGAGGAGGCGCACTCACCCCGGTGGGCCGACGACGACCGCCCGCGCATCCCGTCGGTGGCCGGTGAGCGGGAGGCGCTCTCGGCGTACCTCGAGCACTACCGGGCCACGGTGGAGATGAAGTGTCGCGGCCTGACCCCGGAGCAGGCGGGGACCAGGTCCATGCCGCCCTCGACGATGTCGCTGCACGGCCTGGTCCGCCACCTCGCCGGGTGCGAGCGCTGGTGGTTCCAGCAGAACTACGAGCGCCGCGACGTACCGTTCCTCTTCATCACCGCCGACGAGCCCGACCTCGACTTCGACCTGCCCGCGGACGCCGACTTCGCCGCCGACCTGGAGACCTGGCGCGCGGAGTGCGTGGTGTCCCGCGAGATCGTCGCCGCGCACGGGCTCGACGACCGGGCGCGGCCGCTGGACTGGCACGAGGACGTCGACCTGCGCTGGCTGGTGCTCCGGATGATCACCGAGTACGCCCAGCACTGCGGGCACGCCGACCTGCTGCGCGAGGGTGTCGACGGCAGGACCGGCGTCTGACGGACCGGTGAGCCGGCTACCGCACCTCGGAGCGCCGCAGCAGCACCAGCCCGGCGACGAGCGGTACGACGATCCAGGTCGTCGTGGTCGCCGCGAGCTGGGCCCACTCCTGCGCCGAGGAGATCCGGCCCTCGAACAGGGCGACCTGCGTGTCGTTCCAGTCGAGCCAGGGCTGGAGGTCGGTGAACCCCTCCCGCACCTGGGCGAGCAGGAGCAGGATGCCGGAGAGCACGAAGGACAGCACGAAGTAGCCGACGATCGCGGCCGCCGAGCTGCGCAGCACCACGCCCAGGGTGAAGCCGATGGCCATCCCCATCAGGTTGCCCAGGACGATCTGGGCGGCGTGCGCCGGACCGACGTCCCACACGGTGTCGACGCCGAGCAGGGGCGAGCCGACCACGTTGCCGATCGCGCCGATCGCGAAGGCCACCAGCATGGAGCCGATGCCGACGACGACGCTCGCGATCGCCTTGGCGCCGATCACGCGGCCCCGGCGGGGGACGAGGGTGAAGGTGGTCAGGCCGCTGCGCTGGCTCCACTCGCCGGTGACCGCGAGGATCGCGATCATGGGCAGGATCAGCGTGCTGGGGAAGCCGATCGCGGTGGTGAAGGTCCGGTAGCCGAGCTCGTCGTCGGGGGCGAAGACGATGGCGGCCGCGGCCGCCACCACCGAGAGCACGGCGATGCTCGTGAGCAGCCAGAAGCCGGACCGGGTGTCGAACATCTTGCGCAGCTCGACGGCCACGATGCGGCGGGTCGGGATCGGGGGTACGACGCGGGCGGTGGCCGGGATGGTCGTGGTGGTCATGCTGCTGCCCCTCCTTCGGGGACGTTGCCGTCGCGCTGGGCGGTCGCGGTGAGCTGGAGGAAGATCTCCTCCAGCCCGGCGCTGTCGGCGGCGCGCAGCTCGGTCAGCGCGACGCCGGCGGCGAGGGCGATCCGGCCGACCTGGCCGGGATCGGCGGAGGTGTGCAGCGCACCGCTCGAGGGCGCGGCCTCCACCCCGGCGTCGGCGAGGGCACGGGCGAGCGCGGTGTCGTCGTCGGAGGAGACCACGGTCCCGGCCGTCGACAGCAGGTCCTGCTTGGTCCCGGCGGCCACGATCCGTCCGTTCCCGATCACGACGATGTCGTCGGCGACGACCTCGATCTCGTGCAGCAGGTGGGAGGAGAGCAGGACGGTGCCGCCCTGGTCGGCGAAGTCGCGGAGCAGGTCGCGCATCCAGCGGATGCCGGCGGGGTCGAGGCCGTTGGCGGGCTCGTCGAGGATGAGGACCTCGGGGTCGCCGAGCAGTGCGGTCGCGATGCCGAGTCGCTGGCGCATGCCGAGGGAGTAGTCGCGGATCCGGCGCTCGCCCTCCCGCTCCGACAGCGCGACCCGGCCCAGCATCGCGGGCACCCGGCTCGCCGGCAGCCCCATCGTGCGGGCCGCGATGGTGAGCACCTCGCGGCCGGTGCGGCCGGCGTGCTGGGCCGAGGCGTCGAGCAGCACCCCGACCTCGAGGCCGGGGTTCGGCAGGTCGGCGTAGCGCCCCCCGAGGACCTCCGCGTGGCCGGAGGTCGCCTGGCTCAGGCCGACCAGGACCCGCAGCGTGGTCGACTTGCCGGCGCCGTTCGGGCCGAGGAAGCCGGTCACGCGGCCCGGCCGGGCGGTGAAGGTGACGTCGTCGACGACGGTCACGCCGCGATAGCTCTTCGTCAGGTGCTCGACAGTGATCATGGGCGGAAGCCTCGCCGCGACCGGACCGTCCCCACATCGGCATCGAGGCCGGATCCGTCTCGTTCTTTCGGCCGATCCCCGGCGTCGCGCCGATCCCTAGGCTGGGCCGGTGATCACCACGGCCCTGCGCTCGCTCCTGGGCGAGCCGCGCGCCGCCGACCCGCCTGCCCCGGGCCGGCGCGACCGGGTGCTGGTCGGTGCGGTGATGGTGGTCGGGCTGCTCGAAGGAGTCTTCCGCGAGGACGTCACGTGGCGGCCGGTGGTGACGGTCGTGACGGTCGGTCTCGCGCCGGTGCTGCTGTGGCGTCGTACCCACCCGCTGGTGTGCGTCGTGGTGGTCCTCGGCGCCGGCCTGGCCCTGGGACTGGCGAGCCAGGTGGCCGGGGTCTCGGAGGCCGGGCTGGCCACGATGACGTACGTGCTGGTGCTCGTCCACGCCCTGGTCCGCTGGGGGTCGGGGCGCGAGATCGTCGCCGGGCTGGCGGTGGCCGCGGTGGTCGCGGGGTTCAGCGGCGCGACGGACTACACCGGTCCGGCCGAGCTGTTCGGCGGGCTCGCCGTCCTGGTCGCGGCCGTCGCTCTCGGCGCGGCGTTGCGCTATCGCGCCGAGAACCGGCGCCGGGCCTTCGACCAGGTCCGCAGCGAGGAGCGGGTCGGCCTGGCGCGCGACCTGCACGACTCGGTCGCCCACCACGTCTCGGCCATCGCGGTCCAGGCGCAGACGGGCCGGACGATCGGCCGGAGACGCCCCGAGGCGGCGCTCGAGGCGCTGGCCGCCATCGAGGGCGAGGCGTCGCGGACGCTCGCGGAGATGCGGTCGATGGTGCGGGTGCTGCGGGACGGGGCGCCGGCCGACTACGCCCCCCGGCCCGGCGTGGCGGACCTGGCGTCCCTCGCCCGCAGCGACCCGGCGCCCGTCGTCCACGTCGAGCTGGCCGGAGACCTGACCGCGATCGGCCCCCAGGTCGACGCCGCCGTCTACCGGATGGCGCAGGAGGCGCTGACCAACGCGCTGCGGCACGCCCGCGGTGCCTCGCGGGTGGAGATCCGCGTCGCCGGGAGCGCGGGCAGGGTCCGGCTCCGGGTGACCGACGACGGCCGGGCCGGTACGACGCGGCCGGCGTCCCCCGGTTTCGGGCTGCTGGGGATGGGCGAGCGGGTGAAGCTGCTCGGTGGCACGCTGCACGCGGGGCCGGCGCCCGAGGGCGGGTGGGCGGTCGAGGCCGACCTGCCGACGGAGGGACGACGATGACGGTGCGCGTGCTCGTGGCCGACGACCAGGACCTGGTCCGCACCGGGCTGGCGATGATCCTCGACGACCAGCCCGGCATCGAGGTGGTCGGCCAGGCCGCCGACGGCCGCACCGCCGTCGACCTCGCGCACCGTCTGCGCCCCGACGTGTGCCTCGTCGACATCCGGATGCCCGGCCTGGACGGGATCGAGGTCACCGAGATCCTCGCCGGGCGGGACGTCGCGGACCCGGTCGCGGTGGTGGTGATCACGACCTTCGACCTCGACGAGTACGTCCACGGCGCGCTGCGGGCCGGCGCCCGGGGCTTCCTCCTCAAGGACGCCGGACCGGAGCTGCTGGTGCAGGCCGTGCACGCCGCGGCCGCCGGCGACGCCCTGATCGCACCGAACGTCACCCGGCGGCTGCTGGCGACCCTCGCCGCGGGCGCCCCGTCTAGGAGCCGGGCCCAGCCGGTCGAGCCGCTCACCCCCCGCGAGGAGGAGGTGCTGCGGCTCGTGGCCGTGGGCCGCACGAACGCCGAGATCGCCGCCGAGCTGTTCGTCAGCCTGACGACGGCCAAGACGCACGTCGCGAGCCTGCTGACGAAGATCGGCGCGCGGAACCGGGTCGAGATCGCGATGTGGGCCTACGACACCGGCCGGGTGCGGGGCTGAGGGAGGGCCGCTGCTTGCTTCTCTTACTCGGATGAGTAATAGTTACTCATCCGAGTAAGAAGGAGTCGTCATGCCGCTCGCCCTCCCGCCCACCCTCGACCGGGCGATGCACTACGCCCTTCGTGTCTTCACGGTCCTCGCCGCCGTCTCCGCGCTGACCCTCGTCGCCGCCGCGGTCCTCCAGGTGCTCGCGCCGGACCAGGTCAACTGGGTGGTGTGGCTGCGTGCGGCGGCGTACACCGCCGGCGGGCTGTGGCTCGTCACGCTGGTCCGCGCGGTCCGGCGCTCGGCGGACCGGTCGGCCTTCACGCGGGTCCGGATCGTCTCGGTCCTCGCGCCGATCGGGATCCTCGCGCTGGTGGTCGCCCCGGACTCGGGCTACCCGGTGTGGATGAAGGTCGAGCAGGCCTTCTTCGGCGTGCTGCTGCTGCCGCTCGGCCTGGCGCTGCTGCGCCCGTCGATGAAGCGCGCGCTGCTCGCCGCCCAGCAGGGCGAGTCGGTCCAGGCGGCGTAGCCTGCCCGGCTGCTGCCGCCACCCACCGCACGTGTCCGGGTTCCGTGCTGACCGCCGAGCGCTGGGTCGGGTGGACCCGGCGCAACTACGCCGAGCACGGCTTCGGGCTGTGGGTGATCGAGACGCACGAGGGCCGGTTCGTGGGGGACTGCGGCCTCACGATCCAGTACGTCGACGAGCCACACGTCGAGGTGGGCTACCGGGTGCACCCGGACCTGCGCGGCCAGGGACTGGCGACGGAGGCGGCGGCCGCGGTGCGCGACACCGCCGCCGCGGAGGGGATCGCGCACCTGGTCGCGCTCATCCGTCCCGACAACCTGCCCCCGCCGCGCTGAGCCTCCTCAGGGGACGAGCGCGCCCACGCCGTCCGGCACGTCCGGGTCGATCCGGAAGCTGGGCCGCGGGGCCCGCTTCTCGGGGATGGTGAGGGCGCCGGCCCGTCGGCCCAGGCGCATCGCGGCCACCTTGGCGGCGGGCAGGGCACCGGTCTCCCGGGTCGAGCGCGGGGTGCGGCGCGCGGCGGTGCGCAGGAAGTAGTTGGCCGTCCACACGTGCTCACGACGCAGCGAGTCCGCGGTCCAGTGCTCGGTCGAGAGCGAGACGTTGAGGCCGTCGACGTTCTCCACCCGGTGCGGGCTGTTCTGCGGCCACCAGGCGACCTGGCCGGGCTCGAGGTCGAGCACCTCGGCGTGCTGGTCGTAGGACAGGTCGTAGGGCAGCTCCTCGTCGGTGGCACCGGCGACGACCTTCTCCAGGTCGGCGCGCGAGGCGAACCGCTCGGCGCGGGGGTAGACGTAGGCGCGCTTGCGCCCGCGCAGGTGCCAGAGCATGTTCGGCTGGTTGTCCGCGTGGTAGTGGACCAGGGCGGTGGGCGAGGAGATCAGCAGGGTCGCCTTGACCTCCCGCGGGTCGAAGCCGGGGACGAGGGCACGGACCTCGTCGTAGAGCTCTCCGACGAGCCGGCGCAGCTCGGGGTCGTGGCGGTTGACGCCCACCAGGTTGAGCCACAGCCGGCCGCGGGCGACGACCTCGAGCAGGTCCGCGCCGGGCAGGTCGGTGGGCGCGCCGCGGCGCCACTGGCTGCTGTCGGCCGGGTCCTCGCCCATCGTGTACGGGTGCACGACCTCGCGCGGCAGGCGGTCGAGCAGCGCGGCCAGCGCGTCGTCGGTGAACGCGGGCGACTCGTGCAGGCGGTGCGGCGCGCGGTGCGGCGAGGTGCCGAAGGCCGTGATGTCGCGGTGCGTCCAGGGGAGCAGGTTGGGGTGACTCACGCGGGGAGGGTACGACGCCGTCCGGCCGGGCAGGGCGACGCCGAGGACGACTTATCGCATCCGGGTACGCGCCGGTGGCGGCGCGGTACGACGGCCGGGTGGCTCCCTACCCTGTGCCCATGCTCCGCACCGCCCCCCTCGACACCGAGATCGCCGGGGCGGTGGCCGCGATGCACGCCGCGCTGCGCACGGCCGCCCTCCCGCTGCCCCTGGCCGGCATGCAGGAGCTGCGCGAGGAGCGGGCCCGCGCCCTGGAGCAGCTCGACGACTACGTCCTGCCGCGCCTGGCCGAGCCCGACGCACCCGCGGTCGTGGTGGTCGGCGGCCCGACCGGGGTGGGCAAGTCGACGCTGGTCAACACCCTCGTCGGGCATCCGGTGACGACGCCCGGGACGCTGCGCCCGACGACCCGCTCGGCGGTGCTGGTGCACCACCCGGAGGACGCGGCGTGGTTCGGGCCGGAGCGGCTGCTGCCGACCTTCGCGCGCGCTGGCGGCCCCAGCGAGGAGCCGCACGCCGTGCGCCTGGTGGCGAGCGAGCGGATGCGCCGCGGCCTGGCCGTGGTGGACGCACCGGACTTCGACTCGATCGACGAGGGCAACCGCGAGCTGTCGCTGCGGCTGCTCGCCGCGGCCGACCTGTGGCTGTTCGTGACCTCCGCGGCGCGCTACTCCGACGAGGTGCCCTGGCAGCAGCTCGGCGACGCGCTGGCGCGCGACACCCCGGTCGCGGTGGTGATGAACCGGATCCCGCCCGAGGACCGGGCGACCGTGTCGGCGCACCTGACCCGGATGCTCGACGAGCGCGGCATCGGCCGGGACCGGCTGTTCCTGGTCGAGCGCGGGCCGGTCGACGAGGACGGCCTGCTCCCCGCGTCGTACGCCGCGCCGGTGCGGCACTGGCTCGACGCGCTCGGGGCGGACGAGGCGGCGCGGACCGCCCTGGTGCGCCAGGCCGTCGTCGGCGCCGTACGACGGTCGCTGGCCCTCGCCGGGCCGGTGGCCGCCGCCGCGACCCGCCAGGTGGCGGCGGTCGACGACCTGCTCACCCTCGTCGACGCGACGTACGACGCCGCGGGGGCCGAGCTCTCCGGCCGGCTCGGCGACGGCACGCTGCTGCGGGGGGACCTGCTCGCGCAGTGGCACGCCTTCGTGGGCCGCGACGACCTGCTCACGCTGCCGGAGACGATGGGCGTGCTGCGCACCCACCTGCTCGCGCCGGACGCCGAGCGCGCGGCGGCGACGGACCGGCTCGGGCTGGCGCTGGACCTGGCCCTGGAGACGCTGGTCGTGGACCACGCCGAGCGCGCGGCCCAGCAGGCGGCCGAGGACCTGCGGTCGGGACCACACGGCGACGCGCTGCTGGCGTGGAGCGAGGAGGACCTGGCTCGGGCGGGGCGCGGGCTCGCCGGCCGTGCGCGCAAGGAGATCTCCGCCTGGCGCCGGGCCCTGGTCGCGCAGGTGCGCGCCGAGCTCGGCGACCTCGGCGAGGTGGGCGCGCGGGCGCTCGCGGTGGCGCTGGTGCTGCACGCGGTCTCGACCCCCGGCCGGGAGAGGGGCACCCCGGAGCTGGTGGTCGCGGCGCGGGACGGCGTACGCCAGCTGGCGTCGGGCCTGCTCGCGCAGGAGCGGGCGCGCTACCTGCGCCCGGTGCTCGGTTGGAGCCTGGCCCCCGACGCCGCCGACCGGCTGCGTGCCGCGGCGGCGAAGGCCGAGCGGATGCTCGACGCGGTCGGCCGCGATGCCTGAGCCCGGTCCCCGGATCAAGGCCCTGGAGACGGCCGTCGAGGCGGCCCGCGGGCACCTCGACGAGGGCCTGCTCGCCGACGCGGCGCTGACCGTCGAGCGCGCGACCGGGCGGCTGCGGCTGCCTGCCGAGCACACCATCGTGGCGATCGCCGGCTCGACCGGCTCGGGGAAGTCCACCACCTTCAACCTGCTCGCCGGTGCCGAGCTCTCGGTGTCCGGGGCCCAGCGGCCGACGACCTCGCAGGCGACCGCGCTGGTGTGGTCGGAGGAGGACGTGAGCGAGATCCTGGGCTGGCTCGGCGTGCCGCCGGCCCGGCAGCACCGCCGGGCCGACCTGGACCCGCGCCCCCCGCGGCACCGGCTGCCGGAGGGCCTGGTCCTGCTCGACCTGCCCGACCACGACTCGGTCGAGACCGCGCACCATCGCGAGGCCGAGCGGGTCGTCGCGCTGGCGGACCTGCTGATCTGGGTGGTGGACCCCCAGAAGTACGCCGACGCCGCGATCCACCGCCGCTTCCTGCGTCCGCTCGCGGGCCACCGGGACGTGACGATGGTCGTGCTCAACCACCTGGACACGGTCCCCGAGGAGCGCCGCGCGGACATGCTGCGCGACCTGCGCCGGGTGCTGGTCGCCGACGGCATCCGGGACCCGCGGATCCTCGGGACGAGCGCCCGCGAGGGGCTGGGCACCGACGAGCTCCGCACCGCCGTACGACGCCGGGTGGAGGAGCGGCCCAACGTCGCCCTGCGCGTGGAGGCCGACGTCCGCACCGCCGCGGGCCGGCTGCTGGAGGCGGCCGGCGACGCGCCGACGGAGCTGCCCCCCGGCTGGGTGGGCGACCTGGAGCGGCGGGTGGCGGACGCGGCCGGCGTGCCCGCCGCGGCCGCTCGTGCCGAGCGCGGCGCGGACCCGGGCCTGCGCGTGGGCCCGGTCGACCGGCCGGCGGTCGACACCGCCGTGCGCGCCTTCGCCGACCGGCTGTGCGTGGACCTGACGGACGCCTGGGCCGCGCCGTTGCGGAGCGCGGCGACCCGCGGGCTGGCCGAGACCGACGACCGGCTGGACGCGGAGCTGGCCGCGCTGCGCTTTCCCGACCAGGGGGCGGGCGTGGCCCGCGTGCTCGGCCTGGCCCGGTGGGGCTGCGCGGCCGGTGCGGTGCTCAGCGCGCTGCTGCTGCTCGTCTCGGGCCTCGCGGTCGTCCCGCTGGTGGTCCTCGCCGCGGGCGCGGTGGCCGCTCACCTCGCCGGTCACCGGGCCGTCACCCGCGCCGCGGCCCGCCGGGGCGCGGAGGTCGAGGACGCCTGCCGGGCGGTGGTGGCGCGGGTGCTGCGTGCCCAGGTGGTGGACCCGGTGCGGGTCGAGCTGGCGTCGTACGGCCGTTTCCGGCGGGCGGTCGACGGCGCGGCGCGGTGACCGCAGGGCCATAGCGCGATGCTATTGCGGGCGATATATCAGTAGTGGGAACAAGAGCGTCGCCCGACATGGATTCGTCCGTTGGGGGGAAGTAGGTTCCGCAGAACGACGACGCTCGGGTCGTCTCGTGGGAACAAGTCTCGGTGCCGCAGGCCGAGCGTGTGTGGGTGCAGCGACCGGCCAGGGACGAACGCCGGTCGCGTCGCGGAGGGATCCTCATCCCGGCCGCGCCCCGCGCGCCGGGCGGCGACATGCGTGACGTCCCGAATCCTGAACGAAGGACATGTATGTCGCTCCCCCTTGACGATGCGGTCGCGCCCGAGCGCGGGGCCGCCGCCCGCGAGGCCACCGTGCTCCGCTTCCGCCGACCCGACCGCGGCCAGGTCGTCGCCGAGCCGACCGACGCCGAGCTCCTCGCCCGGTGCCGCAGCCGTGACGCCGAGGCGTGGAACCTGCTGGTCGCCCGCTACGAGCGGCTCGTCTACTCGGTGGCCCGGCGCAACGGGCTCTCCGACGAGGACGCCGCCGACGTCACCCAGGGCACCTTCGTGACCCTCATCGACTCGCTCTCCCGGATCCGGGACGAGGAGCGGCTCGCCTCCTGGTTGATGACCGTCACCCGCCGCCAGGCCTGGCGGGTGCGCAACCTGAGCCGTCGCGACGTGCAGCTGGACCAGGCACCGGAGGAGGTCGACGACCCCTTCGCCGACTGGGACAGCATGATCGCGCTGCACGACGCGCTCGCCGAGCTGGGAGGCACCTGCCGCAAGCTCCTCGAGGCGCTCTACTTCGAGCAGGAGAGCCCCAGCTACGCCGAGATCGCCGAGCGCTTCGGCCGCTCGATCGGTGGGATCGGCCCGCTGCGCGGACGCTGCCTGGAGAAGCTCAGGGCGATCCTGACCGAGGACGGGGGGTGGTGAGCGTGGTGAGCAGGCGACCCACCCCCGCCGACATCTTCGACTGGGTCGAGGGCCGGCTCTCGCCCGAGCGGGCCCGCGCCGTCGCCGAGCACGTCGCCACCGAGCCCGCCGCCGCGGCGACCGCGGAGTGGTTCGAGCGTTTCCGCAAGGACGCCGCCAGCCTGCCGCTGGAGCAGCCGCCCGCCGAGCTGAGCCAGCGGCTGCGCGACCTCTTCGGAGCCGGCACGACGCAGGTCTCCGGGCCGCACTGGACCACCGCCCGCCTGCTCTACGACACCCGGGACGCGAACGTCGCCGGGATGCGTTCGGCCGACACGCTCGACACCGTGCACGTGGCGTTCGAGAGCGAGGCCGGTCGCTTCGTGCTGGAGATCCGGCCGGCCGGGCAGGGCGCCGTCGACCTGATCGGCCTCCTGCTCCTCGACGACCCGGTCGACGGGGTGGACCTCAGCCTGCTGGAGGACGGCGTCGTGCGCCGGATGGTGCGCGCCGGCTCCGACGGGCGTTTCGAGCTGCGCGAGGTTCCCGACAGCATCGACGAGATGCGCTTCGAAGCAGGACCGATGCAGGTGAGCACGCCCCTGCGCCTGCGCTGTCCCTGACGGCGGCGAGATGGCGGACCCAGACCTCAGGCGCTTGCTCGACGCGGCCCAGGCGGTACGACGTACCGACACCCAGCGGTGCGTGGAGCTGCTCGACCAGGCGAGCCAGCACCCCGACCTGCACGAGGACCACGTCGCCTCGGCGCGGCTGGCGACCCTGCGCGGCCAGGTGGGCCTGGACCGCGGTGACGCCTTCGCCGCGCTGATCGCCTTCCAGGTCGCCCGGATGGGCTGGCTCTCGGTCGGCCGGCCCCTGGAGGCGCGGGGGGCGATGCTCGGGCGCACCGCGGTCCTGCTCGAGATCGGGGAGTACGACGAGGTGATCACCCTCGTCGAACGGATCCTCTCCGGCGTCGAGGGCGCGAGCACCCGCGACGAGGAGCTGGCGACCCGGTTGCACCTGAGCGCCCACCAGCAGCTCGGGGCCGCGCACGCGGCCCGCGGCGACCACGCCCGCGCGATGCGCTACTTCGACCTCGCCGACGACGTGGCGATCATGCTCCGCGACCTGCACGAGGTGGCGGTCATCGGCCTGCGCCGGGGGCGTGCCCTCGCCTCGGACGAGCTGATCCACCGCGCGCTGGACGTGCTGTGCGACGCCCGGCAGACCTTCCTGCGGGCCGGCTCGCAGGCCGCCGCGGTGCGCGCGACGCTGCCGATCGCGGAGGTGCTGGCCCAGGTCGGGAGCCCGGTCTCGGCGATCGAGCTGCTGGAGCGGGTCACGGTCGACGGGGGCAACGCCGCCGAGCGGGACCGGGTGCTGGCGGTCGCGCTGCTGAGCGCGGGGCTCGCCGAGGAGGCCTACCAGCGGGCCCGGGCCGCGCGCGAGGCGTTCCGTGCGCAGGGCCGGATCGCCGCCTGTGCGCGGGCCGAGCTGGTCTGCGCCGGCGCCGCGCTGCGCACCGGACGCCCGCACGTGGCCGTCGACAGCCTGCTCTCGGCGGCCCGGTTGAGCACCGAGTGCGGCGACACGGTGACCCGCGACCGGGCCCGGGTGCTCGCCGCCCGGATGGCGCTGCACCGCGGCGACGGCGTGCAGGCGCTCGGCATCGCGCAGCGCTTGGAGAAGGAGGGTGCCACCGAGGGGGCGCGGGTGCACGCCGAGCTGATCCGGGTCAGGGCGACCGACGACCTGGCCGAGGCCGAGCAGCTGATCGCGACCGCCTCCGCCCAGGTCGACCGGCTCGCGCAGCCCGAGCTCCGCCTGGAGCTGCGCCTGGTCCGGGCCCAGCACCTGCGCCGGATCGGCTCGCCCGCCGGTGCCGCGGCGGAGCTGCGGGCCGCCGCCGAGATGGGCGACCTGGTCGCGCAGCAGGCCACCGGCCGGGGCGGGATGCACGACGGGACGCTGGCCCGGGTGACCGACGAGCTGATCGACGTCCTGGTCGAGGACGGCGGACATGCCGCCCAGATCGAGGCGTGGCAGCGGGTCCGGGCCTCGAAGGTCAAGGCGTTCAGCGCGCTGCGCGAGCACGCCGAGGGCTGGCACGTCGACGACGCCGCCTCCTCGGCCGACGACATCGACACGCTCATCGAGAGCGCCCGCGCGGCCAGCCGCGGCCACCGCGCGGCCGGCCCCTGCGAGCTGCCACCGGTGCCTGAGGGGCCGGCCATCGAGCTCTACGTGCTCGGCCCCGACGTGATCGCCTTCGTGATCCGCGAGGGCCAGGTCCACGTCCGGCGGCTGAGCCGGGTGGCCGCCGAGACCGAGCGCCTGGTGACCGCCTGGCACCAGGAGTGCCTGCTCGCGACCGCGGTGGGCCCGGCCGACGACGGCTCGCCGTCCCTCGACGGCCTCTACGCCCACCTCCTCCAGCCGCTCGCCGACCTGCTCGCCGACCTCGAGTGCGACCCGATCGTGGTGTTCGGGCACCGGCACCTGCTGGCCGTGCCGTTCGACGCCCTGCTCGACGTGGGGGCGCCCTGGCGCCGGCGGCTCACCTCGTCGTACGACGACGAGGAGGCCCCGGCGCTGCCCGAGCTCGTGCCCGACGACGCCCCGCCGGTCGCCACCCTCGTCCTCGCCGTCCCGGACGAGCACGCCCCGGCCATCACCGCGGAGGCCGAGATGATCGCCGAGCTGGTGCCGGGCGCGGAGGTCTACCTGGGCGCGGCGGCGACCTCGGACGTGCTGGCCGAGCGGGTCGCGGGAGCCGAGCTGGTGCACATCGCCGCGCACGGCCGGTTCCGTGCGGGCAATCCCCTCTTCTCCGCCGTCCACCTCGGCGACGGCTGGCTGACCGCCGCCGCGCTCGTGGACGGCCGCTTCGACCTCCACGACCGGGTGGTCGTGCTCAGCGCCTGCGTGTCCGGCCGGGTCTCGGCCAGCACCCCGCGCCCGATCGGCCTGGCCTGGGCCTGCCTCAACGCCGGCGCGGTCGGCGTGGTGGCCGCCCTCTGGCCGATCGACGACCGGGTGACGGTCACGCTGATGCAGCACTTCTACCGCGCGATCGCCGCCGGGCAGCACCCGCGACAGGCGTTGAGCCGGGCGCGGCGACTGGTCGCGGAGGAGCACCCGCACCCGTCGTACTGGGCGGCTTTCAGGTATTTCAGCCCCTCCGCCTGAGAAATTCCCGCGGCGATGGATCAGGCGGGTCCGCTGGCCGCACCAGTGCTGCGTGACCAGTACCAACGACACCGGGTGGCCGGCGTACCTGCCGCACCGGGAGATCGACGCCCTCCTCGCCCAGCTCGAGGACGCCGTCTCCGTCGACCCCCGTGACGTCGGCCGCCTGCTGCGGCTGGTGGCGAAGGAGGCGCAGCGGCTGCGCTCGATGGCGCTGCGGCTGACGACCGAGAAGCTCGCCGAGGCCGACCGCGAGGCGCGCGGCATCGTGACCGAGGCCGTCGACCAGGCCGACGCGCTGCGCACGGCCGGTCTCGCGACGCTCAACAGCCGCCTCGACGAGGCGGACCGGCTGCTCGCCACGGTGCGCGAGGCGTTCCGGGTCGAGTTCCGGGCCTCCGACTTCGGCGACCACGCCGCGGAGACGGACCGATGAGCCTCGCCCCCGACCGGATGGCCCCGGTCGCACCCACCGCCGTTCCCACCGCCGGCTCCGAGCGCACGGCCAACCCGCTCTTCGCGGTCCGCCCGCACGGCCGGACCCGCCGGCTCGCCGAGCTCGTCGTCGCGGGCACCTCGCTGGTGCTGCTCGCCCCGCTGATGGGTGCGATCGCGCTGTTGGTGGCCCTCACCTCGGACGGTCCGGTGTTCTTCCGGCACCGGCGGGTGGGCCACGGCGGCGTGCCCTTCGAGGTGATCAAGTTCCGGACCATGTACGACGGTGCCGAGGCGCAGGCGGCGCGGATCTTCGCCGAGGCCAACCACGGCTCGGGCCCGCTGGACAAGCGCCGCGACGACCCGCGGGTGACCGCCGTGGGCCGGTGGCTGCGCCGCTCCTCCCTCGACGAGCTGCCCCAGCTCCTGAACGTCCTCGACGGCTCGATGGCCCTCGTCGGCCCGCGCCCGTCCAGCCCCGCGGAGGTGGTCCGCTTCGCCCCCGACGAGGTGGCCCGGCTCGGTGTCCGTCCCGGCATCACCGGGCTCGCCCAGGTCAGCGGCCGCAGCGACCTGGGGTGGGAGGAGGGCCTGCGGCTGGACCTGGAGTACATCGAGCGGCGCTCGCTGTGGCTCGACCTCCTCATCCTGATCCGCACCCCGTTCGCCGTCGTCGGCGGCCGCGGCGCCTACTGAGTCCGAACGATCCCTTGGAGACCTGATGTTCAACCGCACCCGCTCGTCGGGAACCCCGCAGAGCGCCGCCAGCTTCACCCTCGACTCGGTGCTCGCCGAGCTCGAGGCCTCCGGGCCGCAGGCAGCCGGCACCGAGCCGGAGGCCGCGCCGGCCCCCGACCCCGTGCCGGACCCGGTGCCCGAGCCCGAGCCCGAGCCGGCCAAGCCGTCGGCCAAGGAGTCGGTCGCCGACCACGCCGACGCCCTGCGCGCGACCCGGGTCGCCCAGGTCCAGGCCCAGGAGATGCTCACCCTCGCCGCCCAGGAGCGCACCGCCGCGACCGAGCAGGCCGAGCAGATCGTCCAGGAGGCCCGCGACATGGCCGAGCGGGTGCGCGCCGAGGCGGACGCCGAGGCCGAGGCCACCCGGGTCGAGGCCGTCGACTGGGTCAAGGCCCAGCGGGCCCGGGTCGAGGAGGCGACCGGCACGCTCACCCGCGACGCGGAGCGCGACGCGGAGGGCATCCGTGCCGAGGCGATGCGCTCCGCGATGGTCGAGGCCGAGCAGACCGCCCGGCTCTACGTCGGCGAGGCCGCCGCCCGCGGCGCCCGCGACGCCGAGGACATCCGCAGCGCCGCCCGCGAGGTGCTGCACCGCGCCGCCGACCTCGGGGCCGACCTGAAGGGCTCGATGGCCGACGTCACCCGGGCGCTGGAGCTCGCGGCGACCGCCGTGCGCGACCAGCTCGCCGCGATCGACACCCTGCTCGAGGAGACCCGGCGCGAGCTGTCCGTGCCGACCACGGAGCTGCCGGAGCCGGCCGCGGCGCCCGCCGCGAAGCGCGGTGGGCCGGAGGCCGAGGAGATCGAGCCGGCGACGGACGCCGACGAGGCCGACGACACCGACGCCGCCGACGAGACCGACGACGCCGACGCCACCGACGAGGCCGACGAGGCCGCGGGGCCCGGTGGCCCCGGTGGCCGTCAGCTCGGCTCGCTCTTCCGCACCGAGGCCGGAGCCTGACCATGCGGGTCCTGCACGTCGTGGAGGCCGTCGGCGGAGGCACGCTCAGCGCGGTCCTCGGCATGGTCGACGCCACCCCGGGGCTGGAGCACCACCTGGTGGTCTGGCCGCGGCGCGAGCACGTCGCCGCCGACATGGAGCCGGCGGCGTTCAGCGGCGTGCACGTGCTGCCCTCCGGGCTCCCGCGCGCGGTCCACGCGCTGCGGACCACGGTCGCCGCCCGCCGGCCCGACGTCGTGCACGCGCACTCCTCCTACGCCGGGATGCTGGTCCGCTCGGCGGGGCTCGACACCCGGATCGCCTACAGCCCGCACTGCTTCGGCTTCGAGCGGCAGGACCTCTCGGCGACCGGACGGGCCGGGGTACGGCGGATCGAGCGGGCCCTGGTCCGTCGTACCGACGTGCTGGTGGCGTGCTCGCCCCACGAGGCCCGGCTGGCCGAGGAGCTCGGCCACCAGCACGTCGTCCTGGTCCCGAACCGCGCGCTGCGCCCGCCGGCGGCGACCGCCCGGCCGGGTCACCCGCTGCGGGCCGTCGCGGTCGGCCGGATCGGCGCCCAGAAGGACTGGCGCTTCCTGCTGGCGGTCAAGGCCAGCCACGAACGCCGCCACGACGTCCCGGTCACCTGGCAGTGGCTGGGCAACGGCGACGCCGAGGGCCGCAGCGCGCTGCGTGCCGCGGGCGTCGAGGTGTCCGGCTGGCTGCCGCGCCCGCAGGTGCTGGAGCAGCTGGCGACGGCCCAGGCCTACGTCCACACCGCCGCCTGGGAGGCCGCACCGGTGAGCATCCTGGAGGCCGCGGCAGTGGGCCTGCCGATGCTCGTGCGCAGCATCCCCACCCTGGCGAGCCTCGCCGTGCCCGGCCTCGGCGCCACCCCCGCGGACCTCGCGGACGGCCTCGCCGCGCTGCAGGACCCGCTCCGGTGGGCCGCCGCGCGGGCCGCCTCGCAGCAGTTCTCGGCCGCGCACACGGCCGCCGACCAGCGCGTCGCCCTCGAGGCGGCGTACGACCGGTCCCCGGCCGGCCTGATCAGGAGTTAGGAATCCCCATGTCGTCTCTTGCTTCCCCCACCGAGGAGACCGGCTCGGCGTCGGTCGCCGTGCGCGGCGGCTTCCGCGCGCTCGGCGCCCTGCTGTGGCGCCGCCGCTGGGTGGTGCTCCTCGTCGTCGCGCTCGTCGCGAACGTGGTGGCGGCCGGGCTGGTGCTGGTCGACCGGCAGTACACCGCCTCCGCGCGGGTGGCCGCGACGCCCAAGGCGGAGCTGGCGACCTCGCCGGCGAGCTACACCGACCTGCTCGGGACGATCGCCGACGTCGCCGAGTCGCGCCCGCTGCTCGCCGACATCTCCGGCGAGGTGGGCCGCTCGGCCGACCGGCTGCGCGACGAGGTGGAGGGGCAGGTCGTCCCGGACACCGTCATCATCCAGGTCTCGGTCACCGACACCGACCCGGAGCGGGCCGCGGAGATCGCGAACCTGGTGGTCGAGAAGCTGCCCGACCACGACCCCAGCAACGGGGCCTTCGACTACCACGTCACCGAGCAGGCGGTCGTCCCCTCGTCGTCCAGCTGGCCCAACATCCCGTTGACGGCGCTCGCCGGGCTCGGTCTCGCCGTGCTCCTGGCGATCGCCGCCGCGGCCGTGGCGGACCGGGTGTTCCGCACGGTGACCGACCCCGAGGAGATGGGCGAGGTCTCCGGGACCGCCGTGCTCGGGGTCGTGCCGAAGCCGTCGGACCCGGCCGGCGTACCGGCGCTGGACGTGGACGCCGAGGAGTTCCAGTCCCTGCGCGCGCTGCGGATCGCGATCGAGTTCGCCAGCGCCGAGGACCCCGCGCGGCTGATCGTGGTCACCTCCGCGAGCAGCGCCGACCCGTGGGCGGGCTGGACCGAGGTCAACCTCGCCGCCGCCCTCGCCGAGGTCGGCCACCGGGTGCTGGTCGTCAACGCCGACCGCGACGGTGAGGTGCACCCCGCCCTGTCCGCACCGAGCGAGCCCGGCCTGTACGACGTGCTGGCCGGTGCCTGCGAGCTGTCCGACGCCGTGTGCGCCGGCCCGACCGCGCTGGTCGACGTGCTGCCGCTGGGCCAGGCCCACCTGGCCGCGCCGAGCCTGCTGGAGATGCGCTTCCGCGGGCTGCTGGACGAGACCGAGGGTTCCTACGACGTCGTGGTCGTGCACGCGGCGCCGGTCGCCGGCTCCGAGGACGCCCGGATCATGGCGATCCACGGCGCGATGCTGCTCACCGTGCCCGCCGGGCGGGTGCACCCGCGCTTCGTGCAGCGCGCCGCGGACCACCTGCGCGGGATCCGCCTGCGGGTCCTGGGCAGCGTGCTGCTCGGCACCCGGCCGGGACGGCGCCGCCCGCGCCAGCGCACGGCCTGAGCACGACCGGAGCAGGACCGGAGCAGGAAAGGTCCGTCTCCGATGGATCACGGGGGGTGCGCCGGCGCACTAGTGCGTCGCCAGGGCAGCTCGCTGCCGACCTGATCACCACGGAGGACCGCCATGCCGGAGCACCCGCTGCGCGTGCTCGTCGTGCAGCTCGGCGGCGTCCTCGGCGGTGCCGAGCGGTGGCAGCTCCCGCTGGCCGGCGCGACGGACCGGCTCGACCTGCGCGTGGTCGCGCTGGGCGCCGGTCCGGCCGCCGATGCCTGGGCCGAGCGTGGCCGGCCGGTCACCCGCCTGCCCGCGCCGCGCCGGGCCGCGGACCTGCCGGGCCTCGTCGCGCGGCTGGTGCCCGAGCTGCGCCGCTCCCTGCCGGACGTGGTCCTGGTGCACGGCGTGAAGGCCGCGCTGGTGGCGGTTCCGGCGGCCCGGGCGCTCGGCATCCCCGTCGTGTGGGTGCGCCACGACGCGTCGTACGGCGGCCGGGTGGTGGGCCTGCTCGACCGGCTCACCGACGGCCAGGTCGCGACCAGCGCCTGGCTGCTGGAGGGCCGCGCCGCCCGCAACCCGCTGGTGCTCAACCCGGCCCGTGTGCCTGACGTGCTCTCGCGGGCGCAGGCCCGCGCCGAGCTGGACGTCGTCCTCCCGGCCGGCACGCTCGTGCTCGGGATGGGCGCCCGGCTGGCCCGCAGCAAGGGCGTTGAGGACGCCCTGCGCGCGCTCGCCGAGCCCGCCGCCGCGGCCTGGGTGCTGGTCGTCGCCGGCATCCCCGACCCCGCCGAGCCGGGGGAGCGGGAGCGCCTGCTCGCGCTCGCCGCGCGGCTCGGCGTCGCCGACCGCTTCGTGCTCCTGCCCGCGCTGGCCTCCTTCGGCGCGGTGGTGCGGGCCTTCGACGCGGTCGCCGTGCTCACCCGCCCGACGGCCGACGCGCCCTGGCTGCGCGAGGGCTTCGGGATGACCGCGCTGGAGGCTCTCGCCGGCGGCGTCCCGCTGGTCGTCGTGCCTCCGGTCGACGCGGTCGCCGCAGAAGGTGGCCTGGCCGTCCCGCCGGGTGCCCCGGCCGCGCTGGCCCGCACGCTCGACGCACTCACCGACCCGGCCCTGCGCCGGCGGCTCGGCGAGGCGGGCGAGCGCCGGGCCCGCGACTTCCCGGACGCCGCCGAGGCCGCCGACCGGCTCGCGGACTTCCTCGGCGCCACCGTGCACCGGCCCGGTGCCGGGCGCACCGGAGAGCGCCCGGCGCTCAGCGTCGTCACCACCGTCTTCAACGACGCCGAGGCCACCCGTGCCCTGCTCGCCGCCCTGCGCCCGCAGCTGCGTGCCGGCGACGAGGTCGTCGTCGTGGACGGCGGCTCGACCGACGCGACGGCGGAGGTCGTCCAGGTCGCGGCGTCCCGCGACCCGCGGATCCGGCTCCTGGTGTGCCCCGGGGTCGGCATCTCGGAGGGTCGCAACATCGGGATCGCCGCCGCGGCCCACGACGAGGTCGTGTGCACCGATGCGGGCTGCGTCCCGGCACCCGGCTGGCTCGAGGCGATGCGCCGGGCCTTCGCGACCCACCCGGACGTGGACCTGTGGACCGGGACCTACCGGGTCGAGGCAGACCTCCCGTGGGAGCGCGCGCTGGCCGCCGTCGGCTACCCCCGCGTCGAGGAGCTGGCCCGGCCCACGCCGTTCGTGCGGGCCTACGGCCGCTTCCTGGGGCGCACCTTCGACGCCACCATGCCCACCGGTCGCTCGATCGGCTTCCGCCGCGCCGCCTGGCGCCGGGCCGGCGGCTTCCCGGTCGACCTCGCGACCGGCGAGGACGTGCTCTTCGGGCGCACGATCGTCGCGACCGGCGGCACGGCCCGGCTGGTCCGCGACGCCGAGGTGTCCTGGGCGCAGCGGCCCACGCTGCGCGCCAACCTGACCATGTACCGCCGCTACGGCGAGGGCAGCGGCCACTCCGGCGACGCCCGGCTGCTCGGCCGCGACGTCGCCCGCGTCGCCGGGTACGCCGGCGCGCTGGCCCTGGTGGCGCGCGGTGGGCGGGGTCGCGCGCTCGTCGCGGCCGGCTCGGCGGCGTACCTCTCGCTGCCGTTGCTGCGCGCCCTGCGCGGCCCGGCCCCGCTGCGGACCGCGGCGCTGGTGCCGCCCGTCGCGGCCGCGCGCGACCTCGCCAAGGCCTACGGCGCGCTGTCGGTGCGCGTGCCCCGACGGTCGGGCCGCCGATGAGCGCCGTCCTGCCGCTGGGGCGGCGGTCCGGGTGGACCCCGGTCGAGCGCGGGGTCGTGCTGACCGGCGCCGGCCCGGGCGGCCGGCTGCTGCCGCTGGGCATCGCGGCGGTCGTCGTCCTGCTGCCGCTCGGTGACACCAGCGTGCCCGGCCTCGGCCTCAGCGTCGTCTACGTCGCGATGGCGCTCCCCGCCGCGATCGGTCTCTGGCTCCTGGTCTCCGACCAGGCACCCGTCCCGCCGTCGACGATCCTGCTCGGACTCGGCCTCAGCGTCGCGGGCGGCGTGGTGTCGGCGGCCGGCGGCGTGGAGCCGTCGCGCTCGGTGCAGCTGGTGGTGATCTCCTTCCTCACCCTCGGCTACGCCGTCGGCGTCGGGATCGCCCAGCGCCCGGGCCTGGTGGCCCAGGTCTCGGAGCTGCTCGTCGTGGTCGGCGGCGTGGTCGGGGCGCTCGCGCTCGCCTCGGCCGGCTCGCTGCAGTCCGCGGAGGGCGGCAGCGTCGTCAACGGCCGGCTCACCGGGCCGTTCGCCCAGCCCAACGAGCTCGGCATCTTCTGCGCCGCCCTGCTGCCCGTCGGCGTCGTGTGCCTGGTGACGGCGGCCACCCGCGCCCGGGTGGCCGTGCTCGGCGTGGCCACCGCCCTGCTCGCCGTCGCCTGGGCGATGAGCATGTCGCGCGGTGCCTGGATCGGCGGCCTGGTGGCACTGGTGTGCCTCGGTGTCGCCGAGCCGCGCACCCGTCGGGCCCTGGGCTCGATCGGCGCGGCGGTCGTGGCGACCTGCGCGGCCTCCCTCGTCGTACCGAGCAGCACGATGGTGCTCGGCCTCGTCGGGGCCCGGATCCGCTCGCTCGGCGCCCCCTCGCAGAACCAGTACGACGACCGCCCGCTGATCTGGGCCGAGGCCTGGCGCCAGGCCACGCAGCACCCCTGGTTCGGCGTCGGCCCCGGCGGCTACGAGGCCGCCGCCTCGACCTCGGCGAGCGCCATCTCCGGCGAGCCCGCCGAGCACCCGCACGACCTCTTCCTCACCGTGCTCGCCGACCGCGGGGCGATCGGGGTCGGGGTCGGGGTGGTCGTGCTCGTCGGCTGCTTCCTGGTCGTGCGCCGCCGCGTGCTGCGGCCCGACGCCGGCACGCCGTACGGCGTCGCCGTCGTGGCCGCGCTGGTCGCGGTGGCCGTGCACTGCCTGTTCGACATGCCGCTGCGCAACCCGATCGTGTCCGGCCTGGTCTGGACCCTGCTCGGCCTGGCGGTCGTCGCCGAGACGACCACCACGAACCGCCCCCCTTCCCCGACAGGAGCGAGACCGCCATGGTGACCACGCCCGGAGACCCGCAGCGACGCCGTGAACGGACCCGCTCCACCTGGCTGCTCGTCGGCGGGCTGGCCCTGGTGGTGACCTTCGGGGTGCAGCTGATCCTGCTGATCCCCACGACGTACACCGCCACCAGCGCGATCGCGCTGCGGCCGGTGACGGCCGAGCAGTCGGCGGAGAACATCGAGATGCAGGCGCACGAGTACAGCGTCTCCCTCGGCGCGCCGGAGACCGCCGCCTCGGTGACCGGTTCGGTCACCAGCGGGGGGCACCGGCCCGAGGTCCAGGTGACCACCACCCGCGACGCGGGCACCGCCACGGTGCGCATCGTCGCCAGCTCCGGCGACAAGGAGGCGGCGGTCGACGTCGCCAACGGGCTGGCCGAGCGCGCCGAGGACCTGGGCGCCACCGACACCACCGCCAAGGTCGTGGTCGTGGTCCGCGCCGGTGCCGCCGGGGTGAGCTCGGACCCGCCGCGCACCCTCTACCTGGCCGCGCTCTGCGTGATCGCCGTGCTGCTGCTGGCGGGCGGGCTCTACCAGATCAGGGAGCGGACCTCATGAGCGTCCCCCGCGCCCGGGTGCTGATGTACCACGGGGTCGACCGGGTGAGCGCCGCGCGCGACCCGTACGGCATGTTCGTGAGCCCGGCGGCGTTCCGGCGGCAGATGGAGTGCCTGCTCGAGGCGGGCTACGTGCCGGTCTCCGAGGACGACTACCTCGCCGCGGTGCACGGCGCCCGGTTGCAGCGCAAGGCCGTCCTGGTCACCTTCGACGACGGCTACCTCGGGGTCGGCGAGCACGCCGCGCCGGTGCTGCGCGAGCTCGGCGTGCCGAGCGTGCTCTACGTCCCCGCCGACCGCATCGGCGGTACGTCGGACTGGCTCGAGGAGCGTCACCGGCACCGGCTGATGGACGCCGCCGACCTGCGCGAGGTCGCCGCCGCGGGGATGACGATCGGCGCGCACGCCGCCGACCACCGCGACCTGCGCGGCCTCGCCGATGCCGAGCTGACGGTCCAGACCCGCCAGGCGCGCGAACACCTGGAGGGCGTCGTGGGCGCACCGGTGCGCTCCTTCGCCTTCCCCTACGGCCACCACGACGAGCGCGCCCGCGCGGCCGTGCGGGCCGCCGGCCTCGAGGCCGGCTTCGGCATCTGGGACGCGGCCGACGAGCTCGCGATCGGCCGGGTCGACGTCAACGCCACCGACACCCTGCGCACGTTCCGGCTCAAGCTGCGCCGCTTCTACCCGGCCCTGCGGCGGGCGACCGACCCGGTGCCCTCCTTGCGCCGTCGCGCCCACGACCTGCTCGGCCGGGCGCCGCGCGAGACCCCGGACGGACGGGGTGCGGAGGTGGGCTCGCGATGAAGGTGCTCCTGCGCCGCGGCGTCCTCGTCGCGATCATCATCGGCACCTGGGTCGCCGGCAGCGTGATCCCCTGGCAGCTCGGCGCCTCCTCGGAGTCGCCGTCGGCTCCCGCGGCGAGCACCCCGGCGCCCGCACCCAGCGCGCCCCCCACCAGGCGGCCGCGCCCCGACGACGCCCTCGGCTACCAGCTCTCCGCCCACCACGCCGCCGACGCGCAGCGCGCGGTGAAGGTGATGGACGCCCTGGAGCGCACCGGCGCCGGCTGGGTCCGGGTGGACGTCGGCTGGGCCTCCCTGCAGTCGCGAGGTCCCGGTGCCATGGACCGTTGGTACGCCGATCTGCTCGACGACGTCTTCGCCGCCGCCCGTGCCCACAGGCTGCGGGTGATCGTCTCGCTGTGGCAGACCCCGGCCTGGGCGAGCCCGGACGGCAGCAGCTACGCGCCGCCGCGCGACGTCGCCGACTACGCCCGTGCGATCGGGCTGATGTCCGCGCGCTGGGGCAAGGACGTGGCCGCCTGGGAGATCTGGAACGAGCCGAACTTCGACGCCTTCTTCGAGGGGGCCGACCCGGCGACGTACGCCCGGCTGCTGTGCGCGGCGTACCCCGCCGTGAAGAAGCACGACGACTCACCCGTCCTGCTCGGCGGCCTGATGTACAACGACGACGCCTGGCTGAGCCGGGCCTACCGGGCCGGTGCCGGGCCGTGCTTCGACGCCCTCGCCGTGCACCCGTACGTCGGGCCGAGCGACGCCGCGCCGGACACCCCCTCGGTCGGGGAGGTCTGGCGGCTGACCCACATGCCCGCGATGCGCGCGGTCCTCGACGAGTGGGGCGACCGCCGCAAGCGGATCTGGGTGACCGAGCTCGGCTGGTCCTCCGGCCCGGACTCGATGGGCAACGCGTGGGACCGGCCGGTGAGCCCGGCGGTGCAGGCGCGCTACCTGCGCGAGGCGGTCGCGCTGATCCGCGACCGCTACCCCTCGGTCGGCCCGATCATCTGGTACCGCGACGTCGACGGCCCCACCCGGGCCTACGCCGACGGCTTCGGCCTGCTGCGCCACGACCTCACCCCGAAGCCGGCGTTCCGGGCACTGCGCGACGCCGTGCGGGGGCGCTGACCTCGTGAGCACGACCGCACCGATCCCGCTCCGGACCGCAGCGGCGCCCGCCGTCCGCGGTGCCGGCTGGCTGGCGACCGGTGCGGTCACCGCGAAGACCTGCCAGACGCTGGTGCTGCTGGTCTTCGCCGCCGTGCTCGACCCGTCGTCGTTCGGGGTGATCTCGCTGGCGGCGGCGGCGCTCAACATCGCCACCGTGCTCGCCGACCTCGGCGCCGGCACCGCGCTGGTGCACCTGCGCGGCGACGCCGAGCGGGCGGCGCGGACCGCGGTCACCCTCGGCCTCGCGGTCTCGGCGGCCCTGGTCGTGGTGGTGTGGTGCGCCGCACCGGTGTTGTCCGGGCTGGTCCAGGCCGGCGACCTCGGCGTGGAGGTGCTGCGCGGGATCGTGCTGTGCACGCCGTTGGCCGCGCTGTCGGTGGTCAGCGGCGAGCTGCTGCGCCGGGCCCTGGACTTCCGCCGCCGCGTGCTCCCCGACATCGCCGGCAACGTCGTCGGCGCGCTCGTCACCGTCGCCAGCCTGGCCGCGGGCCACGGCGCGATGGCACTGGTGCACGGCCAGCTCGTCCAGGCGGTCGTGGTGCTCGCCCTCTTCTGGGTGCTGCGCCGGCCGGTGCTGCCGGGCTGGTCGGGGCCGGACGCCCGCGACCTGCTGGCCTTCGGCGGCAGCCTGGCCGCGAGCGGGCTGCTCACCCTGGTCGTGCTGAACGTCGACTACCTGCTCGTCGCGCACCGGCTCGGCACCGCGGACGTCGGGGTCTACTCGATGGCCTTCCGGATCGCCTACATGCCCTACCTGCTGATCGCGATGGTCGTCGGCGGCGCGGTCTTCGCGCACCTGTGCCGGCTGCGCGGCGCGGCGGTCGGCGAGGCCGTCTCGGACGCCGCGCTCCGGCTGCACCTGCTCGTCGTACCGCTCTACACCGGGATGATCGTGCTCGCGCCCCAGCTGCGCCTGCTGGGGGAGCAGTGGGCGCCCGCGGTCCCGGCGCTGCGCTGGCTCGCGGCCTACGGCCTGGTGCTGAGCGCGCTGGAGCTGGTCGTCGTCGCGCTCAAGTCGGTGGGCCGCACCCCGGTCGTGCTCGGCCTGACCGCCTTCCACCTGCTCGCCCTGGTCGGCCTCCTGCTGCCCGCGCTGCGCTGGGGCGTCACCGGGGTGGCCCTCGCGCAGCTGGTGGCCGGCCTGCTCACCCTCGCCGTGGCCCTCCTCCTCGCCCCGCGGTACGTCGACGGGCTGGTCGGCTCCGGCCTGCTCCGCCGCTCGGTGCCGGTCGCCGCGGGTGGCGCCGCGCTCGCGGTGACGGCCCTGGTGAGCCGCGCCCTCCTGCCCTGGGGCCCGGTCTCGGTGCCGGGGCTGCTCGTCGCCGGCACGCTCTCGGTGCTCGCCTACGCCGCCACCGTCCGGCTCCTGGAGCGGGCCGGCCTGCCGGGCCGCGCCCTGCTGCTCGGCGTGGTGACGATCCTCGCGGCGACCGTCGCGGGCACCGCCGCCGTGCTCGCGCCGGCCCCCGCCCTGCTCGGCGCGGCCGCGCTGGTCGTGCTCGGGGTCGCGGTGCGCCGCATCGAGTGGGCCGCGATCGGCTACGTCGCGGTCGAGCCCTTCGGCGACCTGCTCCGCGCGCTGCACCCGGCGGCGGTCAAGGTGGCCGGCGCGGTGCTCTTCCTCGCCTGGCTGGTCCGGCTCGCCCAGGACCCGCGGGTGGCCGGCATGCGCCAGGGCGGGATGCGTGCCCTGGCGGCGCTGATGACCGTGCTCCTGGCGTCCTTCGTGGTCCACGGCGCGGACCTCGGCACCGGCGCGGACCACCTGCTCAGCTACGTCTCCTACGCGCTGGTGGTCGTCGTCCTCGTCGACACCGCGCGGCGGGCGCGCCCGGACACGATCACCTTCGCCACCCGGCTGGCGACGTCCTACCTGCTGGCCTGCACCGCTGCGGGGCTGGTCGCGATCGGCGACTTCCTCGCCCACGGCGGCCGTGGAGCCGGGCCGCTGGAGGACCCGAACGACCTGGCCTTCTTCCTCCTGGTGGCGCTGCCGTTCGCACCGCTCCTGGCCCGGCGTGCGCCGGCCGGGGCGGCGGCCTGCGCCCTCGTCCTGCTCGTCGCGATCACCGTCACCTTCTCCCGGGGTGCGCTGGTCGGTCTCGCGGTCATGGTCGGCGTGGCGCTCTACCTCGGCGCCCTGCGGGCCACGACCGTCGTGGCCGCCGGCCTGGTCGCGGTGAGCGCGGTCGGCGTGCTGTGGGCCGCGAACGCGGCGCTCGTCTCGGAGTCGCTGGCCGAGAAGGACCACATCGCCGCCGAGAACGTCGACCTGCGGCTGACCACCTGGACCATGGCCGCGGAGATGACCGTCGACAGCCCGCTGCTGGGCCAGGGGCCCGGTGGCTTCCAGGCCCAGACCGCCCGCTACGTGCCGGCCGGCGTCACCGAGGTGCGCCAGACCGTCGTGCACCAGATGTACCTCGACGTCAGCGCCGAGCTCGGCCTGCTCGGGCTGGCCGCCTTCGGCGCCGTGCTCGCCCACGGCGTCCACGGGGCCGCCCGGGCGCGCTCGCTCGCCCGGTCCCGTCCGCTCGCCGACGCCGTCCTCGTCGCCTTCGCCGGCGCCCTCGTGGCGGCCTGCTTCCTCAGCGAGCAGCTCTACCTGCCGGTGTGGCTCCTCGTCGCCCTCGGCCTCGCCCTCAACCCCCACCCGAGGAGCTCCTGACATGCGCGTGCTGCAGCTGGTCACCCAGGACCGCGGCGGTCCGGTGGACCACGCCGTCGAGGTGGCCGTCGAGCTCGCCCGTCGCGGCCACGAGAGCCACCTCGTCGGGCCGCCCGGTGGGCGGCTCGCGGCCGCCGCGGCGCAGGGCGTCGCGGTGCACGAGGCCGAGGTCACCAGCAAGACCGACCTGTCCGGCGCGCGTGCCGTCGCGGCCGTCGTACGACGACTGCGGCCGGACCTGCTGCACCTCCAGGACCGCCGGGCCGGGCTGGTGGGCCGGGTGATCGGGGCGCAGGCGGCGATCCCGACGGTCTACACCCTGCACGGCGTCCCCGACCAGCTCGCCCCGCTGGTGCCGGGCAACCTGGAGATCGCGCCGGCCCGGGCCCGTGACCGGCTCGCCTACCTGCGCCTGGAGCGGCTGCTCGCCAGTGGCCCGCGCACCGCCGTGGTGACGCCCTGCGAGGCGCTGGCCCAGTACGCCCGTCAGCACGTCGGGATCCGGCCCGACCGGGTGCACACCGTCTACAACGGCGTCGGCGGAGACTTCCTCGCCGACGCCCCGCGCGTCGCCACCCACGGCGGCGAGCTCGGCGCGCTCTGGCTGGGGCTGATGGAGCCGGTCAAGCGGGTCGCCGACCTGGTCGCCGCGACCGCCCGGCTCCCGCAGGTGCACCTCACCCTCGTCGGCGACGGGCCCGAGCGCGCGCAGCTCGAGGGCGCGGTGGCCGCCGCGGGGTCCGGTGGGCGGGTGTCGTTCGCGGGCTTCCAGGCCGAGCCGGCGCCGTACCTGCGGGCGGCGGACGTGTTCGTGCTGTGCTCGGCCGCGGAGGCCTGCCCGATGGCGCTGCTCCAGGCGATGGCGTGCGGCACGCCGGTCGTCGCGACCCGCGTCGGCGGCGTCCCGGAGATCGTCCGGCACGGCATGGACGGCTTCCTCGTGGACCCCGGCCGGCCCGAGCAGCTGCGCTCCGCGCTGGCCTGGCTGGCCGCGGACCTGCCGTTGCGCCGCGCGATGAGCATCAGCGCCCGGCGCCGGGTGCTGGAGCGGTTCGCGGTGGAGCACATGGTCGAGGACCTCCTCGACGTCTACGCGAGGACGATGGCATGCGTGTCCTGACGGTGATCGCAGCCCTCGGGGCGGGTGGCGCGGAGGCCGTCGCGGTCGAGCTGGCCCTCGCCGCCGCGGCGGACGGGCACGAGGTCCGGGTGGCGAGCTCGCCCGGCTTCCGCGTCGGGCGGCTGCGCGAGGCCGGTGTCGAGCACGTCCCGCTGCGCCTGGTCGGGCGGCGTCCCACCGACCTGCTCGCCTCGGTGCGCCGGCTGCGCGCGCTGCCGGCACCCGACCTGGTGCACGCGCACAACCCCAAGGCCGCCCTGGTCGCGCGGCTCGCCGTCGGCCCGCGGGTCCCCGTCCTCACCACCCTGCACGGGGTCGGCGCCACGGAGGCCGGCCACGCCGCCCGGATCCTGCGTCGCACGAGCGACCGCGTCGTGGTGGTCTCCCCCCACCTGCGTGAGCAGCTGACCCGCTGGGGGTTCCCCGCGGAGCGGATCGAGGTGGTCGCCAACACGATCGAGCCGCTGCCGTCGTACCCCCGGCCGGTGGCGCGCGCCGAGCTCGGGCTGCCCGCCGACGACCCGGTCGCGCTGTGCCTGGCCCGGATGGTCGACCAGAAGCGCCACGACCTGCTCGTCGAGGCGTGGGCCGCGGCCCGGGTGCCCGGCACGCTGCTGCTCGCGGGCTCCGGTCCCAACGAGTCGCGGACGGCGGCCGCGGTCGCCCGCCACGGCGTCGGTGCCGGCGTGCGCCTGCTCGGCGAGCGCACCGACGTCCCCCGCCTGCTCGCCGCGAGCGACGTGCTCGTCCTGCCCACGCGTTGGGAGGGTCTGCCGATCAGCGTGCTGGAGGCGATGGGAGCCGGCGTGCCGGTGGTCGCCTCGCGGGTGAGCGGCGTGACCGAGCACTTCGGCAGCGCCGCCCGGCTGGTCGCCTCCGACTCCGTCCCCGAGCTCTCCACGGCGCTCGAGGAGGTGCTCGGCGATCCGCGGCTGCGCGACCGGATGCGCACCCGCGGCCAGGAGGTGCTGGCCCGCGACTTCGGGTCCGAGCGCATGGTCGCGGCCTACCGCGACCTCTATGCCCCCACGAGAAGAGGAAGCCGATGAGTCCCTGGACCGAGAAGACCGGGCCCGTCTGGCCGCTGTACGCCGGCTTCGCCCTGCTCGCCCTCGCGGCTGGTGCCGGCCTGCTGCTGCTCACGGGCGTCGTCGACTCCGACGACGAGCCGCGGCCGCCGAAGGCCACCACCTCGGCCACCGCCACCCCCGATCGTCCGTCACCGAGCGCCAGCGCAGCCCCCGCGCCGGCGCCCGGTGACGGGCTCCAGGTCGTCTCCTGGGGCCACGCCCGCGGCCAGCTCGCCCTCGTCGTGCGCAACACCTCGGCCCGCACCGTCGAGCAGGCCCGGGTCAGGATCACCGCCACCGACGCGCGCGGCGCGGTGCTGCTCTCGACCACCGGCGGCGCGGGCGACGTGTGTTGCACGGTCACCGGCCTGGCGCCGGGCGCGGACGTCGCGCTCTTCGCCGACCCGCTCCCGCGGCCCGGGGACGTGCGCAGCGTCGACGTCGATGCCGTGTCCCTGGACGCGGGGCCCGCCACCCCGGCTGCCTCCGTCCGTGCCGGCCGCGCCACGCTGCGCAGGCTCCCCGACGACACCGTCGTCAGCGCCGGCCTGGTCGCCCGCGGAGACCTCAGCGGGTACGTCGCCGCGCAGGCCGTCCTCGTCGACGCCCGCGGGCGGGTCGCCCAGGTGGTCTCCGGGCGGTTCTACTGCTTCGAGCCCGGTCGTCCCCGGACCGTGCGGCTGCACCTGTTCCACGCCGTGCCCGCCGGGCTGCGGGTGCAGCGGGTGCTGGCCCAGCCGGTGCCGGCGGGCGCGCCGGGCGTCGTACCGGGGCGGTGCGGGTGATGGACGTCCTGGTCACCGGCGGCGCCGGCTACATCGGCAGCGCGGTCGTCGCGGCCCTCGCCGACGCCGGGCACCGCCCGGTCGTCCTCGACGACCTCTCCACCGGCCGGGCGGAGCTGGTGCGCGGACACCGGCTCCACGTCGGGGACGTCGGCGACCGGGCGCTCGTGCGCCGGGTCCTCGCCGAGCACCCCGGGATCACGGTCGCCGTGCACTGCGCGGCCCGGATCGTCGTACCGGAGTCGGTGGCGCGGCCCGGGATCTACTACCGCACCAACGTGCTGGCGACCCTGGAGCTGGTCGAGGCCCTCGCCGAGGGTGGGGTGCGCGACGTGGTGTTCAGCAGCTCGGCGTCGATCTACGCGCCGGGGCCGGACCTCGCGGTCGACGAGGACTCCCGCTGGGCACCGAGCAGCCCCTACGCCCGGACCAAGGCCGTCGCCGAGGAGATGCTCGGTGACCTCGCGGCGAGCGGCGGTCCCCGGGTCCTCTCGTTGCGCTACTTCAACCCGATCGGCGCCGACCCGCGGCTGCGCACCGGCGTCCAGCTGCCGCGCCCGGGCCACGCGCTCGGCGTCCTCGTGGAGGCCCACCGCACCGGGCAGCCGTTCCCGCTGACCGGGGTGGACTACCCCACCCGGGACGGCTCCGGCATCCGCGACTACGTCCACGTGTGGGACCTGGCGCGGGCGCACGTCGCCGCCGTCGAGGGCTTCGACCGGGCGCTGGCGGGTGGCCGGTCGCAGGCGATCAACCTCGGCACCGGCCGCGGCACGACCGTGCGCGAGCTCGTCGCCGCGTTCGAGCGGGTCACCGGCAGCCGGGTCGCGGTCCGGGAGGCCCCGCGCCGGCCCGGCGACACGGCCGGCGCCTGGACCCGCAGCGACCGCGCCGCACGGCTGCTGGGCTGGCGGGCCGAGCGCGACGTCCTCGCGGGCGTCGCCGACACCCTCGCCTGGTTCGCCGCGCGCGGCGCGATCCTTCCCGATCTCGCCGCCTGAGGCGGGATCAACGCACCCCGCTCGATGCACCAGTGGGGTGGACGAGCACCGAGACCCGGAGAAGCCATGACTGAGACCCTGCGCGCGAGCGCCCCGCCCGTCGCCACCGGCGCCGGGGCGATCGCGGTGCTGCGGGACCTGGCGTCGTACGTCGACGCGCGGGCCGAGGCGTTCAGCGCCCGCTCGTCCTGGCTGGTCGCCGCCGCCACCCACCTCGCCGGCGAGCCGGTCGTAGTGGTGGCCCACGAGGACGGGCAGGTGGTCGGCCTGGCCGCGCTGTCGGTCACCCGGCACCGCGGGACCGCCCGGGTCACCCTGCTCGGTGGTGAGCTCAACGACTACGGCCAGCTGCACCACGACGGGCCGCGTGCGGCCCGGGCGCTCGCCGGTGCCCTCGTGGACTGGCTGCGCGCGCAGCGCCGCTGGTCGCTCGACCTCACCCAGCTCGCCCCCGAGGACCCGGCCCTCGCCGCGCTGGTCCGGCTGCTGCCGGGCGCGGTGGTGAGCCCGGGGGCGCCGATGCCGCGGATCGAGGGCGTCGGCACGTCGTACCGGGTCAAGCGGGACCGGCGCCGCAAGGCCACCGGCGCCTTCAACGCCGCCGGTCGTGACGGCCTGCGCGCCGAGAAGCTCGTGCTCGACGACCTGGCCGGGCTGGAGCGGTGGCTGCCCGCGCTGGTCGAGGTGCGCCGCGCCCGCGACCATGCCAGCGGCCGGCGCAGCCAGCTCGACGACCCGGGCGTGCTCGCCTTCCACACCTCGGTGGTGCGCGGCGCCGTGGCCGCCGGCGCGGGCGTCGTGCACGTGATGCTCGTCGAGGACGAGGTCGCCGGCTTCGTCACCGTGCTGGTCGACGGCGACACCCACCGGCTCTACGACGGCCGGGTCGCCGAGCGGTGGCTGGCCTACCGCGGCGGGACGGTGTGCGACATCGAGGCCGTGCTGCGCGCCCAGGACGACCCGGGGGTGCACACCTTCGACTGGCTGCGCGGGTGGACCGAGGCGAAGTTCGGCAACGCCGAGGTGGTCCGCGCAGGCCTGCACGCGTCGTCGCACCCCTCGGTGGACCGGCTGGACCGCTGGGAGGCGACTGCGCGCCGACGGCTCAAGGCCGCCCTGCCGGACGCCGCGGTCCGCAGGATCGTGAGCAGGTGACGGCGACCCTGGAGCGCGACGACTCCCTGCGCCGGACCGGGTCCGCGGTCGTCACGCTCGCCGCCTCGGAGCTGCTCGGCAAGGTCGCCACCTTCCTCACCTTCCTCGTCCTGGCCCGGGTGCTGGGGATGCAGGAGTTCGGCGTGCTCTCCTTCGGGCTCAGCCTGGGGCTGTTGCTCGGCGTGGTCTCCTCGCTCGGGCTCGACGCCCGGCTGGTGCAGCTGTGCAGCGCCCGTCCCGAGCTGATCGACCGCTGCTACGGCGCCCTGCTCGCGATCCGGGCGGTGCTCTCGGTCGCGGTGCTGGTCCCGACCACGATCGTCCTCTACGCCACGATGAGCGTCCCGCACGCGACCGCCGTGTGCCTGCTCGTCGCCAGCGCCCTGCTCGAGACGTTCATCGACGCCTCCCGGGCGGTGTGCGGCGCGCGCCAGCAGCAGCAGCTCGCGGCCCTGGTCCTGGTGGCGCAGCGCTTCGCCGCGCTCGGCCTCTCCGCCGGCGCGCTGGTCCTGACCCGCAGCGCCTGGTGCGCCGCGCTGGGCTACCTCGTCGCCACCGTCGTGGTCGGTGTCGTCGGCATGCACGTCGCCGCCCGCCGGGTCGGTGCCCGGCCGCGGTTCCGGGGGATCCGCCCGGAGGTCCGGCTGATCCTGGTCGCCGCGCCGGTCATGGGGCTGGACGAGATCGCCTCGATGGGGCTGTTCCGCATCGACGCCGCGCTGATCGGGGTGCTGCTGAGCACGACGGCGGTCGGTGTCTACGGCGCGAGCTACCGGATCTTCGAGACCGTGCTCTTCGTCAGCTGGACCCTGTCGCGTGCCTACGTCCCGGTCATCGCCGCCCGGGCCCACGACACCGAGCACGTGCGCACCTGGGCGCGGCGCAGCCTGACCATCATCTGCGCGATCTACCTCCCGTACGGCGTCGTGCTCGCCCTGCGCGGGGACGACCTGGTCGGTCTGCTGTTCGGCGCGGAGTACGTCCACGCCGGGCTCTTCCTCGCCCTCGCGCCCGCGCCGCTGCTCTTCGGCATCAACCACCTGTGCGGCTCGGTGCTCCTCGCCCGGCGGCCCTATCCGGTCGTGCTCGTCGCGAGCGTCGTCGGGCTGGTGCTGAACGTCGGGCTCAACCTGTGGCTGATCCCGGTGTGGGGGATCACCGCCGCGGCGGCCGCCTCCAGCCTGGCCTTCCTCGTCGAGGCGGTGATCGTGCTGGTGCCGCTCACCCGGCTCGTGGGCAGCATCGCCTCGGTGCCCGCGCTGGTCGCGATCGCGCTCGCCACCACGTGCGCCGGGCTGTTCGCTGCCGAGGTCTCCTCGCTCGGACCGGCCCTGGTCGGCGGCGTCGTCGTCTACCTCGCGGCCTGGGCGCTGCTGAGCCGCGCGCTCGACCCGGGCGGCTTCGCGGCCTTCTGGGCACTGCTCCGCTCGCCGGCCGGGGTGGGCGAGGAGGCGCTCGAGCCGCAGGCCCGCGGATCGTCCCAGATCGGGGCTTGACCCTGACGCAGGGTCAACCCTCGACGCTGGTCGCATGAACTCCACCGCACCCCCCGCCGGCCCCGTCATCGAGGTCGCCGGCCTCCGCAAGTCCTACGGCGACCAGGTCGTCCTCGACGGCGTCGACCTGACCGTGCCCCGCGGCACCGTCTACGCCCTGCTCGGTCCCAACGGGGCCGGCAAGACCACCCTGGTCCGGATCCTCTCCACGCTCGTCGCGGCCGACGGCGGCGCCGCCCGGGTCGCCGGGCACGACGTCGCCACCGACGCGGCGGGCGTGCGCCGCTCGATCGGCGTGACCGGGCAGTTCTCGGCCATCGACGAGCTGCTCACCGGCCGCGAGAACCTCCGCCTGATGGCCGACCTCGCGCACCTGCCGAAGCCGGCGGCGAAGGCGCGGGTCGAGGAGCTGCTCGCCCGGTTCGGTCTCACCGACGCGGCGGGGCGCCGCGCGTCGACGTACTCGGGCGGGATGAAGCGGCGTCTCGACCTCGCCATGACCCTGGTGAGCGGCCCGGGCGTGATCTTCCTCGACGAGCCGACCACCGGGCTCGACCCGCGCAGCCGCCGCGACCTGTGGGAGGTGGTCCGCGAGCTGCTCGCGGACGGGGTGACGGTGCTGCTGACGACGCAGTACCTGGAGGAGGCCGACCAGCTCGCGCACACCGTGGGCCTGCTCGACCGGGGCCGGCTGGTCGCCGAGGGCACGCCCGCCGAGCTCAAGGCGCTGGCCGGCGGCGAGAGCCTCGACGACGTCTTCCTCGCGCTGACGGAGGCCGCCCGATGATCCGCGACACCCGCACCCTGCTGCGCCGCAACCTGCTGCACATGGTCCGCTACCCGTCCCTGACGATCATGCTCGTCGCGCAGCCGGTGCTCTTCCTGCTGCTCTTCGTCTACGTCTTCGGCGGCACGATGGGCGCCGGCCTGCCGGGGGGCGGTGGCCGCGACGCCTACCTCGCCTACATCTCGCCCGCGATCCTGCTCGTCACCGTCGCCTCGGTCGCGATGAGCATCGCGATCTACGCCGCCAAGGACGCCACCGAGGGGATCATCGACCGCTTCCGCACGATGCCGCTGGCCACGCCCTCGGTGCTCACCGGCCTCGTGCTGGCCGCGCTGGTGCAGACCGCGCTGGCGATCGCGGTGGTGCTCGGGATCGCGGTGGCGCTGGGCTACCGGCCCGACGCCGGGCCGCTGGGCTGGCTGGGCGCGCTCGGCGTGCTCGCCCTGCTCGCCCTGGCCCTCACCTGGCTGTGCGTCGCGCTCGGGCTGGCCGCCGACAGCGTCGAGACGGCGAGCAACACCCCGATGTTCCTGGTGCTGCTGCCCTTCGTGTCGAGCGCCTTCGTGCCGACCGACTCGATGCCGCGGGTGCTGGCCTGGATCGCCGAGCACCAGCCGTTCACGCCGGTCATCGACACCCTGCGGGCCTGCCTCGCCGGCACCGACCCGGGCGGCGACCTAGCCTGGGCGATCGGGTGGTCGGTGCTGATCACGGTGCTGTGCTTCGCGTGGGCGGTGCGGCTGTTCGGCCGGGCTGGGGCACGCTGAGCCCATGCTGACGATCGGTGAGCTGGCGTCGTACGCCGGGGTGACGGTGCGCGCCGTGCGGCACTATCACGCCAAGGGACTGCTGCCGGAGCCCGAGCGGGACCCCTCCGGCTACCGGCGCTACGACGCCCGGGCGGTCTCGGAGCTGATCCGGATCCGCACGCTGGCCGACGCCGGCGTACCCCTCGCGCGGGTGCGGGACCTGCTCGCCGCGGGCCCGGAGGAGTTCGCGGCGGCGGTCGAGGACATCGACCGCCGCCTGCGGGCCGAGATCCGCGCGCGGCAGCGGCACCGGGAGCGGATCGCCCAGCTCGCGGCCGGCGACAACCTGGCGCTGCCCCCGGAGGCGGCGGCCTTCCTCGCCCGGCTGCGGGAGATCGGCGTGCCGGAGGTGCTGATCGAGGGGGAGCGGGACGCCTGGATCCTGATCGCGGCGCAGGTGCCGCAGCACATGCCGCTGTTCATGACGATCAAGAACGCCCAGCTCGACCAGCCCGGGCTGAGCCAGGGCTACCTCGACATGGCGGACGCGATCACCTGGGCGCCCGACGACCCACGCCTCCCGGCGCTGGCGGACCGGTTCGTGGAGATGGTCGAGGCCGACGCCGCGGGCAACGACGCCTGGGAGGACGAGGGCATCGACATCCCCGACGACCTGGCCGCCCTGCTGGACGCGGTCTTCGTGGACTCGGTGCCGGTGGCGCGCCGGCTGCTCGACCTGATCGAGGAGCGTGGCTGGCGCGGCTGGACCAAGCTCGAGCGGGTCTAGGATCGCCGCGTGGCCGAGCTCGAGGAACGCCTTGTCCTGCTCGTCGACCAGTGCGTCACGCCCGTCCTCAAGCCCCGCGGCTACCGCAAGCGCCGCCTGGAGTGGACCCGGGTCGACGGTGACGTCGCGCACCGGATCACCCTCCAGCGCAGCCACGGCAACGCGCCCGGTCACCTGCGGTTCTACGTCGAGGCGGCGGCGTACGTCGGCGACTTCGCCCGCCGCGTGGGGCACACCGTCCCGGACGACGTCGCGAAGGCGACCGCGCCGTACACCACCCGCTTCGAGCGGGTCACCGAGTGGCCCGGTCAGTGGGTCGACCTCGAGGACTGGGCCGACGACGCGCTCCACCCGGCGTTCCGGGCCGCGGTCGAGGCGCTCGCCGCGCACCTGGAGCCGGTGACGCACGCGGAGGCACTGGCCGACCTGCTCCGCGCGGAGGCGGGGCCTCTGAACCTCGACCTGTTCGCCTGGTCCTGCGCGAACGGCGACGAGGCCGCGATGGCCGCGCAGGTGGCGCGGGCCGAGGCGGAGTTCGGCGCCGAGGACCGGTGGCCGCGGCTGTACGCCCAGCTCGAGCGGACGGCTGAGCGCTACGGCTCGGCGATCACGCCGTCCAAGCAGTCGAGCACGCCGCGCAGGTAGCGCTCGACGACCGCCCGCTCCTCCTCGCTGAAGCTCGCGTCGAGCCGCGCCAGACCGGCGAACATCGGGCCGAGGTGCCGCTGCACCTCGGCGTTCGCGCTGTCGGTGAGGTGCAGCTGGGTCCGCCGGCGGTCGGCCGCGTCCGGCACCCGCTCCAGGTGCCCGCGCCGGCTGAGCCGGTCGACGATGCCGGTGGCGGCCGCGCTGCTGACGTCGAGCTGCCGGGCCAGGGCGGCGGGACCGAGGGAGCCGCGGCCGACCTGCTCGAGCGCGGCGAGCTCGACCTCGCTCAGCCCGGCGCGGCGCGAGACGACGTGCCGGATCCGCACGGCCGCCTGCAGCAGGTGGCGCAGTGCCTCCATGGTGGGGGTGGCGTGCCAGTCCGAGGGTCGGGGCATTTGTCTCACCTACTTAACTATCAAGTATCTTAGCGACTGTCCCGCTGCCGCACCGATCGACGATGGAGTCTCGCATGGCCCCCACCGACGCCCGCCCCGCTCGTCGTCCCTCCCGCGCCTGGCTGCTGGGGCTGCTGCCGCTGGTGCTCGCGGTCCTCGCGCTCGGCCTGCTCGCCGAGGGGGAGCGCACCCAGCAGCCCACCGACTCCGTGCCGAAGGGCCTCGACAGCACGCTCGCGACCCAGCTCGACGAGCAGCTCGGCTCCGACGAGCAGGACGTCGCGATCGTGCTCTTCGCCGCCGAGAAGGGGGTGCTCGACGCCGCGCAGCGCGCCGGGATCGAGCAGGCCGTGGGCGCTGTCGGTGGCGTGCCGCCGAGCCTGACGGTGGCCGAGGACGCGACGGCGGCGTTCGCCGTCGTACCGGTGGAGGCGGCGTCGGCCAGCGACACGGCCGACGCGGTGGACCGCCTGCGGGCGGAGCTCGACGAGGCCACCCCCGACGGCGTCACCGCGCAGGTGACCGGGCCCGCGGGCATCCAGGCCGACCTGGCGAAGGTCTTCGACGGCGCCAACACCCGGCTCCTGCTGGCCACCGCGTCGGTGGTCGCGATCCTGCTGGTGCTGACCTACCGCAGCCCCGTGCTGTGGCTGGTCCCGCTCCTGGTCGTCGGCATCGCGGACCGGCTCGCCGCCGTCCTCGCCACCCGGGCGATGGCCGCCCTCGACGTCGCCTGGAACGAGTCGACCGTCGGGATCTTGTCGGTGCTGGTGTTCGGTGCCGGCACGAACTACGCGCTGCTGCTCATCTCCCGCTACCGCGACGAGCTGGGCCGCCACGAGTCACGGCACGAGGCGATGGGGCTGGCGCTGCGTCGTACCGTCGAGCCGGTGCTGTGCAGCGCCGGCACGGTGGTCGCCGGGCTGCTCACCCTGCTGCTGTCGCTGACGCCGAGCACGCGCGGCCTCGGCCTGGCCTGCGCGATCGGCATCGTGGTCGCGGCGTCCTTCGTGCTGGTGGTCCTGCCGTCGGTGCTGGTGCTCTTCGGGCGCTGGGTGTTCTGGCCGCGGCGGCCCGAGGTCGGCGCCGTCGCGCTCGCCGAGAAGCCCTCCCTGTGGCGCCGGGTCGGCGGCCTGGTCCAGCGGCGTCCGGCCGTCCTGGCCGGGAGCACCGTCGCGGTGCTGGCCCTGCTGGCGATCGGCCTGCTCCGCGTCGAGACCGGCCTCGGCCAGGCCGACCAGTTCCTCGACGAGCCCGAGGCGATCACCGCCGCCGCCCGGCTCGCCGACTCGTTCCCGGCCGGCACCTCCAGCCCCACCGAGGTGCTCACCCGCGCCGACCCCGAGGCCGTCCGTACGGCGGTCGACGGATCGCCCGGCGTCACCTCCGCCCGGGTCGCCGACAGCGGCGGCGGCATCACCCGGATCGACGTCGTCCTCGACGCCCGCCCCGGCACCGACGCCGCGCGCTCCGCGATCGGGGAGCTACGCGACGCCGTCGCGGACCTCCCCGACACCCACGTCGGCGGCGAGGAGGCGAGCGGGATCGACGAGCGCGAGGGCGCTGCCCGCGACCGCGAGGTCGTGCTGCCGCTCATCCTCGGCGTGGTGCTGCTGGCGCTGCTCCTGCTGCTGCGCTCGATCGTCGCGCCGGTGCTGCTCGTCGCCACCGTCGTCGGCACCTACGCCGCCAGCATGGGCGCCTCCTGGTGGCTGTTCACCGGGCCGCTCGGCTTCGACGCCCTCGACGTGCAGGTGCCGCTCTTCGCGTTCCTCTTCCTCGTCGCGCTCGGCGTCGACTACAACATCTTCCTCGTCACCCGGGCCCGCGAGGAGGCCCGCGAGCACGGCACCCGCGACGGGATGCTGCGCGCGCTCGCCGCCACCGGTGGGGTGATCACCAGCGCCGGGATCCTGCTCGGCGCGGTGTTCGCCGTGCTCGGCGTGCTCCCGCTCGTCGTCCTGGCGCAGCTCGGCGTGGTGGTCTGCCTGGGCGTGCTGCTCGACACGCTCGTCGTACGGACCGTCCTGGTGCCGGCCCTGGTGATGCTGCTCGGCGACCGGTTCTGGTGGCCGGCGCGGGTGCGACAGGCGAGCTAGGACGACGGGGGATCGATCACCACGGAACGACCGACCGAAGGAGCGCGACCAACTCGCTGTGCTCGTGGCTCGCGAGCCTCTGCCGCGGTCGGGGGTCCTGCCATGGCGCCGTAGTCGGGTCGGCGTCGGTGCGCCGTCGGGGGATCAGGTGAGCATGAACGTGGCTCTCCTGGTTGCCGAGCACGGCGACGTTGACACGGTCCACGCTCAGGACGAGCCGCAGCGTGCGCGACGCGCGGCTGACATCGCTCATGAAGCGAGCGAGCAGGTCCTCAGGGACGTCGTCGAGATGGTCGAAGTGCTGCCCGAGGCTGACGATGAGCCGACCGGCGAAGCGCGCGTCGTCGTAAAGGCCGGCGCTGGACGCGGACAACCGCCACAGCGGAGTCCACAGCTCGAATCCACAGCGGGAGCAGGGTGCGTGGGACGCCGGCTTCGCGGACCGGTAGTCAAAGAAGGGCTCAGTCGCGGACGACATGCAGCCTCATGCCGAGGGCGTCAGCCGTCTGCAACGCGAAGCTGAGCTCCCAGACGTCCTTGGTGACCATGCGGTCGATGGACGACGGAGGCACTGACAGCGCGTCGGCCAGCACCGTGCGGGCTTCCGGGCGGGATGAGAGGTGGTCGACGACCAGTCTGCGCACGTCATCGCGCAGCTGGCGGGTGGTGTTGCTCATCCTTCTCCTCCTCGAACACGTGTTCGAATAGTAGATCATCGAGCATGGACATTTCTCAGAAGGCCAACATCCTCTTGCTGTCGGCTGCGATGAGGTCCCAGTCGAAGAAGATCGTCTCGAGGTGGGCCTGCAGGTCGCTCGCGTGCTCCCTCATCTCGTCGAACTCATGACAGGTGGAGGTCTTGCTCGCCTTCTTGACCGTCTCGCGCCACTCCTCGTCGGCGCTGCGTTCAAGGTAGCGGTCGGCGATGCCCACGATGCCGACCATCGCGTCGTGGACCTTCGTGTCGACCGTGGGCAGGGCCTGCACCAGACGCTCGAGCGGCGTGATGGAGAACTGCTCGCGGAGGTGGTCGGCGGTGGCCAGGTGCCATCCCTCCTTGCCGCAGAGCATCAGTGACATGAGCGTGCCGGCGAAGAGGATCTTTCGCGGGATGAGCAGCTTGATGTAGCGCAACCCGGACTCGTTGACGCCCGTTCGAGCCTTGGCCTGGTAGTCGACCGTGATGGTGTGCCAGTACCGCGTCACGTCGTTGAGCAGGAACCGTGGGACTCTGGTCGGATCGCGGCGGTCGAGCTCGAGATACCGGCGCAGAGTTGAGTCGATGACGTTGCGGTGGACGGTCTCGTCGAGCAGGCTGACGGACTCTTCGAGCAGCAGCATGCGGCGCGTCAGCGAGTGGTTCGTGTCTTCCTGGAGGCCGATCTGGTGGACCAGGTCGAAGGCGCCCACGGCGCAGCCGAACACACCGCTGGCGCCCGGCTTGTTCGCCTCGTCCTCCTTGCCCTCCTCGACGGCCCACCGTTTCCTGAGCTCGTCGGCCGCACCGAGAAGCCGTTGGGCGACGTCGGGGTCGTCGGGGACCCTCGTCGCCAGCACGAGGTGGTCGAAGTCGCTCTCGGCAGTCGCCTCGCGCCGCGCGAGCGAGCCGAAAGCGACGACGTCGAGCCCCTCAGCGTCATCCGTCCGATATCGCGCCAGCTGCGACGTGAAGTCGTCGATGCGGTCCTCGGAGAACGTGCGCGCCCGGGACAAGTGCGGATGTGAATCCAGGAGCTCCTGGACCTCCGAGGCGACCGGCATGAGGCGACGCTACCTGCCTCGCTGTGTCTCTGTGGGCGCAACGAGGGGCAAATCTCAGACCGGCTGAGCGACCTTGCCGGCCGTGGCCCGCGAGAACCTCAGGTTCTCGTCGACCACGTCGCCCCCGCGCACCAGCCGCACGTCCTCCTTGTAGGACATCGACATCGTCCACGGGTAGCGGTCGCCCTGGCGCGGCAGCGTGTCCAGCGCGCGCTGGACGTAGCCGGCGGCGAAGTCGAGCAGCGGCCGGGTCGCCATGCCCTCCGGCGCCTCGGGGACGCAGATGTCGTAGGCGCGGGTCTCCATGTGCTCCAGCAGGCGGCAGAAGTGCTCGCACAGCAGGCCGACCTTGAGGGTCCAGGAGGAGTTCGTGTAGCCGATCGCGAAGGCGAGGTTCGGCACGCCGCTGAGCATCATGCCCTTGTAGGCGACGTGGTCGGGCGCGTGCAGGTCGGCGCCGTCGACGCTGATCGCGATCCCGCCGAACAGCTGCAGGTTGAGGCCGGTCGCGGTGACGATGATGTCGGCCGCCAGCTCCTCCCCGGACTCCAGCAGCACGCCGGTCTCGGTGAAGCTCGTGATCCGGTCGGTCGCCACCGAGGCGCTGCCCTTGCGGATGGCCCGGAAGAGGTCGCCGTCGGGCACGGCGCACAGCCGCTGGTCCCAGGGGTCGTACGGCGGGTTGAAGTGCGTGTCGACGTCGTAGCCCTCGGGCAGGAACTTCGCGTTCACCGACCGGATGAGGGTGCGCGAGGTCTTCGGGAAGGTCTGGCAGAACTTCCACACCGTGCGCTGCTTGAGGATGTTCTTCTGCCGGGCCAGCGCGTAGCCGCGGTCGTGCCCGAACACCGACAGCAGGCGGTTGGCGAGCTTGTCCTCCGAGGGCACCGGCATGATGTACGTCGGCGTGCGCTGCAGCATCGTGACGTGCTCCGCGCCGCCGTCGACCATCGCCGGCACCAGGGTCACCGCGGTGGCGCCGGAGCCGATCACGACGACCCTCTTGCCGGCGTAGTCGAGGTCCTCGGGCCAGTGCTGCGGGTGCACGATCTCGCCGGCGAAGCGCTCGCGGCCCGGGAAGTCGGGGGTGAAGCCCTCGGCGTAGTCGTAGTAGCCGGTGGCGCCGAACAGCCAGCCGGCGGTCAGGGTGAGCCGCTCGCCGGTGTCGCCGCGCTCGACCTGCACGGTCCAGCGGGCCTCGGCCGTGGACCAGGCCGCGTCGACCACGCGGTGCTGGTAGCGGATGCGCTCGTCGACGCCGTACTCGCTGGACGTCTCGCGCAGGTAGCTGAGGATCTTGTCCGCGCTGGCGATGGCCTTGGGGTCGGTCCACGGCTTGAACTCGTAGCCGAAGGTCTGCAGGTCGGAGTCGGAGCGGATGCCGGGGTAGCGGAACAGGTCCCAGGTGCCGCCGGACGCCTCGCGGGCCTCGAGCACGGCGAAGGTGGTGCCGGGGCGCTCGGTGAGCAGGTAGCGCGCCGCGCCGATCCCGGAGATGCCGGCGCCGATGACGAGGACGTCGAGGTGTTCGGTGGTCATGTCCTCCATGGTGCGCCTCGGCGGGGGGCGCGGGCAGGTGCGTACCGCCCGGTTCGCACCGCTGGTGGTGCACTGTGCACCGCACGTCCTACCCTGGTCGGATGACCTGGGCCGAGCCGTCCGCGCGCACCCGCTCGCTCATCCGCCGCGCCGCCGAGCTGGCCGTCCAGTCGCCCGACGCCTGGGTGGCCCAGGTGCACGAGGCGACCCTCTCCGCGCCGTCCGCGGCCGAGATCGCCGCCGACCCGGCGCTGGCCGACGCCATCCGCCGCGCCAACTTCGACAACCTGTTCGCCTGGGCGACCGCCAACGTCCGCGCGCCCGGCGACCGGGTCGCGGCGAACACCAGCCCGGTGCAGCTCGACGTCGCCCGGGACCTGGTGCGGCGGGGGCTCGACGAGATCGGCCTGGACACCTACCGCACCGGTCAGAGCGTGGCCTGGCAGGCGTGGATGCGGATCTGCTTCGGGCTGACCCGCGACGTCGACGAGCTCGAGGAGGTGCTCCTGGTCTCGGCCGCCTCGATCTCCGCCTTCGTCGACGACACGATCTCCGCGGTCGCGCTGCGGATGGCCGCCGAGCGCGACGACCTGACCCGCGGCTCGCAGGCCGAGCGGCGCGACCTGGTGGCCCTCATCCTGCAGGGCGCGCCGGTCTCCCGCGCCCGTGCCGAGGACGTGCTCGGCCACCGCCTCGACGGTCCGCACGTCGCGGCCGTGGTGTGGACCGCCGAGGGGGAGTCCGAGCTGGGCCGGCTCGAACGCGCGGCGGAGGCGCTGATGCGCGCCGCCGGTGCCCGGCAGCGGCTGACCGTGGTCGCGGCCGCCAGCACGCTGTGGGTGTGGCTGCCGGTGCGCACGCCACCGGACCAGGCGGAGGTCGCGGCCTCGCTGCGTCGTACCCCGGAGGTGCGGGTGGCGATCGGCGCGCCCGCCCGGGGCGTCGAGGGCTTCCGGCGCAGCCACCAGGACGCGGTCGAGGTACGACGCCTCGTCGCCCGGCTCGGTGCCCCCGACCCCGTGGTGACCTTCGCCGAGGTCCAGCTCGCCGCGCTCGTGACGCGGGACGAGGCGCGGGCCGAGGAGTTCGTGGCGCTCGTGCTCGGCGACCTGGCGGCGGCCCCGGCCGAGCTGCAGGAGACCGTGCGCACCTACCTCGCCGTGCTGGGCAACGCCTCCGCCGCCGCGGAGCGGCTGTTCACCCACCGCAACACCGTGCTGCGCCGGCTGGCCCGGGCGGACGAGCTGCTGCCGCGACCGCTGGCCGAGGACCCGCTGCGGGTCGGGGTCGCGCTGGAGGTGCTGCGCTGGCAGGCCCGTCAGGCCACGTGATCCGGCTCGCCGTACGGCGACGGCACGTCGGACACGCCCCGGATGCTCACCCCGCCGCGGGCCAGCAGCGCCCGCTCGCCGCGCTGGACCACCTTGTAGAACTCCTCGCTGCGGCCGGTCGTCAACGGTGAGCGCCGCAGCAGCGGCACCCGGGACGCCGCCCGGCTCGCCCGGCTGACCGCCTGCCAGGCGGCCTCCTGGCGCCGGCCCCACGTGATGCCGTGGTGCGCGCGGACCACCGGGTCGAGGCTGCCCTGGACGACGGTCGCGAGCACCGGCGAGCTGATCGCGCGCAGCGGCAGCGCGTAGCCGGACGTCCCGGCGATGTGGCGCCCCACCAGCCGCGCCTCGTCGGTGAGGAAGGGCGCGTCGGAGTGCAGCCACGCGTCGAAGTCGGCGCGGAAGGAGCGGTGGTCGCGCGGCGCTCCCGCGCGCGGCATCCCGAACAGCTCGGCCCAGCGCACGAAGTCGGTGAACAGCTCCTCGCGCTCGGCGTCGCTCAGCCGGCGGACCAGGGCGTCGTGCACGGCCTCCACCGAGTCGAGGACGAAGGCGGCGGTCCACCACATCAGGCCCGGGTCCGCGGCGTCGTACGACGAGCCGGTGGGGTGCGCCGGACCGCCGTCCACCCGCGTGCTGCCGCGCACGGTGGCGTGCCGCTTGGCGGCGTACGCCAGGGCCCGGTCGGCCTCCGCCCGCGAGCCGAGGAAGACCGCCTCGAAGAGTCGCGCGGTCAGCCCCAGCCGGGTGTACGGCGAGGTGCGGTGGGTCGTGTGCTGCGCGGTGCCGACGAAGAGCCGCGCGTGCAGGGCGCCGGTCACCAGCGCCCGCTGGCCGTAGGTGAGCCCGACCGCGCGGGACGACAGCGCGCGGACCACCACCGAGTCGGCGGCGAAGTACCCGTCCATGGCTCCCACTCCCGTCCTGGCAACGCCTTCCACCAGATCGCATCTGGCAACGACCCCCACCAGATTCAGCATCGCACGCGCCCGCCGCATCTGGCAACGCCTTCTGCCAGACTCGGGGGATGAGCACCACCGGCCGGGCCTACGGCGGCGTGCCGGCCGCCCAGCGCGCGGCCGTCCGCCGGCAGCGTCTCGTCGACGCCGCCACCACCCTGATCGCCGAGCACGGCACCTCGGCGCTGACCGTCCACCGGGTCTGCCGGCAGGCGGGCCTGAACGAGCGGTACTACTACGAGAGCTTCCCCGGCCGCGACGACCTCCTCGTCGCGGTGGCCGAGGACGCCGGTGCCCGCCTGGTCGAGGCGCTGGTCGCGGCGATGGCGAGCGCCGGCCCGGAGCCGAGCGCCCAGGCGACCGCGACCATCGGCGCCGGCGTGGACCTGCTCGTGGCGGACCCGCGGATGACCCGGCTGCTGGAGGAGTCCGCCGGCCACCCGGTGCTCGCCCGGCTCCGCGCCGACCTCACCCGCACCCTGGTGGCGCTGATCCAGGAGCGCGGGATGAGCTCGCTGGGCATCGAGCCGACCCCCGAGGTCGAGCGTGACGCCGCGTTCGCCGCCACCCTGCTCCTCGGCGGGCTCGTCGAGGTGCTCACCTCGTGGCGGGCCGGCACCCTGCCGCTGACCCGCGACGAGGTGGTCGCGCGGTGCGTGGAGACCTTCCTGCTGATCGGCGACCACGCCGTCCGCGAGCGCTAGGCGCGCGCCCGCTCGGCCAGCCGCACCGCCGCGTGCCGTACGACGGCCGCCTCCTCCGGGTCGCGCACGGCCTCGTGCGGCACGGCGCCGCCGAGCAGCCCGGCCGGCTGGGTGAGCCAGCTCCACACCGCCCACGGGTCCATCCTCGCGGCGAGCAGCGGGGAGAGCACCGCGCCCAGCTCGGCCCGCAGCTCACCGGCGGCGTCGAGCTGGAAGGCCGGCACCAGCACCCCGCCCTCGTGCGGGACGACGAGCAGCGCGCCGCGCTCGGCGGCCTTGTGCACGGCGAACCGGGTGGCGTTCTCCGAGGCGTCCCGCACGGCCGCCAGGCTGGCGTAGGTGTGCGTCGGGCTCGCGAGCAGCGTGGTCCGCACCCGGGCCTGGCGGCGCAGCTGCACCAGCGCGAGCGGTACGGCGTGCGCCGGGTCCTCCCCGTCCTGGTGCAGCACGCGGTCCAGGTCGGCGAGCCGGCCGGCGCTCAGCGGCGCCCCCGTGGCGGGGTCCGTCCAGCGCGCCACCCCGCCCAGGTCGCGCTCGAAGGTGGGCAGCCCGGCGGCCGCGAGCTGGTCCGCCAGCCCGAGGTCCTCGAGCCACGCCGCCAGTCGCGCGCCCGCGTCGTACACGTCCTCCCGCATGGTGAGCAAGCCTCCCATCCCGGCTGGGCGTTCGCCCAAAGTCGCTATAGCGTGGCGGTCATGACTCGGGATCACGGACACATCCGTTCCTCGACGCGGGCCTACTCGGTGCGCGAGCTCGTCGCCTACCGCAGGCTCATCGTCAACGGTGAGCGCACCGACCCCGAACGCGCCGTCCAGGAGTACATCCGGGCCAACCCGGACGTCGACCTGGAGGCGCGGGCGACCTTCGGTGAGTGGCTGGCCGGCACGCTGCCGGGCGACACCGCGCCCCGTCTGCAGGGGCTGCCGATCCGCTGAGGGTCTGCCGGCCGAGGGCCGGGGTACCACCGGTCCATGTACATCGGACTCGGCATCGTGCTGCTGGTCGCCGGACTCGTCCTCGCCATGGACGTGATCACGGTCGACATCAAGTACGTCAACGACGACGCCCTGGGGACGATCCTGATCGTCGCCGGCGTCCTGGCCATCGTCCTCTCGCTCGTGGTCGCGCCGCCGTGGCGCCGCGCGCCCCGCGACGACCGGTACGTCGACCGTCCCTGACCCGCTGAGATCCGGTGGCGCCCCCTCGGGAAGGACCCCACCGATGAGCAGGACCCTCCGCTCGGCCACCGCCGGGCTCCTCACGGCGGCCGCGCTGGTCGCCGCACCCACCCCCGTCACGACACCCCCGGCGCAGGCCCAGACGGTCGCGGCGGTGAGCGCGTCCTACGAGCGGGCCGTGCTGCGCCAGGTCAACCGGATGCGCCTGCTGCGCGGCATCCCGGCGTTGCGGACGTCGCGGTGCGTGGACCGCTTCGCGGAGTCGCGCTCGCGCCGGATGGCGACCTACGACGCGTTCCGCCACCTCAGCGGCCTGCGGCAGGTGTTCGCCCGCTGCGGCGGCCGGATGGTCGGCGAGAACATCGCCAAGGGCCGCCGGATGCCGGCGCTGCGCGCGGTCGCGGGGTGGATGCACTCACCGAGCCACCGGAGCCTGATGCTGGACGGCCGCTTCCGGCAGGCCGGGGTGGGTGCGTGGCGCGACCGGGACGGGACGGTCTACCTCAGCCTCGTGGTCCGCGCCCCGTGAGCGCGTGCGGGCCGGCGGACGCACGATTCTCGCCGCGCGGGGAGCCGCTGGTAGAGTTCACGGCCGAAAGGGAGTAGTCCCCAACAGCCGCGTCGACACACTGACCTCCGGGTCCGGTGCGGCAGGCCACCGTGAGGTGGCGGACGAGACTTTCGACCAGTAGCCGACCCAGAATTGGGCGCCTGGTCGAGAGCGTCCGTTCCGGAGGTCCCTCGGCCCGCGCCGAGAGGACCAGACCGATGGAAGCCTTCCTGATCTCCACCGCGGTGATCTTCGTCGCCGAGCTCGGCGACAAGAGCCAGCTGATGGCGATGACCTTCGCGGCGCGCTACCGCGCCCGCGACGTGCTCATCGGCATCACCGCCGCCACCGCGCTCGTGCACCTGGCCTCGGTCGGGATCGGCGCCCTGATCGGCGACGCGTTCGCCGACTACCAGGGCCCGATCGCGATCGTGGCCGGTGTCGCCTTCCTCGTCTTCGCGCTGTGGACGCTGCGCGGCGACGAGCTCACCGAGGACGAGGCCGACAAGGCCCGCAACGCCACGGGCGCGGCGATCCTGGCGGTCGGTGTGGCCTTCTTCCTCGCCGAGCTCGGCGACAAGACGATGCTCGCGACGATCACCCTGGCCACCCAGGAGGGCTGGTTCGGCACCTGGATCGGCTCGACCCTCGGCATGGTCGCCGCGGACGCGCTGGCCATCGGCGTCGGCGCGCTCCTGGGCCGGCGCCTGCCCGAGAAGGTCATCGCGTACGGCGCCGCGGCGCTCTTCGCGCTGTTCGGGCTGCTGCTGATCGCGGACGGGGCCGGCTGGCTCTGACCGGCCCCGCCCGGATCGGGCGCTCAGGCCGTCGCGCTCGCGGCGGTCCGGCGCCCGATCAGCGCGTCGAGGGAGAACCGGCCGGCACCGGTGGCACCGATGACGAGGGCGAGGAAGGCGATCAGGCCGACCAGCTCCCAGCCGCCGTTCGCCGACATCACCTCGGTGCCGCGGTGGGCGAACCAGTAGGCGCCGGCCATCTGGGCGATGACGAGGATGCCGGCGAGCGGCGTGAGCAGGCCGAGGACCAGCAGCGCGCCGCCGCCGATCTCGGCGACGAGGGCGAAGCCGGCGGCGGCCGCGGGCAGCGGGATGCCCATGGCGTCGAAGCCGTCGGCGGTGGCGCCGAAACCGGCGCGGAGCTTGTCGATGCCGTGGGTGAGGAGCACGATGCCGAGCCCGATCCGGGCGACCAGCAGGGCGAGGTCACGGACGGGGGCAGGGGTGGGAGCAGTCAGGGCGTTCATGGCGGGCCTTTCCGAGGCAGGCGGGTCGTGGACGTCGGATTGTTGAAACTTCATGGAAAGCGTCGCAGCCGAACCTGTGCGCTTCCTGAACGTCCCTGGTGAGGACCCGGAGAACCCGTTCAGCCCGGGCGCAGGTCCAGCGCCGGCGGCCGCAGCCGGGCGCAGCGCGGGCCGCCGCGCTCGTCGGTGAGGTCGACCGTCGCGACGACGGTCGCACCGGGGCCGCGCAGGTGCGGGAGCACGTCGGCCAGCATCAGCTTGGCCCGGCGGAACATGGTGAAGGTGCCGTCCGCGGCCAGGTCGCCCCAGGTGAGGTAGACGAAGCGCTCGCCCTTGCGGCCCTGCACCGCCGGCCCGCGGAAGTCCGGGCCGTCACGCACCTCGACCTCGACCGTCCACGCCGCGCTGGCGGCGTCGCCGGGCACCAGCCCGCTGGGCTCGCGACCGAGCTGGACGCCGACGTGCACGTCGTGGCACGGGCCGTCGTCGAGGTGCCAGCTCCGGCCGGGCAGGTGGTGTCCCCTGATCTCCAGCAGCACGCCGTGATCATGGCACGCGAGCTCCTACCTGGGGCGGTTGTCCCGGTCGCACCGGTTGGCGACGATGGCGGCATGGTCTCGTGGCACACCCGCACCGGTACGACGACCGACGAGCTCGCGCCCGTCGTACCGGACCCCTCGGCCGCCGGCCCGCTCCCCGCCGGCAGCACCGGCCCGCGGGCCCCGCGGATCGGGCACGCCAACCGCCTGCGCCAGAGCCTGCGGATCACCGCGGACATGGGCGGCGAGCTCTTCTCCGGCACCCGGCACGGCGACGTGTTCTCCTTCGCGAGCCTGCTGGACCCGCAGCCCGTGGTGGTCACCGCGCACCCCGAGCACGTCCGCTCGCTGTTCTCCGCCGACCCGGCGCTGGTGCCCTCGCTGGCGGGGGAGTCTCCGGTGCGCCCGGTGGTCGGGCTCTCCGTGCTCACCGCCGTCGGCCAGCAGCACCGGCGCCGCCGCAAGCTGATGATGCCGTCCTTCCACGGCGAGGCGATCGTGCGCTACCGCGCGCAGATCGAGGAGGCCACCGCGCGTCACCTCGACCGGTGGACGACGGGGCGCCCGTTCCCGCTCGCGGAGACGACGCAGGCGATCACCCTCGACGTGATCATGTCCGGGGTCTTCGGCATCGAGCACGCCGCCGACCCGGCCGAGAGCCGGCTGCGCCACGTCGTCAAGCGCACGCTGGCCCTCTCGGTCTCGCCGGTCGCGCGGTTCGGCGAGCTCTTCAACCTCGACCGCGAGGAGTCGGTCGGCCCGCAGAAGTGGATCATCGGCCGCCTGGACAAGGCGATGTACGACGTGATCGCCCGCCGCCGCACGGCCCACGAGCCCGGCACGCGGCACGACATCCTGTCCCTGCTCCTCGACGTGCGCGACGAGGACGGCGCTCCGCTGAGCGACCAGGAGCTGCGCAACGAGCTGCTCACCCTGGTGCTCGCCGGGCACGAGACGACGGCGAACTCCATCGCGTGGACCTTCGAGCGGCTGCTGCGCACGCCGGCGACCTACGACCGCCTGCGCGAGGTGGTGCGCTCGGGCGAGGACCCCGACGACTACCTCGAGGCCACGATCACCGAGTCCATGCGGGTGCGTCCGGTGGTGCCGCTGGTCGGGCGCCGGGTGCAGGTGCCGTGGCAGCTGGGCGAGGTCGTCGCGCCGGAGCAGAGCCGGGTGCTCGTCGGCATCCTGCTGCTGCACCACCGCGAGGACCTCTACCCCGACCCGTTCCGGTTCGCGCCCGAGCGCTTCGTCGGCCGCAAGCCCGGCACGCACGAGTGGCTGCCGTTCGGGGGCGGCACCCGGCGCTGCCTCGGCGCGGCCCTGGCGATGGAGGAGCTGCGGATCGTGGTGTCCGAGATCGCCCGTCGCACGGACCTGGTGGTCGAGGATCCCGCCCCGGAGCGGGCGATCAGCCGCAACGTGACGATGATCCCGCAGCGCGGCGGGCGGGTGCGCGCCACCTGGCTCAGCGCGTCGTGACCTCGGCCGGCTCCCAGGCGAAGCCGTCGGGGTCGATCGCCGCGCTGCCACCGGCGAGGACCAAACGGTGCGACCCGCTGCCCTCGATCGGTACGCCGGCGTCCTTGGCCAGCGCCTTGCGGGGCAGCAGGCCGAGGGTGACCGGGCCGGCGCCGGGCTCGAGCTCGACGTACTTCTTGCCGAAGCTCTTCGCGACGCCGAAGCCGCGCTCGACGTAGAACGCCTTGCTGGCGGCGACGTCCTCGGCGCCGATGAGCAGGACGATGCTCTCGATCTCCCGGCTGGCGGGGCCCTTGTCCTTCTTCGAGGAGCTGACGACCTTCCAGATCGTCCCGTCGGGCGAGCGCAGCACGCCGCCGTAGCCCCACAGCGACTTGGTGACCGGCTTGATCGTGGTGGCACCGGCGGCGAGGGCGCTCTCGACGAGGCCGTCGACGTCGGCGGGCTGGGCCACGGTCAGCGAGATGTGGAAGCCGCGGAACCCGGACGTCGGCGCGTCCGAGGCGCGGAAGCGCAGCGGCAGGTCGGGGGAGAAGGCGGCGGCGTGGAAGTCGCGGGCCGCTTGCGGGTCGGGCGTCTCGATGGTGAGGTACTCGATGTGCGTCATGCAGACGAGGCTAGGTCCGGCTCGGACCCGGAGGCTTCTCGATTCCTGACCGACCTCCCGGGCACCATGCGGGCCGTCGTCCTCGACGCCGCGCCGGCGCCCCCGGAGGGCCTGGTGATCCGCGACCTCCCGCTGCCGGTCCCCGCGCCGGGGCAGGTGCTGGTCCGGGTCCGCGCGTTCGGGCTCAACCGCTCCGAGCTGCACACCCGGATCGGCCTGGCCGACGGGGTCACCTTCCCGCGGGTGCTGGGCATCGAGGCGACCGGCGAGGTCGCGGCCTGCCCCGGCGGCGAGCTGGAGGTGGGTCAGCAGGTCGTGGCGATGATGGGCGGGATGGGCCGGCAGTACGACGGCGGGTACGCCGAGTACACCGTGGTCCCCGTCCGCCAGGTGGTCCCGGTCGCGACCGGTCTGGACTGGGCCACCTTCGGCGCGGTGCCGGAGATGCTGCAGACGGCCCACGGCTCGCTGACCGTCGGCCTCGACGCCCGGCCGGGCGAGGTCCTGCTCGTGCGCGGCGGCACCTCCTCGATCGGCCAGGCGGCCACGATCCTCGCCAAGCAGCGCGGGATGACGGTCGTGGCGACCACCCGCTCGGCCGCGCGGGCCGGCGTGCTGGAGGCGATCGGCGTGGACCACGTGGTGGTCGACGACGGCGTGATCGCTCCGAAGGTCCGCGCGCTCTTCCCCGACGGCGTCGACCGGGCATTGGAGCTGGTCGGTGCGCCCACCCTGCTCGACACCGCCGCCACGCTGCGGGTGCACGGCGTCGCCTGCATGACCGGCATGCTGTCGAACTCCTGGACCCTGCCGGACTTCTACCCGACCGGCGACCTGCCGCCCGGCGTGTGGATCGGCGGCTACGGCGGCGACGCGACCGACCTGCCCCCCGCGGTGCTGCAGGCCTACCTCGACGACGTCGAGGCCGGCCGGGTGCGGGTGCCGATCGGGCACGTGTACGCCTTCGACGAGATCGTCCAGGCGCACCGCGACCTCGAGGCCGGCACCCACCCCGGCAAGCTCGTCGTCACGACCTGACGCCTCAGGGCTTCAGCAGGATCTTCCCGCTGCGCCCGGGCTCGAAGTTGGCCGCCGCGGCCTCCCGCACGTCCTCGAAGGAGTAGACCCGGTCGACCGGCAGGGTCAGCGAGCCCTCGCCGATGCGCTGGATCAGCTCGCCGAAGAGCGCGCGGCGCTGCTCGGCCGGCATCTCGCGGCTGACGACGCTGCCCCAGAACCCGCGGATCGTGGCCTGCTTGAAGATCACGTCCCCCGAGCCGATCTCCATGGTCGGCGACTGCATCGCGCCGAAGACCACCAGCTCGCCGTTCTCGGCCAGCAGGGACATCACCTCGCCGCTGGCGGGTCCGCCGACGGAGTCGACGCCCACCTTGATCGGGGCGTCACCGACGATCGCGCGGACCTCCTCGGCCCAGCCGTCGGTGTCGGTGGCCACGACGTTGCCGATGTCGTGCGCCGACAGCTCCGCCACCCCCGCCGTACGACGGACCAGGCCCACCACGTTGATGCCCCGGGCCGCCGCGAGCTGGGCGACCATCCGGCCCACCGCACCGTTGGCGGCGTTCTGCACCAGCCAGTCCCCGGCCGACAGCCCGAGCGACTCCAGCAGGCTGATCGCGCTGAACGGCATCGACACCAGCTGGGCGGCGACCTCGTCGGGGATCGACTCCGGGACCGGGATCAGGCCGCGGGCCGGGGCGACGTACTGCTCCGCCCAGGCGCCGAAGGCGCCACCGCTCGCGACCCGCTGGCCCACCTGGAGGTGGTCGACGCCCTCGCCGAGCGCCTCCACCACGGCGACCGCCTCGGTGCCGGCGCGGGCGGGCAGCTCGGGCTTGAAGCCGTAGGAACCGCGGATGGTCCACAGGTCGTGGTTGTGGATCGCCGCGAGCAGGGTGCGCAGGCGCACCTCGCCGGGCCCCGGCTCCGGGGTGGCGACCTCCTCGACGGTGAGGACCTGGGCGGGATCTCCGAACTCGTGGTGCATGACGGCGCGCATGCCTCCAGCATGGCGCGCCGCCTCAACCCTCCCGGCTGAGGGTCGCCTCGGTGTCGAGCGCGGTGAGCTTGTGCGGGTTGCGGACGACGTACAGGTGGCTGATCAGGCCGTCCTCCAGCCCGAAGCTCACCGCGGTCAGCTCGCCCCGCGCCCGGATCAGCACGGCCGGCGCGCCGTTGAGCCACACCAGGTCGAGCTTGCCGTCGGGGGCGAAGACCGCGAACTTCGACAGCAGCCGGGCCACCGGCTCCGCACCGGCCAGCGGCTTGCGGATCGCGTTGGCGATGCCGCCGCCGTCGGCCCGCAGCAGCACGTCGGGCGCGAGCGCGTCCATCAGGCCCTGCAGGTCCCCGGTCCGGACGGCGACCAGGAAGCGCTCGACGACGGCCCGCTGCTCCGCGTGGTCCACGTCCACCCGGGGTCGCCGGGCGGCGACGTGGTTGCGGGCGCGCAGCGCGATCTGGCGCACCGCGGCGGCGTTCTTGCCGACCGCGGTGCCGATCTCGTCATAGGGCAGGTCGAAGACCTCGCGCAGCACGAACACCGCGCGCTCGGTCGGGCCGAGGGTCTCCAGCACGGTCAGCATCGCCATCGACACGCTCTCGGCGAGCTCGACGTCCTCGGCGACGTCGGGCGTGGTTAGCAGGGGCTCGGGCAGCCACTCGCCGACGTAGTCCTCGCGCCGGCGGGCCAGCGTGCGCAGCCGGTTGAGCGCCTGCCGGGTCACGATGCGCACCAGGTAGGCCCGCGGCTCCTGCACCTCGGCCTGGTCCACCGCCGACCACCGCAGCCAGGTCTCCTGCACGACGTCCTCGGCGTCGGCCGCGGAGCCGAGCATCTCGTAGGCGACGGTGAAGAGCAGGTTGCGGTGGGCGACGAAAGGATCGCCGTCCCGCTCGCTCATGAGGCCGAGGCTACGGCCAGCGGCTTCAGCCCGCACGCCTCGGCGAAGCCCTCGGACTCGATGCCGAGCGCGACGTTGCTGCGCGTGGTGAGGTTGGCGAAGCCGATCACGTTGGTCAGCTCGATCAGCCCCGCCGGGCCGAGGGCAGCGAGCAGCGGCTCGACCATCTCGTCGGTGACCGTCGGCGGGGTCTGGCTCGCGGCCTCGGCGTAGGCCAGCACCTGGCGCTCCAGCGGGCTGAACACGTCGGCCTCGCGCCAGCGCGGCACCTCGCGTGCCTTGTCCAGGTCGAGGCCCTTGTCGCGGGCCATGAAGTAGTTGAAGTCCAGGCACCACGAGCAGCCGACGAGCGAGGCGACGGCCATGTGCGCGTAGGTCTTGAGGGTCTCGTCGCACTCGTCCCACTTCTGCAGCTTCTGGCCGTAGGCCATGCTCGCCTTGAGCGCCGGGAGGTGGTGCCAGAGCACGCCGAGCGAGGTGGGGACGCGGCCGAACATCCTGCCGGCGAACTTCTTCACCACGGCGCCGTAGAGGCCGGTCATCGGGATCGGGGGGATGCGGGTTTCGTTGGTCATGCCCACGAGACACCGGCCGGGCCCGGGATGTGACAGCTCAGTCCGGACGCGGCTGCGTGACGGCCCGGGCGAGCCGCCGGATCCGCAGCAGCAGTGCGGCCGAGGGGGTCACCTGGCCGGTGCAGTACGACGACATCCGCGACGGCGAGGTGCCGAGCCGGGTGGCGAAGTCGCGCTGCGACAGACCGCTCTCGGTGACCAGCCGGCGGATCTCGCGGGCCACCATCTCGCGGTCCCGGGACTCGGTGTGCTCGCGCATCTCGGCCATGAAGCGGCCGATGGTGATGTCCAGCCCGGGCAGCCCGGCCTGCTCCGCGAGCTCGTTGAGCCGACGGGCGTACGGCGACCAGGGATCCTCGGCGTACCGCGCGATCTGGGCCCGCCACTCCGGCAGCCCGTCGTCGAGGTAGTGGCGCAGGAACTCCTCGGGCGTCTCGATGTCGGGTCCCGGCTCCACCTCGTGCGCGCCCGCCAGCATGAAGCGCATCCCGACCCGGGCGCAGGTCGTCGCCAGGTCCTCGGCCAGGTCGCCGTAGTGGGTGGGCGCGAGCCCGTGGCAGAACCGGCTGCCGAGCAGCAGCCGGCGGTCGCCCTCGATCCGGCTGCTGAGGTGGTGCTGGACCAGCGCCAGCCGGTGCAGCCCGTGCCGGTCGGAGAGGAGCAGCAGGTCGGCGTAGTCCTCGGGGTCGCGCCAGGCCGCGATCGCGAACATGTTCGCGACCACCGCGACGCCGTAGGGGCCGGTGCGTTCCTCGCGCCACGCGGGCAGGGCACGGACGAAGGCGCGCCAGTGGCCCGCGAGCTCGGTGCCGGCGAAGGGACGCTTCCGCTCGCGGGCGAGGGTGGAGTCGACGATCCGGACGAGGGCGCTCAGGACCGCCCGTCCTTCGTCAACGATCCGGCGTGCTGCACGTCGGCACCCTTCCCCGCGCCGGCCGTGGTCAATCCTGCCGGACGCGAGGGGGCGCGCCGCCCCCCAGCGACGCGCCCCGGTCGTGGTGGCCCCCCAGCCGCCACGCCTCAGCCCTGGCGGGTGACGACGGGTGGTGCCACCAGCCCGAACTCCAGCAGCTGGCCGAGCAGCTCGCGGTGGCCGAATGCCTTGCAGCCCGAGGCGAAGCCGACCCGCAGCGGCGGCTGCTGGAGCAACCAGTACGCCGCGAACGCCTGCAGGAGACCGGTCTGCTTGTAGTTCTGGTTGCCGTGGATGACCACGTGCGCCCGCCCGAGCGGACCGGAGGCGTGCACCGAGTCCAGCGACTTGTTCAGCCGCGGGTTCTCGCGCGGCGGCATCTGGTTCATCACCTGCGCGGCGGTCTCGGTGAGCGCGGCGTCGCGCTCGTCCTCGGTCATGTCCTTGGTCGCCTCCAGCGCACCGGCCACGATCTGCGGCACGCCGTTCATCAGCGCCGCGTTGAAGACCCCGCCCTGGGCCTTGCAGTTCGCGACCCGCGGGTCCTTGCGGTACCAGACCGGGTGCGACGTGCCGCCCCACGGCAGCGACTGGGCGAGCTCGTGCTGACCGGGTACGACGAGCGGGACCAGGCCCTGCGCCGGGTCGAACTCGACGTACTGGTTCTGCTGGAGGTGGTGTGCCTTGGAGGTCGAGGCGTTGACCAGGATCGTCTGCGTCGAGGCGATCGTCGGCGAGCCGCCCCAGAACACCGCGATGTCGAGGGTGTCGAGGCCGGGCTGCTCGAGCGCGATCTCGGCGGCGATCTCGCCGGTGGTGTACATGTGCGCGATGCCGGGCGAGAGCAGCAGGCCCGCGGCGGCGAAGTCGTCGCCGTACTTCTCGTCGCAGGTGATCAGCCAGTCCTGCTCACCGGTGGTGTCGGTGTAGTGCGTGCCGGCGGCCAGGCAGGCCTCGACGACGGCGGGGCCGTACTTGGAGAACGGGCCGACGGTGTTGCACACGACCGAGGCGCCGGAGAAGAGCTCGGTGAGCGCCTCCACGGTGTTCTCGACCTCGACGATCTCGAAGTCGGCGGTCTCGACGCCGGCGACGTTCGAGGCGAGCGCGGCCTCGAGCTTCTCCCGGGAGCGGCCGGCGGCCACGAAGGGGACGCCGTACTCGCGGAGGTACTCGCAGACGAGGCGGCCGGTGTAGCCGGAGGCGCCGTAGACGACGACGGGCCGAGAAGAGCTGTTCAGGGTGCTCATGGTGGGTGTCTCCTTCACATTCCCATGCCGCCATCGACCGGGAGGCCGATGCCGTTGACGAACTTGGCGCGGTCGGAGGCGAGGAAGACGAGCGCGTCCGCGATCTCGTCCTCGGTGGCCAGCCGGCCCGACGGGGTGAGCCCGACGACGCCGGCCACCGCCTCCTCGGGCGAGGGGAACAGGCCGAGCGTGGTCATCTCGTTGGCCAGGCCGGCCCCCATCTCGTTGGGGACGAGGCCGGGGTAGATGCAGTTGACCCGGACGCCGAGGCCGAGCTTGCCGCTCTCCATCGCCGCGACCCGGGTGATCCGGTCGACCGCGGACTTGGAGGCGGAGTACTGCGAGAGGGCCGGGAACGCGATGGTCGCGGCGACCGAGGCGATGTTGATGACGACGCCGCCGTTGCCGGCGGCACCGCCGGGGCCCATCGTCCGGAAGGCGTGCTTGATGCCGAGCGAGCTGCCGACGACGTTGACGTCGAAGATCCGGCGCGCGACGTCCGGGTCGAGGTCGATGAAGAGGCTGGCGATCTCGATGCCGGCGTTGTTGACGAGGATGTCGAGCCCGCCGACCTCGCTGACGGCCTGCGCGACCGCGGCCTCCCAGGAGGCGTCGTCGGTGACGTCGAGGTGCACGAAGGCGCCGCCGACCGCGGCCGCGACCTCCTTGCCCTTCTCCTCCTGCAGGTCCGCGACGACGACGGTCGCGCCGGCGGCGGAGAGGTGCTCGGCGAACTTCTTGCCCAGGCCCTGGGCGCCTCCGGTCACGAGGGCCCTGCGGCCGGCGAGCTCGGGTTCGGTCATGGGGAGCGACTCCTTCGTCGATGGGGTGATGGGCGCCACACAACCTCGTTTCCTTGACGACTGTCAAGAGTTTTCTTGACGACCGACCGAAAAACTTCGGACGATCGTCCAGAGACGTCGGCCCGAGACGGTAGGATCGGCGGCACCATGACGACTGCCACGGCTCGTCGTACGCCTGCCGACAAGCACGACGAGCGCCGCCGCGCGCTGGCCGAGTCCGCCCTGCGGACCCTCGGCGAGCTCGGCTACGCCCGGGCCAGCCTGCGCGAGATCGCGAACAACTCGGAGTTCTCCCACGGCGTCGTGCACTACTACTTCACCGACAAGCTGGACCTGATCGTCCACTGCGTGCGGCACTACAAGGCCTCCTGCGTGCACCGGTACGACGACGTGGTCGAGCGGGCGACGTCGGCCGAGGAGCTCGTCGACCTCTTCGCCGACAAGCTCGTCGAGACCATCGTCGACGAGGCGCCGATGCACCGGCTCTGGTACGACCTGCGCGCGCAGAGCATGTTCGAGGAGTCGCTGCGCGAGGCGGTGCTGCAGATCGACGGCACGCTGCAGGACATGATCTGGCGGGTCGTCAGCACCTACGGCGAGCTCGCCGGCCGCACGCCGTCGATGGAGCCGCCGGTGGCCTACGGCCTGCTCGACGGGCTCTTCCAGCAGGCGCTGCTCAACCACCTCTGCGGCACCGAGGGCGTGCTCGACGACCTCCGTCGCCAGGTGCGCGCGCTGATGCCGCTGCTGCTTCAGCCGGCGTAGGCCAGCCCCAGCTGGGCCAGCGCGGACTCCAGCCGGTCGAGCGCGATCGGCCCGACGCCGTGCAGCGCCGCGAGGTCGCGCCGGCTCCAGGTGCTGACCGCCTCCAGGGTGTGCACGTCGACCGCGCGCAGCGCCCGGGTGGCGGGTGCGCCGATGGTGCGCGGCAGCGGGTGCCCCTCGCGGCGGGGCGTGCGCTCGCGCGGACCGTCCTCGCTGTCGAGCACCACCTCGCCGCGCGGGGACAGCCGGTAGCCGATCGCCAGCGACTCGGTCAGCCCGCGCTCCTTGAGCTTGCGCACGTCCCGCTTGAACTCCGCCGTCGGCCGGTCCAGCTCGGCGGCCAGCTCGGGGGCGCGGACCTCGGGCTTGCGGTCGATGATCCGCAGCGTGGCGCGGGTCCAGGGACCGATCGGCGAGGCGGCGTCGAGCCGGTCGAGGCCGGCCAGGATCGTGCCCACCTCCTCGGCGTCGGGCAGCGCGGCGCGCAGGGTCTCGCGGGGGTCCGCGCCGGCGTACCGGAGGCCGACCCGGAACACCGGGCGCTCGGCCCGGGCGGCGAGGGCGGTGCGCAGCGCGCCCAGCGAGGCGGCGCCGGCGCGACGGGCGTCCTCCGCGCGCAGCGCGGAGAGCGCGACCTGCTCGACGCTGACCACCTCCACCAGGCCGACCGCGGTGCGCAGCCGGGTGCCCACCTTGACCCGGGGCCGGTCCCAGCGCCGGAAGGCGAGGTCCACCTGGCCGTCGCGGATGGCCTCGAGCTCCGCCGGTCGCATCAGCACGGGCCGAGCATAGGACCGCTTGACCAATGTCGCCCAACAGTGCTTTCATCGTCGTATGGCGATGAAACAGGTGGAACCTCGGTCCGAGGTCGGGGCACTGGTCGCCGCGGCCTGCCTCCTGCACGGCCTCAGCGACCCCAACCGGCTCGCGATCCTGCAGCACCTCGCGCTGGGCGAGCACCGCGTGGTCGACCTGACCGACCACCTGGGCCTCGCGCAGTCCACGGTCTCCAAGCACCTCGCCTGCCTGCGTGACTGCGGCCTCGTCGAGTCCCGCCCGAGCGGCCGGGCCTCGATGTTCTCCCTCGCCCACCCGGCGGAGACCGCCGAGGTCCTGCGCGCCGCCGAGCGGCTGCTGGAGGCGACCGGCGAGGCCGTCGTGCTCTCGGCCAACTTCGGGCCCGCCGCCCTCCACGGCGACGAGGAGTGGTGATGGGCGTCGGGCACGGGCACGGCCAGGGCGCCACCGCCACCAGCGGCCACGCCGGCAGCCGGCACCGCTGGCGGCTGGCGATCTCGTTCGCGATCATCGCGGTCTTCTTCGTCGTCGAGCTCGTCGTCGGCATCGTCAGCGGCTCGCTCGCGCTGATCTCCGACGCCGGGCACATGGCCGCCGACGTGGTGGCCCTGGGCGCGGCGCTGGTCGCGACCAAGATCGCCACCCGCGAGGACAGCACCGGACGGCGTACCTACGGCTCCTACCGGGCCGAGGTCTTCGCCTCCGGCCTCGCGGTGCTGATGATGCTCGGCGTCTCGGTCTACGTCGTCGTCGAGGCGATCGCACGGATGGGCGAGGACGTCGAGGTGCAGACCGGGCCGATGCTCGTCGTCGGCCTGCTCGGCCTGCTCGTGAACATCGCCGCGCTGCTCATGCTGCGCGCCGGTGCGAAGGACTCGATCAACGTCAAGGGCGCCTACCTGGAGGTCGTCGCCGACACCGCCGGCAGCGTCGGGGTGCTCGCCGCGGGCGGCCTGATCCTCGCCACCGGCAGCGGGGTGTGGGACACCGTCGTCGCCTTCTTGATCGGCGGCTTCGTCGCGGTGCGCGCGGTGATGCTGGGCCGGGAGGTGCTCGCCGTCCTCGGCCAGCACGTGCCGGCCGGCATGGAGATCGACGCCGTCACCGCCTCGCTCGCCGCCGTCCCGGGCGTGTGCGACGTCCACGACCTGCACGTGTGGACGCTGACCTCGGGGATGAACGTCGCCACCGCGCACCTGGTGCTCGGCGAGGACGCCGACGCCTCGGCCGCACTGCGCGAGGGCCAGGCGGTGCTGCGCGAGCAGCACCAGATCGAGCACGCCACGCTGCAGGTCGAGGGCTACCGGTCCTCGGCGTGCGACGCCGTCAGCTGGTAGCCCCCGTCGAGCTGGGGGTTCCCACCCGTGAGTTGGGGGTTCCCACCCGTGAGCTGGGGGTTCGCGACATCCGGCTCCGGGAGAAGTCCCACGTCGACGGTCAGGCGTGCGCGAGCGAGAGCTTGACCGCGAAGCCGAGGAAGATGGCGCCGATCGCCGAGGTGCCGGCCGCGGACAGCGAACGACGGCGCCGGAAGGTCTCCGCCAGACGGGTGCCGCCGAAGATCAGCGCCGACAGGTAGGCCACGCTGGCGATCTGCGCCAGGATGCCGAGCACCAGGAACGACAGCGCCGGGTGGGCGTACGCCGGGTCGACGAACTGCACGAAGAAGGCGACGAAGAACAGGATCGCCTTCGGGTTGAGCAGGCTGATCACCAGCGCCCGCCGGTAGGGCCGCTCGTCCGGCACCGGCGGCGGAGCGCCCTCCTCGACGGCCCGGACCGCCCGGTGCCGCTCGCGCAGCATGAGCAGTGCACCGCGCAGCATGGTGAAGGCGAGGTAGCCGAGGTAGCCGGCGCCGACGTACTTGACGATGGAGAAGGCGAGGTCGTTGGCCTGCAGCAGCGAGGCGACGCCCGCCGCCGAGAGGGTCATCAGCACGGCGTCACCGGTCCACACGCCGGCGGCCGCGCGGTAGCCGTCGCGCACACCGCGCCGGGCCGCGACGGAGAGGACGTAGAGCGAGTTCGGGCCGGGCAGCAAGATGATGAGGACCAGCCCGACGAGGTACGTCGACAGGTCGGTGATGCCCAGCACGGCCCGATCCTCCCACGGTGACCGGCGCCGGCGCGATGAGTTCCGGAGCCGGCCGGGGTCGGTCTGGCATGGGCATCGTGACCGCGGACATCAGCACCACCCTCGACGGCTTCGGCTCCGGGCCGAACCAGCGCCTCGAGAGACCGTTCGGCGATCTCGACAACGCGCCGCTGCACGCGTGGATGTTCGAGCACGGCGAGGAGAACGCCCCCGAGGTCGCCGGCATCCTGGGGGCCGGTGCCTTCGTGATGGGGCGCAACATGTTCTCGGCCGGCCGGGGGCCGTGGGACCTGGAGTGGCGCGGCTGGTGGGGCGAGGAGCCGCCGTACCACGCCCCGGTGTTCGTGCTCACCCACCACGAGCGGGCGCCCCTGGAGATGTCCGGTGGGACCACCTTCCACTTCGTCACCGACGGGCTCGAGGCCGCGCTGGAGCGGGCCAGCGCGGCCGCGGGGGAGCGCAACGTGGCGATCGCCGGTGGCGCCTCGACGGTCAACGCCGCGCTCCGGGCGGGCCTGCTCGACGAGCTGCGCTGGCACGTCGCGCCGGTGGTCTCCGGCCTCGCCGCGGACCGGGCGCACGGCGGGTCGCGGCTCTTCGACGGCGTGCCGGCGCACGGGCTGGAGCCCGTCTCCGTGCGGCACACGCCGCACGTGACGCACCTGACCTACCGGCGCGGCTGAGCGCTCAGCTCGGCGGGCACAGGCAGAACGGGTGCCCGTCGGGGTCGAGCATGACCCGCCAGGTCATGCCCTCGGGCTGCTCGGCGGCGACGGTGGCGCCCAGCGCGAGCGCGTGCTCGACGGCCGGCTCCAGCTCGGGCACCCGGAAGTCGAGGTGGAATTGCTGCGGGTGGGCCTGTCCGGGCCACTGCGGCGCGGAGTAGTCCGCGACGGTCTGGAAGTTGAGCGTCGAGCCGAGCACGGACGCCGAGGCGTAGCCGTACTCCGGGTAGACGCCGGTGACCTCGCCGCCCGACAGGTCGGCGTAGAACTGTGCGAGCCGAGCCGCGTCGGGGCTGTCGATGCAGACGGAGAGGAGCTCGGTGACGGGGGAGGAGGTGGTCATGGGACCACCGTGCACCCGCGCACCGACATCTGTCCCCGAATAATTTCTACACAGGTGTAGTAATTGTGCCGGAGACGGCCTAGCGTGACGCCATGGCGACGACCAAGCCCCTGGACCAGCGCTCCTGGATCACCGACCTGATGCTCCTCGGCGTCTGGCTGGCCCTGCCCTACCTGGTCGTCGGCATCTTCTGGGCCGACGCCCACCGCGAGCACCTCGGCCAGCTGCGCGGCCTCGACGCGGCGGCGTCGTGGGTCGGCGAGGTGATCGCCTGGCCGGTGCTCGTCTTCGCCGACGTCGACCTCAGGTGATCGTGAGCTCCAGCCGCGGCAAGACCCTTCCGGGGATCGACGCCGACCCGACGGTTCCCGCCCGCACCGCGCCGTGGGCGAGGTAGAACGCCTCGGCATTCGGGTCGGCGTCGACCGTGAGGCGGGTGAAGCCCTCCTCCCGCGCCCGGTCGACCAGCGCCGCCAGCAGGACCGTGCCGATCCCGCGCCCGAGCAGGTCCGGGTCGACGAACAGCATCCCCAGCTCGCCGTACGGCGGCGCGCCCTCCAGCGTCCCGAAGCCCGCCGGCCGCCCGTCCACCTCGGCGACCAGCGTGCGGTGCGTGGCCAGCTCGTCCGGGTCGAGGGTCAGCTCCGCGCGGCACGCGGCGAGGAACTCGGCGTCGTAGCCCCAGTGTCCCTTCGAGCGCAGCGCCAGGCCGGACAGCGCGGCCGCCTCCTCGCGCCGGGCCGCGCGCAGCACGGCGTGCTCGGCGCTCATGTCGACAGGCCGGTGCTCGGCAGCGCCATCCGGACCGCCTGCCGGGCCGCCTCAGTCAGCCGCTCGGCGTCGTAGCGCTCCGGCTCCGCGAGCACCAGCGCGCCGACGTGGCGCATCAGGGCGAGGATGCCGTGCGCCGCGAGCTCGGCGTCGGTGCCGGCCGGCAGCAGGGTGGCCACCATCATCTGGATCATGGCCCGCACCTGGTCCTGGTTGGCCTCGATCCGCTGGCGCACCGGGTCCGGCACGTTGGCCGGCGTCTGCAGGATCGCGCGCCAGGTCACCGGGTCGTTGAGCAGCATCTGGTGCAGGGCCGGCACGGCCCGCTCGACGAGGACGAGGGGTGGGCTGCCGAGCGCGGTGATCGGCAGGGCGCCGTAGAGCTGGCCGAGGGCGCGCTTCTGCTGGCGCTCGAGCAGGCTCATCAGGAGCGGGCCGAGCCCGTCGAAGGCGCCGTAGACCACCGGCCGGGTGACCCCGGCCTCCTTGGCGATGGCGTCGATGGACACGCGGTCGTAGCCGTCGCGGTCGATGATCCGCAGGGCGGCGTCGAGCAGCTGAGTGCGTCGCTCCTCGATCGGCACCCGCGCGGCGTACGGGCGCCTCTTGCGGACCTGGTCGGACATGCGACCACCTTAGGGTCTTCCAATTACTACACAACTGTAGCAAGATGTCGGGCATGGCGATCCGCAAGCGCTCCGTCACCCCGCCCGAGGACTACGGCTTCTTCGGGCCCGGCTCCGTCGCCTGGAAGGTCTGGGGCTACCCGACCTCCCTCACGGTCGGCTTCAGCCGGGCCGTCGTGGTCGAGGAGCTCGACCCCAACCTGGTGGCCTCGGTCGACCGGACCCAGGACATCTACCGCCGGCCGAAGACCCGCTACGACCGCACGATCCACTACTTCGCCCTGGTCGCCTTCGGCGACAGCCGGACCACCAGCAAGGCGGCGGACATCCTGGTCAAGGTGCACAGCAAGGCGATCGGCATCGAGCCCTACGCCGGCGGTCGGTACGACGCCAACGACCCCGACTCGCAGCTGTGGATCCTCGTCACCGGCTGGCACTCGGTGCTCAAGGCCTACGAGATGTACGGTCCCGGCAAGCTCTCGGACGCCGAGGAGCGCCAGTTCTGGGCCGAGTGCGCGCGCGCCGCCGAGCTGCAGACCTGCGACCCGGCCGACGTCCCGCGCTCCCGCGCGGAGCTGCACGCCTACTACGAGCGGATGCGCCCGCAGATGTCCGGCTCGCCGATCGCCCGCAAGGCGATGGCGCACCTGATGGACGTCACCCAGCTCGGCCCGGTGCCCCTCGTGCTGCGCCCGGCGCGCTGGGTGGTCGGCCGCTTCTTCCGGGCGGGCGTGATCGCCACCCTCCCGCACTGGATGCGGGACATGGCGGACCTGCGCCAGCCCCGCGTCGTCGACGTGGCCGTGCGCCCGGTGCTCACCGTCGCCTTCGCGCTGACCACCTTCAGCAAGCGCCTGCAGCTGCGGGTGCTCGCCCTGCTCTCGCCGAGCACGGTCCCGGTCGTGGCGCCGGTCTTCCTGGGCGTCGCGCCGGCGAACCCCGAGGTCCTCACGCCCGCCGAGGCCCGCGAGCGCTACGGCTACGACAGGCCCGCCGAGGCCCACCTGGAGTGGCGGGCCAAGCAGCGCGCCAAGGTGTTCGGGGCCGGCGAGGAGCCCAGCGACGCCGGACTTCTCGAATCTGAGCCCATCCTGGGCAGCCTCGCCTGAGAACCGTTGGGGATCGGGCGCTCACCTGAGATGGTGGCGTCCGATTCGCTCCCGTCCCCTCTCGTCCAAGGAGAACCCCGTGGGTCTGAACCCCGTCGCCGACGTCCTCAAGCGCTCCGACAAGGTGCTCAAGAACGCCGAGGTCGCCCTGAGCAACGTCGACACCACGCTCGGCACGGTCGGCGGGACGCTGACCAACGTGGACGGCACCCTGACCTCGGTCGACGGCACGCTGACCGGTGTCGACGAGAAGCTCGCGACCGTCGACGCCACCCTGGCCGAGACCAAGCAGGTGCTGGGCGAGGTCCAGGGGCTGCTGGCCAGGCTCGACGACAAGCTGAGCCTGCTCGACGAGGTGCCGGCGCTCAAGGCGCAGCTCGACAAGGTGCTCGCGGCGGTCGCGCAGGGCTGAGCCCCGGCGAGCCTCGCACTCTCTCACTGTTCCAGGGGCACGTCCTCCTCCACCCGCAGGCCGAGCGCCCGGGCCAGCACCACCGCCTGGTCGAGATCGACCACCGCGTCGCCGAGCCGGGCCGTCAGCGGGTCGAGCGCGGTGAGCACGGACCCGCGCAGGTCCGCTCCGGTGAGGTCGGCCTCGTGCAGCTCGGCCCCGCCGAGGTCGACGTGGTGGAGGGTGGCCTGGGCGAGCCTGGCGCCGCCGAGGTCGGCCTCGCGCAGGTCGACCCGCCGGAAGACCGCGCGGCGCAGGTCCGCGCCGGCCAGCCCGGCGAACATCCAGCTCCCGCCGTCGACCTCGAACGCGGAGAACCGGCAGCGCTCGAAGGTCGAGCCCACCAGCTTGCAGCCGGTGAAGCGCGCCCCGAAGAAGGCACACTTCACGAAGCGACAGTTGACGAAGGCGCTGTCGGTGAACGCCGCCGCGTTGAGGTCGCAGTCGCGGAAGACGCACTCCTCGAAGGTCGCGCCGGTCGCGGTGACCTCGGTCAGGTCGACATCGACGAAGGTGACCTGCCGGAAGGCGCGCCCGGAGAGGTCCTCGCCGTCCCACCGCTCGGAGACGACCTCGGACCCGGGGGCGGGAACGGAGTGCTCGGTCATGTCCCGAGTATCCCGAGGGGGTCCGACACAAAGCCACGAAGACAGGGCGACGAGGACAAGGCGAGAGGACGAGGCGACGGACGTCGCGCGTCCGTCAGCGACGGATGATCCGCTGCTCGATCGCCGCGGCCACGGCGCCGGCCCGGGTGTCGACGCCGAGCTTGGTGTAGATGTGCGACAGGTGGGACTTCACCGTCGCCTCCGACACGAACAGCTCGCGCGCCATCTCCTTGTTGCCGAGCCCGCGCGAGAGCAGCTCGAGCACCTCCACCTCGCGCTCGGTGACGCTCCTCGCCCCCGGTGCGGTACGACGGACGAGGGTCGCCGCGACCGAGGGCGCCAGCACCGTCTCCCCCCGCGCGGTGGCGCGGATCCCGGCGAACAGCTCGGCGGGCGGGGCGTCCTTGAGCAGGTAGCCCCGGGCGCCGGCCTCCATCGCCCGCAGGATGTCGGACTCGGTGTCGTAGGTCGTCAGCACCAGCACCTCGGGTGGCTCGCCGAGCGCGCGCAGGGCAGCGGTGACCTCGGCCCCGCCGGCCTCGCCCGCGCCGAGCGAGAGGTCCATGAGGACGACGTCCGGCCGGTCCGCGGTGACGACGGCGCGGGCCTCGTCGAGCCCGGCTGCCTCACCGACGACGGACAGGTCGGGCTGCCCGTCGAGGAGTGCCCGCAGCCCGGCACGGACGACGGGGTGGTCGTCCACGAGCACGATCCGGATCATCGGGCCTCCCCGGCGACCGGGAAGCGGACCGACACCGTCGTGCCCTCGCCGGGCGCGCTCTCCACCTCGGTGCTGCCGCCGAGCCCGGCGGCCCGGTCACGGATCCCGGCCAGCCCTCGGCCGCGACCGCCGTCGGCACGCACCGAGCCGGGGTCGAAGCCGCGGCCGTCGTCGCGCACGTCGAGGACCACCTCGTCCACCTGGTAGGTCAGGGTCAGCGCCGCCCGGCCGGCGGCCGCGTGCTCGCGGACGTTCGCGAGCGCACCGCGCGCGGTCCGGACCAGCGCCGACGCGACGCCGGGCGGGACCGCGACCGGCGCGCCGTGGACCCTGACCTCCACGTCCAGGCCGGTCGCCGACTGCTCCGCGACCCGGCGCAGGGCCGCGGCGAGCGCCGCGCCGGTGGGGTCGTCGGCCAGGTCCGGGGGCGCGAGGTCGCGCACCACACGTCGTACCTCGTCCAGGCCGTCGCGGGCCGTCGCCGCCGCGGTCCGCACGTGCTCGCGCGCCGCGGCCGGCTGACCGTCCCAGGACTGCTCCGCCGCCTGGAGCAGCAGGTTGATGCTGGACAGGCCCTGGCCCACGGAGTCGTGGATCTCGCGCGACAGACGGGTCCGCTCGGCCAGCGCGCCGAGCTCGGCCTGCGCGTTCTCCAGCGCGCGGTAGGCCAGCACCGTCACCAGCGCCACCCCGACCGGGCCGGCGACCTGGGTGGGGTCGGCACCGTCGGTGATCCGCAGCCAGGCGGCGGTCACCACTGCCGTCATCGCCACGACCGTCGCCACCGCCCACCCGAACGGGAGCACCTGGAGCACCGCGAACGCCACCGGTACGGCGCACCACGCGAAGGACGGCGCCGCGGTCGTCAACGCCCCCCACAGCACGGCCATCGCGAGCACCCAGACGGTCGGCCACCAGGTGCGGCCCGGGAGCAGGGTGCGGGTGGCGTAGGCCAGCGCGAGGACCAGCGCGCCCGCCAGCACCAGGAGCCCGGTGGCGCCGAGGCCGTGCCGGTCGACGTAGCGCACGGCCGAGGCGAGGAGCAGCACGACGAGCACCACGAGCAGCCACGGGTCGAGCCGCGCGGCGGCCAGGATGCCGTGGACGCCGGGGCGGTCGTGAGACGCAGTCATGGTCGGTCCAGCGTAGGGAGGACGGCGGCGGACGGCATCAGCCAATTGGCTATCGAGACCTGGCCGGCTGCCCGACGTGCGGGCCGCACCCGGGCCGGCACGGTGGAGGGCATGAAGCGAACCTCCCTCATCAGCGCCCTGCTCGTCGCCGCCACGACCGTCCCGCTCGGGGGTGCGGCCGACGCGCACCACCACGCCCGGCCCTCGTCCTACCGCCTCGCCGGCGACGCGGACAGCCCGGTCGGCTCCAAGTTCGAGGGCATCGGCGCCGACGAGCGCCGCGGCCTGTTCTACGTCAGCGAGGTGACCGGCGGCGAGGTCCACCGTGGTGAGGTGGGCGCCGCCCAGACCCGCGAGTGGCTGGCGGGCGACGGCACGGACGGCCGCTACACCGCGCGCGGGATCACCGTCGACGCCGCCGGCAACGTCTACGTCGCGGGCGGGCCCAACGGCATCGGCACCGGCCGTCCGGACCTGTGGGTCTACAGCAAGGAGGGGCACCTGCTGGCGGCCCTGCGCGCGCCGGGCACCGACGTGTTCCTCAACGACGTGGCGATCGGGCCGGACGGCGCGGCGTACTTCACCAACTCCAACGACGCCCAGGTCGTCCGGGTCGCGCGCGGCCGCGCCGGCTGGCGGGCGACGCTCTGGGCGGACGCCTCGGCGACGATCACGCGGCAGACCGGCTTCAACCTCGGCGGCATCGTGCTCACCGCGGACCGCCGGGCGTTCGTCGTCGCGCAGGGCAACGTCGGCCGGCTGTGGCGCTTCGACGCCCGCACCGGCGCGGTCACCCCGGTCGCCACGGGCGGCGCGGACCTCGTCGACGCCGACGGGCTGGTCCGCCACGGCGGCCGGCTGAGCGTCGTGCGCAACTTCAGCAAGATGATCGCCACCCTCCGGCTCTCCTCCGACGGCCGCCGGGCCACGCTGCTGAGCCAGCGCGCCACCTCGCCCGACCGGGTGCTCACCACCGCGAAGACGCTGCGGGGCCGGGTGCTCTACGTCGACAGCAAGTTCGACGAGGCCGCCGCCACCGGGCCGTACCAGGTCGTCACGGACCCGACCCGATGAGACGCTCCCTCGCCGTCGTGCTCCCGCTCGCGTTGCTGGCCGGCGCGTGCGGGGGCGGCGAGACCGCCGCTCCCACGCCGGCTCCGAGCGTGGCCGCCCCTGTGGAGAGGACGCCGACCACCGTGCCCGACGCGATGCCCGCACCGATGCCCGACCCGGACGCGAGCCTCCTGCGGGCCGCCCGCCGCGGCGATGCCGCCACCGTGACCGCCGCGCTGGACGCGGGAGCCGACATCGAGACGCGGGACCGGCACCGTCGTACGGCGCTGCTGCTGGCGAGCACCTTCGACCGGGTCGCCGTCGCGAAGGTGCTCGTGGCGCGCGGTGCCGACCCGGACGCACTCGACGACCGGCACGACACCCCGTGGCTGGTGACGGGCGTGACCGGCAGCGTGGCGATGCTGGAGGCGCTGCTGCCGGCCGGCCCGGACCTCACCCTCCGCAACCGGTACGGCGGCCTGGCGCCGATCCCCGCGAGCGAGCACGGCCACGTGGACTACGTGCGGCGCGTGGTCCGCACCGGCGTCGACCTCGACCACGTCAACGACCTCGGCTGGACGGCGCTGCTGGAGGCGGTGGTCCTCGGCGACGGCGGGCGCCGGCACCAGCAGGTCGTGCGGATCCTGCTCGATGCCGGGGTGGACCGCACGATCACCGACCGGGACGGGGTGAGCGCCCTGGAGCACGCCGAGCGCCGCGGGTACGACGAGATCGCGGCCCTGCTGCGCCGGTGAGCCGCGTTTGCGCAGGCCTCCCGGCGGGGCAGGCTGGCCCGCATGTGGGAGCAGTACGAGAGCCCGGAGCCGCCGGAGAAGGCGGAGTCGTTCTCGCAGCGGCGCGAGTTCGGAGGCCCGGGCGGACGGGCGGCCGGCCCGCACAGCGGCGTCGCGATCGCCGCCGGCTTCGCGGTCGCCCTGGCCGCGGTCGCGCTGGCCGTCGGGCTGGCGAGGTCGAACGAGCGGGACACCTCTCCCGACGACCGGACGCCGCTGTGCGTGGGGCAGGGCACGGAGCTCGACGCGGACTGCTTCGATCCGGTCGGCGAGCAGGACGGCTACTGATGGAGCTCACCTTCACCGGCCCGGTCGTGGAGTGGCGCGGCCCGGCGCCGTACTGGTTCCTCGCGGTGCCGGTCGAGGACAGCGAGGACCTCAAGGAGGCCGCGCGCGGGCTGGAGTACTGGGGCCAGGTGGCGGTCGAGGTGCGGATCGGCGACACCGACTTCACGACCGCGCTGTTCCCGAAGGACGGGCGCTACCTGGTGCCGCTCAAGGTCGCGGCGCGCCGCGCGGCCGGCCTGGAGGACGTCGAGGCGGGGCAGGAGCTGACCGCGTGGCTGCGGCTCGCGGGCCGTCCCGGTCTTGCGCCGCCCGGCTAGCCTCGCCCGGTGCCCGTCACCATCGCCCACCCCGCGGCCGTGCTGCCGCTGCGCGGTCTCGGTCTGCCGCTCTCGGCGATGGTCATCGGCTCGATGGCGCCGGACCTCCCGGTCTTCACGCGGTCCTGGCACACCTACGGCTTCACCCACAGCGCGATCGGCATCGTCACCGTCGACCTCGCGATGACCTTGCTCCTGCTCGTGTTCTGGGACCGCTGGGGCCGCGACGCGCTGGTGGACACCGCGCCCGCCGTGGTCCGGGACCGGCTGCCGGCGCACGCGGCGCTGTGCCGCCGGGCGTGGCTCCTGGCGCCACCGGCGGCGGTCCTCGGCTCGGTGACGCACGTGGTGTGGGACGCCTTCACCCACGAGGGCCGCTGGGGCGTGCGGCTGGTGCCCTGGTTGCAGGAGGTGCACGGGCCGATGCGCGGCGAGCAGTGGGCCCAGCACGGCACCAGCGTCCTCGGCCTGCTCGTGATCGGCCTGGTGCTGCTGGGGATGCTGCGCCGCCCGGTCCTCGACCCCGGCCGGCCGCGCCGGCTGCCGGCGGCGACCCTGCCGGCGACGTTCGCGGTCGCGTGCCTGCTCTCGGTCGGCACCTTCCTGAGCGGGCTCACCGGCTCGCTCGACCTCGCGGTGTTCGACGCCGCGGTGGTGGGGATCGTGTCGCTGGCCGTGGTCCTGGGCCTGGTCACCCTCGCCTGGTCGCTGGCACCGGTAAGGTCCGCCGGGTGAGGAGCCGCCGCAGCTACGCGCCGCGGCTGCCGCCTGCCGAGCGGCGTGAGCAGATCCTCGACACCGCCCTCGCCCTCACCGTCTCCGGCGGCGTCGGCGCGGTCACCATGGAGGCGATCGCGGAGGCCGCGCAGGTCACCAAGCCGGTCGTCTACGGCGCCTTCGCCAACGCCGACGCGGTGCTGGCCGCCCTCGTCGACCGGGAGCAGGACCGCGGCCTGCAGCAGATGCTCGACTCGCTGCCCGACGACGTGTCCGACGGCGACCCGGTCGCGCTGGCCCGCACCGGCGTGGAGACCTTCTTCGCCGGCGTCCGTGCGCACCCGGGCCGCTGGCGCCTGCTGCTGGCGCCCGACAGCCTTCCGGAGGCGGCGCGCGGACGGCACGAGGAGACCCGCGACTTCATGGTCGCCCAGTTCACGGTGCTCTGCGAGTGGGCGGTCTCCTTCCGGCGTGAGCCGATCGACCACGTGCTGCTGGCCCACCTGTTCGTCGGTGCGATGGAGATGGGTGCGCGGCTGATCCTCAAGGACCCCGACGCCTACGACGCCGACCGGATGAACGACTTCGCGGTCGAGGTCGTGCGCGCGATCCAGGAGGGCTAGGCGCCTACGCCCGCGCGGGATCGACCAGGATCTTCGCGTGCTCCTCGGCGCCGGACAGGTCGTCGAACGCCGCGGTCAGGTCGCCGAGCCCGACCGTCCCGGTGTGCAGCGGGGTCGGGTCGACCTTGCCGGAGGCGATGAGGTCGAGCGCGTGGCGGAACTCCTCGGGGTCGTAGCCGAAGACGTAGCGCACCTCCAGCTCCTTGTTGAGCGCGAAGGCGGTGCGCACGGTGTCCGGCTCCATGCACACCCCGACCGCGACCACCCGGCTGCGCAGCGGCGCCTGGGCGTAGATCTCGTCGAGGACGCCGGGCACGCCGACGCACTCGAAGACGACCGGCCCGGTCGGCGAGGCCCCCAGCGCCTCGCCGGCCCGGATCAGCCGTCCCCACGGCAGCAGCGGGACCCGCCGCATGAGGCCGACCGTGTCCATCCCGAAGCGGGCGTACTCCGTCAGCGAGCCCACCGGACCCGGCAGCCTGTACGCCGACCAGGGGGAGGTCACCCGGGGGTCGACGACCACGTCCGCGCCGCAGCGGCGCGCCAGCGCCCGTCGTACGGGTGACAGGTCGGAGGCGACCACGGTCTTCACGCCCTTGGCCTTGAGCACCAGGATCACGGCCAGGCCGATCGGCCCGCAGCCGATCACGACGGCGGGCTGGCCGCGGCCGAGGTCGCCGCGGCGCACGGCGTGCCAGGCGACGGCGAGCGGCTCGGTGAAGGCGGCCTTGTCGTCGGAGAGCCCGGCGGGGACGGGGAAGGCGAAGGCCTCCTGGACCACGACGTACTCCGCGAAGCCGCCGGGGGAGCGCTCGTCGAAGCCGACGAGGTGGATGTCGTCGCCGGCGCGGACCATCGGCAGCGCGACGATCCGGGTGCCGGCCTTCCACCGCTTGCGGGTGCGCGGGCCGTAGCCGACGACCTCGCCGAGCAGCTCGTGGCCCATCACCACGCGGTCGGCGGGACGCATCAGCGTGCGGTAGCCCATCGCGTCGGCGACGTCGGCCAGCTGGTCGGCGTGCTCGCGGGCGTGCAGGTCGGAGCCACAGATCCCGGTGCGGACCACGCGGAGCAGCACCTGGCCGGGACCGGGCACGGGACGGGGCAGCTCCTCGACGGCGAACGCGCCGGAGGTGCAGGTCACCGCCCTCATCGTCGGGTTGACCTTCGTCACATCGCCTCCAGGTGCATTAATGCTACGTTGACGTAGCAATGACGGCACAGTAGCAACGCCCGACGCGAGGAGCCACGTGGCGATGACGAACGAGCAGCGACCCCGCCCGACCACGGTCGACACCAGCGACGGCCTCCGGCTGGCGGTCCACGAGCGCGGTGACCGCAGCGCGCCGACCGTCGTGCTGGTGCACGGCTATCCCGACAACCACTCCGTCTGGGACGGTGTCGCGGCCGAGCTGGCGAGCGACTTCCACGTGGTCGCCTACGACGTGCGCGGGTCCGGCGCCTCCGGGGTGCCGGCCTCGCGCAAGGCCTACCGGATCGACCAGCTCGTCGACGACCTCGGCCGCGTCATCGACGCCGTCAGCCCCGACGAGCCGGTGCACCTGGTCGCCCACGACTGGGGCTCGATCCAGGTCTGGGACGGCCTCACCGCCGGCCGGCTCGGTCCGCGGATCCGCACGTTCACCAGCATCTCCGGGCCCTCCCTCGACCACGCGGCCGCGTGGCTGCGCGACTCGGGCGTCGCCAAGGGCCCGCGGCTCAAGCAGCTGCTGGCGTCCTACTACGTCTTCTTCTTCATGACCCCGCTCCTGCCCGAGCTCTCCGCCCGGCGCGGGATCATCGACCGGCTCGCCCACCACTCCGCGGCGGCCGACACCGCGGCGGCGGTCGCGCCCGCGACCGAGCGCGGCCCGGCGGAGACCGTCAACGGCATCCAGCTCTACCGCGCGAACTTCCCGAGCCGGATGCTGCGCCCGAAGCCGCCGAAGATCGACCTGCCCGTGCAGGTGATCGCCCCGGAGAACGACCACCACGTGAGCGCCCCGCTGCAGGCGGGCGCGCCCGCGTCGTACGTCCGCGACCTGACGGTGCACCACGTCCCCGGCAGCCACTGGGTGGTCTCGCAGCGCCCGGCGCTGATCGCCGGCCTGGTCCGCGAGTTCACCGCCGAGAAGGTGTCGGCATGAGCGCGCGCCGTGCGCTGCGCGAGCCGGAGAAGGTCGCGCTGCACGCCCGGGAGGTGGTCTTCGACTGGGCCGGCCTGCCGCTGCAGTGGATCCCCGGCGAGCCGTTCGCCTCGCACGTGATCAACGTGCTGCACGTGCTGCTGCCCGAGGGCGAGCGCTGGTTCGTGCGGATCTTCACCGACGCGCTGCCGCTGATCAAGGACGAGCGGTTGCGCGAGGAGGTCATCGGCTTCATCGGCCAGGAGGGCATGCACGCCAACGCCCACCAGGGTGTCCTCGACTACTTCGACACCCACGGCCTCGACACCAAGGAGATGGTCGGCGAGGTCGAGCACGTCTTCCAGCGGCTGCTCGGCGACCGCGACGAGCTCACCGGCAAGGCCGCCGAGGAATGGCTCGTCGAGCGGCTCGCGCTGGTCGCCGGCATCGAGCACATGACCGCCTTCCTCGGCAACTGGATCCTCAACTCGCCCGGGCTCGACCGGCTGCGCGCCGACCCGCGGATGCTGGACCTGGTCCGCTGGCACGGCGCCGAGGAGGTCGAGCACCGTCACGTCGCCTACGACCTCTTCGACCACCTCGACGGACGCTACGTACGACGGATCCGGGCCTACGCCTTCGCGATGACCGGGATCATCTACCTCTGGGCCCGCAGCGCGCGCTACCTCGTCCAGCACGACAGCACGCTCGCCGAGAAGGACCTGCCCTTCCTCCGCAGCTGGGTCGCCGCGGCGCGCAAGGGGATCCTGCCGGGGGTGCGCGGCATGGTGCTCCCGTCGCTGCGCTACTTCAAGCCGACGTACCACCCCCGCCAGGAGGGCTCGACCAGCCAGGCCGTCGCCTACCTCGCGACCTCCCCCGCCGCCCGGGCCGCGGACGGGCGATGACGCTCGACCAGGGCCCGCCGCTCCCCGACACCGCGGGCTACCGCGCCTTCGGCCACCTCGCCGACGGCGTGGTGCGGATGATGAAGGTGACCGCGAAGCGGCGGCCCGAGGTGCGCGAGGTCGACCGCCGGATCCTGGTGCGGGTCGCCGCGGTCACGACCGAGGCCGAGGACGTGGTGTCCCTCGACCTGGTGCCGACCGAGCGTCCGAGCCTGCCGGGATGGGCGCCGGGCGCGCACATGGACGTGCTGCTGCCGTCCGGCCGGACCCGCCAGTACTCCCTCACCGGCGACCCCCGCGACCGCTCCCGCTACCGGATCGCGGTCCGCCGGATCGCCGACGGGGACGGCGGCTCGCGCGAGGTGCACGACCTGGAGGTGGGCCAGGAGCTGGTGCTCAAGGGGCCGCGCAACGCGTTCCCGTTCATCGTCGCGCCGTCGTACCTCTTCGTGGCGGGCGGGATCGGCGTCACCCCGATCCTGCCGATGGTCCGCTACGCCGCCGCCCGCGGTGAGGACTGGCGGTTCGTCTACGCCGGCCGCGACCGCGCCTCGCTGCCCTTCCTCACCGAGGTGGAGGCGCTGGCCGAGCGCTTCCCGGACCGGGTCGAGATCTGGCCCGACGACGAGCGCGGCCTGCCCGACGCCGCGGCGATCGTCGAGCGTGCCCCCGAGGGTGCGGCGCTCTACTGCTGCGGGCCGCCCGCGATGATCGACGCCCTGCGCGCCGAGGTGCCTGCCGAGAACGTCGAGGCGCTCCACTCCGAGCGCTTCTCCGCGCCGCCCGTGGTCGGTGGCGAGGCCTTCACCGTCGAGCTCACCAGCACCGGCGAGACCTTCGAGGTCGCCGCCGACCAGACCCTGCTGACCAGGCTGCTCCAGGTGCGCCCGGACGCGGCGTACTCCTGCCGGCAGGGCTTCTGCGGCACCTGCGCGGTCCGGTACGCCGACGGGGAGGTCGAGCACCGCGACCGCTTCCTGCCGCCCGAGCACCGCGCGGACCGGATGGCGGCGTGCGTGTCCCGGGCGAGCGGGACGCTCCGGCTGGAGCTCTAGGAGCCGGGCCGCTCGCGCAGGGCGACCGGCGGGGCGGACCAGGCCGTGAGGGTCTCCCGGACCGTGTCGGAGATCGGCCACGACGTACCGGCGGTGGGGTCCCAGAAGACGACCGAGGTCTCGGCGGTGATGGCCGGCGGGGAGTCAGGCGCGACCCGGAGCTCGCAGGAGGTCGCGAGCGAGGAACGGCCCACGTGGCCGACCCACATCCGCACCAGGAAGGGCTGGTAGGCCACGAAGCGCATCTCGGCGTCGTAGTCGACGCGCTGGGAGCCGACCAGCTCCACGATCCCCGGCGGCACGTCGCGGAAGAGCCCGGGCCGGTCGTCGCCGAGCGGCGCGAAGCGGAAGAACAGCAGCCGCGCCTCGTCGAGCACCCGCAGCGCCTCGACGTTGTCGACGTGCCCCCCGAGGTTGACGTCGCGCAGCCGCGCCTGGATCTCGCACTCGAAGACCTGTCCCACGCCGAGGATCCTCTCAGGGCTCGAACCGATAGCCCATGCCCGGCTCGTTGCGGAAGTGCACCGGCCGCGCCGGCTCGGGCTCGAGCTTGCGGCGCAGCTGGGCCATGTAGAGCCGCAGGTTGCCGTGCGCGTTCTCGTAGCCGGGGCCCCACACCTCGCTCAGCAGCTGACGCTGGCTGATCAGCCGGCCGGGGTTGCGGACGAAGACCTCCAGCAGGTGCCACTCCGTCGGGGTGAGCCGCACCTCCGCGCCGCCGACGGTGACCCGGGTCGCGCCGAGGTCGACGACGACCCGGCCGAAGCCCACCGTCGTCGCCTCCGTCCCGGCGGGGGCGTTGCGGCGCAGCATCACCCGCAGCCGGGCGAGCAGCTCGTCCATCCCGAACGGCTTGGTGACGTAGTCGTCGGCGCCCGCGTCGAGGGCCTCGACCTTGTCGGCGCTGTCGGAGCGGCCCGACAGCACGAGGATCGGTACGGCGGACTGGGCCCGCAGCCGCGCGATGACGTCGACGCCGTCGAGGTCCGGCAGGCCCAGGTCGAGCACGACGACGTCGGGTGGCGCGATGGCGGCGACCTCGATCGCCTCCAGCCCGTCACCCGCGGTGGTCACCTCGTAGCCGCGGGCGCGCAGGTTGATGGAGAGGGCGCGGACGATCTGCGGCTCGTCGTCGACGACCAGGATCCGGGTCATCCGACACGCTCCCGGATGCCGAGGTCCGGCCCGGCGGGATCGCCGTCAGCGACGGGCAGCGAGATCACCATGGTGAGCCCGCCGCCGGGCGTCTCCTCCGGCTCCAGCGTGCCGCCCATCGCCTCGACCAGGCCGCGGGCGAGCGCGAGGCCGAGCCCCACCCCGGTGCTGTTGTCGTGGTCGCCGAGCCGCTGGAAGGGCTGGAACACCCGCTCGTAGTCGGCGCTCGGGATGCCCGGACCGCTGTCGACGACCCGGACCTCGACCCGGTCGAGCACCGCGCTGGCGGTGACCAGGGTGGACCCGGCGTAGCGCTGGGCGTTCGTCAGCAGGTTGACCACGACCCGCTCCAGCAGCGCGGCGTCGGCCAGCGCGGAGGGCAGGCCCTCGGCGACGTCGACCCGGACCCCGGCGCCGGCCACGCTGACGTCGTCGAGCGCGCCGGCGAGCACGTCCTCGACGTACGACGGGGCGAGGTGGACGGGCAGCGCGCCGGCCTGGAGCCGGCTGAGGTCGAGCAGGCTGTCCACCAGCGCGGCGAGGTGGTCGAGCGCCTCGTCGGCGGTGCGCAGCAGCTCGCGGCGGTCCTCCTCGGTGAGCGCGACGTCCTCCGCGCGCAGGCCGGAGACGACGGCCTTGGCGGCCGCGAGGGGGGTGCGCAGGTCGTGGCCGACGGCGGCGAGCAGGGCGGTGCGGACCTTGTTGGCCTCGGCGAGGGGCGCGGCCTGCGCGGCCTCCTCGGCGAGCCGGATCTGGTGCACCGCCTGGCTGGTGCGGGCCGCGAAGGCGTCGGCCACCCGGGTGTCCTCGGGGGCGAGCCGGCCGCGCAGGACGAGCGCCGTCCCCTCACCCGCCGGTACGACGGTGTCCGCCGCCTCCGGGGTGGCCGCCGGGTCCGGGCCGGCCGTGCCAATGACCTGCCACCCGCCCGGCTGCTTCTCCAAGAAGGCGACCGAGCCGAGCGACAGGCTCTGCCGGAAGCGCTCCAGCAGTCCGGCGAGGTCACCGCTCCCGGTGAGCGGCGCGGCGGCGAGGCTCGCCAGCACGTGCGACTCCGCCACCGCGCGGGCGGCCTGGCGGGTGCGCCGTGCGGCGAGGTCGACGACGGAGCTGACCATCACCGCGACGAGCAGGTAGACGAGCAGCGCCAGCGCGTTGTTGGTGCTCGCGATCGTCAGCGTGTGCACGGGCGCGGTGAAGAAGAAGTTGAGCAGGAACGAGCCCAGCAGCGCGGCCAGGATCGCCGGTCCCACGCCGCCGACGAGGGCGACCGCGACGACGAGCAGCAGGAAGAGCAGGACGTCGCTGACCAGGTTGAGCGCGTGGTCGATCGGCAGCAGGGCGAGGGTGAGCAGGGCCGGGAGCAGCACGGCGAGGACGTAGCCGCGCACCCGCCGGCGCAGGCTGAGCGCGCCCCGGCCGACCGGCAGCCGGCGGCCCTGGCCGGCGTGGGTGTGGGACACGATGTGCACGTCGATGTCGCCGGCGGCGCGGATGGTGCGGGCGCCGATCCCCGGCGGCGAGACGTACGACGCCCAGCGCGAGCGGCGGCTGTCGCCCAGCACCAGCTGGGTGGCGTTCTCGGCGCGGGCGAAGGACAGCAGGGTCTCCGGCACGTCGTCACCGAGCAGCTGGTGGAACGTGCCGCCGAGCGACTCGACGAGCTGCTGCTGGTGGGTCAGGTGCGTGGGGTCCGCGCCGGTGAGCCCGTCGGAGCGGCCCACGTGGAGGGCCAGCAGGTCGCCGGCACCGGAGCGGGCGGCGATCCGCGCGGCCCGTCGTACGAGCTGCTCGCCCTCGGGCCCACCGGTGAGCGCGACGAGCACCCGCTCGCGGGCCTCCCACGTGCCGGTGATGTCGTGACGCCGGCGGTAGCCCTGCAGGGCGTCGTCGACCTTGTCGGCCACCCACAGCAGCGCGAGCTCGCGCAGCGCGGTGAGGTTGCCCTCGCGGAAGTAGTTGGAGAGCGCGGCGTCGACCTTGTCGGAGGCGTAGACGTTGCCGTGCGCGAGCCGGCGGCGCAGCGCCTCGGCGGACATGTCGATGAGCTCGACCTGGTCGGCGGCGCGGACCACCGAGTCCGGCACGGTCTCGCGCTGGGGGACGCCGGTGATCTTCTCGACCACGTCGTTGACCGACTCCAGGTGCTGGATGTTGACCGTCGAGATCACGTCGATGCCCGCGTCGAGCAGCTCGCGCACGTCCTGCCAGCGCTTCTCGTTGCGGCAGCCGGGGACGTTGGTGTGCGCGAGCTCGTCGACCAGCGCGACCGCCGGCCGCCGCCGCAGCAGCGCGTCCAGGTCCATCTCCTCCAGGTCGGCACCGCGATAGCTCATCGGCTGCCGCGGCACGACCTCCAGGCCGTCGAGCATGGCCGCGGTGTGCGCGCGGCCGTGGGTCTCCACGATCCCGACGACCACGTCGGTGCCGCGCTCGGCCCGGCGCCGGGCCTCGCCGAGCATGGCGTAGGTCTTCCCGACGCCGGGTGCGGCGCCGAGGTAGACCCGCAGCCGGCCTCGCTTCATGGAGCTCAGTCTTCCAGCCCGTCCAGGGCGAGGTTGAGCTCCAGCACGTTGACGCGCGGCTCGCCGAGGACGCCGAGGGTGCGGCCGGTGGTGTGCTCCTCGACCAGGTCCCGCACCCGGGCGGCCGGGAGGTCGCGGGTGCGGGCGACGCGGGCGACCTGCTGCGCGGCGTACGCCGGGGAGATGTGGGGGTCCAGGCCCGAGCCGCTGGCGAGCACCGCGTCCGGCGCGACGTCCTCCGGCGCGACGCCGTCGAACGCCGCCACGTCGGCGATGCGTTGTCGCACCTCGGCGACGAAGGCGGGGTTCGCGGGGGAGAGGTTGGAGGCGGAGCTGGCGAGCGGGTCGTAGCCCTCGCCGGCCGCGGAGGGCCGGGACTGGAAGTACGCCGCGTCCCCGGCGAAGGACTGCCCGACCAGGGCCGAGCCGACGACCGCGCCGTCGCGCTCGACCAGCGAGCCGTCGGCCCGGCCCGGTACGACGACCTGCGCGAGCCCGGTGAGCGCCAGCGGGTACGCGAGGCCGAGCAGCACCGTCATCACGCCGAGGACGCGGGCCGCGGCGGCGAGCTGCGTGAGCCCGCCGCGCAGGGGGGAGGAGGTGGTCATGGTGGCTCCGTTCTGGTGCCGGTCAGAGGCCCGGGAGGGTGGACACGAGCAGGTCGACGAGCTTGATGCCGACGAAGGGTGCGACCAGCCCGCCGAGCCCGTAGACGGCGAGGTTGCGGCGCAGCATCGCCGAGGCGCTGGACGGCTTGTAGGTCACCCCGCGCAGGGCCAGCGGGATCAGCGCCACGATGATCAGCGCGTTGAAGACGACGGCGGAGAGGATCGCGGACTCCGGTGAGGAGAGCCGCATGACGTTGAGGGCGTCGAGGCCGCTGTACACCCCGGCGAACATGGCGGGGATGATCGCGAAGTACTTCGCCACGTCGTTGGCGATCGAGAAGGTCGTCAGCGCGCCGCGGGTGATGAGCAGCTGCTTGCCGATCTCCACGATCTCGATGAGCTTCGTCGGGTTGGAGTCGAGGTCGACCATGTTGCCGGCCTCCTTGGCGCTGGAGGTGCCGGTGTTCATCGCGACGCCGACGTCGGCCTGGGCGAGCGCGGGCGCGTCGTTGGTGCCGTCGCCGGTCATCGCGACCAGCCGGCCACCCTCCTGCTCGCGCTTGATCAGCGCCATCTTGTCCTCGGGCGTGGCCTCGGCGAGGAAGTCGTCGACACCGGCCTCCTCGGCGATCGCCCTGGCGGTGAGCGGGTTGTCGCCGGTGATCATCACCGTGCGGATGCCCATCCGGCGCATCTCCTCGAAGCGCTCGCGCATCCCCGCCTTCACCACGTCCTTCAGGTGGATGACGCCGAGCACCCGTGCGGGCTCGCCCGGCACGCGGTCGGCCACCACCAGCGGCGTACCGCCTGCGGAGGCGATGGCATCGACCGTCCGGCCGACGTCCTCGCCCGGCTGTCCGCCGTGCTCGCGCACCCACGCCGCGACCGCCGCGGCCGCGCCCTTGCGGATCTCGCGACCGCCCAGGTCCACGCCGGACATCCGGGTCTGCGCGGTGAAGGGCACGAAGGTGGCCGCGGGCAGCTCGCCGGCGCTGCGCTCGCGCAGCCCGTGCGCCCGCTTGGCCAGCACGACGACCGAGCGGCCCTCCGGCGTCTCGTCGGCGAGCGAGGCGAGCTGGGCGGCGTCGGCCAGCACCTCCACGCCGACCTCGCCGACGGGCAGGAGCTCGGCGGCCTCGCGGTTGCCGAGGGTGATCGTGCCGGTCTTGTCGAGCAGCAGCGTGTTCACGTCGCCGGCCGCCTCGACTGCGCGCCCGGACATGGCGAGCACGTTGTGCTGCACGAGCCGGTCCATGCCGGCGATGCCGATCGCGCTCAGCAGCGCGCCGATCGTCGTCGGGATGAGGCAGACCAGCAGGGCGATCAGCACCAGGATCGACTGGTCCGCGCCGGAGTAGATCGCCAGCGGCTTCAGGGTGACCGTGGCCGCGAGGAAGACGATCGTCAGGCTGGCGAGCAGGATGTTGAGCGCGATCTCGTTGGGCGTCTTCTGCCGGCTGGCGCCCTCGACGAGCGCGATCATCCGGTCGATGAAGCTCTCGCCCGGGTTGGTGGTGATCCGGACGACGATCCGGTCCGAGAGCACCTTGGTGCCGCCCGTCACCGAGCAGCGGTCGCCGCCGGACTCGCGGATCACCGGCGCGGACTCGCCCGTGATCGCGGACTCGTCGACGCTCGCGACCCCGTCGACGACGTCCCCGTCACCGGGGATCACCTCACCGGCCTCGACGACGACCTCGTCGCCGATCCGCAGCGTGGTGGCGGGCACCGGCTCCAGGGTGCCGTCCGGGTTGCGCCGTCGCGCGGTGGTGTCGGTCTTGGCACGGCGCAGGGTCGCGGCCTGCGCCCGGCCCCGGCCCTCGGCGAAGGCCTCCGCCAGGTTGGCGAAGAGCACGGTGAGCCACAACCAGGCGGTGATCGACCAGCCGAAGACGGACGGGTCGCGCACGGCGAGCACGGTGCAGAAGGCCGCGCCGATCTCGACGACGAACATGACGGGCGTGCGCACCATGACCCGGGGGTCGAGCTTGCGCAGGGCGTCGGGCAGGGAACGGAGCAGTGAGCTGGGCATGGAGGTCTCCGGGGAGTGGGTCATCACAGGCCTTCCGCGAGCGGGCCGAGGGCGAGGGCCGGGAAGAAGGTCAGCCCGGCGACGACGAGCGAGACGACGGTGAGCATCCCGACGAACAGCGGCCCGTGCGTGGGCAGCGTCCCCTCGGTCCGCGGCACCGGTGTCTGCCGTGCGAGCGCGCCGGCCAAGGCGAGGGTGAGCACGATCGGCACGAACCGGCCCACGAGCATGGCCAGGCCGATGGTGACGTTGTAGAACGGCGTGTTCGCGGAGAGCCCGGCGAACGCGGAGCCGTTGTTGTTCGCGCCCGAGAGGTAGGCGTAGAGCACCTCGCTCAGTCCGTGCGGCCCGGCGTTGAGGATCGAGGACCGCGGCCCGTCCAGGGACAGCGCCAGCGCGGTGAACCCGAGCACCACCAGCGGCATGGTGAGGATGCTCAGCGCCACGAGCTTCATCTCCCGCGCGGTGATCTTCTTGCCGAGCAGCTCCGGGGTGCGCCCCACCATCAGGCCCGCGACGAAGACGGTGAGGATCGCCAGCACCAGCAGGCCGTAGAGCCCGGTCCCCACGCCGCCCGGGGCGATCTCGCCGAGGCCCATGTTGAGCATGAGCAGCCCGCCCGCCACCGGTGAGTACGACGAGTGGAAGGAGTTCACCGCGCCGGTGCTGGTGCCGGTCGTCGACACCGCGAACAGGCTCGACCCGGGGATGCCGAACCGGGTCTCCTTGCCCTCCATCGCGGCCCCCGCGACGTCGTACGCCGGGGTGGGGTGGGCCGCCTCGATCGCCCACACCGCGGCGAGCATCACGACCCAGATCACCGCCATCGTGGCGAGGATCGCGTAGCCCTGGCGCACGTTGCCGACCATCACCCCGAAGGTGCGGGTCAGGCAGACGGGAATGAGCAGGATCAGGAAGATCTCGAAGAGGTTGCTCAGCGGGCTGGGGTTCTCGAAGGGGTGCGCGGAGTTGGCGTTGAAGAAGCCACCGCCGTTGGTGCCGAGCTCCTTGATCGCCTCCTGCGACGCGACCGGGCCGCCGGGGATGCTCTGGTGGCCGCCGGTCAGCGTGGTGGCGTCCACCCCGCCGGACAGGCTCTGCACCACACCCATCAGCACCAGCGCCACGGCGGCGAGCGCCGCCAGCGGCAGCAGGACCCGGATCGTGCCGCGGACCAGGTCGACCCAGAAGTTGCCGAGCCGGCCGGTGCGGGAGCGGACGAAGCCGCGGATCAGCGCGACCGCGACGGCGAGGCCGACGGCGGCGGAGAGGAAGTTCTGCACCGCCAGCCCGGCCATCTGGACCAGGTGCCCCATCGTGGCCTCACCCGAGTAGGCCTGCCAGTTGGTGTTCGTCACGAAGGAGGCCGCCGTGTTGAAGGCCAGGTCCGGTGTGACGTCGGGGAAGCCGAGCGACCAGGGCAGGTGCGACTGGAGCCGCTGGAGCGCGAAGAGCAGGGCCAGGCCCGCGACGGAGAAGGCGAGCAGGGCGACGGCGTAGGTCCGCCAGGCCTGGTCCGCGCGCGGGTCGACGCCGACGAGCCGGTAGATCCCGCGCTCGACGGCGAGGTCCTCGTCGGTCGTGAAGACGCGGGCGAGGTAGCCGCCGAGCGGGACGTAGCACAGCGCGAGGAGCGCGATCAGGACGCCGACCTGGATCAGGCCGGCCACGGTGTCGGACATCTAGAAGCGCTCCGGGAGGACCAGGGCGACCACCAGGTAGCCGAGCAGGAGGGCGCTGACGACCAGCGCTACGACGTTCTCGGGGGACATGACGCCGAGTCTTCGCCGCGTCGTACGCCGGGGGGCCGGTCCTAACGCGGCGCTAACGCCGTCCTGACAAGGCCTAACGCGGGGTTCCTGCACCGCCGCGGCGTACCGTCGGGGTCATGGCACGCGACTACCGGACCGTCTCCGCCGACGACTTCACCGCCGCCGAGGGCCTGGCCGACTGGCGGGTCGAGGGCGCGCAGGCGACCACGACCTTCGCGACGGGCGACTTCGTGACCGGACTGCGCCTGGTCAACGAGATCGGCCGGCTGGCCGAGGAGGCCGACCACCACCCCGACCTCACCCTGCGCTACCCCGAGGTCGAGGTGTGGCTCGGCACCCACGACACCGGCACGGTCACCGACGCCGACGTGGCGCTCGCCCAGGCGATCACGGCCGCGGCCCGCGCGATCCTCGGCTAGCCCGCTCCAGCATGGCGTTGTAGGCCGCGAGCTCGGCGTCGCCGTCGCGGTCCGCGGCCCGGTCGCGCCGTCGCGCCTCGCGGTCGTCGCTGCGCCACCACTGGAACAGCAGCAGCACGACGACCAGCACCATCGGGACCTCGCCGAGCGCCCAGTTCATCGCGCCGGCGAGGTGCTGGTCGTCGAGCCGGTCGGGGACGTAGGGCAGCCGGACCAGCCGGTAGTAGCTGTCGCCGATGACCGTCTCCGAGCCCATCACCGCGATCGAGAAGAACGCGTGGAAGGGCATGCTGACGAGCAGCACCACCAGCCGGGCGACGTGCGGCAGGGTCCGTCCGGGCCGCTCGCCGAGCAGCACCTCGAAGAAGAGCATCCCGGCCAGGAGGAAGTGCAGCTCCATGCCGACGTGTCCGAGGTGCCCGCGCATCAGCGGGCCGAACAGTCCGCCCAGGTAGACGACGTACAGGCTGCCGATGAGCAGCAGCGACGCGGTCACCGGGTGCAGCAGCAGGCGCGCGGGACGGGACGCGAGGGCCCGGGCGAGCAGCTGGCGTGGCCCCAGCCCACCCGGTACGTCGGCCCCGGGCAGCGCGCGCAGGGCGAGCTGCAGCGGAGCGCCGGTCACCAGCAGGATCGGCGCGATCATCGACAGCGCCATGTGCGACGCCATGTGCGCGCTGAAGATCACCCGCGCGTAGGTGCCGAGACCGCCGAAGGTCGCGTAGCCGACGACGAGCAGGCCGAGCGCGAAGGCGATGCTCCGCGCGACCGGCCAGCGGTCGCCGCGGCGGCGCAGCGTCAGCACCCCGGCGAGGTACGCCGCGCCCCCGAGCCCCACGACGAGGAAGCCGACGCCGGACGGGGTGAAGGAGAACAGCAGCCGGGAGAGCGTCGGCGCCGGTGGGACGGGTCCGCCGAGCACGGACTCGGCGAGCGAGGTGTAGAGGTTGTCCGGGACCGGCGGCGGCGTGCGGCCGAGGGCGACGCCGAGCCCGACAGCCACCGCCATCAGGGTCAGCTCGACGGCCGTCAGCCGCGCCAGGGCGGCGATCTCTCCGCTCCGGACGCCGCGCCGGAGCCGGGCCGCGAGCACGCCGAGGCCGACGAGCACGGCGGTCTTGGCGATCGCACCGGCGCCGTACCAGGAGGTGATGCCGGCGAGGTCGCCGATCCGCACCCATGCGCTGACGACGCCGGAGACGACGGTGAGGCCGAGGCACCAGCCGGCGAGCGCGCTGAACCGGCGCAGGGCCCGCTCGCGCAGACGGCCGGTGGCGAGGTGCCACCACAGCGCACCGACGCCACCGATCCAGGTGACCGCGGCGAGCACGTGCACGACGATGCCGACGATCGCGGTGTCGTGGTTGCCCGCCGACGAGGCGTGGCCGGTGAGCAGCGGTGGGACGAGCGAGAGCAGGGCGAGCGTGAGCAGCACGAGTGCCCCGCGGTTGGCCAGCACCCACCGCGCGGCGCCGGCGACGAGGCCCAGCAGCAGGGCCTGCACGAGCAGCGAGGTGGCCTGGTCGGAGGTGGCGACGAACCCGCGCAGCTCCCGCCACCGCACGTCCATGGGCGGGACGGCGAACTGGTCGGAGTAGGTCAGCAGCACCGACGCCAGCGCCGCCATGGCAGCGGTCGCCGCGAGCCGGCGGACCGCGAGCATCGGCCGCAGCGCGGCTCGCTCCAGCTCGGCGGCGGGCCGTTCCATGGTCAGCGGCGCGACCACCAGGCCGGCGACCACCGCGATGGTGGCGCCGTCGGTGACCAGCCGGAGGAGCGGCAGCCCCCACGCGGTCACCGGCCCGGGGTCCGGCAGGCCCGGCACCGGCGTGGGGATCGCGCCGCCCTCGCGCAGCAGCACGGCGGCGGCCACGAGACCGGCGGCCACCACCGCCCCCAGCGCGGTACGACGGCTCATCGCGGCCTCCGTCGGGCGAGCAGCCACAGCAGCCCGGCCGCGGCGAGCAGCCCCGCCCCGACGGCGACCTGCACCGTGCCGAGCCCGACGCCGCTCCCGGCGCCCCCGCCGCTGGTGTCCGTCCGCTCGGCGGCCGCAACGTCGCTCGGGGTGGCCGCGAGGGAGGGACCGGTCGTGTCGAGCGGGCCGTCACCGACGACGAAGGTCAGCCGCCCGGTGACCGGGTGCCCGTCGGCGGAGATCACCCGGAAGGCCAGCGCGTAGGTGCCTTCCTGGCCCTTCGCGAGGTCCACGGTGACCTTCGTGCCGTCCACCCGCGGCTCGCCCTGGTCGGCGCGGCTGCCGTCCGGCGCCGTCACGACGACGTACGACGGGGGGCTGATCTCCTCGTTGAAGGTCAGCGTCGCGCTGCCGGGGAGGGCGGCGAGCCGCTGCCCGTCTGAGGGGTCGCTCGACACCAGGGCGGCATGGGCCCAGGCCGGGGCGGCGGGCAGGCCGAGGACGCCGAGCACCAGGAGCACGGCGCAGGTGCGGAGGGCGTGGCTCATGCGAGGGTCCTCCAGTAGTCCCAGAACTTCACCAGGGCCTGCACGACGACGGCGAGGTAGAGCGTGACGACGACCAGGTAGCGGTAGTCCCACAGCACCCGGCCCACCGGGTGCGGGCGCGCGGCGAGGGCGACGGTCCACACCGCGATCGGGATGGTCACCGTCCACACGACCATGCACCACGGGCACAGGGCTCCGATCCGGTAGATGCTCTGGAAGGACAGCCAGGCCACGAACACCAGCCCGAGACAGGCGCCGGTCGCGAAGCCGGCGAGCACCCAGCGGGGCAGGTGCACACCGCCGGCGAGCAGGACGCCGAGGGTGAGCACCACCGCGAAGGCGCCGATCCCCAGCAGCGGGTTGGGGAAGCCGAAGACCCGTGCCTGCTCGGTCACCATCACCGAGCCGCAGGACAGGATCGGCGAGAGGTCGCAGGAGAGCCGGTGCTCGGGGTCCTCCAGCAACCGGAAGCGCTCGACGGTCAGCACGAACGCCGCCGCCAGCCCGATCGCGCCGCCGGCGGCGAGCGCCAGCCCGGTGGCCCGGGCCGGCGTCGCCTCGACGGAGGGGTGCTGCTCGGTCACGACAGGGCCTTCTCGACGGCGGCCTGGATGCTCGCCGCGTCGAAGCCGTCGACCTTCGTGCCGTCCACGAAGATCGTGGGCGTGCCGGTGACCTCGCCCTGCAGGGTCTTGGTCGTGGTGGCCTTCACCCAGTCGGCGTAGGACTCGTCCTCGACGCAGTCGGAGATCCGGTCGGTGTCGGCACCGGCCTTCTCGGCGAGGTCGAGCAGCTCGCTGTCGGTGAGCCCCGCGCCGCCCTCGGCCGGCTGGTGGTCGAAGAGCTCCTTGTGGAAGGCCAGCCACGTCTCCGGCCCCTCCGCGGCCACGCACGCGGCCGCGTTGGAGGCGCGGCTGGAGTAGCGCGTCGTGGAGACCCGGTCCAGGAAGGCGATCGGGCGGTACTGCACCTGGATCCGCGGATCGGCGCGGTACTGCGCGAGCAGGTCGCCGGCCGTCGCCTCGAACTGCTGGCAGATCGGGCACTGGAAGTCCTCGACCACCTGGATGACGACCTTCGGGTCCTTCGCGCCGAAGGACAGTGCGCCGTTCTCGTCGACCAGCTCGGGCCGGTCCTTGATCGCGATCGGGTCCTCGCCGCTGCCGCGCACGGCGAGCACGAGCACGGTGACGGCGACCACGACCACCACGACGAGGACGGGGAGGCCGGCCTGGAGCAGCAGCTTGCGCTTGCGCTCCTGACGGCGGGCCTCCTCCTGCTGCCGGGTCATCGCGGCGTGCCGGGCCGCCCGGGCCTCGGCCCGGCGCTCCTCGTCACCCGGCGGCGGGGGCAGGTGGGGCTGGTTGTTCTTGCTCATGACTCCTCCAGGAGGGACTGTCCGGTGTAGCCGCCCTGGGGGGCGGCGGGAGGCACGGCGTAGACCGCCGAGCCGATGGTCGTGACCCACTCGTTGAGTCGGTCGAGGTCGTCCAGGCGCTGCTGCACGGGGACGAACTGCCGGGCGGGATCGGCGGCGTAGGCCAGGAACACCAGTCCGCTGTCCTCGCCGGTCGATCGCCGCGGGTCCGGCTCGGTGTAGTTGTAGGCGCGCCGCAGGAACCTCTCCGCGGGGTCGGTGCTGCGCGCCCGGGCGATGTGGCTGGCCGGGTCGATGACCGGGAAGCCGAACCGGTCGGTGGCCGCGAAGTCCGGCTCGTCCCGCTCCTGGCGTCCCGTCAGCGGAGCGCCGGTGTCCAGGCGCCGGCCGACGACCACCTCCCGCCCGACCCGGTCGACCCGGTCCCAGCGGTCGAGCTGCATCCGGATGCGCCGTACGACGAGGAAGGTGCCACCGTCGTACGGCTCGGGGGAGCGGGCCCACACCAGCGAGGCGAAGCCGGGATCGGCCTCGGTCGGGTTGACCGTGCCGTCCACCTGCCCCATCAGGTTGCGCATCGTGGTGCCGTCGGGGACGGTGCCACGCGCGGTGCGGAAGCCGTGCTGGATCCAGCGCACGTCCGCGAACGGCCGGGCGTCCTTGAGCAGCATCCGCTTGGCGTGGGCCAGGGTGAGCGGGTCGTCGCTGCAGACCTGGGCGACGACGTCGGTCTGCGACCACCGTTCCTCCAGCCGGTCCCGGCGGAAGGCCGGCAGCTCCTCCAGGACCGGCCGTCTCTCGGCCGGCACCAGCTCGCGCAGCACCCGCGGGCCGAAGCCGAAGGTCGCCGTCAGCCGGGACGGGTGCCCGGCCAGGTCCGGCTCGGTGTCCGCCAGCGCGGGCCGGCCGGCCGCGAGCCGCCCGGCGTCGTCGGACAGCAGGCGCATCATCCGGACCAGCTCGGCGCGGCCACCGCGCAGGTCCCAGCCCACGAGGGCCAGGTGGGCCTGGGGCGGGGTGGCGATGCCGGCCTGGTTCCGGCCGACCGCCGGTGCCGTCTCCGTGCCCGGGGACGGTCCGACCACGCGGGTCGGACCGTCCGCGGTGCGTGGACCGGGCGCCGTCGCCGCCACGGCGGCGGAGGCGCTCCAGCCCACCCCGGCGCCGCCGAGTGCGGCGGCCCCGGTGCGGAGGACGTTCCGGCGGTCCCAGCGAGGACCGCCGGCCATCAGCTGCTGCCGTCCGAGGGCTGGTACTTCTCGTCGGCGCCCTCGAACGGCTTGACGGTGGCCTCGACCTCGGTCGTCGAGCCGTCGCCGAGGGTGAGCGTGATCGTGACGGTGGTGCCGGCCGCGACCGGCCCCTCCAGGTCCATCATCATGATGTGGTCGCCGCCGGGGACCAGGCTCACCTTCCCTCCGGCGGGGATGACGAAGCCGCCCTTCTTGGGCCGCATCGCCATCGAGCCGTCGGCGTTCTCGACGGTCTCGTGCAGCTCGGTCATCGCGTTGACGGGCGTCGAGGCACTGACGACGTCGATGTCCTGGTCGGAGGAGTTGGACAGGGTGCCGAAGGCGGCGGTCATCCCGCTGCCGGCGGCCTTGACCCACGGGTCGGTGACGCTGAGCGCCGCGGCCTGGGTCGTCGCGCTGGCGGACGGGGAGGACGACGTCGTACCGGGTGGGTCGTCGTTGCCGCAGGCCGCGAGGGCCGGGGCGAGCAGGCCGCACAGCAGTGCGGCGGACAGGGTGGTCTTGCGCATGACGGGTTCTTCTCGTTTCGGGTTCCGGGCGCGCGAGGGCGCGCAGCGACAGGCGCCCGCGCACCTGCCGGAGCCCGGAGGGGCCGGACCGTCAGTGCGCGAGGCGCAGGGGAGAGGTGAGGTCGAGCCGTCGTACGGGCGGGCCGCGAGGCTCCGCGGCGGTGCGCACGGTCTGGGAGCGGACCGCGCCGCGCTCGGCGCGGACCCGCTGCCGGTCGCGCACCGGCAGCCGGAGAAGGCCCAGCAGCCGCAGCACCAGCCAGCCCACGAGGGCCCCGACCGCGGCCACCACGGCCTGGTCGAGACCGGCGGAGACGGCGGTGGTGGCGGCGACCACGCCGAGGTGGGTCAGCGCCATCGACGGGGTCAGCCCGACCGCGTCGAGCAGGGTCATGCCGCCCGCGGCGTGATGGGCGTGCCCGTGGTGGTGCATCCCGGTCGGCGCCATCATCAGCGTCAGGTGACCCACGGCCTGGGCGCAGAACGCCGTCAGCGCCAGCCGGGGGACGGCGACCCGCCCGCTCGGGGTGAGCGCGACCGCCAACGGCAGCGCGACCCCCAGCACGACCAGGCCGGGCACGAGCAGCACCGTGCCACCACCGGCGACGTGCGCGCACAGCGCGCCGAAGGACGCGACCAGGCCGGCGACGAGGCCGCGGGCAGGCCGGAACCGGCGCCCGGAGGCGGCAGCGGTTCGGGTGGCGGACATCCCCGCCATGGTAGGCGGCGGGTGGGGACCCGCCGCCTACCGGTGCGCGCCTCAGAAGTCCTCGTCGAAGCCCACGGTCCCGCTCACCCCGACCTGGTACGCCGAGACCCGCCGCTCGAAGAAGTTCGACAGCTCCTGGACGTCCTGCAGCTCCATGAAGGCCAGCGGGTTGGGCGATCCGTAGATCGGCTCCAGGCCGAGCCGCTGCATCCGGCGGTCGGCGACGTGCTCCAGGTAGGAGCGCATGTCGGCCGTCGACAGCCCGGCGACGCCCATCCCGAGCAGGTCCTCCGCGAACTGGGCCTCCGCGGCCACGCCGTCCATGAGCATCTGCCGCACCTGCGCGGCGAGGTCGTCGTCGAAGAGGTCCGGCTCCTCCTCGCGCACCGTGTCGACCACGTCGAAGGCGAAGCCCATGTGCATCGACTCGTCGCGGAACACCCAGTTGGTGCCCGAGGCCAGCCCGTTGAGCAGGCCGCGGGAGCGCAGGAAGTAGACGTAGGCGAAGGCGCCGTAGAAGAACAGGCCCTCGATCACGGCGGCGAAGCAGATCAGGTTGAGCAGGAAGGCCCGCCGGTGCTCCTTGGTCTCCAGCCGGTCGAGCTCGAAGACCTTGTCGATCCACCGGAAGCAGAAGTCCGCCTTGTGCTTGATCGACGGGATGTTGTCGACGGCGGCGAAGGCCTCGTGGCGCTCGGTCTCGTCGGGCACGTAGGTGTCGAGCAGGGTGAGGTAGAACTGCACGTGCACCGCCTCCTCGAAGAGCTGCCGGGACAGGTAGAGCCGGCCCTCCGGGGAGTTGATGTGCTGGTAGAGATTGAGCACCAGGTTGTTGGCGACGATGGTGTCGCCGGTGGCGAAGAAGGCGACCAGGCGCGACACCAGGTGCCGCTCGGCCTCGGTGAGCCGCTTCAGGTCGGCGAGGTCGGAGTGCAGGTCCACCTCCTCGACGGTCCAGTTGTTCTTGATGCCGTCGCGGTAGCGCTCGTAGAAGTGCGGGTAGCGCATCGGCCGCAGGGTGAGGTTCATCCCCGGGTCCAGCAGCATCCGGGTGGCGGAGTGGTCGTTGACGGTGCTCACTGGCAGGCCTCGCAGCTCTCGGGGTTCTCGAGGGAGCAGGCGAGTGCTTCCTCGTCGGTGGCGGTGGCAGGGGTGACCGCGACGGTCGCCTGCTGGATGCGCGTCGCGGGCCGCGAGCGCAGGTAGTACGTCGTCTTCAGCCCGCTCTTCCAGGCGAAGGCGTACATCGACGACAGCTTGCCGATCGTCGGTGAGGCGAGGAACAGGTTGAGCGACTGGGCCTGGTCGACGAAGCCCTGTCGCTCGGCGGCCATCTCGATGAGCGCCTTCTGCGGCAGCTCCCAGGCCGTGCGGAACAGCAGCCGTACGTCGTCCGGCAGCTGCCCGATCCCCTGCACCGACCCCTCGGCGCGCTTGATCGCCTCGCGCACCTCCGGGGTCCACAGCCCGCGGCCCTTGAGCTCGCGGACCAGCGCGGAGTTCACCTGCAGGAACTCCCCCGACAGCGTCTCCCGCTTGAACAGGTTGGAGACCTGGGGCTCGATGCACTCGTAGCAGCCCGCGATCGAGGCGATGGTCGCCGTCGGCGCGATCGCGACGAGCAGCGAGTTGCGCAGCCCGTGCTCGGCGACCCGCTCCTTGAGCGCCGCCCACCGCTCGGGCTGGGTGAGGGTGGCGCCCCACAGGTCGGGGTGGAGGTCGCCGCGCGCGGCCCGCGTCTCGTCGTACGACGGGTGGGGGCCGTGCTCCTCGGCGAGCGCGCAGGACACCTCGAGCGCCGTCAGGTGGATCTCCTCGGAGATCCGGGTCGACAACGCCTTGGCCTCGGGGGAGTCGAAGGGCAGCCGCAGCGCGAAGAAGACGTCCTGCAGGCCCATCAGGCCCAGGCCCACCGGCCGCCACCGCGGGTTGGAGGCCGCGGCCGGCTCGCTCGGGTAGTAGTTGATGTCGATGACCCGGTCGAGGAAGGGCACCGCGGTCCGGACGGTCGCGCGCAGCTTCTCCCAGTCGACGTCGGCCCCGCCGGCCGAGCCTGCCGGGACCAGGTGCTGGGCGAGGTTGACCGAGCCGAGGTTGCACACCGCGGTCTCGCCGTCGGAGGACACCTCGATGATCTCGGTGCACAGGTTCGACAGGTGCACCACCGGCCGCCCGGGGCCGGGCTGGTCGCTGGTCTGGTTGCAGAACCGGTTGGCCGCGTCCTTGAAGGTCATCCAGCCGTTGCCGGTCTGGGCCAGGGTGCGCATCATCTTGGCGTAGAGGTCGCGTGCCCTGACCTGGCGGACGTAGCGGCCCTCCGCCTCCGCCCGGCGGTACGCCGTGTCGAACGCCTCGCCCCACAGGTCGGGCAGCTCGGGCGCCTGGTTCGGGTCGACGAGCGACCACGTCTCGTCGGCCTCGACCCGGCGCATGAACTCGTCGGGGATCCAGTTGGCCAGGTTGAGGTTGTGCGTACGACGGGCCTCCTCGCCGGTGTTGTCGCGCAGCTCCAGGAACTCCTCCACGTCCGGGTGCCACGGCTCCAGGTAGACGCACGCCGCGCCCTTGCGCCGTCCGCCCTGGTTGACCGCCGCCACCGAGGAGTCGAGGGTGCGCAGGAACGGGACGATGCCGTTGGACTGGCCGTTGGTGCCGCGGATCAGCGCGCCGCGCGAACGGACGCGGGAGAAGCCGATCCCGATGCCGCCGGCGAACTTCGAGAGCTGGGCGACCTGGGTGTAGCGGGCGTAGATCGACTCCAGCTCGTCGCGCGGGCTGTCCACCAGGTAGCAGGAGGACATCTGGGTGTGCCGGGTGCCGGAGTTGAACAGGGTCGGGCTGCTCGGCAGGTAGGCCAGGCTCGACATCAGCCGGTAGAAGCCGATCGCCTCCTGCGGGGTGCGGGAGAGGCCGCAGGCCACCCGGAGCAGGAAGTACTGCGGTGTCTCGATCACCAGCCGGGTGGTCGGGTGACGCAGCAGGTAGCGGTCGTAGACGGTGCGCAGCCCGAAGTACTCGAACCGCCGGTCGCCGGACTCGTCGATCGCGAAGTCGAGCTTGCGGGCGTTGTCCTTGACGAAGGCCGCGGTCTCGTCGCCGATCACGCCCTCGGCGTGCCCGAGCGCGACGGACTGGCTGAACGAGGCCACGCCCTGGTTGCGGATCTCCTTGTCGACGTAGCCCGCGAGCAGCCGGGCCGCGAGCCGGGAGTACGCCGGCTCCTCGCCGATCAGCTCGGCGGCCGTCTGGATCGAGAGCCGGTCCAGCTCGGCGGTGGTGGCGCCGTCGTACAGGCCGCTGATGGTGCGGGTCGCGACCCGCATCGGGTCGACGTCGGGCAGGTCGCCGCTGACCCGGTCGACCGCCCGGACGATCTTGGCGACGTCGACGTTCTCGTGCTCGCCGTTGCGCTTGCGCACCTGCATGGAGGTGCGGGTGGGTGACTCGATGACCGTCACTGGTCTCTCCCCTCGGAGTCGTGGCTCGCGAGGGGACGACAGCGGTCGACGGCACAGCGCCTTCCAGCCGTCGGCCTTCCCACGAGGCCTCGGACCACCGCACCCGGCGGGTGCGGTGCGCTGGCAGGTCTTCGGACTCGTGGGCGTCCGGCTCGCTCCTACTGGCCGTCGCTTCCCAGGCCCTGAGGCCCAGTGCTGTTGACGGCGGTCGTTCCCACTCACCGCTGCGGGGCAGTCCCGGACTCTCACCGGGTTCCCTCTTGCCTCTCCGGCCCGGGTGGGTCGGAGAACCAGCTGCATCGCCACCATATGTAGGGCCGAGCCCGAGAAGTGGGACCAGATGTAGGGGCGGCGTGTCGCGGGTGAGGAAGGACACGGCGGGCCGGCGGGGCCCGGCGTGCTAGCGTCCGCCTCGCCAGTCGCACTCACGAAGATCGTGGGTCAGGGAACCCGGTGAGAGTCCGGGACTGACGCGCAGCGGTGAGGGTGACGGGCGGGGCAACACGCCACTGGAGCGGGCAATTCGCCGCTCTGGGAAGGCGCTCCGTCCGGTCGATCCCGAGTCCGAAGACCTGCTGGCCGTGGGCCTCGGGGTCCGCGTCACACCCCACCCACACAGGCTTCGCGCAAGAGCCTCGGATCGAAAGAGTGACCCGTGACGTCTCGTCGTCCCCGTTTTCTGCCTGCCCTGCTCGCCCTCCCGCTGGCCCTGTCCGCCTGCGCCGGAGCGCCCGAGCCCGAGAAGAAGGAGGCGGCCGGGGACGGGTTCCCGGTCGAGGCCTCCAGCTGTGGCTACACCTCCACCATCGAGGCGCCGCCCGAGCGCGCGGTGACCATGAACCAGGGCGCCACCGAGGTGATGCTCGCCCTCGGCCTGCAGGACCGGATGGCCGGCACGGCGTACCTCGACGACAGCGTGCCGGCCAAGTGGAAGGCGGCGTACGACGAGGTGGAGGTGCTCTCGAAGGAGTACCCCGACCACGAGTCCCTGCTCGCCGCCGAGCCCGACTTCGTCTACGGCTCCTACTCCAGCGCGTTCGGCGACGAGGCCGCCGGCTCCCAGAAGGAGCTGACGGGCCTCGGCATCGGCTCCTTCGTCTCGCTCTTCGGGTGTGGCGAGAACGAGCCGAGCGCGGACGTCTCGTTCGACGCGGTCTGGGACGAGATCGAGACGGTGGCCGAGGTGTTCGGCGTGCCCGAGCGGGCCGAGGCCCTGGAGGAGGACCAGGAGAAGGCGCTCGACGCGCTCGCGCAGCAGGCGCCGGGCAAGGGCCTGGACGTGTTCTGGTTCGACTCCGGCGACAAGGCGGCCTTCGCGGGCGCCGGTGAGGGCGGCCCGCAGCTCATCCTCGACGCCGTCGGGGCCACCAACGTGTTCGCCGACGTCAAGGGCGGCTGGGCCGACGTCAGCTGGGAGCGGGTCGTGAAGTCAGATCCCGACCTGATCGTGCTCGCGGACGCGAGCTGGTCGAGCGCGCAGGAGAAGATCGCACTGCTGGAGAAGGACCCGGTGCTGAAGAACCTGCGCGCGGTGAAGGCGAAGGCGTACGTCGTGCTGCCGTTCTCCGCCACCACGCCGGGCGTCCGGCTCGCCGACGGCGCGGTGGACCTGGGCGAGCAGCTCGCGCAGCGCTCGCGATGACCCTGGCGGCCCGGCCCCTGGGCGCCGTGCTGACGGTGCTCCTGGCGGCGGCGGTCGTGGTGGCGGTCGGCATCGGCTCGGTGCACGTGCCGGTGACCGACGTGCTGGACGTGGTGCTGCGCCGCTTCGGCGCCGCGGTCGACGCGAGCGTGGTCGACGACCGGATCGTGTGGCAGCTGCGGATGCCCCGCGTGCTGGGAGCCGCGGCCACCGGCGCCGGCCTGGCGATCGCGGGCGCGGTGCTGCAGTCGCTGACCCGCAACGACCTCGCGGACCCTTACCTGCTGGGCATCTCCGGTGGCGCCACGGTGGGCGCCGTCAGCGTGATCGTCCTCGGTGTCGGCGTGGCCGGGCTCGCCGGCGGCGCGGCGCTGGGTGCCGGCGCCTTCCTCGGCGCGCTCGTCGCGCTGGTCCTGGTCCTCGTGCTCGCCACCGGGCGCGGCGGCGACCTGCCTCCGGCGCGGACCGTGCTGGCGGGCGTCGCGGTCGGGCAGATCTGCGCCGCCTACACCTCCTTCGTGGTGATGACCAGCGGCGAGCGGGACGCCGCCCGGCGGGTGCTCGCCTGGACGATGGGCTCGCTCGCGGGCGTGCGCTGGCACAGCGCGGTCGTGCTCCTGGTCGTCGTGCTGCTGGCGACCGTGCTGGTGCTCGCCTTCGCGGCGGACCTCGACGCGTTCGCGTTCGGCGACGCATCGGCGTCCTCGCTCGGCGTACCGGTCGAGCGGGTGCGGTGGATCCTGCTGGTGGGCACCGCCCTGCTGACCGCCTGCCTGGTGGCCTACACGGGCGCGATCGGCTTCGTGGGACTGGTCGTCCCGCACGTCGTACGGCTGGTGTGCGGGCCGCTGCACCGGCGGCTGCTGCCGTTGAGCGCGCTCGCCGGCGCGATCCTCATGGTCGGCGCGGACACCGTCGCCCGCTCGCTGGTCGACGGCCAGGAGATCCCGATCGGCGTGGTGACCGCGGTGCTCGGCGCACCGGTCTTCGCGTGGCTGCTGCGGCGTGAGTCGAGGACCCGATGATCGCGGTGGACCGCCTCACCTGGGGCGTGCGTGGACGGACGATCCTCGACGACGTCGCGCTGACCTGTCCGCCCGGCGCGGTCACCGGGCTGCTCGGGCCGAACGGCTCGGGGAAGACCACGCTGCTGCACCTGATGGCCGGGCTGCGCCGCGCGGACGCCGGCGCGGTGCACCTCGACGGCGACGACGTGCACCGGCTGCCCGCGCGCGAGCGGGCCCGCCGGATCGCGGTCCTGGAGCAGCACTCCTCGACCGGGTTGCCGCTCACCGCGCGCCAGGTCGTCGAGCTCGGCCGGATCCCGCACCGCGGGCGCTGGCCGGCCCGGCACGACGAGGGCGCCGCCGAGATCGCCGAGGCGCTCCGCCTGGCCGAGATCGAGCACCTCGTCGACCGGGACTGGCGGACGCTGTCCGGCGGTGAGCGCCAGCGGGTCCAGCTCGCCCGCGCGCTGACCCAGCGGCCCGACGTGCTGATGCTGGACGAGCCGACCAACCACCTCGACCTCGCCCACCAGATCGACCTCCTGGCCACCGTCCGCGCGCTCGGCCGCACCGTCGTCGCCGCGCTGCACGACCTCGACCTGGCCGCGGCCTTCTGCGACCACCTGGTCGTGCTCCGGGACGGCCGGGTGGTCGCGGCCGGCCCGCCGGAGGAGGTGCTGAGCGCCGCGCTCGTCGCGGACGTCTACGGCGTGGAGGCGAGCGTCGGGCGGCACGAGACCTCGGGCCGGCTGCACGTGGTGTGGCACGACGAGCGGGCGGTGCGGTGAGCGCCGCGGTGGTCCTGGTGCCGCTCGGCGTCGACGCCGAGCGGCACGTCGAGGACCTCCGTGCCGTCGCCGCGGCCACCGGCGCGACCCTCGCCTTCCTCCAGGCCGGTACGCCGGCCGTGGCCGACGAGCTCGACCGGCTGGCCGCGTGCGGGGTCACCGCCGTCGAGCTCGTCGGTCTCGGCCTCGGCGCCCCGACGGCCCGCTCCTGGCTGCGCCGGGTCGCGGGCGACTGGGTGCGCCGGCACCCGGAGGTGACCGTGGTCGTGGCGGAGCGCCCGGTGACCGGGTCCGAGGCGCCGCTCACCTCGCCCGCGTGGGAGGACGTGCCCCGGCACGCCCGTCAGGTGCTGGTCTGCCGCGGACCACGCTGCTCGGCGCGCGGCTCGGACGCGACCGCGGCGGCGCTGGCCGACGAGCTGCGCCGGCGCGGGCTCGGCGACGACGACGTGCTGCTGACCGCGACCGGCTGCCTGTTCCCCTGCAACCAGGCGCCACTGGTGGTCGTCCACCCCGACGACGCCTGGTACGGCGCGGTCGACCCGGAGTGCGCCCGTCGGATCGTCGGGGACCACCTCGTCGAGGACGCCCCGGTGGCCGCCCACCGGCTGGCGAGGAACCGGAGCACCAGCACCGAGGCACCGACGGAGAGCACGCCGAGCACCATCCCGCCGGCCACGTCGCTGGGGTAGTGCCGGCCGAGCAGGACCCGGTCCGCCGCGACCAGCAGCACGGTCAGCGCCCCCGCCACCGCGGTCCCGCCACGGCGCCCGGTCGCCACCAGCAGCGCCAGCACCAGCGCCGTCACCCCGGAGGTGTGGCCGGAGGGGAAGGCCGGGGTGTGGACCGCGTGCGCGGCGACCTGCCAGTCCGGGCGTGGGCGGCCGACGACCGCCTTGAGCACGGCCGTCGCCACCACGGTGCCGGCCGTCGAGCCGCCCACGAGCGCGGCGGCCCCCCAGGCCCGCCGTGCCGTGAGGAGCCCGGCGACGAGCACCGCGACCGCGACCAGCACGGGCTGGGCGAAGGCGACCTCCACCGCGTGCAGGACGGGCACCAGGCCGTGCCCGGCGGCCCAGTGGGTGGCGGGCCGGCCCAGTCCGTCGGGACTCATCCGAGCGTGCCGATCAGCGTCGTCAGGGCGCCGGTCTCCGCCTGCTCGTCGGGGGAGGACGCGCGGACCGCGGTGAGCACCGCGTCGACCTCGTGGTCGACGTACGTCCAGGTGGTGCAGTCCTTCGCCACCAAACGGTCCTGCGCGTCGTCCCAGGCGGTCTCCAGGTCCGTCGCGCGCGCGGAGGCCCCCGACCGGTCACCGGAGCGGACCCGGCTCAGCGTGTCCTGGGTGATCGTCCGGAAGCGGCGCAGGTCGGCCGCGGGGAACGCCGAGGCCGCGGCGACGTGCGTGCCCGGGCCGGAGCAGGTCGGCGCGGCTCCCTCCTCGGCGGCGAGGGCGTCCTGGTGCGGCTGGCTGTGGGCCCAGCCCAGGACGCCGCAGGTGGCGACCGCTGCGAGGCCGAGCACGGCCAGGGAGATCCGCTGCCGGTGCTCGGAGGTGACCGGTGCCGTCGGGGCCGCCTGCTCCTCCACCACGTCGGCCCGGCTCAGGGACAGGTAGACGACGCAGGCGAGGATCGCGCCGAGGAAGACCAGGCTGGTGCCGAAGGTGCCCAGCCCCAGGCCGTGGTCCTTGGCCGGGGTGGCCAGCCAGTCGCCGATGTTGGCGCCCAGCGGGCGGGTCAGGATGTAGGCCAGCCAGAAGGACAGCACCGCGTTGGCACCGAAGCGCCAGAGCCCGGTCACCAGCGCGATGAGCGTCAGCGGCAGCAGCACGGACTGGCCCGGCGCCCAGCCGGTCAGCTGGAGGGTCCAGTCGCCGGTGGCGGTGCCGAGGGCGAAGGTGACCAGGACCGCGAGCCAGTACCAGCTCTCGCGTGGGGTGGTGTCGATGCTGTGGATCGACAGGGTCCGCTCGCGGGCGTACCAGGCACCGAACACCGCGGCCAGCAGGACGGCGAAGACGGTGCTGCTGATCCACAGCGGGACGCCGAGCCGGTCGGTCAGGATGTCGGTGTAGAGCGTCCCGGTGACGCTCACGACGACCACGGTCAGCCAGTAGGCCGCGGGGACGTAGGCGCGCAGCCGCATCTGCACGGCGAGCACGGCGACGAAGACCACCGTGAAGAGGACAGCGGTGGGCACCAGGCCGAAGCCGAGCGTCTCGTTGATGTAGTCGGCGAAGCTCTCACCGACCGTGGTGCAGAGGATCTTGATGATCCAGAACCAGACGGTGACCTCGGGGACCTTGCTGAGCATCGGCGCCGCGCGGCGCAGGGGCGTGGTGGTCATGGCACCGAGGATCGGGCGCCGAACCTGCCACGGACCTGACTGTGCCGGCGCCGTTACGGCGTGGGCAGGGTGATCACCAGCCGGGTGGCGAGCGGGCCGTCGCCGACCGTCACGTCGCCGCCCATGCTGCGCGCGATCCGCCGCGACAGCGGCAGGCCCAGCCCGGCGCCCGTGCCGGTGGTGCGGCCCGGCTCGAAGACCCGCTCCCGCTCGGCGGGTCCGATGCCGGGGCCGTCGTCGTCGACGTACAGGGCGAGGAAACCGGGGCGGTGCAGACCCGCGGAGACCACCGTGTGGCCGGCGAGCCGCCGGGCGTTGTCGAGGACGGGCGCGATGGCGCGCGCCGCGAGCGCGGGCGGCAGCAGCACGCGCAGTGCCGGGGCGACGTCCACCGCGACGCCCGCGTGGTCCCCGGGCCCGAGCGCCTCGGCGACCGCCTCGACCAGGAGGCACGAGCCGGACATCGCCTGGCTGGACGCGGTCCGGGCCAGCTCGAGGAGGCTCTCGATCGCGCTCGCCATCCGCCGGGCGGCGTCCTGCACCTCCTGGACCCGCTCCCGGGTGTCCGGCGTCAGGTCCGGGTCGAGCAGCAGCAGGTCCACGTTGAGCCGTACGGCGGTCAGCGGGGTCCGCAGCTCGTGCGCCAGCTCGGAGGTGAGCCGCTGCTCGGAGCGGATCGCGTGGGCGACCCGCTCCAGCAGGCGGTCCAGGGTCCGGCCCAGCGTCGCGAGCTCGTTGCCACCGGGGCCGGGGTCGAAGCGCATCCCGAGGTCGTGCTCGCTCCAGTCGTCGGCAGATCGGGTCATCGCCACCACCGGCGCCAGCGCGCGGCGGCTCACCCACAGCGCGAGCCCCGCGGCGAGCACGATCATCAGCCCGCCCGCGCCGACGCACACGAGCAGCGCGAGCCGTTCGCCCCGCTCGTACGGCGCCATCCGCTCCGTCACCACGACCACGCCGCGGGCGCCGGCGGACGTGCGGAAGGGCTTGGCGCGGATCCGCCGCTCCTCGGTGCCGGGCGGCTCGACGGTGCGGGCTCTGGCCGTGGTGGCCAGGGCGGCGTACTGCGCGGCGTCGGCGCTCGGGGCGCTGCCCGCCACCAGGCGGCCGGTGTCGTCGTAGACGGCCACGCCGGCGTCGAGCCGGGAGTCGGGGACCACGAGCCGGCCGCCGGCGCCGCTGGTGGCCGAGCTGATCACGGCCTCGGTGCGGTCCTCCAGCACGGTGTCGACACTGCGGCCGGTGGCGCCCTCGAGCACGATCTGGACGACGATCGTCAGGACCACGACGCCGAGCGCGGTGACCGCGGCGGTGAGCACGACGAGCTGAGCGCGGAAGGAGCGGGCTCGCGCCGTTGGGCGGCTCATCCGGCTCCGCCCACCGTCAACCGGTAGCCCACGCCGCGCACGGTCTCCACCTGCGCGCTCGCCCCGGCCTCGGCCAGCTTGGAGCGCACCCGGCGCATCAGCGAGTCCACGGTGTTCTCGCTGACCATCGCGCCGTCTGGCCAGGCCGCGGCGACCACGGCGGCGCGCCGGACCACCTCGCCGGGGCGGGCGGTGACCGCGGCGAGCATGCGGAACTCGGTGGGCGACAGCGCCACCTCGCCGCGGTCGGTGCGCAGCGAGTGGGTGGTCGGGTCGAGGACCAGGCCGCTGTCGTCGCGTCGTACGGCGAGCTGGCGCCCGCGGCGCCCGAGCACGGCGATCCGTGCCATCAGCTCCTTGACGTCGAAGGGCTTCGCGACGAAGTCGTCGCCGCCGGCACCGAACCCGGCGAGCCGGTCGTGCACGGCGCCGTACGCCGTCAGGAAGAGCACCGGCGCCTCCTGGCCCGCCGTCTTGAGCGCCTGGCACACGTCGCGGCCATCGGCGTCGGGGAGCCCGATGTCCATCACGATGACGTCGAGCGCACGGTCCTCGCCGAACAGGTGCAGCGCCTCGGCGCCGGTGTGGGCCACCACCGCGGTGTGCCCGGCCAGCGTGAGGGCGCCCCGCAGCGCCCGTCGAAGGGCCGGGTCGTCCTCGCAGATGCCCACGGTGAGCTCCATCGGCATCATCATGCCCGGTTGGTGCGAAGGACGCCCCCGAGCGCGCCGGGTAGGGCAGGATGGTCGAGAATCGTCAGTCCTGACGCGGGTTTCCGATGCGCCAGGCCGACCGACGCGAGGGGAGACGTGGTCGACGTGGTGACGGAGGTGGCCAGCCCACCGTCGTACGAGCTGTTCGGGGTCAACTGGGTGCGGCGGGTGCTGCACCGCGACCGCATCCTGCACACGATCGACCAGGTCCTCGGCGACCAGATCGCGCTCGGGCCGATCGGCGCCGGGCCGGGCCGGGCGTTCGCGAGCGTCAGCTTCGTCGGGCGGTTCCGGCCGACGACCGGCGAGGAGGTCGTCGGGGCGCCGCTGCTGACGTACGCCATCGACCTGCCGATCAGCGTCGTCTTCCAGCTGGAGCTGCCGCTCGACCGGCTGAACTTCAACGCCGAGGTCGTCATCCCGCTCGTCCTCGTCGTGCACACCGAGGAGCCGCTGCGGCTGCGCCTGGAGCTGATCACGCCGACGGAGGAGCAGATCGGGCTCGAGCTGAAGACCGACACCCGGCGCGGGGCGATGCTGCGCAAGCTCACCGGGCTCGACTCCGAGCTGCGCCGGTTCGTGCTCAAGGTCATCGACACCGAGCTGGCGAAGCCCTACGTGCAGCGGGCGACGCACCTCGACATGGAGGAGCTCATCGACCACGCCTGGCCGGCGCTGACCGAGCGTTTCCTGCCCCAGGGGCCGGAGGATCGGCAGGCCTGAGGGGCGCCGCACCGGCTGCCTATCGGATCCGATGGTTGGCCTGATTTTTCAGATCTTTCTCCGGTAAAGATCCCTAACCTCGAAAGCGGGCCTGGTCGCGACGTGGGGTCGTAGCCAGGAAGAGGGAGTGCTGAACAGGCCTCGGGGAACGAGATTTCTCGAGGCTCGATCAGTGCTCCCTCTGCCGCTTTTCGGACGGCCCCGCTTCCGACCGATCGGACGTGCGGTGGGCACGGCCGCCAGACCTGTGGGGACACCGAGATGAACCAGTCAGCGCGGCGCGAGGGCCGCATCTTCCGCCGGGCCCAGGGCCGGCGCACCGGGCTGGGGAAGCGCACCGCGCTCACCCTCCCGGTCGCCGCTCTGGTCGCCGTGACGACCTTCATGGCGCCCGGGTACGCCGACGACGCCGGTGACGGCGGCGACGCACCCGCCTCCGCCGAGACCCCGGCCGACGCTCCGGCGCCGGACCCGGCTCCCGCGCCCGAGCCGGCCCCCGAGCCGGAGCCCGCCCCGGAGCCGAAGCCCGAGCCGGAGCCCGCCCCCGAACCGGCTCCCGAGCCCGCCCCGCAGGAGGAGCCGGCGGCGCAGCCGCAGGAGGCTCCCGCGGACGCCGTACCGGCGGGTGACGGCGCGGAGGACAGCGCCAACGAGGTGCCCGCCAAGGCTCCGCAGGAGCCCGGCACCAAGAACACCGGCGACGACAAGTCCGGCAGCACCGCCGAGGTGAAGGCCGCCGCCGTCCCGGCCGCGGTGAACACCAAGAAGGTCGTGGTCTGCAAGTACGCCGCCAAGCCGGGCGTCAACGAGAAGGCGCAGACGATCATCATCGTCAGCACGAGCACGCTCGGGAAGGGGTGGCCGGTCGGCACCTTCCCGTACGTCTTCGCCGACGCGCACAACCTCTCGGTCGCGATCCGCTACGCCAACGACGGCGAGCGCTCCAACCAGCTCGACATCACCGAGTGCGACCCGGCCCCGGGCCCGGTCGAGATCACGCCGCCGACGCCGGTCCTCAACGACCCGTGCGGCACGGGCAACGCGACCTGGAGCGTCGCCACCGGGCCGTACGACATCACGGTCAACCCGGACGGCAGCATCACCCTGACGGCCGACTCCGGCTACGAATTCCCGGGTGGCGCGCCGACGTACCAGATCGCGGCGCCGGTCGAGACGAACACCGCGGCCTGCCCGGTCAACGAGAAGAAGGTCGTCGTCTGCAAGTACGCCGCCACGCCCGGTGGCGGCGAGAAGCTGCAGACGATCGTGATCGTGAGCGTCAGCGCGCTCGGCCAGAACTGGCCGGTGGGCACCTTCCCGTGGGAGTTCGCCGACGCCCAGTTCAAGTCGATCGCGATCCGCTACGCCAACGACGGCGAGCAGGCGCAGGACGTCCCGCTCTCCGCCTGCCCGGGTGACACCGAGGTGCTGGACCGTCCGGACCTGGACGTCGACGACCCGTGCGGCCCGGACAACGCGGCCTACGTCAACATCCCGGCGAGCCCGAACTACGACATCGCGGTGGACCCGGACGACGGCAGCGTCGAGCTGACGGCGCACGCGGGCTTCGTGTTCGACGGTGGTGAGCCGGTCATCGCCTACGACCCGCCGATCGACAGCGGCACGCCGTGCCCGGTGGCGCGGGCCGTGGTGGCCTGCGTCTACCCGGACACCCCGCGGATCGCCGCCGGCGTCCCGCTGGGCACGATCGTCGTCCTCGACGAGCTGACGGCCATCGCGAACGGCTTCCTGGGGATCTTCCCGTTCGACTACACCAGCGGCAACGACACGGTGTCGGTGCTCGCCTACACCCAGCCGGGCCAGACGGCGGCAGACTTCGACCCGCTCGAGATGTGCGGTGAGGTCGGTGGCATCTGCGAGGACGCCGCGACCGACCCGGACGCCGTGGACGGGGACGGGGAGCCCTGCACGCCGCCGAGCGAGCCGGGCGAGCCGAGTGAGCCGAGCGAGCCGGGCGAGACCGGTGGCATCGTCGCCACGGGCTTGCCGAACACGGGTGGCCCCGCCGGGTTCCTGCTCCCGCTGGGTGCACTGCTCGTGCTCCTGGGAGCCGGGATGGTCATGGTGAGGCGTCCCCACTCCGCCTGACCATGGTCGGGAGCCCCTCCTCGTGAGGGGTACCTGACAGCCCGGGTCGGGTCAGGGATGGCCGAGAGTCCGGGTGTTCGCCCCGCCGCAGGCAAGCGCTACTGCGGCGGGGCGAACGACGTCAGCTGGGTCTTGCGGTAGGCCGCCCGCAGTTGCTCGTAGCGCAGGCGGTTGTGGGCCAGCGGGTCCAGCAGGAGCCACTGCGGCAGCACGCGGCGCGCACCGCGGACCAGGGCGGCGTAGAGCCGGAACTCCCGCTCGCGCCGGCGGGTCCAGCGCACGCCGAGCAGCTCACGCATCCGCGGGTGGGCGGCCCTCTCGGCGCAGATCTTCGCGGGCCTGGTCAGCGCCGGTGTGAGCAGCCGCCAGGCCGGGGTGAGCAGCAGGTGCAGCCAGCGTGGGCCGAGGAGGGTCGGCACGGGGAGCGCGTCGAAGCTCCGGTTGGCCCACTGCAGGAACTCGTTGTCGTCGAGCCGGGTCGCCGCGACCTCGTCGTAGTAGGCCTCCGCCTCGCTCCGGGTGCGCGGCAGCCGGGCCCGCTCGCTGGGCAGGTCGAAGTCGGACAGGTGCAGCACGGTCGCGTAGACGACGTCGCGCTCGGCCTCGCTCAGCCCCGGGTACGTCGTGACGTAGCCGGTGTGGAAGACCAGCATGCTCGTCGTACCGACCCACTTCCACACGTCGGGGTTGAGCGCGCTGTAGCGCTCGCCCGCGAAGTGGCCCTGCCCGCGGCCGCGCACCTCACCGTGCAGGTCCTTGAGCCGGGTCGCCATGGCGGCCCGGTCGGCCTCGTCGCCGAAGAGCAGGAGCGGCCCCCACAGGCCGCTGCGGATGCCGCGGTCGGTGAAGTTCGCGGCGAACCGCCCGCTGGCGTCGACGGCGGCGGCGACCTCGCGCCAGGCCACCTGGTCGAGGGCCAGCCGGCCGTAGAGGGCGAACGTCGCCGGCGTGCCCAGCCAGCGGCGGACGTCGGCCGCCAGCGCGGCGTGCGGCTGGGACGGGTGCCAGGGGGCGACGGACATGGCGGCTCCTCGGGATCAGTCAACGAGTGTTGACAGATCCCCATCCAGCCATCTGCTCACGGCTGTGTCAAGATGTCCGCCATGACCGACGCCCGACGCTACGGCGGCCAGGACGCCGCCCAGCGCGTGGCGGAGCGCCGTGCCCGGCTGCTCGCCGCGGGCCTCGCCGTGATGGGCGAGCGCGGCGTCGCCGGCGCCACCGTGCGCGGCGTCGCCGAAGCGTCCGGGCTCGCGGCGCGCTACTTCTACGAGAGCTTCGAGAGCATCGAGGCGCTCCAGCTCGCGGTCTTCGACGCGATCGTCGCGGAGGCCGAGACCCGCGCGGTCGCGGCGCTCGGCACCGCGCCCGGCGACCCGGTCGGCCGCGTCCGCGCGGTGCTGGCCGAGATGGTCGACCTCTACCTCGACGACCCGGCGAAGGGCCGGGTCGCGCTCGTCGACTCGGTCAGCTCGCCGATGCTCGGGCCGCGGGTGCTCGCCGAGAGCAGCCGGTTCGCCGGGATGGTCGCGGCCACCGCCTCCAGCGGCGACCCCGCGGCCGCCGCGGACGGTCTCCCGGTCGAGCTGCGGGCCACCGCGCAGTTCCTCATCGGCGGGGTCGCGCACACCATCGGCGCGGTGCTCCGCGGCGACCTGCCGGCCGACCGCGAGCAGCTCGTCGAGGTGATGGTCGGGCTCTTCCTCGCCGTCCGGCCCGACCTGGTCAGGCGCTGACCGGCGCCTCCGCCAGCAGCTCGCGCACCCGCGGGACCACCGCGGTGCCGTAGAGCTCGATGCTGCGCAGCAGCAGCGGGTGCGGCATCGAGCCGTTGCTGTACTTCAGGTCGAAGCGCTGGATGCCCAGCGCCCGCGCGGTCGCGGCGATCTTGCGCGCGACGGTCTCCGGGGAGCCGACGTAGAGCGAGCCCTGCTCGACCTCGGCGTCGTACTGCTCGCGGGTGACCGGGCCCCAGCCGCGCTCGGCACCGATCCGGTCGCGGTTGGCCTTGAAGTGCGGGTAGAGCAGCTCGCGGGCCTCCTCGTCGGTGTCCGCGACGAAGCCCGGCGAGTGCACCCCGAGCGGGAGCGAGGGCTGCTCGAGCTCGGTGAGCGCGCGACGGTAGAGGTCGGCGTACGGCGCGAAGCGGGCCGGGTCGCCGCCGATGATCGCCAGCATCAGCGGGAAGCCGTAGCGGGCTGCCCGGACCACCGACTCCGGCGAGCCGCCGACGCCGATCCAGGTCGGGATGTGGCCGCGCTCGGTGCGCGGGAAGACGTGGGCCTCGCGCAGCGGGGCGCGCAGGGTGCCGTTGCTCCAGGAGACCGTGCCCTCGCCCTGCAGCGCGGACCAGAGGTCGAGCTTCTCGGCGAAGAGCCGCTCGTAGTCGGCCATGTCGAAGCCGAAGAGCGGGAAGGACTCGGTGAACGAGCCGCGGCCGAGGGTGATCTCGGCACGGCCACCGGACACCGCGTCCAGGGTGGCGAAGCGCTCGTAGACCCGGACCGGGTCGTCGGAGCTGAGCACGGTCACCGCCGTGCCGAGCAGGATCCGCTCGGTCCGGGCCGCGATCGCCGCCAGCACCATCTCCGGCGCGGAGACGGCGAAGTCGTCGCGGTGGTGCTCGCCGATGCCGATCGCGTCGACACCGACCCGGTCGGCGAGCTCGGCCTCCGCGACCAGGTTGCGGATCACCTGCGGGTAGGGCACCCGCTCGCCCGTGTCGGGGTCGAGGGTGACGTCGCCGAAGGTGTCGAGCCCGAGCTGCAGGACGGTCGGCTCAGTCATCGGTCGGAGCGGCGGCCGGGTCGAAGTCACGGACCGCGCTGATCACCTGCTCCAGCGCCGGGCCGGGCAGTGCACCCGCCTGGGAGAACACCAGGGCGCCGTTCTTGAAGGCCATCAGCGTCGGGATCGAGGTCACCCGGGCCGCCGCGGCGAGCTGCTGCTCCTCCTCGGTGTTGACCGAGGCGAAGACCAGGTCGCCGTGCTTCTCCGAGGCCTCCTCGTAGATCGGCGCGAAGTTGCGGCACGGACCGCACCAGGACGCCCAGAAGTCGACGAAGACGATCTGGTTGTCGAGGACCGTCTGCTCGAAGTTGCCGGCGGTGAGGTCGATGGTGGACATGCCCTGGTCAACGCCCGAGGCCAGCGAGAGATTCCGGGGCGTCGGTGGCAGGACCCCACCTGGCGTCTGACAAGCCTTAGAGCGACTTATAAGAAACAGATAAAGTCGTCTAAAGTCTGTAAGGTGGCAGGGTGAAGGCGCTGACCAACCCCTATACGCCGAATGCCGGGGCCGAGCCACAGGCCGTCGTCGGCCGCGACGACCAGCTGGAGTCCTTCGATCTGCTGCTGGCGCGCATCGCCTCCGGCCGGACCGAGCAGTCGATGATCATCACGGGGCTGCGCGGTGTGGGCAAGACGGTGCTGCTCGGCCAGTTCCGGACGAAGGCGCTCGCACGTGATTGGGTGGTGGTCGAGCTCGAGGTCAGCAAGAACGACGAGAACGGCTTCCGCCGCGACATCGCAACCCGGCTCCGTACCGCCCTCTTCGAGCTGTCGCCGAAGGCCAGGTGGTCCGACCGCTTCCGGCACGCTGCCGCGGTCCTGAAGTCCTTCACCCTCCACGTCGACGCGGCGGGTGCATGGACCGCGGGCCTCGATGTCGAGGCTGCCGAAGGCTTCGCGGACCATGCCAATCTGGCCCTCGATCTCACCGACCTCCTGCTCGCCGTCGGCGAGGCCGCGGCCGAACGGGACCGGGGGGTGGTGCTGCTCTTCGACGAGGTCCAGTTCCTCAGCAAGCAGCAGCTGGAGGCCGTCATCGAGGGGCTTCACAAGATGGTGCAGCGCAAGCTGCCGATCACCATGGTCGCCGCGGGTCTGCCCCAGATCGCGGAGCTCGCGGGCGACGCCAAGTCCTATGCCGAGCGACTCTTCAAGTTCCCGGCGATCGGGATCCTGTCTCCCGAGGACGCCCGGGAGGCGCTCGTCCGACCCGCGCAGGACGAGGACGCGGACTACACCTCCGACGCCTTGGACGAGGCCGTCGCCCTGACCGGTCGCTACCCGTACTTCCTCCAGGAGCTGGGGTACGCCGTCTGGACGATCGCGGAGGGGCCCATCATCACGCGTGATGACGTCGTCGCTGCCGTTCCGGGCTACGAGGCAAAGCTGGACGAGTCGTTCTTCCGGGTGCGTCTGGACCGGGCAACTGAGTTGCAGCGGGCCTACCTGCGGGCCATGGCCCAGCTCGGCCCGGAGCCACAGAAAGCGTCCGTGGTCGCGGAGGTGATGGGTCCCGACCGGACGTCGGAGAACCTCGCGCCCACCCGCGCCGAGCTCATCAACATGGGTCTGCTCTACACGCCCGAACACGGATACGCCGCCTTCACAGTGCCGCACTTCGACCAGTTCGTGTTGCGCGCCATCCCCAACCTGGTCGTGCCGGCGGTGAAGCGGCGCAAGCCACGAAGCGGCTAGTCGGAACGGTCGGCTCTCATCCGGTTCAGGTCCACGTTGCCGCTCATCCCGGGCACCGACCCGGCGTCGTCGTGCTGCCACACCGCCCAGGGACGGCGCGGCGGGCGGTCGCCCAGGCGTCGTACCCACTGGGGGTGGGAGGCCAGGTCGTCCGCGAAGCCGTAGCGCGCCTCGAGCTCGGGGTAGAGGTAGACCAGCGTCCGCATCCCCGTGGCGCGGTCGACCCGGCGCAGGAAGGCGCGCACCTCGGTCAGGAGCGCCGCCGGCGCCGGCGGGTCGGCACAGCTGCCCTGGAGCTCCAGGTCGAGCGCGGGCGGGATGCTGGACCGCGCGTCGCCGAGCACGGCGAGGAAGTGCTCGGCCTGCGCGGCGCCGTCGGAGCAGAGCTGGAAGTAGTGGTAGCCCGCGACGTCGATGCCGGCCCGGGTCGCCTTGCGCCGGTTGTCGGCGAAGTCCGGGTCGGTGAAGCCGGTGCCCTCGCTCGCCTTGAGGTAGGCGAAGGTGATCCCGCTGCGCGCGACCTCCCGCCAGGCGATCGGGCCCTGGTGGTGGGAGGCGTCGATGCCGTCGCGGTACGACGGCGCGGGATCCCGCGTGGGGACGGGGGTCGGGCTGGCGGTGGTCGGAGTCGCGGTGGTCGGAGTCGCGGTGGTCGGAGTCGCGGTGGTCGGTGTCGGGGTGGGGGCCGGGGTGGGCCGGGTGTCCGTCGTACCGCCCCCGCAGGCACTCAGCGCGAGGGTGAGCGCCGCCAGCACCGCAGGGATCCGCATGCGCCCAGCCTGTCAGGCCGTGCGGGTGGCGGCGACCGCCGTCCCCTGCGGGCGCGTGTGCGGAGGGCGTAGGTTTCTCGCATGGGCGAGACCGCGCGGACCACCCACGTCCTGGTGGACGGGGAGAACATCGACGCCACCCTCGGCAACTCGATCCTCGGCCGCCGGCCGCGACCCGAGGAGCGGCCGCGCTGGGAGCGCCTGCTGCAGTTCGTGGAGCGGCAGTGGGGGCAGCCGACGAACGGGCTGTTCTTCCTGGCGGCCAACACCGAGCTGCCGATGTCCTTCGTGCAGGCGCTGATGGCGATCGGCTACCGGCCGATCCCGCTGTCCGGTGGTCCGGGCCAGAAGGTCGTGGACATCGCCATCCAGCGCACCCTGGCCGAGCTGCGCAGCCGGGACGCCGACGTCGTCCTGGTCAGCAACGACGGTGACTTCGTCGAGCAGGTCGAGGACCTGCTGGACGGGCGCCGGATCGGGCTGGCGGGGTTCACCGAGTTCCGCAACAGCGCGTTCGGCCAGTTCGCGGGACGCGGGCTGCAGTTCTTCGACCTGGAGTACGACATGCTCGCGTTCAACGAGCGGCTCCCCCGGGTCCGGATCATCCCGATCGACGACTTCGACCCGGCCGCCTTCCTCTGATGCGGCTGCTCGTGCTCGGGGGCACGCAGTTCCTCTCCCGCGAGGTGGCCGCGCAGGCCGCCCAGCGCGGGCACGAGGTGGTCTGCGCCAACCGCGGGCAGTCGGGCACGGTCCCGCCCGGCGTCACCACGGTGACCTGGGACCGCGACGAGCCGGCGCCGCCGGACCTCCGCGCCGCCGGGCCGTACGACGCCGTGGTCGACGTCGCGCGCCGGCCGGCGCACGTGCGGCACGCCCTCGACGTCGTGGCGGACACGCACTGGGTGTTCGTCTCGACCATCTCCGTCTACGCCGACGACAGCGACCCCGCCGGGCCGGGCGCGGGACGGCTGCACGAGCCGGTGGGCGAGGAGTACGGCCCGCTCAAGGTGGTCTGCGAGGACCTCGTCCGCAGCCGGGCGACGTCGGCGACGGTGCTGCGGCCGGGCCTGATCGTCGGGCCGGGTGACCCGACCGGGCGCTTCGCCTACTGGGCGCGCCGGACCGGGGAGGCCGGTGCGCTCGTCGGCCCGGGCGAGCCGGACAGCCTGGTCCAGGTGATCGACGTGCGTGACCTCGCCGCATGGATCCTCGTCCTGGCCGAGCAGCAGCCCGGGGTGACCCTCGACGCCGTCGGCCCCCGGTCGCCGATGAGCGACTTCGTCGGCGCGATCGCCCCGGAGGCGGCGGTGACCTGGCTCCCGGACGACTTCCTGGCCGGCCAGGGCGTGGAGCCGTGGACCGGGTCCGGCAGCATCCCCGTGTGGCTCCCGCGGCCGGCGTACGACGGCATGCTGGCCCACGACGCGCAGCCGGCCCTCGACGCCGGGCTCACCGTCCGCCCCCTCGCGGAGACCGCGCGGGACACCCGCGCGTGGCTGGAGTCCGACCCCACGGCGCGGATCGGCGGGATCACCCGGGAGCGGGAGGCCGCCCTCCTCGACGCCTGGCGCACCGCCTAGTCTCCTGCGGTGCTCCGCATCGCCACCGTCAACGTCAACGGCATCCGCGCGGCCCACCGCCGCGGCTTCGGCGACTGGCTCGCGACCCGCGGGTGCGACGTGGTCACCCTGCAGGAGGTGCGCTGCCCGGAGGAAGCGCTGCCGGAGGAGGCGTTCGGCCACTTCCACGCCAGCCACGACCTCGGCCAGGTCGCCGGCCGCAACGGCGTCGCGGTGCTCACCCGGGTCCCACCGGTGGCGGTGCGCACCTGGTCGGTGCCGGACCCGGAGCGGCCGCTGGCCCGCGAGCTGAGGAAGCACGCGACCGAGGGCCGGTACGTCGAGGTCGACCTCGCCGACGTACCGCTGACCGTGGCCAGCCTCTACCTCCCCAAGGGCGGCCTGCCGGCGCACCTGCAGGACCCGCGGCGGATGCGCGAGAACCCCGACGGGGGAGCGAAGTACGACCGCAAGATGGCCTTCCTCGCAGGCTTCGCCCGGCACCTGTCGGCGGCCCGGCGCCGGGCGGCGAGCGCGGGCCGGGAGTTCCTGCTGACGGGCGACCTGAATGTCGCGCACACCCGGCTGGACGTCGCGAGCTGGCGGCGCAGCAACCAGGTCGAGGGCTTCCTGCCCGAGGAGCGTGCCTGGCTGGACGCCCAGCTGACCCCGCGCACGCTGGTGGACGTGGTGCGCCGGCTGCACCCGGAGACCGAGGGCCCCTACTCCTGGTGGAGCTGGCTGGGCCAGGCCTACGCCAAGGACGCCGGCTGGCGGATCGACTACCACCTCGCGACGCCCGCGCTCGCCCGGGCGGCCCGCGACGCGGTCGTCGACCGGGAGCACCTCGGGGTGCGGCTCAGCGACCACGCGCCCGTGGTCGTCGACTACGACATGTCCCAGGTGTCGGGACGAGCGAGCCGGAGCTGACGTGCGGTCTGCCGCCCTCGGGGCCTCAGCTGCCCATGCTCGCCAGGGCTGAGACGCCGTAGAGCACCGCGACCAGCCACACCACGACGCCGCCGTAGACCGCCCGGCCGACCGGCGTCCCCCAGCGCCTTCCGGCCCAGAGTGCGAGGGCGATCGTGAGGGCGGGGGTCACGAAGAACAGCGCGAACCAGGGGCCCTCGCTGAGGAAGCCGTCCCGGGAGGTCAGGAGCAGGACGGCGGCGAGGTTCACCGCGGCGCTGAGGAGGAACGCGCCCACCACCGCCTGACGACCTGCCACGGCGCCAGGCTACCGTCGGCTCAGCCGACCCGACGCTCTCCGTGCACGGGTACGACGGACACGGCCACCAGCGGGAAGAGGGCCGCCAGCGCGAAGGTCGCGCCGTAGGAACCGGCCGTGATCGCGAGCCCGGCCAGGGGCGGCACGGCCACGGCCGCCAGGTGCTGAGCGGTGTTCTGCAGGCCGAGCGCGCGCCCGGACCAGAACGGCCCGGCCCGCTCGGCGACGGCGGTGAAGGCGAGCCCGTTGTCGGCGACGGTGACGGCGGAGGCGACGACGAGCAGGACGACCGCCGCGGCGGTCACCGGCCCGGAGCCGTCGGCGGCGAGCGCGGCCGCGCCGAGCAGCGCCATCGTGGCCGCCGCGAGGACGGCGACCGACCGCATCGGGCGCATCCGGCTGCCGACCCGGTCGGAGGCCCAGCCGGCGCCGACCCGCGCCGCCGCACCGGCGACCTGCGTGCCGGCCACGACCCCGCCGGCGACGCCCGGCGACCAGCCGAGGTCCTCCACCAACCAGGTCAGCCCGAAGGTCCAGACCAGGAACTGCGGGACCACGAGCAGCACGGAGGCCCCGTGCACGCGGGCGAGGAAGGCGTCGGCGCGGTAGGGGTTGGTGACCTCGGCCGCCGCCGCGCGGTCCGGCCGGGGCGGGTCGACGACGACCAGGGCCACCAGCACCGCGCTCAGGGCCGCCGCGATCGTGGGCACCCACAGCGCCGGGCCGATGCCCGCGTGGTGCGCCACGACGGCGACGGTGGCCGCGGCCAGGCCGACGCCCAGCGGCTGCCCGGTCTGCCGGATGCCCATCGCGAGGCCCCGCTGCTCCGGCGGGAACCAGCCCACGACGACCCGGCCGGAGGCGGAGTTCGTCGCCGCGGCGCCCACCCCGGCGACGCACAGCGCCGCCGCCATCGGCCACGGCTCGCCCATCAGCGTCGCCACGGCGCCGCCCCCGGCGGTGATCGCCAACCCGGTCAGCAGCGCGAACCGCTCACCGCGCCGGTCCACCACCACGCCCCACAGCACGAGGGTGCACATCAGCCCGGCTGTCGCGGCCGCCGCGACCAGACCCGCCTCGGCGAGGCTCATCCCGTGCCCGCCCTCACCCACCGGGCGGTGCAGCTCGGGGATGAGGAACGACGGCGCGGTGACCATCGCGGCGCTGGCGGCCTGGGCCGTCGTACCGGCGGCCAGCATCGCCCACCGGCGCGCGACCGAGATCGTCATGGCCTCAGTGCATCACATTGCCCATTGAATGAGACAGATCTGTCCGCCTGTCGGACATGCGGGCGCGGACGTTGGCGTCCGAGCAGAAGCCGGAGCCGTCGGCCTTGAGGCACAGCAGGCCGAGCAGCCGGTCGTCCTCGGCGATCACGGCCAGCCTGCGGGTGGCGGTCTGCCGCATCCACGCACCGACCTCCGCGAGCGACTCGCCCGGCGCCGTGACGCGGCCCGCGGTGCGCCCGTGCCAGCGGACAGGCCCGCCGACCGCGCCGACGAGGTCGGCCCGGGTCAGCGTGGTGACCAGCCGGGAGCCGCGGGTCAGCAGGAGCAGGTGCACCTTCGGGTCCGCGAACGCCGCCCGCGCCTCCTCGACCCGGACCGAGGCGGGCAGCGTCTTCGGGATGGTCACCATCGCGTCGGCGACCGTCCGGGTCACCGCGCCCCCCGGGTCACAGGGCCTCGACCCGCGCGGGGACGTGCTTGTGCCACGGCGTCCCCCAGAACCGGTCGCGCCGGGTGTTCGACGTCAGCTGGTTGAGCGGGACCCCGACCAGGCTCTCGCCGTCCTGGTCCGGGTAGGTCACGCCCAGCCCGTTCGGGAGCGAGACGTGCCCGGCCTGCATGATGTCGTTGACCTCGACCGCCGCCTCCGCGCTGCCGCGCTCGGTGACGACCCGGGCCCGGCCGCCGTCGGTCAGCCCGAGGGCCTCGGCGTCCTCGGGGGAGACCCGCAGTGCGCCCTCGGCGTCACGACGGCGCCACTCGGGGTTGCGGATGATCACGTTGGCGGTGAAGGAGCGGCGCTCGCCGGCCGAGAGCACCAGCGGGAACTCCGCGCTGGTGTACGCCGCGGGCGCGGCCAGCACGGCGTCCAGCTCGGCCAGCAGCTCGGGCACGACGAGGTGGAAGCGGCCGTCCTCGTGGCGGACGTAGTCCCAGGCGTCGTCGTAGGTGTCGACGGTGAAGGTGACCCCCTCGCGCCGCTCGACGACCGCCTCGAAGAGGGCCTGCCCCGTGCGGAAGCCGGCCCCGGTGAAGCCGGCCCGGGCGAGACCCTCGGGGTGTGCGATGGCGGCGAGCTGGGCCAGGCCCCACACGGTCGCGGTCGCCTCGCGGCCCGCGCCGAGGGTGCGGCCCAGCGTCCGGTGGAGCAGGTACGGCGTCAGCCCGCGCAGGTCCTCCCGCGCGTGGACGGTGCCGAAGAACGCCAGCGCGAAGGCCTCCGGGCCCACCCGCGCCGCCGCGGTGAGCTGGTCGAGCAGGGCGGGCTCGACCACGTCGAGCCGGTCGATCACCTCCGCGTAGATGTCGGCCTCCGGCCTCGTCCCGGGCAGCGGCGACATCAGCGGCGCGCGGAGCTGGAAGGCGTTGTGCGGGAAGTGCAGCGTGAAGAGCGAGGCCTCCCACTTCTCGAACTGGCTCGCCGCGGGCAGCACGTAGTCCGCGCAGCGGGCGGTCTCGGTCATCGCCACGTCGATGACCACGCTCAGGTCGAGCTGCGCGAACGCCGCGCGCAGCTGCTCGGACTCCGGCAGCGAGTGCACCGGGTTGGACGCCTCGACCCACAGCGCCCGCACTCGCTGGGGGTGGTCGGTGAGGATCTCCTCGGCGAGCGCGGAGGCGGGCATGATGCCGCCGATCACCCGGGCGCCGGTGACCGGCGTCGTCTCGGGTGCGGAGTGGTACATCGCCAGCCGGCCCGCCAGGTCCGCCGCGAGCGGCACCGCCACCGCCTCGAAGAAGGTGTCCAGCGCGCCGGTCGCCAGGGCGTTGGCCACCTTCCCGGTCCCGGTACGACGGCCCGCCAGCGCCACCCCACGGCGGACCGCCCCGGAGCCGAGCCCCATCGCGGCCAGGCCGAGCGTGCGCCGTACCTGCTGGCGGGCGAGGCGACGGTCGCGGTCGATCGGGAACCAGTAGCCCGCGACGGGGAACATCCAGGAGTGCATGTGCATGCCGCCGGGCTTGGCGAAGCTGCCGGTGAGGATCCACAGCATCTTCTGCACGTAGGACACCACGGTGCTGTTCGGCGCCATCTGCACCCCGAGGTCCTCGTACGTCGCCACGCTCTCCGCGTCCGCGATCCGCCGTGCCGCGGCCCGGACCAGCTCCTCCTCGACGCCGCAGGTCGCGGCACAGGCGGCGATGTCGACGCCGCGGTAGTGCGCGAGCAGCGTCTCCACCCCCTCCGCGTGGGCGGCCAGCCAGTCGTGCGCGACGAGGTCCTCCTGGACCAGGGTCGCGACCATGGCCGCCAGGCACCACACGTCGGTGCCCGGGCGGACCCGGAGGTGGAAGTCGGCGAGCTCCGCGGTCTCCGAGCGGCGCGGGTCGATGACGATCATCGACCGCTTGGGGTCGCGGGCGATCTCGCGCAGGGTGGGCCGGGAGCGGGCGACGCCGTGCGACTGCCACGGGTTCTTACCCACGAACACCGACACCTCGGCGTGCTCGAAGTCGCCGGAGGTGTGGCTGCCGTAGAGCAGCTCGTCGACCCATGCCTCGCCGGTCTTCTCCTGCGCGAGCGCGTTGGAGTAGAGCCGGACGCCGAGGGCGCTCATCAGCGCCCGCCCGTGCGCGCCCTGCAGGTGGTTGCCCTGGCCGCCACCGCCGTAGAACGCGATGCTCTCGCCGCCGTGCGCGTCGCGGACCGCGCCCAGCCGCTCGGCGATCTCGTCGAGCGCCGTCGTCCAGTCGACCGGCTCGTAGGTGCCGTCGGGCCGACGCCGCATCGGGGTGTCCAGCCGGTGCCGGCCGTTCTGGTAGTAGTCCAGGCGCAGCGGCTTCTCGCAGGTGTAGCCCTGCGACTCGGGGTGCTCCTTGTCGCCGCGGATCTTCGCCAGCCGCCGCCCGTCGAGCGCGACCTCCAGGCCGCAGTTGCACTCGCAGAGGATGCAGGCGGTCTTCTGCCAGGTGGGCTCGGGTGCCGTGGTCGCCATGTCCCGACCCTCCGCTATGCAACATGTCATAGTCAAGAGTGACGGTAGGGTGATCCGGGTCGCACGGAGGAGACCGGTAGGAGAGGCACGTGGCGCGTGGCACGCGACAGCGGATGCTGGACAGCGCGGTGGCGCTGCTGCGGGAGGGCGGCACCGGCGCGGTGACCCTCGACGCGGTGCTGACCCGCAGCCAGGCGCCCCGCGGCTCGATCTACCACCACTTCCCCGGCGGACGGAACCAGCTGCTGCTCGAGGCCGGGGAGCAGGGCGCCGACTTCATCGGCACGATGATCGAGAGCGCCACCGGCGGCCCCGCCGAGCTGGTCGAGCTGTTCGTGGAGTTCTGGCGCGGGCTGCTCGTCGAGAGCGACTACGACGCGGGCTGCCCGGTCGGCGCGCTCGCGCTCAGCCCCGGCTCGCCGGAGACCGCCGAGGTCGCCCGCCGCGCCTTCACCCGCTGGACCGACGCCATCGCCGCGCTGCTCGTCGCCGACGGTCGTGGTGCCGACGAGGCGCGCTCACTGGCGAGCGCCGCCGTCGCGGCCGTGGAGGGTGCGATCATGCTCGCCCGCACCTACCGCTCGTCCCAGCCGCTCGACGACGTCGCGAAGGTGCTGCGCAGCCACCTCGCCGGCTAGCACGGTCCGAGCTCACTCCCCGCTCGGCACGATCGCCGAGATCACCGTCCCGTCGGCCCGCTGGATCCCCGCCGGGTACGGCGGCTCGCCCTCCAGGCGCGGACCCTGGTGCTCCAGCGGGAGCACCACCGGGTCGCCGGGGGCGAGCTTGACGGGCTCGCCGCGCACGGAGAGGGTGACCGGCCCGTCGCCGTGCTCGACGTACAGCTCCAGCTCGGTGGGCCGCACGGTGAGCCGGACCCGGGTGCCGAGCAGGGTGACCCGGTAGGTCAACGACTCCCAGCCGTCGGGCAGCCGCGGGTCGACCTGCCACTGCTGGTCGCCGGCGCCCGAGCCGATGTCGCGGAAGCCGCCGAAGCCGCCGACCAGGGCGCTCCACACGCCGCCGGTGGAGGCGACGTGCACGCCGTCGGCGGTGTTGTTGTGGCGGTCGTCGAGGTCGACGTAGAGCGCGGAGAGGAAGTAGCGCAGGGCGAGGTCGTGGTAGCCGACCTCCGCGGCCATGATCGACTGCACGACCGCGGACAGCGTGGAGTCGCCGGTGGTGATCGGGTCGTAGTAGTCGAAGTCGGCCTTCTTCTGCTCGGGCGTGAACTCCTCGCCCTGGAGGAAGAGGGCGAGCACCACGTCGGCCTGCTTGAGCACCTGGAAGCGGTAGATCACCAGCGGGTGGTAGTTCAGCAGCAGCGGCCGCTTGTCGAGCGGGGTGTTCTCCAGGTCCCACATCTCGCGCTCGAGGAAGTGGTGGTCCTGCGGGTGGATGCCGAGGAAGGCGTCGTAGGGGATGTACATCCCCTGGGCGCACTCGGCCCACTCCTCCGGCTCGTCCTCGGTCAGCCCGGTACGACGGACCAGGGCCGCGTAGGCCGTGGGGTCGTCGCGCTGCAGCTCCCACACCGCCCGGGCCGCCCGGCGCAGGTTGAAGCGCGCGAGCACGTTCGTGTACAGGTTGTCGTTCACGACGGTGGTGTACTCGTCGGGCCCGGTGACGCCGTGGATGTGGAAGGTCCGCTTGGTCTCGTCGCGCCAGAAGCCCAGGTCGGCCCACAGCCGCGCGGTCTCGACGAAGATGTCGACCGCCTCGCGGGCCAGGAACTCGTCGTCGCCGGTGGCGCCGGCGTACTGGCTCAGGGCGTAGGCGATGTCCGCGTCGATGTGGTACTGCGCGGTGCCCGCGGCGTAGTAGGCCGACGCCTCGTGACCGTTGATCGTGCGCCACGGGAAGAGCGCGCCCTTCTGCGACAGCTCGCGGGCGCGGTGGCGGGCGTTGCCGAGCAGGGTCGAGCGGAAGCGCAGCGCGTTCCGGGCCGCCCACGGCATCGTGTACGTGAGGAAGGGCATCACGTAGATCTCGGTGTCCCAGAAGTAGTGCCCGCCGTAGCCGGAGCCGCTGACGCCCTTCGCCGCGATGCCCTGGCCCTCGGCGCGCGCCGAGGCCTGCAGGATCGAGAAGAGGTTCCACCGGACCGCCTGCTGCACGGCCGGCTGGCCGGGGATCTCCACGTCGGCGCGGGCCCAGAAGTCCGCGAGCCAGGCCTCCTGGGCGGCGTACTGGTGGGCGACGGTCTCCTCGTGGGTGCGGTCGAGGGTCCGCTCGCACCGGTCGATCAGCTCGCGCGGCGGCACCGTCTCGGCGGTGTGGAAGGCGACCACCTTCGTCAGCCGCACGGGGACGCCGGGGTCAGCCGCGACCCGGTAGATCACCTTGGCCATGTCGTCCTCGGAGTGCACCTCCATGGAGTACGACGCCTCGGTCTCCAACGTGTGGTCGGCGACCACGCCCAGGGTCATCCCGCTCTCGGCCGTGCGGTAGCCGAGCTTGATCCGCCCGGTGTCCGGGTCGGCGCCGTGCAGCCGCGGCACCAGCACCCGGCGGCTGAACATCTCCGCCTTGCGCGGGTCGGCGCCGTCCTCGGCCGCATCCTCGCCGTTGCCGTTGGGCGCCTCGCGCTCCTGGTCCTGGCGGTTGATCAGCTGCGAGGAGATGGCCAGCGAGGCGCGCTGGTCGAGCAGGGTCACCTCGAAGGTCAGCACCGCGAGGTGGCGCTGCTCCAGCGGCACCATCCGGGTGCTGCGGATCCGCACCCGCTTGCCGCCGGGCGTGCGCCACAGCAGGTCGCGGGAGAGCACGCCGGTGCGGAAGTCCAGCGCGCGCTCGTACTCGATGAGGTCGGCGACCGAGACCTGGAGCGGCTCGTCGTCGACGTAGAGCCGGATCACCTTGGGGTCCGGCACGTTGACGATCGTCTGGCCGATCCGCGCGAAGCCGTAGGCCTCCTCGGCGTGGGAGATCGGCCAGGTCTCGTGGAAGCCGTTGATGTAGGTGCCGTCGACGTGGGCGTCGCGGCTCTCGGAGTAGTTGCCGCGCAGGCCGAGGTAGCCGTTGCCGACGGTGAACAGCGACTCGGTCGTGCCCAGGTCGTGCTTGTCGAAGCGGGTCTCGACCAGCCGCCACTCGTCGACGGGGAAGCGGCTGCGGTCGAGCGGGTCGCCGACGGGCGGCGCCTTGTGCGAGGGACCCTCCGGTGCGTTCACGCCTGCTCCCCCGTCTGCTCGGTCTGGTCCGCCAGCTCGGCCAGGTCGCGGACGACGACGTCCGCGCCGGCCGCGCGCAGGGCGTCCGCGCCGGCCCCGCGGTCGACCCCGATCACCAGGCCGAAGCCGCCGGCCCGTCCGGCCGCCACCCCGCTGGTGGCGTCCTCCAGGACGACCGCCCTGTCGTCGGTGGCGCCGAGCACCTCGGCCGCGTGCGTGAAGGTGTCCGGGGCGGGCTTGCCCGCCAGGCCCAGCTCGGCGGCGAGCCCGCCGTGCATGACGAAGTCGAAGTAGTGCGTCAGCCCCGCGGCCTCCAGCACGGCCGGGGCGTTGCGCGAGGACGACACGACCGCCAGCTTCCTCCCGCTGCCGTGCAGCTGCTCGACCAGCCGCACCGAGCCGGGGTAGGCCTCGACGCCGTCCTTGGCGAGGATCTCGTTGAACGCCTCGTTCTTGCGGTTGCCGAGCCCGGCGACGGTCTCCGCGGTCGGCGGGTCCTCGGGCGTGCCCTCCGGCAGGGTGATGCCGCGGGAGGCGAGGAAGGAGCGGACGCCGTCGTAGCGGGGCTTGCCGTCGACGTGGTCGAAGTAGTCCTGGTCGGTGTACGGCGGCTGGTCGTCCCCGCGCGCGGACAGGAAGTCGTTGAACATCGCCGCCCAGGCATGCATGTGCACCTCGGCCGTCGGCGTCACGACGCCGTCGAGGTCGAAGAGCACGGCGTCGTACAGGTTCCAGTCGACAGTGGTCTCAGGCACGCGTTCAGGCTAGCCGGGCGGTCGAGTGGTGGGCGTCACCTGGATATCGGGGTCGGATCAGGGAACTTCCGGATCTGCCCGGCTGTGTCGTCTGGTGGAATAGCGCCATGCGCATCCCCCTCCTCGGCACCGTGAAGCAGCGCGTGGGCGTCTGGCTGCTCAACCGGACGATGCGCAACGGCATCGACCTGCGCAAGCTGCGCTTCCTGCCGTCCGCCGTCACCCTGCCCCTCAAGCGCGAGGGTCTCGACCCGCTGCCCGCGATGATGAAGGTCCAGTCCGAGCAGCCCGTGAAGAAGCTCGCCGACCTGTTCGGCAAGGGCGTCTGGCTCGTCAGCGGCTACGAGGAGTCGCGCGAGGTGCTCGCCGGCGGCGCCGAGGTCTGGTCCAACGACCTCGGCCAGTTCGTCTCCCAGGAGGGGCGCTCCGACGAGGAGCAGATCGGCGGCCTCGGCATGACCGACCCGCCGCTGCACACCGCGCTGCGCCGCTACCTCACCCCCGAGTTCACGATGCGCCGCCTCGACCGGCTGCAGCCCGGCATCGAGTCGATCGTCAAGCAGCGCCTCGACGCGATGGCCGCCGCCGGTGCCTCCGGCAAGCCGGTCGACATGGTGGAGGAGTTCGCGTTCGCCGTACCGTTCGACGTCATCTGCGACCTGCTCGGCCTTCCTGTCGACGACCGGGCCCGCTTCCTCGAGCTCGGCGTCGCCCGCTTCGACCTCACCGAGGGCGGAGCCGGTGCCTTCGGGGCGGCCGCCCACACCCGGGAGTTCCTCATCAACGCGGTGCGTGAGCAGCGGGCCAACCCCGGCGACGGGCTGATCGGCGCGCTGCTGAAGGAGCACGGTGACGAGCTCGACGACGTCACCCTCGGCGGCATCGCCGACGGCGTCTTCCTCGGCGGCTACGAGACCTCCGCCTCGATGCTGGCGCTGGGGGCCTACCTGATCGCCACCACGCCGAAGGCCGGCGAGATGCTCCGCTCCGACGACGCCGAGCAGGTCAACCAGGTCGTCGAGGAGCTGTTGCGCCACCTGTGCGTCGTCCAGCTCGCGTTCCTGCGCTTCGCCAAGACCGACGTCGAGGTGGGCGGCGTGCTGATCAAGGAGGGCGACGCGGTCGGCGTCTCGCTCCTGGCGGCCAACCGCGACCCGGTGCTCGGGGAGGACCTCGGCTCCTTCGACCCCGAGCGCGAGCCGACCCGCCACCTGGCCTTCGGCTGGGGCATGCACCGCTGCGTCGGCGCCGAGCTCGCCCGGATGGAGCTGCGCACCGCCCTGCAGATGCTTGCCGAGCGCTTCCCGAACCTCGCCATGGCCGCCGACATCTCCGACCTGGACTTCCGCAAGCTGTCCGCGGTCTACGGCGTCGAGGCGCTCCCCGTGCTGCTCGACGGAGACCGGGCGCCGGTCTCCGCCTGAGCAGCCGGGATCACTTGCTGGTCGTCAGCCGGTACTGCCGCACCGCCAGCGGCGCGAACATGGCGATGATGCCGACCACCCAGAACAGCGTGTAGGCGACCGGGTGCTGCAGCGACCACGCGTCGGAGCCCGGCCCCACGCCGGTGTTGCCGAAGAGGTCGCGGCTGGCCTGGGTGACCGCGGAGACCGGGTTCCACTCGACCACCGGCTTCAGCACGCTGTTGAACGAGCTGGTCGGCACGAAGGCGTTGGAGACGAAGGTCAGCGGCATGATCACGATGAACGACGCGTTGTTGATGACCTCCACGCTCGGCACCATCAGCCCGACCCACGCCATCACCCAGCTGATCGCGTAGCCGAAGACGAGCAGCAGCGCGAAGCCAGCGATCGCGTCGAGGAAGCCCTCGCGGATGCGCCAGCCGACGATGAAGCCGGTGATCGCCATGATGATCAGCGAGAGCACGTTGTAGACCACGTCGGACGACGTGCGCCCCACCAGCACGGCCGAGTTGGACATCGGCAGCGAGCGGAACCGGTCGATGATGCCCTTCTGCATGTCCTCCGCGAGCCCGGCACCGGTGAACGTCGCGCCGAAGACGATGGTCTGGCCGAAGATGCCGGCGATCAGCCACTCGCGGTAGTTGACCCCCGGTGTCTCAATCGCGCCGCCGAAGACGTAGGCGAAGAGCAGCACGAACATGATCGGGCTGACGAGGACGAACACCAGGATCTCGGGGACCCGGACGATCTTGATGAGGTTGCGCTGGGCGACCACCCAGCCGTCGTTCACTGCCTGCGCCATGGTGCTCACTGGTCGGCCTCCGTGCTGTCGTGTCCGGTGAGGGAGAGGAAGACGTCGTCGAGGGTGGGTCGTCGCAGCCCGACGTCGAGGACCTTCACGGCGTCGCGCTCGAAGGCCTGCAGGACGCGGAGCAGGTCGCCCGCGGCCTCGTCGCCGACGGCGGCGCCGAGCTCGCGCCCGCCGCCGGAGACCTGGACCTCGCCGACGGCGACCTCGTTGAGCACGCGGCTCGCGGCCTCGCTGTCGGCGGGGCTCACCAGCACCACCTCGATCCGCTGGCCACCGGTCTGCGCCTTGAGCTCGTCGGCCGTGCCGTGCGCGATCTCGCGGCCGTGGTCGATGACCACGATGTCGTCGGCCAGCACGTCGGCCTCCTCCAGGTACTGCGTCGTCAGCAGCAGCGTCGCGCCGTCGCCCACCAGCTCCCGGATGACGTCCCACATCAGCTGCCGGCTGCGCGGGTCGAGCCCGGTGGTGGGCTCGTCGAGCACGATCACCGGCGGCGCGGCGACCAGCGCACCGGCCAGGTCGAGGCGCCGGCGCTGACCGCCGGAGTAGGTCTTGGTCGGTCGGCTGGCGAACTCGGTGAGGTCGAAGCGCTCCAGCAGCTCCTGCGCGCGGGCCCGGGCCCGGGTGCGGCCGAGGTGGTAGAGTCGGCCGATCATCACCAGGTTCTCGTACGCCGTGAGGTGCTCGTCGACCGCGGCGTACTGCCCCGACAGCCCGATCTTCGACTTGGCCGCCGCGGGGTCGGCGAGCACGTCGATGCCGGCGACCCGGGCGGCGCCCGCGTCCGGCTTCAGCAGCGTGGTCAGGCAGCGCACGGCGGTGGTCTTGCCGGCCCCGTTGGGGCCCAGCAGGGCGAGGACCTTGCCCTCGGGCACCGCCAGGTCGAGCCCCGCGAGGGCCTCGACGTCCTTGTAGCGCTTGACCAACCCGGTCGCGCTGATCATCGGTTCGCTCATGGCCATGACGCTAGAGACCGGCACCGACAGCGAGACTCATCGCGAGTGAGGCAAGGCTGCCTTTCCTGGAATCGTTCAAGAAAGAATGGCAGGGTGAGCTGCATCGGCCCTACCGGGCTGGCCACCGTGACCGCTAGCGAAGGAGCACCACCGCATGTCCACCGCGACCCGCCACCGCACCGAGAAGCACGTCTCGCACCCCGCCTTCCGTGCCGACGAGCAGTTCGCCGGCCACCTCCAGCAGCTCCTCGTCGACCTCAACGACCTCGCCCTCCAGGGCAAGCAGGCGCACTGGAACATCGTGGGCCCGAACTTCCGCGACCTCCACCTCCAGCTCGACGAGATCATCGACGCCGCCCGCGACTTCGGCGACGACGTCGCCGAGCGGATGCGCGCCGTGTACGCCGTCCCGGACGGCACCTCGGCCCGGATCGCCGCACAGACCAGCCTGCCCGCCTTCCCGCTGGGCGAGGTGCTCACGGGTGACGCCATCGACGCGATCGTCGCCTCGATCTACGCCGTCGCCGGCACCGCTCGTCGCATCCACGACGACATCGACGCGGCCGACCCGACGACCGCCGACCTGCTGCACACGATCCTCGAGCGGCTGGAGCAGCTCGCGTGGCTGACCGACGCCGAGCGTCGTACGCCGGGCACCTCCGTGCCGGAGGCCGTCCAGGCCTGAGCCTAGACAGATCGGCTGATGTGTCTCATTCTGGGGACATGTCAGCCGATCTGTCGCCTCCGGCGGTCTACGTCCCCGGCGGGGGAGAGGCCTGGCGCGACCCCTGGCCGTCGTACGCCGCGCTGCGCGACCACGACCCCGTCCACCACGTCACCGCCGGGGACTTCTACGTGCTCTCCCGGCACGCCGACGTGCTGGCGGCGGCCGTCGACACCGCGACCTTCTCCAGCGCCCGCGGCCTGACCGTCGCCTACGACGAGCTGGACCGGATCGGCCTCGCCGACAACCCGCCGTTCGTGATGACCGACCCGCCGGTGCACACGGCCTTCCGCAAGCTGGTCGCCCGCGGCTTCACCCCGCGCCAGGTGGCCGACCTCGAGCCCGTGGTCCGGGCGTTCGCCGCGGAGCGCCTCGACCGGCTGCGGGCCGACGGCGGCGGTGACGTGGTCGCCGCCCTGTTCAAGCCGCTGCCGAGCCTCGTGGTGGGCCACTACCTCGGCGTGCCGGAGGAGGACCGGCCGCGCTTCGACGCGTGGAGCACCGCCATCGTCGCGGCGAACGCGGAGGGCGCGGCCGAGGCCGCGAGTGCGACCGCGGAGCTGATGGCCTACTTCGCCGAGCTGATCGGCCGGCGTCGCCGCGAGCCCGGTGAGGACACCGTCTCCCAGCTGGTGCGCGCGGGCGTCGCCGACGACGACGCCGGGCTGCTCTCCGTGCTCGCGTTCGTGTTCACGATGGTCGCGGGCGGCAACGACACGACGACCGGCGCGCTCGGCGGTGCGGTCCAGCTGCTGTCCGCCGACCCGCGGCAACGAGCGCTGCTCGCCGGTGATCCCACCCTGGTGCCGGACGCCGTCGAGGAGGTGCTGCGGCTCACCTCGCCCGTCCAGGCGCTGGCGCGCACCACCACCCGCGACGTGACGCTGCACGGCACGACGATCCCCGCCGGCCGCAAGGTCCTCCTGCTCTACGCCGCCGGCAACCGCGACCCGCGCCGCTACGGTCCCGATGCGGCGTCGCTCGACGTACGCCGCCGGCCCACGCAGATCCTCTCCTTCAGCCAGGGCCACCACCACTGCCTCGGCGCGGCCGCGGCCCGGCTGCAGGTCCGGGTCGCGCTGGAGGAGCTGCTGCGCCGGATCCCGGCGTTCTCGGTGGATCCCGACGCGGTGACCTGGGCGCCGGGCGCCTACGTCCGCCGCCCGCTCAGCGTGCCGATGGTGGTCGCATGAGCTGGGTCGACCGTCGTACGCCCGCGGTGGAGCGGATCCTCGACGCAGCCGGTGAGCTCTTCGCCGAGCGCGGCGTCGAGGCCGTCTCGATGGCCCAGATCGCCGCAGGTGCGGGGTGTTCGCGGGCCACGCTCTACCGCTACTTCCCCGACCGGCCGACCCTCCAGCTCGCCTTCGTGCAGCGCGAGGCCGTCCGGGTCGGCGCCCTGGTGGCGGCCGAGCGCCCGCGCGACCTGGCCGAGGCGATCGTCGCGGCACTGCGTCACGTGCGGGCGAATCCCGCGCTGCTGGCCTGGTTCGGCGACCGCGACGCCGCCCACACCGCCGACCTGGCGCAGGGCTCGGAGGTCGTCGAGGCGATCGGCCTGACCATGGTCACCGACGCCGACAGTGCCCGCTGGCTGGTGCGGGTGATCGTGTCGCTGCTCACCGTGCCGGGTGCCGACGCGGCGGAGGAACGACGGCTGGTCGAGCGGTTCGTCGTACCGGTCGTGGCTCAGTCGCGCACCCACCGGTAGACCTGCCCCTCCCGCACCTCGACCCGGTCGGGTGGGCGGGGCCGGGGATGCGCCCGCAGGTGGGCGAGCACGTGCTCGCGCCCGCGCAGCAGGACGGAGCGGTCCTGCCAGTGCAGGTGCGGGTGCAGCAGGTGGCGGACCTCGCCCAGGTCGCCCTCGTCGATCAGTGACCAGGCCGTGGCGGCCGGCGCCGGCAGCTCGGGCAGGTCGTGGAGCATCTGCGGCACGCACATCCGCCAGGCGTCGGTGACCAGCTCGCGGGCCTCGGCGTCGTCGAGCGGGGCGAGGTGCGCGCACACCCATCGGTAGCGCAGGTCCCGGGCCGGTGGCAGGAAGAACACCTCCGGCGCCGAGGCCACCAGTGCGTCGCGCTCCTCGCGCGGGAACCCGAAGCCCATCGCCTGCTCGTCGCGGGAGAGGGCCACGAAGACCAGCGAGCCGACCCGGAAGCGCACCGAGCGGGCGACCTCCCGCTCGACGGCGCGCGGCAGCGCCAGCGCGTGCTGCCGGACGGTCTCCGCATCGGTCACCGCAGCAGGCTAGGCGCGTGCGCCGACAGGCGTACGGTCGGAGCATGACTCCCGCCGACCTGCTGACCGACTCCCTGGACCGCGTGCGCGAGAGCGTCGCCGCCGTCCTCGACGGTGCCTCCGACGACCTGCTCGCGCAGCGTCCCGGCCCCGACGCCAACACCATCGCCTGGCTGGTCTGGCACCTGACGCGGGTCCTCGACGACCACGTCTCCGACGTGGCGGGCGCCGAGCAGGCCTGGACCGCCGGTGGGTACGCCGAGCGCTTCGGTCTCCCGTTCGACACCGCCGAGATCGGCTACGGCCAGACCACCGAGCAGGTCGGCCAGGTGCGCGCGCCCGCCGCCCTGCTGGCCGACTACTACGAGGCCACGCACGCGCAGGCGCTGGCGTTCGTCGGCGGGGTCTCGCCCGAGGACCTCGACCGCGTGGTCGACGAGCGGTGGGACCCGCCGGTGACGCTGGGCGTGCGGCTCGTCAGCGTGGTCAACGACTGCACCCAGCACGTCGGCCAGGCGGCCTACCTGCGCGGCCTGCTGGGCTGAGTCAGACCAGCCCGCGCACGATCTCGCCCGCGGGCCGCTCCTGCGCGGCCCGCCAGCCGGTGCCCGCCCACAGGTGCAGGCGGTGCGGGTCGCCCGCGGCGGCCGCGGCGCGGCGCAGGTCACGGGTCAGGTGGTGCAGCTCCGGATAGCCGTACGGCGCGGACGCGCCGTGCCGGTCGACGAACCCGTTGCGCAGGGCCCGCGCCGGGCGCCCGGTGAAGGCGTGGGTCAGCACGGTCTCGGCGAAGGCCGGGTCGGTGAGCGCGGCGCGGTGGGTGGGCGTCGTACCGGCTTCCGTGGCGCGCAGCAGCAGGGTGCCGACCGCGACCGCCGCGGCACCGGCGTCGAGCAGGGCGCGCACCGCGTCCGGTCCGTCCACGCCGCCGCCGGCGACGACCGGCAACGCCGTCACCGCTCGCACCGCGCGGACCACCTCGGCGGTCGGGGTCGGCGGGATCGGCCGGCGCGGGTCGAAGGCGCCGCTGTGCCCGCCCGCGGCGGAGCCCTGGACGACGAGGCCGTCGACGCCGGCCTCCTCGGCGGCCCGCGCCTCGTCCGGGGTGGTGACCGTGGCCAGCACGCGGGAGCCGGCCACCTGCAGCCGCGCGATGTCGGAGCCCGGCGGCAGGCCGAAGGTCAGCGACACGAAGGGGGCCGGTTCGCTGACGAGCAGGTCGACCTTGGCGGGCCAGGCGTCGTCGTCGTGCTGGGGCTCCACGGGCAGGTCCACGCCGAGCGCGGCTGCCTCGTCGGCGAGCTCGGCGCGGTAGCCGTCGTACTGCTCGGCGGGGAGGGCCCCCGGTTGCGGGACGAACAGGTTGACCCCGAACGGCCGGCCCGCGGCCCGGGCGTCGGCGAGCAGGCTCTCCAGGGCCGCGGCCGTGAGGTAGCCCGCCGGCAGGAAGGCGAAGCCGCCCGCGTCGGTGACCGCGGAGGCCAGCGCGACCGTGGACGGTCCGCCGGCCATCGGGGCGGCGACGATCGGGAGGTCGGTGCCGATCACCGATCGTCGTCCCAGGCGACCGCGCTGATCCGCCAGCCCTGGGGGGTGCGGACGAGCTGGATCGACTTGGCGCCGGTGCCGCCGTAGGGCTCGCCGTCGAGCGTGCCGCGCTTGGCGTAGGTGCCGAACCAGTGCGCGACGTCGCCGTGCTCCTCGACCCGGCCCTCGACGGGCCACTCGGAGAAGTCGGTGAGCCGGCCGCCGGTGAGCAGCTCGACGCGTGGTGCGAGGAAGGACTCGACGTCCTCGACGGAGCCCGGCCGGAACACCAGTGCCTCGGGCAGCACCAGCCCGCGCAGCCGGTCGGCGCGGGCGACGCACTCCGGCCCGGACACGAAGGTGGCGAAGAAGGCCGCGACGACCTCGTCGATCTCGTTGCTGTCGCTCATCGGGCCAGTGTGACGCGGTAGCGCACGAAGGACGGTACGACGAGCGCCGCGAGCACCACCCCGACCACGACCAGCACGCCGCCGCCGGCTGCCGCGGCCGCCGTACCGACCATGGCGGCGGACGCGCCGTGGGCCACGTCGGCGATCCGCGGACCGCCCGCCACCACGACGATGAAGATGCCCTGCAGCCGCCCGCGCACCTCGTCGGCCGCGGCGCTCTGCAGCATCGAGGTGCGGAAGGCCGCGGAGGCCATGTCGGCGGCACCCCCGACGACCAGCATGAGGATCGCGACGACCAGCCACAGCCGGGCCGAGCCGGGCGTGTGATCGGCGAGGAGCACCGCGACGCCGAAGCCCACCATCGCCAGGCCCCACACGACGATGCACCAGATCACGGCCCGGCCCTGGGCGCTGACCCGGGAGACCCAGCCGGAGAAGACGCCGCCCAGCACCGCGCCGGCAGGGATGCCGGCGAAGAGCAGCGCGAAGGCCAGGCCGCCCTCCTCCGGGCCGAGGAAGCTCTCGTGCGCGATCTCCGGGAAGAGCGCGCGGGGCATGCCGAAGACCATCGCGATGATGTCGACGACGAAGGACATCATCAGCACCGGCTGGGTGCGCAGGTAGGTGATGCCCTCGACGACCGAGCGCAGACCGGGCGTCCCGGTGACGCCCTCGACCGGCAGTCGCGGCAGCCGTACGACGGCCCACAGGGTCGCCAGCAGGCACAGCGCGTCGGCCAGGTAGAGCCAGGAGAAGCCGGTGAAGGGGATCAGCACGCCCGCGATCAGCGGGCCGCCGATCGCGCCCGCCTGCATGACCGTCATGTTGAGCGAGTTCGCGGCGGGCAGCACGTCGGCGTCGAGCAGGCGCGGCAGCACCGCCGAGCGGGTCGGCTGGTTGATCGCGAAGAAGGCCTGCTGCACCGCGAACAGCGACAGCAGCAGCCACACGTTGCCGTTGCCGAGCGCCGCCTGCAGCCAGAACAGCGCCGCCGTCGCGATCAGCCCGGTCGTGGTGACCTGCAGCAGGGTGCGCCGGTCGAAGTGGTCGGCCAGCGCCCCGCCCCACAGCCCGAAGACGACGAGGGGCACCAGGCCGAACACGCCGGTCAGGCCGACGTACGCCGACGAGCCGGTGTCGGCGTAGATCTGGGCGGGCACCGCGACGACCGTCAGCTGCGCACCGACGACGGTGACGATGTTCGCGGTCCACAGCCGGCGGAAGTGCGGGTTCCGCAGCGGCCGGGTGTCGGCCAGCATGCCCCGGAGACTCACCGGGTCAGGCTACGGAAAGGTCGGACCTCTCGATGAATCCGGGGGGTGCCGCCGGTCCACCCGGGCATGAGCACTCCCTTGGACATCACCTTCACCGAGACCCTCCGCGAGAGCGACGCGAAGGGCGGCTGGACCTATGTCGTGTGGCCCGAGTCCGCCGAGAGGTTCGGCACCCGGGGCCGGGTCAAGGTCCGCGGCACCGTCGACGGCGTCCCGTTCGAGACGTCGTTCATGGCGCTCGGCGACGGCAACCACAAGCTGCCGGTCGCCCACGCGCTCCGCGTCGAGAGCGGCAAGCGCGCGGGCGACACCGTCGTCGTGCACCTGACGGAGCGGCTGTGACGACGCGCGCTCAGCAGCCGCAGGAGTAGAACGTCACGTCCCAGTGGTTGCCCTCGTCGGCGTAGAGGTTGCCGGAGGCCGCCTTGTAGAGCGGGGCGCCGTCGCCGCGCAGGCCCTGGTAGGCGTAGGTGTTGTGCACCCAGCTGGTCAGGCAGCTCGTGCGCGAGAAGTCGAGCTTGTAGCCGTTCCAGTGGCTGTAGGTGCCCGACGCGTGGCCGGTCTCGGTGCCGCCGGTGATGGTCAGCCCGCAGCCGCTGGCGCGCTTGAGGGTCACCGCGCCGTCGACCGAGGCCTGGCGCAGGCCGTCGAAGGACGTGCAGGTCGACACGTTGCGGTTGGTGCACCCGCCCGAGGAGGTCCAGGTGATGCCGGCCGCGCGGAAGGCGGACTCGGCCTGGGCCTGGGTGACGGCGGAGGCGGGGATCGCGGTCGCGACGACGGTGGTGACCGCGGCGACGGCAGACAGGACGAAGGACTTGCCCGAGATGATCATGGCCCCATCCCCGCACGTCTCGCGCGGGCCGGTCAAGGGCGGCGGGGGAGAGTTCACCGAGGCGCCCGGAAAAAGTTTCGTGGCAAGGTGTCGTACCGGGGAGCACGACTTCGTGGAGAAGGTGTGAGGCGGTCATCGGGACCGCCCCGAGCAACCAGGAGATCGACATGACGCAGTACCTGATGAGCGTGCACGGCCCGGTCGAGGCCGAGGAGTACGGCGGCTACGGCTCCCAGGAGGAGATGGAGCAGGCGTTCGCCGACACGGGTGCCTTCAACGACCGGCTCCAGGCCGAGGGCTACTGGGTCTTCGCCGGTGGCCTCCAGCCCGCCACCAACGCGACCGTCGTCGACGGCACCGGGGAGGCGCCGGTCACCACCGACGGCCCCTACCTGGAGACCAAGGAGGTCATCGGCGGCTTCTGGATCATCGAGGCGCCCGACCTGGACGTCGCGCTGCGCCTGGCGGCCGAGGGCTCGAAGGCCTGCGGGGGCAAGGTCGAGGTCCGCCCCTTCCAGGGTGCCTGAGCCGCACGCTGCCGTCGAGCGGATCTTCCGCGACGAGTACGGCCGCCTGATCGCCTCCCTGGTCCGCCGCTTCGGTGACATCGACATCGCCGAGGAGGCGGCGGGGGAGGCGCTGGTGGCCGCGCTGGAGAAGTGGCCCGGGTCCGGCGTACCGCCGAACCCCGGCGGGTGGCTCACCACCACCGCCGGCAACCGGGCCATCGACCGGCTGCGTCGCGAGAAGCTGCGCGAGGGCAAGCACGAGGCCGCCGCCATGGTCCACGACCCGACCCCGCACGCGCCGACCGGCGTCATCGACGACGACCGGTTGCGGCTCGTCTTCACCTGCTGCCACCCGGCGCTCGCGCCGGAGGCCCGGATCGCGCTCACCCTGCGCCTGCTCGGCGGCCTGAGCGTCGCCGAGATCGCCTCCGCCTTCCTCGTCCAGGAGACGACGATGGCGCAGCGGATCACCCGCGCCAAGGCCAAGATCAAGGGCGCCAACATCCCCTACCGGGTGCCCGACGCCGAGGACCTGCCGGCGCGGGTCGGCACGGTGCTCGCGGTGCTGATGCTGATCTTCAACGAGGGCTACCTCTCCAGCGGCGACGGCGACCCGGTCCGGGCCGAGCTCACCGGCGAGGCGATCCGGCTCGCCCGGACGCTGCACGGACTGCTGCCCGATGACCTCGAGGCCGCCGGGCTGCTCGCGCTGATGCTGCTGACCGAGTCGCGCCGAGCGGCCCGGGTCCGCGGCGGGATGCTGGTGCCGCTCGACGAGCAGGACCGCGGTGGCTGGGACCGGACGCTGATCGCCGAGGGTCACGCGCTCGTACGACGGTGCCTGGCCGCCAACCGGCCGGGCCGCTACCAGGTCCTCGCCGCCGTCAACGCCGTGCACACCGACGCGCCGACCGCCTCCGCCACCGACTGGTCACAGGTGGTCGCGCTCTACGACCAGCTCGCCCGGATGGATCCCTCGCCCGTGGTCGCGCTCAACCGCGCGGTCGCCGTCGCCGAGCTCGACGGGCCCGAGGTCGCGCTGGCCCAGGTCGAGCGGCTGCCGCTGGAGGGCTACCACGCCTGGCACGCGACCCGCGCCGAGCTGCTGCGCCGGCTCGGTCGCTCCGCCGCCTCCCGGGAGCAGTACGACGCCGCGCTGGCCGTGTGCGACAACACCGCCGAGCGGGCCTACCTCACCCGGCGGCGGGGCGAGCTGGTCTGAGTCCTGGCGGGGCTGCCTAGGCTGGCCCGCATGACGCTCGAGCCGCTCGCCCTGCCGACCGACCCCGCCGCGTGGGCGGGCTGGATCCGGGACCGGAGCGCCGCCGAGCTCGGTCGCGCGAGCGCCCTCGTCGACGGGCTGCGCGCGGACCCGCCCGCCGACCCGGCCGCCGTGCTGCGGCAGTGGGACCGGGCAGGCGGCCACCTCGGCAACGTCGCCGCGATCGGCTCGCTGCTGGGCAACGTGCACCCCGACGAGGAGTGCCGCGAGATCGCCGACGGTGCCGAGCAGGAGGCCTCCCGGCTCGCCACCCAGTGGAGCCTCGACCGCACGCTCTACGACGTCTTCGCCGCGATCGACGCGGACGCGCTCGGCGACGACCCGCTCGCCGTACGGCTGCTGGAGAAGGTGCGCGCCGACTTCCGCCGCTCCGGTGTCGACAAGGACGACGCGACCCGCGAGCGGATCACCGCCGTGCGGGAGCGGATCACCGAGCTGGACCAGGAGTTCAGCCGGGTCACCCGCGACGACGTCCGCACGATCCGGGTGCGACCCGAGCAGCTCGACGGGATGCCGGCCGACTGGCTGGAGGCGCATCCCGCCGACGACGAGGGCCTGGTCACCGTCACCACCGACTACCCCGACTCCGTGCCGGTGCGGATGTTCGCGCGCGACCAGGGCGTGCGGCGCGAGATCACCATCGCGTCGCTGGAGCGGGGCTGGCCCACCACCGAGGCGCTGCTGACCGAGCTGTTCGCGCTGCGCCACGAGCTGGCCACGACCGTGGGCTACGCCGACTGGCCGTCGTACGACGCCGACGTGAAGATGATCGGTACGGGCCCGGCGATCCCGGAGTTCATCGACCGGATCACCGAGGCCGCCGACGCCCCGATGCGCCGCGACCTCGACCAGCTGCTGGAGCGCTACCGCCGCGACTTCCCCGACGCGATCGAGGTCCCGGGCTACGACTACCAGCACTACGCCGAGCTGGTCCGCGCCGAGCGCTACGACGTGGACTCGCAGCGGGTGCGCACCTTCTTCGACTTCGGCAAGGTCCGCCAGGGCCTGCTGGAGGTGACCGGCCGGCTCTTCGACCTCACCTACGAGCCGGTCGACGTACCGGTCTGGCACGAGGAGGTGGCGGTCTACGAGGTGCTGCGGGACGGCGAGCGGATCGGCCGGATCTACCTCGACCTGCACCCGCGCGAGGGCAAGTACAAGCACGCCGCGCAGTTCACCCTCGTCGACGGTGTCGCGGGCGAGCAGCTGCCGGAGGGGGTGCTGGTCTGCAACTTCTCCCGTGGCCTGATGGAGCACGACCACGTCGTCACGCTCTTCCACGAGTTCGGCCACCTCCTCCACCACGTGCTGGCCGGCCACGGGGCGTGGCACCGCTTCGCCGGCGTCGCCACCGAGTGGGACTTCGTCGAGGCGCCGAGCCAGATGCTGGAGGAGTGGGCCTGGCACGCCGACGTGCTGCGCACCTTCGCCAGCGACGCCGCCGGTGAGCCGATCCCGGCCGAGCTGGTCGCGGCGATGCGGGCCGCCGACGACTACGGCAAGGGCATCTACGCCCGCACCCAGATGTTCTACGCCGCGATGTCGTACTGGTTCCACGCCGACCGTGCGCTCGACGCGGTGCCGGACCTGACCGAGCGGATGGTCGAGCTGCAGGCCCGGTACGGCGCGCTGCCCTACCTCCCCGGCACGCACATGTTCGCCAGCTTCGGCCACCTCGGCGGCTACAGCTCGGCCTACTACACCTACATGTGGTCGCTGGTCATCGCCAAGGACATGTTCAGCGCCTTCGACCCGGACGGCACGGGCGACCTGTTCGCCCCGGCGGCGATCGACATGGCGCACCGCTACCGCGACCACGTGCTCGTCCCGGGTGGCTCCGGCGACGCCGCCGACCTGGTCGCCGGCTTCCTCGGCCGGCCCTTCGCGTTCGACGCGTACGCCGCCTGGCTGGCCCGCTGAGCCCGCTTGTAACTACGTGTTCAGACCTCTACCAGGGTGGTAGACCACCCGGGTAGAGGCCACAACACCCGGGTAGATGCCGGAGTCCGCTCCGGCACGCACAGCCGCCGCCCTTGCGCGGCGGCCTTCTTTCGCGTACGGTTGCGATATATCGCGATAGCAACACGAACTGTTCGCGCGATATCCCGAACTGATCCGGGCTCACGAAGCCCATGAACGCGAAGGAGGTCCCACCATGGGACGCCATCAGAACTTCGGACCTGACGACCGCGGGCCCTGGGGCAACCCGGAGCTCCGCGGCTTCCAGCGCCGCCAGCGCGGCGACTTCGGCCCCGGCCCCTGGGGCGGCTGGGGTGAGTACGGCGGCCGCGGCCGCCACGGCGGGCACGGAGGTCACGGCGGTCCGCCGCCGTGGCTGGCCGGGCTCTTCGGCCAGGGCCGCCCCGAGCCGGGCCGCGGCCCGCGGGTGCGCCGTGGCGACGTCCGCTCCGCGATCCTCGACGTGCTCCGCGCGGCGAACGAGCGGGAGGAGTCGCCCAACGGCTACCAGGTCATCCAGCAGATCACCGAGCGCAGCGGCGGGGTCTGGAAGCCGAGCCCCGGCTCGGTCTACCCGACCGTGCAGCAGCTGCTCGACGAGGAGCTCGTCGAGAACGACGAGGCGGGGCGCCGCGGCATGCGGCTCACCTCCGCCGGCGCGGCCTGGTGCGCCGAGCACGCCGACGAGCTCGCCGCGGTGTGGGTGCCCTTCGACCGTCGCAAGGCGGCCGAGGCAGCCGGCGCCGAGGGCGGCACGCCCGCCGACATCAAGGCCGAGATCGGCCAGGTCATGGGTGCCGTGTGGCAGATCGTGACCGCCGGCTCGGAGGGCCAGCGCCGCGCGGCGGTCGAGGTCCTCGTCGAGGCTCGCCGCAGCCTCTACGGCATCCTCGCCGACGGACCGGACGCCGACCAGGCAGAGCCGGCCGAGGACGAGGACGACGCCTGAGCCCACGGGGCGACCAGGCACAGCGCAGGGCCCGTGGCCCCGGGTGATCCCCGGGGCCACGGGCCCTTCGCCGTCTCAGCCGGCGTTGAGGAAGTCGGCCGACAGGACGGACACCTCACCGCCCTCGCCGACGACCTTCTCGGTGCACCTGCCGTCGGTGGTGCACCGCATCATCGTGGCCTCTGTGCCCTTCTGGCCGACCACCGCGCCACCGGGCGACCACGACGCCATCACGGACAGGTCCGCCAGCGGCACCCGCTTGCCGCCGTCCACCGGCTCGACGAACGACCCGTCCGAGGTGCTGCCGTACAACCAGCGGCCGTCCGGCGACACCGTCAACCGGATGACGTCGCCCTGGACCGCGCGGCGGACCCGGCCGGTCGCGGCGTCCATCACGACGTACGTCGAGCCCGAGCTGTCGCCCCCGGTCGCCACTCCCGAGCGCACGGACGCGACCGGCCGCGGCAGGGTCCGCACCTCGCCGGTGGCCCAGAGCACGCGGCGGGAGACCCCGCCGTGCGTCTGGAAGTACGCCGCCTCGCCGTCGAGCAGCGCCGGCTCGAGGATCTCACCGGCGGAGGGCGGTGTCGTCCCCGGCGAGGGCACGTCGACGCGGGCCAGCTCCTCGTCCTTCTCCACGTCCCACACGTGCAGCACCAGCACGTCGCGCCCGCTGGTGACCCAGGCGATCCGCGGCGCGGCGATGTCGCCGTCGACGGTCGGCACGCTCGCCGGGAGCGCGAGCGCCCGCGTGCTGCCGTCGGGCCGGACGAGGACGTAGCGCGCCGGGTCGTCGTCGCCCGGGAAGGTCTTCGCCACGACCCCGGCCGAGGTCTGGGCCAGGTTGACGGTCTGGCCGGGGAGGCGCACCGGGCGACCGCCGATGGTGACGTCGTCGTCGAGCGACCAGGCCGACCACTCGTCGTACGGCGTGGGGGTGTCCGTGGTCGGGTTGGCGATCTCGCTGCGCCGGTCGCCGCCGAACGAGTCGGCCAGCGCGAACCCGCCACCGACCGCGCCGAGCACGACGGCCGCCGCGACGGCCGCGCCGAGCCGGCGGCGGGTGCGCAGCGCGCGGCCCTGGGCGGTGATGTCGTGGACGTGGGGGCGGGGCACGTCGACGTCGTCGACGGAGCGGTGCAGCAGGTCGGAGAGCTCAGGCATGGTGTCCTCCCGGAGCAGTGGTGGTGAGCTCGACGTCGCCGAGCAGGGTGCGCAGGCGGGCGAGCGCGACCGAGGTCTGGCTCTTCACGGTGCCGGTGGCGACGCCGAGGGCCTCGGCGGTCTCCTGCACGGACAGGTCGTCGTAGTAGCGCAGCACGATGACCGCACGTTGGCGTGGCGGCAGCTCGCGCAGGGCGGCGGTGACGTCGACCCGGTCGCTGACCGCGGTGCCGGTGTCGGCGCCGCTGGCCCGCTCGGGCAGCACCTCGGTGGGCCGCTCGTTGCGCGTGGAGCGCCGGCGGTACCAGCTCGTCGTCTGGGTGACGAGCGCGCGGCGGGCGTAGCCGCGGGCCGCCGCCGGCTCGCGCAGCTTGCCCCAGCGGGCGTAGGTGCGCGCGAGCGCGGTCTGGACGAGGTCCTCGGCCAGCCCGTGGTCCCCGGTCAGCAGGATCGCCGTCCGGTAGAGCGAGGGCCAGGCCGCATGGACGAGCTCGACGAACTCGTCCTCGGTGGCGCTGCCAGGTCTGCTCATGTCGTCATCCTTTCCCGAGCGGTGGCACTGCAGACAAGGACGCCCGGGATGCCCGGCCGGTTGGGGGAGACCACGGATTTCCCGCCCGCGTTTGGCGGGACGGCGATCTGCATAGGCTTCCCCTGTGCGCTCCCGCCCCTCCGCCCTGCTCGCCGGCGCGACCTGCCTGGCCTGGCTCACCCTGACGACCGGGTACGCCGGCGCCGCGACGCCGTCCGCGATCGACCTCGGTGGCGAGCCGGTCCCCGGTGGTGTCGGCAGCACCACGCCGGACCGGCCGACCGCGCTCGACCCCGGCCTGTGGGCCGACACGATCGGCGGGTCGGCCGCGCGGAACACCCACCACTTCACCTACGACCGGCGGATGCGCGACAGCACCGTGCACGTCGGCGTGATCGCCGCGCCGGGCGCCGACACGACCGACTCGATCGCGGTGAAGGTCGGCGTCCTCGATGACGACGGCGTGCTGAAGAGCTGCGAGAGCGACAGCGACACCACCGGCTTCTCGACGCCGCAGGCGGTGATCGGGGCCGCGGTCGCGGTCGGCCCGAGCTCGGCCGAGGCGACCGACCGCCCGGACTGCCTGCGCGCTGCGACCCTGCAGGTCGAGGTCGGCCGCAGCTCCGGCAGCAGCAGCACCTCCGAGCTGCCGGTCGCGATCAAGATCGTGGAGGAGGCGCCGGTCGAGGACCGCGCCTCGCTGCCGGAGCCCGACGAGGACGTGTCCTTCCCGGTGCCCGAGCCGGGCGGGGCCCGCGAGGTCGCGGGCGGGACCTCCTTCGCCGACGCGCCCGCCCTCGACCCCTCCGCGGACGGCGTCACGGTGAGCAGCACCGTGCGCCAGGGCACCGAGCAGCTGTGGCGGGTCGGGGTCGGCTGGGGCCAGCAGCTCGCTGTGCGAGCGACGGCGCCGAAGCGGCCGTCGGAGGACGGCCGCTACAGCGACCCGAACGTCCGATTGCGGCTGGTCGACCCGCGGCGTGCGGTCTTCGCCGACACCAACGACACGAACGACGACGAGAGCTCCGACGGCACCTACGACGACGGGAAGACGCTCGACCTGGTCGCCGGCACCCGCCCGCTGCGCTACCTCGACCGGTTCGCCGACGACCTGCCGGTCGTGCCGGGGGACTACTGGGTGGCGCTGTCCGTCGCGCCGGCGGACGAGGACGAGAAGCCGCTCGACGTCCCGTTCGAGGTGACCGTCGCGGTGACCGGGGAGACCGACGGTGCTCCGGGCTATCCCGGGGTGGCGACCTCGCCGGACGACGGCGACCAGGTCGCGTCGTACTCGCCGGGCAAGCCCTTCCTCGTCGCCGACGGCACCTTCGCCGCGGTCGCCTCGGGCAACCCGGTCGTCGGGGACGACGAGGGCGACGGGTGGCTGACCGGCCGTCGTGGCGCCGGGCTCGGCGTCGCCGCGGTGAGCGTGGCCTGCCTCGCGGGCGGCCTGGTCCGTCTGCGCGCGCGGCGCTGAGTCTCAGCCCAGCAGCAGGAGGAGCGCGACCAGCAGGCCCACCAGCCCGGCCCCGAGCAGGACGTAGGCGTCGACCGGCGCCTTGGCGCGCGCGGCCACCGCGCCCGGCGGCGGGGGCGGCATCAGGCTGGTGCCGACCGCGAGGGTGGGCGGCGCGGAGGCGATCGTCGGCGGAGGCGGCGGGAGCGGTACGTCGCCGGCGTGCTCGTCGGGCACGGTCAGCGGGTCGTGCAGCAGCGGGTCGTCCCAGCGGGCGACCAGCCCCCGCAGCGCCGGGTGCGCGCGCAGGGCCTCGGCGCTCGGGCGCTGCGCCGGGTCGGCCGCGGTGGCGACCGCGACCAGGTCGAGGATCGCGTCGTGCTCGGGCTGGCCGGTGCGCAGCGGGGTCACGTCGACCGGCGCGGGCTCCTTGCTCGGCCGCTGACCGGTGAGCATCTCCAGCACGACGACGCCGAGCGCGTAGATGTCCGCACTGGGGTCGGGATCGGCGCCGGCCACCTGCTCGGGCGGCATGTAGCCCGGCGTGCCGATCACCATGGCGACGTGGGTGAGCCGCGGCTCGTCGGCCGGAACGGCGATCCCGAAGTCCGTCAGCCGCAGGTGCGGCCGTCCCGCGCCGGTCGGCTCCAGCAGCAGGTTGCCCGGCTTGATGTCGCGGTGCACGATCCCGGCGGCGTGCACCGCGTCGAGGGCCTGCAGCGTCTGGTCGGTGAGCGCCGCGATCCACCGGGGCGGCAGGCTCCCGCCGTTGCGCTTGAGCAGCCCGGCGACCGAGCCGCCGCGCACGAGCGGCATCGTGAAGAGCACCCGGTCGTCGACGCCGGCCCACGACTGCGGGGTCACCACGTGGGTGTGGTCGATGCGCACGGACTGCTCGCGCACGAAGCGCAGCAGCATGGCGGCGTCCGCCTGGCGCAGCATCTTGGCCGCCTTGACGTCGCCCGCCGTGCGGTCGTGCACCCGCCAGACCGTGCCCATGCCACCGGTGGCGATGGGGTCCAACAGCTCGTAGCGTCCCGCGAACACCTCGCCCATGCGGGGGAGCCTATCCAGGATCCGCCGGCCGAACCCTCGGCGCTCGGGCTCGGTCCAGCCGGACCGCGCGGTGCACCCACACCGAGTCCGGCCGCATGCCGACCTTCTCGTAGAGCGTCAGCGCCCCGGTGCGCGAGTCGGTCGAGAGGCTGGAGGACACCGCGCCGCGGGCCCGGCCGGCGGCGAAGGCCGCGACCAGCAGCGCCTGGGCGAGCCCGCGCTCGCGGTGCCCGCGGGCGACGGCGAGCTTGGCGACGTAGGTGTCGACCGGGTCGGCGGTGTTCCACACGTTCGCCGCTGCGACCACGGCGCCGCCGGGGTCGGTGACGACCTGCAGGTGCCACGGCTCGAAGCCGGGACGGCGCCACACCTGGGCGCCGAAGTCCTCGAGGCTGCTGCGCTCCCGCACCGACCACTCCAGGAAGGCGTCCTCGACGACCGCCCAGACCTGCTCGTGGTCGGCGGGGGTCGCCTCGCGCAGCCCGTAGCCCTCTGGCAGTGCGCGCTCGGCGACCTCCGCGCCGGGTGGGAGGCGCAGCACCCAGCTGGTCCAGCGCACGTCGTACCCGAGGGCGGTGAGGAGGCGGTCGCCGGCGGAGCCCTCCGGCACCGGCATGCCGAGGACCGCCACGCCGCGGGAGCGGGCCAGGTCCTGGACCCAGCCGGCGAGCCAGGTCCCGATCCCCCGGCCGCGGTACGACGGGTCGACCGCGGCGTCGTACCGCTCCTCGCCCAGGTGCTCGGCGTAGGCCACGACCCGCTCGCCGTCGAGGACCGCGACCGAGCTGCTCGCCAGGTCGTACGACGGTCGCTGCCAGTCACCGACGAGGTCGTCGACCTCGATCTCGACGCTGCCGATGTCGTGCAGCTCCTGGGCGGCGATCACGGCGTGCACGGCGGGGGCGTCGGCCAGGGTCAGTGGCCGGGTGGAGAAAGGCGACACCCGGACGAGTCTGGCCGACTCGCCCGGGTGTGCGCAGGGAGTTTCCGCTCAGGCGTTCTTGATCGCCGAGATGTCGAACTCGAGCTTGATCTTCTCCGAGACGAGGACGCCGCCGGTCTCCAGCGCGGCGTTCCAGGTCAGGCCCCAGTCCTTGCGGTTGACGGTGACGTCGCCCTCGAAGCCGACGCGCACGTTGCCGAAGGGGTCCTTGGCCGAGCCGTTCTCCTCGAACTCGATGGTGACCGGCTTGGTGACGTCCTTGATGGTCAGGTCGCCGGTGATGGTCCAGTCGGAGCCGTCGCGGCTGACCTCGGTGGAGACGAACGTCCACTCGGGGAACTGCGCGGCGTCGAAGAAGTCGGGCGACTGCAGGTGGCCGTCGCGGTCGGGGCTGCCGGTGCTGACGCTGGCCGGGTTGATGGTGAGCGTGACCGAGGAGGCCGCCGGGTCGGCGGTGTCGATGTGGGCGGTCGCGTTCCAGTCGGTGAACTGGCCGCGGACCTTGGTGACGACCGCGTGGCGGGCGACGAAGCCGAGGCGGCTGTGCGAGACGTCGAGGGTGTAGTCGCCGGAGATGTCGGTGAGGGCGGCGTTCTCGGTCATGTGGGGCTCCTGAGGATCGAAGTTGTTGAAACGTCAACGATTAGAAGCAATGGTGACACGTCAACCATTCCGGATCAAGGCGTGTGCTGGGTCACAAAGATGAACAACCGAAAAATGAAGGAAGGAGCATCCCGGGGCGACGGGATGCTCCTTCCTGTGCGGAGCTGGGGGGTACGTCAGGCGGCGTGGGCGGCGACGGCGGGTGCGCCGACCTCCACCCAGACGGCCTCCATGTGCGTGCGGCCGCTGGCATCGGTCACGGGGACCCAGCGCATCTCGAGCCGAGTCGACACTTCGGTGTTGGTCATGGGACACCTCCTGTTCACCTTGTGTTCACCAGAGTAGCACGTTCCCCACTTCGTGCCACTGAAATGCCATGACGGGCGCCTTCGTCCTCCACCTGATGGGTCGATGGGGGCGCCGAACCGCAGTCGCTGCCCCACCTTCCGTGGCGCCGGAGTGATCGCCGTCGTCAGGTCGGTCAGATCTGCCCGATTTCGGGCAGGAATTTGAGTTTCGGCGGCACTCGCTGCACGCTCGTCCGGTGTACGTCGACCCGAGGCTGCTGCGCCACGTGGAGCAGAGCAGCGGGCTCACCGCCCCCGAGGCGCTCCGGCTCGTCGAGGACGTCCTGTCCTTCCACGACGAGCCCGTGGAGTCCTGGGTCCGGCGGCGGCACGCGGAGCTGAAGACCTACGGCGCCAAGAACGCCGAGATCTTCGCCCGGCTCCAGGAGGAGGTGCGCGGCCACGTGGTGGCCGCGCCCGAGCTGTCCGAGCGCCAGCTGCGCCGGATCGTCTACGGCTGAGGAAGAGGGAGCACCGACATGTGCGGGATCGTGGGATACATCGGGGGCCAGCAGGCCGCGCCGCTGCTGCTGGAGGGGCTGACCCGGCTGGAGTACCGGGGCTACGACTCCGCCGGCGTCGCCGTCCTCGGCGGCAGCGGGGTCAAGGTCGCCAAGCGGGCCGGCCGGGTCCGCGACCTCGCCGACAGCCTGCCCAAGCGCTTCGGCGGCAAGATCGGCATCGGGCACACCCGCTGGGCCACCCACGGCCCGGCCACCGACGAGAACGCCCACCCGCATGCGGACGGGAGCGGCCGGGTGGCGGTCGTGCACAACGGCATCATCGACAACGCCGCCGCGCTGCGCGCCGAGCTCCTCGACGCCGGCGTCGACCTGCGCTCGGACACCGACACCGAGGTGATCGCCCACCTGATCAGCGCCTCCACCGCCAAGACGCTCGAGGCCCGCACCGCCGAGGCGCTGGGCCGGATCGAGGGCACCTACGGCCTCGCGGTCGTGCACGCCGACTTCCCCGACCGGGTCGTGGTGGCGCGCAACGGCAGCCCGCTGATCATCGGTGTCGGCGACCACGAGATGCACGTGGCCTCCGACCTCGCGGCGGTCGTGCGCTACACCACCACCGTCGCCCACCTCGACGACGGCGAGATGGCGACGGTCACGGCGAGCGGCTTCACGACGTACCGGCTCGAGCCGACGGGGCTGGCCGCCACCGACCGGCGGGCCCAGCAGGTCGACATCGACCCGGCGTCGTACGACGCGGGGGAGCACGAGTCGTTCATGCACAAGGAGATGCTGGAGCAGCCCGCGCGGGCCGAGGCCGTGCTGCGCGGCCGGCTCGACGACCGCTTCGGCACCGGCCACCTCGGCGGGCTCAACCTCGACGCCCGCGAGCTGCGCGCGATCCGGCGGGTCAAGATCCTCGGCTGCGGCTCGGCCTACTACGTCGGGCAGATGGGCGCCTCGCTCATCGAGGAGCTGGCCCGGATCCCCGCCGACGCGGAGGCCGCGAGCGAGTTCCGCTACCGCAACCCGATCGTCGAGCCGGACACGCTGTACGTCGCCGTGAGCCAGTCCGGCGAGACCATCGACACCCTGCTGGCGGTGCAGGAGATCCAGCGCAAGGGTGGTCGCTGCATCGGCCTGGTCAACGTGGTCGGCTCGGCGATCGCGCGCGAGGTCGACGGCGGGATCTACCTGCACTCCGGGCCCGAGGTCGCGGTCGCCTCGACCAAGGCGCTGACCAACATGTTCCTGGGCTTCGCGATGCTCGCCGTCCAGCTCGGCCGGGTGCGTGACCTCTCCATCGCCGACGGCCGGCGGCTGATCGCCGGGCTCACCGCGATCCCGGGGCAGATCGAGGAGGTCCTGGCCGGCGAGGCCGAGCTCGCGGTCGTCGCCAAGGAGCTCGCCGAGGCCGACAGCCTCTTCTTCGTCGGCCGGGTGCGTGGCTTCCCGGTCGCGCGCGAGGGCGCGCAGAAGTTCAAGGAGATCACCTACCGGCACGCCGAGGCCTACCAGACCAGCGAGCTCAAGCACGGCCCGCTCGCGCTGATCTCCACGGCGGTGCCGACCGTCGCGATCGTGCCGGACGACGAGCTGGTCGACCGCAACGTCGCGGCCCTGGGGCAGATCGCGGCCCGCGGTGGCCCGCTCACCGTGGTGACCCACGCGAGCGTGGACCTCGGCGACCTGGAGGTGCGGCGGATCGACGTACCGGCCAACGAGCGCGAGCTCGACCCGATCCTGCTGACGATCCCGCTGCAGGTGCTGGCCTACCACGCCGCGCTCAGCCTGGGCCACGACATCGACAAGCCGCGCAACCTCGCGAAGTCGGTCACCGTCGAGTGACCGGCGGGTCATCTAGGGTGCGCGCATGAGATTCCACTGGGTGGGGGCCGGCGCGATCGCGCTGCTGGCCCTGGGGGCATGTGGCAACGACGACGCCGGCGAGAGGAAGGAGCCCTCCGCCGGCGGCGGCTACGACAAGGCGGCCTACTGCACGCTGGTGAAGGAGGCGGTCGACCGGGACTCGCCCGACCTCCCCGATTCCGACGGCGACCTCACGCCGGAGGCGATGAAGGAGCTCGAGGCGTCGTTCGCGAAGGAGCTGGCGTTCAGCCAGAAGGTCGCCGACGCGGCGCCGGAGCAGCTCTCCGAGGAGTGGCAGTCGCTGGTCGACGTCCAGGCGGCCGTCGCGGAGAACGCGAAGAAGTTCCTCGACCCCGACTACGCGGCGGCGTTCAAGAAGAAGTCCGAGGACGAGCGGATGGAGACCCTCTTCACCGAGATGCTCGGGCCGTTCCAGAAGCTCGACGAGAAGGACATGACGGCGATCGGCGAGCACGCCGACTCCGAGTGCGGTGTGAAGGACCTCTTCGACAGCGAGTGACGCACGGCACCGCGCCGACGATCGGGCGTGAAATCGCTCACGCCACTACCCTTGACGGGTGAGTGACACCGCTGAGAACGAGACGACGACTTTTGGCGACCTCGGACTCGGGGAGCGGATCCTCAAGGCGCTGAAGGACGTCGGCTACGAGTCGCCGTCCGCGATCCAGGCCCAGACGATCCCGCACCTGCTCGAGGGCCGCGACGTGATGGGCCTCGCGCAGACCGGCACCGGCAAGACCGCCGCCTTCGCGCTGCCGATCCTCGACCAGCTCGACACCTCGCAGAAGACCCCGCAGGCACTGGTGCTCGCGCCGACCCGCGAGCTCGCCCTGCAGGTCTGCGAGGCGTTCGAGAAGTACGCCGCCAACCTGCGCGGCGTCAGCGTGCTGCCCGTCTACGGCGGCCAGGGCTACGGCGTGCAGCTGTCCGCGCTGCGCCGCGGCGTGCACATCGTCGTCGGCACCCCGGGCCGGATCATGGACCACCTGGAGAAGGGCACGCTCGACCTCACCGAGCTGCGCTTCCTGGTCCTCGACGAGGCCGACGAGATGCTCAACATGGGCTTCGCCGAGGACGTCGAGACGATCCTCGCCGACACCCCGAGCGACAAGCAGGTCGCGCTCTTCTCCGCGACCATGCCCAAGCAGATCAAGACGCTGTCGCAGAAGTACCTCAACGACCCGGTCGAGATCGCCATCGAGCGCAAGACCCGGACCGCGGAGAACATCCGCCAGCGCTACCTCATCGTCAGCTACCCGCAGAAGGTCGACGCCCTCACCCGGATCCTCGAGGTCGAGAACTTCGAGGGCGCGATCGTCTTCGTGCGCACCAAGAACGAGACCGAGACGCTGGCGGAGAAGCTGCGCGCCCGCGGCTACAGCGCCGCCGCCATCAACGGCGACATCGTCCAGGCCCAGCGCGAGCGCACCGTCAACCAGCTCAAGGACGGCAAGCTCGACATCCTCGTCGCGACCGACGTCGCGGCCCGCGGCATCGACGTACCGCGCATCAGCCACGTCTTCAACTACGACATCCCCACCGACACCGAGGCCTACGTCCACCGCATCGGCCGGACCGGCCGGGCCGGGCGCAGCGGCGACGCGATCTCCTTCATCACCCCGCGCGAGCGCTACCTGCTCAAGCACATCGAGAAGGCCACCCGCACGACGCTGGAGCAGATGCAGCTGCCGAGCGTCGACGCGATCAACGAGTCGCGGCTGAGCCGCTTCGACGACCAGATCACCGCCGCGCTGGAGTCGCCGAGCATCTCCTTCTTCCGCGACGTGGTGAGCCACTACATCAAGGAGCACGACGTCCCCGAGGTCGACGTCGCCGCCGCCCTGGCGATCGTGATGCAGGGTGACACCCCGCTGCTGCTGGAGCCGGAGCCCGAGCCCCGCCAGCGCTTCGACCGCGACCGTCCCGAGCGTGGCGAGCACCGCAAGCGCGACTCGTGGGGCGCCGACGACCGCGGCGACCGCGGCGGCCGGGACCGGGCGCCGCGCGGCGGCGGCAGCTTCCAGGCCTACAAGATCCAGGTCGGCAAGCGGCACCGCGTCGAGCCCCGCCAGATCGTCGGCGCGCTCGCCAACGAGGGCGGCCTCGACCGGCGCGACTTCGGCAAGATCACCATCCGCCCCGACTACTCCATCGTCGAGCTGCCCGCGCGGTTGACCGACGAGCAGTGGGAGCGGCTGAAGAGCACCCGGATCTCCGGCAAGCTGATCGAGCTGGCGAAGGACTACGGTCCGCCGAACCGCTCGCGCAAGCCGCGGGACTGACCTAGGGTCGGACCCCATGGGGGGTCCTCGCCCGGTGCTGTGCGCCGCCGTCGCGCTGCTCGCGACCGCGTGCGGCACGACGACGACCCCTGCGGCCGAACCCGCTCGGTCCGGCTCGCCGTCGGCCCGTCAGACGGCCAGTCCGACGGCCTCCCCGACGGCCACGCCGAGCGACCGGGCGACCGAGCTCTCCCGCTCCTCGGGCGCGCGCGCCGACGTACCGGACGCCCAGATCATGGCCCAGCTCGCCCGCCGGGCCGAGCGGATCGCGAAGAACCTCCCGCCTGTCCGGGTGCCGGCCGACGTCGACCGCGGCTCCAACCGCGCGCTCGGCTACCAGCTGATGATCGAGTTCGGCTTCCCCGAGGACCAGTGGCCCTACCTCGACGCGCTGTGGCACCGCGAGTCCGGCTGGAACCATCTCGCCGAGAACGCCAGCTCCGGCGCCTACGGCATCCCCCAGTCGCTGCCCGGCACCAAGATGGCCGTCGTCGGCAGCGACTGGCGGACCAACCCGGAGACCCAGATCAACTGGGGCCTGGCCTACATCGGCGCCCGCTACGGAACGCCGCAGAAGGCGTGGGCGCACTCCGAGCAGGTCGGCTGGTACTGAGCGGCGACGATCGCGAGGGGACCCGCCTGCTCCCTCAGGCGATCCGCGCGAGCGCGGCGTCCTGCACGCACCCCGCGGCCGCCATCTGCCCGCTCGCGGCGGCGACGAGCACGGACGCCATCGGCATCGGCAGGCCGGGGCCCTGGGCCATGTCGCCGGCCGCGAAGACGCCGGGCACGCTGGTGCGCCCGAAGGCGTCGACCACGACCGCGCCCATCTCGGAGACCTCCAGGCCGAGCTGCTCGGCGAAGGGGCCGGCCAGCGCCCAGTCCGTCTTGACCAGCAGGCCGCCGAGGTCCACGGTGGCCCCGTCGGCGAGGTCGACGACCAGCCCGGAGCCCTCGCGGCGGACCTCGCGGACCCCCGCCTCCACGACCGGTACGCCGAGCCGGGCCAGCGTCTGCGCCACCGACTCCTCCAGCGCGCCGCCGTCGGTGAGCACGACCAGCTCGGAGGCGATCGGGCCGAGCATCGAGGCCATCGCGCCGACGTGCGGGGCGGAGCCGAGGATGCCGACCCGGGTGCCGGCGTACTCGTGGCCGTGGCAGAACGGGCAGTGCGCGACGAGGTCGCCGAAGTTCTCCGTGACGCCCGGGACGGCGGGCAGGGTGTCGCGCACGCCCGAGGCGAGCAGCACGCGGCGGGCCCGGACCGGCTCCTCGCCAGCGAGCTCGAGGACGAAGTCGCCGAGGCTGCCGGAGACCGAGAGCACCTCGGCGTCGCGGAAGGTCACGTCGTCGTAGGCCTCGGCGTCCTTGCGGGCGGCCGTGCGCAGCTCGGCGGGCGGGGTGCCGTCGTGGCCGAGGAAGTTGTGCATGTGGCCGGTCGGGTCGTTGCGGTAGCGGTCGGTGCCGAGCACGACGGTGCTCTGGTGCATGCGGCCCAGGGTCTGGGCGGCCTGGAGGCCGGCGGCTCCGGCACCGACGACGGCGACGTCATAGTCGTTCATGGGTTTTCCTCTCGGGATCGTGGACTTGCGCAGGTCAGAAGCATGTGAGTTCATGTAGACATGAAGTCAAGCCGGCACGACATCCGCTGGTCGATCGGGGACCTGGCCGAGCGGTTCGACCTCGAGACGCACGTGCTGCGGCACTGGGAGGACAAGGGCCTGCTGCGCCCCGAGCGCGACGGCGCGGGCCGCCGGGTCTACGGCGAGGACGACGCCTACCGGGTGGCGACGATCCTCGCCAGCAAGGCGTCGGGGATGAGCCTGGAGCAGATCCGCACCCTGGTCGACGCCTCCACCGAGGGCCGTCGCGACGCGCTCAAGGCGCACCTCGCCGAGCTCGACCGGCGGCAGGCCGACCTGGAGCGCTCGCGCCACCTCACCGCGCACGCGCTGGAGTGCCGCGCGCACGACATCACCACCTGCCCGGGCTTCCAGGCGCACGTGGCCGACATCGTCGACGGGACCCGGCGCGGACTCCCGTTGTTGGCCGGACATTCTCCCGGGCACAGGTGACGTGGGCGGACGTTCGTGGTTGAGTGACCTGGCTCACATCCGAACGTCCTGAAAGCAGTCGCACATGTCTCGGTCGCTCCGCTTCCTGCTGTCCCTCGGGTCCGTCCTGGCCGCCGCCCTCGTCGGCCTCGTCGCGATCCCACCCGCCCACGCCGCCGGCCCGTCGTACGTCGCGCTCGGCGACTCCTACTCCTCCGGCGTCGGCACCCGCAGCTACATCGACGACGGCACCAGCTGCCAGCGCTCGAACTACGCCTACCCCAAGCTGGTCGCCGCCGCGAAGGGCTACTCCCTGAACTTCAAGGCCTGCTCCGGCGCCACCGTCAGCACGGTGACCAGCGGCCAGCTCAGCGCGCTCACCAGCACCACCCGCTACGTCACCATCTCGGTCGGCGGCAACGACGCCGGCTTCAGCAGCGTCCTCACCGAGTGCGCCCAGCCGGGCTGGATGTCGGACTGCGACGGCTCGATCAACACCGCCCAGTCGTTCATCAACAACACGCTGCCGGGCCGGCTGAGCACGCTGTACTCCTCGATCAAGTCCAAGGCGCCGAACGCCGTCGTGGTCGTCGTCGGTTACCCGCGGGTGTTCATGGGTGAGGACTGCAACGCCGCCACGTTCTTCTCCCCGGCCGAGGAGACCCGCCTCAACGCCACCGCCGACCTGCTCAACAGCAAGCTCTCGGCCGCTGCCAGCGCCAAGGGCTTCAAGTGGGCCAACCCCACCTCGCGCTTCACCGGGCACGCCGTCTGCGACAGCACCGAGTGGCTCAACGGCTTCTCCAGCCCGATCAGCGAGAGCTACCACCCCAACCGCCTCGGGCACTCCTCCGGCTACCAGCCGCTCGTCTCCGGGCTGCTCGTCGGATAGTCGCCCGGGGTCTCCCTCGGACCCCTTTGGTAGAACTCCTCGCATGAGGCGAATCTCGGTGGCGGTCGGCCTGCTCGTCCTGACGAGCGGGCTGGCCGCCTGCTCCGGAGGCTCCGACGAGGACGGTGCGCGCGACGCCGCCACCGCCCTCGCCGGCGCGCTCGCCGAGGGCAAGGGCCTCGACAAGGTGTCGTGGAGCGGTGCCGAGGGTGCCGCGGTCGCCCGGGACTACGACGCGGTCGTGGCCGGGATGGACGGCCTCACCCCCACCGTCGAGGTCGGCAAGGTCTCGACCGACGGCGAGAAGCCGTCCGCGACCCTGGAGTGGTCCTGGCCGGTGGTCGAGGGCGGCGACGCGTGGACCTACGAGACCACCGCGCCGCTGACCCAGTCGGGCGACGCGTGGTCGGTCACCTGGTCGCCCGCGCTCGTCGAGCCCAGCCTGGCCGAGGGGGAGACCCTCGACGTGACGACCGAGGCCGCCCAGCGGGGCGAGATCACCGGCGCCGGCGGCGCCAAGCTCGTCACCGAGCGACCCGTCGTCCGGGTCGGCATCGACCGCACCCTGGTCCCGGCCGCCCAGGCGCCAGCGTCCGCGCGCCGGCTCGCCGCTCTCGTCGGGATCGACGTGGCGCCGTACGTCAAGGCGGTGACGGGTGCCGGGCCCAAGGCCTTCGTCGAGGCGATCACCTACCGCGCCGCCGAGATCCCCGCCGCGGTGCGCGCCGGCCTGCCCGGGGTCACCGGCAGCCGCAGCGTCGACGGTCAGCTGGCGCTCGCCCCGACCCGCGACTTCGCCGCGCCCATCCTCGGCAAGGTCGGACCGGTGACCGCCGAGATGGTGAAGAAGGACCCCGCCACCTATCGCTCGGGCGACACCGCCGGGCTCACCGGCCTGCAGGCGCGCTACGACAAGCAGCTGCGCGGCACCCCCGGCCGGGCCGTCTACGCCGTGCCCGCGACGAAGGGCACCGAGCGGCGCGAGCTGTTCCTCAGCGAGCCGGCCGCGGGCAAGCCGCTCGCCACCACCCTCGACACCCGCCTGCAGACCCTCGCCGAGCGGATCCTCGGCGGCGTGACCCCGGCCAGCGCCCTGGTCGCGATCCGGCCCAGCGACGGCTCGATCCTCGCGGCCGCCAACGGCGCCGGCACCGGCGGCCAGAACTACGCCACCTTCGGCCAGTTCGCCCCCGGCTCCACCTTCAAGTCGGTCACCTCGCTCGCCCTGCTCCGCGCCGGGCTCACCCCGCAGACCCCCGTGCGCTGCACCCCGACGGTGACCGTCAACGGCAAGAGCTTCAAGAACTACTCCGACTACCCGGCCTCCGCCGTCGGCACCATCGCGCTGCAGGAGGCCGTCGCCCAGTCCTGCAACACCGCGCTCATCAACGCCCGCGACAAGGTGAAGGACGGCGCCCTCGCCGACGCCGCCGGCAGCCTCGGCATGGGCATCGACCACGACCTCGGGTTCCCCGCCTACTTCGGCCAGGTCCCCGCCAAGCCCGCCAGCGAGACCGAGGGCGCCGCCAACCTGATCGGCCAGGGCAAGGTCCTCGCCTCGCCGATGGCGATGGCGACGGTCGTCGCGAGCATCCAGGCCGGCAAGACCGTCGTACCGCACCTGGTGGCGGGGGCCGACACCTCCGTGCCCGCCACGGCCAAGCCGCTCACCGCCGCCGAGGCCCGCCAGCTCAAGGCCCTGCTGCGCCGCGTGGTCACCAACGGCAGCGGGCGGGGGCTCGCGGGCCTTCCCGGAGGTCCGGTGATTGCCAAGACCGGCACCGCGGAGTACGCCGACGGAGGCACCATCCGCACCCACGCCTGGATGATCGCGGCCCAGGACGACCTCGCCGTCGCCGTGTTCGTCCAGACCGGCACCTCGGGCTCGCAGACCGCCGGTCCGCTGCTGCAGGAGTTCCTGCGCGGCGCACGCTGACCGGGACTTTGATCCCAGATGCGACAACCGAGAAGGGGAATCTGGCGATACTTCCTTGACCCGCGCTATGGCCGCGCTAGAGTAAGGGAGTCGTAATCGGAGGGAGCACCGAACGCGACAAGAGCCCCACGTTGACCCCATGCAATGTGGGGCTCGCTCCGTTTTGGACTGGCCGAGCTCGTCTTCGCCGCGTGGGGCGGCAGCAAGCTGCTGATCAACGCGGCTCTCGCCGTGCTGCCGGCCCGCGGTTGGCTTGCGTAGGTCCTGCCTCCGCCTGGCGGCAAGACTGGGTTGTCGGGGCGAGCGCGGCTTCGCCGCGGCGGTCGGCAGCAAGCTGCTGTTCATGCGGCTCTCGCCGCGTGGTCGCCGCCCGGTGCCGGGTCCTCCTGTGGGGTTTCCGGGGCGTGCCAGAGTGGTCCCATGAGCCTGCGTGAGCGTCTTGACCAGCTGCTTCCCGCGTCGCACCGCCAGCTGTACGTCGGCGGGCAGTGGGTGCCCGGGAGCGGGGGTGGGCGGATCGACGTCATCGACCCGGCGGACGGGTCGGTGCTGACCGACGTCGCGGACGGGACCCTCGACGACGCGCGAGCCGCGCTGGACGCGGCAGCGGGGGCGCAGGCGGACTGGGCGGCGACGGCGCCCCGCGAGCGGGGCGAGATCCTGCGGCGGGCGTTCGAGCTGGTGACCGCGCAGGCCGACGACCTGGCGCTGGTGATGAGCCTGGAGATGGGCAAGCCGGTGGCGGAGGCGAAGGGCGAGGTGACCTACGGAGCCGAGTTCCTGCGCTGGTTCTCCGAGGAGGCGGTCCGCGTGCACGGCCGCTGGATGCACAACCCGGCCGGCGGCAGCCGGCTGCTGACCGTGCGCAAGCCGGTCGGCCCGTGCCTGTTCATCACCCCGTGGAACTTCCCGCTGGCGATGGGCACCCGCAAGATCGGCCCGGCGATCGCGGCCGGGTGCACGATGGTGGTCAAGCCGGCGGCGCTCACCCCGCTGACGATGCTCTACCTGGCCCGGCTCCTCGCCGAGGCCGGGCTGCCGGACGGCGTGCTCAACATCGTGACCACCAGCGACTCCGGTGGGCTGAGCAGCACCCTGCAGGCCGACCCGCGGCTGCGGAAGGTCAGCTTCACCGGCTCCACGGGGGTCGGGAAGCGGATCGTCGAGCAGTCGGCCGGCGAGCTGCAGCGGGTGTCGATGGAGCTCGGCGGCAACGCGCCCTTCCTGGTCTTCGCCGACGCGGACCTGGACGCGGCCGTCGACGGCGCGATGATCGCGAAGATGCGCAACATGGGCGAGGCCTGCACGTCGGCCAACCGGTTCCTCGTCGAGGCGTCGGTGGCCGAGGAGTTCGGCACCAAGCTGGCCGAGCGGATGGGTGCCCTGCGGGTCGGGCGCGGCCAGGACGAGGGTGTCGACGTCGGCCCGCTCATCGACGAGAAGGCCGTGGACTCGGTGTCCGCGACGGTCGCCGACGCGGTGGAGCGCGGCGCGCGGGTGCTGACCGGGGGCGAGCGGCCCGAGGGCGAGGGGTTCTTCTACCCGCCGACGGTGCTGGTCGACGTACCGGCGGAGGCGGATGCGGTCACCCAGGAGACCTTCGGCCCGGTCGCGCCGATCACCACCTTCACCAGCGAGGACGAGGCGATCGCGCACGCGAACGCGACGGAGTACGGCCTCGCGGCCTACGCCTACACCCGCGACCTGGCCCGCACCATCCGGCTGGCGGAGCGGCTGGAGACCGGCATGCTCGGCATCAACACCGGCCTGGTCTCCAACCCGGCCGCCCCGTTCGGCGGGGTCAAGGCGAGCGGGTTCGGCCGGGAGGGCGGGTTCGAGGGCATCGAGGAGTACCTCGACACGACCTACGTCGCCCTCCCGGCCGGCTGATCGAGCGGGGGCTCAGGCGAACGGGATCCCGAACATCCCGCGCTGGGTCCCGAAGCCGCAGCTCGGGCGGAAGCTGCTCGACCCACCCTTGAGCGCGTTGACGGTCAGCTGCAGCGCGGGCTCGTCGAAGGCGATCCCGACGTGGCCGGTGGTGTCGAACGGGCACAGGTCCTGCAGCAGGATGTTGCGCGTGCCGGGGCCGTCCAGACGCTGGTTGGCGACCGGGTGCACGACCTCGTCGTACCGCGTGCTGATGACCGTGTACGACGGTCCGGCCGGCATCGCGTCACCGTCGGCCCACAGCGTCTGCAGCGCCCGGCTGCCCACCGCCTGCGAGGTGACGCCGGGGAACTGGGCGAGCGCGGCGAAGTCCTCCGCGATGCCGAGCAGGTTGAGCGCCCGGCCGAGCGCGGCGATCCCGAACAGCTCGGTGCCGTGGTTGCTGGGGGCGAGGCCGACGTACTTGTCGACCTTGGTGGCGCCGCCGAGACGCTTGATGAAGTACGTCGGGATGAGGCCACCCTGGGAGTGGCCGACCACGTTGACCTTGGTCGCCCCGGTCGCGGTGAGCACCCGGTCGACGAAGGCCGCGAGCTGGCGGGCGGAGTCCTCGGTGGGCGCGAGGCCGCCGATCCGCCCGAACGAGGCGGCGGTCTGGCCGAAGTTCAGGGTGAAGGTGCAGAAGCCGGCGTTCTTGATCCGGGGACCGAGCTTGGTGAAGTTGGCGCCTGCGTTGGCGAAGCTGCCGGGCAGCAGGATGACGGGGTTCTTGCCGGCCTGCGGGCGGCAGGACCAGTCGTTGGCGCCGGCGGTGTAGTCCGGCCGGGCGAGGTAGTTGTAGCCGGTCTCGACGAGCGTCCCGTCGGGGATCGGCGCGGGGTCCGCCGAGGCGGGTGAGGCGAGGCCGGCGACGGCGACGACGCTGGTGGCGACCGCGACGGCGGCTGCCCGGAACCTGGTGATGAGCATGGGGTCTCTTCCTCCCGAGTGGTGTGGACCGGACCTTGGTGACGGTCCTGTCAGCAGGGTAGGTGGCGGGCGTCACATCGGACAGGGCCCGCACGATGAATTCGGTGGCCGGTTCCGGTCGTCCTCTGCAGACTGGAGGACGTCATGACAGACCAGCTCACCCCCCTCCCGCCGACGCCCGTGCGGCGGCTGCCGCGCGCCTTCACGCCGTTCCGGCACGCGGCCTACCGCCGCCTCGGCGCGGCGCTGGTGCTCACCAGCTTCGGCGGTGGTGTCTGGGTCGTCGCGCTGGTGTGGGAGGTGATCCGGATCGGCGGCGGCGCCAGCGCGCTGTCGATCGTCACCACCGCGGGTGCGGTCGGGGTGCTGCTGCCGGCGCTGCTCGGCGGGGTGGTGGCCGACCGGGTGCCGCAGAAGCTGATCCTGCTCGGCACGACGACCGTCGAGCTCGCCGGGATGAGCGTGATCGCGGTGCTGTCCTTCGCCGACCTGACCCAGCTGTGGCACCTCGCGGCCGTCGCCCTGACGGCCGGGATGGCGATGGCGTTCTACTACCCGGCGTACTCCGCCTGGTTGCCGGCGCTGGTCCCCGAGGAGGACCTGCTCGCGGTCAACGGCTTCGAGGGCATGGTGCGCCCGACCATCGGCCAGGCGCTCGGCCCCGCGGTCGCCGGCGGTGTGGTCGGCGCGGCCTCCTCGTCCGCGGCGATCGGTGTCGCGGCGGCGGCGTACCTCGGTGGGCTGCTGGTGCTGGCGCTGGTGCCGCTCACCGCCGTACGACGGGAGGTGGCTGCCGAGGAGGCTCCCGGCAGCGCGGTCGCGACGGCGCTGGCGGACATGCGGGAGGGCTTCGCCTACATGGTCCGCACGCCGTGGCTGCTGGCCACGCTGCTCTTCGCCTCGGTGATGGTGCTGGTGATGATGGGCCCGCTGGAGGTGCTCGTCCCCTTCCTCATCAAGGACGAGCTCGGCGGCGGGCCGGGTGACCACGCGGTGGTGATGGCCTGCTTCGGGATCGGCGGCGCGGTCGGCTCGCTGGTGACCGGGTCGTTGCCCATGCCGCGGCGCTACCTGACGTGGATGAACCTGATGTGGGGCGCCGGTTGCCTGCCGTTCCTGGCGATCGGCTTCGCGACGGCCGTGTGGCAGGTCGCGGCCGCGGCCTTCGTGATGGGCATCCTGTTCTCGGCGCCGATGGTCATCTGGGGCACCCTGCTGCAACGCCGGGTGCCGCCCGCGCTGCTCGGCCGGGTCGCCTCCCTCGACTTCTTCGTCTCGGTCAGCCTGATGCCGATCTCGATGGCGATCGCCGGGCCGGTCGCGGACCTGATCGGGCTGAAGGCGACCTTCGCGATCGCCGCGGTCGTGCCGGTCCTCGCCGCGGTGCTCGCGGTCACCGCCGCGCGGCTGCCCGCCGACGAGCTCGCACACCCGCTGCGCGAGGAGCCGGCCGAGCCGGCCGAGCCCGTCAGTCCGTGAGGCTGTCGAGCACCTCGAGGTTGTGGCGGTAGCCGAAGACCTCGTAGCCGACCACCGTCACCCACGGCGCCAGCGAGGCGACCAGCAGGCACCAGACCAGGCCGACGTCGGCCTGCGCCATCAGCACCGGTACGACGAGCACGACCGCCGTGATCGCCAGCAGCACCAGGTGGAAGGCGTGCATCGAGCGGGTCAGCAGCGAGTAGCCGGCGTAGAAGACCGCCAGGAACAGTGCGACCGGTACGACGACCGACAGCACCGTCCCGGTGAGCCCGAGGTGGTACTTGCCCTCCAGGTAGTAGGCGCCGACGTGGAGGCCGGCGCCGATGGCGACGATGGCGCCGAAGAGCAGCATCGCGCCGTACCCGAAGCCGAAGGAGCGCTCGCGGCGGGCGTGCAGCACCTCCCCGGTGGGGACCGCGAAGTAGCACCACCAGGTGCCGAAGGTCAGCGCGGTGCCGGCGAGGGTGAACACCGCGATCTCCCAGGACAGGCCGTCCTCGGCGAGCACGTTGATCGCCGCCATCGTGCCGATCATCCCCTCGCCGAGGGTGATGATGACCATCAGCCCGTAGCGCTCGGCGATGTGGTGGGCGTGCCACGGGGTGCCGCCGCGGCGCAGCTCGGCGAGCGCGGGGCCGCCGATCTCGACGAGGAACGGGACGACGATCAGCGCGAAGGTGGTGCCGACGGGCAGGTCGACGAGCGCCAGGACGCACCACAGCACCTGGGCGATCGCGATCGAGACGATGTAGGTGTGGCAGGCGGGACGACGGTCGGGGTCGTGCTGGCCGGCGCGCCACCACTGGAAGAGCATCGCGACCCGCATCACGACGTAGCCCCACACGATGACGTCGTTGTCGAGCGTCTCGCCGTGCTGGGTGACCGACTCGAACATCGGCGGGATCCCGAGGGCGAAGATCAGCACGCCGACCATCTGCAGCATCGTGGTGAGCCGGTAGACCCAGTCGTCGGTGTCGTAGGCCGAGGCGAACCAGGTGAAGTTGATCCACGCCCAGGAGATGCCGAAGGTCGCGAAGGCGAAGGCCGCGATGCCGGAGCCGATGTGCTCCTCGGCCAGCGCGTGGGCCAGCTCGTTGGCGGCCGTGCCGAAGGCGACCACGAAGGTCAGGTCGAAGAGCAGCTCCAGCGGGGTCGACGCGCGGCCCGACTCGTGCGGGTCGCGGCCGGACATCCGGCGGGTGCGGTGGCGGACGGCGGGGGCCTGCGTCTCCGACATGCGGCGCAGTCTAGGTCGCCCGGCGTCCCAGCAGCGCGAGCACGTGCACGGCGGCCGGCGCCCGGACGTCGACCGGGACCGGCGGCGCGAAGCGCGGGTCGTCGCTCAGCCCGACCTGCAGCGCGGTGGGGAGCAGCCCGGCGGCGAGCGGCTCGGGGAGCGGACCGCCGCGGCCCGTCGTCCGGCCGACGTCCCAGCCGTGGACGGTGATCTCGAGCGCCGCGATCCGCGCGACCGTGTCGACGGGGAGCGGGTGGCCGCCGACGTCGACGTACGGCGCCCGGGCCGACATCCAGGAGGTGAGCAGCCCGCACGCCTTGGCCTCCAGCCGCTGGACCCGTTGCTCCAGCGGGGAGGGCGCGGCGCTGCTCAGCCCGACGGCGCCCTCGGCGGCCTCGGCGAAGGCGTCGAGCGCGTCCTCCATGTGCGCGAGCAGGTCCGCGAGGCTCCAGCCCGCGCAGGGCGTGGGCCGGTCGATGTCGGCGCAGGTGATGGTGGCCAGGGTGCCGCGGGTGTAGTCGAGCGCGCGTTGCAGCACGTCCAGCCCGGCGACGAGTCCGGCCGGTGCGGGCTCGGCGGACATCAGACCGGCACGTAGTCGGCCGGCAGCCGCTCCGGCAGCCCGAACCGCGCGAACAGCCGCGGGTCGAAGAACGCGCTCACGTGCTCCACGCGGAGGTCCTCGCCGCTGCCGGTCATCTGCAGCACCTGGAGGTGGAAGGGCTCGAAGTGCCCGCCCGGCTGGCGCATGTAGAGGCCGAACGCGGGCTGTCCGTTGGCGACCGTCTCGATCATCGGCATGTCGTTGGTGCCGCCGGGGCACTTGGAGCCGATCAGCTGGCCGATCGCGTCGGCACCGCGGAAGTGGTTGAGGAAGGGCGGCATGTCCCAGGTGGCGTCGTACTTGAGCAGCTGGACGATCTGGTCGATGTCCTTGCGCCAGAACGCCGCCAGGTAGGCGTCGAGCAGGCCGCGCTGGTCGGCGTCGAGGTCGGCCTCGACGGTGTCCGGGGTCAGCCCGCGCTCGCTGAGCTGGGCGTGCGCGCGCTGCAGGGCGGAGTTGACCGCGGCCGTCGTCGTGTCGAGCGCGGTCGCCGTCTCCGCGGCCGACCAGCGCAGCACGTCACGCAGGATGAGCACCGCGCGCTGCCGGGCCGGCAGGTGCTGGAGCGCAGCGACGAAGGCGAGCCGGATGGTGTCCCGCTCGGCGACCTCGACCGCCGCGTCGGGGATCGGCTCCAGCCACGGCACCTCGTGGTCCTCCAGCAGCTCGTCGGAGGGCGCCGAGTCCGCCGTGCCGAGCCCGGTGGGCAGGGGCCGGCGGGGCTTGGCCTCGAGGTTCGTCAAGCACACGTTGGTGGCGATCTTGTAGAGCCAGGTCCGCACGGAGCTGCGGCCCTGGAAGCTCGCGGAGGCCTTCCACGCGCGCAGGAAGGTCTCCTGGACGAGGTCCTCGGCCTCGTGCACGGAGCCGCTCATCCGGTAGCAGTGCGCCAGCAGCTCACGCTGGTAGCGCCCCGTGAGGGTGTCGAAGTCGGCGAGCTCGTCGCTCGCGGTTGCCTGCTCGGTCACCGTGATTCCCATCCCTGCCCCTGTGGTCTCGCCAGTCTGCCTGAAACGTTGGACCGGGGGCGACGGGAAAACTCATCGGTGCGCGCGCACGACCTCCAGCGCCCGCTCCGCCGCCGGTACGGCGAGCGCCCGGTCCGCGGCCACCAGCCCGATCCGGGTACGACGGTCGAGCAGGTCCGCGACGTCCGCGGCCCCCTCGTGGGTGATCCCGAAGAACAGCTCCGCCCAGACCGTCGGGAGCTCCGGGTGGATCGGCGCGACCAGCTCGTCCTCGGCCCACCCGGACGCCTCGGCGGCGGCGGTCAGGACGAGGGCGGCGTCGGCGCCGTACCTGCGGACGAGGCGGGCGCGGCCGGGGTGGCCCGACCGGGCCGCCTGCTCGGCGAGGGCCTCGCGGGGCGCGGCGCCGGCGAGGGGGAGGGTCGCGGTGACGCAGGGCCCGGCGCTCAGGCCGGCGTGCGCGACGGCCGCGTCGACCGCGTCCTCGGCCATCCGGCGGTAGGTCGTGAGCTTGCCCCCGACGATGGTGACCACACCGGAGGGCGAGGTGAGCACGGCGTGCTTGCGCGACAGGTCGGCGGTGGACTCGTCGCCGCTGTCGAGCAGCGGGCGCAGGCCGGCGAACGCGCCGACCACGTCGGAGCGGCGCAGCGGCCGGGTGAAGGAGGCGGAGACGACGTCGAGCAGGAAGCCGATCTCGATCTCGGTCGGCTCGGCGACGTCGGGGACCGGGCCCTCGACGGGCTCGTCGGTGAGGCCGACGTAGACCTGGCCGTCGGGCTGGGGGAGGACCAGCACGAACCGGTTGGTCTCACCGGGGATCGGCGCGAAGACGGCGACCGTGAGCCCGGGCAGGGCCTCGCCCCGCAGCACCAGGTGGGTGCCGCGGGAGGGCCGCAGGCGGACCTCCTCGACGAGGTCGCCCGCCCACACGCCGGCCGCGTTGACGACGGTCCGCGCCGTCACCGTGAGCGGTGCGCCGGTGAGCTCGTCGCGCAGCTGGACCCGGGTGCCGGAGGCGGAGACGACCCGGGCGTGGGTGTGCACGGCGGCGCCGCGCTCGGCGGCGGTGCGCGCGATCGTGGTGACCAGGCGGGCGTCGTCCTCGAGCTGGCCGTCCCAGCCGAGCAGCCCGCCGCGCAGGCCGTCGGTGCGCAGCGGCGGCGCGAGCCGGCGGGTCTCCGCGGCGGTCAGCCGGCGTGGCCGGGGCAGGGTGTCGCGGCTGGTGCCGGCGGCCCGGCGGAGCAGGTCGCCGCCGAGGAAGCCAGCACCGGCGAGCGCGCCCATCGGCTTGCTGACACCGGCGGCGAGCGGGATGAGCGACGGCAGCGCGTGGGTCAGGTGCGGCGCGGTGGTGTCCATCAGGATGCCGCGCTCGACGGCGCTCTCGTGGGCGATCGCGACCTGCCCGGAGGCGAGGTAGCGCAGGCCGCCGTGGACGAGCTTGGAGGACCAGCGCGACGTGCCGAACGCCAGGTCGTGGGCGTCGACCGCGAGCACCGACAGCCCGCGGGAGACGGCGTCGAGGGCGACCCCGGCGCCGGTGACGCCGAGGCCGACCACGACGACGTCGACGTCGGTGGGCGCGGCGGCGAGGCCGGGGGTGATGCGGTTCATCGGCTCAGGCTCCGGACGATCTGGGTGCGCAGCTCGGCGTCGAGGGCCGCGGCGTCCACGGCGTCGTCGCGGCCGTCGGTGTCGAGCATCGTGTGGGCGGACAGGACGAAGCCGTGAGCGGCGAGGACGAGGCCGCGGGCGATGGCGACCGGCGCGCCGGCGCGGATCGTCCCGGCCTGCTGGCCCTGGGCGACGGCGCCGGAGAGGACGCCGATGATCAGCTCCTGCGAGCGACCACGGCGGGCCAGCAGGTAGGGGAGGATCAGCTCGGGGTCGAGCTCGACGATCCGGGTGAACAGCTCGTTGCCGCGCAGCGCCTCGATCGTCGCCGTCACCGCGTCCGCGATCCGCTCCGGCGTCGGCGCCCCCGCGAGGTCGACCTGCCCGGCGACCAACCCGCCCCACTCGCGGGTCATCAGGTCGCCGAGCAGGGCCGGCATGTCCGACCACGCGCGGTAGATCGTCATCCGCGAGACCCCGGCCCGGCGGGCCACCTCGGTGAGCGTGGTGCGCCGCCAGCCGACGTCGAGGATGCACTCGCGGGCCGCGTCGAGGTAGCCGTCGCGGGGGCCGGCCTCGGATTCGTTGTTGTGACGATGTGACGTCATGTGTAACACTGTAACACATGACGATCGAGCGCCCCTCCGTCCTGCAGCCCGAGATGCCCGCCACCCGGTGGGGCGACCCGGCCTCCGCGCACGGCCTGCCGGACGGCGTGCGCGACCTCGTCGCGATGGTCTTCCCGGTCGCCGACACCCCGGCCCGCGACGACGTGACGGTCCCGGCGTCGCGGCTCTCCGAGGAGCTCCTCGCCGGGCTCCGCGCGGTCGTCGGCGAGGATCACGTGCTCGTCGACGACGAGGTACGACGCCTGCGCACCCGCGGCAAGTCGACCCCCGACCTGCTCCGGCAGCGCGGCGGCGACCTCGGTGACGCGCCCGACGCCGTCGTACGGCCCGGTGGGCACGACGACGTCGTCGCGGTCCTGTCCTGGGCCCAGGAGCACCGGGTGGCCGTCGTCCCCTTCGGTGGCGGTACGGCGGTCACCGGCGGCCTGGTCGCCGACCCGGCCGGCCTCGCCGGGGTGGTCTCGCTGGACCTCGGCCGGATGCGGGGACTGCTCGCCCTCGACCCGGTCTCCTCGACGGCGACCCTGGAGCCGGGTCTGCGCGGCCCCGAGGCCGAGGCGCTCCTGGCCGCGCACGGGCTGATGCTCGGCCACCTCCCGCAGTCGTTCGAGTACGCCTCGATCGGCGGCTTCGCGGCCACCCGCTCCAGCGGCCAGTCCAGTGCTGGCTACGGGCGCTTCGACGCCATGGTCGTCGCCCTACGGGTGGCCACCCCGGTCGGCGATGTCCGGCTCGGTGCCTCGCCCGCCAACGCCTCGGGGCCCGACCTGCGCGAGCTCTTCCTCGGCTCCGAGGGCGCCTTCGGCGTGATCACCGAGGTCACCGTCCGGGTCCGCCCGCTGCCGGAGGTCAAGGAGTACGAGGGCTGGCGCTGGTCCTCCTTCGCCGCCGGCGCCGACGCGATGCGCGCGCTCGCGCAGTCCGACCTGCTGCCCACCGTGCTGCGGCTGTCCGACGAGAACGAGACCGCGATCAACCTCGCCGACCCCGAGGCCATCGGCGGCGACGACGCTGCCGACGGGGAGGGACCGGGCTGCCTGATGATCGTCGGCTACGAGGGCACCCCCGCCGCGGTCGCGGCGAAGAAGGCCGCGGTCACCGAGGTGCTCTCCGGCCTCGGCGGCACCGCGCTCGGAGCCGCCCCGGGCGAGAAGTGGGCCGAGGGCCGCTTCAACGCGCCGTACCTGCGCGACAGCCTGCTCGACGTCGGCGTCCTCGTCGAGACCCTGGAGACGGTGACCTTCTGGAGCAACCGGGACAACCTCTACACCCGCGTGAAGACCGCGCTGGAGACCGCACTGCCCGGCGCGATGGTGCTCTGCCACGTCTCGCACGTCTACGCCACCGGCTGCTCGCTCTACTTCACCGTCGCCGCGCCCGGCGGCGACGACCCGCTCGCGACCTGGCTGCCCGCGAAGGCCGCGGCCTGCGAGGCGATCGTCGCCGCCGGCGCCTCGATCACCCACCACCACGCGGTCGGCACCGACCACAGGCCCTACCTGACCGCGGAGATCGGCGAGGTCGGCGCCACCGTGCTGCGTGCGGTCAAGCAGGCCGTCGACCCGGCGGGGATCCTCAACCCCGGGGTGCTGGTCCCGTGACCCGCTCGTTCGCCTTCCTCGTCAACCCGAGCTCGGGTGGGGGCGCGGCCCCGCGGGTCGTCGTACCGCTCGCCCGGGCGCTGCGCGAGGCCGGCGCCACCGTCGAGGTCACCTACACGACCTCGGCCGCGGAGACCCCTGCGCTGGTCGCGTCTGCCGTGGGGGCAGACGCGGTCGTGGTCTCCGTGGGCGGCGACGGGATGCTCTCCTCGGTCGCCGGCGCGGTGGCGGAGGCGGACGGGGTGCTCGCCGTCGTCCCGGCCGGGCGCGGCAACGACTTCGCGCGGATGCTGGAGGTCCCGCAGGACACGGCCGCCCAGGCCGCGCTGCTGCTCGACGCCGAGGAACGGCGGATCGACCTGCTCCGCGCGACGGTCGGCGGGGTGCAGAGCGTCGTCGCCGGGTCGGTGTACGCCGGCGTGGACGCCCGGGCCGCGGAGATCGTGGACCGCTCGCACTGGCTGCCCGGAAGGCTGCAGTACCCGGTCGCCGCGGTCCGGGCGCTGGCGACGTACCGGCCGGTGGACTGCGTGCTCGAGGTCGACGGCGCCCGCTCGACCCACCAGGCCGCGACCGTCGTGGTCGCCAACTCCCGCTACTACGGCAAGGGCATGGCCATCGCGCCCACGGCCTCGGTCTCCGACGGCCTGCTCGACGTCGTGGTGATCGAGGCCGCCGGTCGGCTGGACCTGATCCGCTCCCTGCCGAAGGTGTACGACGGCGGCCACGTCGCCCTCGACGAGGTGAGCGTGCTGACCGGCCGCCGGGTCACCCTGTCGGGCACGTACGCCGGTGGTGCCGCGGTGCCCGTCGGCGCCGACGGCGAGGCGCTCGGGGCACTGCCGGGCGCGGGTGCGGAGCCGCTGGTCGTGGAGCTGATGCCGGAAGCGCTGCGGATCCTCGCCTGATCCGCCTAGGGTCGGCGCATGCTGAGGGGGAGAGGGGCCGCTGCGGCCGTGCTGGTGGCGGCGTCGTGGGGGCTCACCGCGTGCGGCCACGAGAACGACGGGTTGCCGTTGGTCGAGGCCGGGCCCGACTACTGTGCCGAGCTGCCGTGGTCGCGCAACCCGGACTACGTCGTGACCGCCGAGGTCGGCAGGACGCCCGAGGCGGCGGTGCTGGCCACCGCCGACGCGGAGACCGAGATCACCGGGGTGCTCGAGCGGAAGCCCGAGGTGACCCGGGTCGCGGTCGAGCGGGACGGGCAGAAGGGCGTCTACGAGGTCGTGAAGCAGCGGCGCGGCTGGGTCGTGATGAGCGGCGACGGTTGCGCCACGGGCATCGTGCCGGCGCGCTGGCCGCACATGGACCCGGAGGACATGGACTGCGCGACCGCGCCGCCGGACGACTTCGGCCAGGTCTTCATGTCCTGCACCGGGATCGTCGACGACCCCGGGCCCGGCGAAGAGGCGATGATGCCGACCGACCTGCCGCCGGGTGTCGAGTGAGCCGCCGGGGGAGCGCCGCGACCGCGGTCCTGCTCACGGTGGCCGGGTGGGGCCTGGCGGCGTGCAGCCACGAGAACGACCCGGACGCCGGGGAGTGCGCCTCGGCGCGCGGTGACACGGCGAAGGCCGCGCTGCTCGATGCCGCACCCCGCGCGCAGGTCACCCGGACCGACCCGCTGGCACCGGGCGCGGTGATGCTCCAGGTGCGCGGCCAGGACCAGCCCTACGTCGTCACGCGGGACGACGACGGCTGGGGCGTGTTCAGCGGGCCGGGCTGCGGGTCGGTGACCTGCGCCGACCTGACCGCGGCGCTGACGAGGGCCGATGCCGTGTCGCACGAGGTCCCCGACCCGAGCCTGGCCTACGCCGCGACCGTGAGCTGCGCGGACTGAGCGACCCGTGCACCGCACCCGGCGCGCCGTGCTGGCGCTGACGACCCTGGCCGCCGCCGGGATCGTCGCCGGCGACCTCGACACCGGCAGCACCTCGGTCGGCTACACCTGCGCGTCGTACACGATCCCCGCGGAGGAGCTCGGCGGCCGCGACGAGGCCTTCGCGACCACCGTCATGGCCACGTGCTACGACGGCGGCGGCGTCACCTGGAGGTGCGAGGTCGGTGCTCCCGAGCCGGACGGCGACCTCCCGGTGACCTGCGAGCCGGCGGGCTGACGGGCGAGGGTCAGCTGGGCGCGGGCAGCGACCGGCTGATGATCTCCTTCATGATCTCGCTGGTGCCGGCGTAGATCTGCGAGACCCGGAGGTCGGCCCAGGCGCGGGCGATCGGGTACTCGTTCATGTACCCGTAGCCGCCGTGCAGCTGCAGGCACTTGTCGGCGACCTTCTGCGCGCGCTCGGAGCACCACAGCTTGGCCATCGCGACGGTCGGGATGTCGAGCTGGCCCTCGAGGTGCAGGGTGATGCACTCGTCGACGAAGGAGCGGGCGACCCGGGCCTCGGTGGCGACCTCGGCCATCTTGAACTTGGTGTTCTGGAAACCCCAGATCGGCCGGTTGAAGGCGTGCCGCTCGTGGACGTAGCGCATCGTCTCGTCGTAGCAGAACTCCATCGCCGCGACGTTGGAGACCGCGACGATCAGCCGCTCCTGCGGGAGCTGCTCCATGAGCTGGATGAAGCCCTGGCCCTCCTCGCTGCCGAGCAGGTTGGTGACCGGGATCCGGACGTCCTCGAAGAACAGCTCGGAGGTGTCCTGGCCCTTCATGCCGACCTTGTCGAGGACCTTGCCGCGCGAGAAGCCGGGGGTGTCGGTGGGCACGATGACCAGCGAGATGCCGGCTGCGGCCTCCTCGGGGTTGGTCTTGACGACGGTGACCACGACGTCGGCCTGGGCACCGTTGGTGATGAAGATCTTGGAGCCGTTGACGACGTACTCGTCGCCCTCGCGGATCGCCTTGGCCTTGATGTTCTGCAGGTCCGAGCCGGTGCCGGGCTCGGTCATCGCGATCGCGGCGACGGCCTCGCCGCTGGCGAGCTTGGGCAGCCAGGCGTGCTTCTGCTCCTCGGTGCCGTAGTTGAGGATGTAGTGCGCGACGATGCCGTTGTGGAGCGAGACGCCCCACGAGCTGTCGCCGACCCGGGCCTGCTCCTCGATGAGGATGGCCTCGTGGGCGAAGGTGCCGCCCCCGCCGCCGTACTCCTCGGGGATGGAGAGGCAGAGCAGGCCGACCTCGCCGGCCTTGTTCCACAGCTCGCGGTCGACCTGCTTGTTGGCGATGAAGGTGTCGACGTTCGGCTTGATCTCCTTCTCGCAGAAGGTCCGGGCGAGGTCACGGAAGTCGTCGAGGTCGGTGTTCATCCACGGCGAGCGGCGCTGGGGCATGGCGGTCCTTGTCGGGTCACGAGGTCGGGATACAGGGTGTATCGGCTACTGGATACTAGTTGTACCCAAGACCGCTTGTCCAAGGTAACCTCGGTCTCGTGGTGGACGTGGTGAAGTGGGTCGACTCGACCGTGCGCCGGCGCAACGCCAACGAGGCGCTGGAGAGCGACGCGCGCCGGGCGCAGGTCGTCCAGGCGGCCATCGACGCCATCGAGGACGGCGGCGCCGCCGTCGGGATGGCGCAGATCGCCGAGCGCGCCGGCATCCCGCGGCCCAACGTCTACCGGCACTTCGCGAGCAAGGAGCAGCTCGACGCCGAGGTCGCGCGCTACGCCGCCACCGAGCTGCTGCGGCGGGTGCGCCCCCACCTGTCCCGGTCCGGTACGCCGGCCGAGGTGATCCGCGGCCTGATCGGGCCCTGCGTCGCGTGGGCCGCCGAGCACCCGCACCTGTTCCGCTTCCTCGCCGCGCAGCAGCAGACCAAGGCGCTGCACCGCGCCCGGCTGGGCCGGACCCGGCTGCTGAGCGAGATCGTCGAGGCCACCCGGTCCTACCTGCGGGAGACCCCGCTGCCCACGGACCCGCCCGAGGGCGTCCTCGTCAGCGTGATGGGGATGGTGGACGCGAGCATCATCTGGTGGTTCGACCACCACGACGAGTCCCAGGAGCAGCTGGTCGAGCGACTGACCCGGCAGGTGACGGCGGTGCTCGTCGACGCCGTCGCTCAGTACGGGCTCGTCGTGCCCGACGACGTCGTGCTCCGCCCGGCCGACTGAGATTTTCCCGGGCCGGCGGAATAGCGCGGCGTCAGCGTGCCTTGGACCAGAAGTTTCAAACTTGAAACAACTGGACGGAGACGACGATGACCGCATGCCTGACCCGGGTGCCGAGCACCCGCACCCCCGCCGCCGAGGTGCGCACGCAGGTCGTCGTACCGCTCCGCTTCCCCGACGGGTACGCCGCCACCGCGGACGTGGTGACCTTCTCCGGCCTGGCCGACGGCAAGGAGCACCTGCTGCTCGGCCTCGGCGACTGGCGCGGCCGGCTGGCGGGCCTGGCCGAGGGCGGCGAGGCGCCGCTGGTGCGCCCGCACAGCGAGTGCCTGACCGGCGACGTGTTCGGCTCCGAGCGCTGCGACTGCGGCCCGCAGCTGCGCGAGGCCGTCGAGCGGATCGCGGAGGCGGGTGGCTTCCTGCTCTACCTGCGCCAGGAGGGGCGCGGGATCGGCCTGTACGCCAAGCTCGACGCCTACGCCCTCCAGGACGCCGGCCTCGACACCTACGAGGCCAACCGGGCGCTCGGCCGCGGCGAGGACGAGCGCGACTACCGCGCCGCCGCGCAGATGCTGCTCGCCGTCGGCGCCGACCGGATCCGGCTGCTCAGCAACAACCCCGACAAGGCCGCTCAGCTCGCGGCCCACGGGATCGGCGTGGACGAGCGGGTCCCCACGGGCGTGCACCTCTCCGCCGCCAACCGGCGCTACCTCGCGGTCAAGAGGGACCACACGGCGCACACCCTGGACCTGGGAGACTTGTCCGCGTGACCGAGTGGCTCGACGAGGACGAGATGGCAGCGTGGCTGCCGCTCATCCGGATCGTGCAGGCGCTCCCGCAGGCCCTCGACCGCCGGCTGCGCGAGGAGGCCGGCATCCCGCACAACTACTACGGGATGCTCGCCACCCTCTCCGCCAGGGCCGACCGCACGCTCACCATGGGTGAGCTGGCCCGGCTCACCGCCTCCAGCCCGTCCCGGCTCAGCCACGCGGTCACCGGCCTGGAGCAGCGCGGCTGGGTCGTGCGCAAGCAGTGCCCGGAGGACAAGCGCCGCCAGTTCGTGACGCTCACCGACGCCGGCCAGGAGCTGCTGGACCGGGTCGCGCCCAGCCACGTGGAGCACGTGCGCGACCTGGTCTTCTCGCGGCTCAGCCCCGAGCAGGTCCGCCAGCTGGCCCAGATCGCGGCGACGATCGTCGGGAACGACGAGCTCGGCGAGGCGTAGGGGAACGTCGAGGACCCGGCGCCAGAACGGCTCAGGCCGCGAAGGACCAGACGAGCAGCTCGGTCGGCACCGCCGCCGTCACCTCGTACGACGAAGGGCCCGTCAGGCAGAACGCATCCCCCGCCGACAGCGGCTCGGCGAGCGAGGAGCGCAGCAGCGCGCCGGTCGCGACGAAGGCGTGCACCTTCGCGGCGGCGGGCAGCGTGACGCTTCCCCCGGCCTCCAGCCGGGCGACGTCGAGGGCCGCGCCGGCGACTCCGACGGCCAGCGGACCGCCCTCGCCGACCACCCGCACCAGCCCGGCTCCCGGCTCCACCGACGCCGTCCGGTACGACGGCGTCGCGTCCGGGTCGTCCGGCGTCAGCCACACCTGCACGAAGCGGGTGGCGCCGTCGCCGGCGAGCTCGCTGTGCCGCACCCCGGCGCCGGCGGTCAGCACGCCGCACTCGCCCGCGCCCAGCGTCACCGCGGCGCCCGTGCCGTCGGTGTGCACCAGCGAGCCGGCGAGCACCCAGGACACGATCTCCAGCCCGGCGTGCGGGTGGTCCTCGAAGCCCTGGCCCCGGCCGAGCAGGTGGTCGTCGTGGCACACCATCGGCCCGAAGGACAGCCGTTCGGGGTCCAGGTCCGGCCCGAACGAGAAGGCGTGCTGGGTCAGCCGACCCGGGACACGCTCGGCGAACCTGCTCGAACCTCTGCGGATCTCGACGTTCACATGTCAGATTGTGGCTCGTGGGTCGTCGGGCACGCGCAGCTGGCCGTGCCCTGGACGCCCACGTGGGAGGGTGGGCCCGATGGAGGACAGGGAGAGGGACCTGGCCGCGCGGTTGCCGGGAGGCTTCCGCTTCGGCACCAGCACGGCGTCGTACCAGATCGAGGGAGCGGTGGCCGAGGACGGCCGCGGCCCGTCGGTGTGGGACACGTTCACCGCGGAGCCCGGCCGGATCGTCGACGGCTCCAGCGGCGCGGTCGCGTGCGACCACTACCACCGCTACGCCGAGGACATCGAGCTGATGCGCCGCCTGGGCGCCCCGGGCTACCGCTTCTCGATCGCGTGGCCGCGCGTCCAGCCGACCGGCTCCGGGCCGGCCAACGCGGCCGGGCTGGACTTCTACGACCGCCTCGTCGACGGCCTGCTGGAGGCGGGCGTCCGGCCGATGGCCACGCTGTTCCACTGGGACCTGCCCCAGGCGCTGGAGGACGACGGCGGCTGGCTCAACCGCGCCACCATCGACCGCTTCGCCGACTACGCCGCGATCGTCGCCGAGCGGCTCGGTGACCGGGTCGCCGACTGGGTGCCGGTCAACGAGCCCAACGTCGTCACGATGATGGGGTACGCCGTCGGGATGCACGCGCCGGGCAAGGCGCTGCTCTTCGATGCGCTCCCCGTCGGCCACCACCTGCTCGTCGCGCACGGCCGGGCCGCGATCGCGTTGCGCGCCGCGGGCGCCGAGAGCGTGGGCTGCGCCAACAACCACGCCCCGATCTGGCCGGCCTCGGACGACCCGGCCGACGTGGGCGCGGCCAAGCTCTTCGACGCCCTGTGGAACGGGCACTACCTGGAGGGCATGCTGCTCGGGCGCTACTCCGAGGAGATGACGATGCTGCTGGAGGAGCACGTGCGCGACGGCGACTTCGCCACCATGCGCCAGCCGCTCGACTTCTACGGCGTCAACTACTACAACCCGATGCGGATCGCGGCCGCCGACGAGACCGCCGAGCTGCCCTTCGAGTTCCGCGACGTGCTCGGCTACCCGCTCACCGACTTCGGCTGGCCGGTGGTGCCGGACGCGCTGCGGGAGTGGCTGATCATGTTCCGCGCCCGGCTCCGCGCCGCCGTACCGCCGATCGTGATCACGGAGTCCGGCTGCGCCTACAACCAGGGACCGGACCAGCACGGGGTGGTCGACGACCACCAGCGGGTGGACTACCACCACGCGCACCTGACCGCGGTCGCCGAGGCCATCGAGCGGGGCGTGGACGTGCGCGGCTACTACGCGTGGTCGCTCGTCGACAACTTCGAGTGGGCCGAGGGCTACACCCAGCGCTTCGGCCTCGTGCACGTCGACTACGAGACCCAGGCGCGCACGCCCAAGCGCTCCTTCACCTGGTACGCCGACCTGGTGGCCCGGCACCGCGCCGAGCACGCCACCTGATCAGCCGAGCTGGGCCCGGACCGCCTCGCGCAGCGCGCTGGCGGTGGTGGCGGCGCTCGTGGAGCGTGCCGTCTCGTCGGTGATCGTCGCCGCGAGCTGGGTGACCTGGCGATCGGCCGAGCGCACCGCGGACTCCTGGGCGGTGCGCTGGCGACGGGCCTGGTTGAGCGCGGTGACCACCGCCGCCGCGCCCCCGAGCAGCGCGGCGACGGCCAGCACGGCGAAGGCGCCCGCGACGAACGCGAGCCCGATCGCCACCACGCCCACGGCGAGCGCCGCCAGCCCGCCCTGCAGCAGCCAGGGCTGCCGGGGCGAGCGGCGCGCGGCCGCGGCGAGCACGTCGGGACGCCAGTCCCGCAGGGCACCCCCGGCCTCGACGTCGATGGTCTGCCCGACGACGCTCACCGAGCGGGTCGGCGCGACGCCGGCGGTCGCCTCGGTGGCGAGCCGGTCGGCCGTCGTGCCGAGGAGGGGGCTCAGGACGCGGCGGGCGAGCCGGTGGCGGCCGGAGTCCGCCGGCTCGGCCAGGTCGGCCAGCAGCAGGTCGAGCACGTCGCCGGCCGGCGTGGACCAGGTCGCGCCCCGGGCGCCGACCCGCTCGTCGAGGAAGCCGAGGTCGGCACGGGCGGCCGCCATCCGGTCGAGGATGTCGCCCTCGGCGGGGGAGCCCTCGTCGACCAGCGCGCGCAGGGTGTCGGCCAGCGGGTCCTCGGGGGTCTCGCCGGGCTCGGCCGGCTCGTCGCCCGGCAGCCGCTCCCCGGTGAGCAGGCGCTGCAGCACCTGGAGCTGGGCGACCGCGCGCTCGCTGTCGAGGCGGCCGGTGCCGGACGGCACCTGGCCGCGCAGCCACTCCGCGACCCGTTGCGCGGCTGCGTCGCGGTCGGCGTCGAGCAGGCGGGTGAGCGCCGCGACCAGGGCGGGCTCCGCGGCGGCCAGCCGGTCGTCGGCGACGGCCAGCCACAGCTGGCGCTGGGCCACGCTCACCTCGGCCTGGTCCGGCACCACCCGCTCGAAGGGCCCGACGGCCCAGCGCGGGTCGCGGGTCTGCGCGGCGAGCAGGCTCAGGAAGAGCGCGGTGCGGGCCGGGTCGCGCTGGGCGGCGGCCTCCAGCAGGCCGTGGCCCGAGGTCTCGCCGTTGGCGACGGCGGCGACCCCGCGGGCGGCGGCCGCCAGCCAGTAGCCCGGGACGTCGCCCGGCTCCGCGGTCTCGCGCAGGGCCGCGCCACCGGTCACCACCACGGTGGCGACGACCTCGCGGGCGTAGCGACGGCAGGTGGCGGCGTCGGCGTGCTGGCCGAGCTCGGCGCGGATGTCCTCGTGCTCGATGAGCGCGACCATCGCCCGGGTGAGCCGGTCGAGCTGGCCCTGCAGGTTGCCCTGCTGCTGGCGCATCTGCTCCGAGAGCCGGCTGCGCGCGCGGCGCTCGGCGTCGAGGGCCTCCTCGGCATCGGCGATGCGCCGGTTCTGCGTCCAGTCGGTCCAGTCACTCACGCGACTCGATCTGCCCCGCCCGGTGCCTCGCCAAACAGGTCAGTCGAGGCCGACGACGTCCGACCACTCCACCTGCTCGGCGTCCGCGAGCGCCCGGCCGACCACGTCGGCGTCGGGCAGGCCCTCGCCGGGCTCGACGTACCAGGCGAGGAGATAGCTGCCGCCGTGCTCCGCCACGACGTACTGGTCCTCGCCGTTCTGGGAGAGCACGTAGTAGCCGCCCTCGTCGCGGCACTGGTAGATCGCGCGGGTGGAGGTGTCGCAGTCGCGGTACATCGCCAGCTCCGTGCTGACGTCCAGGACGATCGCCGCCGAGGCGGGCGCGTCGGGGTCGACCTCGTAGCGGTAGGAGTAGCCGACGACCCGGTCGTCCTTGCGCGAGGTCCCCGACCGGCGTACGTCGAGGTCGGCGATCTCCGGCAGGTACGGCGTGAGGCCCGACGCCTCGAGGTCGGCGACCTCCGCTGCCCGGTCGCGCGCGTCGGTGATCGCGTCGCCGGCCGCGGGGGCGACGGACACCCCGGTCAGGCCGACCAGCACGATCGCGATCACCGCCGGCGCCATCGCGTCGGCACCCAGGTGCTCGGTGAGCGCCGCCGCCAGCAGCGACCCGACGGCGGCCGCCGGGATGCCCACGAGCAGCGCGAGCACGGCGTCGCCCGGCGGGTCGCCCGCCGCGGCCACCGCGAAGAGGCCGGCCAGCGCGACGACGAGGTAGCCGCTCGTGGCGAGCAGCACCAGGGCCAGCGCCCGCGGCAGGAACAGCCGGAGCAGCGCACCGAGGAGGGCCACCGCCGCCACACCGCCGGCGAACCAGGCCCAGAGCCCGCCGTTGCTGGTGGTGCCCAGGGCGCCGTACGTCGGGAGGATGAGGAGCAGGGACGCCAGGAACGCCGTCACGGGGTGCACGGGGGACATGGCTGCCTCCTACCCCCGTCTCCGCTCGCGGAACCCGCCCCGGCGTAGCCTGCGCTCCATGCGCGCGGTCCAGGTCCTCACCACCACCGGCCCCTCCGACGTCGTCGTCACCGACGTGCCCGAGCCGACGCCCGGCCCCGGCCAGGTGCTGGTGGAGGTGCACACGGTCGGGGTCTCCTTCCCCGACCTGCTGCTGAGCAAGGGGGAGTACCAGCTCAAGCCCGAGCCGCCGTTCACACTCGGCGTGGACTTCGCCGGCGTCGTGGTCTCCGGCGACGGGTTCGCGCCGGGCCAACGGGTCGCCGGGGTCGGGCCGTACGGCGGGGCCGCCGAGCTCGTGCTCGGCTCGGCGGAGAACCTCTTCGCCCTGCCCGACGCGGTCTCCTTCGACGAGGCCGTCGCGCTGCCCATGAACTACCTCACCGCGCTGTTCGCACTCGACGAGCGCGGCGGCGTGCGGGAGGGCGAGACCGTGCTGGTCCACGGCGCGGCCGGCGGCGTCGGCACGGCGAGCATCCAGGTCGCCAAGGGCCTCGGCGCCCGCACCATCGCCGTGGTCAGCACCGAGGAGAAGCGCGCCTTCGCGCTCGCCGCCGGTGCCGACGAGGCGGTGCTGTCCGACGGCTTCAAGGACGCCGTCCGCGAGCTCACCGGCGGTCAGGGCGTCGACGTCGTGCTCGACGTCGTCGGCGGCTCGCTGTTCACCGACTCGCTGCGCTCGCTCGCGCCGCAGGGCCGGGTCCTGGTCGTCGGCTTCGCCGCCGGCGAGGGGATCCCCGAGGTCAAGGTCAACCGCCTGCTGCTCAACAACGTCGACGTGCGCGGCGTCGGCTGGGGCGCCTACGCCTTCGCCCGGCCCGGCTACCTCGCCCAGCAGTGGGCGCAGCTCGTCCCGATGATCGAGGCGGGCACGGTGAAGCCGCCGATCGGGAAGGTCTACGCGATCGACGAGCTCGGTCAGGCGCTGGCCGACATGGACGCCCGCGCGACGCTGGGCAAGTCCGTCGTCCGGATCCGCTAGCGACGGCCCACGTCGACGGTCCACCAGTAGCGACCGGCGCCGTCGACGACCAGCCCCGCCCCGACCTGCCGGAACCGGCAGTCGAGCAGGATCGCGCGGTGCGGCTTGCTGCGCAGCCACGTGCTCACCACGTCGTACGCCGACCGGGGGCCGTAGGCGATGACCTCACCGAGCATGGTCGCCCCGGTGTAGCCGGCGGTCGCGATCCGGCGCTGCAGGGTCGCCTCGCCGGCGAGCCGGTGGCTGAGGCTGCGCTGCCGCGCCATCAGCGCGCTGTGCCGGCGCGCGGCCGAGCGCAGTCCGCTGTCGACGCGCAGGGCCGGGCAGCCGGCCCGGGCCCGGACCCGGTTGACCTGGGCCATCGTGTCGCTCTCCAGGCGCAGCGTCGTGGTGCTGCGGGCCGGGCGGGCGTCGGCCGTCGCGGCCGGGGCGAGCAGGCCGGTCGTGAGGAGCAGGCCCAGGAGGAAGGCGGGGAAGCCGAGGCGCACGCCGCTCATCATGGTGGGCCTGTCAACCACCGGTGTCCTACCGCCGGCCGAAGTCCTGCGTCCAGTACATCGTCCGGCCGGTCCACACCACGCCGACGCCGATCTCCCGCAGCGAGCAGTCGAGCAGGTTGCGACGGTGCGACAGGCTGTTCCACCAGGCCCGCAGGACCAGGGTGGCGGAGGTGTAGCCGGCGGCGATGTTCTCCGCGACCCGGGTCCAGCGCAGGTAGCCCGCGAGGGTGACCCGCCGGCCCAGCGCCGGCTCGCCCGCGAGCTGGTGGCTCATCACGCCGGAGGTCGCCATCCGCTTGGCGTGGGCCCGCGCGGCCTGGCGCAGGTCGCCGTTGATCCGCAGCGGCGGACAGCCGGCCAGCACCCGTTTGGTGTTCGTGAGCACCACGACGGTGTTCTCGAGCAGGTTGTTGACGCTGAGCGTCAGGGCGGCCGCGCGCGGTGTCGTGGTGACGGCCTCGGCGGTGGTGGCGCCCGACGGTGCCACGAGGACGGCGGCCGCGACGAGCGCGCTGATGACGATGCGGTGAATCCCCCGGTTCATGTCATCGATGGTCGGCGAGCGCCCCGGGGCGTCACATCGTTGCTCCGTGCGGCCTGGTCTAGTCCGAACGGGCCACCGTTTCGTCGCGTCCGGACCGAATCGGACGGAGGTGATCAGATCTGATCAGCGCCGGCCGAAATTCTGCGTCCACCACAGCTGGCCGCCCTGGAGGACGACGCCGACACCGAGGTCGCGCAGCGAGCAGTTGAGGATGTTGCGACGGTGGCCCGGGCTGTTCATCCAGGCCCGCACGACCGACGTCGGCCCGCTGAACCCGCGGGCGACGTTCTCCGCGACGAGGCTCCAGCCGGTGTAGCCGGCCCGGGTGATCCGCTTGCTGAAGAACGGCTCGCCCGGCAGCTGGTGGGACATCAGGTTGTTGAGCGCCATGGTCACGGTGTGGCCGCGGGCGGACTTGCGCAGGTAGGCGTTCGACCGCAGCGGCGCGCAGCCATGCTTGCGTCGTTCGACGTTCGTCAGGGCCAGCACGCGGTCCTCGAGCAGCCGCTGCACCAGCAGCCGCGTCGGTACGACGTCCTGGACCCGCTGCGCGGGGGCGGGAGCGGTGACGGCCGACCCCGCGGGCGCGGCGGCCATGCTGAACACGAGGCCCAGCAGGAGGCAGGGCACCAGTCGGAAGATCTTGGTCATGCGAGCCCGATCGGGCCCCGGCGACCCCGGCTGAGGAAGGGGCCTGCAAATGGGGACCCCCGTCCCAGGCAGGCCCGGGTCGGCCGCAACGCCGCTCGGGACGACGCCGATTTGGGTGACACGTCCTAGGCTCGCCTGCGTGAGCATCCTCGACGACGCCCGTCCGGGCATGGACCCCGGAACCCGCCCGCAGGACGACCTCTTCGGCCACGTCAACGGCACCTGGCTGCGCGACACGGAGATCCCCTCCGACCGCTCCAGCTGGGGACCCTTCGTCCAGCTCGCCGACCAGGCGGAGGAGGACGTGCGGGTGATCATCACCGAGCTCGCCGCCTCGCCCTCCGGTGACGAGGACGCGCGCAAGATCGCCGACCTCTACAACTCCTTCATGGACACCGAGCGGGTCGAGGCCGCCGGGCTGGCGCCCGCGCAGCCGCTCGTCGACGCCGTCGCCGGGTTGCGCGACGTGCGCGACGTGGCCGCCTTCCTCGGCGAGTTCGAGCGGATCGGCGGCTACGGCCTGTTCGGCTCCTACGTCGACACCGACGACCGCCAGTCCGACCGCTACCTCTTCCACATCACCCAGGGCGGGCTCGGCCTGCCCGACGAGTCCTACTACCGCGAGGAGAAGTTCGCCGAGATCCGGCAGGCCTACCTCGCCTACCTGCGGACGCTGCTGACCCTCGGTGGCCACGAGGACCCGGCCGGCGCGGCCGCGCGGGTGCTCGAGCTCGACACCGACCTCGCCAAGGGGCACTGGGAGCGGGCCGAGACCCGCGACGTGCAGAAGACCTACAACCGGCTCACCGCCGACGAGCTCAAGGCGCTGTGCCCCTCCTTCGACTGGGACGCCTACGTCACCAACCTGGGCGGCCACCTGAGCGGCCCGCAGGCGACCATCGCCGAGGTGGTCGTGCGGCAGCCGTCGTACCTCCAGCACCTCTCGGGCGTCCTCGAGGCGACCCCGGTGGAGAGCTGGCGCGACTGGTTCCTCTCGCGGGTGCTGCGCTCCGCCGCGCCGTACCTCTCCGAGGCCTTCGTGCAGGCCAACTTCGACTTCTACGGCCGCACGCTGTCCGGCACGCCCGAGCTGCGGGCGCGCTGGAAGCGGGCGGTGTCCTTCGTCGAGGGCACCATCGGCGAGGCCGTCGGCAAGGAGTACGTCGCCCGGCACTTCCCGCCGTCGTCGAAGGCGAAGATGGACGACCTGGTCGCCAACCTGCTCGCGGCCTACCGCCAGTCGATCAGCAAGCTCGACTGGATGACGGCGGAGACGAAGGAGCGCGCCTACGCCAAGCTCGACACCTTCCGGCCGAAGATCGGCTACCCGGTGAGGTTCCGCGACTACAGCGCGCTCGTCGTCGTACCGGACGACCTGGTGGCGAACGCCCAGGCCGCCTCCGCCTTCGAGACCGACCGCCACCTGTCGAAGATCGGCGCGCCGGTCGACCGTGACGAGTGGTTCATGCTGCCGCAGACGGTCAACGCCTACTACAACCCGGGCACCAACGAGATCTGCTTCCCCGCGGGCATCCTGCAGAAGCCGTTCTTCAGCCCGGACGCGCTGGAGGCCGAGAACTACGGCGGCATCGGCGCGGTCATCGGCCACGAGATCGGCCACGGCTTCGACGACCAGGGCGCGCAGTACGACGGCGAGGGCAACCTCAACGACTGGTGGACCGCGGACGACAAGTCCGCCTTCGAGGTGAAGTCCAAGGCGCTCATCGACCAGTACGACGGCTTCTCGCCGCGCAACCTGCCGGAGGAGACGGTCAACGGCTCGCTCACCGTCGGCGAGAACATCGGCGACCTCGGTGGCCTGACCATCGCCCACACCGCCTTCCTCATCGCGCAGGGCGGCGAGGCGTCGGTCGAGGACCGCAAGCGGCTGTTCTTCAACTGGGCCTACGTGTGGCGCACCAAGCGCCGCCTGGAGCAGGAGCAGCAGTACCTCACCATCGACCCGCACAGCCCGCCGGAGTTCCGCGCCAACATCGTGCGCAACCTCGACGAGTTCCACGAGGTCTTCGGCACCGCGCCCGGCGACGGGCTCTGGCTGGACCCGGCCGACCGGGTGCGGATCTGGTGACCCGCGTCCCGCACGCCTTCGACCCCGAGGTCGTCGACGCGGTGCTCGCCCACATGAACGGCGACCACCTCGACGACAACCTGCTCATCGTCCGCGCCGCCGGCGTCCCGGAGGCGACCGCGGCGTCGATGAGCGACGTCGACGGTGAGGCCGGCACCTGGACGGTGATCGGTCCGGAGGGCCCGCTCGGCGAGCGCCGGATCCGGTGGCCCGGTGGGCCGATCACCGAGCGGGGCGAGATCCGCCGCGAGGTCGTGGCGCTCTACGACGCCGCGCGGGCGACCCTCGGCGAGCCGGACGCGTAGCGGCGGCCCGGCTCAGGCCGCGTCGACCAGGAGCTCGAGCAGCTTCCGGCTGACCTCGACGAGGGCGTCCTCGGTCATCCCCCGGCTCTGCGTCAGGGTCACCGTGTAGACGTTCCCGTCGACCAGCGCGCCGCCGGACGCCTGGAGGCTCTCGCCGCCACCGAAGGTGCCGGTCGTGACGTAGGCCTGCTCGCCGACGCCGTCCACCGGGTGCTCGACGGCGCCCTCGAGCGTGGCCTTGCTGCCGGAGCGGTAGGCGTCGTACCCGCCGTTGCCGTTGTCGACCGCGACGGCGCCCAGCGAGCCGCTGAGCGCCCGCGGGTCCTCCTGGTCGATCTCGCAGGCGTCGAAGGCGGCGGCCGTCAGGGTCACGGGAGCCCCCACGGCCCCGGTGACCTGCTCGGCGGTGAGGAGGTCGCAGAACTTGGGCAGCCCCGCGCTCTCCTCGCCACCCGCCGTGGCGGCGCTCTTCTTGTCGTCGTCGCCGGCGTCCCCGTCGTCGCCGCAACCGGTCGCGAGGGCGGCCACGAGCAGGAGGCCGGCGAACAGTGCACGCGTCATGGACGCGACTCTCCCGCGGCGGCAGCGGGCGCGGTAAGTAGGGAATCGGCGTAATCGCGCGCCGCGCGCGACTAGGTTGCCGGTCATGGAGCGCACCGACCGGGCCGGCGAGGTGCTCACCCGTCTGGCGCGGGGCGAGGTGGCCGGCGCGGAGCAGGCGTGCGTGACGTGGTGGGAGCCCGCCGCCGACCCGGTGGCCGCGGGCCTGGGTGCGCTGACGCAGTTCTGGAGGGGTGACTTCGCCGCCGCGTCCGGGTGGGCCGAGCGGGCCCGCGACGGAGCCCGCGACGACGAGGCGCGGGCCCTGGCCCTCGCGGTGACCGCGCTGGCCGCCGCCGGCGACCTCACCGCCGACGGGCGTCCGGCCTGGGCCGAGGGGACGGCGCTGCTGGCCGCGGCGCCGGAGCCGGCCGCACCCTGGTGGTCGCTGGTGCGCTACCTCCTCGCCGAGGCCGCCCTCGTCTCCGCCCGCGTCGTCGACGCCGGTGCGGTGCTCGCGGACGGGCCGCCGCCCGCCGACGCCTGGCAAGGACACCCGTTCGCGCCGATGATGCACGTGTGCGGCGTCCGGTCGGCCACCTTCGCCGGCGACATCGGCCGGGCCACCGCGCTGCTCGCCGCGATGCGGTCCTCGGTCTCGCCGGGGGAGCGGCTCGCGACGGCGGTGGAGGCCGTCGGTGGGCTCGTGCTCGGCAACGCCGACGACCCCGCCGGCGTACGACGCAGCGTCGCCGGCGCCGCCGGGCCGGCGGGCGGGGAGCGCGACTTCGTCGACCGCGGCGTGCTGCTCCTGCTGGCCTTCGGCGCGATCGCCGTGGGCGACGCGGGTGCGGCCGCGAGCCTGGTGTTCCGGGCCGGGGACGACGGTGACCTCGGCCGCTGCACGATCATCGACCGGGCCCTGGGCTTCGAGCTGTTCCTGGTCGCGGCGCTCGCCGAGGACGACCTCGCCGCCGCCCAGACCTGGCTCGCGGCGCTGGAACGGCTGGGCGAGCACCCCGTCTCCCGGCCGACCGTACGACGCGCCCGGGCGCGCCTGCTGCTGCAGGCCGGTGACGTGGACGCCGCCGTGACCGAGCTGTCCGCCAGCATCGCCGCCTGCCGGCGCGAGGGGCGCGGGGTGGAGGCGGCCGAGGGCGAGATCGTGCTGGCCCGGGCCCGGATCGCCGCGCACGACGTCGCCGGCGCCAGCCGGGAGCTGCGGCAGCTGGTGCAGGCGAGCGACGCGACCGGTCACCACGCCGTACGACGCTCCGCGGCCTCGACCCTCCAGCCCGCCCGCCGCCGGCTGCCGCCCGTCGCCGGAGGTGGCTGGGAGGTGCTCTCGGAACGGGAGCGCGAGGTCGCCGAGCACGTCCTCGACGGCCGCGAGGTCGACGAGATCGCCGGGCTGCTGTTCCTCTCCCCGGCCACGGTGCGCACCCACGTGTCGCGGGTGCTGTGCGCGTTCGGCGTACCGACCCGGATCGGGCTGCTCGCCGCTGTCGGGCCCGAGCGGCTCCGTCGCCCGGACGCCGTGCCCGCGGCGCCGCTCAGCGCCCGGCAGGCCGAGGTGGCCGGGCTGGTCGCGGCCGGTGCCACCAACCAGCAGGTCGCCGACGCCCTCGGCATCTCGGTCAAGGGCGTGGAGAAGCACGTCGGCGACGTGCTGGCCCGGTGGCAGGTCGGCTCGCGCTTCGAGGTGGCCCGGACGTGGTGGGCGGAGCGGGCCTGAAAAAAGGTGCAGCCGCCGGCGTCTCGGGTCACCAGCGGCTGCGTCTCCGACACTAGCCCGCGCCGACGGGGGTTGTCGCAGGAATCCCGGAATTCGGGCCCACTCATAGGTGATTCACAGCAACTGTGGATGACGGTGGGGACGACGACGGGATTGTGTCGGGCGTCGCTGGTAGACACGTCGGCATGAGCACCGATGCGACCCGGGACCGGGCAGAGGAGCACCTCCAGGCCCTCGTCGGCCGACCCGACGCCCGGCTCTACGACGACCAGTGGGCGGCCATCGCCGCGCTGGTCGTCGAGCGGCAGCGCGCCCTCGTCGTGCAGCGCACCGGGTGGGGCAAGTCGGCGGTCTACTTCGTGGCGACCCTGCTGCTGCGCGAGCAGGGCAGCGGGCCGACGGTGATCATCTCGCCGCTGCTCGCCCTGATGCGCAACCAGATCGCCGCCGCCGAGCGGGCCGGGATCCGGGCGGTCACGGTCAACTCGACCAACATGGAGCAGTGGGAGGAGATCCACGCGTCGATCCAGGCGGGCGAGGTCGACGTGCTGCTGGTGAGCCCGGAGCGGCTCAACAACCCCGGCTTCCGCGACGAGGTGCTGCCCCGGCTGGCGGCGACCTGCGGCCTGCTGGTCGTCGACGAGGCGCACTGCATCTCCGACTGGGGCCACGACTTCCGTCCCGACTACCGCCGGATCCGCACGCTGCTGCAGGACCTCCCATCAGGCATCCCGGTGCTCGCGACCACCGCCACCGCCAACGAGCGGGTCACCTCGGACGTCGCCGAGCAATTGGCTTCGTCCGAGCCCGTCTCCGGAGGACATGAGGGCAGCGAGCTGCGGCAGTCCTCCTCCCGCCGTGCTGCCGGACCGGGGACCGGCCCCCTGGTGCTGCGCGGCACCCTCGACCGGGCCTCGCTCCGGCTCGGCGTGGTCCGGCTGAGGACCGCGGAGCAACGGCTGGCCTGGCTGGCCGACCACCTGTCCGAGCAGCCCGGCAGCGGCATCGTCTACTGCCTGACGGTCGCCGCGACCCAGGAGGTCGCCGACTACCTGCGCTCGCGCGGGCACCAGGTGGCGGCCTACTCGGGCCAGACCGAGCAGACCGAGCGGCTCGCCCTCGAGCAGGCGCTCATCGACGGCGAGGTCAAGGCGCTGATCGCCACCAGCGCGCTGGGGATGGGCTTCGACGCCTCGCTCGGTTTCGTGGTCAACCTCGGGGCGCCCAACAGCCCGGTCGCCTACTACCAGCAGGTCGGCCGTGCCGGCCGTGGCGGCAACCTGCCGCCCGACGGTGCCTCCGTCGTCCTCCTGCCGGCGATCGAGGACCGCGACATCTGGGCCTACTTCGCCTCGCTGGCCTTCCCGCGCGAGGAGCTGGTCCGCGACACCCTCGCCGTGCTCGCCGAGGAGGGCCGTCCGCTGAGCACGGCCGCGATCGAGCCGCGGGTCGACCTCTCCCGCAACCGGCTGGAGACGATGCTCAAGGTGCTCGACGTCGACGGTGCCGTCCGCCGGGTCCGGGGCGGCTGGGAGGCGACCGGCCAGCCCTGGTCCTACGACGCCGAGCGCTACCAGCGGGTCGCCGAGGCGCGCGAGGTCGAGCAGCGCGCGATGCTCGACTACCTCGCCACCGACGAGTGCCGGATGCGTTACCTGCGCCGCCAGCTCGACGACCCCGAGGTGCTCGCCGACCCCGGTTGGCGGTGTGGTCGCTGCGACAACTGCGGTGGCCTGGCCCTGTCCACGGACGTCTCCGCGGCCGCGGTCGAGGAGGCCGCGGACCGGCTGGCCCGGCCGGGCGTGCCGATCGAGCCCCGCAAGCTGTGGCCCACCGGGCTCGCCGCGATCGGAGTCGGGCTGTCCGGCAAGATCAAGCAGCCCGCGGAGCCGGGCCGGGCGATCGCGCGGCTGACCGACCTCGGCCACGGGGCCGCGCTGCGCGGGCTCTTCGCGGCCGACGCCCCCGACGGCCCGGTCCCCGACCCGCTCGCCCGGGCGATGGTCACCCTGCTGCAGGACTGGCAGCCGAAGGTCGACGCGATCGTGGTCGCCGAGTCCGAGCGCAAGCCCCAGCTGACCGCCGACCTGGCCGCCGGCTTGTCCCGCTTCCTGGGGCTCCCGGTCGTCGGCCGCTGGGCGGTCGTGGACCCGGACGTGGGTCCCGACCGCGGCGCAACCAACTCAGCCCAGCGGGTCGCCGCGGTCTCCCGCCGCTGCGCGCTGCGTCTCGACGAGCCCGAGGCGGTCCGCGACGCCCGGGTGCTGGTGGTCGACGACCGGCTGGTGACCGGGTGGTCGCTCACCCTCGCCGCGGCCGCGCTCCACGACGCCGGTGCCGCGGCGGTGCTGCCCCTGGTGCTGGGCCTATCCGGGTAGGTAGATGACGGCGACGCGTCCCGCCGAGAGGGCGTGGTGCTGTCGTGCACATGCCGCAAGGGCGAATGCCTGGGTGTGATCAGGGAGTGCAATCCCGACTCTCTCCATGCAGTCATTCCTCAGCTAACGGCGCCCACACGATTCGGTTGTCCGACGCCGGGACGATCTCGATCTCCGATCCACGAGTGACCTTCGTCCGGTCTACCCAGTCAGCGAGCTTTGGGCTCAGCACGGACACCACCAACTGGCGGGTGATCGTGTAGTCCGTGCCGCCAAGCGTGAAGGTGGGTTCGCTGGGGCTCAGCAGCGCGCCTTCGCCGTTGAGGAGTTTTGGGTTGCGCAGGAGGTCGGGATCCTCGATCGTGAGGTTCATTTTGTCCCAGGTTTCGGTGAGCGCCCCCTCGTCATAGATGACGGCGAGGCGGTGCAGCTCCTCGGCCTGACGATCGGTGGTCTGCCATACGTCTGGCATCAGGAGTTTCGAGGTCGTGTGGGGCTGTAATCGAGCGAGGTCCACTGCTAATCGACTGATCGTCGCGGCCAGCCGCGGAGAGCCCAGGTCAGTGCCAGCAGCTACGACGGGACCGTCTTCGATCACGCACTCAAATGCGCCGTGGGCCTCGAGTGCTTGGACCCGCGTGAGGTCACGAGCGACCGCGGCCGGGTTCTGACCTGCTTCTACTGAGAGTCGCAGAACGAAGCTGGGCTCAGCCTCCTCCGACCGAACGCGAGCTTCGAGCGTGAGCGCTCCGCTACGGGTGCTCGCGACAATGCGGAGCCCACCGCCTAGCCGCCCGACAGTTGCTTCGCGCACGACGAACGCTACGTCCTCAGTCGGAGAGAGGCTGTCCTGAAAAGGCGGTCGTGCACGCAGAAACAGACGGGGCAGATCAGGCGGAGCCTCGGTAGCGCCGAATGACAGCCTTCCCCTGCTCGGCTCGGGTTCGTCGAATGGGCCGCCGACGATCTGAGACTCAGCAGGGATGCCCTCCAGGGGCACGCCCCAACGGTTCCAATCCGCAACTGCCTCAGCCTCAGGGCTACCCGGCTCGACGAGGAATCGCATGTTGATTGTGATCGGTTCAACCTCTGCGGACTGAGCGTTGGTCGGGACCACCGTCTCTGCCTGCCACCGGGTGTCGTCGATGCGTGTCCACCGTGTTTGGCCACGGATACGTCCCCGCATGTTGGCAACGGTGGGAGCCTCGCCCCGCGGCAGCCGAAAGGTTCCGGAATCGATCTGATAGTTGTCGCTGATCATGTCCTTGATCTCGCGCAAGGCTGTTTCGCGGGCATTAATCGCCTCGAGCATTGTGATGCTGTCGGCACTCTCGACCGGCGACGAAGCAAGCGTGGCCTTCGCGAGCGTCATGCCCTCTAGCACGTCGGGTCCCTTGAAAAACCGATCATGCGTCCCTGGAAACCGAGCTGCCAGCATGTTGAAGAAGGCTGCACCCTCCCAGGCTGTATCGAATGGCGCGTCACTCGTGACTTGATTCTCGAACCAGGTGAGCGCAGTACTGGTCGGCGTCCAGGGCGTTACTAGGGAATACGAAATGATGGGTTTCCCGGTCGCCACGTTGGCGTCCCAGAATCGTCGCCACGACTGCTTGATCTGCCTTCTCTGGCCTGGTCCGACCGGCGCCGTGAACTTCTTGATCTGCCAGACGACGAGCCCGGCGGGTGTTTCGCGGTACACATCAACGCCTCCATCGCCGCTGGCCGGTCGGGTCTGACGCGCGTCGTGATAGAGCTGGCGCAGGCAGGTGGCGGCGAAGTCCTCCAGTCCTTCGCCGCCGATTGCTCCGAGGTAAGCCCAATCGATCCCTGGCATGCCTCGACGTTAGTGCTCGGGCCCGACAGGGCAGCGTGCTCGCCAGCAAACTCGCAGGCCCGAGTGCGGGGGTCGACCCTCGACATAAAATAGAACAGGTTCTAATCTCGCTCGCATGAGCGCACCCCTCCGCGTGGTCCAGTGGACGACCGGCAACATCGGCAGCCGTTCCGCGCACGCGATCCTCGCCCGCCCCGACCTGGAGCTGGTCGGCGTCTACGCCCACGGCGCCGAGAAGGTCGGCAAGGACGCGGCGCAGCTGTGCGGCTGGCCGGAGCCGACCGGGGTGCTCGCCACCGACGACGTGGACGCGCTGCTGGCGCTCGCGCCCGACGCGTGCTGCTACAACCCGCTGTGGCCGGACGTCGACGAGCTGGTCCGGCTGCTCGAGAACGGCGTCAACGTGTGCACCAGCGCGGCCTGGATCACCGGCGGCAAGCAGTCGCCGGAGGACCGGGCGCGGATCGAGAAGGCCTGTGCGCAGGGGCGGTCGACGATCTTCGGCAGTGGCGCCCACCCGGGCATGACCAACCTGGTGGGGATGGTGCTGAGCGGGTCGTGCGAGCGGGTGGACGAGATCCGGATCACCGAGTCGGTGGACTGCTCGACGTACGAGTCGGCGGAGACCCAGCGCGCGATGGGCTTCTCCCTGGACCCGGAGACGCCGGGCCTGGCGGAGTCGGTGCGCCGGGAGAGCGAGGTGTTCGCGGAGTCCGCGGCGATGATGGCCGACGCGCTCGGCGTACGGCTGGACCGGATGAGCTTCGACGTGACCTTCACCCCCGCGACCGGTACGACGGACCTGGGCTTCATGACGATCCCCGAGGGCACCGTCGCGGGCGTGCTCGGCTACCACCGCGGCTGGGTGGGGGAGCGCAACGTGGTGAGCGTCGGCTTCAACTGGACCATGGGCGCGCACGTCACCCCGCCGAAGCCGCTGGCCCACGGCCACGTGATCCAGGTCTTCGGCCGCCCGAACATGCGCACGGTGGTGCAGTGCCTGCCGCCCGAGGACTGGTCGGAGCCCGGCTACATGGGCCTCGGGATGATCTACACGGCGCTGCCGGTGACCAACGCGGTGCCGTACGTCGTGGCCGCCGAGCCCGGCATCGTCACCCTCGCCGACCTGCCGCCCATCACCGGACGCGTCCTGCCCTGAGGCTCGCCTCCCGGCTTCTCCGGCCCGCCGGGCCTACCGTGGTGCCATGACCGACGACGCGCAGAACTCCCCCGACGCCGGCGACCCCGGGGACGCCGCCTCGGAGCCGATCGACCCGCAGCACACGGCGATCCGGCCGGACGAGCCGCAGCCGCCGGCGGGCGCGATCGACGACGGCGACGGCCCCGCCGAGACCGAGCCGGTCCGTGCCCAGGCGCCGCCGCCTCCGCCGCCCGCGACCACGCAGGCCGACGTGGGGACCGACGAGCAGGGCCGGTCCGCCGTGCTGACCGAGGAGCCGCGGACCGCGGCCTGGATCGGCGGCGGCGACGCCGGCCCGCCGGCGCACGCGGCCGGCGCCGACGAGCCCGACTCCCCGCACCGCGCGACCAAGGCCGGGATCACCGCCGCCATCGTCGCCATCGGCACCGGCCTGCTCGGCGCGGCCGTGGTGATCGGCTCGATCCGCAGTCGTGACGAGGCCGACCTCGACTGGTCCAACTACGGCGTCGCGGTCGGCGCCACCGCCGTGCTGCTCGTCATCGCGATCCTCGGCTCGCTGGCGGCGCGCCGCTCCGGCGGCCGCGCCCGCGAGGAGGTGATCACCTGGCCCGGCACGGTCGGCATCCTGGCGACCGCGCTGGTGATCGGTGTCGGCGTCGACGACGACGGCTCGTGGCTGGCCTACGTCATCGGCGGCACCATGGCGGTGCTCGCGGCGATCGGCTACGTCGCCGCGCGCCGCGCCGCGTTCGTGGTGGTCGGGATCCTGGGCCTCGCCCTGGTCTACATGGTCGCCTTCGAGGACTTCGTCGCCGACAGCCTCGGCGAGGGGCACCCCGAGGTCACCGGTGCGGTGCTCATCGCGGTCTTCGTCGTGGTCATCACCCTGCTCGGCTGGGCGCTCCCGAGCCGTGCGGTCACCGGGGTCGTCGTCGGCGCGGTCGGTCTGGCGGGGTTGACCGGGATCCTGGCGGTGTTCCTGGTGTCCCGCTTCTTCTTCGGCTTCCTGTTCGGGATGCCCGAGCTCACCTCGCTCGACGAGGGGTCCCCGGACGACTTCGGTCCGGGGAGCATGGAGGCCGGGTTCCACGAGGGCGACGTCTGGTGGCTGCTGGTCATCGCTGCTCTGCTCGTCGTCCTCTGGGCGGCGGCCGCGTCGATCACCAACCACTCCGGCTTCACCATCCTCGCCATCGCCGCCCCGGCGATCCTGGTCCCGTTGGCGTCGTTCGCGCTGGCGGCCGAGCACCCGACCTGGTGGGCGGCGATCCTGGCAGCGGCCGGTGGTGTGCTGCTGCTCGGGGCGTGGTTCGTGGCGCGGCTGCGGGAACGTCGTACCGCCTCGGAACTCACTGTCTGAGGTAGGCGTTAACGTCCCCATGTGAGCTTCGTTCCCGTCACCGGCCCGGCGACCTTCCGGGCCGGTGACCCGGCACTGATCGAGTTCACCGACGCGGTGCCGGCCGTGCGCACGGTCGCGTTGCCGGTCCGCGCGGCGCTGCCGGTGCTCAGCCGGGCGCACACCGCGGACGGCACCCACCCGAGCGTCGCGCTGCTCAGCGGCGCCGCCCTGCTCGGCCTGCGCCTGGTCGCCGCCGGCAAGGTCGCGCCCGTGCCGGACGGGCCGGCCGGGTGGCGGGTGGACGGCCTCGACGAGCGCGACCACGACGCCGTACGACGCCTGGCGACCGCCCGCGCCCACGACGACCTCGACCCCGATGCCGCGGTCCGGCTGGTCCGCCAGGTCCTCGACGCCGTCGCGGACGCGATGCCGCGGGCGGCCCCGGCGCTCCGGGCCCGGCCGGCGGAGGCGAGGCAGGCCAGGGAGCCGGGGTCCTCGGAGGACTTCGCCGAGCGGGTGCGCCGACGGCTGGCGGAGCGGACGGCGCGTGAGGAGGCGACCGCCCGGGCCCGCCGCCGCGACGAGCTGCCCGAGCTGGTGCGGATCTCGCTGCGGGTGGAGGCCGACGAGGAGGAGCTGGTCGCGGGCTCGGTCCGGGTGGTGCTCCAGGTCCACGACGAGCGCGACCCGCTGCACGTGTGCGACGCGGCCGTGCTGTGGACGGCGGGCGAGGAGGAGCACGGCTTCGGTGGCCGGGCCCGCATCCACGCGAGCATCGCGCTGCGCGCCGCGGCCGACGTGTGGCCGGCGCTGGACCGGTTCCTCGCGCTCTCGGTGCCGGACCAGCTCACCCTCGACGGCGAGGAGATCTCCGCGCTGCTGGACCGGGTGGGCGCGCTGCGGGCGGCGGGTGTCGACGTGCACTGGCCGCGCGCCCTCGGCCCGGAGCTGACCACCCGCGCGGTGCTCGGCACGCAGCGGGAGAAGGGCCCGAGGGGCACCGAGCTGCCGCTGCAGGACAGCCCGTTCTCGGCGGAGGGGCTGTTCTCCTTCTCCTGGCAGGTCGCGCTGCACGGCGAGCCGCTGACCGAGGAGGAGATGACCGAGCTCGCCCAGGCGGCGAGCCCGGTCATCAAGCTGCGCGGTGCCTGGACCGTGGTCGACCCGACGACCGCGCAGCGCGCCCGCAAGCGGCTGATCCGCAAGGCCACCGGTGCCCAGGCCCTGGCCGCCGCGCTGACCGGGGTGACCGAGCTGCCGGCCCCGGCGGACGAGGAGCCGGAGACCGCGCAGGTGGTCGTGGGCGCCAGCCTGCTGAAGGTCCGCGAGCAGGTGCTGTCCGCCGCCACCCGCGACCCGCTGCCGGAGCCCCCCGGTCTTGCCGCCAGCCTGCGCGACTACCAGCGGCACGGGCTCACCTGGCTCGCCGACCTCACCGGGCTCGGCCTCGGCGCCTGCCTCGCCGACGACATGGGGCTCGGCAAGACGATCACCCTCATCGCGCTGCACCTGCACCGGGCTGCGGCCGCGCCGACGCTCGTGGTCTGCCCGGCGAGCCTGCTCGGCAACTGGGAGAGCGAGATCCAGCGGTTCGCGCCCGGCGTGCCGGTCCGCCGCTTCCACGGTGGGTCGCGCTCCCTCGACGACCTCGGCGCGGGGTTCGTGCTGACGACCTACGGCACCCTGCGCCGTGACGCGGCCACCCTCGCCGCCGTCTCGTGGGACCTGGTCGTGGCCGACGAGGCGCAGCACGTCAAGAACTCCCGTACGTCGACCGCGCGCGCCCTGCGCCAGCTGCCCAACAACGCGCGGGTGGCGCTGACCGGCACGCCGGTCGAGAACGACCTCACCGAGCTGTGGTCGATCCTCGACTGGTGCGTGCCGGGCCTGCTCGGCAGCAGGCTGGCGTTCCGGCGGGTGTGGGCGGCGCCGATCGAGTCCGGTGCGGAGCCGACCAAGGCGCGCCAGTTCGCGGACCTGATCGGGCCCTTCCTGCTGCGCCGCCGCAAGTCCGACCCCGGCATCGCGCCGGAGCTGCCGCCGAAGACCGAGACCGACCACCTGCTCGGGCTGACCCGCGAGCAGGTGGTGCTCTACGAGGCGTTCGTGAAGGACTCCATGGAGCGCATCGAGCGCTCCGACCCGGACGCCCGCCGCGGCCTGGTGCTGGCGCTGCTCACCGGCCTCAAGCAGATCTGCAACCACCCGGCCCAGTTCCTCAAGCAGTCCGGGGCGGTGCGCCTCACCGGCCGCTCGGAGAAGCTGGAGCTGCTCGACGAGCTGGTCGCCACCGTGCTGGCCGAGGACGGCGCGGTCCTCGTCTTCACCCAGTACGTCGCGATGGCCCGCCTGGTCGAGCAGCACCTGGCCGCCGCCGGCGTCCCGCACCAGTTCCTCCACGGCGGCACGCCGGTGCGCGAGCGCGAGGCGATGGTCCGGCGATTCCAGGCCGAGGACGACGCGGCGGTGCCGGTCTTCCTGCTCTCGCTCAAGGCCGGCGGCACGGGGCTGAACCTCACCCGGGCCGACCACGTCATCCACCTCGACCGCTGGTGGAACCCCGCGGTCGAGGAGCAGGCGACCGACCGCGCCTACCGGATCGGCCAGACCCGACCGGTCCAGGTGCACCGGATGGTCACCCGCGGCACCATCGAGGAGCGGGTCGCGCAGCTGCTCGACCGCAAGCGCCAGCTCGCCGACGCGGTGCTCGCCCGCGGCGACGCCGCGCTGACCGAGCTGAGCAACGAGGAGCTGCGCGACCTGGTCACCCTGCGCCGCGCGGCCCGGGAGAGCGCGGCGGTGGACGACTGATGCGCACCACCTTCACCCGCCGCACCTCCCCGCCGCGCGGGGTGCGCTCCTGGTGGGGCAAGGCATGGCTGCGGGCGGTCGAGGAGGCGACCTACTCCGAGGCCGAGCTGCGCCCCGGCCGTGCCGCCGCCCGGCGCGGCGACGTCGGCGGGATCACCGTCGACGGGGGCTCGCTGGTGGCCGCCGTGCGGGACGGGGAGGACGCGTGGACGGTCGAGGTCGCCGTACCGGAGCTGGACGAGGCGGCCCGCGACGGCTTCGTCGAGGCGGTCGCGGCCGAGTCCGGCCGGATCGCGGAGCTGCTCGCGGGCAACCTGCCGCACGACCTCGTCGAGCACGCCGAGGAGCTCGGTGTCGAGCTGCTGCCCTACGGCGGCGAGCTGGCCGCCACCTGCACCTGCCCCCACTACCTGGATCCCTGTGCGCACGCGGTCGCGGTGCTGATCCAGGCCGGCTGGCTGGTCGACGCCGATCCGCTGGTGCTGCTGGCGATCCGCGGCCTGGACCGTGAGCAGCTGCTGGCCGCGCTGCACGCGCGTGCGGCGGGCGACCCCGCGCCGGGCGAGCCGCGGGTCGGCGACCTGGCCGACGACGTCGAGCTCGCCGTGGACGCGGCCGTCCGGGCCCGCGCGATGATCGCCGCGTTCGAGTCGGAGGTCAGCGCAGAGAGCTGAGGTGCTCGTCCAGCGCCCGTACGACGGCCCGCCGCTGCCGCGGGTCCCGCATCGCGTGCAGGGCCAGCCCGTCGACGAGCGCGTGCAGGGTCGTGGTCGCCCGCCGGAGGTCGAGGTCCGCGCGCACCAAGCCCGCGTCGCGGAGCACGGTCAGCGCCTCGAGGCAGAGCCCCCGGATGGCGTCGTGGGCGGCGCCGGCCAGCTCGGCCAGCCGCTCGTGCGCGGGGCTCTCGGCCATGAGCGCGAGGTGCACCCGCATCTCGACCCGGCGCTCGTCGTCGAGCGGCATCACCTCGTGCAGCGCGGCGCGGGCGCGACGCCACGGGTCCCGCACCCCCGCGTGCCGCCCGACCCGGGCTGCCGCCCGCTCGTGGGCGAGCTCCATGGCGAACGCGAGCAGCGCATCCTTCGTCGGGAAGCTGTGCCGCAGCGAGCCGAGCACCAGCTCGGCCTCCGCCGCGACGGTCCGCAGCGACACGGCGCCGACCCCCTCGCGCAGCACGATCCGCCACACGGCCTCGCCGATCCGCTGCCGGCGCTCCTCGTGGTCGATGGTCCGCGGCACGAGGTGACGTTAGCACGACTGTGCTACGTTTGCTCGTTGTTAGCACGTTCGCGCTAGAACCTCGGGACACCTGATGCTGGACTTCCTCTCCGACAACCCGGTCGCCGGGTTCATCGTCGCCTGCGAGATCGGCCTGTGGGTGCTGCTCGGCGCCGGCCTCACGCTGCGCTACCTGCTCCGCTGGAGGCTGGCCAGCACCCTCACCCTCGCGGCGATCCCGCTGCTCGACGTGCTGCTCGTCGGTGCGGTCGCCGTCGACCTGCACCGTGGCGCCGAGGCCGGCGGGACGCACACCCTGGCGGGGATCTACCTCGGCTTCTCGGTCGCCTTCGGTCCCGCGCTGGTGCGGTGGGCCGACGTCCGCTTCGCCCACCGCTTCGCCGGCGGCCCGCCGCCGGTCAAGCCGCCGAAGCACGGCCCGGAGAGGCTCGCGGCCCTGTGGCGCGAGTGGTTCCGGGTGGTCAACGCCGCGACCATCGCCTCCGTCGTGCTGATCGGCCTGGTGCTGCTCGTCGCCGATCCCGCCCAGGACGAGGTGCTGCTGGCCGGCCTGGGACGGCCGTGGGTGGTCGTCGGCCTCTGGCTGCTGTTCGGGCCGGTGTGGGAGCTGCCCAGCTCCCGTCAGGACAGCGAGGAGAAGGCCAGCGCGCGCAGCTCGTCCTGATAGGCGGCGTACGCCGAGCGCATCGCCGCCGCGGGCCAGTCGTCCGGCAGCAGCGCGGCCGGGAGCAGGGGATCTCCCGCGAGGTGGCGGACCACGTGCGCGGCGACCGCCAGGCGGAGCGCGGGCTCGCCTGTGCTCGACAGCCGCTCGAGCAGGGCGGTGCCCTCGCGCGCCCAGGCCGGCAGGTCCCACAGGCTGGCGGCGAGGGCTGCCGGGTCCTCGTCGGGCGTGGCGAGGAACGTGCTGAGGACCGCGTCGCCGGCGTACGCCCGCGGGCGGCGCAGGTTGGCCGGCCGGGTCCACACGCCCTCCCGCGCCTCCGCCAGCCGGTACGACGCCAGCCGCTCCCGCAGGGCCGCGCGCTCCGGCCCGGGTCGCCCGCTGACGGTCACCACCGCCAGCTCCCAGGTGCCGTCCCACGGGGTCTCGGCGTCGAGCACGGCCTCGTCCTGGCGGCGCTGCCGCCGCGCGAGCCGCTCGCCGAGCGCGTACGCGCCTTGCCCGGAGCCCGCCGACGGGTCGCGGCGCAGGTCGCCGGCCGCGACGGCGCGGGTCAGCGCGACCCGGCTGGTGGCCGCCGGGATGCCGAAGTGCTCGCCGGCGCGGACCAGGTCGGCCGCGCTCATCCGGTCCGGGTGGGAGCCGAGCAGCAGGCTGAGCATGACCGAGCGCGCCGGGAGCGGGGCGAGGTCGGCGGGCACCCGCCCAGCCTCCCACGCTACAGATCTCGACACAACTGTTAGCGAACCTGTAACGTCACTGGCATGAGCGAACCGGCACCCTGGCGTCGTCCCACGCACGAGGGCGCGGACTCGCCGTACCGGGACGCGGGCGAGGTCGCGCCCGCGCCGTCGTACCGGACGCTGACCTACGAGGTCGACGGCCGGGTCGCGCGGCTGACCTTCGACCGGCCCGAGCAGGGCAACTCGATCACCCCGGACACTCCCGCCGAGCTGGCCGACGCCGTCGAGCGCGCCGACCTCGACCCGCGCGTGCACGTGATCGTGCTGAGCGGGCGCGGCAAGGGCTTCTGCGGCGGCTACGACCTCGCGGCGTCCGCGGAGGGCCTCATGGAGGGGGGTCTCGACAGGCTCGACCACAGGGTGGGCCCGGTCCCGCGCGAGGGCACCGTGCTCGACGCGAGCGTGCAGATGCACAACCACGACCCGGCCGGCACCTGGGACCCGATGGTCGACTACGCGATGATGAGCCGCTTCACCCGCGGCTTCGCCAGCCTGCTGCACGCGAACAAGCCCACCGTGGCGAGCATCCACGGCTTCTGCGTCGCGGGCGGCACCGACATCGCGCTGCACTGCGACCAGATCGTGATCGCCGCCGACGCCAAGATCGGCTACCCGCCCACGCGGGTCTGGGGCGTGCCCTCCGCCGGCCTGTGGGCGCACCGGCTCGGCGACCAGCGCGCCAAGCGCCTGCTGCTCACCGGCGACACCCTCACCGGCCGCGAGGCCGCGGAGTGGGGGCTGGCGATCGAGGCGCCGGAGCCCGAGCGGCTCGCCGAGCGCACCGAGGCACTGGTCCGGCGGATCGCCGCGATGCCGCTCAACCAGCTGATCATGACCAAGCTCGCGCTGAACTCCGCGCTGCTCGCCCAGGGCGTGCAGAACAGCCAGATGATCTCCACCGTCTTCGACGGCATCTCCCGCCACACGCGCGAGGGCTACGCCTTCCAGCAGCGCGCCGCCGAGGCCGGCTTCCGCCAGGCCGTGCGCGAGCGCGACGGGGCGCCGTACGACGACGCCGGACCCGCCACCAGCAACGTCACCGACAGGGGATGAGCACGATGACCACCCACGAGATCTTCAACCAGGTGCCGCCGCTCGTCGGCCACGACACCTCCGCCGACCCCGCCCTGCTCGACGGCATCGAGCGCGAGGGCGCCGGCTGGGCGCTGCCCGAGATCCGCGAGGTCGGCCGGCTCGCCGGCACCGCCGAGGCGATCGAGTGGGGCCGGCTCGCCGAGCGCGTGCCCCCGCGGCTGCTGACCCACGACCGCTACGGGCGGCGCATCGACGAGGTGGAGTACGTCCCGGCGTACCACCAGCTCATGGAGACCGCCGTCTCCCACGGCATCCACGCCGCGCCCTGGGCCGACGACCGGCCCGGCGCGCACGTCGCCCGCGCGGCCAAGTTCTACTCCTGGAACGTCGACGCGGGGCACGGCTGCCCGATCTCGATGACCTACGCCGTCGTACCGGCGCTGCGGGCCAACCCCGAGCTGGCCGCGCGCTTCGAGCCGCTGCTCACCAACCGCGTCTACGACTTCGGGCTGCGTGACCCGGAGACCAAGCAGGGCCTGATCGCGGGCATGTCGATGACGGAGAAGCAGGGCGGCTCCGACGTACGCGCGAACACCACGGCGGCGACCCCGCAGCCCGACGGGACCTACCGGATCGTCGGCCACAAGTGGTTCACCTCGGCGCCGATGTCGGACATGTTCCTGACCCTCGCCCAGGCGCCGGGCGGGCTCTCGTGCTTCCTGCTGCCGCGGGTGCTGCCGGGCGGCGAGGCCAACCCGATCCGCTTCCTGCGGCTCAAGGACAAGCTCGGCAACAAGTCCAACGCGTCGTCGGAGATCGAGTACGACGACGCCGTCGGCTGGCTCGTCGGCGAGGAGGGCAAGGGCGTCAAGACCATCGTGGAGATGGTCAACATGACCCGGCTGGACTGCGTCATCGGCTCCGCCGCGGGGATGCGCTCCGCCCTGGTCCAGGCCGCCCACCACGCCCGCCACCGCTCCGCCTTCGGCAAGCTGCTGATCGACCAGCCGCTCATGCGCAACGTGCTCGCCGACCTCGCCGTCGAGTCCGAGGCCGCCACCACCGCGATGATGCGCCTCGCCGGCGCCAACGACCGCGCCGTGCACGGCGACGCCGGTGAGGCGGCGCTGCGGCGGCTCGCCCTGGCCGCCACCAAGTACTACGTCTGCAAGCGCGGCCCGGTCCTCGCCAACGAGGCCCTCGAGTGCCTCGGCGGCAACGGCTACATCGAGGACTTCGACCTCGCCCGCATCTACCGCGAGCTGCCGCTGCTCTCGATCTGGGAGGGCTCCGGCAACGTCGCCGCCCTCGACGCCCTGCGCGCGATCGGCCGCGAGCCCGAGTCCCTGGACGCCTTCTTCGCCGAGGCCGACCTCGCCCTCGGCGCCGATGCCCGGTACGACGACGCGGTCACCGCGCTCAAGAAGGAGCTCACCGACTTCGACGACATCGAGCTGCGCGCCCGCCGCCTGGTCGAGCAGATCGCCGTCGTCTTCCAGGCCGGCCTGCTGCTCCGCCACGCCCCCACCGCCGTCGCCGACGCCTTCTGCGCGACCCGGCTCGCGCGGGACTGGGGCAGCGCGTTCGGCACGCTGCCCGCGGGGCTGGACCTGGCACCGGTCCTGGAGCGCACCGCGCCCGGCTTCTGAGGCTCCTGTCCGGTACGACGGGATCAGGAGCCCGGCGCGGAGACCCCCAGGGCAGCGAGCGCCATGGACCCGAGCAGCTCCCGCAGCCGCGCGTCCGGGATCCCGTGCCCGGCACGCGGGGTGGAGTTGAGCAGGCCGAAGGCGGCCTGGGCGGTGGCGTGCGCCCCCGCCTTGTCCAACCCGGGATCGAGGGCGCGGAGCTGGTCGGCCCACAGGCCGACGTAGGAGCGCTGGAGGCGTCGTACCTGCGCCCGGGCGTCCTCGGGCAGGGACTCCCAGTCCCGGTCCTGTACGACGATCAGGGGCCGGTGCGCGAGCGCGAACTCCACGTGCCACTCGACCAGCCCGCGCAGTGCGGAGGCGGGGTCACCGGGCGCGGCGTCGACCCGCTCGCGGCCGACGGCGAGCAGGCGCTCGCTGATCGAGGTGAGCATCTCGGCGAGCATGGCGTGCTTGGAGGGGAAGTGCTTGTAGAGCGCGGGACCGGAGATGCCGCAGGCCGCGCCCAGCTCGGCGACGGAGACGCCGTGGAAGCCGCGGGCGGCGAACAGGTCGGCCGCGGTGGCCAGGATCTGCTCACGGCGGGTCGCGGTCATCCCCGAAGGTTAGCGGTCGTTCACCCGCACTGCTCGTCGATGTAGTCGTCCAGCGTGCGGCCCTGGGGCGGGGACTTCTCGACCGCGGCGTTGAAGTCGGCCACCGAGGTGCTCTCCTGGACGAGCAGCTCGACGTGCACCAGCTCGGCCGCGCCGGCCTCCGGCAGGTCGTCGGGGACGCCGAGCGCGTCGAGGGCCTCGAAGGAGGACAGGATCCGGTCCCAGTGGTCCTTGTTGCCGGGCTCGGCCTCGTCGATCGCGTCGTCGATCTCGCCGACGACCGCGCAGAAGCGGGTGATGTCGGCGCCGCGGGGGTAGGTCTCGTTCTCGACCTCGCCGGCCCCCGGGGACTCCGCCGACGCCTCGGAGGAGGCGCCCGCCGAGGGCTTGCCGGAGGACGTGTCGTCTCCGTCGTCGCACCCGGCGGCGAGCACGGTGAGGCTGAGGACGGCGGCCACGGCGAGGGAGCGCTTCACGCGCAGCAGCCTAGGCCTTTACAGCCCAGGTTAATGATCGTTAACCTAGCGACGTGTCCGAGACTCCGAGCACCGAGCCCAGCCTGCGCGAGCTCAGCGCCGACCTGCGCGAGCGCCTCGCCCGGGTCCGCCAGGGCGGCAGCGAGGCCGCCCGCACCAAGCACACCGACCGCGGCAAGCTGCTCCCGCGCGAGCGCGTCGACCGGCTGCTCGACCCGGGGAGCCCGTTCCTCGAGGTGGCCCCGCTGGCGGCGTACGGCATGTACGGCAAGGCCCCCGGCGACGACTACGCCGTCCCGTCGGCCGGCGTCGTCGCCGGCATCGGCCGCATCCAGGGCCGTAACGCCCTGGTCATCGCCAACGACGCGACGGTCAAGGGCGGCACCTACTACCCGCTGACCGTCAAGAAGCACCTGCGCGCGCAGACCATCGCCGCGGAGAACAACCTGCCCTGCGTCTACCTCGTCGACTCCGGCGGCGCCTTCCTGCCGATGCAGGACGAGGTCTTCCCCGACCGCGAGCACTTCGGCCGGATCTTCTTCAACCAGGCGAACATGTCCGCGCGCGGCATCCCCCAGCTCGCCGCCGTGATGGGCTCCTGCACCGCCGGCGGCGCCTACGTGCCGGCGATGTCGGACGAGACCGTGATCGTCAAGGAGCAGGGCACGATCTTCCTCGGCGGCCCGCCGCTGGTGAAGGCGGCCACCGGTGAGGTCGTCAGCGCCGAGGACCTCGGCGGCGGCGACGTGCACGCGCGCAGGTCGGGCGTCGTGGACCACCTCGCCGACGACGACGCCCACGCGTTGCGGATCCTGCGCGGCATCGTCGACACGCTGCCGGTCTCGACAGGCTCGACCAGCGGGGCAGGCTCGACCAGCGGGGCAGGCTCGACCAGCGGGGCAGGCTCGACCAGCGGGGCAGGCTCGACCAGCGGGGCGGTGGTCGAGGAGCCGCTGGAGGACCCCGAGACGATCTACGACGTCGTGCCGTCGAGCACCCGCACGCCGTACGACGTCCGCGAGGTGATCCGGCGCCTGGTGGACGGCAGCCGGCTGCAGGAGTTCAAGCAGCTCTACGGCGAGACGCTCGTCTGCGGGTTCGCCCGCATCCACGGCCACCAGGTCGGGATCGTCGCCAACAACGGCATCCTGTTCAGCGAGTCGGCGCTCAAGGGCGCCCACTTCGTCGAGCTCTGCAACCAGCGCGGCATCCCGCTGCTCTTCCTGCAGAACATCACCGGCTTCATGGTGGGCCGCGAGTACGAGAACCGTGGCATCGCCCGTGACGGCGCCAAGCTGGTCACCGCGGTGGCGTGCTCGGTCGTGCCGAAGCTGACCGTCGTGATCGGCGGCTCCTTCGGGGCGGGCAACTACGGCATGTGCGGTCGGGCCTACGACCCGCGCTTCCTGTGGATGTGGCCCAACGCGCGGATCTCGGTGATGGGCGGCGACCAGGCGGCGAACGTGCTCGCGACCGTCGCCGGACGCGAGGACGACGAGGAGTTCAAGGACCCGATCCGCGAGCAGTACGAGACCCAGGGCTCGCCCTACTACGCCTCCGCGCGGCTGTGGGACGACGGCGTGATCGACCCCGCCGACACCCGCCGGATCCTGGGCATGGCGCTCGAGGTCACCACGGCCGTGCCCACGCCCGATCCCAACTACGGCATCTTCCGGATGTGAGGCACCGATGATCACCACCGTCCTCGTCGCCAACCGGGGCGAGATCGCCCGCCGCGTGTTCCGCACCTGCCGTGCCCTCGGCATCCGCACGGTCGCCGTGCACACCGACCTCGACGCCGACGCGCTGCACGTGCGCGACGCCGACGAGGCGCTGCTCGTGCCGAGCTACCTCGACGCCGAGGCGGTGCTGGCGGCCGCCCGCGAGGCCGGCGCCGACGCGATCCACCCCGGCTACGGCTTCCTGTCGGAGAACGCCGCCTTCGCGCGCGCCGTCACCGACGCCGGCATCGCCTGGGTCGGCCCCAGCCCCACCGTGATCGAGCAGATGGGGCGCAAGGACGCAGCCCGCGACCTCGCCGTCGCGGCGGGAGTGCCGGTCGTGCCGTCGTACGGGCTGGAGGAGGACCCGGCGGGCTTCGCCTACCCGGTGCTCGTCAAGGCCGCGGCCGGTGGCGGCGGCAAGGGCATGCGCGTCGTGCGCTCGGCCGCCGACCTGCCCGAGGGGATCGCCGCCGCGAAGCGGGAGGCGGCCACCGCCTTCGGCGACGACACCGTCCTGATCGAGAAGTACGTCGAGCGCGGGCGCCACATCGAGGTCCAGGTGCTTGGCGACAGCCACGGCCACGTCGTCCACCTCGGCACCCGCGAGTGCTCGGTGCAGCGCCGTCACCAGAAGGTGCTGGAGGAGGCGCCCGCCCCTGCGCTCGACGCCGGGCTGCGCGAGCGGATCCACGCCTCGGCCGTCGCGCTGTCCGCGTCCGTCGGCTACGAGAACGCCGGCACCATCGAGTACCTCCTCGACGCGAGCACCGGAGACTTCTACTTCCTGGAGATGAACACCCGCCTCCAGGTCGAGCACCCGGTCACCGAGATCCACAGCGGCACCGACCTGGTCGCCCTCCAGCTCGCCGTCGCGGCGGGTGAGCCGTTGCCCTTCGACCAGGCGGGGCTGCGCTTCTACGACCACGCCATCGAGGCGCGGATCTACGCCGAGGACGCGTTCGGCGGCTTCCTGCCGCAGGCCGGCCGAGCCACCACGGTGCACTGGCCGGCGGCGGCACGCGTCGACCACGCCCTGGAGAGCGGGCAGGTGGTCAGCACGTCGTACGACCCGATGCTCGGCAAGGTCATCGTCGCCGGCCGCGACCGCGAGGCCGCCCGCCGCGCGCTGGTCGAGGCGCTCGACGACACCGCGATCCTCGGGCTGACGACCAACACCGGCTTCCTGCGGGTGCTCGCGGCGGGCACCGAGTTCGCCGAGCCGGGTGGGATCGACACCGCGTGGCTGGACCGCAACGAGGTCCCCGCGCCGGATCCCGCGCCGGCCCGGGCGATCGCGGCCCGGCTGTGGCTGGACGCGCACACCGCGCCGGCCGGCCCGTTCGCCGGTGACGGCTTCCGGATGGGCGCCGCCCCGGTCGCCCCGGTCGTCGAGCTGGACGAGCCGGCCACCCCGGCCCGCCGGGTGCCGGCCGGCACCGTCGCGCGGGTCACCCCGCACCAGGTCGAGCTGGCCCACCACGGCCAGCGCCACGTCTTCACCCGGCCCGACGCGAGCGCCGACCACGGTGCGGCCGCCGGTGACGGCACGATCGTCGCGCCGATGCCCGGCACCGTGCTCGACGTCCGGGTCGCCGCCGGTGACCAGGTGAGCGAGGGGCAGGTGCTCGGCGTGGTCGAGGCGATGAAGATGGAGCTCGCCCTCAAGGCGCCGTACGACGGTCAGGTCGCCTCGGTCGGCGCGAGCACCGGTCAGCAGGTGGCCCTCGGCGCGGTGCTGTTCGTGGTCGAGGCGGAGGGGGAGAGCGCATGAGCGGGCTGCCGATGGTGGTCCCCGAGCCCGGTCTGCCGGGCCGGGTGACGATCTACGAGGTCGGCCCGCGCGACGGCCTGCAGAACGAGAAGACCGCCGTGCCGACGGCGACCAAGGCGGCCTTCGTCCAGCGGTTGCTGGCCGCCGGGCTGCCGGTCGTGGAGGCGACCAGCTTCGTGCACCCGCGGTGGGTGCCCCAGCTCGCCGACGCCGCCGAGCTGATGTCCGGCCTCACCGCCGCGCTGGGCGACGCCGCCCGCGAGCTGCCGGTGCTGGTGCCCAACGAGCGCGGCCTGGACCGCGCGATCGAGCTCGGCCTGCGCCACGTCGCGGTGTTCGCCTCGGCGACCGAGACCTTTGCGGAGAAGAACCTCAACCGCACGCTGGACACCCAGTTCGAGATGTTCGCCCCGACGATCAGCCGGGCGCGGGAGCAGGGCATGGACGTGCGCGGCTACGTCTCGATGTGCTTCGGCGACCCCTGGGAGGGCGCCGTCCCGGTCGAGCAGGTCGTCACCGTCGGGACCCGGCTGCTCGACCTCGGTGTCGGCCAGCTCAGCCTCGGCGACACCATCGGCGTCGCCACCGCCGGCCACGTGCGGGAGCTCGTCGGGGCCTTCGCCGCGGCGGGCGTGCCGGCCGACCGGCTCGCGCTGCACTTCCACGACACCTACGGCCAGGCGCTCACCAACGTGCACGCGGGCCTCCAGGCCGGTGTGACGACGTACGACGCCTCGGCCGGCGGCCTCGGTGGCTGCCCCTACGCCGAGAGCGCGACCGGCAACCTCGCGACCGAGGACCTGGTCTGGTTCCTCACCGGGCTCGGCATCGAGCACGGTGTCGACCTCGGCGCCGTCGTCGCCACCAGCGCCTGGATGGCCGGCGAGCTCGGCCGGCCCAGCCCCTCGGCGGTGGTGAGGGCCCTCACGCCCAGCGTTTCCTGAGGACCAGCCGGCCGGGTGGGTGGATCCCCCCTCTACCGTTGACGCATGAGTGGTCGACGACGCGCCTGGGGGTGGGCGGCCGCGTTGCGGGAGGGCTCCACGACGCGATGGCAGGACTGGCCGTCCGACGGTACGGCGGAGGCCGAGCCGTTCGCCGGTGACCTTCCCGGCGCGCAGCAGCTCGGCCTGCTGCGCCGCCTGAACGCCGCCGCCGAGAGCGCTGGCAGGCGTGTGCCGCTCGCCGCCGCCGACCGGGTGCTCGCCGCGGGGGTCTCCGGGCGCGGGCGCGGTGAGCTGCCGGTGCTCGGCGCGAGCGACGAGCCGGAACGCTTCGGGCCCCGGCCGGTCGACCCGGACGCGCTGCCCGACGACGAGCTGCTGCGGGTGGCCGCCGGGCTGGTCGCCGACGACGTGGCCGCGACCGCGGGCGAGCCCGCGCCGGAGCGGACCCTGCTGGAGCGGGCCCGGTCGGCCCGCCGGCCGTGGGTGCGTGCCTTCGTCGTGGTCGGTGTGCAGTGGCGCGCCGAGTACGTCCGTGACGGCCTGGTCGCCCAGGGGCACCGTCCGGGCGGGCGCCGCCCGTCGGCGTACCTGCTCGCCGACGACCTCGCCACCGTCCTCGCCGACGCCTGGACCGCGCGGGCCTTCGACCAGGGCGGCCCCGGCTGGACCGAGTTCCTGGGCAACTCCGCGAGCTTCGGCCACCTGCCGCCGCGCGCCGACCTGCCGCGGATGGCGCGCTCGGCGACCCACAAGTTCGGTGCCGGCAAGGTCACCGTCGTCCTCGACCCGGACGCGCTGGCCGCCGAGCTCGGCACCCGCGCCCTCGTCGAGCCGCCCCGGCTGGGCGTGCACGCCATCGACCTGGTCCGCCGGGTCGGCGAGCCGCTGGGGCTGCTGGTCGACCAGGACGCCCGGCCGGGCCTGCTGCGCGCCACCCTCGGCCGGCGGCTCGACGGCCAGGGCGGGCCGGCCCCGACGATCCCGCGGCGCTGGGAGAGCTGGCTGAGCACGCAGGCCGAGCGCACCCGGCACGACCTCGCCGCCGCTGGCTACCCTGTCCTCGGCGATCTCGACCGGCTGGTGCCGGGCCCGCTGCCCGCGGAGCCCGTCGTCCCGGTCGACGCCGAGGTGCTGGCACTCGCGCTCGGGCTGCTCCTCGACCCGGTGACGGCGACGACGAAGGAGGATCCGCCGCGATGAGCTCGCGCGTCCTGCTCCACGTGGGCACCCCGAAGACCGGAACGTCGTACCTCCAGGACGTGCTGTTCCAGAACCGGTCCCGGCTGCTCAAGCAGGGCGTGAGCTATCCGGCGGAGCGCTTCGACGAGCACTTCCTCGCCGCGCTCGACCTGATGCGGCTGCGCTGGGGCGGGCTGGAGCGCGAGGCCGTCGGAGCCTGGGACCGGCTCGCCGAGCGGGTCCGCGAGCACGACGGCACCTCGATCATCAGCCACGAGATCCTGGCGACCGCCTCGCGCACGCAGGTCCAGCGCGCGCTCGCCTCGCTCGGCCACGAGCCGGGCGGCACGGGTGGGACCGAGGTGCACCTGATCGTCTCCGTGCGCGACCTGGTGCGGCAGATCCCCGCGGAGTGGCAGGAGAACGTCAAGCACCGCGCGACCTTCTCCTACGCCCAGTTCCTGGAGCGGATCCGTGACCCCGAGCGCGACAACCGGGTCGGCGCGTGGTTCTGGGGCGTGCAGGAGATCCCCGACATCCTGGCTCGCTGGGGCGCGACGATCCCGCCGGAGCGGGTGCACATCGTCACCGTGCCGCGCCCGGGCGGGCCGCGCGAGGAGCTGTGGCAGCGCTTCAGCACCGCCTTCGACCTGCACGACCTCGACCTGGAGCTCGGCACGGAGCGGGCCAACCCGAGCCTCGGCGTACCGGAGTCGGCGCTGCTGCGCCGGATCAACAAGGCCGCCACCCGCGACCTGCCGCCGGTGCACTACCGCCCCCTGGTGCGCGAGCTGCTCGCCCACCAGACCCTGTCGAAGCGCACCAGGTCGCCGCGGCTGAGCCTGCCGCCGAGCGAGTACCCCTGGATCTCCGAGGTCACCGAGTCCTGGATCGACGAGCTCACCCAGCGTGGGTACGACGTGGTGGGGGACCTCGCCGACCTCCGCGGCGACGCGCCGGCCGGCGAGCAGTGGGCGGACCCCGACAAGCCTGCCGAGCGACAGGTCGCCCAGGCCTCCCTGGAGGCGATCCGGGCGCTCCTCGTCGAGGCCGCGGACCGGCAGGCCGAGGCCGACCGGCTGCGGGTCAAGCTCGAGGAGGCCCGGCGCGAGCTGATCCGGGCCCGCACGCCCCGGCTGATGCGCACCATGGAGTGGACCGTGCAGCAGCTGGAGACGAGCGGCCCGGGGCGCCGGGCGCTCGGGGTCTACCGCAAGGCGCGGGGCAGGAGCTCCTTGTCGGCGTAGCGGCCGACCTTCCAGGTGCTCCAGCCGTCGGCCACCAGGCCGACCGCGCCGCCGACGACGGGGACCCGCTTGCCGACGGTGATCGCGAGCCGCTTGCCGATGACCCGGCCGATCAGCTCGTTGGCCAGCACCGTGGAGATGGTCTGGTCCAGCGCCGGGTCGTGCTGGGGCGCGGTCGCCACGGCCATCGGCGGCGCGGGGAGCTGGTGCTTCTTGACCATCTTCACGACCGTGTCCTCGCCGAGGATCGTCTCCAGGATCGCGTTGCGCACCCGCGGGTCCTCGAGGTCGTAGCCGCGCAGGTGCGCGATGCCGGCCACCATCCGGCTCTGGATGAGCGCGAGGCCGGCGATGTTGGCGGGTGCCACCACGGCCGCCGTGACCAGGCCGCCGAGGTTGGTGGCGAAGCCCTCGACGCCGGCGTACGCGACGTGGTTCTGGATGACCTCGCGCACCGCCTTGTCGACGTTGCCGTGCTGCTCGCGCAGCTGGGCCTCGGCCGCCTCGGCGGCCGGCGGCAGCGGGCCCACGCCGGTGATCGCGCGGCGCAGGGCCTCGCGCACGAACGACTGGGTGAGCCCGGGGGCGAGCTGGGTGACCTTGGGAGCGAGCTGGCGGGCCGCCTCGACGGCGAGGCCCTTCCGCAGACGGGAAGCCATGGCGTCCATCGTAGGCAACCGTAGGCTGGGTCCGATGACACCGACCGTGAGGACCTCCATGCGCTCCATCACCCGCCCGCTCGCCACCCTCGCCGCCAGCACGCTGCTGGCGCTCTCGCTCGCCGCCTGCGGCGACGGAGGCGACGACAAGGCGAACGACGACAAGAGCCCGAGCGAGTCCACGAGCTCCTCGCCCACCACCGATGCCAGCGCGTCGAGCGAGGTGTCCTCCGAGAGCAGTGTCTCCGCGAGCAGTGGCGCCTCGCTCAGCCCGGCGCCCGGTGCCGAGGACCTGTGCGCCGCGGTCACCGACATCATCAAGGTGGTCGGCAAGGTCAAGGGCCCGAAGGTCACCCAGGCGGAGTGGAAGGACATCCAGGACGCCTACGGCTCCCTGGAGGACGTCGACCTCCCCGGCGCGACTGCCGACCAGAAGGACGGGCGCGACGTCGTCGTCGACGCCATCACCTCGATGAGCTACCAGGACGCGCTCAAGGCGTTCTCCGGCGAGAGCAACGGCCAGATCCCGGGCGTCTCCGCCGCCGACACCACCAAGGCCGAGGGCTTCTTCACCTGGGCCGGCCAGAAGTGCCCCACCGCCGCCGGCCCCGCCGCGACCGCCAGCGCCCCGGAGGCCTCGGTCTCCGCCCAGTGAGCCGGCCGCCCGTCGAGCCGCCGCCGACGCCCTGGGTCCTGCCCGGCCGGGAGGAGCTGGCGGCGCTCCCGGCGGGTGAGCAGCTCGACGGGCCCGACCCCGACGGGTACGACGTCAGCGACCTCGTCGCCGTCGGCGCCGACCTCGAGCCGGGCACCCTGCTGGCGGCGTACCGGGCGGGGCTGTTCCCGATGCCTGAGGGCCGCTCGGTCGGCTGGTGGTGCCCCGCCCACCGCGGGGTGCTGCACCTCGACGAGCTGCGGGTGTCCCGCTCCCTGCGCCGCTCGGCCGGCCGGTTCGAGGTGCGGGTGGACACCGCCTTCGCCGAGGTGCTGGCCGGCTGCGCGGACCCGCGCCGCCCGCACGGCTGGATCGACCGGCGCATCGCCCGCGCCTACACCGAGCTGCACCGGCTGGGCTGGGCGCACTCGGTGGAGACCTGGCGCGAGGGCCGGCTGGTCGGAGGCCTGTACGGCGTCGCGATCGGTGGCCTGTTCGCGGGGGAGTCGATGTTCCACACCGAGACCGACGCCTCGAAGGTGGCCCTGCTCGGTCTGGTCGAGGGCCTGCGCGCCGACGGTGCCTCGCGCCTGGTCGACGTGCAGTGGGCCACCCCGCACCTGCGCAGCCTGGGCGTGCGCGCGATCCCCCGGGCGACGTACGTCGAGGGGCTGGCGGAGCTGCTCGAGGTGCCCCGTTCCCGGATGTGGGACGTCTGAGGACCGAGACACGGTCCTCGCGCTCCGGCCACCGGACGGCCACCCGGAGTTTCCCGGACCTGTGAATAGTCTGAACGTGACGGGGAAAGGTCGACCTGGCTGGCGCCTGCTCGGCGCCTCGTCCGCGAGGCACACGCGTGTCCCGTACCTCCCAGGAAAGGACCCCTCCATGACTCCGATCAAGCGCCCGCTGGCCGCCGTCGGCGCCGCCGCCCTGCTCGCTCTCTCGCTGACCGCCTGCGGTGGCAGCTCGCCGACCGACGCCTCGGAGGACGACTTCTGCGCGAGCCTCAAGGACACCGTCTCCGCGGCGACCTCGGTCAAGGGCGACGAGCCGACCGAGGACGAGTGGAAGGACATCCAGAAGGCCTACCAGGACCTCGGCGACACCGGCACGCCGAAGGGCATCGGCGACGACGAGCGCAACGGCTTCGAGGTCATCACCGACGCCATCGGCGACCTCGACTACGACGAGGCGAAGAAGTCGTTCGGCGACAAGGACGGCTCCAGCGACGTCCCCGGCGTCTCGAAGGACGACCAGAAGGACGCCGAGAAGTTCTTCACCTACGCCGGCGAGACCTGCCAGGACGCGCTCGGCGGCGGCTCGGACGAGAGCTCGGACGAGAGCTCCGACAGCTCCGACAGCTCCGGCAGCTCCGACGAGGGCTCGGAGTCCAGCTCGGAGTCCACCGACATGCCGACGCTGCCCACCGACATGCCGACGGGCCTGCCCTCCGACTTCCCGACGGAGATCCCGACGGACCCCTCGGAGCTGCAGAGCCTGCTCGAGAGCTACACCGCCAACGCCGGCTGACCCACCGCCTCCGGCGCGCGACCGCCCCCGCTCACCTCGGTGGGCGGGGGCGTCTCGCTGTCGTGCCTCAGACCACGGTGGGCGGCTGGTCGCCGTCGGCGACCATCGGGCGTCCCGCCCGCTCCCAGCCCATCATCCCGTCGACGAGGTTGACCACGTCGTACCCCTGCTGGGCGAGGTAGGCCGCCGCCCGCGCGGAGCGTCCGCCCGCCTTGCACACCACCAGCGTCTGCGGCGCCTCGAGCTCCACGAACTCGCCGAGCCGGGCCGGCAGCTCCATCAGCGGGATGTGCACCGCGCCCTGGATCCGGCCCGCCGCCCACTCCTCGTCCTCGCGCACGTCGAGGACCACCAGGCCCTGGGGCAGCGGGTCGGGGACGTTGTCGATCTCGATGGAGGGGATCATGCGGCCACTCTAGGCCGGGTCACTTGAGCAGCTTGCTCATCCGCCGGTCGGCCAGCGGCTTGCCGCCGGTCTGGCAGGTGGGGCAGTACTGCAGGCTGGAGTCGGCGAAGGACACCTCGCGCACGATGTCGCCGCACACCGGGCACGGCTTCCCGGTCTGGCCGTGGACCGCGAGGTTGGACTTCTTCTCCTTCTTCAGCTCGCTCGCGGCGAGCCCGCGGGAGCGCTCGACGGCGTCGCCGAGGGTCTCCCGGATGGCGGTGTAGAGCGTGGTCAGCTCCTCCTCCGAGAGCCCGTCCGCCGGCTTGTACGGCGACATCCGGGCCGCGTGCAGGATCTCGTCGGAGTAGGCGTTGCCGATCCCGGCGATCGTGCCCTGGTGCCGCAGCACGCCCTTGATCTGCTTGCGGCCGGCCTCGGCGAGGATCCCGGCCAGGCGCTCCTGGGTGAAGTCCTCGGTCAGCGGGTCGGGGCCGAGGCTGGCGATGCCGGGCACGTCGAGCGGGTCGCGGACGAGGTAGAGCGCGAGCGACTTCTTGGTGCCGGCCTCGGTGATGTCGAGGCCGGGGGTGGTGCCGTCCTGCTCGTCGAGCACGACCCGCACCGCGAGCGTGGACTTGGTGCTGGGGCGCGGCGGCAGCGCGGGCACCTCGTCCTTCCAGCGCACCCAGCCGGCCCGGGCCAGGTGGAGGACCAGGTGGAGGCCGCTGGCCTCGATGTCGAGGAACTTCCCGTGCCGTCGTACGTCGTCGACGAGGGTGCCCTCGATCGCGGACAGGGGCGGGTCGTAGGTCTTGAGCGCGCTGAACGCCGCAATGTGGACGCGGGTGATGGCGCGACCTTCGAGCCGGCCCCGCAGGTCCAGGGCCAGCGCCTCGACTTCGGGCAGCTCGGGCACGCGCCCAGCCTAGAACAGTGCTCCGACCCGGGACTTCGTCCTGTTTGCGCCGACCGGCAGTGACCTCGCGCGGCGCCCGGCTGTTGGTCGCCATGTCGCACTCGGGACGCGGCCCACCCCCCCGCACCAGCTGAGAGGCCGTCCCCATGCGCCGCCACCTTCCGCGTCTCGTCGTCGCCCCCGTCGCCCTCGCGGCCGCCGCGGTCGTCGGCCTCGGTCCCTCCGCCCACGCCGCGGACCCGGCCACCTGCGGGCAGCCGGCGATCCCCGCCGTGTACGACGCCGTCGTGCACCCCGCGCTCACCACGACCGTGCCCGTCGTGACCCACCGGGAGTGGGCCTGGCAGCGCACCGTCGCGACGACCGAGGCCGAGCACAGCCGGGTGGTGACGCCGGCGACCGGGCGCTGGACGTGGAGCCGCTCGGTGGACGTGCTGGAGCGGGAGCTCACGCGCACCGTGGTCGACCGCGCCGCCGTACCGGCGGTGGTGGTGACGATGTGGCAGTACGTCCAGCAGCAGAACGGCAACCTCCGCTGGGAGCGCGCGGGCTGGAACGCCGGCGCCAACGGCAACGGCTGGTCGCCCACCGGGCTCACCCGCGACGACGTCGTCACCCCCGCGGTGACCGAGCTGTCGCACCAGGAGACGACCTGGGTGCAGGACGGCGACCACGCGCCGGCGGGCGCCACCGCGACCGGGGCCACCCGGGTCGCCGGCAGCATCCTGGAGGACGTCGACCTGCCCGACGGGGACACTCCGGCCGGTGCCGGCTGGACCCGCGGCGCCTGGACGCAGACCGCCGCCGCGGTCACCGACGAGATCTGGCTGCCGCAGGGTGACCCCGCCCCGGCCGGGTACGTCGCCACCGGCGCCACCCGGGCCGGGGCACCCCTCCTGGAGCAGCCCGCCGGCACCTCGGCCGTCGCGCCTGCCGGCGCCGGCTGGACGCAGGTGCCCGGCACCGAGGTGACCGTCGTGGACGCCGCGGCCCACGACCGCGTCGACGTCCCCGCGTGGACCGAGCAGGTGCTGGTGAGCCCCGCGGTGGCGGCCACCGAGCCGTGCGACGAGGAGGAGCCGGAGCTGCCCGTCGAGGAGCCGGTCGTGCTGGACCCGGACCCGGTGGACCCGGTCGACGGAGACGTCGGCGGCGAGGTCGGCGGCGAGGTCGGCGGCGAGGAGGACGCGGTCGTGGACGTCGTCCTGAGCGACGAGGGCGAGGTCGCCGGCGTCGCCGACACCCGCGCCGCGGCCGCACCGGCCGCCGTGCTGCCCGCCACCGGCGCCTCGGCCGACCCGTGGCTGGTCGGCCTGGGTGCGGCCAGCGTGGCCGCCGGGGTCGGACTGGTCCGCGGGCGTCGTACCCGCACCCACTAGCGTCCCTCCCATGAGGAGGACCGCGCTGGCCGCGCTCGTGCTCGCCCTCGCCACGGGCTGCGGGGGCGACCCGGCGCCGGAGGCGTCGGGGATCGAGGGGATGGAGCCGGCGCAGGCGCTGCGCGCCACCCACGACGCGATGCGGGACCTGGCGGACGTGACCTACCGCGGCACGACCACCGTGACCGGGCCGGCCGGCCCGCTCGCGGGCAACGGCGAGCTGGTGGTGACCGACGACGGCACCTGCCAGTCCTCCTTCGCGCACGCCGACCGCGGTTCGCTGGTGACCCGGACGGTCGGCAACACGGTCTACGTCTACGCCGACGTGGCGATGATGCGCGGCCCGCTGCGGTACGACGCGGAGAAGGTCGCCCAGCTGCGGGGCAAGTGGCAGGCGGCGCCGCGGCCCAGCTCACGGTCGTGCGACCTGGCCGAGCTGCTGCCCGACGACGCGCGCTACGAGGACTTCGAGGCCGCCGGCTCGGGCGAGGTCCGGGGAGCCGCGGTGCGCCGGTTCACCGGCAAGGACGACGACGGCTCGGCGATGACGGTGTCCGTCGCGACCCAGGGCCCACCGCTGCTGCTCGCGGTCGAGACCGAGCGCGGCGGGACGAGCAGCTTCGAGCTGGTCGCGCACGACAGTGGCGCGAAGGTCGCCGCGCCGCCGGACGAGCGGATCGTCAACACCTCCTGACTCTCCGACACGCTAGGTGGATCTAGGGCTCGCACTAGAGATCCCGATAGCGTCGGATCATGGACCCGATCCGCAACCCCTACGCGCCCGGCGCGGGCCAGCGCCCGCCCGAGCTGGCGGGCCGCGACGAGCAGCTGGCCGCCTTCGACGTGGTGCTGGAGCGGGTCGCCCGCGGCCGTCCGGAGCGCTCCCTGGTGCTCACCGGGCTGCGCGGGGTCGGCAAGACGGTGCTGCTCAACGCGCTGCGCTCGGCCGCGGTCCGCAAGGGGTGGGGGACCGGCAAGCTGGAGGCGCGGCCCGACCAGTCGCTGCGCCGGCCGCTGTCCTCCGCGCTGCACCAGGCGGTCCGCGAGCTGGGCCACCCCGAGCCGGCGGAGACCGACCACGTGCTCGGCGTGATCCGCTCCTTCGCCCAGCGGGAGGCGGGCACCGACGCCAAGCTGCGCGACCGGTGGAGCCCGGGCATCGACGCGCCGGTGGTGCGGGGGCGGGCCGACTCCGGGGACGTCGAGATCGACCTCGTCGAGCTGTTCACCGACGTCGGCGGGCTCGCGGCCGACGTCGGCAAGGGCGTCGGCATCTTCATCGACGAGATGCAGGACCTCGGTGCCGACGACATCAGCGCGCTCTGCGCCGCCTGCCACGAGCTCAGCCAGAACGGCCTGCCCGTCATCGTCGTCGGTGCCGGTCTCCCGCACCTGCCCGCGGTGCTGTCGGCCAGCAAGTCCTACTCCGAACGGCTGTTCTCCTACCAGCGCATCGACCGCCTCTCCCGCGACGCCGCCGACCGCGCCCTCGTCGCGCCGGCCGCCGAGGAGGAGGCCGCCTTCACCGCCGACGCCCTTGCCGTGATGTACGACGCCACCCGCGGCTACCCGTACTTCATCCAGGCCTACGGCCGCTCCGCCTGGGACCTGGCGCCGCGCTCGCCGATCACCGCCGACGACGTCGCCGTCGCCGGGCCGGAGGCCGAGCGCGAGCTGGCGGTCGGCTTCTTCGGGTCCCGCTACGAGCGGGCGACCCCCGCCGAGCGCGACTACCTGCGCGCGATGGCCGACGCGGCCGGCGACGACGAGGACCCGGTCGGCTCGGTCGCGACGGCGGACGTGGCCGCCGTGCTGGGGAAGAAGCCGCAGTCGCTCTCACCCGCGCGGGACTCGCTGCTGAAGAAGGGGTTGATCTACTCCGGCGAGCGCGGGCGGATCGCGTTCACGGTCCCGCACTTCGGGCGCTACCTCCGCACCCAGGCGTGATCTAGTCTCCTGCTCGTGGAACTGCAGCGACTCGCGGACGCTCTCTCCGACGCCGGCCTGGTCACCGACCCCACGGCCGAGGACACCTTCGTGCACGGGCGCACCTACCTCCCCGGCGCCGACGCCGAGGTCAACCTCAACGTCGACCCCGAGCTCGACGAGCACCCGGACGCCGAGGTGGGCGCGCTCGTCGAGCGAGCCGCCGGCGTCCTCGCCATCACCGCCGCGCAGTGGCGCGGCGTCGTGGAGCAGGTCGCGAGCGAGATCGAGGACGCGGTCGGTGATGAGCCGGTCGCCGAGCGCACCGACCTGCGCGACGACCTGGTCATCCGCTCGGTCGTGGTCTTCGCCGACACGGTCCTGCTCTCCTTCGAGGCCGCCGAGCAGTTCCCCGGGGGCGCGATCCGGGTCCAGCTCGACGACGACCTCCAGGTCGAGGACCTCGAGGTCGACGGTGCCGCGGCGGTGCTGCGGGACGAGACCGAGACCGTCGTCTTCGACGACCTGGACGACCTGCTCGACCACCTGACCGCGGAGACCTGAGGCCCTACGCTGAGCGGGTGAGCGACGCCCCGATCGAGAAGCCGCGCTCGTTCCTGCGCAACCTCGTGCCGACCCTGGCCTTCATGCTGGTCTGTGGCGTGGTCGGCCCGATCTTCCTGGTGATGGGCCTGGTCGTCGACGAGCCCGACACCGGCTGGCTGCTGCCGACCGGCATCGCGATCACCGCCCTGGACGTGGTGATCGCGGTGCTCGTGGCGCGCGGGCGCACCCGGATGCAGCAGCGGATGCACCGGCTGCGGGTGCGCGGGCGGAGGGCGCGCGCCCGCGTGCTGTCCTTCGAGCAGACCAACGTCCGGATCAACGACCAGCCCGTCCTGGTGCTGCGGCTGCGGATCGAGGGCGCGGACATCACCCCCTTCGAGGTGCAGAGCCGGACCGTGGTCTCCGACGTGCACATCCCGCTCCTGCACGCCGGGGAGCTGCCGGTGCTCATCGACCCGGAGACCGAGGAGTGGGAGATCGACTGGGCCTCCGCGCGCCCGGTCGCTCCGGTGGTGACGGCCACCGACGAACGCCCGGCCGCCGAGCGCCTCGCCGAGCTCGACGAGCTGCTGCGCAAGGACCTCGTCAGCCGGGACGAGTACGACGACGCGCGCGCCCGGATCCTCGGCACGCTGTAAATCGTTGGCGCCGCCCACCGGGCACGTCGTAGGCTCTTCCCATCATGCTCATGACTGCCTGACCCGACTCGCGTCCGCGGCCCCGCCCGGCGAGTCCGACCTCGTCACCGAAGGCACCGTCATGTCCGCACTCCCCCCGATCGTCGTCCGCGACCTCACCGTCACCTTCGGCCGTCGTACCGTCCTCGACGGGATCGACCTGCTCGCCCAGCCGGGCCGGCGGATCGGCCTCATCGGCGAGAACGGCGCCGGCAAGTCCACGCTGCTGCGGGCGATCGACGGCAGCCTGCCCGCCACCGCCCAGGTGAGCGGGAGCATCGAGGCGCCGCCGGACCGGGCGTTCCTCACGCAGGAGCCGCCGTTCGCCGACGGGGCCACGATCGCGGAGGTGCTGGCGACCACGCTCGCGCCGCTGCGCCAGGCGGTCGCGGACGTCGAGGGGCTGGCCGACCGGCTCGACGACCCCGCCGTCGCCGAGCAGTACGTCGCCGCGCTCGACCGGGCCCTCGCCTCCGACGCCTGGGACGCCGATCGCCGGGCGCTGCTGGCCGCCGAGCAGCTCGGTCTCGACGGGCTCGACGACGACCGGCCGGTCGGCAGCCTGTCCGGCGGCCAGCGCACCCGGCTCGCGCTCGCGACCCTGATGACGCGGCGGCCCGCCTGCCTGCTGCTCGACGAGCCGACCAACCACCTCGACGACGAGGCGGTCGCGCTGCTCGTCGGCTTCCTGCGCGACCTGCCGGGCGTCGTGCTGCTCACCAGCCACGACCGGGTGCTGCTCGACGAGGTCTGCACCGACCTGGTCGACCTCGACCCGGTGGGCCTGGGCACCGACGGCCGCGGCGGACGCCGGTACGGCGGCGGCTGGAGCGCCTACGCCGCCGAGCGGGCCGCCGCCCGGCGCCGCTGGGAGGAGACCTACGCCCAGCAGCAGGAGGAGCTCGACCGGCTGCGCGCCGCCACCCGGGTGGAGAAGAGCACGATCGCGCCGGGCCGAGGGCCTCGCGACAACGACAAGTTCATCCACGCCTTCAAGGGCCAGAACGTCGACCGCGCGCTCGCCCGGCGCAAGAAGGACGCCGAGCGCCGCCTCGACGAGGCCGAGCGGACCCAGGTCCGCAAGCCGCCGGTGCCGCTGCGTCTCGCGACCGGGCTGACCGGCGCGGCCGCCGGCGGACGGGTGGTCACGGTGCGGGACCTCGTCGTGGCCGACCGGCTCCGGGTGCCCATCCTCGACGTGGACAGCGGCGAGCACCTGCTCGTCACCGGCGCCAACGGCACCGGCAAGTCCACCCTGCTCGGCGTCCTCGCCGGCCGGGTCGCGCCGACGAGCGGCAGCGTGCAGGTCGCCGCGCGGCGGGTCGTCGAGCTCACCCAGGACCCGGTCTTCCCCGACCTCACGGCCACGGCAGCGGACACGTATGCCGCGGCGGTCGGCCCCGACCTCGCGGAGGCCCGGCCGCTGCGCTCGCTCGGGCTGCTCCCCGCGCGCGAGCACCCCAAGCCCGTCGTGCTGCTCTCGGTCGGGCAGCGCCGCCGCCTCGCCCTGGCGATCGCGGTCGCCACCGCGCCGGACCTGCTGCTGCTCGACGAGCCGACCAACCACCTCTCGCTCGCGCTGGTCACCGAGCTGGAGGAGGCGATCGGGACCAGCCCGGGCACGGTCGTGGTCGCCTCGCACGACCGCTGGCTGCGGCGGCGCTGGGCCGGCTCCTCGCTCGCCCTGGGCTGAACCGGAGCTGCGAGAGGGACTCAGCCGGTGAAGGCGTAGGCGTCGAGCGGGTAGGTCTTCGCCGCCCACATCGTCTCCAGCGTCGTCGCCGCCCGGAAGGGCACGTCGCCGTTGTCGTCGAAGTAGTAGCTGTTGGCGATCCCGCACGAGTCCTGGAAGAAGACCTGGTGCTTGCGCCGGCTCATCGCACCGGCGAGGTACTCGGCGTTCGCCTCCGCGGTGACCTCGACCCGGGTGGCGCCGACCTTGCGGGCCTGCTTGAGCGCCCGGACGATGTGCGCGCTCTGCGTCTCGATCAGGTTGAAGTACGACGAGCCGTTGTAGCCATAGGGCCCGAGGATGGAGAAGAAGTTCGGGAAGCCCGGCACCGAGACACCCTGGTAGGCCTGGAAGCGGTTCTCCTCCCACCACTTCTCCAGGTCGAGCCCGCCGGCGCCGCGCACGGTGAACGGCGGCATGTTGCCCTTCTCGAAGACCTTGAAGCCGGTCGCCAGGATCAGCACGTCGGCGGTGTGCTCGGTGCCGTCGACGGTGCGCACGCCGGTGGGCGTGACCGCCGCGATGCCGGAGGTCTCCAGGGTGACGTCGGGCCGGTTGAAGGTCTGCAGGTAGGAGTTGGAGAAGCTCGGCCGCTTGCAGCCCAGCGCGTAGCGCGGGGTGAGCTGGTCACGCGTCTCCGGGTCCTTCACGACCCGGCGCAGGTGGGCGTGCCCGATCCGCGCGCCGACGGCGGCGACCGGCAGGAGGCCGGCGAAGTGCGCTGCGATCGGGAAGGTCACCTCGACGTAGGTCTGGCTGGCGAGGCGGCCCACCCTGCGAGCGCCCGGGATCGCCCGCAGGGCCGTGCGGGCCAGCCCCGGCAGCGGAGCGTCCGGCTTGGGCAGGCACCAGATCGGGGTGCGCTGGAAGACGGTGAGGTGCTCACCCGTGCGGGCCAGGTGCGGGATCGCCTGCACGGCCGAGGCGCCGGTGCCGACGATCGCGATCCGGCGTCCGGTCAGGTCGACGGAGTGGTCCCAGCGCGCGGTGTGCATGACGGTTCCGGTGTAGTCGGCCAGGCCCTCGATGTCGGGCAGCTTGGGCTGGGTGAGCACACCGGTCGCGCCCACGACGTAGCGCGCCGTGATCGTCCCGCTTCCTGAGCCCGACGAAGGGCCTTGGGTCTCCAGCCGCCACAGGTGCGCCTCGTCGTCGAAGGTGGCGGCGGTGACGCTCGTGCGCAGCCGGGTACGACGGCGCACGTCGTACTTGTCGACGCAGTGCTCGGCGTAGGCCTTCAGCTCGCGGCCGGGCGCGTAGACCCGCGACCAGCCGGCGACCTGCTCGAAGGAGAACTGGTAGCTGAACGACGGGATGTCGACGGCCACGCCCGGGTAGGTGTTCCAGTGCCACGCCCCGCCGAGCCCGTCGCCGGCCTCCAGCAGCAGGTAGTCGTCGAAGCCTGCCCGGGAGAGCAGGATGGCCGCGCCGATGCCGGAGAAGCCGCCGCCGATGATGACGACCTCGTGGTCGGGCTGGGGCAGGGTCCGGGCGGTGGTGCCGGTCATGCGCAGGAGTCCTCTCGCTGGAGGGGGACCAGCCCGCCGGGCCGGTTCAGCACCGACGAGGCCCCCAGGATGATGCAGTCGACGTGGTGCTCGATGCCCTCCGCGGTGCGGATGCCCTGGGGCACGAGCGCGTAGACGGGCCACGAGATGAGGGTGCAGGTGGGCTCCTGCAGGGCGGCGTAGTAGCGGCCGTCGACCCACGGCCGGCGCCGGTTGAACCGGCCGTCCGGGGTGAGCCGGTGCCGCAGCCACGGGTCCGGTACGGCGAGCCGCAGGTGCAGCCGCGCGACCGGGCGCCGCAGCACCGACGGCAGCGGCAGGGGCAGCGGGACCAGCCAGTCCGGCTCCTCCTGGAACACCTTGACCGCGCTCGCCGTGCGGACCACCTCGGGCACGATCACCGCGGCCTCGCGCCCGGGCGCGACGACGGCGACCCGCTGGCCGGTGAAGGCGCGCCCGCGCCACTGGTTGCCGCGCAGCAGCGCGCCGTCGTAGGTCACGACGCCACCGGCTCGTGGGTCAGCTCGTCGACCCAGGACTGGTGCTTGCCGAGCGCCTTGGCGGGGATGAGCGAGGTCAGCTTGACCATCGGGTCGGCGAGGACCTTGTGGTACGGCGAGGTCCGGTCGATCACCATCGCGGCCTGGGCGCGGAGCACGTGGAAGGCCGGGATCCGGCTGGTGTGCTCGCCGCGCGAGCCGATCGAGTTGAAGCGCTTCACCGCGTTGTAGAGCTTCTGCTCCGGCAGGCCCATCGCGACGATGTTGTCGCGCATCTTGTTGATGAGCGGGGTGAACACGACGATCAGGCCGAGCACGACCTGCGGCTTGAGGTTGCCCATCGACTCGATGAGCAGCTTGTGCAGCGGGCCCGCGCCGATCAGCTCCAGCACCTGGAAGTCGACGGTGATGTGCCGCGCCTCGTCGGAGTTGATGTGCCGGAACACCTCGTGGCACAGCGGGTCCTGGACCTCGTCGAGCAGGAACTTCACGAGGGCACCGTCGAGCGCGCACTCCAGCAGCGGGATCAGCGTCGCCAGGCCGGTGAGCGGCAGCGACTCGCCGTAGGTGTCGAGGGTCTTGATCGCGAGCTTGACGTTGATGTTCGGCTCGGGCGGGTTGCCCTCCTCGTCGAGCATGCCCCAGCGCTTCATCAGGGCGAGCTCGGCATTGGCGTGCTTCTGCTCCTCGGCGTGGAAGTACTCGTAGATCCGCTTGATCGTCGGCGTCGGCGCCTTCGTCGCCAGCGCCGCGAAACCGCGAGCGCCGACGTGCTCGATCCACACCAGGTCCGCCATGAACGGCTTCATCTTGGCGCGCACCTCGTCGGTCATCGTCTCGGCGCCGGGGGCGTCCCAGTCGATGTCGGCCAGCGACCACTGCTTGTCCTTGATGGTCTGCAGCATGCCGTCGAAGTCGTAGGTCGTGGTGCTCATCGGGTCTCCTCCTCGGGGACGAACCGGCCCATCAGGCCGGCCGCACGGGTGTAGGGCACGGGCAGCAGGCGCTTGGTACGCCAGAGCAGCTGCGCGTCGAGCTGCGGGACGACGTAGAGCCGGCCCTTGTCGTGGGCGTCGAGGGTTGTGCGGGCGACCCGGTCGGCGGAGAAGCCCGCCACCCGGGCGATCTTCCGCGCCAGCCCGGCGGCACCGGCGTCGATCAGCTCGCCGTCGAAGATGTTGGTCTTCACGAACGTCGGGCAGAGCACGGTGACCGCGATCCCGGTGCCGGCGAGCTCGGCGGCCAGCGTCTCGGAGAGGCTGACGACGCCGGCCTTGCTGACGTTGTAGGCCGCCATCCGCGGCGCGGCGGTGAAGCCCGCGGCAGAGGCGACGTTGACGATCCCGCCGTGCCCGAGCTCGCGCAGCGCGGGTGCGAAGACGTGGCAGCCGTGGATCACGCCCCACAGGTTGACGCCGAGGGTGCGCTGCCAGTCGGCCAGCGGCGCCTCGCCGACGACCTTGCCGCCGGCGCCGATGCCGGCGTTGTTGACGACCAGGCTCGGCGAGCGGCCCAGCCAGTCGACCGCCGTGCCCTGCAGCGCCTCGACCTGGCCCAGCTCGGAGACGTCGCAGCCGACGGCGATCGCCTCGCCGCCTGCGGCCTCGATCCTCGTGACGGTCTCCTTGGCACGGGTCTCGTCGAGGTCGGCGCAGACCACACGCCCGCCCCGCCGGGCGATCTCGGTCGCGAACGCGCGGCCGATGCCGCTGCCCGCACCGGTGACGACCGCGTCGGCGTGCTTGGTACGACGGCTCATCAGGCCTCCTTCACCAGGGTCAGCGCGCTCCGTCGGCGCTGCACCTCGAGCTGTTCGTCGACGAACTCCGCGGCCACGTCGAGGGCCCGGTCGGCCTCGGGCACGATCCGGGAGAGCGCCTGGAAGACATGCATCTGGTCGGGCCAGACCTCCAGCCGGACCGAGGCGCCGGCGGACTCCAGGCCGCGGGCCAGCTCGATCGCGTCGGCCGCGAGCATCTCCCGGCCGCCGGCCTGGACCAGGCTCGGCGGGAACCGGTCGGCGCCGTCGAAGGAGAACCGCAGCCGCGGCGCGGCCCGGTCCTGGCCGACGAGGTAGAGGTCGAGCAGGCGCGCGGCGCGGGCCGCGGAGATCATCGGGTCCGGGCGCATCCGCTCGCGGGCCGCGGCCAGCGACATGGACAGGTCGAGCACGGGGGAGAAGGCCGCCAGCGCGGCGGGCGCGGGCCGGTCCTGGCGGATCAGCTCCAGCGCCAGGTCGACGGCGAGGTGCCCGCCGGCGGAGTCGCCGGCGAGCACGATCCGGCTGGGGTCGTGGCCCTCGCCGATCAGCCAGTCGTACGCCGCGCGCACGTCGTCGGCCGCGGCCGGGAACTGGTGCCGCGGTGCGAGCCGGTAGTCGCAGGCGAAGACCGGCAGGCCGGTGCGCTGCGAGAGCCGGGTGGTGATCCCGCGGTGCGTGCGCGCCGAGCAGATCGTGTAGGCGCTGCCGTGGATGTAGAGGATCACCGCGTCCTCGCGCTCGGCACCCGGTCCGCGCACCCACTCCCCGCGCGGCGTCGGGCCGCTGCCGGCGGGCCGGAGGACGCGGACCACCTTGCTGCCCGGCAGGCCGGGCCCGAACACGGCGAGGCTGCCGGCGACGAGGTGCCGCGCGAAGCGGACGCCGCGCGGGTTGGCCGGCACGAAGGCCGTCAACGGGCGCAGGGTGCGGGAGGTGGCCTCGGCGGCGATCCGGCTGCGGAGCGAGCCGCGGGCCGGACGCTGATTCTGACGGCGCATGCCCTCACATTGCATTCTGAGGGCGGGTGCCGTCAAGATGTTCCCGTGGAAAACCCGTTGCCCGCCCCGCGCCGCCGCTACGGCGGCAAGAGCGCCGAGCAGCGGCGTGCGGAGCGACGGGAGGCGTTGCTCACCGCGGCCGTCGAGATCTGGCAGGAGAGCGGCTGGGCGGCGGTGACCATGCGCGGCGTCTGCGCCCGTGCCGGCCTGACCGACCGCTACTTCTACGAGAGCTTCGCCGACCGCGACGCCCTGCTCGCGACCATCTGGGAGCAGATGCGCGACGAGACCCTGGAGATGCTGCTCGCGGCGATCCTGCCGCACGCGGACGCGCCGCCCCTCGACCAGCTGCGGGCGGCGGTCCACGCCGTCGTGCACCACATCGGCGACGAGCCGCAACGCGCGCAGATCGTCTTCGGCGACCACGCCGGCAGCGCCGTGCTGGAGCAGCGCCGCCGCGAGACGATCCAGATGACGGTCCGGCTGATGATCGACCTGGCCCGGCCCTACCTGCGCGAGGACGTCGACGAGGTCGGCTTCCAGGTCACCGTGCTGACCGGGATCGGCGGCTTCGTGGAGACCATCCACGCCTGGCGGGCCGGTGTCGTCGAGGCGGGGACCGACGAGCTGGTCGAGCACCTGATGACGATCGGCGCCGGGCTGGCGCCGCGCTTCGTCCGCGACTGACCGGGTTTCCGGGACCGCCGGCGGTGCAAGACTCTCCGCCGTGACCTCCTCGCTGCTCGCCCCCCGCCGTCGTACGACGCCCCGGGTCGCGCGGCCGAGCGAGGCCATCGGCGGCGGGTGCGAGGCGACCGCGATCCTCGACTGGCGCGCCCCCGAGGTGACCGCACTGGTCGCGGGGCTCGACGCGCCCGACGACGGCGGCTACCTGCGCGCCGCGCACCAGCGGATCGCCGCGACGGTCCGCCCCGTCTACGCGATGGACGAGCTCCAGCGGGTCTCGCGGACCCTGGCAGTGCGCCGGGGCTGCTGCAGCCAGCGGCTGGCCGTGCTGGAGGCCTGCGCGCGGAGCGCCGGGATCGCCACCCGGGTGCGCGGGATCGTGGCCGACGGGGAGTTCTGGTACGCCCGCTTCCCGCGCTGGACCTGGCTGGTGCCGGAGCGGGTGGTGCTCGCGTGGCCGGAGTTCCGCGTCGACGACGCGTGGCTGGAGACGGGTGAGCTGTTCGGCCCGCTGGACGAGATGGCCGCCTGCGGCATCGGCTTCTCGAACACCGACGGCGAGACGCTCTTCGACGCCATCGGCCGCACCGCGGTCGACTGGGGTGGGCGGACCGGGGTCGCCGCGTGCGACCTGTCGGCGCTCGTCCAGGAGGACCTGGGCCACTTCGACAGCCGCGACGAGCTGTTCGCCACGCACGGCCAGACCCTGTCCCGGCCGGCGCTGCGCATCATCGACCCGGTGCTCGGCAGAACCAACGTGCTCCCGCGCGCATCACAGCATCCATGAACCGTGTCGTCCTGGCCGCCGTCGCGACCGCCACCGTGCTCGGCACGGCCGGCGGCGTGGGCTACGCCCTCTCCTCCGGCTCCGCGGAGCCCACGTCCGGCGACCCGGCCGGCGACGGCCTCTTCTACTTCCTGCACGGCACCATCCACGACGACGCCACCGAGCTCGACGTCCCCGGTGTCGACGCCGACCAGGTGGTGGAGGTACGACGTGAGGGCGAGGGCTACCTCGTCGTCTCCTACGCCGCCGACGGGGACACCCTGCGCGGCACCTACGTCGCCACCGACGGCTCCACCCGGGACACCGGGCCGGTGCGCGAGCCGCCGGTGCGGACGAGCTCGCCCGACGGCGCGCACGCGATCGTGCAGGAGGGCGGCTGCCTGAGCGGCGGGCCGGCCGGCGCGCGGGAGCGGTGGTGGCGGGAGTGCGGGACGGGCCCGGCGTCGTCGTCGCCGTACGCCCCCGACGGCTCGCTGCTGCTCACCGCCGAGGTCGTGGACGACGGGCCCGCCGCGCCCGGCCTGCTGCTGCGTGACCCGGCGACGGGCGCGGTGCGCGGGCGGCTCGACCCGGCGGGCAGCCAGCGGCTGCACGCCGAGTGGGCCGGTGCGGACGCCGTGGACGTGGTGACCGGCACGGACACCTCCACCACGGTGGTGCTCAGCCGGTGCGAGCTGGCCGGCCAGCGGTGCACGCCGGTGCTGGAGGCCGAGGGCAACCTGGTGCCGGGGGTGCGCTCGTGAACCGCCGGCTGACCATCGCGCTGAGCGTCGCCGCGACCGTCGGGATCACCGGCGGGATCGGCACGGCGCTGAGCCTCGGTGGACCGGACGGCACGCCGGTGGCGGACCCGGTCGAGGCGGCGGCGCCGCTGTGGGCGACCGCCGAGGAGCTGCACGACGGGAACGTCGTCGTACCGCTGGAGGGGGTGGACTTCGTCACCGGCATCGAGCGCGTCGGCGACTCCTGGATCCTCCAGGACGTGCCGGACGGTGCGGCCGCCTCGCCCCGGGTGCTGCGGGTCGACCGCGACGGCACGGTCACCCCGCTGGCGGACGTGCACGGGCACGGCGACATCGACGCCTCCGGCACCCACCACGTCGGGCTCTCGGCCGACGACCAGAGCTACGTCGTCACCGACCTGCGCACCGGCAAGCGGACCCGGGTGCCCCCGCCGCCGGACCCCGGACCGCCCGAGGGCACGGCGCTCTTCGACGGCGACGACGTGATCACCGGCTGGTCCCCGGTCGGTACGACGTACTACCGCTCCGCCCTCGACGGCACCGGCCTGCGGATCGTCGGGCGCGACCCCGTCGACGCCCAGTTCGCCCCCGACCGGGAGCGGTACGTCGGCGTGCGCACCGGCCTCGGCGACCAGTGCCTGTACGGCGGGGCCGCCGACGAGGAGGCCACGCTGTGGAAGCAGTGCCCGGGCGCGCTGCCGTCGGCGCCGGCGTACGCCCCGGACAGCACGCGCTTCGTCGCCTACGCCTCGGGCGAGGGCGGCGGCGGGACCGGCCGTGCGGTGGTGCGCGACGCGACGACGGGCAAGGCGGTCGCGGACTTCGACCTGCCCGGCGACGTCACGCTCGACATGACGATGGTGTCCGCCGACGCGGTCGCGGTGCTGACGGTCACCGGGCCGACCGGCGCCGAGACGACGACCGTCTACACCTGCGAGCTGTCCGGCCGGTGCGACAAGTCCGGCACCGCGAGCGGCATCGGCGTGCTGGGCGGCAGCCCGTAGGGACCGCTCAGTCGTGCACCCGCAGCAGCGGCCGGATGGCCTGGCGGGCGTGGTGGATCCGCGACTTGATGGTGCCGAGCGGGGTGTCCAGGAGTCGCGCGATCTCGTTGTAGTCGAGCTCCTGGACGTCGCGCAGCACGAGCGGCTCGACGAGCTCGGGGTGGCTGCCGGCGAGCACCTCGAGCGCCTCCAGGAGGTCCAGCCGGCTGCCGGCGATGACGCTCGTGGTGCGCGGGTCGGCGTAGGTGGGCAGCTCCTCGACCGCGGTCTCGGCCGCGCGCCGCTTCAGGGAGCGGTAGGTCGAGCGGGCGCTGTTGGACGCCACGGCGTGCAGCCAGGTGGTGAACTTGCTGCGCCCGGCGAAGCTGCCGATCTTCGTCGCGACCAGCAGCAGGGCGTCCTGGGTGGCCTCCTCGGCGTCCTGCGGGTGCAGCAGCATCCGCCCGCAGATGCGGCGCACCCGTGGCTGCACGGCGGCCAGCACGTCCTCCAGCGCGGCGCGGTCGCCCGCCGCCGCGCGCAGCGCGAGCTCGTCGAGGTCGATCTCGTCGTCCATGAGGACATCCTCCCGCTCAGCCCGGGGACCCGGGCTCAGGCACAATACGCAGCGTGTCCTTGCCGGAGCGACTCGGGAGGCTCCGCCGTGTCGACCGGATCGGAGCCGGTGGTTTCGCGACCGTGTGGCTCTACCACGACGACGAGCTGGACTCGCCGGTCGCGGTGAAGGCGCTCGCCGACAACTGGGCGCAGCGCGCCGACGTGACCGAGCGCTTCCTCGAGGAGGCCCGCTTCCTGCGCCGGGCCGACTCCGACCACGTGGTGCGGGTCTACGACATCGGCGAGGCCGACGGGACGCCGTACTTCGTGATGACCTACGCCGACCGCGGCACCGTCGCCGACCTGGTCGAGCCCGGCCGGCCCGCCCCCGGCCTGGCCCGGGTCGTCGACCTGATGGCGCAGGCCGGTGGCGGCGTCGCGGAGCTGCACCGCACGGGCGTGATCCACCGCGACATCAAGCCGCAGAACCTCCTGCTGCGCTCGGCGCCCGACGGCGGCGAGCGTGTGATGGTCGCCGACCTCGGGGTCGCCAAGGCGATGCTGCACGCGAGCGGGCTGACCCAGGTGGTCGGCACACCGGCGTACATGGCGCCGGAGCAGGCCAACGGCCTCGGCCTCGACCTGCGCGCCGACGTGCACGCGCTGGGGGCGGTGACCTACCACCTGATGACCGGGCGGCTGGTGCGCGAGGGCGGGATCGGCTCGCTCGCCCAGCCGGTGCTGCCGCCGGCCCCGTCGGAGGTGGCGGCGGTGCCCTCGCCCTTCGACGCGGTGGTGCTGCGCGCGCTGGCGCCGGACCCGGAGGAGCGCTGGCCCGACGTACCGTCCTTCGTGGCGGCGCTGCGGTGGGCCGAGCGCCGCTCGGTGCAGGACGACGCGATGACCGGGACCGTGGAGCGCCGGGCGCCGCTCGTCGTCCAGGCCACCGAGGCCATCTCGGTCGAGCGCCCCGACGACCGTCCGCCGACCCGTCCGTTGCGTGTCGTGCTGCTCGCCCTGCTGGTCCTGCTGCTGACGTTCGGCGCGGCGTACGGCGTGACCCGGGTGGTCGCGGGCGACGAGCCCGGCGCGGCCGGCGGCGCCGACGGTGCCAGCACCGCCGCCGACATCGACTTCCCGGCGCTGAGGATCACCAAGGACCAGGTCTACGACCCGCACGTGGTCCGCGCGGGCACGCAGGTGTGGTCCTACCCGGTGCCCGCCGGCTGGGTCGCCTACGACGGCGAGAACGCCGCGGTCGACCCCGCCACCGTGGACAAGCGTGGCCAGGTCTGGTGGCGCCCGGAGGGCGAGCCGCTCGTCGGCGGGCACGGCCTGCGGGTGCAGGCGCGGGCCACGGCCGGCAGCGTCCAGGAGCTGGTCGCGGTCAAGGCCGACGAGCTGCGGAAGTCGAAGGACCTGAAGGACGTCGACGTCTACGAGGCGAGTGACGACGCGGTCTACTTCACCTTCCGCGACAGCCTCGGACGGCTGCGCTACAACTTCTTCCGGTGGGTCCCGAACGTCACGGGCGCCGCGACCCTGGAGATCTCGGTGACCGGCCGCGCGGCGGACAAGGCCGGCCTGGAGGCGCTGCTGGACCGGGTCGCTACCGGCGCCCGGACCGAGTCCCGCTGACGACGGTCGCGTCCCGCTCCTCGTCGCGATCGACCCGCGGCTCCAGCCCGGCCGCGCCGAGCGCGGCCAGCGCCGCGTCCACCTGGCCGCGCGACACCTCCGAGTGCACCGAGCCGCCGGGGCGCAGCCAGTGCGGCGCGAGCGCCACCACCCGGCGCAGCACGTCGAGCCCGTCGGCCCCGCCGTCGACGGTGCTGCGCGGCTCGTGGTCGCGGGACTCCGGCGGCATCGCGGAGACGGCACCGGAGGGGACGTAGGGCACGTTCGCGAGCAGGCAGTCGACCTCGCCGCGCAGGTCCACCGGGAGCGGCGTGGCGAGGTCGCCGAGGTGGGCCGTGCCGATCCCGGCGAGGTTGCGGGCGGCACAGGCCACCGCGGCGGGGGAGTCGTCGGTGGCGTGCAGGGTGAGGCCGGGGCGGCGGGTGGCGAGGGCCAGGCCCAGCGCCCCGCTGCCGCAGCACAGGTCGACCGCGGTGCCGGGTCGGTCCGGGCCGGTGAGCCGGGACAGGGCCGCGTCGGCGACCTCGACCAGGAACACCGTGCGCTGGCGCGGGACGAACACGCCCGCGTCGACCGCCACCCGCAGCCCGTCGAAGCCGGCCCAGCCGAGCACGGTCTCCAGCGGCTCGCCGGCGACGCGGCGTCGTACCAGGGCCTCGAGGAGGTCCGGCTCCGTGGCGGCCTCCCGCAGGAGCGCGGCCTCCTCCTCGGCGAAGACGCAGCCGGCGGCGCGCAGGCGGGTGACGAGGTCGGGCACCCGGTCAGGGTGTCAGGCCTGCGGCATCAGCAGCCAGCCGGCGATGTAGAGGACGATGCCGGCGCCGAAGCCGAACACGACGGCGGCGACCAGCAGCAGCCGGACCAGGTTGGCGTCGACGCCGAAGTGGTCGGCGAGACCGCCGCACACGCCGGCGACGACCTTGTCGTGGCTGCGCCGGGTCAGCCTGCGCCGGCCGGAGGACTGGGGGGCGGGGTAGCTCTCGTAGTTGCTCATGCCTCCACGGTGCCCGGTCCGCGCGCTCCGGACATCGGGGATCGACCCTGGTCCGACCCGGATCCGACCCTGAGCCCGGGGCGGCTGACATGATGCAGCCATGCGACCACAGGTCGTCGCCCACCGGGGCGCCAGTCACGAGATCGCCGAGCACACCCTGGGTGCCTACACCGCCGCGCTCGACACCGGCGCCGGCGGCCTGGAGTGCGACGTCCGGCTCACCGCCGACGGGCACCTGGTCTGCGTGCACGACCGGGACCTGCGTCGTACGGCGGCCAAGAAGGGGCTCGTCTCCACGATGGACCTCGCCGAGCTCTCCGACCTCGACTTCGCCTCGTGGAAGAACCCCTGGTCCGACCTCGACGACGAGGCCGAGGAGGACGACGACGAGCGCGGCGTGCTCACCTTGCGCAAGCTGCTGGAGACGGTCGCCGACTACGACCGGCGGGTGGAGGTCGCGATCGAGACCAAGCACCCCACCCGGTACGGCGGACTGGTCGAGAAGCGTCTCGTGGAGATGCTGCGCGACTTCGGCTGGGACCGCGCGGGCGCGCCGGTGCGGATCATGTCCTTCTCGTTCACCGCGCTGCAGCGGGTCGAGCGGCTGGCGCCGGAGGTCCAGCTGGTCCAGCTCTTCGACCGGCCCAACTCGTGGCCGATGCTGCGCCGGGTGATCGGCCGCGAGTGGATCGTCGGCCCCGGCATCAAGATGCTGCGCCAGCACGAGCGGCTGCGCGAGAGCCTGGTGCGCAGCGAGCGCGACATCCACGTGTGGACGGTCAACAAGGAGAAGGACCTCGACCTCTGCCTCGACCTCGGGGTGAAGGCCGTGATCAGCGACCGGCCGCGGCTGATGCTGGACCTGCTCGACGCGAGGTTCGGGCCGACGCAGTAGGTTTCGCCGCATGGCGAAGAAGAACCGCTCGAAGGCGACCGCGACCGCGACCCCGGCCGGCGAGGTCGGTCCCCGCCAGCCCTGCACCTGCGGCTCCGGCAAGCGCTACAAGGCCTGTCACGGCGCGCCCGGCGGCGGCCAGGTCTTCGTGAAGCGGCCCTTCGAGGGGATGCCCTCGGAGACCGACGTCGTCGCGCTGCGCGAGCTGGTGCCGGCGGCCACGGCGTCGCTGCCGCTGACCGGTGAGCACGCCGGGCGCACCGTGCAGCTGTGCACCCTGCTCCCGATGGCCGCGCCCGCGCTGGTCCGCGAGAGCGGCGACATCTGGCTCGGGCTGCAGGTCCAGCACGCCTTCGGCGACCCGGCCCGCGACCTCGGCGCCGTCCTGCTCGAGGCGCTCGCCGCCGAGCCCGGCGCCGGGATGGTCGGGCTGACCAGCCCGCCCGCGGCCGACGTACCCCGGTTGCAGGACCTGGTCGCCGGTGACCCGTTGAAGATCGAGGTGCACGAGGGCTTCGACTTCTGGGTCGCCGACATGGAGGCCTCCTCCGAGCTCGCCCAGGCGCTGGAGCAGGCGGACGGGGCGGCCTCGCCCACCGCGCGGCTGACCGAGGTCACCGCGGCGTACTGGACCCGGATGGGCGCCAAGGAGCACCTGCGCTGGGTGATGCCCGAGCCCGAGGACGCCCTGCTCGACGCGCTCGCCCGGCTGCACGTGACCGGCGACGACGTGATCGTCCCGGACGCCCGCTTCGTCGGCATGTTCCGTGCCCACGGACTGCTCGCGCCGGTGTGGGACCTCGAGGTCGGCACCGGACCCGAGCCGCTGGAGGAGGCCGCGACGGCGTTCAAGGCCAAGCTCGACGAGGCGCTCGCCGACGACTCCGACCTGACTACCGAGCAGCGCTCGGCGCGCAACGGCCTGGCCAACCGCCAGGTCACCATCCGCTGACTCACGCTCGCACGGCCATGTAACTCGGTGTTCGGGCATCCACCGTGGACTCCTGACCGGTCAGGACCCCCTGGTAGATGCCCGAACACCGAGTTACAGGCGCAGCGCCGCGCCCGGTCCGCCGTCAGCGGGCCGGCTGCAGCGCCCAGACCTTGAGCCGGGAGTAGCCCTTCACCGAGATCCGCCGCAGCCGCCGGAAACGGTACGACGCACCCCGGGTCTCGTCGTCGTCGTGCTCCACGGTGCGCCCGGACAACGCCTCGTAGGTCCCCAGGTCGACGAGCACCGTGCTCGGGCGGGCCACCGAGGTCAGCCGGGCGGCGATGTTGACCACGGGACCGAAGACGTCGCCGAGCCGGGTGACCACCTCGCCGTACGCCACCCCGGCGCGGACGGCCGGGAAGGCGTCCTCGGGGTCGGCGCCGCGGGCGGTGAGCTCGAGCGCGATGTCGGCCATCGCCTCGGGGGAGTCGGTGACGATGAGCAGCTCGTCGCCGATGTTCTTGATGATCCGGCCGCCGCGGTCGACGGTGATCTGCAGGACCGCGGACTCGAAGGACTCCAGCCAGGAGACCAGCTCGCGGTCGGTGAGGGTCCGCGAGCGCGAGGTGTAGCCGACGATGTCGACGAAGCAGACCGCCAGCGTGGTCCCCTCGCCGGAGGTGGACTCGGCGAGCATCCGGGCGCTGGCGCTGAGCAGGTGGCGGCGCCAGACGTAGGACTGCAGCTGCTCGACCCGCGGCATCACCTCGTCGGAGATCGCCAGCAGGCCCTCGGCCGGGTCCGCGCCGAGCTCGCCGGCCACGTCAGCCAGCAGTGCGACCTGCCAGTCGGCCAGCCGCGCGAAGCTGCGGCCCCAGGTGCGGACCAGTCCGTCCTGGCGCTCCTGGCTGAGGATGCCGAGGCCGATCAGGTCGTTGGTCAGCCGCAGCGCCTGGACGTCGGCGCTGGTGAAGGCGGCGTCCTGCTCGGGCACGTGGGCGAAGCCCAGCGCGTGCCACAGCTCGCGGGCGGTCTCGACCGACAGGCCCGCCTGGTCGGCGACCTCCTGCTGGGTCAGCCGCGGTGTCTCGCCGAGCAGGTGCTCCTCGAGCGCGCCGACGACCCCGCCGTCACCGGCGGGGTCGAGCGGGGGTTCCACGCCGTCGTACCGGGTCGGTCAGGCGTTGCCGAAGCGCGACTGGGCGACCTCGACGAGGGCCTGGTGGAAGGCCGGCCACTCCGAGTCCAGCTCGCGCAGGGTCTCGTCGGTGAGGTGGATGGTGTCGAGGGGGGTGAGCGCCACGATCGAGGCGGTGCGCAGCTTCTGGCCGACGATGGCGGCCTCGCCCACGATGTCGCCGGGGCCGAGCTGGGCGATCTCCTGGCCGTCGCGACGGACCGAGACGGTGCCGGCGAGCAGGATGTAGGCCTTGTCGGCCGGGGTGTCCTCCCAGATCGGCGACCAGCCCTCGGGGAGCTTCACCCGCCGTCCGGTCGCGCTGATCCGCGCGATCTCCTCAGGGGTGAAGTGCTCGAAGAACGTTGCCATTGCGTGGACCCTTTCGCCTGTGCTCCGCGTCGGAGCCGACCCTAGCCGTCCGCGGGCGCGAGCGGGAGGCGTCTCCGCGACAACCGTTACAACGTGTCCGGCTACCGCGGGTTACCGGCGCCGGAGATCACGCCGGGTCGTCCCGGGAGATGGGGCAGCTCATGCAGCGCGGACCACCTCGTCCGGACCCGAGCTCGGAGCCGGCGATCCGGACCACCTCGATGCCCTCCTCCTCCAGCCGTGCGTTGGTGCCCTCGTTGCGCTCGTAGGCCACCGCCAGCCGCGGCGCGAGCGCCAGGGTGTTGTTGCCGTCGTCCCACTGCTCGCGCTCGGCGGTCACCGGGTCGAGGCCGGTGTCGATGCGGTGCAGGGTGTCGATCTGCATGGCCTTCGCCGCCGCGACGAGGAACGGCTCGGGGGCCGCGACGTCGATCACGGTGGAGCCCGGCTCGCGCGCCGTCACGGCGTACGCCGTCAGGGAGTCGGCGATGTTGGGGTACATCACGACCTTGTCGACGTCGACCATCGTGCAGATCGTGTCGAGGTGCATGGTGGCCCGCTCCTGCGCGATCGGCACCGCCAGCACGGTGGTCGCCAGGCCGGCCGCGAAGACCTGCCGGGCCAGCCGCTCGGCCCCCGCGGGCGTCGTGCGCTCGCCCACGCCGACGGCGATCACGCCCGGTGCGAGCAGCAGCACGTCGCCGCCCTCGACGTGCTCCAGGTGGTGGCCGTGGATCCGGCCGGTGCCGGCGAAGCGCGGGTGGAAGTGGTAGATCAGCTCGGTCAGCTGGGTCTCCCGGCGCCGAGCCGGCATCGCGAGCGAGGTGATCGCGACCCGGTCGCGCAACCACACCGAGGAGTCGCGGGTGAAGAGCAGGTTGGGCAGCGGCGCGACCAGGAAGGTCTCGTCGGCGAGCAGCGAGGTGACCAGGGTCCCGCTCGCCAGCCCCGCGCGCGCCTCGTCGTTGCGGACACCGGCGGTGAGCAGGTAGGTCAGCTCCTCGGGCGAGGCGGCCTCGAACATCGAGCGCAGGTAGGCCCGCACCGGGTCGCCCAGGTCGCGCCCGCTCGTGCCGGTGAGGGTGGTGTCGGTGACCGCGGCCCGGGCCGCCGGGAGGGCGAGGGTCTCGGTGAGCAGCTCGGTCAGGTAGAGCACCTCGACGTCGCGCTCGCGCAGTGCGGCGGCGAACGCGTCGTGCTCCTCCTGCGCCCGCGCGACCCACGGGATGCCGTCGAAGAGCAGCCGGTCGTTGTTGCGCGGGGTCAGCCGCTGGAGCTCGGGGCCGGGCCGGTGCAGCAGGACCGAGCGCAGCCGGCCGACCTCGCTGTCGGCTCCGAACGGGGAGTTCACCATGCGGACACCCTAGGCGCCCGCCGGTCGCCGGCGGGTCAGCCCCGGAACGGGTCGGCGGGGTAGACGCCGAGGACCTTGATCTCGGTGGTGAAGAAGGCCAGCTCCTCCAGGGCCCGCTTGAGGCCGGGGTCCTCGGGGTGGCCGTCCACCTCGGCGAGGAACTGGGTGGCGGTGAACTTCCCGCCGACCATGTAGCTCTCCAGCTTGGTCATGTTGATCCCGTTGGTCGCGAACCCGCCGAGCGCCTTGTAGAGCGCGGCCGGCAGGTTGCGCACGTTGAAGACGAAGCTGGTCACCACCGGGCCGTTGCCGGCGGGTGCCTCGACGTACTCCGGCGAGAGCAGCACGAAGCGGGTGGTGTTGTGGTCCTCGTCCTCGACGTCCTCGCGCAGGATCTGCAGCCCGTAGATCTCCGCGGCCAGCGGCGGCGAGATGGCCGCCTGGGTCGGGTCGCCCGCCTCGGCGACCTCGCGCGCGGCGCCGGCGGTGTCGCCGGAGATGAGCGGGGTGAGGCCGAGCTCGCGGATCACCTTGCGGCACTGGCCGAGCGCGTGCACGTGGCTGTGCACGGTGCGGATGGTGTCCAGGCTCGCCCCGGGGTTGACCATCAGGTGGAACTGGATGCGCAGGAAGTGCTCGGCGATGATGTGCAGCCCGGAGTCGGGCAGGAAGTGGTGGATGTCGGCCACGCGGCCGGCGATCGAGTTGTCGATCGGGATCAGCGCGAGGTCGCAGTCGCCGCTCGCCACGGCCGCGAAGACGTCCTCGAACGAGGCGCACGCGACGGCCTCCGCGTCGGGGTAGTGCTGGCGGCACACGATGTGCGAGTTGGACCCGGGCTCCCCCTGGTACGCGATGCGCGGCATGCGCCGAGCCTAGTGCGGGCGGCGCGGGTCACCCGCCGGGGCGTTCGCGTTCCGTACGGTTTCCGCATGGCCGTCGCCCTCTCGATCCTCGCCCTGCTGCTCGCCGCGGCCGCCCTCGTGGTCGCCCTCCGCTCGGGTACGACGCGCCCGGCGCCCGGCGAGGAGGGCCTGCCCGCGGACGCCGCCGGCCTGCGCCGGGAGGTGGCCGCGCTGCGGGCCGAGGCGGCCGGGGCGCTGCGCCACCTCGCCGTCGTGCGCTACGACGCCTTCGACGAGATGGGCGGACGGCTGTCCTGGTCGCTGGCGCTGCTGGACGACGCCGGGGACGGGGTCGTGCTGACCTCGATCCGGGGACGCAACGAGGCGCGCACCTACGCCAAGTCCGTCGCCGCGTGGAGCAGCGACCAGGAGCTCTCCCCGGAGGAGAACGAGGCGGTCGCGCACGCCCGCATGGCGCGGATGTGAGCCGAGGGCCCGCTCAGCGCATGCTCTCCTCGCTCGGCATGTCCCCGGGCGGGAACCACGGCGGCGGCATGTCGTCCATGACGTCCGAGGTGTTGATCGGCGGCTGGTAGCCGGAGTCGCTCGGGTCGATCGAGGTGCCCTTCTGCAGCGAGTCCATCGCGGCGACGTACTTCTGCTGGTAGTCGTCGTAGAGCGTGTCGGTCAGCAGCTTGTAGATCTCGTCGGAGTCGGCGGCGTCGAGGGTCTTCTCCAGCTTGGGCAGGTCGGTGCCGGTCACGTCCGCGATCGTCTTGACGAAGTCGCTGACGTCCTGGCCGGCGCTGATCACCGCGTCGAACTGGCTCTTGACGTCCTTGACGACCGGCACGTGGCCGAGCACCTTCCAGCCGGAGGTGACGATCTTGGTCACGTCGGCGACCCACGCCGGGGTCTCGGGCGCGTCCCGCGGCGGCGGCCCGATCGGCGCCCACGCCTCGAGCTGCTGGTCGATGATCTTCACGATGCTCTTGGCGAACTCCAGGACGCCCTGCTGGGTGCCGTGGATGACGTGCGCGGCGGCGGCGAAGGTCTGCGCGACCTGGACGCTGGCCCAGGCCATCTGGGCGACCTGGCCGTCGTAGTTGGCGTAGAAGGTGTTGAAGCTGCTGCCGGACTTGCCGGTCCACTGGGTGCGGATCGTCTCGATGCCGTAGGGGTCGTCGAGCACGTTGACGGAGAAGTCGCTGGTGACGTAGGTGTGCAGGTCCTGCAGGGCGCTGGCGATCGCGGTCGGGTCGGCGCGGGTGAAGGAGTCCGTCACCTGGCGGCAGTACGACGCGAGCCCGCTCGCCCACGAGGCGCCGTTGTGCCACGCCTCGATCGCCCCCTTGGCGACGTCCTTCATGTACTTCTCGTTGGCGGCGCCGATCTTGGACGGGTCGGGGGAGTCGTGGATGGCGTCGAAGGGCACCCAGAAGATGAACTCGAACCAGCGGGTCGGGTCGACCTCGTGCCCGGGCACGGGGAACTTGCAGTCCTCGAGCCACCACGAGCTCGGCATGTAGCCGTCGCCGGGCGCGGACATCCCGCCGAGCTGGTCGCGCGCGGAGACGAGGTACTCCCAGGCCAGCTCGTTGCCCTTGAGGTAGCCGAGCTTCTCCTCGATCTTGTCGAACTGCTCGGAGAGCTCGAAGTAGTCGAAGCTCATCGGTGGCTCCTGTCCTCGGCGTGCTGGCTCATCGGTACTGGGCCGTCGGGTCGTAGGGCAGCCCGAGGTCCGACTTGTCCTCGCCCGCGGTCTCGTCGCGGTCGGACTTGTCCTCGCTGGGGGCCTCCGGGTCGTAGTCGGAGGAGTAGATGACGTGCGGGTAGGAGTGGCCGGTCGGGTCGATCAGCACCGCGCCGGGCGCCTCCGGGCTGCCGATGTCGGCGGGCGGGGCGGTCCGCGTCGGGTCGACGTTCTTGAGCGCGCCACCCCACTTGTTGAACTCGTCGCGCGCCTGGGTGTCGTGCTCGACGTAGTCGTCGCCGGTCGCCTCCAGCGCGAACGCCGCGTGGTTGAGCGTCGTGATCCCGCGCCGGATGCCGTCGTGGATCCGGCCGGCGATGTCGAGCGCGTCGCGCAGCGCGGGCGGGTCCCCGGCCTTGGCGGTCTGGATGTCGAGGGTCGTCACGATCGAGGTCAGCCGACCGGCGATGAGGGAGAGGTCCTCGGCCTGGTCCGGGATGCCCTGACGGGCCGCCGTGTAGATCTTCACGATCGGCACGTAGATCTCGTCCGACATCACTGGTCCTTCGTCCGGGGGCACCGCATCCGCGGGAGATGTCTGGTGCATTCCCCGCGCACGGCGGTTCATGCATGTGATTGGTGAGGTCTCGGTGTGGGAAGGTCGCACTCGTGTCGCCGACCCCGCGCTGGATCGTTGCCGCCCTGCCGCTCGCCCTCGTGCTCGCCGGGTGCTCGGGCGAGCCGTCGTACGACGACCGGGACTGGTCGGCCGTCGACGCCGCCGCGCCAGGCGTCCCGCAGGTGCGCGACCCCGCGCTCGCCCTGACCCGGGCCAACCTCGGCGCGCTCGACCCCTGCGCGGTGGGCGCGGTCGGCGAGGGCGGCGCCCTCCGGGAGCCGGGCGAGGAGCCGGGCTCCTGCACGGTCAACCGCGGCGCCGGCACCGTCGAGGTGCTGACCGCCGCGCGCTACCTCGTGGAGGGCTCGGGCCCCGACACCGTCAACGCGCTCGACACCCGCGAGCGCGCCGAGGTGGCCGGCGTCGCCACCTGGGTCGGGCCGGGGCCGGTGACGAGCGGTGGTGACCCGGCCGGGTGCGCGGTCGTCGTGCCGGCGAGCCTGGACCTGGCGCTCGCGATCGTCGACGCGGACGACGACTGCGCCACCGCGAAGCAGGTCGCCGCGGCCGCTCTCGCCGACCTCCCCGCCGTGACCCGCCCGGGCCGGGGCCTCACCGCGCCGGTCTTCTACGCCGCCGACGAGCCGGGCCCCGGTGGCGAAGGGGCCTGCGCCGAGCTCGGCGGCCAGATCGCGTGGCTGTGCGCCCCGGTCGGCGACGTCGACGTGCCCGGCGACCCGGTCGACCTGATCCGCCACGGCGAGGCCGACCCGGCGGTGCTGTGCGTCCCCGCGCTGGAGTCGGCGCGGGCGAGCGCCGCCAGCAAGGGCCGGTCCTGGGTGGCGATGACCACCGCGACCGGCCCGCAGGACCGCGCCGAGCGGGCGTCGTACGACGGCAAGAGGCAGTGCACGCTGCTGGCGGCCAAGGACGACGAGGACGTCGACGGCAACCCGGCCACGATCATCGTGGCGGCGCGGCGCGACCCGCTGGAGACGAAGGCCGACGCCGAGGTGGCCGGCCACCCGGCCTACCACGACGAGCGGTCGGGGACCTGGGAGGTCGCGCTCACGACGACCGACGAGCGCGGCTTCCTGCGCGTCGAGGTGCTCGACGCCGAGCGCCAGGAGCCGGCGTGGGCGAAGGACTTCGTGGCCGACCTGGTCGAGCGGGTGCTCGCGGACTAGCGGGGGACGCGCACCAGCACCCGGCCGTGGATGCACTCCATGGTCAGCTCGGTGCCCTCGCCGATGGTGTCGCCGTCGAGCTGGCGCGGCACCCCGCCGGCCGCGCGGACGACCACCTTGCGCCCGGTCATCCGGGCCACCGACTCGCCCGCGTTGTGCTCGCGACGGCTCACGACCCGCAGCACGAGCGGGATCCAGCTCAGGAACCGGCGCGGGTAGAGCAGCACCACGTCGAGCTGGCCGTCGTCGATCGCGGCGTCCGGCAGCAGCACCATCCCGCCCTGGAGGCTGCCGACGTTGCCGATCACGCAGGTGCGCGCGCGGTGCTTGGTGAAGGGCATGTCGTCGATCGAGATCTCCAGCTTCATCGCCGGGAACATCAGGCCCTTGAAGGCGGAGATCACGTAGGCGATCCAGCCGACCTTCTTCTTCAGGTCCTCGTTGACGCCCTCCATGATCGCGGCGTCGAAGCCCATCCCGGCCATCACCATGAAGTGGCTCGGCTCGATCCCGTCGCCCTCCACGGCGACCATGTCGATGGCCCGGTCCTGGCCGGTCAGCGCGATGTCGATCGCGGCCCGGATGAACAGCGGGATCTCCAGGTTGCGGGCGAGCAGGTTGCCCGTCCCGGCCGGTACGACGCCCACCGGGATCCCGGTGCCGGCGAGCTCCGCGCACACCTCGCGCACGGTGCCGTCGCCGCCGCACACGATCACCAGGTCCGCGCCCTCGACGGCGGCCTGCTCGGCCTGGCCGGTGCCGGAGTCCTCGACGGTGGTGAGGTACCACCGCGGCTCGCGCCAGCCGGACGCCACCGCCATCTGGGTGACGATCGCCTGGAACTGCTCGACCGACTCCACCTTGATCGGGTTCAGCACCACCGCGAGCCGGCGCGAGGAGGGGAAGGGCTCCGGCAGCGGCTCCGCCTTGAGCGCGTGGCTGCGCGGGAGCGGGCTGTAGACGGCCACGCCGAGCAGCAGGACGCCGACGCCGAGCAGGGTGCCGCCGACGACGTCGCTGGGGTAGTGCCGGCCCAGCAGGATGCGGTCCGCGGCGACCAGCACGAAGGCCAGCACCGCGACGGTGGTGATCAGGCGGCGGATCCCGGAGCGTCGTACGAGCATCACGGCGAGCAGGATCACCAGCCCGCTGAACGCCGCGGCCGCGGACGTGTGCCCGGACGGGAAGGCGTTGGAGTGCAGGACGTACTCCGGGTCCTGCCACACCGGCCGGCCGCGGCCGACGAGCACCTTGGTGACGTAGGTGACCAGCGCGGTCACCGCCATCACCACGGCGATCAGGATCCCGGCCCGGCGGTGCCCCTTGATCCACATCACGACCGCGAAGACCGTCGTGGCCGCGGTCATGCAGGCGGTGCCGAAGGCGATCTCGATCGCGCGCAGCGGGTGGTCGAGCCAGCCCTGGCCGTCGGCCCAGCCGCGGGCGTCGGAGCCCTCGTGGTCGAGGTCGGCGACCCAGGACCAGTCGGCGGCCACGGTCAGCGCCACCGCCACGAAGAGCGCGAGGAGGACGAGCGAAGCCAGGAGCGGGGTCCGGCGCGGGCGGTCGAGCACTCGCCGGAGTTTATGGCACCTCGGGCGCCCGGCTACCGTCGCCGGCATGACCTCCTCGTCGTACCAGCCCACGCAGCGGCGGCTCGGCCGCTCCGGTCTCGTCGTCTCCGCCGTCGGCCTCGGCTGCAACAACCTGGGCCGCCCGGGCGCCGCGACCGAGTCGCAGGAGGGCTCCGACCGGGTGGTCGGGGCCGCGATCGACGCCGGCATCACCCTCTTCGACGTCGCCGACACCTACGGCGCCACGCCCGGTCTCGCCGAGGAGCGGCTCGGCAAGGCGCTGGGGGCGCGCCGCGCGGACGTCGTGCTGGCCACCAAGTTCGGCATGGACATGGGCGGGGTCGACGGCCCCGACTTCGGCGCCCGCGGCTCCCGGCGCTACATCGTCGCGGCCGCCGAGGCCTCGCTGCGCCGGCTCGGCACCGACTGGATCGACCTCTACCAGTTCCACACCCCCGACCCGGCGACCCCGATCGAGGAGACCCTGTCCGCCCTCGACGACCTCGTCCGCTCCGGCAAGGTGCGCTACGTCGGCCACTCCAACCGCGCCGGCTGGCAGATCGCCGAGGCCGAGCACGTCGCCCGCGAGCTCGGCGTCGAGCGCTTCGTCTCCGCGCAGAACCAGTACAACCTCACCGACCGCCGCGCCGAGCTCGAGGTGCTGCCCGCCTCCCGCGCCTACGGCCTCGGCGTGCTGCCCTACTTCCCGCTCGCCAACGGCCTGCTCACCGGCAAGTACGCCTCCGGCTCCGCGCCGGAGGGCTCGCGGCTCGCCCGCACCCGCCAGCACCTGCTGGAGGACGCCGTGTCCCCGGCCCTGCAGGCCTACGCCGCCTTCGCCCGGACCCGCGGCGTCTCCGAGGTGACGGTCGCGATCGGCTGGCTGCTCGCGCAGGAGCCCGTCGCGTCGGTGATCGCCGGGGCCACCTCGGTCGAGCAGGTCGCCGCCAACGCCGCCGCCGACCAGTGGGTCCCGACCGCCGAGGACCTCGCCGAGCTGGACGAGCTGTTCCCCGCGCCGGAGCCGATCGCGCCGTTCTGAGGCTCCGCGGCTAGCCTGAGCGGCATGATCGACCCGCGCATCCTCCGTGACGAGCCCGACCGCGTCCGTGCCTCGCAGGCCAAGCGCGGCGCGTCCGCGGACGTGGTGGACCGGGCGCTGGAGGCGGCGGCCACGCGTCGTACCGCCATCGCGGACTTCGAGGAGAAGCGCGCCGCCCAGAAGGCCTTCGGCAAGCAGGTCGCGCAGGCCAAGGGCGAGGAGAAGCAGGCGCTGCTGGAGCAGGTGAAGACGCTCTCCGCCGAGGTCAAGGAGCTCGAGGCCGCGCAGACCGCCGCCGACGAGGCCTGGACCAACGCCCTCAAGGCCATCCCCAACGTCGTCCACGAGGCCACCCCGACCGGCGGTGAGGACGACTTCGTCGTCCTGGAGGAGGTCGGTACGCCGCGCGACTTCGCGGCCGAGGGCTTCGAGCCACGCGACCACATCGAGCTCGGCCGGCTGCTCGGGGCGATCGACCTCGAGCGCGGCGCCAAGGTCAGCGGCAGCCGGTTCTACTTCCTCACCGGGGTGGGCGCGCAGCTGGAGCTGGCGCTGGTCAACCTCGCGATGGAGCAGGCCCGCGCGGCCGGCTTCACCCAGGTCATCGCGCCCTCGCTGGTGCGCGGCGAGGCGATGGAGGGCACCGGCTACCTCGACCAGGGCGGCGGCGAGGACATCTACCGGATCGAGGGCGAGGACCTCTACCTCGTCGGCACCTCGGAGGTGCCGATGGCGGCCTACCACTCCAAGGAGATCCTCGACGGCGCCTCGCTCCCGCGCCGCTACGCCTCGTTCAGCCCGTGCTTCCGCAAGGAGGCCGGCTCGCACGGCAAGGACACCAAGGGCATCATCCGGGTCCACTGGTTCGACAAGGTCGAGATGTTCGTCTACACCACGCTGGAGGACGCCGAGGCCGAGCACGCGCGGCTGCTGGCGTGGGAGAAGGAGTTCCTCGGCAAGCTGGAGCTCGCCTACCGCGTCGTCGACATCGCGGCCGGCGACCTGGGCGGCAGCGCGATCCGCAAGTTCGACTGCGAGGCGTGGATCCCGACCCAGGGCAAGTACCGCGAGCTGACCTCGACGTCCAACTGCACCGACTTCCAGACCCGGCGCCTCGACACCCGTGTCCGCGTGGGCGACAAGACCGGTCCGGTCGCCACCTTGAACGGCACCCTCACCGCGATCACCCGGGCGATCGTCGCCGTGCTGGAGACGCACCAGCAGGCCGACGGCTCGGTCCGGGTGCCGGTCGCGCTGCGGCCCTACCTCGGCGGCCTCGAGGTGCTGGAGCCGGTCGCGCGATGAGCGCCTGGCAGCCGCGCCTGGTCGCGCTCGACATCGACGGCACCCTGCTGCGCTGGGTGGCGGGGCTGGGCATGAGCCACGAGGAGGTCACGCCCGCGGTCCACGACGCCGTACGACGCGTGCTCGACGCCGGCGCCCACGTCGTCCTCTCCTCCGGCCGCGCCCCGCACAACATGACCGAGGTCGCGGACATGCTCGACCTGCACGGCCACGGCGAGCGGCTGTGGATCGTCGCGGCCAACGGCGCCGTCGTGCTGCGCTACCCGCCCGCGGAGGTCGTCCACGAGGTCACCTTCGACGCCGCGCCCGCCGTGGCCGCGGTGCTGGAGCAGCACCCGGAGGCACTGGTCGCGGTCGAGGAGCGCGGCGTCGGCTACCGCGTCTCCGCGCCCTTCCCCGACGGCGAGCTGGGCGGCGAGTCGATCGTCGCCGCGGTCGAGGAGATGGTCTCCGAGCCGGTCAGCCGCGTCATCATCCGCGACCCCAAGGCCACCGCGGAGGACTTCGTGAAGCTCGCCGCGAGCCTGGGCCTGCACGGCACCGACTACGTCGTCGGCTGGACCGCCTGGCTCGACCTGGCCCCGGTCGGGGTCTCCAAGGCCTCCGGGCTGGAGCACGTCGCCCAGCAGCTCGGCGTCGACCGCGCCGACGTGCTCGCGATCGGCGACGGCCGCAACGACATCGAGATGCTGCAGTGGGCCGGGCGCGGTGTGGCGATGGGCCAGGCCGTCGACGAGGTCAAGGAGGCCGCCGACGACGTGACCGTGTCCGTCGACGAGGACGGCGCGGCCGTCGAGCTCGGGCGCTGGTTCCCGGCCGCCGGATCTGGTGGGATGGACGCGTGAGGCCCGCCCCCCGTCGTCTGCTCCCGGCCGCGCCGCTGGCCGCGCTGGCCGCCGCGTTCCTGCTGCCGGTAGGTGCCGCGGGCGCCGCGCCTCCTCCGGTAACGTGTGGTCGCCTCGACCTGACCGACACGGCCGCCGTCGTCGCGAACGCGAAGGGCGCCGCCGACGTGTTCATCGGCCGGGTCGTCGGCATCGACAGCGGTACGACGACCGGTGACCCCGGCTCGTCGCCCACCGCGACCGGCACGCCCACCCCGGGCGCGGGCCGCGCGGTGCGCCACGAGGTCCTCGTGGAGGACGCCCTCACCGGCGACCTCCACCCGGGCGAGCCGGTGCGCGTGGTCTTCTCGGTCGTCGGCGGCAAGCAGACCCAGCTGCGGCTCAACGCCAGCTACGTCTTCTTCACCACCGGCGCGACCGCCACCCTGCGGGCCGACGGCTGCGACGGCTACACCTCGGCGCGCGGCCTGACCGCGGTCACCGTCGACACCCTGCGCGACGCGCTGACGCCGGACACGACGCCGGCGGAGGCGAAGCTCTCCGCGCCCGCGGGCGGCTCGGACGGCCCGCCCGAGCTCGGCCGGGTGGTCGCGCCCGGCGCCGCGGTCGGACTGGTCGGGATCCTCGGCCTGGTGCTGCTCTCGCGCGTCGGCCGCCGGCGGTAGCCACCAGCCGGCCGCGTGGCGGGAGGCGTCTCGACGGCGGCGTGCTGACCGCTCATGACGCCGGAGACACGCTCGGCCAGTTCTAGAGGTACATCCCGCCGGAGCGGGGCTCCTCCGGCTGCTCGACCGGCCCGCCGGGCTGCGGCTGTCCCGGCACCCCGGGAGCGCCCATCGGCATGCCCTGCGGCAGCGCCCGCCGGATCTGCTCGAACTGCGCCCGCGCGGCCATCTGCTGGGCATAGATCGCCGTCTGGATGCCGTGGAACAGGCCCTCCAGCCAGCCGACCAGCTGGGCCTGGGCGATCCGCAGCTCCGACTCCGAGGGGGTCGCCTCCTCCGAGAACGGCAGCGAGAGCCGCTCCAGCTCCTCGACGAGCTCGGGGGCGAGGCCCTGCTCGAGCTCGGCGATGGAGGATCGGTGGATCGCGGCGAGGCGGTTGCGGCTGGCCTCGTCGAGCGGCGCGGCCTTCACCTCCTCGAGGAGCTGGCGGATCATGCTGCCGATCCGCATCACCTTCGCCGGCTGCTCGACCAGGTCGGTGAGCGCCCGCTCGCCGTCGTCGTCGCCGTCCTCGGCCGCCGCGCCCTGCTGGACGGCAGAGGCGGGGACGGTGCCGATCGGCTGCCCGTCCGGGCCCACGACGACGATCTGCTCCTCGGCGTTCTCGCTCATGGCGTCCAACCTAGACCCGTGCCGAAGTCAGGGGGTGAGCAGCACCTTGCCGACGTTGTCGCCGGACTCGATCAGGCGGTGGGCGTCGCCCGCCTCCGCCAGCGGCAGCACGGCGGACACGACCGGGGTCACCGAGCCGTCGGCCACCAGCGGCCACACGTGCTCGACCACCGAGGCGCAGATGCGCGCCTTGCCGTCGAGCGGCCGGGAGCGCAGCGCGGTGGCGATCACGGCGCCGCGCTTGGAGAGCAGCCGGCCGATGTCCAGCTCGCCCTTCGAGCCGCCCTGCATGCCGATGATGACCAGCCGTCCCTCGTCGGCGAGCACCTCGACGTTGCGGCCGAGGTACTTCGCGCCCATGTTGTCGAGCACGACGTCCGCGCCGCGCCCGTCGGTCGCCTCGCGCAGCACCTCGACGAAGTCCTCGTCGCGATAGCTGATCGCCCGCTCCGCGCCGAGCTCGCGGCAGCGCTCCAGCTTGTCGACGCTGCCGGCGGTCGCGAACACCCGCGCCCCGGACGCCGCGGCGAGCTGGATGGCGAAGGTGCCGATGCCGCCCGCGCCCCCGTGCACCAAGAAGGCCTCCTCGGGTCGCAGCCCGGCGACCATGAAGACGTTCGACCACACCGTGCACGCGACCTCCGGCAGCGCCGCGGCGGTCACCAGGTCGACGCCGTCGGGCACGGGCATCACCTGGCCGGCGGGGACGACGACCTGCTCGGCGTACCCGCCTCCGGCGAGCAGGGCACACACCCGGTCACCCTCGGCCCATCCGGTCACGCCCTCGCCGACGGCGGCGATCGTGCCGCTGCACTCCAGCCCGATCACCTCGGAGGCGCCGGGCGGCGGCGGGTAGAACCCTTGCCGCTGCAGCAGGTCGGCCCGGTTGACCGCGGTGGCCGCGACCTGGACGAGCACCTCCCCGGCGCCGGGCCGGAGGTCCGGCAGCTCGGTGACGACGAGGGTCTCGGGCCCTCCGGGGCTGGTCTGGGTGACAGCACGCATGCCGCCAGTCTGCCGGGGCCGGACGAGTCAGACCAGCGAGTCGGCGTCCTCGTAGTCGCCGTCCGCGAGCTCCTCGAACTCGACGTCGTCGTCCTCCGCGGTGGGCGCGCCGGCCGGCCGGTCCCACGACTCGGCGAGCCCCTGCGCCTTCGCGGCGAGCCTCTCCACCGCCTCGGGGTCGGCACCCTGCTCCGCTGCGGCGTAGCCCAGCAGGAAGGCGGTCACGGGTCCGGCAGCGGGGTGGACGTTGTCGTGGGTGATCCCGGCGAGGTCCACCAGCAGGCCCTCGTCGGCCTCGGCCTCGATGTCGAGGACATCACACAACTCGTCGATCCAGTCGTGGAGGTTCACCTCCCCAGGGTGATCCACTCGGACCGGCCCTGACAAGGCCCTCAGCGGCCTTCGGCCTCCGAGGCCAGGTCGCGCAGGTCGCTCCAGGTGTCGATGTCGCGCGCCTCGGGCCCCACGGACGCCACGTCGACCAGGTCCAGCTGCTCCAGCAGCGCCCGGATCGCCAGCCCGTGCTGCGCCTCCCGGTCCGGTCGTACGGCGTCGAGGCGGGCCGTCTCCACCACGAACGCCAGCTGCCGCCGGCCCTCCCGGGTCAGCACCGCCCCTTCATGCCCGACCGCCGCCTCGTGCAGCCGCCGGAGGGTGGAGGAGGTCAGGTGCGGCATGTCGACGGCGAGCACCGCGATCGTGGGGAACCGCCGCAGCAGCGAGTCGCGGCCGGTGAGCAGGCCCGCCGCGGGACCGCCGTGCCGCGGGTCCTCCAGGACGAAGGTCACCGGCCGCTCGGTCGGCACCTGGTGGCCCACCACGACCACCTCGCCGGCGTCGACGACCGCGTCCAGGGTCCGTTCCAGCAGCGAGCGGCCGCCGAGCTCGATGCTCGCCTTGTCGGCGCCGCCCAGGCGCGAGGCCTGGCCGCCGGCGAGGATCACGGCGGCGAATCCGGACAGTCCCAGCTCGATCACGCCGACCAGTCTCCCAACTCCCGGCCTAGGCTGGCAGCGTGACCGCAGAATCCCTCCGGATCGCGCTGGTGCAGGCCGCCTCGGGCCTCGACCCGGCGGCCAACCGCGCCGCGCTCACCGACCTCACGGCGGAGCACGGCCCCGACACCGACCTGCTCGTCTTCCCCGAGGCCTTCGCCCGCGACTTCGGCGAGGCCGGCTCGGACGTCAGCGGGTACGCCGAGCCGCTCGACGGGCCGTTCGCGACGGCCGCGCTGGCTGCCGCGACCGGGGTCGGTACGACGCTGGTGGCCGGCATGTTCGAGCAGGGCCCCGAGCCGGAGCGGCCCTACAACACGCTCGTCGTGCGCGGGGGCGCGGAGGCGTCGTACCGGAAGGTGCACCTCTACGACTCCTTCGGCCACCGTGAGTCCGACCGGCTCACCGCGGGCCCGACCGAGCCGACCCTGGTGGAGGTCGCGGGCTGGCGGGTCGGTCTGATGACCTGCTACGACCTGCGCTTCCCCGAGCTCGCCCGGGCCCTCGTCGACCGCGGGGCGGAGCTGCTGGTGCTGCCGGCGGCGTGGGTCGCCGGGCAGCGCAAGGTCGAGCACTGGCGCACCCTGCTGAGGGCGCGGGCCATCGAGAACACCGTCTACGTCGCCGCGGCCGCCCAGCCGGCGCCCCGCTACAGCGGGCACTCGCTGGTCGTCGACCCGTTCGGGGACCTGCTCGCCGAGGCCGGTCCCGGTGAGCCGGACGCCCCGGAGGTGATCCGCGCCACGGCCGACCGCTCCGTGCTCGACGAGGCCCGTCGGGTCAATCCGTCACTCCGCAACCGCCGTCTGTAGGCTGCCTCCCCGTGTCCCGCGCCGCCACCGCCCCCTCCCGAGCCTCGCTCGAGCAGCGGATCAGCAGGCTCGGCGGCTCGCGGGTGCCGGGCATCGCGTGTGCCGTGCTGGTCGCCCTGGGGACCGCCGCGCTGGTCGCGGCCATGGTCCCGGTCGGTCCCGACTGGCTCGGTGTCACCGGGTCGCTGGTGGTCGCGACGACGTACACCTCGCTGCTGGCGGCCCGCACCGGCGGCCGTCCCCTCGTCTTCGGCGCGCTGGCGCTGCTCTGCGGGCTGGTCGCCGTCCTCAGCGACCAGGACGTGCTGCTCACCGGCGCCGCGGTGAGCACGTCCGCGCTGGCGGCCGTGCTCGGCGTGATGATCACCGTGCCTGCGAGCGGCTTCCTCGCCGCCGCGCGGGAGTGTGCGGTCGCCCTCGTCTGCGCGGGCGTCGGCGCCCTGGCGACGGTGGGCTTCGAGCCGGCCATCCAGAAGGAGCGCTTCGAGTACGTCGGGCTCGGGCTCGCGCTCCTCGGCGCCCTCGTCCTCGTCTACCGTCTCGGGGCCGGCCTGCACGGCCTGGGCCGCCGCGGACTGGCCGTGGTCGCGGTCGGCGGGGTGGTGCTGATGGCGACCCTGCTCTACGCCGAGGCGCTGCGCCGCTACGGCTCCACCGGCCTGGTCGACGAGCTGCTGTCATGGGTGCGCTGGAGCCGCGACACCCTGGGCGCCTTCCCGCGCCCGGTCGAGACCGTGCTCGGCGTCCCCGCGCTCGTCTACGGCGTGCACATGCGGGCCCGGCGCCGGCAGGGCTGGTGGGTGTGCGCCTTCGGCGTGGCCGCCACCTCCTCCACCGCGACCGCGCTCGCCAACCCCGCGGTCTCGGTCACCGAGGCCACCCTGTCGGTGGTCTACGGCCTCGTGGTGGGCCTGCTGCTCGGCGGGCTGCTGATCCGGCTGGACCTGATGCTGACCGGCAACCGCGGGCGGCGCAGCCGCGTGGCGGAGCAGGCGGCCGCCGTACGTCCGGAGCCGGGGCGGTTCGCCCCGCTGCTGTGACGTCCGTCGTTTCGACTACTGCCCGGTAACGCCTAGCGTCGACCCCATGGCCCGGGTGACGACAGCAGAGCTGGTTGCGGAGATGGTCGCCAACGTGCTCCGGGTGGAGGTCGCCGAGGGCGCCACCATCGCGGCCGGTGACACCGTCGTGCTCCTGGAGTCGATGAAGATGGAGATCCCGGTCATCGCCGAGACCGGCGGCGTGGTCAGCGCCGTCAAGGTCGAGGCCGGCGACGTCGTCCAGGAGGGCGACGTGCTGGTGCAGATCACCCTCGGCTGAGCCTCGCCCCTAGACTCGGGCTGGCCGCGCGCCTGGCGTCGCGGCGAGGAGGGGTGCCGGAGTGGCCGATCGGAACCGCCTTGAAAGCGGTCGTAGGGAGACCTACCGCGGGTTCGAATCCCGCCCCCTCTGCGTTGGGTCCGCGGCGACTTGGGCGCACCCGTGCGGCTCCAGGACAATGGGCCCATGAGCAGCCCGTACGCCCCGTCGGTGACCGACTACCGGCTGGCGCCCCCCGTGATGGCACGCCTCGTCGGCGCCTACCTCGTGCTGCTCGCGCTCGTCCTGCTCGCCGTCACCGTCGCCGCCGTCGCGCTCGACCTGAACGCCGACCTGCTCGTCGTCGTGCTCGCCCTCGGCGTGCTCGGCCTGATCGGGGTGGCCTGGTGGCTGCGCAGCCGGCTGGTGGTGGTCCGGCTGACCGAGGCGGGCTACGCCGTGCGGATGATCCGGGTCGCCGGTGTCACCGAGGCGCGGTGGAGCGAGGTCGAGGACGCCGTCGCCGCGTCCCCGCGCGACGTCGAGTGCCTCGTGCTGCGGCTGCGCGACGGGCGCTCCACGACGATCCCGGTGCAGCTCGTCGCCGCCGACAAGGACGACTTCGCGCGCGACGTGCGCGACCACCTCAAGCGCGCCGCGCGCTGAGCGGGCCACCCGATTGGGTGCCGCACGCGGGTCCTTGTAACCTTGCTCCGCTGGCTGGTGCCTCGCGGCCCGGTGAGCGGAGGAGGCGTCGCCTAGTCTGGTCTATGGCGCCCGCCTGCTAAGCGGGTTTGGGGCTACAACCCCATCGAGGGTTCAAATCCCTCCGCCTCCGCCGACAGCACGAGACCCCCGGGACGAGTCCCGGGGGTCTCGCTCGTCGCCCGGGCGGGTACGACGGTCCGACGTACCGGTTCTGATAACTCGGGCCCGCTCCTTGCCCTCCGGCCCCCGATAGTTCACCCTGAGGTGTCAGAGGGTTGTTATCCAGATCGCGCCGTGATCCGGCGGACAGGAGACAGAGCAATGAAGAAGGTTGCACGCCGGCTCGCTTTCGGGACCGTCGCACTGATCGCGACGTTCGGCGTCGTGTCCTTGCCCTCGGCGGCCGACGCCGACAGCTCCTGGCCGACCCGCGTCGTCGTCCCGCACGTCACGCGCTGAACCGCACCGGCTGACCTCTCCGGCTGACCCCGCCGGCCCCCGTGGCCGGACGGGGCCTCACGCCTCGTCGTCGTCCTGCCCGGCGATGCCCAGCTGACCCATCGTGTAGCCGAGCTGGAAACGCGTCTCCGCGTTGTACTCCTCCTTGAGGTCGGCCACGTAGCCGGCGTACGTCCGCGGACTGACGCCGAGCCGCTTGGCGCTGCCCGCGTCGGGGTGCCCCTCGATGAGCATCCGGATCGTCATCGAGCGCTGCTCCGAGGCGATCTCCTTCATCACCCGTGACTCGCTGGTCGAGAACGGCCGGGCGCGGGCGAACGCGCGCTCGAAGATGTCGACGAGGTAGGCCACGATCGCCGGCTCCCGGACCACGACCGCCGTCGCCTGGTTGTCGGCCGCGGGGATCAGCGCGACCTGCCGGTCGACGACGATCATCCGGTTGAAGAACTCGTCCAGCGTGCGCACCTCGGCACCGTGCTTGGTGACCTCGGCGACGTAGCGGTGGGTGGCCGGGTGACGGCGGGCGCTGTGCTGGTAGAGCGTGCGCATCGACAGGCCGCGCTTGATGAAGGCGATGTCTCGCACGGCGGCCTCGCTGAGCGCCTTGGCGTTGCGGTTGGCCTGGGGCTGCGCGGTGAGCATCTCCTCCTGGGCCTCGTTGATCAAGGTCGTCAGGAAGGGGCTGATCGCGTCGCCGTGCAGGTAGAGGAAGAGCCCGGACTCGGCGGCGGCGGGGGAGCGCCGCCAGCTCTGGTTGAGCCCCGCGAACGCGCTCGCCCAGCGCGCCGACTCCTCGATCAGCCGCGCGCCCTCGGTGCCCAGCGGGGTCACCACGCGGGACTGGGCGTTGCTCGGCTCGAGCGGTCGCCACGTCGTACGGGCGTCGTCGAGCTGGAGCAGGCCGAGCTCCACCAACAGGTCGAAGGCCCGCCGGAGAGGCGCTCCCTCGGCGATCCGCGGGTCCTCCACGGGGACCCCGCCCTCGGTGAGCAGCTGCTCGTACAGGCCGGTCGCCTCGCGCTCGAAGAGCTCCCTGTCCTCGGGGCGATATCCGGTCATGGAGCAATGTTTCCACACCGCGGCCCACACCCACGGATCGCGCTGATTCGGCATCCGGCACCCGGCTCGGCTATTCTCGACCGGTCGCCGCGAGCGACGAGCGCCTGTAGCTCAACGGATAGAGCATCTGACTACGGATCAGAAGGTTTGGGGTTCGAATCCCTACAGGCGCGCAGATCGGATACACCACCTGACCTGTGCCAGCAGGTCCAGAGGCCCACTTCCCCCGCGGAGGTGGGCCTTCTTCGGCTCGACCCCGCCGGTCCGGTGGGACATGGCTTCGAACCGCCGGGACTTCGTCCCGACCTGCCCGCGGAGCCTTTGCTCCGCCGACCAGCTGCCGAACGGTCCCCGAGAGGGATCGGAGAGCCGCATGAGGCGACCAGCGTCGGGACGGCGCCCAGCCTCGCGACCCTCTGGCCAGCGGCAGCCCGACCAGCGGGGGTCGGTGACCCTCTTCATGGCCGTGGTGACGGGCATCCTCATGTTCGCCGCCGCCCTCGTCGTCGACGTCGGGATGCAGCGCGTCGCCCGTGCCGACCTGCAGGCCGTGGCCGACGTCGTGGCGCTCGACCTGTCCCGTGAGCTCGACGGACGTACCGTCGCCGAGGTCACGCCCGCCCTCGATGCGGCGGCCCTGCGCAGCCGTCGCCGCAACAAGGACGTCCTGGGCACCGGCGACGTCCGGCTCCGGGTCGAGGTCGGTGACGTCACGCTGACCGGCGGTTTCGCCCGGGTCCAGAGCGGTGTGCCGACCGCCGTGCGGGTGGTGGCGAGCACCGATGTCCCCTTCGCCTTCGCCGGCGTGACGGGCGCCGACTCCGGCACGGCGACACGGAGCGCGGTCGCCAATGCCGTGCGCTCGGCCTGCTACACCGTCGGCTCGTACGCCGCGGCGGTGAGCTCGGGCAGCTCGGCCCTGCTCGACCCGCTGCTGGACAAGCTGGCCGAGCAGACCGGCGCCTTCTCCAACGGCTACGCCGTCGGGCAGGCCATCGGCTACCAGGGCCTGGCCTCGGCCTCGGCCGAGCTGGGGCCGGTGGCGACCTCCCTGGGCCTGGCGTCGGTCAAGGACCTGGCAGCGGCCACCGTGTCGTTGGGCCGTTTCTACAACGCAGTGAAGGCCGCGATCGGGCCGGGCAACGCGGCGGCGGTGCAGATGCTCGGTGTGATGGCCTCCTCGGCCAATGCCGGACGCTCGATCAACGTCGGCCAGCTCCTCGGGATCGACAGCGGCTCCGGATCGCTCGCGGCGCTGCGGGCCAACGTCCTCGACCTCGTCCTGGGGTCGTTGTACGTCGTCAACGGCACCAACGGCGTCGACCTCTACCTCAACAACGTGCTCGGGCGCCTGGGCTACCTCGGGGTCAAGGTCAAGGCCATCCAGGGGCCGCACCTCTACTGCGGGCGCCCCGGCTCACGGTTCACCACCGGCTCGGCTGCCCAGACCGAGCAGCTGAACGTCACCGGTCAGGGAACGCTGAACCCGGTGACCGTGACCACGACCCTCGACGTCATCCCGGGTCTCACCCTGGCGCCGGCCACGTTGTCGGCGCCGATGTGGAGCACGATGCCGTTCTCGCTGTCGGTCGCCGCGACCGAGACCACGATGACCGGCGTACGGTGCGGGGCGTCCTCGGGCATCGACCTCACGGTCGCCAATCGGCTCGCGAACCTCACGCTCACCGACGTCCAGTTCTCGGAGGCTTCCTTCACCTCCACGATCAAGCTGCTCGGGACCAACGTCTCGGTGGCGATCGTGGTCGGCAACGCGAACGCCTCCTCCATCCAGGTCGCCCTCGGCGCGACCGGGACCGTGCCGTTCTCGATCGACGTCCCACCGAAGGCCTACGACACGCCCTACCCCACCCAGGCCGGGGGGTTGACCGCCACCGCGACCCTGAAGGCCGGTGTGTCGGTGAGGATCTCCCCGACCGTGAGCCTGCCGTTGCTCGGGTTGTACGCCGGTGCGGACGTCGGCCTGCTCGTCTCGACCGCTGACCGGCTGAGGATCGCCCAGGCGGTGGTCGACCGGGTCGTCGCCGTCGCGTTCGACCGGACCGATGCCAACAGCCTCACCAACAAGGTCTTCCTGCCCCTGCTCTCGCTGACGGGCGTCAAGCTCGGTGGTTCCGACGTCAGCCTCAACGCCCAGCCGCCGATGGACTGCGGCTCACCCAGGCTGCGGGGATGACGCGCACGGGACCACTCTTCACGGATCACCTCGGTTTCGCCCACCGGCAGCCGATAGCCTGCCGACAGACTGTCAAGACGCCGCCCGGAGGCCCCCACCTTGTTCCCACGGTTGACGCGACCCGCCGCCACCGCACTGATCTGCTTCCTCTCGATCGGGCCTCTTGCCGTCCACCCCGCTCACGCCGAGACGATCACCGTCCCCGGGTCGGGCACGGCGACGAGCGGTGCGGCCACCACCGTGACCGTCCCGGTGCCCCCGGGGGTCTCGCCGACCCGGGTGACCGGGCGGCTGCGCGTCGACACCGACCTCGACGCGACCGTGGCCTTCGTGGTCGGCGGACGGCTGGCCCTGCGGGTGCCGGCCCGTCCTGACGCGCGCGTCACGATCCCGGTGACCGCCGCCGACGTCTCCGGCGACGAGCTGTCCGTCCAGGTGCGCATCGACCAGACGGGCCGGGGTGCGGGCAACGTGTGCCTGCAGGTGGACGACGTGGCCGCGACCCTCGACCAGGTGAGGCTGGACTACGAGGGCACCGAGCAGGCGCCGACGTCGCTGGCCGACTTCTTCTCGTCGTACGCCGGGCAGGTGGACGTCCTCGTGCCCGACGACGCCGGCGACGCGGAGATCGCCGCGGGCCTCGCGGCGGTGGCCGCGATCAGCAGCCGGTACCCCTCCGACACCGTGGTCCGGCTCGCGACCCCGTCGGACGCGGCCTCCGCGCCGGGCAGGGCGCGCGCCGGCCACCGGGTGGTCCGGATCGAGGCCGGCACCGGCCCGGCGACGACGAAGCTCGACGCCGGGGCCACCGTGCCGACACTGGTGCTCGCCGGCGGCGACGGGGAGCTGCTGGCGGCTGCCCGTGCCCTGGGCGATCCTGCGCTGCCGATCGCGGGCGACACGACCACCGAGGGCCTGACCGCGGAGCGGGCGAGGACGCCGGTCGTGGACGAGCTGTCGCTCGACGACCTGGGCACCCGGCGAGCGGTGCTCGCCGGCTACGGCCGGGTGGAGCAGTACGTCGGCATCCGCCAGGACGCCTTCGGCGGGCCCGTCGGTGCGCTCACGATCTCGCTCGTGGGCACGCACACGGCCGTGCCGGAGGGCGCCCGTGCCCAGCTCGACGTCTACGTCAACGACAAGCTGGTCGACTCCACGCAGCTCGACGACGACCCTGCGCTGGACCGCGAGATCGAGGTGCCGGCCGAGGACGTCCGTGGTGACAACGGCCTGGTCGTGGTGCTCAGCGCACTGCCGCCGCGTGAGCGGTGCACGGCGACGGACCGGCAGCTGCCGATGGAGGTCCACCTCGACACGAGCCGCTCCACGGTGCACGCCGACCGGAGCGGGGCGACGACGACCGGGTTCGCGGTGTACCCGCAGGCGCTCGGTGGCGAGCTGTCCGTCGCGATCTCGGACCGGGCGACGGACCGGGTCGCGGCGGCGGTCGACGCGTCGTACCTGGTGGCGGCGCTGCAGCGCCAGGCCGCCCGCCCGCTCGCCGTCAGCCTCGTGGAGCCCGGGCGCCTGCTCGACGGCAAGGCGTCCGGCCTGCTCGTCGGGGCCGGCGAGGAGGACTCCACGAAGCTCGCCGCACCCCTGCGCCTGTCGGGCATGCGACTGCTCGACTACGCCGAGGCGACCTTCCAGGTCGGCAGCGACAAGCCCTACGCCGCCCTGGTCGCCGTGCACCACCGCGGCAACGACGTGCTGGTGCTCGGCTCCTGGGCCGCCTCCGGCGACGCCGGCAACGTCCTGGAGCGCACCGCGGCCCAGCACGTCGCGACCGACGGCTGGGACTCCTTGAGCGCCGACCTCCTGGTGCAGACCGCCGGCAAGGACGCGTTCTCGATCGACTCCAACGCGGTCGTGCCGCAGACGCAGCGGGTCGAGGAGGAACGCTCCTTCGGGCTGTGGTTCGTCGCGGGCGTCGCGGTGCTGCTGCTCCTGCTCGCGGGCCGGTGGCTGGTGGCCCGGCGCCGCAAGCGCGACATCGCCGAGATCGTGGACGCCCAGCAGGCGGCCGACGCGGACGCCGACGGTGACCACCGCGACTGAGCCGGTCACGTCGACGGCGGCCTCGACAGCCCCGGCACGCTCCCCACGGAGGGTGCCGGGGACGCTCGGCGTGTTCGCGCTCGGCTGCGCGGTCGGCGCCCTCGCCTCGGCGTACACGGTCCACCAGGGGACGAACCTCGACTACGGCGACGCGATGGCGCACCTCACCATCGCGCGACGCGTGCTCGACGGCCAGACGCCCGGGCTGCAGCAGCTGGGCACGGTGTGGCTGCCGCTCCCGCACCTGCTGCTGATGCCCATGGTGCAGAGCATGTTCCTGTTCCGCACGGGCATCGCGGCCTGCATCCTGGGCGCGCTGTGCCTGGGCATCTCCGCGGCCGCCCTCTACCGGATCATGGCCCGCCTCGAGCTCGGCACGACGGCCCGCGTGGTCGGTCTCGCCGTGCTCCTCGCGAACCCCAGCCTGCTCTACGCCTACACCACCGCACTCACCGAACCGGTGCTGATCGCCGCCATCCTCAGCTGCATCGCCGGCCTCGCCGGCTGGGCCTTCAGCCCGCGCCGGCTCAGCGGTGGGGAGCTCGCGGTGTTCGCCGGCATCCCGGCCGCGTGTGCGGTGCTGACCCGCTACGAGGGCTGGGCGCTCGTCGTCTCCGGCGCGGTGTACGTCGTCTTCGTGGTCGTGCGCCGCGGCGACGGTCTGCGCCGCGCGATCACCCTGGCCGCCGCCTTCGCCGCGGTCCCGGGAGCCGCCATCGGGTGGTGGCTGGCCTACAACACCGCCTGGTACGGCAACCCGGTCGAGTTCCTCACCGGCCCCTACTCCGCCGCGGCCTTCACCGAGGTCTTCGTCGAGCAGGGCCAGCTGACCACCAAGGGCAACTTCGGGCTGTCCTTCAAGGTGCTGGGCTGGGCGATCGTCGAGTCGATCGGACTGGTGCAGGTGGTCCTCGCGGGCGCGGGGCTGGCGCTGGTGACGTGGCGCCGTGGCATCGACGACCGATCCCTGACGATCTGGCTGGCCGGCACGTCCAGCGCCTTCCTGCTGTTCAGCCTGACCACGGGCCAGCACATCATGGTCAACGACGTCTCGATGCCGTCCGGCGCCTACAACAACCGGTACGTGCTCTCGGCCGCGCCGTGGGCTGCGCTGCTGGTGGCCTACCTCGCCCACGAGGTGGTCGGTGCGCGGTGGTCGCGCTCGGTCCGGCGTTCCGTCGCGGTCCTCGTCGTCGGCGCCTGTGCCGTCGGGTTGGCCGCGCAGAACCTGTGGTGGGCCGGCGATCCCGGTGGGCGGATGACCGTCATCGAGGAGGGTGAGCTCGGCCAGCGCAACTTCACCGACGTCAAGAAGATGGCGCACTGGCTGCACGACCACTACGACGGCGGCGGGCTGCTCATCGACGAGAGCGCCGACAAGCTCGCGGTGGCCCCGGTGATCGCGATCGACTTCGACGAGGTCTACAACCGCGCGGCCGGGGACGCCTTCGACGACGCCCTCGACGACCCGCAGGGCCGGGTGCGCTGGGTGGTCATGCACCGGACCCAGGTCACGACGTACGCGACGAAGGCAGCGCTGGACCTGGTCACCACGGCGCTGGCCGAGGATCCTCAGTTCCTCGCGGACTACGACCTCGTCTACTCCGTCGCCGACCTCGGCGTCTACCGCCGGATCGGAGGCTGACGTGCAGATCGGCGAGCACCTCGTCGCCACCGGCCGGATCAGCCGCGCCCAGCTCGAGGAGGCCCTGGCGGGGCAGCAGGCCGAGGGCGGGCAGCTCGGGCAGCAGCTCGTGCTGGCCGGCGCGCTCGACCGGCGCGAGCTCTACCGAGCGCTCGCCGAGCTGTGGGAGACCCGTTCGCGCGACCTGCTCGCGGAACCGCCGGACCCGGCGCTCGCGAGCCGGATCGCGCTCGACGACATCAGCTCGCTGGGCTGGGTCCCGTGCGAGGAGCTGCCCGACGGGACGCTCGTCGTGGCGACCTCGGTCCGCCCCACGGTGGCGCTGATCGAGGACGTGCGGACCCGCTTCGGCACCGACCAGGTCGAGTTCGTCGCCAGCACGCACTGGGACGTCTTCCGGGCCACCGAGGGCGCGAACCGGGCCAAGCTGCAGCGCCTCGCCGAGGACGAGCTGGCCGAGCAGAAGCCCGAGCACTCGGCCCGCCGCGGGTTGACCCGGGTCCAGCTCTACCTCCCGCTCGTGATCGCCGGAGCCTTCCTCGCCTTCGCCGTGCTGGAGCCGCGCAAGGGCTTCGTGCTGCTGCTGTCGGCGACCAACGTGGTGTTCCTGCTGAGCATCCTGTTCAAGGTCGGGTCCAGCATCCGCTCACCACTGGTGCGCGCCGCTCGCGAGCGGCGCCGGCTGGACGAGATGCGCGAACGGGCACGCCGGGGGCTGCCGCCGGTCTGGGCGCCGCACACCGCCGACACCGACCTGCCGGTGTACACCATCTTGATCCCGGCCTTCCGGGAGTCGAACATCATCCCCAAGCTGATCGCCAACCTGGGCGCCCTGGACTACCCCCGCGCCAAGCTCGACGTGATCGTGCTGATGGAGGAGAACGACCCGGAGACGGTGGACGCGGCGCGCCGGGTCGCTCCCCCGGACTACGTCCGCCTGCTCGTCGTACCGGCCGGGCACCCGCAGACCAAGCCCCGTGCGTGCAATTACGGACTGGCCTTCGCGCGTGGGAAGTACGTCGTCATCTACGACGCGGAGGACAAGCCCGAGCCGCTCCAGCTGCGCAAGGCCGTCGCGGCCTTCGAGCGCGACGCCTTCGAGCACGAGCACCTCGGCTCGACCCGGCCGCGGCTCGCGTGCGTGCAGGCGGCGCTGCACTACTTCAACGCCGACTACAACGTGCTGACCCGGATGTTCGCCATCGAGTACGCCCACTGGTTCGAGTCGATGCTGCCGGGGATCGAGGGCAGCGGCGTCCCGCTGCCCCTGGGCGGCACGTCGAACCACTTCGACACCGCCGTGCTGAAGCAGCTCGGCGCGTGGGACCCCTACAACGTCACCGAGGACGCAGACCTGGGCCTGCGTGCCTCCGTCGAGGGATACCGGGTCGACGTGCTCGACTCCTCCACCGGGGAGGAGGCCTGCGCCACGGTGCCGGCCTGGATCCCCCAGCGCACGCGGTGGATCAAGGGCTACATGATCACCGCGGCCGTCAACCTGCGGCACCCGGTGCAGTTCCTGCGGCGGGTGGGGCCCCTCGGCATGGTCGGCATGGTCGGGTTGATCATGGGCACCCCGCTGACCTTCCTCGCCTACCCCCTCGTGCTCGGCTTCACCGTCATCACCTACGTCGGCGTGCAGTTCATCGGCCTGGACCTCCCGCACTGGGTGGTGGTGAGCAGCATGGTCACCGCGATCGCCGGGAACGGGCTGATGATCCTGGTCTCCGGCGTGGTCGCGACCCGCCGGTACAACTGGCGGATCGGCATCTTCGCCCTGCTCAACCCGCTCTACTGGTGCCTGCACTCCTACGCCGCCTGGCGCGCGCTGTTCCAGACGATCTTCAGCCCGCACCACTGGGAGAAGACACCACACGGCATCTCCGAGGACTACGAGAGCGCCGCCCACGTCTAGGCCGCCGCGGTCGGGGAGGCTCGCTGTCGCCGGTGCAGGTTACTGTGGGTGGGTCGACGGGTCGGAGGTGACCACGGATGCTGCAGTTCGAGAGCCAGGACCTCGAGGAGACCGAGGAGTTCCTGAGCGCGCACTACGCGCCGATGCGGATCGGCAGCACCACGGCGGACTCCAGCGCCCGGATCTCCCGGGTGGCCTCCGACCTGATCAGCGTGGACCGGGTCGACTTCGCCTTCGAGATGTCCTACGACGTCGACCCGCTCGGCCGGATCGGGCTCTGCGACGTCGCCACCGGCACGGTCGAGGACCACGCGCCGGAGGGCGCCACCGAGGAGACCTTCGGGTCCGGGGAGATGTTCGTGCTGGCACCGGCCGACCGCGCGTACGCCGGCACCATCAACCGGGCGCGCTACACCGTCACCATGATCGACCCGGCCGTGCTGGACGAGGTCGCCACGGGCCAGGGGGACGGCCCGGTCGCGCTGCTCGACCACCGGCCGACCGACGCGGCCGCAGCGGCGCGCCTGCGCGTGGCGATCGACCACTTCGACGCCGCCGTGCTCGGCGACCCGGTGGCGGCGGGCAGCCCGTTGATCCTCGGCCACGCCGCTCGCTACGTGGCCGCCCACGTCCTCGCCACCTTCGCCACCACCGCCGTCGGTGAGGTCGTCGGCGACAGCCGCGACGCCCACCCGGCCGCGCTGCGCAGGGCGATCGCGTTCATCGAGGACAACGCCGCCGACGACATCACGCCGGCCCAGATCGCGGCCGCGGCCCACGTCAGCATCCGCTCGTTGCAGATCGCTTTCCGTCGCCATCTCGACACCACCCCGATGGCCTTCGTCCGCGAGGTGCGGATGACCCGCACCCACCGTGACCTCACCTCCGGCACGGTGCCCGGCGGCGACAGCGTCGCCGAGATCGCGGGCCGCTGGGGCTTCTCCCACCACGGGCACTTCGGCCAGGCCTACCGCCGCGCCTACGGCGAGACGCCGGGCGCCACCCTGCGTCGCTGACCGGCCCCGGCCTGCGCTGCCGGGATAGCGAAGTCGGCGCTCAGCGGATACTCCCGGGACTGCGCGGCTGCCTACCGTCGAGACATGACCGACATCGCCGCGCCGACGTCCGGCGTACGCCGATGACGACCGACACGCCCCCGCCTCCCGTCCCCTCGCCCCGCGACCTCGCCCGCCGCCCCGACCGGCAGGCCCTGCCCGCTCCCGGCGCCGAGCCGGGTCGACGTCTGGAGTGCCTCGCCTGCGAGCGGGTCACCGACCACGTCCGCGGCCCCGCCACGATCGGCCGGGACGGCACGCTCCTGGTGCAGTGGTGGACCTGCGCGGAGTGCCGCGAGAGCAACACCGTCGGCTGAGCCGGCCTGGTCTCAGAGGCAGCCCGCGAGCCGCCTGGCGAGCGCGGCCAGCTCGGTGACGTCCCGCTCCGAGCGCGCCCGCGGCTCCCGTCCCGCCCGTACGTCGGCGAGGGCCCCGTCCGAGAGCCGCGAGCCGAGGTAGACCCGCGCGCGGCAGCGTGCCTGGTCCTCGGAGAGCGGCACGCCGAGAGCGTTCTCGGACGAGGTGTACTTCTCGGCGAGCGCGTCCACCTCCGCCGGATCGGCTCCGGAGCGCCCCGCGAGGTAGAGCGCGCTCGCGAGCGCGACCACGAGTGCCGCGAGCAGCAGCAGTGCGAGCAGCGGCGGGCGTCCGGTGATCGCCCTGGACGGTGTCGGTTCGGTCATGTTTCCCCCAGTGAAACGGCCAGTTAGTTATCGGATCTCGCAACGAGACAAGGAATGTCACCCGAAAGTATGGACCTGGCACCTCGTGAGGGCGTTTGATCCGGTCTCGTCAGTCATTCGACTGCATGGGGAGGCACGATGGCAACCAGTCCGCTGCGATCCGTTCGACGAGGCGCTCGTCGGCGAGGCGGTGCCGCCCGGCGTCGGATCGGGACGGTGGCCGCCCTCGTGGTGGTCGCCCTGCTGGCCTCCGTGCTGGCCGTCGTCGCGCTCAACGGCGAGCGCCGCGCGCCGTACGTGCCCTTCGACGTGGCCGGCAAGCGGGTGGACACCGCGACCGACCCGCTCGACCCGATGCCGCGTCCGAAGGGCGCCAAGGGTGTCGCGCTCGAGGCGCCGGAGGAGCCGGCCGTCGCGAGGGACGACGCGCTGCCGACGACGGCGAAGAAGGCATGCCGCGACATCGAGGACGACGAGCGCTCCGCCCCCGGGCGCGGCGGTCTGGACGGCACCGAGTCCGTGCCCCCGAAGGCGGAGCAGGCGTGTTCCTCCTCCGCGACCGCGCAGTCCCCGGACGCGGTCGACGCGCCGCCGCTCACCCTCGCCGGCGGCCACCGCCCGGCGCCGGTGCCGACTCCGGCGCCCACCGAGCAGCCGACCGAGCAACCCACCGACCCGCCGTCGGACCAGCCGACCGAGGAGTCCTCCGGCACCCCTTCGGCGGAGCCGTCCGACGAGCCGGGAGAGTCCCCGGGCAGCCCGCCGCCCTCGTCCACCCCGCCGTCCTCGACACCTGCTCCCTCTGGCTCGGCCAGCCCGTCAACCGGCCGCCCCGGTGGATCGCTGCGTGTCCAACCCGCGATGGCCGTCGCGGCGAAGGCCGCGCCGGCCGGCGAGTACCTCTCGCCCAACTGGATCAAGGCGCTGCCGCTGACGCACCCGGGTGTGACGGCCAACATGGTCATGGCCTACGACGACAACCTCGACAAGATCGTGATGTTCGGCGGGCGCACCCTCAACGACGTCTACCTCAACCAGACCTGGGCGTGGAGCGGGACCACCTGGCAGCAGCTGAGCCCCGCGACCAGCCCGAGTCCCCGGATCCGCGCCTCGATGGCCTGGGACCCGGTCGGCCAGCGGCTGCTGCTCTTCGGCGGCCAGACGACCGGCGGTACGCCGAGCAACGAGGTGTGGTCCTTCGACGGCACCACCTGGGCGCTGGTGACCACGACCGGCACCGCGCCGATCGCGCGGACCGGCTCGTCGATGGCCTTCGACCCGGTCCGTGGCGGCATGGTCGTCTTCGGTGGGACCGCGCCGTCCGGGAACTTGAACGACACCTGGCTGCTCACGGGCAACGCCTGGACGCAGGTGCAGGCGGGCGGCGCGGCGGGCGCTCCCGGCGTACGCTTCGACGCCCAGCTGGCCTACTCGGTCTCCACCAGCCAGCTCGTGCTCTTCGGCGGCACCCAGGGTCCGTGCAACAGCTCGTGCACGATCCTCGACGACACCTGGGTCCTCGAGCCCGGACAGTCGACCTGGACCGCGAAGGCGCCGGCGCACAAGCCGGCGAAGCGGACCCGCGCGGCGATCACCTACGACCCGGGTCTGGGCGGGGTGACCTCCGGCAGTGGCGGCACCGGAGCCGTCGTGATGTTCGGGGGGTTCCAGTACGACAGCGCGACCTCACAGGTCACCGTCCTGAACGACACCTGGGCGTGGACGGGAGAGGACTGGGCCGAGGCCAAGGGGATCGCCTCACCCGTCGCGCGCTACTCGGCGGCGATGGCGGCCGACCCGAAGGGGCAGGTCGTCCTGTTCGGGGGCATCGGCGCCAACGGCACGCAGAGCTACGACGAGACCTGGACCTACGACACCGCGGTGCCCGTCCTGAAGATCGACGTGACCCGGCCTGCATCCGACCAGCCCACAGCAGGCGGCGTCTACTGGGCCGGCGACAAGATCACCATCCGGATCACGGCCGCCAACGTCAGCGCCGTGGCGCCGATCGGTGGGGGCGGCAACCCGTTGTCGTTGGTGTCGGCGCTCCAGGACAGCCTGTTGGCCGCCGGGACCGGCTTCCTCGGAGGCGACCCGGGCGCGTCGGGTGGACTCGCCGGCCTCGCGAAGTGCGTGACCGGTGAGACCGCGATGTGCGGTCTGGTCCAGGACCTGAGCGCCTCGATCAGCAACGTCACCATCCCGATCGGCGGTACGACGGCCGGCGAGTTCATCGCCACCGTCGCCGGCACGCAGAAGGGCTGCGAGCTGATCGACATCCCGGCCGTGGCGTCCCTGCTCACCGGGCCTTCCGCACAGGTGTCGACGCGGATCACCGTCTGCGGCGGCGGACTGGGCCTGGAGGACTGGTGGACCTACGACACCACCGACCTCGGTGGGGGCGGTAGCGCCAGCGTCAACGTCGCCAACGGCAACCTCGTCGTGAAGCAGTACGACACCGACCCGGTCCAGATGCCGGGGCGGCTGGCGCTCGGCCTGGGCCGCGTCTACAACTCCCAGGACAACATGTCCGGCGCGGGGCCGATCGGCGCCGGCTGGCAGTTCGATCTCGGCGACACCGGCGAGAGCGCCGGTGGGTTCGGACTCTTCGGCCTGCGCCTGCTGAACCTGCAGACCCTGACCCAACCGCTGTCGATGCCCTACATCGACCGCGACGGCACCCGGCACGTCTTCAAGCTGCGCTCGATCACGACGACCGTCGGTGGCCTCAGCCTTCCCATCGACCTCTCCAGCGCCTCGGGCGGGCAGATCCTGAGCCTGCTCAACCCGGCGAGCCTGCCCTTCGCCCTGTCCCGCAACGAGGACAAGCCGACCGACTACAGCCGGCTCTGCATCGACCAGGCCTACTCCGGCCCACCCGGCTCCAACATGTTCCTGTTCCGCTACGTCGGGCTGAGCGGCACCTCGTGCACGGGCGGCACCAGCTCGAACCAGTCGATCGGCTGGTCCCTGGTGCGACCCGACCGGGTGCGCTACGACTTCGACCTGCTCGGCCGCCTGATGCGGGTCACCGACCCCGCCGGCCAGCAGCTGGTCTACGAGGACTACGACACCTACGGCCCGCAGACCATCCGCACCCAGTCCTGCCCCGAGGTCGATGGCGCCTGCCCCTCGGTGAAGATCAAGTACAACAAGGACCCGAACGCCGCCGACCGGATCGTCGAGGTGACCGACCCGGCGCGCCGGGTCACCACCTACGTCGTCTCCAGGGATCCGCTGCTCCCGCTGCTCAAGCAGGTCTGGGAGCCCGGCAACCCGTACTCGGCCTCGTCCAGGGCAACGCCCACCGCGTCGTACACCTATGCGACGGCGGACCACCCCTGTCCGGCCTCCGTCGGCGGCGCCCTCACCTCGGGCCAGCTCTGCTCGGTCACCGACGCCAACGGCAAGACCACCACCATCGGCTACGAGAAGGCGCCGCTCGGACCCGACCGGGTCAAGCTCGTCAAGGACCGGCGGGCCAGCGAGCCCGGCGACGGCGCGACGCAGGGCCTCGCCACGTCGTACACCTGGACCGATCCGTCGACGAACCCGCAGGGCGGCGTGGTCAAGGCGATCGCCGACATGGCGGCGCCGAGCACGCTCGCCTCGTGCGGCACCACCTGCCACCGGGTCCGCTACAGCGGCATCGACCGCTGGGGTCGCGTCGCGCAGGTCGCCCAGGGCACGACCGGTGGCGCGGAGGACGGCCTCTACTACGCGCAGACGGGCTATTTCTGGGACGGTCTCGGCGACAGCGGAGGGATCGCGTCGTGCGGACAGCCGACGGTCGCGATGAACCACAACCTCTGCCAGGTCATCAAGCGCGCTGCGCCGTCGAACGCCGCCTTCGTGCCCGGCGGGGCCGGGACGGGGACGGTGGACGGAGCGCCCGTGCAGGACCAGGCGGTCGACTACCTGTACGGCGACTTCGGCCAGCGGCTGCGTCAGCGGGTCCTCCTCGACGCCACCCAGCAGTGGACCGACGCGAACTCCGCGGTCACCACGTGGGGCAGCCACGAGCAGTACTTCGACGCCAACGGCAACCGGCGCTTCTTCAACAACCACGTCCGCGGCAACGGCGTCGTGAAGGCGACCGCGGCCGGGGGCACCTACCGTCAAGCGGTGGTCGCGGACGGCCCCGTCGCCTATTGGCGGATGGACGAGGACCCGGCCAGCCCCCTGCCGCCGATGGGGAGCGCCACCGGCACGAACAACGGTGGATACGGCGCGGGGACCGTCCTCGGCAGGCCGGGTGTCGTGCACGGGAACACCGCGCTCGGCTCCAGCCCGAGCGGCTGGTCGGCCGCGGTCACCGGGCTGTCCGGCTTCGCATCGGGCACGTCCGCAGGCGACTCCGACTTCACCGTCGAGACCTGGACGAAGACGGCCAGCAGTGGCGCTGAGTACACGCTGCAGTGGGGGAGCAGCGCGAACGCGTACGGCCTCGTCGGCCGGCTGGCCGGCGGCCTGCCGTTCGTCAGCCTGGTGTCGGACGCCGCTTCCAGCAAGCAGCTGCTCGTCTACACGACGGCCGCGGTGAACGACGACACGTGGCACCACGTGGTCTACCGCTACAACGGCAACGGCAAGGCCGACGGCGTGGAGATCTGGATCGACGGGGTCAAGGCGCCGACCGCGGTCTACGCCGACGCCCTCGCCGGGCAGTTCGCACCGGCCACCACGACCGGCTACGTCGGCCTGTCCTCGGGCGCGGAGACGCTCGACGAGGTCGCGCTGTACTCGTCGGTGCTGTCCGCCGATCAGATCCAGCGCCACTACAGCGCAGCCCTCGGCGCGACCCGGGTCAAGCCGGACACCCTCTACGCGGTCATCGACGAGACCCAGGAGCTCTCGCCGCGCGGCAACGCGGCTGCGAACGCCGGCTCATGGGGCGACTTCCTGACCAGCACCCGCCGCGACATACCGTCCGACGGCGACGCGGCGACGTCGACCAACAAGGCCGCCGGAGCAAGCATCTGCGGGTCCGCACCGCGCGGCAACACGGGCGTCGTCTGCGAGGTCGACACCCCGGCCGCTGCGGGCGTCTCCCGGGGCGCGGCCTGCACCGCCTCGACGGCGAGGCTGCCTGCTGGCAGCCCGGTCGCGCCGGCCTCGTCCGGGTACGCGTCGTCGTGCACGACGTACGAGTACAACGCCCGCGGCCAGCGCACCGTGATGCGGACGCCGAAGGCCAACTCGGAGGGGAGGAGCGCGGCGTTCGAGTACAAGTACTACCCGATCGTCGCCGACTGTGCGGGGGACAACCGGGCCGCGTGCGACCTGTCCGGCACGGTCTCGGCCGGCGGCTGGCTCAAGGCCGTCGTCGACCCCGAGGGCAAGAAGCTCGTCTACGCCTACGACGTCGCCGGCAACGTCGCGCGGACCTGGGACCGCAACGCCGCGGACGGCAAGGACCTCGCCGCGGTGTGGGCCGACGCGGCGGCGCCGCCGTCGACGAAGTTCACCGACTCCGTCTCGGGCAACCCGGTGACCTCCGACGGGCTGAGCGTGTCCAACACCGCTCTCGTCGCGATCAATCCTGACGGCACGGTCAACGGTGCCGGCGCGAACGCCTCCGGCGAGCTCGGCGACGGCACGACGAGCACCCGGGCCACGCCGGTGCGCGCCGACCCGATGACCAACGTGGTGCAGGTCGCGCAGTCCTCGACCGGCGCGTACTCCGGCTGTGCCTACACCCACTACCTCACCGGGGACGGCAAGGTGTGGACCGCGGGCGGCGGCAAGAGCACCCCCGAGCCCGTCGAGCCGCTCTCCGACATCATCTCCATCGCCTCCGGCGGCTGCCACTTCCTGGCGCTCGACGCCGAGGGCAACCTCTGGTCGTGGGGGATGAACAACTACGGTCAGGTGGGCAACGGCACCGCCTCGACGTACGTCGCGACACCGGTCAAGGTGCTGCAGAAGGTCGCCACGATGGGTGCCGGCTTCGTGCACTCGCTCGCCGTCACCACCGACGGCAAGGCGTGGTCGTGGGGCTACAACGGCTCCGGCCAGCTCGGCCACGGCGACACCGTCAACCGCACCGCGCCGGCCCAGGTCGCCGCGCTCGACGATGCCGGGATCCGACAGGTCTCCGGCGGCTACGCGGCGTCGTACGCCATCGGGCGCGACGGCCGGGTGTGGGCCTTCGGCAACAACAGCCAGGGCGACCTCGGCGACGGCACGGCCACCACCCGCACCACGCCGGTGCGGATCACCACGCTCGGCCCCGGGACGACGGCCGGCCCGGTCCGCCAGGTCGTCGGCGCCGCCTACGGTGCGGTCGCGCTGATGGCCGACGGCACGGTGCGGGTGTGGGGCATCAACAACGCCGGCCAGTCCGGCGGCGGCTCCTCGAGCCCGACCATGCCGAGCCCGGTCAAGGTCCCCGACCTCACCGGGCAGGTCGCGGTCGCCGGCGGGTGGGCCACCTTGGCCTCCGCCGACCAGGCCGGCCGGATCAAGGTCTGGGGTGCCACCTCCAACAACCAGCTCGCCAACGGCACCGCGCCGACCTCGACCGCGACGCCGACCGTCGCGGGCTTGGGCATCTCCCCCTACAAGACGGCGCTCTGGGCAGTGCTCGGCGCCCGGGACGCGACGGGGAACCTGACCACGACGACCCGTGACAAGCTGGGCCAGGCCCGGCGTACCCGCACCGGACGTGGCAACGACATCACGACCTCCGCCTTCGACAAGATGGTCGGCTACGACGCCGCCGGCCGGATCGTGTGGAGCAGCGGCGCCCAGCACCGCTCGTCCAGCTCGGTCGCGCGGACGACGTACGACCCGTTCGGCAACCCGGTCAAGACGGTCGACGCGCGGGGCATCGCGTTCCGGGCGACCTTCGACGCGCTCAACCGGCCGCTGACGAGCCAGAGCACCCGGGAGACGTCCACGGCCTGTGCGGGCTCGGCCACCAGCGCGGACTGGACCGCGGCCCAGGCTGGTCACCGGATCTGCACCACGAGCACGACCTACGACGGGTTGGGCCAGACGATCGCGGTCACCGACGCCAACAGCCAGGTGACCAAGACCCGCTTCGACGCGGGCGGCCGCAACATCCGGGTGGACACGCCGCGCAACAGCGGGCGTTTCACCGGCGCCAACGCCTGGGTCGTCTCGCGCTCGGTCTACGACCGCGAGGGCCACGTCACCACGGCCTGCTCACCGCGGCAGGCCGACACCACCGAGACCCAGGCCGACGGCAGCTGCGACGCCAGCAGCAAGTACGCGACCCACACCTCGTACGACGCCGCCGGCAACGTGGTCACGGCGACCAAGCACCGCATCGGTGACACCCCCTCGGCGCTGACCACGTCGTTCGAGTACGACGCGGACCGCAACCAGGTCGCCGTCACCGACGCCAACGGTCACCGGACCACGACGGCCTACGACCTGCTCGCGCGTCGTACCAGCCAGACGGTGCCGCGCTCGGGCACGAAGACCTTCACGACCGGTTGGAGCTATGACGCGTCCGGCAACGTGACGGCCGTGCGGGCGCCGGGCTCGATCAACACCGGCTCGGGCGCCGACGGTCACCTGGTCGTGGACGGCACCACGGCGGCGAGCTCGACCGACGGCATCGCGCACGGTGCGAGCAACCCGTTCCAGGTGCCTGACGGTGCGCAGTACCGCAGCGTGACCTTGCAGAACGGAGCCGTCATCACCTCCGCGGTCGCCAACGGGCTGATGCTGCACGCGTCCGGCACGGTGTCGATCTGCTCGACCTGTGTCGTGCAGATGGGCGGCAAGGGCGGTGCCGGCGGGGCGGCCGGCACCGGTGCCGACAGCGGCAACGGCTCGGACGCGGCGACCCCCAACCCCGGTCCGGGAGGCAAGGGCGGCTCCGGCGGGCTGCTCGGCCTGGACCCGTCAGGGGGCGGCGGCGGTGGACACAGGACCGACGGCGGTGCCGCCGGTCCGGCGGGCACGACGCCCGGTGCGCCGGGCAAGGCATCCGGGACCCCGGACTTCGCGACGGTGGGCACGGACTACGTCAAGGGCTCCGGCGGCGGGGGTGGAGGTGGCGGCAAGAACCTCCTCGGCACCGCGGGCGCCGGCGGCAACGGCGGCGGCTACGTCCGCATCACCGCCTCCAAGATCGTGGTGAACGGCACCATCGACGCCTCCGGCGCTGACGGTGGATCCGGGATCAACAGCTCCGGTGGTGGTGGCGGTGGTGCCGGCGGCGGCATCTGGCTGGCCGCACCCGACATCGACCTCGCCTCGGCGAACGTCCTCGACGTCACCGGTGGAGACGGTGGCGCCGGCCCGACGGACCGACAGGGCGGCAACGGCGCGGTCGGACGCATCCGGATCGACGCCGACACGGTGAGCAACGTGCCGGCCGGCACGGACCGCACCCGGGCGGCCATGGTCACCGCGGTGTCGTACGACGCCGCGAACCGGCCGGTCGACACCGTCGAAGGTGCGCAGACGACCCAGGCCAACCCGACGCTGGACGCGACCGCGTCCGCAGTGCCGAACGCCAACGGCCTGTCGAACACCCGCACCCGCAACATCTACGACGCCGACGGCCACGTCGTCGCGACCCTGCCCCCACAGGCCTTCAGCGACGCCGCCTCGCTCACGGCGCCGAACCTGAGCACCGTGCGCCGGGTGGACTTCGACCTCGACGGCCTGCCGGTCGCGGCCTACACGCCCCGGTTCGACAACTCCGCGAGCAGTGCGACCACCTCCGTCGGCGCGGGCGCCGACGGTGGCGGGACCACGAACCAGCAGACCGCGCAGTGCACGACCAACCGGGTGCCGGACCAGGCGGCGGGGCCGGGGAACGGCGCGACGCCGGCCAGCTACACGGTGCTCCCGTCGTCGTACGGCAGCCAGGTGGGGGTCTGCGCGATCCGCAGCAGCTACGACCCGATCGGGAAGGTGAAGCGCGCCTGGCTGCCCACGTCGAGCGGCTCCGACAACGCCTACCTCGACTACACCTACACCGACGACGCCCTCGTGGCGAGCGTCTCCGGTCCCGACCCGAGCGGAGCCGGCCGGGTGACGCTGTCGGCGACGTCGTACGACGGGATGGGCCGAGCGACGCGGGTGACCGACGCGAACGGCAACGGCACCCAGACGGAGTACACCGCGGACGGCCTGGCCGCGAAGACCATCGGCCAGGCCTACGACCCGGACGGCAGCGGGCCGCTGGCGCAGGTCGACGAGGTCACCACGATCGAGTACGACGCGGGCGGCCACGTCGTGAAGACGACCGACCCGGAGAGCCGGATCACCACCCAGGCCTGGACCAGCGACGACCTGCTGTCGCGGATCGACGCGCCCGGGCCGGTGTCCGGCCAGACGGCGACCACCCGCTACGGCTACGACGCGGTCGGCAACACCACGCAGACCTGGCAGCCCAACGCGCAGGCGGGCGGTTGGCACCCGGTGCGCAACGAGTTCACCGACGACAACCTGCTCGCTGCCACGCACACGCCGATCGACGACAACAGCTACCGCTCCGTGCGCTACGCGTACTCGCCCGCCGGGCTCAAGGTCTCGACGGAGTCGGCGCGGTGCGCGTCGGGGGACTGGTCGCAGTGCGTGCCGGGCAACGGGAGCTATCAGTCCGCGGGCTTCGTGCGGTTGACCTACGGGGCGAACGGGCGGCCGGCCTCGCAGGTCGGGCGGGACCGTGACCCGACGGAGGGGCCGACGACGTCGATCACGACGACGTACTCCCAGCAGGGGACGCCGGTGAAGGTGATCGACCCGACGAGCGGGATCACGGTCGAGGCGGGCTACTACCTCGACGGGACCACGCGGAGCGTGACGGAGTCGGGCACGGGCCTGGCGGGCTCGGGGAGCTCGAACACCTATGCCTACAACGGTGGTGGTGCGGTGACGGTGCGCACCGACAAGACCGGTGCCTCGGGGGTGACGAATGGTGCGACGGTGGCGTCGTCGTACCGGTACAACCAGGCGGGTCTGCCGGAGGCGATGTACTCCGACGTGCTGGACGTGCCGACGTCGTACTCGTGGGACAAGGCGGGCCGCCTGACGACGGCGCAGACGGGCTCGCACTACGACGAGTGGTCGTGGCAGCCCAACGATGTCCTGGCGGGTGCGAAGACGACGGCGAACGGGACCGTGGTCGGGGAGTACAAGTACCAGTACCTTGCGGACCGCAGTGTGAAGAAGCAGACCGTGACGGGGTCGGGGGGTGGGTACACCAACGACTACGAGTACACGCCTGCGCGGCAGGTGAAGAAGTGGACCCACGACGCGGTCAGCGGTGGCGGCACGGATCGCACGGTGGACTACGAGTGGGACCGCAACAGCAACCGGACGAAGGTCACCGACTCCTCCTCGGGTGGGTCGACGACCACGACGTCGTACGGCCAGGACAACGCGATCAAGCAGGCCGTGGTCAGTGGTGGTGTGTCGGGGACGCTGTCCTATGTCTACGACCGTGCGGGCCGGATGACGAACGATGGGTGCAACGCCTACACCTACGACGCGTTCGACCGGGTCGAGAAGCAGGTCTTGACCAGCGGGACGCTGTGCGGGACGAAGAGCCGGACCACGTCGTATGCCTATGACGGGTTGGACCGTCAGCGGGCGACGACGGTCAGTGGTGCGGGTGATGCGAACGGCACGATGCGCAACACCTACGACGGTCTGTCCACTACGGTCGTGGGGCAGCTGGACGCGGTCAACGGCACGCTGAACAAGCCTGATCTCACCTATCAGCTCGATGCTGCCGGTGCGGCGGTCGCGTTCGAGCAGACCGGTGCGGGGCCGACGAAGTCGTTCCTCGACACCGACGGCAGGGGCAACGTGACCGCGGTCGTCTCGACCGCGCAGACCATCGATTGTGCTGCCCGGTTCGACCCGTTCGGCAACGCGGTCGACGCGCAGACCGGTGCGGACAGCAACGGGGTGTGCCACACCGGTGGCGCCGCGACGACGACGGGGAACTCGTACTGGTACCGGGGCCAGGTCCGGGACGCCTCGACCGGGAACTATCAGCTCGGGACACGTACCTATGACCCGACGAAGGCGGCGTTCACGACCCCGGACGCCTACCGGGTGTCCTCGCCGTCGACGGACCTGGGGGTCGGCACCGATCCGTTGACGGCGAACACCTACACCTACGTCAACGGCAACCCCCTCAACTTCGGTGACCCGGATGGCCACCGTGCGGTCGACACCAGCGGCGACGAGGTGTCGCCATGTGTCATCAGACCCAGCTCTTGTGCACCGGTTGCGCCGGGGAAGACGACGCTCAAGGCGGGAGGGGGGTCCTCAGCTTGGTTGGGAGAGTACAAGCGAGGGCTCCGCGGGACACGGTCGGCGGCATCGACGACCGACTATCGCACCAGTGATGATCCCACCTCGGCTCTGTTTCGGGGGCTTGAGATCAACCAGATGGTTTCGGAACTCGCCGAGGCGGAGCGCCAGAAGGACGACAGGAACTGGTTCGAGCGGCATTTCACTACGACGGTCACGTTGCCGTCCCTCAGTTGTCTGACTCCGCGCATTGGCCCGCGGGGGCGGCCGATGTGTGACACGGATGGTGTCGACTACACCGTGGGTGAGTTGATCACCACGACGGCGTTGGTCGCGCGGACGATGCTTGTGCCAGATCCGAGCGCCTGTGTGGGCGCCGATGCTTCCGTGGCGTCATGTGCGCTCGAGGTCGCTGCACTGGCTCCATCCGCAGGTAAGATCGCGAAGCTGCGCAAGCTCGACAAGCTCGTGGAGGCGAGCGCCGATCTCGAGCATGCGAGCGACGTGGCGAAGGTGTGCTCATTCTCCGGGGACACTTTGGTCTTGATGGCCGACGGCACTCGCAAACCGATCAAGGACATCCGTGTCGATGACCTCGTCCTGGCGAGTGACCCCATCACGCATGTGCAGGGCGCCAGGCGCGTCAGCCATCTGTGGGTGCACTGGGATGACCTAACCGAGCTGGTTCTCAACGCAGACGGTGACCGCGACGGTGTCTTGGACCGGTTGGTCACCACCGAGGACCATCCCTTCTGGAACGCCACGGACCGTGCTTGGGAAGGGCCGCAGGAGTTCGACGCTGGCGACCGCGTGCTGAGCGCGCAGTGGGGTGAGCTGGAGGCTCTAGGTCTGGATCTCGCCACCACTCATCGCGGACTCGCATACAACCTCACGGTCGACGGGCTTCACACCTACCACGTCGGCGCGCTCGACCTTCTTGTCCACAACAGCGACGTATGCCCAAGGCGAATCTGGCAGATCACCGACGCAAGGAGCCTTGACACCAAGGTGGTTGGCACGCACAAGTACTCCAAGCAAGCAGATGGCACGTGGTGGTCAAGAGATACTGCTGGTCATGCGTCGGCTTGGAAGGTTTATAAGGAGGTGCCTGGTGGTTTGGAGTGGTACAGAGACGCGGACCAGTACGGGAACTACATCGACCCGGCGCTCAAGCACAAGAGCAACGCGGGTAAGTCCGTTCGGTGGTGACCTCTCATGATTGAGTCCGCAGATGAGTTTGTAAGACTCCGAACAAGCAATCTCCCTGACGAGTATCAGCGGGCCGCTTGGGAAGCCGCTCCAACCCACGTCTGGCTCGAGGTCGTCGATCGTTATCCACGTATGCGGTCGTGGGTCGCGCACAACAAGTCAGTGCCACTCGAGATTCTCGACCTTCTTTCGGGAGATCAGGACCCTGCGGTCAGGTCAGTCGTCGCAGATCGACGGAAACTCACCTTGGAGTTGTTCGGAAGGCTGTCGGCTGACCCCGAGGAGTCGGTTCGAGCCCGCATCGCCTACAACAAGAAAGCTCCTCGCGACGTGCTCGAGGTGCTTGCTCGCGATCCCGCTGTCCTTGTCCGAGAGGCAGCTCAGAGCTCGCTCGCCCGCCTCGGTCCGAGACCGAGGAGCGAGTGAGCAGCGCTGTCAGAACCAAATGGGCGCGTGATCCGACTTGGCGAACGGGGTGCTCAACTGGCTGCGCGTGTACTGCGCGGCGTCGTGACCGAGGTCTCCGAAAACGCCAGTCTCGGAAGAACATCACTCATGGCGCTCAGACATGAAGCAGGCGTTGCGCCGACGTCGAGTGTCACGTACTCCCGGCAGCAACACGACCACCCTCACCGTAGCCGGATGGAGCACCGCAACTGGCCGACGAACAATGCGCCGCAGTGTGAGCCTAGGGCCCCTGGGTACCTCGATGGGCCCCAGCGACTGAGGAGTGATCGGCGTTGAACGACGAGGTCTTGAAGGGCTACCTCCAGCACCACTGGGCTGGCTCGACCGCGGGTGCGGCGGCCTTCAGGCGGGTGGGACGCAACCACCACGACCCCGGCGCGGCGGCGGAGATCCGCCAGCTCGCGAGCGAGGTGGCCTCGGATCGCGAGGCCCTGCGGCGGATCATGCTGAGCGTGGGCGCCAAGCCCAGCCTGATCGGTACGACGATGGCCCGGGCGGGGGAGATCGCCGGCCGGTTCAAGCCCAACGGGCGGCTGTTCACGCGCGGGCCGTTGACGGACGTGGTGGAGCTCGAGGCGCTGCGGCTGGCGGTGACGGGCAAGCGTGCCGGCTTCGAGGTGCTGCGCGCCTCGGCGGACGCGGACGGCCGACTGGACGCGCACGAGATCGACCGGCTGCTCGACCGCGCGGAGGAGCACCAGCGCACGTTGGAGCGCCTGCACGTGCAGGTCTCGCGAGAGCGGATCGTGGCGGGCGGCGATCCCGCGCGATGAAGGTCGTCGTCACCGGGGCCAGCGGCAACATCGGTACGGCGTGCCTGCGCGCGCTGACCGCTGACGGCCGGCACCAGGTGGTGGGCGTCGCGCGGCGGCGCCCGGACCTGGAGCGGGCGAGCCCGCTGGCGTCGGTGAGCTGGCATCCCGGCGACGTCGGGTACGACGACCTGGACCCCGTGCTGACGGGAGCCGACGCGGTGGTGCACCTGGCGTGGAAGTTCCAGCCGACGCACGGTCCGCGCGAGACCTGGCGGACCAACGCGGTCGGCACCCGCCGCCTGCTGGCGGCGGTACGACGCCGGGGCGTCCCGGTGGTCGTGGCGGCGTCGTCGGTGGCGGCGTACTCCCCGGTCGACCACGACCGGCCGGTCGACGAGGGCGCGGAGACGGACGGGACGTCCGAGGCGGCGTACTGCCGCGAGAAGGCCTACAACGAGCGGGTGCTGGACGCCTTCGAGGCGGCGACGCCGGGCACCCGGGTGGTGCGGCTGCGCCCGGCGTTCGTGTTCCAGCGCTCGGCGGCGAGCGAGCAGCGCCGGATCTTCGGCGGCGCGCTGGTGCGTCCGCGGATGCTGGATCGCCGGCTCGTCCCGGTGCTGCCGGTGCCGCGTGGGCTGCGGCTGCAGGCCGTGCACGCGGGCGACGTCGGGCGGGCTGTCGCGGCGGCGGTGGAGCGCCCGGTGAGCGGGGCGTTCAACCTGGCGGCGGACGACGTGCTGCGCCGGCCCGAGCTGGGGGAGCTGATGGGGGCGCCGACGATCGAGGTGCCGGCCGGGGTGGCCCGGGCGGCGATGGACGCGGCGTGGCACGCCCGTCTGCTGCCGGTGCCGGGCTCGCTGCTGGCGGCCCTGCTCGGCGTACCGCTCCTCGACACCACTCGCGCGCGGACCGAGCTGGCGTGGACCCCGCGCCAAACGGCCGGCCAGGCGGTGGGGCAGATGGTGGACGGCGCGGCGATGCCGGCGGGCTCGCGGACCCCGCCCCTGCACCCCTAGCGCCCCGAGCCCCTAGGGTTCCCCGGGTGCGGATCGTGTCGCTGAACGCCTGGGGCGGAGCCCGGTACGACGACCTCGTGGCCTGGCTGCCGACGGTGGCCGCCGACGTGGTCTGCCTCCAGGAGGTCACCCGGACGCCCGGGCTGGGCGGGTGGACCCGCTTCGAGGACCAGGCGCGGGCGCTGCCGCAGCGCGCGGACCTGATGGCCGACGTCCGGGCGGCCCTGCCGGAGCACGACGGCTGGTTCGCCGTCAGCGACACCGGCCCGGTGGCCGACGACGCGGGCAGGGTGCACCGCCAGCACTTCGGGCTGGGCCTGTTCACCGCGCCGGGGGTGGTGACGGTGCGGAGCGCGGCCGCCCACGTCCACGGCCGGTACGCCGACCACGGCGCCGCGTGGCCGCACAGCGACCGCCCGCGCGCGGCCCAGGTCGCCCGCCTCGCGCACGGCGAGGCGTTCGTGACCCTCGGCCACCTGCACGGGCTGCGCGACGACGCGGGCAAGGGCGACAGCCCGGCGCGACGCGACCAGGCGGAGCGCCTGGTGGCCCTGGTGGAGGAGGTGCGTGAGCCCGGGGACCTGGTCGTCGTCTGCGGCGACCTCAACCTCCTGCCGGACAGCGAGACCTTCGCGGTCCTGGGCGGGATCGGGCTGACGGACCTGGTGGGGGAGGCGGACACCCGGACGAGCAGCTATCCGAAGCCGGTGCGGCACGCGAGCTACCTGCTGGTCTCCGACCCGGCGTCGGTGCGTTCCTTCGAGGTCGTGGCGACGCCGGAGGTCTCCGACCACCGCGCCCTGTTGGTCGACCTCCAGGTCTAGGCAGCGCCGGCGAGGCGGAGCGCCAGGTCGGCGTAGTAGTCGCCGATCTGCTCGGGGGTCCACTCGCCGTCCTCGCGGTACCACCGCGCGATGTCGATGCCCATCGAGGCGAGTGCGGTCGCGGCCAGCGCGGGGTCGGGGACGTCGAAGACGCCCGCGGCGACGCCCTCGCTGACCAGGGCGCGGAGCTCGCGGTCGATGCCGGTGCGCAGCTCGTCGATCTCGGCACGGTGCTCGGGGCTGAGCGCGGCCAGCTCGTAGTTGAGGATCCGCGCGACGGTGTGGTGGTCCACGTGGAAGAGCGCGAACGCCCGGGCCACCGCGGTGAGCTGGGTGCGGGGGTCGGCCGAGGCCGCCCGGGCCGAGCGGACGACGTCCAGCGCGGCCTGGTGGCCCTCGCGCGAGATGACCAGGAGCAGCTCCTGCTTGGAGCGGTGGTGGACGTACATCGCCGCCGGGCTCATCCCGGCGGCGGCCGCGATGTCGCGGGTGGTGGTGGCGTGGAAGCCCTTCTCGGCGAAGGCGGCGACGGCGGCGTCGCGCAGCCGGGCGCGGGTGGCCTCGGCGCGGGAGGGAGCGGCCATCGTCGTACCTCCTGGTCGGCGGCTGGTCGGCGGCTGGTTGACGGACGGGCGGACAGGAGGCAGGCTATCAACTAAGCAAGCGCTTAGTCAGGAGTGAGCATGAGCAGGTTCGAGGGAAAGACCGCGATCGTCACCGGGGCCAGCCGCGGGATCGGGCTGGCGATCGCGCAGCGCCTGGTCGACGAAGGGGCACGGGTCGTGGTGACCGGGCGCAAGGAGGCCGCGCTGGTCGAGGCGGTCGAGACGCTCGGCGGGCCCGAGGTCGCCCTCGGCATCGCCGGCCACGCCGACGACACCGACCACCAGGCGGAGGTCGTCGAACGCGCGGTCGCGACCTTCGGTGGCGCGGACCTGCTCGTCAACAACACCGGCATCAACCCGGTCTACGGCCCGCTCATGGACATCGACCTCGACGCCGCGCGCAAGATCGTCGACGTCAACTGCATCGCCGCGGTCTCCTGGGTGCAGCACGCCCACCGCGCCTGGATGGCCGAGCACGGCGGTGCGGTCGTCAACGTCGCCTCCGTCGCCGGCCGCCGGCCCGCGCCCGGCATCGCGTTCTACGGCGCCAGCAAGGCCATGCTCATCCACCTCACCGAGGAGCTCGCCGTCGAGCTCGGGCCGGACATCCGGGTCAACGCCGTCGCGCCGGCCGTCGTCAAGACCCGCTTCGCCACCGCCCTGTACGACGGGCGCGAGGAGGAGGTCGCGGCGGCGTACCCGCTCAAGAGGCTGGGGGTCCCTGACGACATCGGCAGCGTGGTCGCCTTCCTGCTCAGCGCCGACGCGGGGTGGATGACCGGCCAGACGCTGGTCGTCGACGGCGGGGTGCTGCTGGGCGGTGGCGTGTGAGCGAGCTGCCCGGCCTCGACCTGGCCCGGCTCGCCGCGTGGCTCCCGGCCGCCGTCCCGGGGGCGGGAGCCGACCTGCGCGCCGAGCTGGTCGCGGGCGGCAAGTCGAACCTCACCTACCTCGTCACCGACGGCACCGGCACCTGGGTGCTGCGCCGCCCGCCACTGGGCCACGTGCTCGCCACCGCCCACGACATGGCCCGCGAGCACCGGGTGATGGCGGCGCTGCGCGACACCGAGGTGCCGGTGCCCGCGATGCTGGCCTTCTGCGCGGACACCGAGGTGCTCGGCGCGCCGTTCTACGTGATGGAGCGGGTGACCGGCACGCCGTACCGCGACCGGCGTGAGCTCGCCGCGCTCGGCCCCGTGCGGACCGCGGCCATCTCCACCACGCTCGTCGACACCCTCGCGGCGCTGCACCGGATCGACCCGGCCGCCGTCGGGCTGGGCGACTTCGGCCGGCCCGAGGGCTTCCTGGGCCGGCAGGTGGCGCGCTGGAAGAAGCAGCTCGACGCCTCGCGCACCCGCGACCTGCCCGCGGCCGAGGAGCTGCACGACCGGCTCGCGGCGGACGTGCCGGCCGAGTCGGCGACGGGGATCGTGCACGGCGACTTCCGGCTCGACAACCTGCTCGTCGACGCCGACGACCGGGCCGCGGCGGTGCTCGACTGGGAGATGGCGACCCTCGGTGACCCGCTCACCGACCTCGCCCTGATGCTGACCTACCACCGCCTGGGCGCCGGGCCGCTGGGTGCCGTGGTGACCGACGCCGCGCAGGCGCCGGGCTTCCTGGACGAGGCCGCCATCATCGAGCGGTACGCCGCCGGCAGTGCCCGCGACCTCTCCCGCTTCGGCTGGTACCGCGGCCTGGCCGCCTTCAAGCTGGCCGCCATCCTGGAGGGCATCCACCACCGCCACCTCGCCGGCCAGACCGTCGGCGAGGGCTTCGCCGGGATCGGCGAGGCGATCCATCCCCTGCTCGACGCCGGCCTCACCGCCTTGAAGGAGAACGACTGATGGACTTCGGATTCGACGCCCGCACCGAGGAGCTGCGCGCCGACCTGCTCGACCTCATGGACACCCACGTCCACCCGGCCGAGCCGGTCTTCCACGAGCAGCTCGCGCAGCTCGACGACCGCTGGGCCTGGGACAGCACGCCGGTGCTGGGCGAGCTGCGCACCGAGGCCCGGCGCCGCGGGCTGTGGAACCTCTTCCTGCCCGGCGAGCACGCGGGTGTGGAGGGCGCCGGCCTGACCAACCTGCAGTACGCCGCGCTCGCCGAGATCACCGGGCGCAGCCTCCACCTCGCGCCGGCCGCGCTCAACTGCGCGGCGCCGGACACGGGCAACATGGAGGTGCTGCACATGTTCGGCACCCCGGAGCAGAAGGAGCGGTGGCTGACGCCGTTGCTGGCCGGAGAGATCCGCTCCGCGTTCGCGATGACCGAGCCCGACGTCGCCTCCTCCGACGCCACCAACATCCAGCTCAGCATCGTGCGCGACGGCGACGAGTACGTCCTCAACGGCCGCAAGTGGTGGATCACCGGCGCGATGAACCCCGGCTGCGAGATCTTCATCGTGATGGGCAAGACCGACCCGTCCGCCGAGCGGCACCGCCAGCAGTCGATGGTCCTCGTGCCGCGGGACACCCCCGGCCTGGAGGTGGTCCGCCCGATGCACGTCTTCGGGTACGACGACCACGAGCACGGCGGGCACGCGGAGCTGTCCTTCACCGACGTCCGCGTGCCGGTGGCGAACCTGATCGGTGAGGAGGGCGGCGGGTTCGGCGTCGCGCAGGCGCGGCTCGGGCCGGGCCGGATCCACCACTGCATGCGCTCGATCGGCGTGGCGGAGCGGGCGATCGAGCTGATGTGTGCGCGCGCTGAGTCCCGGGTCGCGTTCGGCCGGCCGCTGGCGCAGCAGGGCGTGGTCCGGGACTGGATCGCTGAGTCGCGGGTGCGCCTGGAGCAGCTGCGGCTGCTGGTGCTCAAGACCGCCTGGCTGATGGACACCGTCGGCAACCGCGGCGCGCACACCGAGATCCAGGCGATCAAGATCGCCACCCCGGCCACGGTGCTCGACATCCTGGACAAGGCGATCCAGGTGCACGGCGCGGGTGGGCTCTCGCAGGACTTCGACCTCGCCAACGCCTACGCCGGCCTGCGCACCCTGCGCTTCGCCGACGGCCCCGACGAGGTGCACAAGAACGCGCTCGCCAAGGCCGAGCTGGCCCGCCAGGCCGCGCGCCGGCAGGCCTGAGAAGCGGTCCTGGCCGGGACCCGAAGCCCCCCAGCTCCCGGTCCCGGCCAGTCCCACCACGCTCCCGTCGTGGTGGCTTCGGAGGTCAGCGGCGTGGTGCGAGCACCTGCCGCGTGGCCTGGCGCTGCAGCATGCGGGAGGCCCGCTGGATGCGCAGCAGCATCGCGGCGGACGGGGTCACCGTGCCGCGGACGTAGGTGGAGAGCCGGGACGGCGAGGTCCCGATCCGGGAGGCGAACTCGCGCTGCGAGGCACCGCTGACCGCCACCAGGTGGCGGATCTCGCGGGCGACCTGGTCGCGCTCACGGTCGCGGCACCACTCCTGGCACTGGGCGATCGAGCTGGCGATGGCGGCCAGGGCGGCCGGCCGGTCGGAGCGCTGGCCGAGGGCGAGCAGGTCGTCGGCGTACGGGCCCCAGGGGCTGGACGCGATCGTGCTCAGGTGCGCGCGCCACTCCACGACGGTGCCCACGTCGAGCAGCCGGTGCAGCTCGTCGACCGCGGTGATCGGCGCGGTGACCCGGTCGGGGTCGATGTCCGCGAAGAGCAGGTTCTGGGCGATGACCGCGCAGGTGGTGGCCACGTCCTCGGTGACCTCCTCCGACGGCTTGCCCTCCAGGCGGGCCTGGAGGTCCCAGTGGATGAGCCGGCGGATCACGGTGGTGGTCCACGGCATCGAGGACTCGGTCTCGAGCGCGACGCCGGCGCGGTGCTGGAGCCGGGCGAGCCGGTCCTGGCCGAGCTGGTTCGCGAGCTCGACGGTCGCGGCGTAGTCGCTGGGCTCGTCGAAGACGACGATGGCGGCCAGGTTGGCCAGCACCGCGCAGCGCGCGGTCGAGCGGGGGTCGGTGCGGTTCTGGTCCAGCACCCGGACGAGCTGGTCCCAGATCTCGGCGTGCTCTGGGCCGACCCGGTCCGCGCGGTCGAGCGTGGCGAACAGGATCCGGCGCAGCGTCGTACCGGCGTGGACGGGGATGGGGTGGCTCGCGAACTGGCTGCGCAGGTCGGGTGCCGGGGTCGGCGTCGTCGTCGGCGTGGCCGAGGGGCGAGCGGCGAGTGTGGTGGGCATCGTCACGTCCTTGCTGAAAGTCGATCCGGGAGCGAAGGCACCGTCCCGAGCGGCGCCTGTCACGAACCCAGACGGAGCAGCACGCGGAACATCACGCCGTTTTCAGAATTGATCCCGATCTTTTTCGGAAGGAGGCGGATCTTGCCGAGCCGACCTACGATCGTCAGGGTCGTTCTGCGTGCCAGCAGGGTGGGCAGCGGTCCACGCGGGGTGCGTGGAGGGCGACGAAGGGTTGGGGATGCAGGTGTCGGCGGAGAGGTCGTCGGAGGAGAGCACGGAGTCCGTGCTGCCCTCGGTGACCCCGTCGGAGGACACCTTCGAGGATCTCTACGTCGAGCACGTCGACGACGCCCGCCGCCTCGCGACGATCCTGGTCGGCCCCCAGCAGGCCGAGGAGCTGGTCGCCGAGTCCTTCGCCCGGGTGCTCGCCCAGCTCCGTGCGGGCCGCGGTCCGCGCGACAACTTCCGCGCCTATCTCCACGTCACCATCCGCAACGGCTTCCGCGACTCGCTGCGCGGGCCGCGGGAGGCGCCGGTCTCCGACCAGCCGTGGATCTTCGACGACGCCCAGCCGCCGGCCGAGGAGCTCGTCGAGGACCTCGAGGCCGACACCGCGGCGCACGCCTTCGCGACGCTGCCCGAGTCCTGGCAGAAGGTCCTGTGGCACGTCGAGGTCGAGGGCCGCAAGCCCGGCGAGGTGGCCGACCTGCTCGGCATGCGCGCCGGCGCGGTCTCCTCGCTTGCCCACCGCGCCCGTGAGGGCCTGCGCCGGGCCTACCTCGACCAGCACGTCATCGCCTCCTCCGCGCCCGCCGACTGCCGGTGGACCCGCGACCGGCTCAGCCAGTACGTCCGCACCGACCTCTCCACCCGTGCGGAGGAGAAGGTCAGCGCCCACCTGGGCTCCTGCGAGGACTGCCTCGCGGCCTACCTCCAGGTCGAGCGGGTCAACCGCAAGCTCGCCGCCTGGATCTTCCCGGTCGTCCTGCTCGGCGCGCTGCCGGCCTCCGGCAAGGGCCTGGCCTGGCTGGTCGGCCTGACCGGCGCGGCCGGTGCCGGCTCCGGCGGTGCCGGCGGTGCCGGGTCCTCCTCGGGCAGCGGCGGCGGTGCCGCCGGTGGCGGCCTCGGCGCGGCGGCCACCACCGTCGCCGCGGCGGCGGCCGCCGTCGCCGTCGCGGCCGGCGGGGTCACCTGGGTGGTCAACGCCCGCGACACCGAGCCGACCGCCGCGGACGCCGCCACCAGCGCCGCGCCCGCCACCGACGCGCCGGCCTCCTCGGCCGCGCCGCGCCCGCGTGCCAAGGCCGACCCGTCCGTGCCGCGGCTCACCGACCCGGCGCCCGTCACGCGGGCCAGCGACCCGCCGTCGTACGCCGAGGGCACGGACAGCCCGGACCCCACCGACGAGAGCGTGCCCGCCGGGCCCGGCGCGCCCGCGACCGGGGAGAGCCCGGAGCCGGCCACCCCGAAGCAGCCGTCGCCGGTCCCGGTGGTCGCCGTCGCGCCGAGCGCCCACCCGATCACCTCCTGCGAGACCTACGGCAGCCTGGACCTGCCGACCACCCGCGGGGTGAGCTATCAGCGCACGGGCGGCGACGGCCGTACGGGCGCGTGGACCGTCGAGGCGAGCGCCCGGCCCGGCTACGTGCTCAAGAGCGGCACGGCGCGGACCTTCCGCGGCGACCTGGGCGCCTACGAGCAGTGCGTGCGGCTCGCGGCGGTCAACGTGGGCCCGCCGCCGGCCCTGCTGCAGCCCTGGTCGGTGGAGATCGTGCCGGAGGTCCTCGGCGGCCCGTCCCGCACGATCACCGCCCGGGTGGTCTTCGACGTCGGCGGGATCGTGCTCGACGCCAACCAGGTCAGCGGCGCGGGTTGGTCCTGCACGTCCAGCACCTCGATCGTGTGCACCTTCGACTACACCGGCACCGCACCGCCGCCGGTGACGGTGCGGGTGCAGAGCCTGCTGGCGCCCGGAGGCACGGTCTCCCTGCTCGCCGGTGACACCCCGGCCGGCAGCCAGCGCTTCCAGGGCTGAGCCGGGCTCAGACCGGCTCGTCGGCGTGGCCGCGGCGCGGCAGCGTGCGCGCCCGCTTGGCCATCCGGTTGATCCGCAGCAGCATCGCCGCCGACGGCGTGACGCTGCCGGTGACGTACGTCGACAGGCGCGACGGCGAGGTGCCGACCAGCGTGGCGAACTGCCGCTGGGTGAGCCCGGTGCCGGCGATCGTGGTGCGGATGTGGTCGGCCACCGCGCGGCGCTCGTCCTCCTCGGCCATCCGCCGGGCCAGGTCCGCCAGCGCGCTCACCGCGGCGTGCTCGCCGGGCCGGCGCTCGGGGTCGAGCAGGCCGAGCATCTCGTCGGTGCGGCCCGCCCACGGGTCGGCGAGCGCGGCGGTGACCAGGCGCCGCCACAGCTCCAGGTCGCCCTTGCCGAAGACCTTGACCAGGGCCCGCTCGGAGCCGAGCGGGGCGGCGGGGGTGTCGTCGCCGTCGTCGACCATCATCAGCCGCAGCGCGGCCTCGCCGCACAGCTCGGCGAGCGCCGGGACCTCCGCGGTGAGCCGGCCGGGGGTGCGCGCGGCGTCGCCCCAGGCGCGCTGGCCCAGGACCCGGACCAGCCGGGTGGTCAGCGGCCGGCCGGGCTCGTCGTCGACCGGCGCGAGCAGCTCGTCCTGCAGCGTCACCACGTTGCCGAGCCCGAGCTCCTCACGCAGCCGGGCGAGGTCGCGGACGTCGGTGTCGTCGTCGAAGTGGACCAGGGCGAGCGCGTTGGCGAGCACGGTTGACCGGACGGCCTGCGCCCGGCCCTCCGCCCGGCGCATCGACGACTGCCCGGCTTGCCACGCAGCGCGTGCGCTCGTGTCGCCCGTGACGCGCTCCTCGAAGCGCGCGACTATCCCCCACATCGCGTTTCATGACCTGTTCTCGAAAGTGCGGTCCGCCGGACCCCCATACCCCGGTGACTCCTGCACGCCGTGCTCGTGCTCCCACCTGCCGGCGCGTCGCCACTACGGGAGGTAATGTTAGGCAGACTGCGTGTCGCAGGCACGGGCCATTCGGTCGTCCGTATCTGATGTGAGAATCCGGGGGACGAGCCCCGGGCGCCGCCCCGCCGAGGCTCAGGCGCGGCGGCTGCGCCACCCGCGCCGGCGCGGCTGCTCCTCGGGGGTGTCCACCGCCGAGGGCAGGCTCCGGGCACCGGCGCCGCCGGGCTCGTAGGGCGTGATCGGCGCGGCTGGCGGGGTGACCGGCGCGGCCGGGACCTCCCACACCGGGGGCTCGGGGACGAACGGGGCGGGCGTGGGCTCGGGCTCCGGCGTCGGCGCGGGCGCCGGCTCCGCGGCGACGGCGGCGGGCGCTGCGGTGACCACCGGGCCGGCCGGGATCGCCGGGGCCGGCTCGACCGGCTGCAGGAAGGACGCCGACGCGCCCTCGAAGGCGGCGTCGCTGCGCGCGGCGCTGTCGCGGACCGCGTCGCGCAGGCCGTCGGTCGCCGCCTCGACGCCGTGCAGCACGCGGGTGCGGATCTCGTCCATCCGCGCGGCGTGCCGGTTGGCCTCGGCGAAGAGCTCCTCCTGCGCCGTACGGCGGATCTTCTCCAGCTCGCTGTTGAGCCGCTCCCGCTCGGCGGAGGCCTCGGCCCGCAGCCGCTGGGCCTCCAGGACGTCGTTCTCGCCGGCCTTGACGATCTGGGCGGCCTCGGCGCGGGCCCGCTCCACGATGGTGGCGGCCTCCGCCTCGGCGGTGGCGCGCTGCTCGTCGAGGCTGCGCTGCGACTCGGCCTGCAGGCTCTCCGCGGCGCGCATCGCCTCCTCGATGATCCGTGAGGCCTGGGTGGTGGCCTCGCGCCGCTCGACCAGCGCAGCGGCCGCCGACTCCTCGGCCTCGCGGCGCAGCGCGATGAGGTCCTGGAAGGTCTGCGCGGAGGGCGCGGCCGGCGCCGCGGCGGCAGGCGCCGCGGCGGCAGGCGCCGACGTGTCGGCGGGCTCGGGTCCACCGGGAGCCGGGACGCTCGCGTCGAGCGGGTCCACCGGAGCCGGGCCGTCGAGGACGTCGTGCGGCTGCGGGGCCGCGGGCTGCTCGCTCGGCACCGAGAAGCCGAGGTCCTCCCGGCGATCCTCGCGGTGCGTCGTCTCGCCCAAGTTGCGTCCGTCGTCGGCGGCCATGTCCATGGTGTCCCCTCAGATGTCCGGCGGCTCGTCCCCGGGTTGGGGACGTTCGCGCGCGCCGATTCTCACACGGTGCCCACGATAGATCGCCGCGATGGCCCGGAGGAGGGCTCTCGCCGTCGGACCTGGTCCGGAGGTGGGCGGTCCTGGACCGTCCCGGTGGCGACCCGGGCCTGCCCGTGGTCGCCGCCCCCCGCCAGGTCGGCCCAGAGCCGACCCAGCAGGGCGTCGTCGTGGTCGACCGCGGCCAGGAGCCGCCCCCCAGGCACCTCCTGCTCGCAGACCGAGCGCACGGCGGCCGGGGACGAAGCCGCCCCGACCGGCACCTGGCTATGGAACCACCGAGCAGAGGCGGCCGAACGCCGGAATTACCGCATGAGGTAACGAAGGAGGACGACGTGGCGCACGCCACACCGTCCGGGTCTCAGACCAGCTGGTCGAGCGCGATCTCGAACGCCGTCGCGGCGACCAGGGTCGGGTGCGGCGAGCGCTCGTGGCAGCGCTCCAGCGCGGTCCGGATGGTGCGCGAGACGTCGCCGAGGATCAGCTCGTCCGACACCTCGCCGATGCCCTCCATGAGCAGCGTGAAGGTGCGCGCCATCCCGCAGTTGGCGATGAAGTCGGGGATCACCGCGACGTGCTGGTCGGCGAACTCGTACGTCGGGCCGTAGAAGATCTCCGGGTCGGCGAAGGGCACGTTCGCCCCCGCCGAGATCAGCTCCAGGCCCGCCGAGACGAGCCGCTTGACGTGCTCGACGGTGACCAGGCGGGACGCGGCGCAGGGCAGGAAGATCTCCGCGCCCATGTCCCAGATCGCGTCGTCGAGCTCGGCGAAGGGCACCATCGCCTCGGCGCGCAGCGCGTTGCCGTCCTTGCCGACGAAGAGCGCGTGCACCTCCTCGGGCGTGAAGCCCTCGGCGTTCATCAGCCCACCGTCGCGGTCGATGATCCCGACGACCCGGGCGCCCGCACGGGAGAGGTAGTAGGCCGCCGCGGAGCCGACGTTGCCCCAGCCCTGGACGATGACCCGCTTGCCGGCCAGGCGCTGGCCCTGCGCGGCGCCGTACGTCGCGTAGTAGTGCACCACCGACTCGGCCACGCCCCAGCCGGTGACCATGTCGGCGATGGTGTACTTCGCCTCCCGGTCCGGCGTGTAGCGCGGGTCCTCGACGACCTTGGAGACGCCGAGGCGCAGCATCCCGACGCGCTGCACCAGCTCGCGCTCGTCGGCGGCGAAGTGCCCGTTGACGATGCCCTCCTGCGGGTGCCACAGGCCGTAGCGCTCGGTGAGCGGGATGACGTCGTGCAGCTCGTCGACGTTGAGGTCGCCGCCGGTGCCGTAGTAGGTCTTCAGCAGCGGGGTGACCGCCTTGAACCAGCGCGCCAGCACCCCCTCACGGCGCGGGTCGGTGGGGTCGAAGTCGATGCCCGACTTGGCGCCGCCGATGGCGGGACCGGAGACGGTGAACTTCACCTCCATGGTCTTGGCCAGCGACTCGACCTCGTTGCGGTCCAGGCCCTTGCGCATCCGCGTGCCGCCGCCGGCCGCGCCGCCGCGCAGCGAGTTGATGACGGCCCAGCCCTTGGCCTCGGTCTCGGCGTCGTGCCACTCGAAGACGATCTCGGGGGCCTTCGCCTCGAAGCGGTCCAGGAGGTCCTTCACTGCTGTGCCTTTCGGTTGTCGAGCTGTCGAGACGTCACGATCCGGCCGCGGCACTCGCCGAAGCCGATCCGGGTGCCGTCGGGTCCGGGTGCGGCGGCGCGCAGGACGACCTCGTCGCCGTCCTCGAGGAAGCCCTCGCCGCGCTCGATCAGCGAGCCGACCTGGTCCTTGCCGGGGCCGGAGATGGTGCCGGAGGCGAAGAGGTCGCCGGTCCGGGTGGGCGCGCCGTTCACCGTGAGGTGGGCGAGCATCTGGGCGGGCGACCAGTACATCGAGGCGTACGGCGGCCGGCTGACGACCTCGCCGTTCAGCTCGACCTCCAGGTCGATGTCCAGCCCCCAGGGCGCGCGGTCGGTGCCGAGGGAGAGGTAGGGCAGCACCGCCGGGTCCTGGACGGGGGTGTCCACCCGGGCCGCGTCGAGCGCTGCCAGCGGCACCACCCACGGTGAGATCGTGGAGGCGAAGGACTTGCCCAGGTGCGGGCCCAGCGGGACGTACTCCCAGGCCTGGATGTCGCGCGCCGACCAGTCGTTGAAGAGCACCACGCCGAACAGGTGCTCCTCGGCGTCGGCCGCCTCGATCGGCGTCCCCATCGGGTTGCCGACGCCGACCACGAAGCCCAGCTCGGCCTCGATGTCGAGCCGGGTGGACGGGCCGAAGGTCGGCACCGGCGCGCTCCCGTCGGTGGTCGCCGGGGCCCGCTGGCCGCTGGGCCGGACCACGTCCGTGCCCGAGACGACGACCGAGCCCGCGCGGCCGGTGTAGCTGACCGGCAGGTGCTTCCAGTTGGGGAGCAGCGGGTTCGGGTTGTCGGGACGGAACAGCCGGCCGAGGTTCGAGGCGTGGTGCTCGGAGGCGTAGAAGTCGACGTAGTCGGCGACCGTGAACGGCAGGTGCATCCGCACCGCGTCCACCGGGTGCGCCGTCGTCCCCGCCGGTACGCCGTCCGCGAGCCGCGCGCGCAGCCCGGCCCGGACCTCGTCCCAGCGTCCGCGGCCCTGGGCGAGGAAGGCGTCCAGGGTGGGCAGCGCGAACACGTCGTCGCCGAGCAGGTCCGCCAGGTCGACGACCTGGTCGCCGAGCCGGGTGGCACAGCGCGGCGCCCCTCCGTCGACGGAGTAGACGCCGTAGGGCAGGTTGGTCGTGCCGAAGAGCTCCATCACACCTCCTCCGGGGTGAGCAGGCCGAGGGCGCCGAGCTCGGCGACCGGCTCGGCGATGCTGCAGGTGCCGAACGAGCGGAAGGCGTCCCGCGCGGCGGGGGACAGCTCGCCCACGCGCGCCGCGAGCCGGGCGCCGTCGCGCTCGGCCAGCCAGCCGCGGACCTCGTCGCTGCCGGCGCCGGCGAGTGCGGCGTCGGTGGCGGCGAGCAGGTTGAGGAAGCCGTGCTGCTCGAAGCCGGTGGCCGGGTCGGTGTTGCGGACCGCGTGGTGCAGCCCGGCCGTGGCCTTGAACGCCACCCCGGCGCGGACCGCCGCGACGACGGTGCCGGCCAGCTCGGCCTCGTCGGGGTAGAGCTCGGCGCGCACCCCGCCCGTGCGGATCTTGGCGAGGTACGACGTCCCCGCGAGCTCCCCCAGCAAGAGCTCGCGGCGGGCGTCGCGCGGCAGCTCGACGTACACCGTGACGCCGGGCGGCTGCCCGATCGCCACCGTCAGGATCGGCACCACGTCCTCGGCGCGGAGGTGCTCGGGCACGGCCACCTCGATCGCGACCGCGCGGACGGCGCGGATCCGGCGCACCGCGTCGAGCAGGTCGCCGGTCGCGGCGGGCTCGGGCACGGTGACGCTGAGCTCGATGCTGCCGGCCGGCAGCCCGGCGGTGGCCTCGGCCAGCGCCGGCAGGTCGGCCGCCGCCACGACGAGCGGGCCGACCAGGCCGGCGTGCGGCGCGAGCCCGTGCGCGAGGTGCGCGCGGACGGCCGCGGCCAGCGGCAGGTTGCCGGGCGGGAAGATCGCGGCGTCGTCGAGCAGGTGCGCGAACCTCATCGCTGCCCCCGCACCCACGAGGTGAGGTAGACCCCGTCGTCCACGGCCTGCCCGGCCTCGCCGAGCTCGAGGGGCCGGAAGGTGTCGACCATGACGGCCAGCTCGTCGAAGAACTCCACACCGATCGACTTCTCGTAGGCACCCGGCTGCGGGCCGTGCGCGTGACCGCCCGGGTGCAGGCTGATCGATCCGGGCCCGATGCCGGAGCCCTTGCGGGCCTCGTAGTCGCCGCCGACGTAGAACATGACCTCGTCGGAGTCGACGTTGGAGTGGTAGTAGGGCACCGGGATCGACAGCGGGTGGTAGTCCACCTTGCGCGGCACGAAGTTGCAGATCACGAAGTTGTGCCCCTCGAAGACCTGGTGCACCGGCGGCGGCTGGTGCACCCGGCCGGTGATCGGCTCGAAGTCGGCGATGTTGAAGACGTAGGGGTAGAGGCAGCCGTCCCAGCCCACGACGTCGAAGGGGTGCTCCGGCACGACGTGCACCGTGCCGGCGAGACCGCCGGCGCCGCTCCCGCGGTGCTTGATGTAGACCTCGAACCCCTCGCCGGTCGAGCCTGCCGAGGCCGTGTCGGCGAGCAGCGGCTCGGCCGGGGTGCGCAGGTCGCGCTCGCAGTAGGGCGCGTGCTCGAGCAGCTGCCCGAAGCGCGAGAGGTAGCGCTTGGGCGGGGTGATGTGGCTGTTGGCCTCGATCGCGTAGAGCCGCAGCGGCTCGCGACCGGTCGGCACCCAGCGGTGGGTGGTCGCGCGCGGCAGCACGACGTAGTCGCCCTGGCCCACCTCCAGTGCGCCGAAGACCGTCTCCACGACGCCGGTGCCGGCCTCGACGTAGACGCACTCGTCGCCGATGCCGTTGCGGTAGAGCGGGGAGGCCGCACCGCACGCGACGTAGGAGATCCGGACGTCGCCGTTGCCGAGCACCAGGCGCCGACCGGTGACCGCGTCGGTCTGCTGCCAACCGTCCTCCTCGACGAGGTCGTGCAGCGTGAGGTGGCGGGGGACGAGCGGGTGGTTGGGCACGGTCGACTGGTCCGGCAGCTCCCACATCCGCGCCTCGACGACGGCCGAGGGCAGGTGACGGTGGTAGAGCAGGGAGGAGTCGGAGGAGAAGCCCTCCTCGCCCATCAGCTCCTCGAAGTAGAGCGCGCCGTCCTCGGCGCGGTGCTGCGTGTGCCGCTTGGGCGGCACGAACCCGATCCGCTGGTAGTACGTCATGACTGTCTCCGGTCCTGAGCCTGTCGACGGGTCAGAAGTTCCCGCGACGCTCTTGCTCGCGCTCGATCGCCTCGAAGAGGGCCTTGAAGTTGCCCTTGCCGAAGCCGAGCGAGCCGTGCCGCTCGATGAGCTCGAAGAAGACCGTCGGCCGGTCGCCCAGCGGCTTGGTGAAGATCTGCAGCAGGTAGCCGTCCTCGTCGCGGTCGACCAGGATGCCGCGCTTCTGCAGCTCCTCGACCGGCACCCGCACCTCGCCGATCCGGGCGCGCAGCTCGGGGTCCTCGTAGTAGGAGTCCGGGGTGTCCAGGAACTCCACGCCCTCGGCGCGCAGCCGGTCGACGGTGTCGAGGATGTCGTTGGTGGCCAGCGCGAGGTGCTGGGCCCCGGGGCCGTCGTAGAACTCGAGGTACTCGTCGATCTGCGACTTCTTCTTCGCGATCGCCGGCTCGTTGAGCGGGAACTTCACCCGGTGGTTGCCGTTGGCCACGACCTTCGACATCAGCGCGGAGTAGTCGGTCGCGATGTCGTCGCCGATGAACTCGGCCATGTTCACGAACCCCATGACCTTGCGGTAGAACTCCACCCACTCGTCCATCCGGCCCAGCTCGACGTTGCCGACGATGTGGTCGAGGGCCTGGAACAGGCGCTTCGGCGCCCCCTCCCGGCGCTGGTACGACGAGGTCCGGGCGACGTAGCCGGGCAGGTAGGGGCCGTCGTAGCCGCTGCGGTCGACGAGGGTGTGCCGGGTGTCGCCGTACGTCGCGATGGCGGCGGTGCGCACGGTGCCGTGCTCGTCGCTGACGTCGTGCGGCTCCTCGAGGATCGTGGCGCCGACGGAGCGGGCGTGCGCGATGCACTTGTCGACGTCGGGCACCTCCAGCGCGATGTCGATGATCCCGTCGCCGTGCTTGCGGTGGTGGTCGAGCAGCGGGCTGCTCGGGTCGACCCCGCCCTTGAGGACGAAGCGGACCGCGCCGGACTTGAGCACGAAGGCGACGTGGTCGCGGTTGCCGGTCTCGGGGCCGGAGTAGGCGACCAGCTCCATGCCGAAGGCGGAGACGAAGAAGTGCGCGGACTGGGTGGCGTTGCCGACGGCCCACACCGCCGCGTCCCAGCCGGTGACCGGGAAGGGGTCCTCGTGGTCGTCGTGCTCGACGAGGCCGACGAGCTGCTTCAACGTGTCGAGGTCGAGCTCGGCGAGCCGCTCCTCGCTGGTCAGGGTCTCCTGGAGGGACATGTGAGGAGCACAACAGGTCGTCGCGGACCTCACAACCTGCCTATCCGGAGGTAGTCAGATCGGGCAGTTCTGCTGGCTGGGGCCTGCTCGAGGTGGGCAGATTGACTACCATCGAGCCATGCCCGGCCCGCTCGCGCTCGACCAGATCGACCTCGCCCTGCTCACCGCGCTCACCGAGCACCCGCGAGCCGGCGACCTGGAGCTGTCGCGGGTCACCTCGGTCGCCCGCGCGACCGTGCAGAGCCGGCTGCGGCGGCTGCACGAGGCCGGTGTCATCGCCGACTGGGACCCGACCCTCGACGTCGCGGCCGCGGGCTACGAGGTGCAGGCCTACGTCACCCTGGAGATCTCCCAGGGCGCGCTCGACGAGGTCGCCCGCGACCTGGGTGCGATCCCGCAGGTGCTCGAGGCCTACGTGACCACCGGCTCCTACGACGTGCTGTGCCGGGTCGCGACCCGCTCGCACCCCGAGCTGCAGGCCACCCTGGTCCGCATCGACCAGTCCTCCTCGGTGGTGCGCTCGACGAGCGTGATGGTGCTCTCGACGCTCATCGCGCCCCGGGTGCTGCCGCTGCTCGCGAGCGCCGAGCCGGCACCGAGCCGCCGGGCACCGGCGTACCGAGGTTGAAAACTTTACTTTCTCCGGGGTGACATCGGACGCCGTTCTCTGGCATCCTTCTGCTGCCGCCGCAGGTGACCCGAGACGCCTGCGGCGGCATCTTTCTTTTTGCGGCCTGACCCTCAGAAGCCGCCCTTGAAGCTCAGCGCCACCCGGTAGTCGGTGTTCATGTAGCTGACCAGCGACTGCAGGTCCTTGTCCGGCACCGTGGCGTTCGTCGTGCCGATGGTCACGGCGATGACGTTGCCGTAGGTGCTCTTGTGCCACTTGCCCTGCTTGAAGTCGGCGAACAGCGAGCCGTCGCGCAGGTCGAAGTCCTTGTCCTCCAGGCTCGCCGCAGCGGCCTTGGCGTGCGGCTGGGTGTCGAAGACGAGGAACAGGTGGACCACGCGGGCCTTGCCGCCGAGGGCGCTGAAGTTCCACTGCACGGCGTAGTCGCAGCGCTGCTGGGTGAGCGCCGAGGAGGCCTCCACCTGGCTGCAGCTGTCGTAGTCCCAGGAGCCGCGCAGCTTCGCGTGCTGCTCGACGTCGCCGAGCTTGAAGTTCCAGTCGCCGGGGAAGTCGGCGGCCTTGACGTCGGTGTGGATGTCGTCGCCGGTGTCGTCGGTGGGGGAGTACGGCGTGATCGGGCCGGTCGGGCTCGTCGGCGGCGCCGGCACGCCCTCGCTCGTCGCCTCGGTCGGGCGCTCGGTCGGGCTCTCCGACGGGCTCGACGTCGCGGACGTGGTCTGCGAGGTCGGGTCGTCGCCGGCCTTCTCGTCGCCGTCGTCGCCGTTCGCCAGCAGGATCGCGGTCGTCGCGATGCCGCCGGCCAGCAGCACCAGCACGGCCACCAGGCCCACGACCAGGCCGACGTTGCGCTTCGGCCGAGCGCCGTACGGCGGGCCCGGAGGCCCCGGCGGCGGGCCCCAGCCGGGCGGCGGCGGCCCGGTGGGCGGACCCGGGGGCGGACCCTGGGGCGGGCCCCAGCCGGGGGGATCTGGGGGAGGTGGCTGGGGAGGGTGGCTCATGCGCGGGTCCCTACCCCGTCGTACCGGCGGCCAACCCTGGGCGTCATTCGATCGATCCAATCATCGGGCCGCCTCGCGCGGGCGCGATCTCGGCTGGTGGCGCCGATGTGCGTCAGCGCGCGAGCGGTGTCATGGTGGCTTCCACGCGGACGACGGTGTCCCCGGATCTGGTGATTCGAACCCCGGTATTTGCCGGGTGGGCTGTGGGGTAGCGTGCCCACACCTTGACAAGGACCGAAAGGCTGGCGAAGAGCATGGTTGATGTGGAGCGGGCGCTCGACGAAGCGGGGCTGACCAACCCCCACGTTCGTGAGTACGTCGCACACTGGGCCAACATCACGGGAGCAGAGCGCGTCGAGGTCGTGTCCGCGGCCGACGACGCGCGTCTCGTCCAGGAGTCGCTGGACGCGGGTGAGCTGCTCCCTGCCGGCGAGGGCCTCTACTACTCGCGCTCCTACTACAAGGACACCGCGCGGGCCGAGGAGCGCACCATCGTCGCGACCAGCGACGAGAACGACAAGGGCATCTACAACAACTGGAAGCCCGCCGCGGAGATGAAGCCGAAGCTCATCGAGCTGATGACCGGCGCCTCCGCGGGCAAGACGATGTACGTCATCCCCTACCTCATGTCGCCCAAGGGCTCGCCGGTGGAGAAGTTCGCCGCGGGTGTGGAGCTGACCGACAACCGCAACGTCGTGCTGCAGATGATCCGCATGGCGCGCGTGGGCGTGGAGTACATCAACGACCTCGGCGACTCCTTCGTCAAGGCCGTCCACGTGACCGGCGACCTGGAGAACCTCGGCCAGGGCACGCCCGACGACAAGCGCTACTTCGTGACCGTCGCCGACGAGCGCACGATCCTGCACTTCGGCTCGTCGTACGGCGGCAACGCGCTGCTCGGCAAGATCGCCCACGGCCTGCGCCAGGGTGCCTACGACGGCTGGAAGAACGGCTTCCTCGTGGAGCAGTTCATGCTGCTCGGCATCACCGACAAGCAGACCGGCACGAAGTACAACATCTGCGGTGGCTTCCCGTCGGCCTCGGGCAAGACCAACCTCGCGATGACGCTCGCCCCCGACGCCCTCGGCGACCGCTACTACGTCGAGTTCTACGGCGACGACATCGCGTGGATCTGGGTCGGCGACGACGGCAAGCTCTACGGGATGAACCCGGAGAACGGCGTCTTCGGCGTGGCCAAGGACACCAACGAGAAGACCAACCCGACCGCGATCGACTCGATCGTCCCCGGCACCGGCGCGATCTTCACCAACGTCGCCTACAACCCCAAGACCCAGGAGGTCTGGTGGGAGGGCAAGGGCGACAAGCCGACCGACCTCGACGGCTGGGAGGACTGGAAGGGCGACATCATCGCCGACCGGGCCCCCGAGCACGCCGACGACCCGTGGGCGCACCCGAACAGCCGCTTCACCACCACCCTGGCCAACGTCCCGAACGTCGCCAAGGACTTCGAGGACCCGAAGGGTGTCGAGATCCACGGCATCATCTTCGGTGGCCGCACCCGTGACCGCGAGCCGCTGATCCGCGCGATCAACGACGTCGCCGAGGGTGTCTACGACGGCCTGACGCTCGGCGCCGAGGCGACCGCCGCGGCCGACGGCCTCGAGGGCGTGCTCCGCTACGACCCGATGTCGATGCGCCCGTTCATGTCCTACTCCGAGGCCGACTACGCCGCGCACTGGCTCGAGGTCATCGGCCGGGCGACGACGAAGCCGATCTTCGCCCACGTCAACTGGTTCCAGCGCGGCGAGGACGGCCGCTTCCTGTGGCCCGGCTACCGCGAGAACCTGCGCCCGCTGAACTGGCTGATGCAGTACCTCAACGGTGAGGTCGAGGGCGTGCAGACGCCCGTCGGCGTGCTGCCGAAGCGCGAGGAGCTCAACCTCGAGGGTCTCGACGAGCAGGCGCTCGCCGACCTCGACACGCTCCTCAGCATCGACGTCGCGCGCTGGCAGGAGGAGATGGGCCACCGCGAGAAGCACCTCGCGCAGTTCGACGGCCTGCCCGAGGAGATCTGGGAGGCGCACCGCCGCGTCGCCCAGGCGCTCGAGGGCTGAGCCTCAGCGGCTCCGTCTCACCAGCTCTTCGCAGCACCCCGGCTCCTCGGAGCCGGGGTGCTGTGCTTGTCGAGCAGGACGACGAGGGCCCGGTCCGGGTCGATGCCCGTCGGCTCGGTCGCCCGGCGGCTGGTGAGGGCGGCGAGGCCGTGCACGCCCGACCACAGCGCCAGCACCTCCTCGGGCGCGGGGGTGCGCCGGGTCGTGCGGGCCAGGGCGGCGCCGAGGTCGGCGAACCAGCGCCCGGTGATCTCGCGCAGGTTTCCCCCCGCGCCCTCCAGCAGGTCGTGGCGCGCGATCAGCGCGAAGAGCTCGGGCCGTCGGCGCGCGAAGTCCAGGTAGGCCGCGGCCGCCGCCCGCAGGTCGTCGGCCGCCAGCGCCGGCGCGACCCGCTCGTCCAGCTCCTCCAGGGCGCGGCGGGCGATCGCGGCCAGCAGGGCGTCGTACGTCGGGAAGTGGCGGCGCGGCGCGCCGTGCGAGACGCCGGCGGCGCTCGCGATGGAGCGCAGGGAGATGCCGGCGAGGCCGTGCTCCTCCAGCAGCTCGGTCCCCACGGTCACCAGCCGGTCGCGCGCGCTCATGTGGACAGTGTCTACCTTCTCGGGGCAGACTGGAAGTAGACAGTGTCTACGCAGGAGGTCCGGCATGTGGTTCTGGTGGCTCAAGCACGTCCTGCTCGGGCCGGCCGTGCGCTGGTGGACCCGTCCGCGGGTGAGCGGGCTGGAGCACCTCCCGGCCACCGGGCCGGTCGTCGTCGCGGCCAACCACCGGGCCGAGGTCGACTCGCTCGTGCTCTGCCTGGTGCTGCCGCGCCCGCCGCGCTTCGTCGCCAAGGCGGAGTACTTCGCCGGTCACGGCCTGCGCGGGCGGGTCGAGCGCTGGCTGTGCACCGTGACCGGGCAGATCCCCGTCGACCGGCGCGGCGGGGACGCGGCCGGCGCCGCGCTGCGGGCCGCGACCGGGGTGCTGCGCGAGGGCGGGGTGTGGGCGATCTACCCCGAGGGCACCCGCTCGCCCGACGGCCGGCTCTACCGCGGGCACACCGGCGTGGTCCGGGTCGCCCGCTCGGTGCCCGGTGCGACCGTGCTGCCGGTGGGGCTGTCCGGCGCCGAGGCCGTCAGCCGGTGGCGGCGGGGGCGGGTGCGGGTCGTGGTCGGCGCGCCGGTCGACGTACGGGCGGGGGAGGTGCGGGAGGCGACCGACCGGCTGATGGTGGCGATCGGCGGGCTGACCGGCCAGCGGCCGCTCGCGCACTACCCGGTCCGGCGGGCGGCATGATGGCCCCATGCGCGCCGTCGTCTGCCACCAGGCCGAGCTCACCGTCGAGGACCTGCCCGACCTGACGCCCGAGCGGGGGCAGGTCCTGGTCGAGGTCGAGCGCTGCGGCATCTGCGGCTCCGACCTGCACGCCCGCACGCACTGCGACGAGACCGCCGCCGACGTCGCCGAGCTCGGCTACGACCACTTCATGCGCTCCACCGACCACGTCGTGATGGGTCACGAGTTCGTCGGCACCGTCCTCGACCACGGCCCCGGCGCCTCGCGCAAGGCCTTCCCCGTCGGCAGCCGGGTCGTCTCGCTGCCGGTGCTGCGCTCCGGTGACTCCGTGCACCTGACCGGGCTGAGCGAGCAGGCCTCCGGCGGGTACGCCGAGCAGGTGCTCGTCACCGCCTCCATGACCATGCGCGTGCCCGACGAGCTCGACGCCGACGCCGCCGCGCTGACCGAGCCGATGGCGGTCGCCCTGCACGCCGTACGACGGGGTCAGGTCGGGGCCAAGGACGTCGCCGTCGTCATCGGCTGCGGCCCGATCGGCCTCGCCGTGATCGCGATGCTCAAGGCGACCGGGGTGCGTCACGTGATCGCCAGCGACTTCTCGCCCGGCCGCCGGGTGCTCGCCGAGCAGATGGGCGCCGACGTCGTCGTCGACCCCGCCACCGACTCGCCCTGGGCGTCCTTCGCGGAGTCCAAGCGCTACCTGACCGAGGCGATCGCCCTGGCCGAGCTGGGCCTCGACGCGATGGACAAGCTGCGCGCCGTACCGATGCTGCCGTGGGCGCACGTCATGCGGGCCGCCGAGAAGGTCGGCGCCACCCCGCGCGGGCCGGTCGTCTTCGAGTGCGTCGGCGTCCCCGGCATGATCGAGCACGTCGTCGCCAACGCGCCGTTGCTCACCCGGGTGGTCGTCGTCGGCGTCTGCATGGGCCAGGACTCGTTCCGCCCGTCGATGGCGATCAACAAGGAGATCGACCTGCGCTTCGCCTTCGCCTACGACCCCAGCGAGTTCCACCAGACGCTGCAGTGGATCGCCTCCGGCAAGGTCGACGTCCGGCCGCTGATCACCGGCACGGTGGGGCTCGACGGCGTGGCCGGAGCCTTCGCGGACCTGGCGGACCCGGAGCGGCACGCGAAGATCCTGGTCGACCCCACCCGTTGACTTGGGGTTTCCCACCCACGACTTGGGGTTTCCCACCCGCGACTTGGGGTTTCCCACCCGCGACTTGGGGTTTCCCACCCACGACTTGGGGTTTCCCACCCACGACTTGGGAGTTCGCGATGGGTGGGAACCCCCAACTGACGGGTGGGAACTACCAACTGGCGGGTGGGAACCCCCACGTCAACGAGCGGCGATCGCCCGGCCCGCGGCCCGTCCGGAGAAGATGCAGCCACCGAGGAAGGTGCCCTCGAGCGCGTTGTAGCCGTGCACGCCGCCGCCACCGAAGCCGGCGACCTCGCCCGCGGCGTACAGCCCCGGGAACGCCGAGCCGTCGGGGCGCACGACCTGGCTGTCGAGGTTGGTCTCGATGCCGCCGAGGGTCTTGCGGGACAAGATGTTGAGGCGGACGGCGATGAGCGGGCCGTGCGCGGGGTCGAGGATCCGGTGCGGCTTGGCGACCCGCATGATCTTGCCGGTGCGGTCCTTGCGCCCGTTGTGGATCGCCATGACCTGCGCGTCCTTGGTGTAGGCGTTGGCGACCTGCCGGTCACGGTCCTCGATCTGCTGGCGCAGCAGCGCCGCGTCCAGGACCCGGCCGCCGCGGGCGATCTTGTTCATGCCGGCGACGAGCTCCTCGAAGGAGGTGGCGACGACGAAGTCCTCGCCGTGCTCCTTGAACGCCTCGACCGGGCTGGTGGCGCCCTTGCCGAGCCGCTCCTTGAGCATCATCCGGATGTCCTTGTCGGTCCAGTCCGGGTTCTGCTCGGAGCCGGAGAGGGCGAATTCCTTCTCGATGATCGACTGGGTGAGGACGAACCACGAGTAGTCGGCGCCGGTGGCGAGGATCTGCTTCATCGAGCCGATCGAGTCGGCGCCCGGCACGCCCGACATGCCCCGCAGCCGGTGGCCGTCGGCGTCGAACCACATCGACGACGGGCCGGGCAGGATCCGGATCGCGTGGTCCGGCCAGACCGGGTCCCAGTTGTGGATGCCCTCGACGTAGGCCCACATCCGGTCCTTGTTGACGAGGTTCGCCCCCGCCGACTCGGTGATGGCGAGCATGCGTCCGTCGACGTGCGCCGGTACGCCGGCGATCATGTGCTCCGGCGCCGGGCCGACCCGGTCGGTGGGCCAGTTGGCGCGCATCAGCTCGAAGTTGTGGCCGATGCCGCCGGAGGTCACCACGACGGCGGGGGCGCGGAGGTCGAAGGTGCCGACCACCTCCCGCGAGGACTTCTCGCCGCGCGGCAGGTCGGAGGGCGCGAGGACCGAGCCGCGGACCCCGACGCACACGCCGTCCTCGACGAGGAGCTCGTCGACCTGGTGCCGGAAGGCGAAGCGCACCAGGCCGGTGGCCTCCGCGGCCTCGACCGGCTCGCGGAAGACCCGGACGACCTCGGGACCGGTGCCCCAGGTCAGGTGGAAGCGCGGGACGGAGTTGCCGTGGCCGCTGGCGGAGCCGTCGCCGCGCTCGGCCCAGCCGACGAACGTGAGCGACTTCAGGCCGAGCCCGCGCAGGTAGTCCCGCTTCTCGGTGGCCGCGAAGTCGACGTACGCCCGCGCCCACCGGCTGCCCCAGTGGTCCTCGCCGCGGTCCGGGCCCTCGTCGTCGGGGTCGCCGATCCGGTCGAACGCCGCGGAGCCCTGCCAGTCCTGCCAGGCGAGCTCGGGGGAGTCCTTGATGCCCATCCGGCGCTGCTCGGGGGAGTCGACGAAGAAGAGCCCGCCGAGCGACCAGTGGGCCTGCCCGCCGAGGTTGGCGCGGTTCTCCTGGTCGAGGACCAGCACGCGCTTGCCTGCGCGGGTCGCCTCGTAGGTCGCGACGAGCCCGGCCAGGCCGGCTCCCACGACGATCGCGTCCGGCACGAAGCCGGCGTCCACTGCGTCCACGGTCACTCCCTCGCTCACGCGGGCAGCCTGCCACACCGCGCCAGCGGCAGCGCGTGGCGCCCACCACAGTTCCTTGCCACTGGCAAGGAACCGGTCCTACGTTCCTCGGGTGAGTGGGACGAGCGACGGCAAGGTCGCGGGCTACGCCCGGTTCGCCGTACGACGAGCGGGCTGGGTGGTCGGCGCCTGGCTGCTGTTCACCGTCGTGATGAACGTGGCCGTCCCACAGCTCGAGGTGATCGCCGGCCAGGACTCCTCGCCGATGGTCCCCGAGGACGCGCCGTCCACGCAGACCGTGCGGGCGATGGACGAGGCCTTCGGCAACGGCGGGAGCGAGAGCTTCGTCGTCGTCGCGATGGAGCGCACGGCCGGGCTCACCACGGCGGACCGGCGCTACGCCGAGTCGCTGGTCGGTGAGCTGCAGCGCGACAAGGACGACGTCGTCTTCGTCCAGGACATCCGCAAGCCCGAGCTGCGCACGGCCCTGACGAGCAAGGACGGCCAGGCGCGCTACCTCCTCGTCGGGATCACCGGCGCGACCGGCGCGCCGGCCTCGATGCGCCAGGTCACCGCGGTCCGCGAGCTGGTCCGCGAGCACGCGCCGGAGGGCCTGACGGTCCAGGTCACCGGGCCGACGGCGACGGTGGTCGACCTGACGACCGAGACCGAGCACAGCGTCGTCCGGATCACCGTCGTCACGATCGGCCTGATCGCCCTCATCCTGTTCCTGATCTACCGCGCGGTGGCCGTCCCGCTCATCGTGCTGGGCGTCGTGGGGCTGGGCCTCGGCGTGGGCCGCGCGGTGGTCGCCTGGTGCGGCCTGCAGGACCTGTTCGCGGTCTCCACCTTCAGCGGCTCGTTCCTGACCGCGATCGTGCTCGGCGCCGGCACGGACTACGCCGTCTTCCTGGTCGCCCGCTACCACGAGCAGCGCCGCCTCGGCGTCGAGCCGACCCGGGCCGCGGCCCTCGCGGCGACCCGGGTGGGCGGGGTGATCGCGGGCTCGGCGGTCACCGTCGTGCTGGCGACGCTGTGCATGGTGGTCGCGGACCTCGGCATCTTCAACACCACCGGCCCGGCGATCGCGGTGAGCATCGCGGTCAACCTGGTGCTCAGCCTGACCCTCACCCCCGCGCTGCTCGCCCTCGCCGGCCGCCGCGGCTGGGCGGAGCCGCGGGAGTCCAAGGCCGCCGGCGCCTGGCAGCGGGTCGCGAACCTCGTCGCCACCCACCCGGTGCGGATGCTGACGGCCTCGCTGGTCCCGCTCGCCCTGCTGGCGGCGCTCTTCCCCCTCGCCGACCTGTCGTACGACGTACGCGACCCGCTGCCGGAGGACGCGGAGAGCAACCAGGGCTTCGCCCTGCTCGCGCGGCACTTCCCGGTCAACGAGGTGCTGCCCGACTACGTGCTGATCCAGGCCGACCACGACCTGCGCAACACCAAGGACCTCGCGCTCATCGAGCGGGCCGCGGCGGCGACCGCCCAGCACGACGGCGTCGCGCTGGTGCGCACCATCACCCGCCCGACCGGCAAGCCGATCACCCAGGCGTCCCTGGCCTACCAGTCCGGCGCGGTCGGTGACCGCCTCGACGAGGCGAAGCAGAAGGTCGCCCAGGGCGCGGGCGGCGCGGACCGACTGGCCGACGGAGCGGACCGGCTCGACGACGGCGCCACGGCGCTCGCCGGCGGTGCCGACCAGGCGGTGGTGGGGGCGCGGAAGATCGCGACCGCCAGCAGCCGCCTGTCCCGCGGCATGGACCAGCTCCTCACCGGTGCTGACGCCGCGATCTCCGGCACCGGCGACCTCCGCACGGGCGCGAGCTCGCTCGCCGACGGGCTGACGACCGCCGCCGACCAGGTCCAGCTCGCCGTCGACTCCCTCGGCCTCGTGCACGACGCGCTGACCACCAAGAGCCTGACCTGCGGCCTCGACCCGGCGTGCCGCCAGGCCCGGGCCGGGATCAAGAAGATCTGGGAGGCCGAGCGGGACCAGCTCCTGCCCGGCCTGCGCACGGCCGCCAGTGGCGCGCGCACGCTCGCGACCGGGACCGACGACCTGCGCACCGGGCTGACCCGGCTGCGCGCCGGGCTCGCCCAGGCACGCACCGGCTCCCAGCAGCTCAGCACCGGCCAGCGCACCTTCGCGCGCAAGCTGGACCAGCTCTCCACCGGCGCCGACCGGCTCGCGGACGGCACCGGGCAGCTGCGCGGTGGCACCGAGGAGGTCGCCGCGTCGCTGCCGCAGCTCGAGGACGGGCTCGCCTCCGCCGTACGGCACCTGCGGACGACGCGTCGCGAGGCGAGCACCCCGGCCGGCGGCGGGTTCTACCTGCCGCCGACGGCGCTGACGAACCAGTCCTTCGCCACCGCCAGCAAGCTCTTCGTCTCCGCCGACGGCCGGACCGCGCGGATCGCGGTGCTCGGCAGCACCGACGCCTTCGGGCCCGAGGCGTCGACGCGCTCGCACGAGGTCCGCGACCTGGTCGCCACGTCGTTCAACGACACCCGGCTCGCCGACGCGAAGGTCTCGGTGACCGGCATGGCCGCGACCAACAAGGACCTGCGCGGCTACTCGGTCTCCGACCTCGAGGTGATCGGCGCCTGCGCCCTGCTCGCGGTCTTCCTGGTGCTGCTCCTGCTGCTGCGCAGCCTGGTGGCGGCGTTCGCGCTCATGGCCACCGTCGTGCTGTCGTACGGCGCCGCGATCGGCCTCTCCGTCCTGGTCTGGCAGTACGGGCTCGGCATCCAGCTCGACTGGACGGTCGCGGCGATCGCGCTGGTGATCCTGGTGGCGGTGGGCGCGGACTACAACCTGCTGCTCACCAAGCGCATGCACGAGGAGGCGCCTGATGGCTCCGCGTCCGGGATCGCCCGCGCGACCGCGGCGACCGGCGGGGTGATCACCTCGGCCGGGGTGATCTTCGCGGTCAGCATGCTGGCGCTGATGGCCGGCCGGGTGACCACGATCGGCCAGGTGGGCTTCACGATCGCGGTCGGCCTGCTGCTGGACACCTTCGTGGTCCGCTCGCTCCTGGTGCCCGCGCTCGCGACCCTGCTCGGCCCGCGGCTGTGGTGGCCGCAGAAGCCGCAGGCGGCTGCGGCAGAATCGGGGGCATGACCCGGTCCACCGCCGACCTGCGCGTGCGCCTGCTCCGTGCCGCCGAGCAGGAGATCGGGTCCGCCGGCCCGGCCAAGGCCAGCCTGCGCGCGATCGCCCGGCGGGTCGGCGTCTCGCACCAGGCGACGGCCCACCACTTCGAGGACCGGGCCGGGCTCTTCACCGCACTGGCCGTCGAGGGCTTCGAGCTGCTGTTGGAGGAGATCGCCGCGGCGATCGACGCGGTGCCCGACGACGCGGACGCCGGGGCGCGGGTCGTGGCCTCCGGGGCGGCGTACGTCGAGTTCGCGCTGGGCCACCCGGTGATGTTCGACGTGATGTTCCGGCCCGAGCTGCTGCACGCCGACCACCCGCGGCTGCGCGAGGCCCGCGGGATGCACCTGGAGCTCATGGTCGGCACGGTCGCGGCCGCGCAGGAGGCCGGCTGGGGCACGGCCGTGCCCACCGAGGAGCTGGCCGTCGTCGGCTGGGCCTCGGTGCACGGGCTCGCCGTGCTGCACCGCGACGCCCAGCTCGCCGACGTGCTGCCGGAGGTCGACGCGGCCCAGCTGCTGCGCCAGGTGGCGCGGGCCCTCGACGCCCTGGCCTGAGCGCGCTTGTAACTACGTGTTCGTGTATCCACCAGGGTGGTAGACCACCCGGGTAGAGGCCACAACACCCGGGTAGATGGCGCCGGTCAGTCCCGCGGGACCGCCAGCCGGGTCGGCTGCGTGCGTCCCCGCAGCGTGGTCTCGCCGTGCGCGACCCACGCCTCGGCCTCGGGCGCCTGGGCCGCCTCGACGCTGTCCCAGGAGGCGAGCACGCAGCCGGGCACGTCCTTGGCGAGGTCGGTGAGGCGGGCGGCGGAGTTCACCGCGTCGCCGATGACGGTGTACTCGTAGCGCTGCCGGTGCCCGACGTTGCCCGCCACCACCTGCCCGGTGGCGACGCCGATCCCGGCGCCCACCTCGGGCACCTCGACCGCCAGCCGCGCGGCCATCGCCCGGGCCGCGGACAGCGCCGCGCTCGCGTGGTCGTCGAGCTCGACGGGCGCGCCGAAGATCGCGAGCACCGCGTCGCCGATGAACTTGTTGACCAGCCCGTGGTGGCGGTCGACCTCGTCGACGACCACCCCGAAGAAGCGGTTGAGCACGGCGACCACCTCGGCCGCCCCGTGCTCGGTGGCGTACGTCGTCGAGCCCACCAGGTCCACGAAGAGCACCGAGCACACCCGGGTCTCCCCGCCCAGCTCGATCTCGCCCGCGCCCAGCGCGGCGGCGGCCGCCGCCACCTCCTGGCCGACGTGGCGGCCGAACAGGTCGCGGATCTGCTCGCGCTCGCGCAGCCCGCTGACCATGGCGTTGAAGCCGCTCTGCAGCTGGCCGAGCTCGGTGCCGTCGTAGACGACGACGTCGGTGTCGAGGTTGCCGTTCTCGACCGCGCGCATGGCGTCGCGCACCGAGATGATCGGTGCCACCACGGAGCGGGCGTTGAGATCGGTGAGCAGGAAGCCGAAGACCAGGACCACCCCACAGACCACGATGGTCACCACGGCGAGCTGGGTGAGGGTGGCGTCGTTGCGGGGCGTCAGCGCGAGGATCGCGGCGACCAGCAGCCCGACGATCGGGGCGCCGGTGCCCAGGGACCAGAAGATCGCCTGCCGCGGCCCCACGCCGATCCCGCGCAGCCGACCGGTGACCCGGACGTCGCTCAGCGCGCGGGCCGCGACCGGGCGCAGCGCGAACTCGGTGAGCAGGTAGGCGATCCCCGCCACCACGACGGTGGTGATCCCGATCGTCAGCCCGGTGCCGAGGGTCCGGCTCGGCTGGAGGATCACCGTCAGCACGGTGAACAGGATCGTGCCGGTGGTCCACAGCGCGAGCTGCACGGAGGTGAGCACCATCGGCACCCGGAGCCCGCGCTCGCGCTGGGAGCGGTCGGGGTCGATCGTGGGGTCGGTCGCCCAGCGCAGCGCGCCCAGCGAGCTGGTCGTTCCCCAGACCGTGCCGACGACGACCGCGACGGCGACGTAGACCGGCACCGCGATCGCGAGCGCCAGGATCATCCCGTGCGTGGGCGGCGGCGAGGGGATCACCCAGACGTTGATCGCGAAGACCAGGACCACGCCGATCACGTTGGTGCTGAGCAGCAGGACGGTCAGCAGCACCTGGATCCGGACCCGCAGCCCGCGCGGCGACTGGTCGCGCGGCCCGAGCAGCCGGGAGCCGAAGGGGCTCCGGCGGCTGGCACCCCTCCTGCGCGGCATGGGCGAAGCGTAGTGCCCCCGTTGTCCGGACCTGATTGGATCGGCACATGACCGGTTCCTTCCCGGCCGCGGAGATCACCGAGGCCTACGCCGCCTTCCACGAGCAGGTGGCCGGCATCGTCGCGTCCGGCGACTGGACCGGGTACGCCGAGCTGTTCACCCCCGACGCGGTGTACGTCGAGCACGCGATGGGCACGTTCACCGGTCGTGAGGAGATCCGTGACTGGGCGGTGCGCACGATGACGTCGTACCCGGGCCGGGTGATGACCGGCTTCCCGATCAGCTGGCAGGTGGTCGACGCCGAGCAGGGCCGGCTGGTCTGCGAGGTGCTCAACCCGATGCCCGACCCGGGCGACGGGACGATGCTGGTCGAGCCCAACATCACGATCATGACGTACGCCGGCGACGGGCTCTTCTCCCGCGAGGAGGACGTCTACAACCCGCTGCGCTTCCACGCGATGGCGCAGCGGTGGGCCCGGATCGCGGCCGAGCACGGCAACGCCGACGACGACGTGCTGGCCTGGCTGGAGAAGTGGGGAGGCGGACGATGACCGGCACGGCGAAGCGGGTCCTGCTGGAGATCCTCGGGTGGCTGCTGCTGCTCGCGGGGATCGCGGCCCTGGTGCTGCCCGGACCGGGGCTGCTGCTCATGGCGGCCGGCCTGGGGGTGCTCTCGCAGCAGTACACCTGGGCGGAGCGGCTGCTCGACCCGGTGCTGCTGCGTGCCCTGCGCGCGGCGGCCGACGGCGTCGAGACCTGGCCGCGGATCATCGGTTCGACGCTCGGTGCGCTGGCGCTGGGTGGCTTCGGCGCGCTGTGGATCATCCGGCCCGACGTCCCGTCGTGGTGGCCGGTCGCCGACAGGTGGTGGCTGGTGGGCGGGCCGTGGACCGGTGTCACCCTGGTCCTGTCGAGCCTGATCGCGCTCGGCCTGATCGTCTACTCCTACCGCCGCTTCCACGGCAAGCCCGAGGCGCGTGCCGCGCTGGAGGGCGAGATCAGCGAGGCCGACGACCGCAAGCACCACCTGGAGGGGATCGACGAGTGAGTGACGTGGACGACCCGCGCTCCATGAAGGAGCGCATGCTCGCCGGTGACTGGTACGTCGCCGACGACGCCGAGCTGGAGGAGGCCTACTTCCGCGCGGTGGACCTCACCACGGCCTACAACGCGACGACCGCGCGCGAGAAGGACCGCCGCAGCGAGCTGCTGCGGGAGCTGCTCGGCGCGGTCGGCGAGGACACCGCGATCCGGCCGCCGCTGCAGGTGGACTACGGCACGCAGATCCGGGTCGGCGCGCGCACCTTCGCCAACTTCGGCCTGGTCGCGCTCGACGTGGCCGAGATCGTGATCGGCGACGACGTGCAGATCGGCCCGAACGTCCAGCTGCTCACCCCGATCCACCCGCTGGAGTCGGGGCCGCGCCGCGACAAGTGGGAGGCGGCGAAGCCGATCACCATCGGTGACAACGTGTGGCTCGGCGGCGGCGTCATCGTCTGCCCGGGGGTCACCATCGGCGCGGACACCGTCGTCGGCGCCGGTGCGGTCGTCACCAAGGACCTGCCGGCGGGGGTGCTCGCGCTCGGCAACCCGGCTCGTGTGGTGCGCGACCTTGACTGACCTGACGCAGGTCGGCCTGCTGGCGGCGCTGCAGGCTCGGCGCGAGGCGGGCAGCCGGCCGGGCGAGCGCACCGACGGGCTGCGGATCGCGCTGGCCGTCGAGGGCGGCGGCAACCGGTCGGCGTACTCCGCGGGGATGGCGCTCGCGCTCGACGAGGCCGGCCTGACCGACGCCTTCGACGACGTCTACGGCACCTCCGGCGGGGCGCTCAACGCGGCCTGGCTGCTCAGCGGCGAGGCCCAGCGCTGGATGCGCAGCTGGGCCTGGCCGGAGGTCGCGGCGGCCAAGATCACCGACGTGCGGCGGATGCTGCGCGGTGGGCCGCTGGTGGACCTGCGGCGGCTGGTGCACCACGTCTACGAGTCGATCACGCCGATGGACTTCGCCGCGATCCTCGCCAACCCGATCGGGTTCCACCCGATGGCGACGGACTCCCGCACGGGTGAGGCGGCCGACCTGGCGCCGTACGTCACCGACCGGCTCAGCCTGCAGACGGCGCTGCGGGCCAGTGCCTGCATGCCGCTGCTCGCCGGGCGCCCGGTGCGCGTCGGCGGCCGGACCTACGTCGACGGCGGGCTCTCCGAGGGCGTGCCCTACCGGACCGCGCTGGCCCAGGGCGCCACCCACGTGCTGGTGCTGCGCACCCGCCGCTCGGACCAGTCGGCCGAGCCGCCGTCGCGGCTGGAGCGGATCGTGCTGGCGCCGTACTTCCTGCGGCACGGGCGGGCTGCCGGGGCCGCGCACGTGCGCCGCCACCAGAGCTACACCGCGGACGACGTCCACCTCGCCGAGGCGAGCGCCGCCGAGGTGGCGCTGCTGCTGGAGGTGCGCCCGCCGCTCGGCGCGCCCGACGTGTCCCGGCTGAGCAGCGACCTGGACGGCATCGCCGCGGCGATCGAGCTGGGCCGCGCGACGATGGCCGGGCTGCTGCCCTGACCTCTGTCGGACGGCGGGGTCGGACCCCACCACTAACCTCGGGTCCGTCATGACGCTCCACCTCCATCGTGCTCCGCGCACCGACCTGCTCGCCGACGAGCTCGGTGCGCTGCTGGCGCGCCCGACGGGCGACCCGTTCGCGAGCGAGGTCGTCGTGGTGCCGGCGCGGGGCGTCGAGCGGTGGCTGACCCAGCGCCTCTCCCACCGGCTCGGCACCGGTCCGCGCGGCGGCGACGGGGTCTGCGCGGGGGTCGACTTCCTGCACCCGGCGTCGCTGGTGGGCCTGCTGCTGGGGCGCGAGGCCGACGACCCGTGGCACCCCGACCGCCTGGTGTGGCCGCTGCTGGCCACCATCGACGACAGCCTGGGCGAGGCGTGGTGCGCGACCCTGGCGACCCACCTCGGGCACGGGCTCGACGGCGAGGAGGGCGAGCTGCGCCGGAGCCGGCGGTGGTCGGTGGCGCGGCGGCTGGCCGAGCTCTTCGCGTCGTACGCCGTCCAGCGGCCGGCGCTCGTCACCGACTGGCGCGAGGGCCGCGACACCGACGGCCGCGGTGGTGCGCTGGCGCCGGACCTGGCCTGGGAGGCCGAGCTGTGGCGGCGGCTGCTCGACCGGGTCGACGCGGAGCCACCGGACGTGCGGCACACCCGGGTCTGCGCCACGCTGCGTGCGGGGGAGGTCGAGGGCCTCGACCTGCCCGACCGGTTGTCCCTGTTCGGGCACACCCGGCTGCCGCAGACCGAGATCGACCTGCTGGTCGCGCTGGCCGCGCACCGCGAGGTGCACCTGTGGCTGGCGCAGCCGTCGGCGGCGCTGTGGGACGCGGTGCTCGCCGCGGGGGCCGCGGTGCTCCCGCGCGCGGAGGCGGCCTCGGCCGACCTGGCGCACCACCCGCTGCTCGCCTCACTGGGCCGTGACTCCCGCGAGCTGGCGACCGTGCTCGGTGCCCGGGTGGCCGCCGGCGAGGCACTCGACGCCGGCTCCGCGCCGGAGCCCACGGCCCCCGACACCCTGCTCGGCTGGCTGCAGGGCGACCTCCGCGCCAACGCCGCGCCGGACGCCGCGACCCGGGCCGCCCGGGTGCTCGCCGACGACGACCGGAGCGTCCAGGTGCACGCCTGCCACGGACCGGCCCGTCAGGTCGACGTGCTGCGCGAGGTGCTCGTCGGCCTGCTCGAGGACGACCCCACCCTGGAGCCGCGCGACATCGTGGTGATGTGCCCGGACATCGAGACCTACGCCCCGCTCGTCTCCGCCGGCTTCGGGCTCGGTGAGCTGATCACCGACGCCGGCAGCGACGACGGCCTCCATCCCGCCCACCGGCTGCGGGTCCGGCTGGCCGACCGCGCGGCGAGCAGCACCAACCCGCTGCTGTCGGTCGCGGTCGCGCTCGTCGAGCTGGCCGGCGGCCGGGCCACCGCCTCGCAGGTGATCGACCTGCTGTCGCGGGCGGTGTGCCGCCGCCGGTTCGGGTTCGGCGACGACGACCTGGCGCGGATCACCCGGTGGGTGGCCGAGGCCGGCGTCCGGTGGGGGATCGACGGCACCCAGCGCGCGGCCTACGCGATGGACCAGTTCGAGCACAACACCTGGCGCGCCGGCCTCGACCGGCTGCTGCTCGGCGTCGCGATGAGCGGCGACGAGCACCGCAACCTGGGCCGGGGCCTGCCCGTCGACGACGTCGCGAGTGGCGAGATCGAGCTGGTCGGCCGGCTCGCCGAGGCCCTGGAGCGGCTCGGCGCCTGCCTCACGGAGCTCGACCGGGCGCAGGCCGCGGACGCCTGGTTCGACGCGGTGGCGACCGGGGTGCGTGACCTGTGCGAGGTCGAGGACGACGACGCCTGGCAGCTGCCGCAGCTCGAGCGCGAGCTGGCCCGGGCCCGGGCGAGTGCCGAGCAGAGCGCCCCGGGCGTGCCGCTGCGGCTGGCCGACGTCCGCGCCCTGCTGCAGGCCCGGCTCGCCGGCCGGCCCACCCGCGGCAACTTCCGCACCGGCATGCTCACCGTCAGCACGATGGTGCCGATGCGCTCGGTGCCGCACCGCGTGGTCTGCCTGATCGGTCTCGACGACGGCGTCTTCCCGCGGGGCAGCGGTGTCGACGGCGACGACGTGCTCGGCCGCGACCCGCTCGTCGGCGAGCGCGACCGGCGCGGCGAGGACCGGCAGCTGCTGCTCGACGCGGTCCTCGCGGCGGGGGAGCGGCTGGTGATCACCTACACCGGGGCCACCGAGCACACGGGCGCGGTGCGGCCGCCCGCCGTACCGCTGGGAGAGCTGGTGGACGCCCTCGACCGCACCGCCGCGGCGCCGGTTCGCGACGCGGTGGTCGTCCGCCACCCGCTGCAGTCCTACGACGCCCGCAACCACCTGCCCGGTGCCCTCGGCGGCACCCGCCCGTTCTCCTTCGACCAGGCCTCCCTCGCCGGCGCGCGGGCGAGCCTGCGCGAGCGCACGCCGACCCCGCCCTTCCTCGACGGCGCGCTGCCTCCCGTGCCGTCCGGCGACGTGACCCTGGCCGAGCTGCGGCAGATGCTGCTCCACCCCGCGCGCACCTTCCTGCGCCGGCTGGAGGTCTCCACCGCCTTCGAGCCCGACCAGGTCGCCGACGCCATCCCGGTGGCGCTCGACGGCCTGGCGGTCTGGCAGATCGGCGACCGGCTGCTGCAGGAGGTGCTCGCCTCCGACGACCCCGGCGCGACCGCGCAGGCGGTGATGACCGCCGAGCAGCTCCGGGGCTCGCTGCCGCCGTTCGACCTCGGCCGGCACGAGCTGACCAAGGTGGTGCAGGAGTGCCAGGAGCTGTTCGCCCGCAGCGCGCCGGTGCGCACCGGCACGCCGCGCACCGTCGACGTGGACGTCGACCTGGGCGACGGGCGCCGGCTCACCGGCACCGTGCCGCGGGTGCACGGCAACCAGGTGGTCTCGCTGTCCTACTCCCGGCTCAAGCCCAAGCAGCGGCTGACCTCCTGGCTCGACGTGCTGGCGCTCAGCGCGGCCCGTCCCGACGAGAGCTGGACCGGGCACGCCGTCGCCCGCGCCAAGGCCGGCCCGCAGCGAGCGCTCGCCGGTCCGCTCGACCACCGCGCGCTGGAGTGGCTGCGCGGGCTCGTCGACCTCCACGACGCCGGGCTGACCCGGCCGCTGCCGATGCCGCTCGACACGGCGTACGCCTGGGCCGACGCGCACGCCAAGGAGCTGCGCGGCATGGACGTCGACCCGCGCGAGGCCGCGGCGCGGGCGTGGACGACCGACCCCTACAACGAGTGGGGCATCACCGGCGAGGACGACGACGCCTCCCACCGGCGGATCTGGGGCCCGGACGCGCCGGTCGAGGTGCTCCTCGACGCAGGCCTGCCCGACCTGGCCTGGCGGCTGTGGGAGCCGCTGCTGGCGGGCGCGGAGAAGGTGGCGACGCTGTGAGCCCCTTCGACATCCGCGGACCGCTGCCGACCGGCACCACCCTGCTGGAGGCCAGCGCCGGCACCGGCAAGACCTGGACGATCGGCGCCCTGGTGACCCGCTACGTCGCCGAGGAGGACGTCGCGCTGGAGCAGCTCCTCGTCGTCACCTTCGGCCGCGCGGCCAGCCAGGAGCTGCGCGAGCAGGTGCGCCACCAGCTCGTCGAGGCCGAGCGCGCGCTCTCCGAGGAGCCCGCGCCCGACGTCACACCCACCGACCTGATCCGGCTGCTGCTCGACTGCGACGACGCCGAGCGGCGGCTCCGGCACCGCCGGGTGGTGCAGGCGCTCGCCGACTTCGACGCGGCGACCATCGCGACGATCCACCAGTTCTGCTCACTGGTGCTCGACTCGCTCGGCGTCGCCGGTGACACCGACGCCCGCGCCGAGCTGCGCGACAACCTCGACGACGTGCTGGTCGAGGTCGTCGACGACCTCTACCTCCGCGCCTTCGCCCAGGGCGCCGACGGCCCGGCGTTCTCGCACGGCGAGGCGCTGGCCATCGCCCGCGACGTCGTCCGCGACCCGCAGGCCCGCTTGGAGCCGGCCGGCCAGCCGCGCACCGACCCGGCCGGGCGCCGGGTGGCCTTCGCGGCCGCGGTCCGCGCCGAGCTCGACCGGCGCAAGCGTCGCCTCGGCGTGCTGTCCTACGACGACCTGCTCAGCCAGCTCGCCGACGCGCTCGCCCCCGCCGACTCCCCGGCCCGGGTGCGGATGCGCGAGCGCTGGCGGATCGTGCTCGTCGACGAGTTCCAGGACACCGACCCCGTGCAGTGGCAGGTCTTCGACCGGGCGTTCACCGGCCACGCGACGATGGTGCTGATCGGTGACCCGAAGCAGGCGATCTACGCCTTCCGCGGGGGCGACGTCACGACATACCTCACGGCTGCGGGGACGGCCACCACCCAGCAGACCCTCGACGTCAACCGACGCAGCGACGCGGGCCTGCTCGCCCGTTTCCAGGCGCTGCTGGGCGGCGCCGAGCTGGGGGACCCGCAGATCGTCGTGCACGAGGTGAGCGCCCACCACCAGGAGCCCCGGCTCGCGGGGGTGCCGAACGCCGAGCCGTTCCGGGTGCGGGTGGTGCGCCGCGAGTCCTTCGGCAAGCGCGGCTCTGCCACGCTGCCGATGCCGAAGGTGCGCCCCTGGATCGCCCGCGACCTCGCCCACGACATCCGCGCCCTGGTCACCTCGCCGACGGCGACCTTCGACGGCCGGCCGCTGCGGCCCAGTGACGTCGCGGTGATCTGCTACCGCCACTCCGACCTCGCCGCGGCCCAGGCCGCGCTGCGCGAGGTCGGCGTCCCCGCCGTGATCGCCGGGGGCGGCAGCGTGTTCGCGACCCCGGCGGCCGGCGAGTGGCTGGCGCTGCTGGAGGCGCTGGAGCAGCCGCACCGCACGCTGCGGGTCCGGGCGGCGGCGCTCACCTGCTTCCTCGGCCACGACGCCGCGGGGCTCGACGCGGGCGGCGACGAGCTCACCGACGAGCTCGGCGACCGGATCCGTGCGTGGTCCGAGGCGCTGGCCCGCCGCGGGGTCGCGGCCGTCGTCGAGGCGGCGGTCTCCGGCGGCCTGCCCGAGCGGCTGCTGGGCCGGGTCGGCGGCGAGCGCACGTTGACCGACCTGCGCCACATCGGCGAGGTGCTGCACGAGGTCGCCCAGCGCGAGCAGATGGGCGCGGTCGCCCTGCTCGCCTGGCTGCGCGAGCAGGTCGTCGAGGCACGCGAGGGCCGCGGGGCCGAGCGGACCCGGCGCCTCGACTCCGACGCGGCCGCGGTGCAGCTGGTGACGATCCACGCGAGCAAGGGCCTGCAGTATCCCGTCGTCTACGTCCCCGCGCTCGCCGACCGCCACGTCGGCAAGCCGAAGCGGCCGCTCTTCCACGACGCCACCGGGCAGCGCTGCCTCGACGTCGGCGGCTCCGGCCCCGACTGGGGTGACCACTGCCGCCGGTGGGCCGACGAGGAGGCGGGCGAGTGGCTCCGGCTGCTCTACGTCGCGCTCACCCGCGCGCAGAGCCAGGTCGTCGCGTGGTGGGCGCCCACCCGCAACGCCGAGGCGTCGCCCTTCCACCGGCTGCTGATGCGGCGCGCCGCCGAGGACGGCGGGCTGAGCGGCGAGGTCCCGCCGGCCCCGCCGGTGCCCGACGAGGACGCAGCCACCGCGCTCTTCGCCACCTGGCGCGACCGGGGCGGCCCCCAGCCCGAGGTGGCCGTGCCGGCCGACGACACCGGTGGCTTCCCGCGCGAGGACGAGCCGGCGCTGGGTGCCCGCGAGTTCACCCGCACGGTCGACGTGGAGTGGCGGCGCACGTCGTACTCCGCGCTGAGCAACGTCGACCTCGCCACCGCCCAGGCGCTGCCCGGCGTCGCGAGCGAGCCCGAGGTCGTCGTCAAGGACGACGAGGACGTCGAGCTGGAGGTGAGGCCCGCCGGGCCCGGCGCGGGTGTCCCCTCGCCGATGGCGGAGCTGCCGGTCGGGGCGACCTTCGGCTCGCTGGTCCACGCGGTGCTGGAGCATGCCGACCCCGGTGCTCCCGACCTGCGCGCCGAGCTGCTCGCCCACGTCGACGAGCAGCTCGGCTGGTGGCCGGTCGAGCTCGACCGGGAGGTGCTGGCCGATGCGCTCGTCGCCGTCCTCGACTCCCCGCTCGGCCCGTTGATGGACGACGTCACGCTGCGCCGGATCGGCACGCGCGACCGGCTGTGCGAGCTCGACTTCGAGCTGCCGCTGGCGCGCGGTGACGACTGGTCGGCCGCCGACGACACCGTGCTGCTGGGCGACGTCGCGACCCTGCTCCGCCGCCACCTGCCCGAGGGCGACCCCGTGCGCGGGTACGCCGAGACCCTCGACAACCCGCTGCTCGGCGGCCAGGTGCTGCGCGGCTACCTCACCGGGTCGGTCGACGTCGTGCTGCGTGTGCCCGGCGCGGACCAGCCCCGCTACGTCGTGGTCGACTACAAGACCAACTGGTTGGGCCCGGCCGAGGAGCCGCTGACGGCGGCGTCGTACGACAAGGCGGCGCTGGACGAGGCCATGGGCCACTCGGACTACCCGCTCCAGGCCCTGCTCTACGCCGTCGTGCTGCACCGTTTCCTGCGCTGGCGCCAACCCGGCTACGACCCGGCGGTGCACCTCGGCGGGGTGGCCTACCTCTACCTGCGCGGCATGTGCGGACCGGACACCCCGGTGGTCGACGGCGCTCCGGCGGGCGTGTTCTCGTGGGAGCCTCCGGCGGCGCTGGTGACCGAGCTGTCCGACCTGCTGGACGGGGCGAAGCCGTGATCGACCGCTTCGAGGCGACCTCCCCGCACGACCCCCGCGTCGCGCGGGGCGCGAGCGGACTGCTCGCCGACTTCAACGCGGCGGGACTGGTGGACGCCGCCGACGTCCGGGTGGCCGAGCGGGTGGCCGCGCTGGCCGGCGAGGACGACGACCGGGTCCGGCTGGCGGTGGCGCTCGCCGTCCGCTCGGTCCGCGGCGGCTCGGTCGGGCTCGACCTGGAGGCGCTGCCCGACCTGGGCGACCTCGCCCTGGCCTGGCCCGAGGCCGCCGGCTGGTCCGCCGCGATCGACGCCTCGCCGCTGGTCGCGGCGGGCGCGGTGCGGCGCGAGCTCGGGCTGGTCTACCTCGACCGCTACCACCGGCTGGAGCGCCAGGTCGCCGACGACCTGCGGGCCCGGATCGCGCTGGGCGCGCCCGCGGTCGACGAGGGGGTGCTCGCCGCGACCCTCGACCGGGTCCGGGACACCCACCTGAGCCCCGAGCAGGAGGCGGCCGTCGCCCACGCCGCCCGCCACCGCACGACCGTGCTCACCGGCGGCCCCGGCACCGGCAAGACCACCACGGTCGCGCGGCTGGTGCTCGCGCTGGCCGACCAGTTCGCCGCCGAGCACCCGCGGCGGATGTCGATCGCCCTGGCCGCGCCGACCGGCAAGGCGGCGACCCGGCTGCGGGAGGCGGTGGAGCGCGAGCTGACCGGGCTCGACGCGCTCGGCGACGGGCCGGGCCGGCTCGCCGTTCCTGAGTCGATGACCCTGCACCGTCTGCTCGGCTGGCGTCCCGACAACACCACCCGCTTCGCGCACGACCGGTCCAACCGGCTCAAGCACGACCTGATCGTCGTCGACGAGGCGTCGATGGTGGACCTGACGATGATGGCCCGGCTGCTCGACGCGGTCCGCCCCGAGACCCGGCTGGTGCTCGTCGGTGACCCGCGCCAGCTCACCTCGGTGGGCGCGGGCGCGGTGCTCTCGGACCTGGTCGTGGGCTTCGCGGGGCACGCCGACTCCCCGGTCGTCGCGCTCACCGAGAACCACCGCTCCACCGAGGAGATCAAGGCGCTCGCCGCCGCGCTGCGCGAGGACGGGCCGGACGCGGCCGAGGGCGTGCTCGCGGCGCTGCGGGCCGGCACCGGCGAGGTCGAGTACGTCGAGACCGACGACCCCGTGACCGCGCTGCGGGATCGCTGCACCGCCGCCGCGCTCGCCGTCCGGACGGCCGCCGTGGGGGCGGGACCCGAGGCGGCGCTCGCCGCGCTCGACCGGTTCCGCCTGCTCTGCGCGCACCGCGAGGGTCCCTACGGCGTCCGCGCGTGGAACCGCCACGCCGAGCAGTGGCTGGCCGCCGAGCTCGGCACCTCGCTCGGCTCCGCCTGGTACGCCGGGCGGCCGCTCCTGGTCACCACCAACGACTACGCCCTCGACGTCTACAACGGCGAGACCGGCGTGGTGGTCCCCGACGCCGCCGGCCGGCCCCGCGCGTGGATCGCCGGGGCGGAGAGCCCGCGCGCGTTCGCCCCCGCCCGGCTGGGCGCGATCGAGACCATGCACGCGATGACCATCCACAAGAGCCAGGGCAGCCAGGCCCGCGAGGTGGTGGTGCTGCTGCCCGACGCGGACTCGCGGCTGCTGACGCGCGAGCTCTTCTACACCGCGGTCACCCGGGCCGAGGAGAGGGTGGTCGTGGTGGGCTCGGAGGCCGCCGTACGGGCGGCGGTGGGGACGACCGCGCAGCGCGCGACCGGTCTACGCCAGCGCCTCGCCGGCGCCTGAGACCAACCGGTGGGCCCGCAACGAGCCCGAAACGCGTGCGGGTTAGTGTCGAAGCATGCCGTTCCTGCTGCGTGTGCTGCTGCCCGACGTCCCCGGTTCGCTGGGTCGCGTCGCCACGGCCATCGGTATGTCCGGCGGCGACATCGAGGCGATCGAGATCGTGGAGAAGCGTGACGACGGCACGGTCGTCGACGACGTCCTGCTCGACGTCGCGGCGGGCACGATGCCGGACTCGGTGGTCTCGGCGTGCAGCGCGGTCGAGGGCGTCGAGGTGCTCTGGATCAGCCGCTACCCCGCCGGCGGCAACCTGGTGATGGACCTGGAGGCCGTGGAGGAGCTGACCGCTGCCCCGGACCGCGCCTTCGACCGGCTCGTCGACCTGCTGCCCGCGACCTTCCGGGTCGACTGGGCCGCGCGCCTGCACCGGGCCAAGGGCGTCGTCTACGGCACCAGCGCCGCGCCCGAGGAGCTGGAGTTCGTCGAGATCGAGGCGCCGGTGCGCCTCGAGGTGCCCGAGGACGAGGTCACCCTCTACGCCGCCGCGCGGCTCGACGGCAACGAGGTCGTCGTCATCGGCCGCCGCGGCGGACCGGAGTTCGCGGACTCCGAGATCGCGCGGCTCGGCCACCTGTGCGGCCTCGCCAACACGATCGCGACCGCGAACGACTGACCCGGCCGGGTCAGTCCTCGACCGGCTCCAGCAGGAAGACCGGGATCTCCCGGTCCGTCTTCTCCTGGTACGACGCATAGGTCGGCCACGTCGCCACCGCGTGGTCCCACCACTGCTGCCGCTCCTCGCCCTCGGCGATCCGCGCGCGGTAGGGCTTGGGCTCGGGCCCGTCCTGGAGGTCGACGACCGGGTGCGCGACGAAGTTGGCGTACCAGCTCGGGTTGTCGGGGGCGCCGCCCTTGGACGCGATCGCGACGTACGTCCCGTCCTTCTCCACCCGCATGACGGGGTTCTTGCGGAGCTTGCCGGACTTGGCGCCGACGCTGGTGATCACCACGATCGGGTCCTTGCCGCCCTGGAGGGTGTTGGCCTCCCGGCCGCCGGATGCTTCGTACGCCGCGACCTGGTCGCGGACCCACTGCTGGCTGCTCGGCTCGTACTCACCGGAAAGAGTCATGCCTCCACAAGACCACGACCGCGGGCGCTATTCCAGCGCCGCGTCGACGGCCCTCTCGATCGCCGCCTTGGTGCGCGCGCCCGTCAACTGCAGGATCGGCGCCCCGTCCCGGAAGAGGATCATCGTCGGCACGCCCAGCACGCGGTGGGCGGCGGACTGGACGGGGTTGGCGTCCTGGTCCATCTTCACCACCCGCAGCGAGCCCGCCCGTTCGTCGGCGATCCGCTCCAGCACCGGCCCGACCTGACGGCACGGCCCGCACCAGGTCGCCCACCACTCCACCAGCACGGGCGCGTCGGAGGCGAGCACCTCGTGCTCGAAGTCGGCGTCGGTGATCTCCTGCAGCGTCATGCTTCCTCCTGGGGTCGATAGCTCTCGGCGTCGTCCAGCAGCCCGGACAGCTCGCCACGCAGCCGGCTCAGCTCCTCGATCCGCCGGTCGATCTCGGCGATCCGCAGCCGGTACGCGTCGAGCGAAGCCGGGCACACGTCGGCCCGGTCGTTGCCGGCGCGCAGACACTCCACGAACGGGACGGTCTCGTCGGCGGTGAGCCCGAGGCTCAGCAGCGCCCGGATCTCGCGCACGACGAGGACGTCGGCGTCGTCGTACTCCCGGTAGCCGTTGGCTGCCCGCTCCGGCACGATCAGCCCGCGCGACTCGTAGTAGCGCACCGCCTTCACGCTGACGCCGGCCCGCTCGGCGAGGTCCTTGATGAGCACGGCCCGACCGTAGACCTTGCCCCCGGGGTCAAGGTCAAGCCTGCTCTCCCCGAGCCGCTAGCGTTCGGTCCATGAGTGCGATCGAGGGCGTGAGCGAGACGTTCGACGCGAGCCAGTGGGACCTCGTCCCCGGCTTCGAGGACCTGACCGACCTGACCTACCACCGGGCGAAGGCGCACGGCACGGTCCGGATCGCCTTCGACCGGCCCGACGTCCTCAACGCCTTCCGCCCGCACACCGTCGACGAGCTGCTGCGCACCTTGGAGCACGCGCGCCAGTCCGCCGACGTGGGTTGCGTGCTGCTCACCGGCAACGGCCCCAGCGTCAAGAACGGCAAGTGGTCCTTCTGCACCGGCGGCGACCAGCGGATCCGCGGTCGCGCCGGCTACCAGTACGAGGTCTCGACGAGCTCGACCCAAGGGACGGTGAGCGCCGGCGACACCGGCGCCGAGGAGCCCAGCGTCATCGACAAGGCCAAGCTCGCCCGCCTGCACATCCTCGAGTGCCAGCGGCTGATCCGCTTCATGCCGAAGGTCGTCATCTGCGTCGTCCCCGGGTGGGCGGCCGGTGGCGGCCACAGCCTCTTCGTCACCTGCGACCTCGCCCTCGCGTCGAAGGAGCACGCCAAGTTCAAGCAGACCGACGCCGACGTCGGCTCCTTCGACGGCGGCTACGGCTCGGCGTACCTCGCCCGTCAGGTCGGCCAGAAGTTCGCCCGCGAGATCTTCTTCCTCGGCCAGGAGTACGACGCAGACGACGCCGTCCGGATGGGCGCCGCCAACCGCGCCGTGCCCCACGCCGAGCTGGAGGCCACCGCCCTGGAGTGGGGCCGCCTGATCAACGGCAAGAGCCCCACCGCCCAGCGGATGCTCAAGTACTCCTTCAACCTGCTCGACGACGGCCTGGTGGGCCAGCAGCTCTTCGCCGGCGAGACCACGCGACTGGCGTACATGACCGACGAGGCGCAGGAGGGGCGCGACCAGTTCCTGGAGAAGCGGGAGCCGGACTGGTCGCCGTACCCCTGGTACTACTGATTCAACGCGTTTGTGCAGGTCAGAGGCCATGGAGGTGGCGGTGAGGGATCTCCGGCGCGGGACGTGTAATGCCGGATGACGGCTGCCTCGATCCTCTCTGTCGGAACCTGCACCTGCCGTCCGCGCGGCCCGACCCGAGTCGCCGCGTGTGCGGCCACCCAGCCGACGATCTCGTGCGCCGCATTGTCCTGGGCAGCATTCAACGCCGTCGAGATCTCGGGGTGAAGCGCGGCTGCGAGCGACCAGGTCTTGGGTCCGTTGACGGTGACCTCGACGAACCGCAGCGCGTGCTCGTCCTTGAGCAGGCCTTCCCTTGTTGACGCCAGTCTCGACATCGATCCCGGCGACCCATTGCTCGTAGGTGTCGCCGTCCATCGAGCCCGCATGCTCTACGGCGCCGGGAGTAGCAGCCAAGCGCTCGGCCACACCGGTCCCTTCGCCGAGGTAGTAGTCATCGGCACGGGATCGGTCGCGCTCGACATATGCACGGGCAGCCTTCGCCGCGCCGCGGTAGAACTTCACTCCGCCGTGCACGCGAACCACCCCGCTCAAGCGTCCGTCGACCACCGTCGATAACCACATATCCGCAGGTCACAGGCCATTCTCAACTCTGATCGCTTCGATCCTTCGTAGCATGCGTGCCGACTGAAATGGGGGTGTGAAAGGGGAGGAAAAGTGGGTGGTTGAAGGGGAGGTGATGGTGGTTGGTGGAAAGGGATGGAGGCTTGAAAGAGGCGGAGGGATGGGGGTCGGGGAGACGGAGGTGGCAACGGAAAGTCGATCGGCAGCGGACCGGGATGTGGGCGAGAATGCGCGGATGGAAACGGTCACCCTGTGGCGCCCGACCGGCCCCAAGGAGCTTGCGCTCGTGGAGGCGTCCGGCTGGCGTGAGTGGCCGCCGAGGCTGCCCGACCAGCCGATCTTCTATCCGGTCCTGAACGAGGACTACGCCGTCCGGATCGCCCGCGACTGGAACGTCAAGGCGAGTGGCGTCGGCTACGTGACCCGGTTCGATGTCGAGAAGGCGTACCTCGACCAGTACGAGGTTCAGCAGGCCGGCGGCCAGACGATCCTCGAGTACTGGATCCCCGCCGAGGACCTCGACGATTTCAACCGGCACATCGTCGGCCTCATCGAGGTCGTTCGCGAGTTCCGATGACCGATTACGACGTGACACCCGAGCAGGCTTCTCACGATCGGGTCATCCCGGACCGCGATCTGCCGATGGTCGCCGCGCAGTGGTTGGTCGATGGCTATGACTCGCCGCTTCTGCGGGAGATGGCCTCGCTGACATCACGGCAGGCGCTCGAAGGAGAGGTGAAGATGGCCGACGTCCTGGCTCAGCTCGGCCATCCGATCCGCGAGTTCGATTCTCCGTACGAGCAGCTGCCGTGGCGCGGCCAGTGGGAGGGCATCTGGTGGGCCGTTGATCGGATGGATCGCACCCATCGGCCCTATGCGTCGGCGCAGTACGTCCTCGAGATCATCGGCGACTACGAAGGTCTCTGGGAGCCTGGCGGCGGCGAGGCCCTGATGGCGATGCTCCGGGCCTGGGACGAGAATCCGGACCTGCGGCCCGCGATCGACGAGCAGATCCGTGGGCATCTCCGCGAGCTTCGCGAAGACGATGTGCCGCCCCTCGGGCTGCCGGAGGGGCGGGACGAATGACGAGCCCTTGGCGGCGTCCAATCGAGCGGCTTTGGGCTGAGCATCTTGCTCGGCCGTTCCCGCCTGACCTTCGGGGGGTGGATGTTGGTGGCGTCGAAGTTGTCCTTCTTGATTCGGACATCGCTGGGTACGTATCGACCTGGCTCTCGAGCGGCAGGCTCGACGGTGGAGCGCATCCGATCCTTGCTCAGTGCATGGACGAGGCGTACCGCGTCGCGAGGCTGCTGGTGGATTCGACTGATGCAGCGTACTTCGAGGGTCTGGGGAACCTCGCGGACGCAGTCCTTGCCGCTGACGAGTTCCGGGAGGAGTTCGCGCCGCCGCGAAGTTATCTGGCCTGCAAGTGGAGCCACTCAACCAGCGACGAGCCGACATCGATCCTCTCCGAGCTCGACGCGGCGCGCTACGAGGTTCGCAAGATCCACCAGTTCGCCGATGGCCGCCTGGAGCGCGCCGACCGAATCACAGAGGTGAGCACTTCGCTGAGCTGGGAGCCGACGCCGAGCGTGGCGGAGATCGCGGCGAACGATGAGTTCGAAATCGTCGATCTCGATGCGGACACGTTCGAGGAGAAATGGCGACAGGCGGTTCCAGTCGGGCTTCCTGTGCTCGTCATCGACGGCGATCGGTTCGACGACTTCGAAGGCTTCGTGGGGCGATTCTCGGCGCTACTGGCGGACTTCGAGTGGAACGGCAGCCTGGACGCGTTCAACGACATCCTGCGGGGTGGGTGCGGAACTCCGGACGGCGGCTTCGAGTTGCGTTGGTTGAACTCGTCGCGTTCGCGTGAGGCGCTCGGCTGGCCCGCGACTGTGCGGTGGCTTGAGGGCACACTCGCCCGCTGTCACCCGTCCAACGTGACAGCGGTGACCGCCCAACTGGAGGCGGCCAGGCGGGGCGAGGGCACCACGCTCTTCGACTGGATCGTAGAGATCGTCGAAGCCCACGGCGTCGGCGGAAGGGAGGCGGAGGACAGCGTCGTGCTGCGACTGCTTTGAGCGAGCGCGCGTCGATGGAGCTACTTCCTCATCTCCCGGCGTCGTTCGGCGACGCCGTGGCAATACTCGTCCCACTCCTTGGCGAAGTCCTGAGGTTTCGCTACGCCCCGCACCGAGGCGACGACACCCGCCCACGGGCGGGTCAGATGTGTGCTCGTTCGACCGTCGCGGGTGCGGACGAGTGCTGACGCGCAAACGCTGTCCTTGCCATCGAGGCTCAGTGAGAACTCGAAAAGACGCTGTGAACAGAGCTCCGAGTTGACGACCAGGGTCTGTTGGTCGACCTCGGTGGACCGAACCTGCCATGAGAGGCCGTGAGCCTCGCCCTGATCGACGACGTCGCCCAACGGGAGCGTGCTGCCCGGATGGTCTGTCCTCACTGTGAACGGGTCAGACGCGGGAACTGTGTCGACCCAGATGCCCTGTGCGATGGCTTCCACGAACTCGTCATGGAAGCGGAAGAGGTAGTGCTGGTGGGTCTCCAGCAGCGGAGTCTCGTAGTTGCTCCACTCGTAGGCGTGTCGTTCGGCGAGCCAGGTCGAGTCGAGGACGTTGTACACCCAGCTGGAGAAGTCGTGACCGTCGTCGTACGGTGCGACCTCACCCCGGCTTGCGCGCATCGCGTCCAGGCCCTCGAAGGTGACCCGCCCCAGGCTGCCTTCAGCGGTCTCAAAGAAGAGTGCGTTGTCGGCCGGGCTCCTCGTCACTTCATCGGCACCCGCCACGGAGAGGTGCCCGAACGTCAACCGACAGGGCCCGACGGCGTCGGCCTTCAACGGGACTGGCATGGGCATGGCACGGCTCACCTTCCTAGCAAACCTCATGTCTCGCCTTCCCCTCCGCTTCGTCACGACCTACCTTCCTCGGCGGCGTAGTCGATCGCGCCAACTCGGCCGGCGCACGGTGGCGCTTTGGACGCCTTCTTGGGCGGGCGGTTCAAGCCAGTCGAGTCGAGTGACCCGACGGCCGGCAAGGAAGTCGCGGGCGGCCTTGCGAGTCACCTGATCGAGATAAGGAAGGTCCTGACCCGCGTACTCCCAGTCGTCGTAGATGTCGTCCAGCATCACGAACGGTTGCAGGTCGTCTTCGCCCTCGTGTCCGATCATCTGGTGAGCCCAGGTCGAGAGTTCGCGCAGCGTCAGTTTGCCGTCCAGGAAGAGTCCGAGTCGGGCCTCGAGCCCCGCCCGGTCAGCGCTGATGTCGAGGAGGTCACCGATCTCAAGTTCGTCGAGGGCAGCAGTCACAGCAGGCTCGACCTCGTAGAACGAGTCGCCTGGTGACAGACCAGCGAGCTGCCGCAGCGCAGGAGTGTCGTATCCGAGCACCAGCAGGTCAGCGGCCGCGTCGTTGAGGTCACCCACGCCGTCCTGGGGAGTGCTGCGCCAGAGCCCAAGCGGCGTACGGAAGTACGTGCGTGCAACTGCCGCCCTGCGTGCCTGATCATCGGGCGAAGCGGTGAAGTTCCAAGGACTGCCCACCAAGGGAGCGCCGTTGAGCACGATGTAGATCTGCCCGAGAAGATCGAGCACCTGGTGGGCACGTCGACGTTCCGCCATTGTTTGGTTCGCGACAGCACGCGTTCCATCCCGTGCCCAGTCGAGACTCTGTTGCAGGGCGGCCGGGTCGAACGACGTGAGACTTGGACCAGGCGCGAGGACGCGCGCGACGTCGACGGCGAGCTTGGCTTCGGGCCGGTCGACGAAGTCCTCCAACGGATGACGTTGGAGCCACCACCGCAAGGCGTGCGCGGCTGCCTCTCGTTCGTCTCCATGCCACCGAGCTGGCGAACGCGGAGTGACCGCGTCGGGCCGCGGTGATCTTGAGCCCCGCATCTTCTGCCGTCTGCGAAGGGTCGAATAGCGCTGAACTAGTTCGAGATGCAGGTTGCGTTCCCGCTCGAGCAGGTCGATCGCCGGGGCCAGGAACTCGATACTCTCGCGCGGCGCGCCGAGCTTGGCTTCCAAGTAGTGCCACGAGGGGTGGAATCCAACTGGCTGCGCCCACTCCAGACAATGGGCGAGTGCTCGAAGGCGCCGGCCGTGCGGCAGCGTCTCGTCACGCACCCGCCTTGCCTCGCGCCCGAATCCCATGGCGGCAATCTACGGCGGACGGCCGTGAAGCCCCGACCGTTTTACGGCGCTGCCGGCGCCAATCTCGGTCGCAGGCGACGACGCTTCTGCGTGAGGATGGACCGCATGGAATGGGACGACGTCACCCGGGAGAGGCTTGAGGTCGCGCTCAACGAGTCCGACGTGGTCGGAGTACGGCTCGACCCTGCCCGTGCGTACGTCGAGGTTCTGCTTCACGTGATCGCACTTCCAGAGTCTGGCCCACTCATGAAGGACGGTCGCCGGATCATGCGGCTGAAGCGGCCTGCCGAGTTGCGGTTCTTGCTGCGGCGGGATCCACTCGGCGAGCAGGCGGCGACCCAGCCCGCCATCCCTCTGGCTGACGAGGCTGCGGTCGAGACGTTCTTCGACTCGCTCGCCTGGGGCGGTTCGATCTACGGCTGGCGCTTCTTCGATGAGCCCGGACTGACCAGAGACTGGCCAGCGGATCCGAGTCTGCGCATCCCGGTTCGAACCGAAAGCGGCGCGCACTCGTTCTACTGGTTCAACGAATGCGGCGTCGAGAGGGACGGCGAGACCGAGGCCTTCTGCATCGAGGGCACGGTCACCTTCGACGACCTCTTGGTGCTCGATGCCGAAGCGCGCGAGATTCCCATCGAGACGTTCATCGCTGACGGCGTTCGCCAATGGGACGCTTTGTACGCACACGACGAGCGGCTCAGTGTCGATGCCCAGCGTGCGGCACATCAGGGAGCCCCGAAGTGGCGGAGGTGGGCGGTGGGTAGCCAGTCGGCCATGGGTCCCATGTGATGGCTGGCACAACCGTACCGTTTTCGGTACGGTTGTGCCATGGCTGCCGAGGTGAAGTACCGAGACCTGGTGCGTGAGATCGCGCTGGGCGAGTACGGCTTCATCACCACCAAGGATGCGGTCGCGGCGGGTGTTCCGGCGGTCGAGCTGCGCAAGCTGGCGGCACGAGGAGCGCTGGTCCACGTTGCGTACGGGATCTACCGGGTACCTGATGCCCCCGGCTCGCCCTTCGACCAGTTCGCCGAAGCATTGCTGAGGGCGGGTGACGGTGCCTACCTGCGGGGCGACTCGGTGCTGGCGTTGTTCGGTCTTGCTGACGTCAATCCCCGCAAGATCCGCGTGGTCGCGCCGAAACGGACGCGCGCCAAGATGCCGGCCATCATGGAAGTGGCTGCTCCGCCGCGTGGTGAGGCGCCGAACCTCACGCGCTACGAAGGTCTGCTGGCAATGCGCGTTGCCGACGCGATCCTTGACTGCCGAGGTCGAATCGAGCGGGATCGCTTGCTCAAGGCGGCCCGTGACGCTCGCAAGGAGGGTCTGGTGACCCGTGCCGAATACGCGAAGCTTCAAGGCGAGCTGCGCAAGCCCGCCCCTGGCCCGGCGGAGAGAAGCGCGTCGTGACGTACTCGACCCCGCCTCCCAACCTGAGGTCGCTTGAGCAGCGGATCCGCAACCTGGAGACCGACGACACCAGCACAGTGCGCCGCCAGGTGACGATGGCGATGGTTGTCGTCGGACAGTTGCTCCCTGAGGGTGCGGTCAAGGGCGGCACCGCGATGGCGCTTCGCTATGGGCGTGCTGAGAGTCGATTCACGCAAGACCTCGACGCCGCGCGGGTCCATCCGCTGAGCGAGTTCCTCGACGACTTCGAAGCCTCGCTCAACCAGGGCTGGGCAGGCTTCACAGGTCGAGTGGTCGACCGTCAGCCGCCGCGTCCGCCGGGCATTCCACCGGCCTACGTCATGCAGCCCTTCGACCTGAAGCTTGACTACCTCGGTCGGTCGTGGCGGACCGTCAAGTTCGAGCTCGGTCACAACGAGATCGACGACGCCTTGGAACCCGAACTCCGGATCGCGGCCGATCTGGTCGAGCTCTTCACCGACCTCGGACTCCCCGCACCGGGACCGATTCCGGTGATGCGTGCTGATCATCAGGTCGCCCAGAAGATCCACGCAATCTCGGAGCCGGGCAGCGAGCGAGTGCGCGATCTCGTCGACCTGCAGCTCCTGGACAGGGGCGAGAACCTCGACATGGCTGAGGTCAAGGCGACGTGTATTCGGCTCTTCGACTACAGACGGCGGCAGGCATGGCCGCCGGTGATGGAGGTCGGCGCCGGCTGGGGCGATCTCTACGAGGGAGCGATCGAGGGCGTCGACGTACTCCCTGACATCCAGGCAGCCGTCGCGTGGGGCAACGAGCTCATAAGGCGTATCGCCGATGCCTGACGGTCGGGTTACGGTTGCTGGCGTGGACGAAACCGAAGAGGAGTTTCTTCGGCTCGCGATGGCGTTGCCCCCGCGCGAGCGCTGGAACCTCGGAATGCGCCTCCTCGAGTCCCTGGAGGTCAAGGACGCGGGTTCGCGGCAAGCGGTCGACGAGTCGCGTCCGGGCGAGCCGGGGTAGGCCGTGGTGGGGATTGGGCGACGGAGGACCAAGCGCGACCGCGTGCAGGTCACCCGCATGCTTGTCCAAGGGCAGGCTGACACTTCGTTCTCGGTGATGGTTGAGCCGGAGGCGATGTCGTACGACTTCCCTCCACAGGAGCGGGTTCTGCTGACCTTCCGCGGGCCTGTTGCAGACGCTCAGTTCGAGGTCGTGCACGGTCCGGACTACCTCACGATCTGGCGACCGCCCGACACCGAGGTCTGGGCGACCCTCGCCGACGGCACGCACGAGCAGATCGGCGGATGGGCTCACATCCCCGCGCCCTGGCTCGACAGCGCACACGCCGACATCGGACCGCCGCCCTGGGAGCGGTCCTGACAATGGCGCGATGCGTGGCAAAAACGTGGCAGGAGAGTCGTCAGCGGCCGTCCGCGATCAACGACCGCCAACGCTTTGCGCAGGTCAACCGCACAATGCCGTCACCGACCATCAACAGCCGCTGAGCGTGCCGCGCTTCCCCTGGTACTACTGATCGGCTGCACGCGGCCGGAGCTCATCGACCTGCGCCGAGGCGCGGCACGGGGGAAGATGCCCGCATGGAGACGGTTGTCCTCTGGCGCCCGACCGGCCCCGAGGAGCTTGCGCTGCTCGAGCGCACCGGGTGGCGCGCGTGGCCGCGACTGCGTGACCAGCCGATCTTCTACCCGGTCCACAACGAGGACTACGCCGTCAAGATCGCTCGCGGCTGGAACGTGAGGGCCGGTGGTGTCGGCTACGTGACGCGCTTCGAGGTCGAGAAGGACTTCCTCAACCGGCACATAATTGGCCTGATCGAAGTCGTTCGTGAGTTCCGATGACCGACTACGACGTGACGCCGACGCCGACGCCGACGCCGACGCCGGAGCAGGTGGCTCGCGGTCGAGTCATCCCGGACCGCGACCTGCCGATGGTCGCGGCGCAGTGGTTGGTCGAGGGGTACGACTCGCCCCTCCTCCGGGAGCTGGCGTCGCTGACGTCACGACAAGCGCTGGCGGCCGAAGTGCGGCTCGGTGACGTCCTCGCCGAGCTCGGCCACGCGCCCCGGCTCGTTGATGTTCCGTACGAGCAGGTCGCGTGGCGCGGTCAGTGGGAGGACATCTGCTGGGCAGTCGACCGGATAGATCGCACCCATCGTCCCTACGCGGCGGCACAGTACGTCCTCGAGATCATCGGCGACCACGAGGACCTATGGGGCCCGGGAGGTGGTGTGGACCTGACCGCGATGCTCCGGGCGTGGGACGACGACGCAGAAAGTCGAATCGTGATCGATGAGCAGATCAGGACACATCTGCGCGCTCTCCGCGAGCAGGACGTTCCACCGCTGGTCGACGAGCGCCGCCGAGACTACTGAGCGCCTGGTACGACTGGACCATGCCCCGCACGATCGCCACGAACACCGACGTCGCCCTCGACGAGCTCCTCGACTTCGTCCGCCCGCGCCACCGCTTCCTGCTCGTCACCCGCCGGTCGGACGGCTCCCCACAGGCCTCGCCGGTGACCGGCGGGGTCGACGACGCGGGGCGGCTGGTGGTCGCGACGTACCCCGAGCGCGCCAAGACGCGCAACGCGCGCGCCGACGAGCGGGTGAGCGTGGTGGTGGTCTCGGACGAGTGGAACGGACCGTGGGTGCAGGTGGACGGCACGTGCGAGGTGCTCGACGTGCCGGAAGCGCTCGACGGGCTCGTTGACTACTTCCGCACCATCTCCGGCGAGCACCCCGACTGGGACGAGTACCGCCAGGCGATGCTCGACCAGGGCAAGTCGCTGCTCCGGATCACGCCGACCCGGTGGAGCCCGGTCGCGACGGGCGGCTTCCCGGCACGCCTCGCCGACGGCTGAGGCGGGGGACCGTCAGAGCCGGACGATCAACCGCGCGGCCCGGCGTCGCACCCCCCGCACCGGTACGACGCGCGCCCGCGCCTCGCGGAAGCGGAGCAGCTCCTCGTCGGTGGGCGTGCGGCCGAACAGCCGGATGTAGTGGTGGACCGTCGCGCGGTCCTCGTCGCGGGAGATGGTGGTTTCCTGAGTCACGGTGACTCTCCTGGCGGTGTCGCGCGGGCTTCCCGCGCGTCCGGTGTCCCGCCGCTGCTGGACGGGGCTGGGTGCGCGGTACCCCGCGCCGCTCGTGTCATACGTCACGGGTCAGCCCGCGCTCACGACGGCGCGGCAGCGGGGCCCGTGCGTCAGCTGGATCCGCTCGCCGACCGGCCCGGTGTCGAAGGAGCACTCGCCGTCGACGATCGAGACGTCGAGGCTGTCGCCCACCATCAGGTCGTACGACGCCCGGCCGGGTCCGCCGAGCAGGGCGAGCTGGCGGTCGGCGAGCGCGGCGGCGGCCGCGGGCGTCGTACCGGCGGGGAGGGAGAGGCTGGTCGCCTCGTCGTCACCGAGCCAGACCGTGGCGCCCTGCGGGAGCCCGGCGCGGAGCCGGCCGAAGAGCGCGAGCTGGTCGGGACCGGGGAAGCCGTCGCTGGAGGCCAGCGTCCAGGAGCCCTCGGGAGCGGCCTGGACGGTCCAGTCGGCGTCGGGGAGGGCGCCGAAGCGCCGGTCCAGGCCGGGCAGGGCGGCGAGCAGCGCGTCCGGTCCGGGCGCCGTGGTGACGGTGAAGCGGGTGCGCACGTGGGGCGCCTTGCTGACGTCCTGGGTCTCGATGTCGACGCGCACCTTCTCGCCCTCCAGCACCGGCAGCGCCTGCTCGATCGCGGCGCCGACGGCGGCCTCGTCGGCGTCCGGCTCGAAGCTGCGCAGGTGCACGACGTCCTCGCCCCAGGTGATGTCGAGGTCACCCTCCTCGCCGTGGTGGACCCCGGCGAAGGCGTCGTAGGTCCGGGTGACGACGGCGCTGAGCGCCGATGCCTCGGCCCCCGGCTCCATCCGCACGGTCAGCTGCAGCTTGCCGGAGTCGAGGGTGACCGGCTCGGTGTAGTCGAGCCTCGCCGACGCGACCCCGGGCAGCGCGGCGAGCCGGGCCCGCAGGTCGTCGGCCTCGCTCGCGTGGCTGGGGTCGGCGCACGCGGCGAGCAGGGGGAGCGCGGCGCAGGTCATCGAGGCGAGCAGGAGGGTCGGCTTCATGGCCCTCACCGTTCCAGCCGGCGCACCGGCGGCGCGTGAGTCGTCGTACTCAACGTTTTCTGCAAGGTCGGGCGGGCCCGCCGCTCCTACCCGTGAGCCCGGCGCCCGTCCGGAGCCGAACTCCTCACTCCAAGGACACGCCATGACCACGATCTCCCGCCGCCTCGCCCAGCTCGCCCTCGTCGGCGCCGCCTCCTGCGCCGCTCTCACCGCCAGCGGTACGGCGGCCCAGGCCGGCCCCGTCTGCGGCGACAGCCCGAAGCTGATCTTCGCCAAGCCGGGCGTCACGACGTACGGCACCGCCTGCGCCGACCAGATCATCGGCACCTCCGGCAACGACACGATCTACGGCCTCGGCGGCGACGACGAGGTGCTCTCGGGCACCGGCGCCGACACCGTGTACGGCGGTGCGGGCGACGACGAGATCTACACCGGCAGTGGCCTCGACCAGGTCCTCGGTGAGGCGGGTGACGACTTCGTCATGGCCGGCACCGAGAACGACCTCGTCAACGGCGGCGCGGGCGACGACGTGCTGCGCGGCGAGGAGGGCGACGACGTCCTGATCAGCCATGCCGGCGCGAACGTGCCCGACGGCTCCGACGAGCTCTACGGCGGCGACGGCAACGACTACCTCAACGGCTACGAGGGCGTCGACTGGGTCGAGGGCCAGCTGGGCGACGACACCCTGGAGTCGCACGAGGTCACCCCGGCCTACGACCACCTCGTCGGCGGACAGGGCAAGGACAAGTTCGCCGTGAAGGACGCCGTCGAGCACGACGCCGCCCACCGTGACGACGTGGACGTCGACAACTTCGACGCCGCGGTCACCAACAAGAACGCCGCCGACACCTTCCACTGAGCCTCAGGCGGACTGCCGGGCCTCCACCTCGACCGGGTGGGGGCCCGCTGCCGTGCCCGGCGCCCGCAGCAGCCGGAAGGTGGTGTGCCGGCGCAGCTCGAAGCCCAGCCCGAGGTAGACCGAGATCGCGCCGGTGTTGGTCGCCGCGGCGTGCATCAGGGCCCGCTCGCCGCGGGCGTGGATGCCGGCGGTGACCGAGCGGACCAGACGGGCGGCGATGCCCTGGCCGCGGAACTCCGGGTCGGTGCAGACCGCGCTGATCTCGGTCCAGCCCTCGGGGTGCACCCGCTCGCCGGCCATGGCGACCAGCCGTCCGGCCCGGCGGATGCCGAGGTAGGTGCCCATCCTCGGCGTACCGCTGAGGAAGGGGCCGGGCTGGTTGCGCTCGACGAGCGCCAGCATCTCGGCGACCACCGCGGGGTCGCTGCCGTCGAGCACCTCGGCCGCCGGGTCGAGGCGGGCCGCGACGGCCGGTGTCTCGACCAGCTGGACGCCACCGCCACCTGCCACCACGGTCCAGCCCGGCGGCGGGGGTGCGTCGTCGCCGCTGATCGTGACCTCGCCGCCCGGACCCGTCAGGGCGGCGAGGTCGGCCCAGGCCAGCGGGTCCCGGGCGTCGGCGAGGGCGTGGAAGACCGAGATGTCGCGGCGATAGCGCCGGGCCAGCCCGTCGCCCTCGGCGAGTCCGGAATGCGGACCGACGAGCGAGTGCCAGGCAGGATTGTCGAGAATCTCGACTAACTCAGTAGTCATAGGTCAATATTGCCCCACCAACCGAGAGGACCGCCATGAGCAGCATCCCCGTGGTCGTGCCGGCCACGAAAGCGCCGACGGTCGACGCGGTGCGCGCCGAGCTCGCCAGCAAGCGGGTCCTGCCCCGCCCCCACCTGGTGCGGTGGGTCGCCACGGCCGTGATCGCCCTCCTCATCGTCTCCCTGGTGCTCGACATCGCCGGCAACGCCAACTACCAGTGGCAGGACTTCTGGGGCTTCTTCACCCGGCCGGTCATCCTCGACGGCCTCCGGCTGACCCTGCAGCTCACGCTCTACGCCGCCGTGCTCGGCTTCGTCCTCGGCACCGTGCTCGCCCTCGCCCGGCTCTCGCGCAACCCGCTCTTCAACGGCCTGGCCTGGCTCTACATCTGGTTCTTCCGCTCGCTGCCGCTGCCGGTGCTCTTCATCATCGTCTACAACCTCTCCCAGTTCTTCCCCACGCTGGCGCTGAAGATCCCGCTCCTGCCAGCCCTGTTCAGCACCGAGACGCCACTGCTGCTGGCGCCGCTCGCGGCCGGTGTCGTGGGCCTGACGATCAACGAGGCGGCGTACGCCGCGGAGCTGATCCGTGGCGGGATCCTCTCCGTCGACCAGGGCCAGGTCGAGGCCGCCAACGCGCTCGGCCTCTCCCCGCTGCGGCGGCTGCGCCGGGTGGTGCTGCCGCAGGCGCTGCGCTCGATCGTGCCGGGCTACGTCAACCAGCTGATCGGCCTGGTCAAGATGAGCTCGCTGGTCTACTTCGTCTCGCTGCAGGACCTCTTCGGCGCGGTCAACATCATCAAGTCGCGGCTGCCCGGCGACATCATCCCGATCCTGCTGGCGGGCTCGGCGTGGTACCTCGTCATCGCCGGCGTGCTCTCCGTCGTGCAATTCTACGTCGAGCGCTACTTCGCCCGCGGTGCCGTGCGCACCCTGCCGCCCACTCCCCTCCAGCGGCTGCGCGGGGTGCTCGCCGGCCTGCGCCTGCGCGTGGCGGAGGCCCGCCGATGAGCGCCCCGGCCGTCGAGATCCGCAACGCCCACAAGGCCTTCGCCGGCACCGAGGTCATCAAGGGGATCGACCTCACCCTGCCGGCCGGCGGCGTCACGGTCATCCTGGGCCCGTCCGGCTCGGGCAAGTCCACGCTGCTGCGCGCGATCAACCACCTCGAGCCCCTGGACCTGGGCTACGTCGCGGTGCACGGCCGGCTGGTCGGTGTCCGTGAGCACCGGGGGCGGCTCCAGGAGCTGCCACCCAAGGCGGTCCGTGAGCAGCGCACCGGGATCGGCTTCGTCGCGCAGACCTTCAACCTCTTCCCGAACCTCACCGCGGAGGAGAACGTCGCCGAGCCGCTCCTCGCGCACAAACGTGCGACCCCGGCGCAGGCCCGCGCCCGGGCCCGGGAGCTGCTCGCCCAGGTCGGCCTGGGCGAGCGCGGCAAGGCCTATCCCCGCCAGCTCTCGGGCGGCCAGCAGCAGCGGGTGGCGATCGCCCGTGCGCTGGCGCTGGAGCCCGGGCTGCTGCTCTTCGACGAGCCCACCTCCGCGCTCGACCCCGAGCTGGTCGGGGAGGTGCTCGCGGTCATCAAGGCGCTGGCCGAGAGCGGCACCACCCTCGTCATCGTCTCCCACGAGATCGGCTTCGCCCGGGAGGTCGCCGACCACGTGGTCTTCATCGACGGCGGCGTCGTCGTCGAGCAGGGCCCGCCGGAGACGGTGATCGACCACCCGCGGCACGCCCGCACCCGCGAGTTCCTCGGAAAGGTCCTCTGACCACGGTTCCACCGCAGCACCCGCCGGCGGCCCCGCCGGCGTTCCCACGATGCTCGACCAAGGAGAACCATGTCTGCCACCCGTCCGCTCCGCCGTCCCTTCGGCCGCGCCCTGCTCGCCGCGTCCGTCGCCGCCCTGCTCGCCTCGACGCTCACCGGCTGCGGCAGCGACGCCGAGGCGTCGGGCGACGCCGAGGGCACGGTCACCATCGCCCGGGCCGCCGGCGACTTCGAGCAGACCACCCTCGACGTGCCCGTCCAGGACGAGATCCGCGCCAAGGTCCCGAAGGCGATCCTCGACAAGGGCAAGCTCGTCATCGGCGTCGGCGCGCTGCCCGACGGCTTCCCGCCGCTGGCCTACGTCGGCGACGACGACGAGACGATCACCGGTGCCGAGCCGGACCTCGGCCGCCTGGTCGCGGCGGTCCTCGGCCTGGAGCCGGAGGTCGTCAACGCGACCTGGGACAACCTCTTCGTCGGCATCGACAGCGGCGCGACGGACGTCGGCTTCTCCAACATCACCGACACCGAGAAGCGCAAGGAGACCTACGACTTCGCGGGCTACCGCAAGGACGACGTCGCGTTCGCGGTGAAGTCCGACAGCACGCTGGAGTTCACCGGCGACCCGGCGCCGCTCGACGGGCTGAAGATCGCGGTGAGCGCGGGCACGAACCAGGAGAAGATCCTGGTCGAGTTCAGCAACGCGCTGAAGAAGGCCGGCGGCAAGGGCATCGACATCAAGTACTTCGCCGACAGCACCTCGCAGTGGACAGCCCTCGACTCCGGCCAGATCGACGCCTACCTCGGCCCGAACCCGGCCGTCGCCTACCAGCAGGCGCAGACCGGCGACAAGTACCGCACCGCGGGCACCTACTCCGGCGCCGGCTCCTCCCTCCAGGGCCTGATCGCGGCGACCACCAAGAAGGACTCGGGGCTGGTCGAGGCCGTGGCGGACGCGATCAACTTCCTGATCGAGAACGGCCAGTACGAGAAGTGGCTGGCGACGTACAACCTCTCCAACGAGGCGGTCGAGAAGTCCGAGATCAACCCGCCGGGGCTCCCGCTCGACAACCAGTGACCGGCGCGGTGAGTCTCGCCCTCGCCCTCCGGGTGACCGCCGTCACCCGGAGGGCGAGTAGCCTCCGCCTGTGCCTCAGATCGTGGTCCTGACCGGTGCCGGCATCTCCGCGGAGAGCGGGGTGCCGACCTTCCGCGACGCGGACGGGCTCTGGGAGGGCCACCACGTCGAGGACGTCGCGACGCCCGAGGGCTTCGAGCGGGACCGCGCCACCGTCCAGCGCTTCTACGACGAGCGCCGGGCCGCCTTGGCGAGCGTGGAGCCCAACCCCGCGCACCGCGCCCTGGCCGAGCTCGAGCAGACGATGGGCGACGCGCTGCTCGTCGTCACCCAGAACATCGACGACCTCCACGAGCGTGCCGGGTCACGCAACGTCGTCCACATGCACGGCGAGCTGCGCAAGGCGCTGTGCCGGGCGTGCCAGGTCGCCTCGCCCTGGACGGGCACCCTCCTCGACGAGCCCGCCTGCCCGGCCTGCGGCGTGCACGACCTGCGCCCGGACGTGGTGTGGTTCGGCGAGGTGCCCTACGAGATGGACCGCATCGTCGACGCGCTGTCGGAGGCCACCCAGTTCGTCTCCATCGGTACGTCGGGCGCCGTCTATCCCGCCGCCGGCTTCGTCCAGCACGCCCGGCGCCACGGTGCCCGCACCCTGGAGCTGAACCTCGAGCCCAGCGAGGGCACCCACTTCTTCCACGAGGCCCGCCAGGGCCGCGCCGGCGACCTGGTCCCGGTGTGGACGCGCGAGGTGCTCTGGGCCTGAGGGCCACCTTTTCCGGATGTGACGGGTTAGTGTGACGCCATGTTCTCGGCCCGCGCCCTTGCCCTCGTCCCTCTCGTCCTGCTCGGCATGACGGCCTGCGGTGATGACAAGGACGCCACCGACACCGAGTCGAGCCCCGACCCCAAGGCCTACGCCGAGACCTCGGTCAAGCAGATCGGCGAGGACGTCGAGGCGGCGATGAAGGACCTGACGTCGGTCCACCTCAAGGGCAAGATCGTCGACGACGACGAGACCATCGTCATGGACGTCTCGATCAGCACCAGCGGCGACTGCGTGGGCAGCATGAAGATCCCCGGCACCGGCTCGTTCCGGCTCATCGGCGTGGACGGGGTCTCCTACTTCAAGGCCGACGAGGCGTTCTGGCGCAGCCAGGCCGGTGGGGACGCCGACGCCGCGATGAAGCTGATCGGCGACCGGTGGGCCACCGACTCCTCCGACACCGAGGGCTTCTCCGAGCTCTGCGACCTCGACGGTCTCTTGGGCGAGCTGAAGTCCGACGACGTCAGCGGTGACGGGGCCAAGGTCACCGGCACCAAGAAGGTCGCCGGCAAGGACGCAGTGGGTATCTCGTTCAAGTCCGACGACGGCAACCCCGGCGTGGCCTGGGTTGCGGCGAGCGACCCCCACTACTTCCTGCGCTGGGACGTGAAGAAGGAAGGCGCCGTCACCCTGAGCCAGTTCGACGTGCCCGTCAACGCGAAGAAGCCGGCCGCCTCCGACGTCGTCGACCTGGCCAAGCTCGGCAGCTAGTCCCGCGCCAGCTCCGCGTCCAGGATCCCGGTGATCCGGGTCCGGTCGTCGTCGAGCCCGAGCGGGGCCAGCCAGTCGAGCAGGGTGGCCCGGAAGAGCTGACCTGACGCGATCACCCGCGGGTCGCAGTGCCCGGTGGACTCCAGGGTGACCACGCCGTAGAGCGCCGACCAGGCGCGCATGTAGATCCACAGCAGCCCCCGTTCCTCGGCCGGGATGTGGTCGGACTTGGCCGGGATGAGCGGCTCCAGGACCGCCTCCCGGATGACCGGGTCGAGCTCGTCGAGACGCGGGTAGGGGAACCGGGTCCGCTCCCAGATCTCCCCGAGCAGGTCGGTGAAGTAGTGCCCCGACGTGGAGACGGTGAGCAGCTCGCGGCGATGGGTGTCGGCCTCGGCGATCGGGTTGGCGAAGACGAGCGCGAACTCCCGCGGCTTGGCCAGCGCCCACTGCCGGAAGCGCACGCACGCGACCGTGAGCCGCGCGGCGGGGTCGTCGGCGGGAAAGCGCTCGGCCGCCGCGCGCCACTCGGCGGTGGCGGCCTTGTCGAGCTCGAAGGCGACCAGGTCGACGAGCTGCTGGTAGCTCTCGACGTACCGGTAGAGCGCGGGGGCGGTCATCCCCATCCGTCCGGCGACCGCGCGCAGGGAGAGGTCCGCGCCCTCGGCGAGGAGCTGTGCGGAGACCGCCACGATCTCGTCGTACGTCGCCTCCCGCTGGCGTTCGCGACGGGTGGCGGGTGCGGGGAGGTGGGGCACGTGACTCCTACGAGGTCCGAGACGGCTTGACGCGGGGAGTTTACACCGTTTACGGTTAACGGCGTTAACGAAACTGATGGTGCTTCACGGACAGGCAGGGGGCAGGGCGATGATCGAGCGATGGGGCGCCCTCGTCGTACGACGGGCGGTCGTGGTGCTGCTGGTCGGGCTCGGCATCGCCGCAGCGGCCGCGGTCGCCGGGGTCGGGCTGGAGGACCGGCTCGACGCCGGCGGCTTCGACGACCCGAGCAGCCAGTCGGCGCGCGAGCTGGCCCAGGAGCGGGCCACCTTCGGCAACCGCTCGGTGGACGCGATCGTGATCTTCTCCAGCCCGACGGCGAAGGCGAGCGACCCGGCCTTCCGGGCCGAGGTCGAGCGCAGCCTCGCCTCGGTGCCGGGCGGCACCATCGCCGCCGCCCAGACCTGGTACGACGCCCAGGACCCCGCCCTGGTCAGCAAGGACGGTCACGCGACCGCGGTGTACGTCTCCCTCGTCGGCACCAGCCAGGACGACTTCGGCGACGCCTTCGAGCGGATGGAGCCGGTCGTCGCGGAGAGCAGCCTGGCCACGGACTTCGCCGGCCCCTACGCGGTCTACGTCGACGTCAACAAGGAGACCAAGGCCGACCTGCTGCGCGCCGAGCTGGTCTCGATGCCGATCGTGCTGCTGCTCTCGCTGATCATCTTCCGCAGCGTGGTCGCCGCGCTGATGCCCGTCCTAGTGGGGCTCGCGGCCGTGGTCGGCGCCCGCGCGACGGTGGCGGGTCTCAACGAGCTGGTCCACGTCTCGATCTTCGCGCCCAACATCATCACCCTGCTCGGGCTGGGCCTGGCGATCGACTACGCCCTCTTCGTGGTCTCCCGCTTCCGCGAGGAGATCGCCCGCACACCCGACGACACGGGTGCCGCGCTGGTGCGCACGATGGCGACGGCCGGGCGCACGGTCGCCTTCTCGGCGCTCACCGTCGCCGCGGCGATGAGCTCGCTGCTGGTGTTCCCGCAGACCTTCCTCAAGTCCATCGGGTACGGCGGCATCGCGGCCGTGCTGATCGCCATGGTGGCCGCGCTGACCGTGCTCCCGGCCGCGCTGGCGCTGCTCGGCACCCGCATCGACGCGCTGCGGATCCCCTTCCTGCAGCGGGCGCCGCGGACCGAGGGCGACCACGGCGCCTGGGCCAGGCTGGCCCGCGCCGTGATGCGCCGCCCCGTCCTCGTCGCGGTCGGTGTCGTCACCGTGCTGCTCGTGGTCGCCTCGCCGTTCCTCGGGGTGAAGTGGGGCAGCGTGGACTACCGGGTCCTGCCGGCGGACACTCCGTCGCACCAGGCGTCGGAGCGGCTCAACACCGAGTTCGGTGCCGAGCGCTCGACCGCGAACGTGCTCGTCGAGGGTGCCGACCGCGCCGGGCTGGACGCCTACGTCGCGGCGCTGTCCGAGGTGCCGGGCGTGGTCGACGTCCGGCCGGTGGCGTCCGAGGGCGAGACCACGCTGCTCCGTGCGGCCTGGCGGGGCAACAGCCAGAGCGGGACCTCGCAGCAGGTGGTCCGGGACCTGCGCACGGTCGACGCGCCGCCCGGTGCCGAGGCGCTGGTCGGCGGGCTCACCGCGAGCACCGTCGACCTCGCGACCTCCGTCGGCGACCACCTGCCGCTGATGGGGGTCATCGTGGTCGGCGTGATGCTGGTGCTGCTCTTCCTGGCGTTCGGCTCGGTGGTGCTGCCGCTCAAGGCGGTGCTGATGAACGCCTTCTCCATCACCGCCTCCTTCGGCGTGGTCACCTGGATCTTCAGCGACGGCCACCTCGCCGGCCTGCTCGGCTTCACGCCGCAGGGCTTCCTCGACCTCACCAACCCGATCGTGATGCTGGCCGTGCTCTTCGGGCTGTCGATGGACTACGAGGTCTTCCTGCTCTCCCGGGTCCGCGAGCAGTGGGACGCGACCGGCGACAACGACCTCGCGGTGCAGACCGGCGTGCAGAAGACCGGCCGGATCATCACCAGCGCGGCCCTGCTGCTCGCCGTCGTGATCGGTGCCTTCAGCCTCAGTGGAGTGGTGTTCATGAAGATGATGGGCATCGGGATGCTGGTGGCGATCCTGGTCGACGCGACCGTCGTACGGGCGCTGCTGGTGCCGGCCACGATGAGGCTGCTCGGCCGGTGGAACTGGTGGGCGCCGGCGCCGCTGGCGCGGTGGTGGGAGCGGCACGGCTTCCGCGAGGAGGCGACGGGATCTCCGATTCCCCGCACGGGAACCGATCGCGTGGACATACTGGTCCCGTGATCAGGGTCGGTGCGATCGACGACCACCCGGTGGTGCTCGCCGGGGTGGGGGCGGCGCTCGCCCAGTCCGCTCCGGACCTGCGCCTGGTCGCCATCGCCGACACCGTCGACGCCCTGCTCGCCAAGGCGCCCGACGGGCTCGACGTGGTGCTGCTCGACCTGCACATGCCCGGCCAGCCGCACCCCGAGGAGACCGTCGGCCGGCTGAGCAAGCTCGGCATCGTGGTGCTGCTGTTCACCGCCGAGGAGAAGCCCGTCCCGGTACGACGCGCGATCGCCGCCGGCGCCGCAGGGCTGGTCCTCAAGGTCGACCCGGTCGAGCGGATCGCACAGTCGATCCGGGACGCCGCCGCGGGCGAGCTCGCCTGCTCCGGCCAGGTCGCCGCCGCGCTGCTCACCGATGCCTCCCTGGGCACCCGGCTCTCCGAGCGGCAGATCGAGATCCTGCAGGCGGTCAGCACCGGCCTGCCCTACCGCCTCGTCGCCCGCCAGCTCGGCATCAGCGAGGTCACCGTGCGCGAGCACCTCTCCCGCGCCGCCCGAGCCTACCGCGACGGCGGCGTCGACATCGGCAACGTGCACGGGCTGATCAGTCGCGCACGCGCCGACGGTCACCTCGACGAATGAGGGTCGCGAGGTCGGGCGGCCCGCTGAGCACCGCGACCTCGGGATCGGCGTCCACCCGCCAGGCGACCGGCAGCAGTCGGGGCAGCCGTTCGGCCAGCTCCGGCCCGGGCCCCGGTACGGCGACGACGGTCACCTCCTCCGGGTTGCCCGACACGGTCACCCGGGTCGCGCCGGTCCGGCCTGCGGTCGCGAGCGCCGCCGCGAGGGTCCGGGTCGCCGGCGGCAGGTCGGTGATGATCGTGTCGACGTGGATGCCGCCACGACGCAGCTGGTCGATCGCGATCCGCAGCTCCTCGTGGCCGGGGCCCGGCAGGTAGAGGCAGTCCCGCACCGCCTGGGCCAGCAACGCGGGCGCCGGCTCGGTCGGCGCATCGGGGGTGCCCACGGTCCGCAGCGCGACGACGACCGGGCGCAGGATCGGACCGAGCGCGGCGCTCAGCGCGGCGGCGTGCGCGGTGACCTCCGGCCGCGCGGGCGCCGTGAGCACCCGTCCGGCGCGCCGGCACACCGCCACCGCGAGGGCCACGGCGAGCGCGTCGACGAGCGGCAGGGCCAGCAGCTCCGGCAGGCCGCGCGCCAGCAGGACCGCCCCGCTCGGCGCCAGCAGCACGAGCAGCATCCGTCCCGACACCACCCAGGCCACGGTGAGCGCCGGCAGCACCGCGCAGCCCACGAGCCAGGCCTGCGCCGGGTCGACCAGCGCGACCACCCCCGCCGGTACGACGGCGACCGGCACCAGCAGCGCCGGGTGCGGCGCGCCCCGGCTCATCGCGGTGGCGAGCACCAGCACCAGTGCGACGAGCAGTGCAGCCGCCGCCCACGACCACGTCGGCGCCGGCTGGTCGCGGCCCAGCAGGATCCCGGCCGTCAGGTACGTCGCCGCGAGCACCGCGGCCACCTGCCGGGCGACCCCGCCCGGGTCGCCGACCGCGGCCCGCACCGGCTGCTCGAGGTCGGTGGTGAGCCCGAGCAGCCGTGCGACGAGCCGCGCCCGCCAGGTGAGCTCCACGACCGTGCCGCCGCCGGGGGAGCCGGTGACGCGGGCGGTGCCGCCGATCGACTCCAGCCGGCCGAGGATGGCCACCCGGATGCCGACGCCCTGCGTGCCGGACAGGCCCGCTCCGCTGTCCTCGACGCGCACGCGCAGCGCGGTCGGTCGGCGTACGACGGTGACGGTCGCCTGCCGCTGGCCGCTGTGCCGGGCGACGTTGCGCAGCGCCTCGCCGGCCGCGCCGAGCACCGCCTCCCGCACCGCCTCGGGCAGGTGGGTGCGCGGACCCCGGCTGACGACCTGGGCGTCGAGCATCTCCCGGGCCGCCGCGGCGCGGAGCGCGGTGACCAGGTCGGCGGTGTCCTCACCGTGGGCCGGGCCGGTGAGCCGGGTGAGCGCGGCCCGCGCGGCGGCGTGGGTGTCGGGGGAGTCGGGCAGGCTGCCGACGGCCAGCAGGGTCGGGACCAGGTCGTCGTGCAGGAAGGCGGTCGTCTCCACCTCGGCCGCGGACAGGTGCGCGCGGTGGACCTCGCGGTGGCTGTCGAGCCGGGCGTCCGCGCGCAGGGCCGCCTGGCGTACCCGGGAGACCAGGGCGAGCAAGGCGAGGGCGGTGCCGCCCGCGAGCACCGCCTCCACGGTGCCCTCGCGCAGCCCGGGCGTGCCTTCCTCGGCCCAGCGCAGGACGGCGTAGAGGACGGCGATCGCCAGGAGGGGCACGGCCGGGCGGGGCCGGCGGGCCGCCACGACGACCAGCAGCGGCGTCACCAGGGGGACGACCGGTGGCTCCGGGTGCGCCATCGTCGTACCCACCGCCAGGGCGAGCGTGGCGAGCAGCAGGTCGAAGCCGCCCGGCCCGCGACCCAGGCAGCGCAGGGCGATGGTGAGGAGGCAGAGCACGACCGCGCCCGCCGACAGCAGCTCCACCTCGTCGAGGTCCTCGAGCGGTCCCAGCCGGACCACGAAGGCCGGTGCGGCGACGAGCAGGGCGAGGCCGAGCGCACGGTGCAGACCGCGCTCCACGGCGGCGCCGAACGCGCGCGCGACCGGACGTCGAGGCCCCATTCGTCGCACACTAGGCGGATTCGGCCGTGCGCGTGGGCTGTCCTCCATTTCTGGGGATTCCCCACGCCCGGCCGCGGCGCGACCATGGCACCTGGGCCCTCCGTGGGGGAAGTGGTCCTTCGCGAGAGGTGCGCTGCGCCCGCCGTACGCCGGTCCGATGGTCGACTGACCGGGGACGGTCTGGGGGGTCTCACCCCGGCGTCCGGGCGCGGCGCACCTCGTCCCTCGAACGCCCCGTCCGGTAGACAAGGACCGTGGCTCCTCCCCCTCCGCCCGTCGGCGACCCGGTCCCGGGCTCGCGGATCGGTCGGTTCCGCCTGCTCGACCAGCTCGGTCAGGGCGGCATGGGCGTGGTCTTCCGGGCCCTGGAGGAGAACCTCGGCCGCGAGGTCGCGCTCAAGGTGATCGCACCGCTGTGGGCGCACGACCCGGAGTTCCGCGCCCGCTTCACCCGCGAGGCCCGGGCGCAGGCCTCGCTGGAGTCGGCGCACGTCGTCGCGGTCTACGCCCACGGTGAGGAGGGTGGTCACCTCTACCTCGCCAGCCAGCTCGTCCCCGGCGGTGACCTGCGCCAGCTGATCCGGGCCGACGGCACCCCCGGCCACGTGCGGGCGCTGGAGATCATCGAGCAGGTGGCGGCCGGGCTCGCCGACGCGCACACCGCGGGGCTCGTGCACCGCGACATCAAGCCCGCCAACGTCCTGGTCCGCCGGCCCGGCCCGACCCGGGCCTACCTCGCCGACTTCGGGATCGCCCGCCGGATGGACGCCGCGGCGAGCCGGACGACGTCGACGGCCGGCACGCCGTCGTACATGGCGCCGGAGCTGCACGCCGGCACCCTCGCCAGCCCGGCGACCGACATCTACGCGCTCGGGTGCGTGCTCTGGGTGGCGCTCACCGGCACGCAGCCGTACCCGCGCGGGGCCGACCACCTCGTCATCGCCGCGCACGAGAGCGAGCCCGTCCCGCAGCTGCCCGGCGAGAGCGCGATGGTGCACGCCACCAACCGGATCCTGCGCACCGCGATGGCCAAGGACCCCGCCGAGCGCTACCGCTCCGCCGCGGAGATGCGCGGTGACCTGCAGGCCGCGCTGCGGCTGACGGCACTGGACCGGCCGACCCCCACGCCGACCCCCACGCCGACCCCTGCGCCGACCCCCACGCCCACGCCCGCCCCGGCGCCGCGACCTGCCGCGCCGCCGGAGCCGTTCGTGACGGCGCCGGCGCGCCGTCGTACCGGGTGGTGGGTGGGGCTCGGCACCGCCGCCGCCCTCGCCCTGGCCGTCGGGATCGGAGTCGCGCTGGCGACCGGTGGCGGCGACGACCCGGAGCCGGCCGCCTTCGCGGACCTGCCTCCGAAGGACGTGCTCCAGGCCGCCGACAAGGACATGGCGGTCGTGGAGAGCGCGCGGATCCGCGGGCAGTTCGCGGGCGGCGACGGCGACACGCTCACCGTCGACGTGGTCGCCACCAGCCGCGGCGACTGCACGGGCAGCATGAAGTCGGCGTCCTCGGGCGGCACCGCGGAGATCCTGCGGGTCGACGACCAGGTCTACCTGCGTGCGGACCGGGCCTACTGGAACGCCACCGGCAAGGAGTCGACCACCGACATCATCCTCGCCGTGCTCGGCGACAAGTGGGTCGTGGAGAACGACCTGCTCGACAGCACCGAGTCGTTCTGCGACCTCGACGAGTTCCTCGAGCGCGACGGCCGCGAGGACGCCGACGCGAAGCGGGTCGGGACCGGTCGGGTCGGCGGGGAGGAGACCGTCCGGATCGAGCAGAGCGAGGGCTCGCAGCGCGAGGTGGTCGACGTACGGGTCGCGGCGCCGCACTACCTGATGCGGATCGAGGAGAGCGACGTCGACCACTTCGAGTTCGCCGACTTCGACGAGGACACCGCCATCGAGAAGCCGGCGGACGGCAAGATCTTCCCGCTGCGCAAGTACCTCGACACGATCCAGAAGGGCCTCGGCGCCCTGCCGGGCGCCGAGGCCTCCGACTAGGCGTTCTCCTTCTTGAAGACCGCGGTGCCCCACCAGACCGCGAGGCCGAAGAGCACGAAGGTCCAGCCCACGCCCCACAGCATCGAGCTGTCGAAGTCGCCGAAGAAGGATGCGCGCACCGCGTCGACGACGTGCCGGATCGGCATGAAGTCGCTGAGCCGCTCCAGCCACCCGGCGCCGAAGCTCATCGGCAGCAGGATCCCGCTCAGCAGCAGCACCGGCATCATCACCACGTTGATGACCGGCGCCATCACGTCCTCGCTCTTGGTGGTCAGCGCGAGCGCGTTGGACGCCGCCGCGCACGCCCCGCCGAGCAGCAGGGTCAGCACGACGCCGACGACGATGCCGCCGAAGGAGGCGTCCATCCCCAGCACCAGGCCCAGCACGACGAGGATGACCGCCTGCACGAACAGCTGGAGCAGGTCACGGTAGAGCCGCCCGAACAGCAGCGCCGAGCGGTGCGCCGGGGTGACCCGCTCGGCCTCGATGACGCCCTCGCGCCACTCGCCGATGAGCGAGAAGCCGGCGAAGAAGGCGCCGAAGATGCCGAGCTGGACGAGCATGCCGGGCACGAACCAGGTGTACTGGTTGCCGCCGAGCTGGGAGATGACCGGCTTGAGCAGCGGGCCGAAGAGCAGCAGGTAGAGCACCGGCTGGAGCATCCCGATGATGACCCACGCGGGGTTGCGCAGGTTCATCCGCAGCTGGCGGTTGAAGACGATCCAGGACTCGCGGAAGAAGGTGGTCACGCCTCGGCTCCTTCGGTGGTGGGGGCGGCGTCCTGCGCCGCGGCGTCGGCCTCGGCGTCGCGCAGCGAGCGGCCGGTCAGGGTGAGGAAGACGTCGTCCAGGGTGGGCCGGACGACCTCGATCGACTCCAGCGCCACCCCGGAGGCATCCAGGTCGCGCAGCAGCCCGGGCACCGCCTTGCCGGCGCGGGCCACCCGGCCGCGGACGTGGTGGCCCTCGACCTCCACCTCGCTGCTGATGGTGGAGAGCTTGTCGCGGGCGACCACCACCTGCTCGTCGGTGCTGACCTCCAGGTCCACCAGGTCGCCGGCGACGGCGGCCTTGAGGTTGTCGGCGGTGTCGCTGGCGACGATCTCGCCCTTGTCGATGATGACGATCCGGTCGGCCAGCGCGTCCGCCTCGTCGAGGTAGTGCGTGGTCAGGAAGACCGTCGCCCCCTCGCGGCTGCGCAGGCCGGCGATGTGCTGCCACAGGTTGATCCGCGCCTGCGGGTCGAGCCCGGTGGTGGGCTCGTCGAGGAACACCAGTCCCGGCGAGTGGATCAGCGCCATCGCGATGTCGAGGCGGCGCTTCTGCCCGCCGGACATGTTCTTCGGCATCCGCCGCCAGAGCCCGTCGAGCTGGAGCTGGTCGAAGAGCTCCTGGCCCTTGGCCACCGCGGCCTTCTTCGACATCCCGTAGAGCATCCCGTGGTCGACGACCTCGTCGCCGGCGTAGGCACCGGAGAAGGTCGAGCCGACCTGCGAGCAGTAGCCGATGCTGCGGCGTACGTCGACCGGGCGGGTCGCGACGTCGTACCCGGCGACGGTGGCGGTGCCGGCCGTCGGCTTGAGCAGCGTGGTCAGCATCCGCAGGGTGGTGGTCTTGCCGGCACCGTTGGGGCCGAGGAAGCCCACGACCTCGCCCTCGGCCACGTCGAGGTCGACGCCGCGCACGGCGTGCACCTCCCGCTTCTGCTTGCCCTGCCCGGTGTGGAAGGTCTGCACGAGCCCTCGTGCCTCGATCATCGCGATCCCTTCATAGTCAACGTTGAACATCGGAGTATTCAAGATTGAACACAACCACGTCAACCGGCCGTGCCCACCCCTGTCGCAGGTCCTGACCCTGCCAGGACCGAGGAATCATCGGCCACCGGGTTTCCGAAGCGCGCGCCAGGAGCCGCTCAGCGACCGAGCAGTGCGCGGTAGCGGTCCCGGTCGCTGCTCATCTGCCAGCCCGGGTCGTCCGCCGGCGGTGCCCACGCGGCCGGGTCGAGCGGCAGGTCCCCGCGCCGGAGCTGCTCGATCGTCTCGCGCAGCCAGGCCAGCTCGGCGATCGCCAGGTCCAGCCACAGGGTGACCATGCGCAGGGCGTGCGGTGGCGCGGCATCGGGCCCGACCGGGGTGCCGAGCTCGGCGACCACCTCCTCCAGCGCGACGCGGCGCCGGGTGAGCGAGCGCAGCGTCCGGTCCGCGGGCAACAGCGGGAGCAGGCAGATCGCGGCGCTGAACGCCGTCCGGTCGACCGTGCTCACCTCCTCGAGCCCGCTGCGGATCAGCCGCTCCAGCTCGCCGCGGCCGGAGTCGGTCAGCTCGTAGACCGCGACCGGGCGACCACCGTCCACCAGGTCGTTGCGGGTGACGTGGCCCTGCTTGGCCAGCGTGGCGAGGCCGTTGTAGATCGAGCCCGGGTTGACGTGCGCCCAGTCCTCGACCTGCCAGGACAGCAGCTCGCGCCGGATCTGGTAGCCGTTGACCGGCTCGAAGAGCGCGACCGCACCCAGCAGCAGCATGCGGGTGTCGTGGGTCGCCATGGCGCCAGAGTCTAGGCGTCGGGGAATGCGGCCCGGGGCGGTGCGGTTGCGACCCGACGTGACCTCCTCGACCGCCGCCCCGATCAGCCGATCGAGCGTCGGGCTGCGCAGCGACCGGGGCCCGATCCTCGCCTCGGTGATGCTGAGCGTGGCGCTGGTCGCCATCGACACCACCATCCTGGCGACGGCCGTGCCGGCGATCGTCGACGACCTCGGTGGGTTCACCCAGTTCCCGTGGCTGTTCTCGACGTACCTGCTGGCGCAGGCGGTGACCACGCCGATCTACGGCAAGCTCGCCGACGTCTTCGGCCGCAAGCCGCTCATGCTGCTGGGCATCGGGCTGTTCGTGCTCGGCTCGGTGCTGTGCGCCGTCGCCTGGAGCATGACCGCGCTGATCGTGTTCCGAGCGGTCCAGGGCCTCGGCGCCGGCGCCATCCAGCCGGCCTCGGTGACGATCATGGGCGACATCTACTCCGTCGCCGAGCGGGCCGTCGCGCAGAGCTACGTCGCGGGCGTGTGGGCCACCGCCGCGGTCGTCGGCCCGACCCTCGGCGGGATCTTCTCCGAACAGCTGTCCTGGCGCTGGATCTTCTGGATCAACGTGCCGCTCGGCGCCCTCGCGGCGTACGTGCTGGCCCGCCGGTTCCACGAGAGCGCGGCCCACGAGGCCCGCAGCGAGCGCCGGCCGCTCGACCTCGGCGGCGCCGTCCTGCTGGCGCTCGCCGCCGGACTGGTGCTGCTCGGGCTGCTCGAGGGCGGCATCCGCTGGGCCTGGTGGTCGCCGGTCGGGGTGGGCATCTTCGCCGCCGCGCTGGTGCTGCTGCTCGCCTTCGTCGCTGTCGAACGACGAGTGCCGGACCCGGTGCTGCCGCTGTGGGTGTTCCGCGACCGGGTGCTCAACGCCGCGACCATCGGCTCGTTCGTGGTGGGCATGGTGATGCTCGGCGTCACGTCGTACGTCCCGGTCTATGCGCAACGGGTGCTCGGCGCCGGTGCCGTCACCGCCGGTCTCGCGGTGGCCGCGCTCGCCATCGGCTGGCCGATCGCGGCGAGCAGTGCGGGACGGTTCTACCTGCGCCTCGGCTTCCGGCCCTGCCTGCTCGCCGGTGCGTTGTTCGGCGTGCTCGGCACCGGGATCGTGCTGCTCGTCGGTCCCGGGAGCCCGGTGTGGCTGCTGGCGCTCGGCTGCCTGGTCCTGGGCCTCGGCCTGGGCTACGTCGCCAGCCCCAGCATCGTCGCCGCCCAGTCCGCCGTCGCCTGGCGCCACCGCGGCGTCGCCACCGGCACCAACATGTTCGCCCGCTCGGTCGGCAGCGCGGTCGGGGTCGCCGTCTTCGGCGCCGTCGCCAACGGTGTCGTGGCCGCCCGTCTCGGGGGCCACCGCGCAGGCGACGTGGACCTCGACGCCCTCCCGATCGACGTGCTGGAGCCCGCGCTGCACGCCGTCTTCGCCGGTGTCGCGCTCGCCGCGCTCGCGCTCGTCGTGGCCGGACTGGTGATGCCGAAGCGCTTCGAGCCGGTCGCGGACTGACCCGGCACGCCCAAGTGACCCGCGAGTAGGATCGCGCTCATGAAGCGTGAGATCTACGACGAGGACCACGAGGCGTTCCGCACCTCCGTCAAGGAGTTCGTGGACCGCTCGGTCCTGCCCCACACCGAGGAGCACATCGCCGCCAAGGCGCTGCCGCGGGAGTTCTGGATCGAGGCCGGCAAGCAGGGCCTGCTCGGTCTCGAGGTCCCCGAGCAGTACGGCGGCGCGGAGGCCGGTGACTTCCGGTTCAACGCGGTGCTGCAGGAGGAGCTCGCCAAGGTCGGCGCGGCGTACCCGACCTGCCACGGCATCCACGCCGACATCACCGCGCCGTACATCGTCGAGCTCGGCACCGAGGAGCAGAAGGAGCGCTGGCTCCCGGGCGTCGTCTCCGGCGAGATCCTGCTCGGCATCGGCATGACCGAGCCCTCCGGTGGCTCCGACCTCGCCGCGCTGAAGACCACGGCCGTGCGCGACGGCGACGGCTGGATCATCAACGGCTCGAAGACGTTCATCACCAACGGCTACTCCGGCGACCTGTTCGTCACCGCCGTGCGCACCGACCCGGAGAAGGGCCCCAAGGGGATCACCCTGTTCGGCATCGAGGCGACCGCGGAGGGCTTCTCCCGCGGCCGCAAGCTCGACAAGGTCGGCATGGAGGAGTCCGACACCGCCGAGCTGTTCTTCGAGAACCTCCGCGTCACCGACGCCGAGATCATCGGTGAGCTCAACATGGGCTTCATCCACATGATGCAGAAGCTCCCGCAGGAGCGGCTCGGCTGCGCGGTCGCCAACGTCGCGCACGCCAAGCAGATCCTGCTGGAGACGATCCAGTACGCCAAGGAGCGCCAGGCCTTCGGCGCCCCCATCGGCACCTTCCAGCACAACAAGTTCCTGCTGGCCGACCTGGTCACCCGGATCGAGGCCGCCGAGGCCTACATCGACAAGTGCGTGCTCAACCACTCGCAGAAGACGCTCACCGCGATCGACGCCGCCAAGGCCAAGTGGTTCTCCTCGCAGGTCCAGTCCGAGGTGCTCGACCACTGCGTCCAGCTCCACGGCGGCTACGGCTTCATGAACGAGTACCGCGTCGCCCGCGCCTGGCGCGACGCCCGCGTCACCAAGATCTGGGCCGGCTCCAACGAGATCATGAAGGAGCTCATCGGCCGCGACCTCGGCCTCTGAGCGCACTTGTAACTACGTGTTCATGCCTCTACCAGGGTGGTAGACCACCCTGGTAGAGGCCACAACGCCCGGGTAGATGCGTCCGCCGCCGCGGAATCGGGGTCGCACGACGGGTGTGCCGTCGGGGATCATGTCGGGGTGAGCAGCGTGAACGCCGCGGCCGACTCCGGAGAGGCCATCGGCCCCCACGAGGACGAGCCGCACGAGCAGGGCTTCAACGACCGGCTGAACTGGCTCCGGGCCGGTGTCCTCGGCGCCAACGACGGCATCGTCTCGACCGCCGGCATCGTGCTCGGCGTTGCCGGCGCGACGACCGACCGGACGGCGATCCTCATCGCCGGCGTCGCGGGCCTCGCGGCGGGCGCGATGAGCATGGCGGCGGGGGAGTACGTCTCGGTCAGCACCCAGCGCGACTCCGAGGAGGCGCTGCTGGCCAAGGAGAAGCGCGAGCTGCGCGAGGACCCCGAGGACGAGCTCGCCGAGCTCGCCGGCCTGTACGTCGACAAGGGGCTCGAGCCCGACCTCGCGCTCGAGGTCGCCACGCAGCTCACCGCCAAGGACGCGCTCGCCGCGCACGCCGAGGTGGAGCTGGGCATCGACCCCGACGACCTCACCAACCCGTGGAACGCCGCGCTCGCGTCGATGGTCTCCTTCACCCTCGGCGCGCTCCTGCCGTTGCTGACGATCCTGCTGGTCGTCGCCGACGCCCGGGTCCCGGTCACCGTGGCCGCCGTGGTGGTCGCCCTCGCGGTCACCGGCTGGGGAAGCGCCAAGCTGGGCTACGGCTCGTGGCGGCTCGCGGTGCTGCGCAACGTGGCGGGCGGGCTGGTCGCGATGGCGGTCACCCACGGCATCGGCCAGCTGGTCGGCACCCAGGTCTGATGCGGGTCTTCGTCGCCGTCGTACCGCCTCCGGAGGTGGTGGACCACCTCGACGCCTTCCTCGAGCCGCGCCGCGCGGCCGGCGACTTCCGCTGGACGCGGCCCGAGCACCTCCACGTCACGCTGGCGTTCATGGCGGACGCCGCCCCCCACCGCGTCGACGAGTACGTCGACCGCCTCGCCGAGTCGCTCGACGGCCTCCCGCCGGACGCCCTCGCGCTGTCCGGCGCCGTGGTCTTCCCGAACGTCAGCGAGGGCCGCGTCCTCGCGACCGGTGTCACCGGCGCGGAGGTGCTCGGCACGGCGTCGGTCCGGGCCCGCAATGCCGCCGTGGCGTGCGGGATCGAGGTGGACCCTTCGACCGGCTCAGGGCGGCGCGGCCAGCGGTTCACCCCGCACGTGACCGTCGCCCGCACCGGGGGCCGCTTCGTGGAGATGACGAGCTGGGTGCGCCTGCTGGAGACCTACGCCGGCCCGTCCTGGCCGTTCGGATCCGTCGAGGTGGTCGCCTCGCACCTGGGCGAGGGCCCGCGTCGCTCGCCCCGCTACGAGACGCTGGCCGAGATCCTGCTGCATTGAACTGCCCGAGCGCGTCTCCGCCGACAGCGGGGCAGCAAGCTGCCGGCGGTCGGCTCCCGCCGCGCTGCCGGGCTGAGGACGAAAAGCCGGAAGGCCCGGACCCACGCGGGATCCGGGCCTTCCGAGCAGTGCGTCAGCCGAGCGCGCGGACGATGTCCTCGACCCGGTCCTTCGCGTCACCGAACAGCATCTGGCTGTTGTCGCGGAAGAACAGCGGGTTCTGCACACCGGCGTACCCGGCGGCCATCGAGCGCTTGAAGACGATGACGTCCTTGGCGTTCCAGACCTCCAGCACCGGCATGCCGGCGATGGGCGAGGTCGGGTCCTCCGACGCGGCCGGGTTGACCGTGTCGTTGGCGCCGATGACCAGGACGACGTCCGTCTCCGGGAAGTCGTCGTTGATCTCGTCCATCTCGAGCACGATGTCGTAGGGCACCTTGGCCTCGGCCAGCAGCACGTTCATGTGGCCGGGCAGGCGGCCGGCGACCGGGTGGATGCCGAACCGGACGTCGACACCCTTCGCCCGCAGCTTCGCGGTGAGGTCGGCGACGGGGTACTGCGCCTGGGCGACCGCCATGCCGTAGCCCGGCGTGATGATCACCGAGGACGCACCGGCCAGCAGCTCGGCGGCCGCGTCGGCCTGGATCTCGCGGTGCTCGCCGTAGTCGACGTCCGCACCGGCGGGGGCCTCGATGCCGAAGCCACCGGCGATGACGGAGATGAACGAGCGGTTCATCGCCTTGCACATGATGTACGACAGGTAGGCACCGGAGGAGCCGACCAGCGCACCGGTGACGATGAGCAGGTCGTTGCCGAGCAGGAAGCCCGAGGCGGCCGCGGCCCAGCCGGAGTACGAGTTGAGCATCGAGACCACGACCGGCATGTCACCGCCGCCGATGGAGGCGACGAGGTGCCAGCCGAGCGCCAGTGCGAGCACGGTGAGGACCACCAGGATGACGTCCTGGCCGGTGCCCTCGTCGAGCGAGACGTAGACGATGGTCAGGATCGCGAACAGCGCCAGCGAGCCGAGGTTGATGAAGTTCTTGCCCGGCAGCATCAGCGGCGCGGACTTCATCTTCGCCGACAGCTTGAGGTTGGCGACGATCGAGCCGGTGAAGGTGACCGCACCGATGAAGATGCCGATCGAGACCTCGGCCTCGTGGATGTCGACCAGGCTCTGGAGGCTCTCGTGCGAGCCCAGGATGTGGCCGTTCCAGCCGATCGCGACGGCGGCCAGACCCACGAAGGAGTGCAGCAGCGCGATGAGCTCGGGCATGCCGGTCATCTCGACGATCTTCGCCCGCCACAGGCCGATCGCCCCACCGATCGCGATGGCGACGAGCATGAGCAGGATGACCAGGGCGCGGTTGTCGACGTACTCGCTGACGTCGATGACGCCGGCCACGGTCGCGACCAGCGCGACCGCCATGCCGACGATGCCGAAGGTCAGGCCGTTCTTGGCGGACTCGTGCTTCGACAGGCCTGCCAGCGACAGGATGAACAGCAGGGCGGCGACGATGTACGCCGCGCCGGTGATCGAGGTGATGTCCATGGATCAGGCTCCCTTGCTGAACATCGAGAGCATGCGGCGCGTGACCGCGAACCCACCGAAGACGTTGATCGAGGCCAGCAGGATCGCCACCAGCGACAGCCCGAGGACGAGGTTGTCGTCGCTCGGCACCTGCAGCAGCGCACCCACGACGACCACGCCCGAGATCGCGTTGGTCACCGACATCAGCGGCGTGTGCAGTGCGTGCGCCACCTTGCCGATGACGTAGTAGCCGATCACGATCGAGAGCATGAGCACGGTGAAGTGACGACGCAGCTCCTCGGTCGGGGCGAGCGCGTTCACCAGCCAGAAGAGGGCGATCGCGCCGAGCGTGATGCCGACCTTGGCACCCGCGGACAGCGGCGCCTTCTCCGGCTTCGGCTCGACGGCCGCGGCGGGAGCGGCGGCCGGGGCGGCCGAGACCTGCACCGCCGGCGGCGGCCAGGTCGACTCACCGTCCTTCACGACCGTGATGCCGCGCTGGACGACGTCGTCGAAGTCCAGCGTCAGCACGCCGTCCTTCTCCGGGGTCAGCAGCTTGAGCAGGTTGACGATGTTGGTGCCGTAGAGCTGCGACGTCTGGGCGGCCAGGCGACCCGCGAGGTCGGTGTAGCCCAGGATCGTCACCCCGTTGTCGGTGACGACCTTCTCGTCGGTCACGGTGCCGGCGGCGTTGCCGCCGTTGGCCGCGGCCATGTCCACGATCACGGAGCCGTTCGCCATGCCGGCGACGGTCTCGGCGGTGATCAGCGACGGGGCCGGGCGGCCCGGGATCAGCGCGGTGGTGATGACGATGTCGGCGGCACGCGCCTCCTCGTCGTACATCGCGGCGGTCGCGGCGACCTGGGCCTCGGACATCTCCTTGGCGTAGCCGTCGGTGGAGACCTCCTGCTCCATGTCGACGTGGACGAACTGCGCGCCCATCGACTCGACCTGCTCGGCGACCTCGGGGCGTACGTCGAACGCGCGCACCACGGCGCCCATCGCGGACGCCGCGCCGATGGCGGCCAGGCCGGCGACACCGGCGCCGACCACGAACACGCGGGCCGGCGGGATCTTGCCGGCGGCGGTCACCTGGCCGGTGAACATGCGACCGAACTCGTGGGCGGCCTCGACGACCGCGCGGTAGCCGGCGACGTTCGCCATCGAGGACAGCACGTCCATCGACTGCGCGCGCGAGATGCGCGGCACGGCGTCCATCGCGAGCGCGGTCACGCCGGCGCCCTGCAGCCTCTCCAGCAGCTCGGGGCTGCGGGCGGGGGCGAGGATCGAGATGATCGTGGCGCCCGGGCGCAGCCGGCCGATCTCCTCCTCGGACGGGGCGTTGACCTTCACGACGACGTCGGCGGCCCACACCTCCTCCGACGTACCGACCCGGACACCGGCGTCGGTGAACACCGCGTCGGGCTGGTCGGCGGCCTCACCGGCGCCGGCCTCGACGACGACGTCGTAACCGAGGTTGGTCAGTTGGGATACGGTCTTGGCGGTGGCCGCAACCAGGGTCTCGCCCGGTTTCGACTCGCGGGGGATACCGATGAGCACGGAGCCTCCAGCTTTCTGTGAGTACAGCGCTGGTCAACCTACACACGGCTCACCCCCTCACGGGGGCCGTCTTACGTGTGACGTACGTCTATGACGAGGCTCGCTCAGCCCGCGGCGATGCCGTAGAGCCGGTCGCCCGCGTCGCCGAGACCGGGCACGATGTAGCCCTTCTCGTTGAGCTTCTCGTCCTGCGCCGCGGTCACGATGGTGACCGGGATGTCGAGGTCCGCGAGCTCCTTCTCCAGCCGCTCGCAGCCCTCCGGGGCGACCAGCAGGCAGACCGCGGTGATGTGGTCGGCACCGCGGTCGACGAGGAAGCGGATCGCGGCGGCGAGCGTGCCACCGGTGGCGAGCATCGGGTCGAGGACGTAGCACTGGCGCCCGGTCAGGTCCTCGGGCAGCCGCTCGGCGTACGTCACGGCCTCGAGGGTCTCCTCGTTGCGGACCATGCCGAGGAAGCCGACCTCGGCCGTCGGCAGCAGCCGCATCATGCCGTCGAGCATGCCGAGCCCCGCCCGCAGGATCGGTACGACGAGCGGGCGCGGCGTCGCCAGCCGGATGCCGGTCGTCGGCGCCACCGGGGTGACGATCTCGGACGCCTCGACGCGCACGTCGCGGGTCGCCTCGTAGGCCAGCAGGGTGACCAGCTCGTCGGTGAGCGAGCGGAACGTCGGCGAGTCCGTGTCCTGGTCGCGCAGGACGGTCAGCTTGTGGGCGACGAGGGGGTGGTCGACGACGATGGTGCGCATGAGTGCACCTTAGAGCCGTGCGCGCAGAAACGCCCTAGCCCCGCGGGCTTTCCCGTGTCACGCTTGGTGCCATGTCCGCAGCCGACGCCGTCGACTTCGCGCTCGCCGCCTTCCGCGAGGAGGGTGTGTGGCAGCTTGCCGAGCTGACCCCCGACCACGCGACCGACGTCGAGACCCTGGTCGGTGCGCTGCGCCGGTTCCCCGGCGACGGCGGCGCGGTCGGCCTGGTCGCGGTCGAGGAGGACTTCTTCGTGGTGGTCCGGGTGGCCGGCCAGCAAACCCGGGTGATGCTCTCCGACATCACCGCGGCGAGCGAGTGGGAGCTGGCGGCGGAGGTCGTCGAGCACCTGGGCCTGCCCGCCGTGGAGGACGAGGACGATCCCGAGCCCGCCGGCGACCTGGAGCTGCTGAGCGACCTCGGCGTGGACGCGATGTTCCTGGCCGAGGTGCTCGACGACGACGAGCTCTACCCCGACGAGATGCTCTCCGAGATCGCCCGCGGCATGGGCTTCGGCGAGCTCTTCGACGACGTCGTGGGCCTCACCTCCGCGTGAGGTCCGCCTGGGACGAGCCGATGCGGCTCGCGCTGGCGGAGGCGTCCGCGGCGCTCGGGTCCGGTGACGTGCCGATCGGCGCGGTCGTGGTCGACGCGGACGGCACGGTGCTCGGTGCCGGGCACAACGTCCGCGAGCGCGACGGCGACCCGACCGGGCACGCCGAGATGGTCGCCCTGCGCGCCGCCGCTGCCGCCCGGGGCGAGTGGCGGCTGGCCGGGTGCAGCCTGGTGGTGACCCTGGAGCCGTGCACGATGTGCGCCGGCGCGGCCGTGCTGTCGCGGGTGGACCGTGTCGTCTTCGGCGCCTACGACGACAAGGCGGGTGCCGTGGGCTCGCTGTGGGACGTCGTACGGGACCGCCGGCTCAACCACCGTCCCGAGGTCCTCGCCGGTGTCCTCGCGGAGGACTCGGCGGCGTTGCTGGAGTCCTTCTTCGCGACTCACCGGGGGTAGTCCCTGACGAAAAGCACGGTTCTGTGGCCGAAATCAGTGCTTTTCGTCAGGGACTACCGCCGAGGAAGCGATGAGTCCGGGCACGCCGGCAGGTCGGTACGGACATGACGACTCTCGATCTCGGGCCTGCGACGACGACCCTCGCCGAGCTGGTGCGCTCGGTCGACGACGACCAGCTGACGGCGCCGACGCCGTGCGAGGAGTACGCCGTCGGCGACCTGCTCGACCACATCGGCGGCCTCGCCCTCGCGTTCACCGGGGCGGCGCGCCGCCAGCCCGTGCCCGGGTCGGAGAACGGCGGCACCGGCGACGCCTCCCGTCTGGAGCCCGGCTGGCGCGACCGGATCGCCGCCGACCTCGCGGAGCTGGCCGAGGCGTGGCGCGATCCGGCGGCGTACGACGGCATCGCCTCGGCCGGCGGCGTGGAGATGCCGGGAGACATCGCCGCCGCCGTCGCCCTCAACGAGGTGGTCGTGCACGGCTGGGACCTCGCGACGGCGCTCGGCCAGCCCTACGCCCCGGCGGAGCAGGACGTCGCCGCGTGCCTGACGTTCGCCCGACCCTTCTCGACGCCGGAGACGGCCGCCGAGCGGGGCACCGCGTTCGGCCAGGTGCAGCCGGTGCCCGCGGACGCCGACCCGCTCACCGAGCTGCTCGCGTTGCTGGGCCGCCGCGCCTGAGCCCGGTACGACGACCAGGAGGAGCCTCAGCGCAGCGCAGCCGCCTCCGCGGCCAGCGTGCGGACCCGTTCCCAGTCGCCGGCGGCCAGCGCGTCGGCCGGGGTGAGCCAGGAGCCGCCGACGCAGCCGACGTTCGGCAGCGCGAGGTACGACGCCGCCGTCTCCGGCCGGATCCCGCCGGTCGGGCAGAACCGGGCCTGGGGGAGCGGGCCCGCCACGGACGTCAGGTAGGGAGCACCGCCCGCCGCCTCGGCCGGGAAGAACTTCATCTCGGTCAGTCCCGCCTCCAGCACGGCCAGCACCTCCGACACCGTGGACGTGCCGGGCAGGAAGGGCACGCCGGTCGCGCTCATCGCCGCCAGCAGCGACGGCGTCGAGCCGGGTGAGACGAGGAAGCGCGCGCCCGCGGCGACGGCCGCCTCGGCCTGCGCGGGGGTGGTGATCGTGCCGGCGCCGAGCACGATCTCGGGCACCTCCGCCGCGATCAGCCGCAGCGCGTCGAGGGCGACGGGGGTCCGCAGGGTCAGCTCGATGGCGGACAGGCCGCCGTCGACGAGGGCCCGCGCGACGGGCACCGCGGTCGCCAGGTCGTCGACGACGACGACCGGCAGGACCGGGACGAGGTCGAGGACGGACTCAGGAGCGGACAAGGGGCACCTCCGCGGCAGGGGTGAGGACGGGGAAGACGGACGCGCCCTCGTCGGCAGGGCCGACGGTCGCACGGAAGGCGGCGAAGAGCTCGCGGCCGGTGCCGGCCCAGTCGGCGCCGGACGGAGCCGCGCCGGCCGGCGTACGGCCGGACAGGTCGGTGGCGACGGTGAGCGTGCCGGCGTCGGCGTCGAGGGTGATCAGGTCGCCGTCGCGGACCCGGGCGAGCGGCCCGCCCAGCGCGGCCTCGGGCGTCACGTGGATCGCCGCCGGCACCTTGCCGGACGCACCGGACATCCGGCCGTCGGTGACGATCGCGACCCGCTGGCCGCGGTCCTGCAGCACGCCGAGCGCCGGGGTGAGCTTGTGCAGCTCGGGCATCCCGTTGGCGGCGGGCCCCTGGTAGCGGATCACCGCGACCAGGTCGCGCCCGTCGAGCTCGCCGTCGGAGAAGGCCTGCAGGAAGTCGTGCTGGTCGTCGAAGACCAGCGCCGGCGCGGAGATCCGCCGGTGCTCGGGGGCGACGGCCGAGGTCTTGACGACCCCGGTCCCCAGGGCACCCCGCACGACCTTCACCCCACCGTCCGGCGAGAACGGGTCGCTCGCCGGCCGCAGCACGTCGAGGTCCAGCGACTCCGCCGTCCCCGGCCGCCAGGTCAGTGAGCCGTCCACCAGCACCGGCTCCTCGGTGTAGCGGCGCAGCCCGCGCCCGGCGATCGTCTCGACGTCCTCGTGCAGGAGCCCCGCGTCGAGCAGGGTGCGCACCAGGAAGCCGATCCCGCCGGCGGCGTGGAAGTGGTTGACGTCGGCGGCACCGTTGGGATAGATCCGCGCCAGCAGCGGTACGACGGCCGACAGCTCCGCCAGGTCGTCCCAGGTGAGCAGGATGCCAGCCGCGCGCGCGATCGCGACCAGGTGCAACGTGTGGTTGGTCGAGCCGCCGCTGGCGAGCAGGGCCACGCAGGCGTTGAGGACGACGCGCTCGTCGACCATCTCGCCCAGGGCGGGCGCGCCGGAGTGCTGGGCCGTGCGTCGTACGGCCACGGCAGCGGCCTCGCGGGTCAGCGCCTCGCGCAGCGGGGTCCCCGGGTTGACGAAGGAGGAGCCCGGCAGGTGCAGGCCCATCACCTCCATCACCAGCTGGTTGGAGTTGGCGGTGCCGTAGAAGGTGCACGTCCCCCGGGAGTGGTACGACGCGGCCTCGGCCTCCAGCAGCTCCTCCCGTCCGACCTTCCCCTCGGCGAAGAGCTGCCGCACGGCGGCCTTCTCCTTGTTGGGCAGCCCGGAGGCCATCGGCCCGGCGGGCACCCACACGGCGGGCAGGTGGCCGAAGGAGAGGGCGCCGATCAGCAGCCCGGGCACGATCTTGTCGCAGACGCCGAGCAGCAGCGCGCCGTCGAACATGTCGTGGGAGAGCGCGATCGCGGTGGACATGGCGATCACGTCGCGGCTGTAGAGCGAGAGCTGCATGCCGTCGCGGCCCTGGGTGACCCCGTCGCACATGGCGGGCACCGCGCCGGCGACCTGCGCCAGGCCGCCGGCGCGGATCACCGCGTCCTTGAGCACGGGTGGGTAGTCGCCGTAGGGCTGGTGCGCGGAGAGCATGTCGTTGTAGCTGGTGACGATCGCCAGGTTGGGCTTCTGGCCGCGGGCGAGCTCGGACTTCGCGGGCTCGTCGGCGGCGGCGAAGCCGTGCGCGAGGTTGGCGCAGGCGAGCCGGCCGCGGGCCGGGCCGCGGGTGGCGGCGGCGCGCACCCGGTCGAGGTACGCCGCGCGGGTGGGCGCGCTGCGCTCGGTCAGCCGGCGGGTGACGTCGGCGAGGACAGGGTGGGTCATGCCTCCCCCAGCCAGGTGCGGCCCTCGCGCGCCAGCAGTGTCGCCGCGGCGGCGGGTCCGGTGGTGCCCGGGTGGTAGCGCACCGGCTCGACGGCCGAGCGCTGCCACTGCTCGATGACGGGCTCGGTCCACGCCCAGGCGGCCTCCACCTCGTCACGGCGCATGAAGAGGGTCGGGATGCCGCGCATGACGTCGAGCAGCAGCCGCTCGTAGGCGTCCGGGCTGCGCTCGTCGAAGGCGTCGGCGTAGCTGAGGTCGAGCGAGGCCGGGTGCAGCCGGATGCCTCCGGGGCCGGGGTGCTTGGCCGTCACGTGCAGCTGCATGCCCTCGTCGGGCTGCATCCGCACGGTCAACCGGTTGGGCGTGGTGACGCCCTCGCTGTGCGGGAACATCGCGTGCGGCGGCTCCTTGAAGACGACCTCGATCGTCGACTCCTTGCGGGCCAGCCGCTTGCCCGTGCGCAGGTAGAACGGCACGCCCGCCCAGCGCCAGTTCTGCACCTCCGCACGCAGCGCCACGAAGGTCTCGGTGGTGCTGGGGTGCCCGATCTCCTCGCCGTACGTCGTGTACTGGCCGCGCACGGTGTCCCGGTCGACGGCCGCGCCGGTCAGCGGCTTGAGCGCGCGGAGCACCTTGAGCTTCTCGTCGCGGACCGCGTCGTGGGCGTCCCCGCCGACGTACGTCGGGGGCTCCATCGCGACCAGGCAGAGCAGCTGCAGGAGGTGGTTCTGCACCATGTCCCGCATCGCGCCGGCCCGGTCGTAGTAGTCGCCGCGGCCGGCGGCGCCGAGCGTCTCGGAGACGGTGATCTGCACGTGGTCGACCCAGCGGGAGTCCCAGATCGGCTCGAGGAAGATGTTGGCGAAGCGGGTGACGAGGAGGTTCTGCACGCTCTCCTTGCCGAGGTAGTGGTCGATCCGGAAGACCTGACGCTCCTCGAAGACCTGCCCGACGGCATCGTTGACGGCGCGGGAGGAGGCGAGGTCCGCGCCGATCGGCTTCTCCAGCACGACCCGGCTCTCGGCGTCGACGAGACCGAGGTCGTCGAGGCGCTGGCAGATCGGGCCGAACAGGTCGGAGCCGACGGCGAGGTAGAAGATCCGGGTGGGGCCGGTCGAGCCCGTCCCGCTGGTCGAGCTCGTCGAGACCTCCTCCTTGAGCAGGCCGTGCAGGAGGTCCCAGTCCTCCGGGTCGTGGGCGTCGAGGGCGAGGTGGTGCAGACGGTTGATCAACCGGTGCACCGCGCCCGCCTCGAGGTGGTCCTCGGGGACGTGGTCGAAGAGCGCGGTGGTCACCAGGTCGCGGTAGCCGGCGTCGTCCAGGGCGTGCCGGGAGACGCCGATGATCCGGGTGGCGGGGTGCAGCTGGCGCTGGCGCTCGCGCTCGTAGAGGCCGGGCAGCAGCTTGCGGAGCGCGAGGTCGCCGGTGCCACCGAAGACGGTGAAGTCGCAGGCCGGGAGGTCGAGGTCGGGCGAGGAAAGGCTCACCGAGACAACGCTAGTGCCAAAGAGGGCGCGAGAGAAGCGTTACTTAGGTCTTTTTCAGATCAAAGTGGAGATGCTTAGACTCCGCTCATGGAGTCGGCGACCGCGGGAGACCTGCTCGCCCTGCTGCGCAGCGGCCGGGCGTCCACCCGGTCCGAGCTGCGCACCGTCACCGGGCTCTCCCGCACCGCCGTGGTCGCCCGGGTCAACGCGCTCGCCGCCGCCGGCCTGCTCCGGCTCGGCGCCGAGCTCGCCTCCACCGGCGGCCGCCCGCCCGGCAGCCTGGTGCTGAACACCGAGGCCGGGGTGGTGCTCGCCGCCGCGATCGGCCGCTCCCGCTCCCAGGTCGCCGTCTTCGACCTCGGCGGCACCGAGCTGTCGGCCTCCGCGGTCGACCACGAGGTCGGTGCCGGGCCCGACGAGGTGATGCCCGTCGTCGCCGAGCAGCTGCGCGCGCTGCTCGCCCCCGGCCGGCCGCCCGTGCTCGGCACCGCCGTCTCGCTGCCCGGCGTCGTCGACCCCGACCGGGGGGTCAGCGTGGACACGCCGGTGATGGCCGGCTGGGACGGGGTGCCGCTCGCGCCGTACCTCGCGGGGGTGGCGGACGCGCCGCTGTTCCTGGCCAACGACGCCGACATCCTGGCCCGCTCGGAGTACCTCGGCCACGCCACCACCATCCGCGACCTGCTCGTCGTCAAGGCCTCCACCGGCATCGGCCTCGGCGTGCTCGCCGACGGCCGCATCGTCAGCGGCGCGCACGGCGGCGCCGGCGACCTCGGCCACACCAAGGTCCCCGAGGCCGCCGGCCGGCCCTGCCGCTGCGGCGACGTCGGCTGCCTGGAGACCCTCGCCGCCGGCTGGGCCCTCGTCGCCCGGCTGCGCGAGGAGGGCCGCTCCGTCGACCACGTCCGCGACCTCGTCGCCCAGGCCCACCACGGCGACGCCGAGGCCAAGCAGCTGCTGCGCGAGAGCGGGCGCCGGCTCGGCGAGCTGCTCGCCGTCGCCATCAACCTGCTCAACCCGCAGGCCGTGGTGCTCGGCGGCGACATGGCGGGGGCCTACGACGTCTACGCCGCCGGCGTGCGTGAGGCGGTCTACGCCCGGGCCTCCGCGCTGGCGACCCGGGAGCTGCAGTTCCTCCCGTCGACGTACGGCGACCGGGCCGGGCTCGTCGGTTGCGCCGCCCTGGCGCTCGACACGGTCCTCGCTCCGGCAGCGGTCGACGCACTGCTCGCCGCGAAGGAGTAAGTTCCTGCGCATGATCTCGGCATGGGCGGCGGACCTGCGGCTCGACACGAACTGGGTCGACTACGTCGTCATCGGTCTCTACTTCGTGTTCGTGCTCGGCATCGGGGTGATGGCGCGGCGCGCCGTCTCCAACAGCCTCGACTTCTTCCTCTCCGGGCGCTCGCTGCCCGCGTGGGTGACCGGGCTGGCCTTCATCTCGGCCAACCTCGGCGCGGTCGAGATCATCGGGATGAGCGCCAACGGAGCGAAGTACGGCATCCCGACGGTGCACTACTTCTGGATCGGCGCGGTCCCGGCCATGCTCTTCCTGGCCGTGGTGATGATGCCGTTCTACTACGGCTCCAAGGTCCGCTCGGTGCCGGAGTTCATGCTCCGCCGGTTCGGTCCCACGGCCCACCTGGTCAACGCCAGCAGCTTCGCGGTCGCCCAGCTGCTGATCGCGGGCGTCAACCTCTACCTGCTCGCCAAGATCGTCGAGATCATCCTCGGCTGGCAGCTGTGGGTCTCGCTGATCGTGGCCGCGCTGGTCGTGCTCACCTACACCACGCTCGGTGGGCTCTCGGCCGCGATCTACAACGAGGTGCTGCAGTTCTTCGTCATCGTGGCCGCGCTGACGCCGCTGACGATCGTGGGCCTGCACCGGGTCGGCGGCTGGTCCGGCCTCAAGGACCGCATCAGCGCCACCGACGGTGGCGGCGACCAGCTCTCGTCCTGGCCGGGCACGAACCTCACCGAGATCGGCAACCCTGTGCTCTCGGTGCTCGGCCTGGTGCTCGGCCTCGGCTTCGTGCTGTCCTTCGGCTACTGGACGACCAACTTCGTCGAGGTGCAGCGGGCGATGGCCTCGAAGTCGATCAGCGCCGCGCAGCGGGCGCCGATCATCGGTGCCTTCCCGAAGATGTTCATCCCGTTCATCGTCATCCTGCCGGGCATGATCGCGGGCGTCGTGGTGGCGCCGGTCGCGGCGGCGAAGGCCGACCCCGGCAGCGACTTCGACTACAACAACTCGCTGATCTACCTGATCCGCGACCTGCTGCCCAACGGCATGCTCGGGCTCGCGGTCGCCGGCCTGCTCGCCTCGTTCATGGCGGGCATGGCGGCCAACATCTCCGCCTTCAACACGGTCTTCAGCTACGACCTGTGGCAGACCTACGTCAAGAAGGACCGGCCCGACGGCTACTACCTCGCGGTCGGGCGCTGGGCGACGGTCGGGGCGACCGTGGTCGCGGTCGGCACGGCGATCTTCGCCTCGTCGTACTCCAACATCATGGACTACCTGCAGACCCTGTTCGGCTTCTTCAACGCCCCGCTCTTCGCGACCTTCATCCTCGGCATGTTCTGGAAGCGGATGACGCCCACGGCGGGCTGGACCGGCCTGGTCTCCGGCACGCTCGCGGCGATCGTGGTGGCGGTGCTCGGCACCGACGTGCTCGGCCCGCTCTCGCTCGGCGTCCTCGACCTCAAGGGCCAGGGCGCGAGCTTCGTGGCCGCCGGCGCGGCCTTCGTCGTCGACATCGCGGTGAGCGTCGCGGTCACCCTGGTGACCCGGCCCAAGCCCGAGGCCGAGCTGCGCGGGCTGGTCTACAGCCTCACGCCCAAGCAGGACTTCCACGACGACACCGAGGGCGAGCCGGCCTGGTACCAGCGGCCCAGCGTCCTCGCCGGCATCGGGCTGGTCCTCGTGATCGTCCTCAACATCATCTTCTGGTGAGGTGACCGACATGGCAGAGCAGAAGCACACCGCGGGCGCGTTCGACGTCCGGACCTTCATCGCCGCGCTGATCGGCCTGTTCGGGGTGATCCTCGTGCTGGCCGGGCTGTTCGGGCCGGACCGGACGGCCGACAGCGTGACCGACGGCTCGGCCGTCAACCTGTGGGTGGGTGTCGGGCTCCTGCTCGTCGCGGGTCTCCTGCAGGGCTGGGCGATGCTGCGGCCGACGGTCGTCGACGAGCCGCCGGCATCCGCGCAGGGCTCCGGCTCCGAACCCGGGGTGTGAGACCGGCCGACCGACTGCGCGCGAGCCTCCTGCACGCGAGCGCCCGCTTCACCGTCCGCTACGGCGCCGAGCTGCGCTTCGCGGGGCGCGGACTCCCGCGCCCACGCAGGGTCCGCGTCGGCACCCGCCACGGCATGGTCACCGCCTGGGAGTACGACGCCCCGGGCGCGGGACCCGGCGAGGGGCCGGCGTACGTCCACTTCCACGGCGGCGCCTGGCTGATGCGCCACCCCGGCATGGACGACTGGTGGTGCCGCTACGTCGCCGCCGCGGCCAGCGTGCGGGTCCTCAACGTCGACTTCCTCGCCGGGCCGTACGTCGCCTACCCGGTCGCGCAGCACCAGTGCCACGACGTCGCCGCCGCCGTGGCGGGCACGGCACCGGTCGCGGTCGGCGGCTTCTCCAGCGGCGGTGGGCTCGCCGCGTCGGTGTGCCTGCAGGCGCGCGACGCCGGCTCGTTCGTGCCGCGGCTGCAGGTGCTGGGCGTGCCCGCGCTCGACGTCGCGAGCGAGGTGCCGCGTGGGGCCGGGACGATCTCGCCGTCGTTGCGCGACCTGGTGCGGCGGGTCTACTTCCCGGACCCCGCGACTCGCACGGAGCCGGCCGCCTCACCGCTGCTGGCCCCCGACCTGCGCGGCCTGCCCCGGGCGCTGGTGATGACGGGGGAGCACGACACCCTGCGCCCCGACGGCGACCGGTACGCCGAGCGGCTGCGCGCCGCCGGGGTGGAGGTCTGGCACGACGTGACGCCGGGCGTGGACCACTACTTCCTCACCGAGGACCCGGTGCGGGCCCGGGCGACCATGGGTCGCGTGGCGCGCGAGATCGCGGCCGCGCTGGCCTGACCCGGCTCAGCGGGCGGGCGCTCGGCGTACGCCGGCGGCCCAGAGCGCGAGGTCGCGCACCAGGAGGGTGAGCTCACGGGCGATCATGCGGGCACCTCCTCGCTCTCGGTCAGGTCCGCCTCGGTCAGCAGGCGCGACCTGACCAGGAAGCGCACGCCGTGCGGTGCCTCCAGCGAGAAGCCCGCGCCGCGGCCTTGGACGACGTCGATGGTCAGGTGCGTGTGCGACCAGTACTCGTGCTGCGCCTTGGACATCCACACCGGGACGGCGCGGTCCAGGCCGATGTCCAGGTCGTCCAGGTGCACGTCGGCGTCGCCGAGCAGGAAGTCGCCGTCCGGGTAGCACATCGGCGCGGACCCGTCGCAGCAGCCGCCGGACTGGTGGAACATCACCGGGCCGTGGGCCTCGGTGAGGGTGCGCAGCAGCTCGGCTGCCGCGGGGGTGACGTCGACCCTGCTGGCCACGCGGTCCTCCTGGTGGTCGGTGCTGCCTCGATGCCCGCCGCCGGGGACCTCATACGGTCCCCGGCGGCGGGAGCCGGGTCGGCTCAGAAGAAGCCCAGGGCGTCGGGGCTGTAGGACACGAGCAGGTTCTTCGTCTGCTGGTAGTGGTCCAGCATCATCTTGTGGTTCTCGCGGCCGATGCCCGACTGCTTGTAGCCGCCGAAGGCCGCGTGCGCCGGGTAGGCGTGGTAGTTGTTCGTCCACACCCGGCCGGCCTGGATCTCCTTGCCGGCACGGAAGGCCTGGGAGCCGTCGCGCGACCACACGCCGGCGCCGAGGCCGTAGAGCGTGTCGTTGGCGATCTTCAGGGCGTCGGCCTCGTCGTCGAAGCCGGTCAGCGAGACGACGGGGCCGAAGATCTCCTCCTGGAAGATCCGCATCGAGTTGTCGCCCTCGAAGACGGTGGGCTGGACGTAGTAGCCCTCGGCGAGGTCGCCGTCGAGCACGCTGCGCTCGCCGCCGGTGAGGATCTTGGCGCCCTCCTCCTTGCCGATCTCGATGTAGGACAGGATCTTCTCGAGCTGGTCGTTCGAGGCCTGCGCCCCGATCATCGTGGTGTCGTCGAGCGGGTTGCCCTGCTTGATCGCCTCCACCCGCTTGACGGCGTCGTGCACGAAGTCGGAGTAGATGCTGCGCTGGACCAGGGCCCGCGAGGGGCAGGTGCAGACCTCGCCCTGGTTGAGGGCGAACATCGCGAAGCCCTCCAGCGCCTTGTCGTAGAACGCGTCGCGCTCGGCGGCCACCGAGTCGAAGAAGATGTTCGGGCTCTTGCCGCCGAGCTCCAGGGTCACCGGGATGATGTTCTGGCTGGCGTACTGCATGATCAGCCGGCCCGTCGTGGTCTCGCCGGTGAAGGCGACCTTCGCGACCCGCGGGCTCGACGCCAGCGGCTTGCCGGCCTCGACGCCGAAGCCGTTGACCACGTTGAGCACGCCGGCCGGCAGCAGGTCGCCGACCAGCTCGACCAGCTTGAGGATCGACCACGGCGTCTGCTCCGCCGGCTTCAGCACGACGGCGTTGCCCGCCGCGAGCGCCGGGGCGAGCTTCCACACCGCCATCAGGATCGGGAAGTTCCACGGGATGATCTGGCCGACGACGCCGAGCGGCTCGTGGAAGTGGTAGGCGATCGTGTTCTCGTCGATCTCGCCGATGGACCCCTCCTGGGCCCGCAGCGCGCCGGCGAAGTAGCGGAAGTGGTCGATCGCGAGCGGGATGTCGGCGGCCAGGGTCTCGCGGACCGGCTTGCCGTTCTCCCAGGTCTCGGCGACCGCGATCTCGGTCAGGTGCGCCTCCATCACGTCGGCGATCTTGAGCAGGATGTTGGACCGCTCGGTCGTGGAGGTGCGGCCCCAGGCCGGGGCGGCGGCGTGCGCGGCGTCGAGCGCGGCCTCGACGTCCTCCGCGGTGCCGCGGGCGATCTCGGTGAAGGCCTTGCCGTTGACGGGCGAGATGTTCTCGAACCAGCCGCCCTTCACGGGATCGACCCACTGGCCGCCGATGTAGTGGCCGTAGCGGCTCGCGACGGAGACGAGCGAGTCGGGCTGTCCGGGTGCTGCGTAGACGGTCATGGGTGCTCCAGGTGTCGGTCGGGCCGCCGGGTCTGTGACGGCGATCACGACGCTAGGAGCCGCGACGTTGCGGCCTCGTTGCGAGCTCCCCGCTGGTCGAGGTGCGAGCGCAGCGAGACTCGAGGCCTAGGCCAATTCCCTGTCCAGACGAGCGATCTGGCCCTCGACGAGCGCACGCATCGGGGCACCGGCCGGCACCGCGGCGCGCTGGGCCACCCACATGTCGTAGTCGTCGCGACCCCATCCCGAGCGGGTCCACGCCGACATCAGCTCGGGCGCGCCGGAGCGGAGCAGCGCCTGGCGCAGCGAGGCGGCCAGCCCCTCCCGGAGGCGTACGACGCCCGGCGCGCTCGAGCGCGGGAGCACCGGTCCGCCGTACCCCTTCATGGCGGCGCGGAGGTCGCCGGCGGCGAGCTGGGCCTCGACGGCGAGCCAGTCGCCGGCGATCGGGGCGGTGAGCCGGTAGGGGCGTGAGGCCAGCAGCTCCTCGCCCAGCAGCCCGCGCAGCCGGTTGAGCTCGGCGCGCAGCGTGGACGTGCCGCCGTCCTCCTCGTAGAGCAGCACGGCCAGCTCGTCGCCGGTGAGGCCGGCGGGGGAGGAGGCCAGCAGGGCGACGATCTCGCTGTGGCGGCGGGAGAGCCGCAGCCGGTTGAGACGGCCGCGGCCGTCGTCGATCGTCAGCAGGGCCTCGTTGTGGCCGAGCAGCTCCAGCAGCAGGCGCAGCCCGCTGGGCCGCTCGTGCACCGGCGGGGGCAGGTGGCGGGCCAGCTCGGCCTCCGCCAGGCGGGCGGCGGCGCGGACCATCGCCATCGTCTGCGGTACGACGAGCTGGTCGCCGCCGGTCACGTCGAGCACGCCGAGGAGCTGGCTGGTGCCCGGGTCGTGGATCGGCGTCGCGGCGCAGCTCCACGTGCGCACGGACTCGCGGAAGTGCTCTTCGCGGGTGATGAAGGCGTCCCTGCCGGTGGCGAGGGCGAGCCCCGGCGCGTTGGTGCCGGCCAGCCGCTCGTCCCAGTTGCTGCCCTCCACGAAGCCGATCCGCTCGGCGTGGCGGAGCCGGTCCGTCGTACCGGACACCCACAGCAGGGTGCCCTCCGCGTCCGCCAGCGCCATCACCGCGCCGCAGTCGCGGACCTCGCGGCCGAGCACGTCGTCGAGCAGCGGCAGCACCCGCGCGAGCGGGTGGGCCTCGCGGTGGCCGTGCAGCGCCGAGAGGTCCACCGTCAGCGGGGCCGAGCCCTGCTCGACCTCGACGCCGGCCGCGGCCGAGCGCTCCCAGGACGCGGCGACCTCCGCCCGCATCCGCTGCGGCGCGGGCTCCTGCGTCATGAGTCCAGTAGACATCGTCGTCCCCCGTGTGACCAGCGTCTCTCGTCGTCCCGACGATGCCCACGGAAGGTTGCAACGAGGTTGCATCCGAAGAATTTCGCGGCTCGACGTATCAGGCGGGGTGCCTCGCCGCTCCGACCGGGGAAGGTCCCATCCCCCGAAGGAGACAGCAATGCCCAGCATCCCCAAGCCCCGCCTCTCGCCCGTCGCGCTCGCCCTCGTGGTGGTCGCCCTGCTGTTCGGCTCGACCGGCGGCGCCGTCGCCGGTGCGCTGATCACCGGCAAGCAGATCAAGAACGAGTCCGTCACCGGTGCCGACATCAGGAACGGCACGCTCGGCAGCGTCGACATCCAGAACAACGGCCTGCTCGGTGCCGACGTCCGCGACGGCTCGCTCACCCACCTCGACATCGCCGACGAGCCCGTCGCGTGGGGAGCAGCGACCAAGGTGCAGACCGACAACTTCACCACCACCACCTGGACGCCGGTGGTGTCGAAGGCGCTCGCCACCGGCCGCGCCGGCTACCTCACCATCACCGGCACGCTGTACGCCGAGGACGACTTCAGCCTCGCCGGCACCGGCCGTCTCGCCTACGGCCTGCGCATCGACGGCAAGGTCGTCGACGCCCGGAAGCTCCTGAGCTTCGCCGACCCGGGTGCGGGCGACAACGGCGCGGCCACGATCGTCGTACCGGTCGCGGCGGGTGGGCACACCGTCCAGCTCGTCGCCAAGGAGCAGGGCTCCGGCACCTTCCTGTACGGCGGCGAGGTGAGCGCGGTGTACACGCCGACCGGCAGCTCCAGCGGGCTCGCCCTGGTCGCCGGCCGCACCGCGCACCCGCGCACGGCCAACCGCTGACGGGCTGTCGCGGGTAAAGATTCTCGCAATCACCCGCAGGCGGCAACGCTGCGTGTCAGCGTCGGGAGCACTCCACATCGCTCGTGTGGAGTGCTCCCAACTCCCTCTCCCGAGGAGATCCGTCATGCCCAGTTCCGAGCGCGGCCGCTTCGGCCGCATCTCCCCCATCGCCCTCGCCATCTTGGTGGCCGCCCTGCTGCTGGGCTCGACCGGCGGTGCCGTCGCCGGTGCGCTGATCACCGGCAAGCAGATCAAGAACGAGACCGTCACCGGTGCCGACATCAAGAACGGCTCGCTCGGCTCGGTCGACATCAAGAACAACGGCCTGCTCGGCGCCGACGTCCTCAACGGCTCCCTCACCGGCGCGGACGTCGCCAACGGCTCGCTGACCAACGTCGACATCGCCGACGAGGCCTCCGTCTGGGGCGCGATGAACAAGGACCAGACCGACAACTTCGTCGCCGGCGACTGGACGCCGGTGGTCTCCAGGTCGCTCACCACGCCCGCCAACGGCTTCCTCGCCGTCACCGGGACGCTGTACGCCGAGGACGACTTCGACCTCGGCGGCCAGGGCCAGCTCAACTACAACCTGCGCATCGACGGCAAGGTCCTCGACTCCCGCCGCACCCTGGCCTACTACGACATCGGTGCCGGCGCGACCGGCTCGATCACCCTCGTCGTACCGGTCGCCAAGGGGGCGCACACCGTCCAGGTCGTCGTCAGCGAGGCCGGCAGCGGCTCCTACCTCTACGGCGGCGAGGTCTCCGCGGTCTTCTCCACGACCGGCAGCACCACCGGCCTCGCCCAGGTCCCCGGCCGCCCGGTCGTCGGCCGCGCCAACCGCTGAGTCGGTGACGGGCGGCCGGATTTCGGCCGTCCGTCACCCTCCGGTAATCTCTCCGGCGGTGGCGTGTCCGAGCGGCCTAAGGAGAACGCCTCGAAAGCGTTTGTGGGCGCAAGTCCACCGAGGGTTCAAATCCCTCCGCCACCGCCAGCAGAAGCCCCCGTCGAGCTCGTCCCGGCGGGGGCTTCTCGGTGTCCGGCACCCGGCGTGCCAACCGATCGGGGGCCTTCCGCGTCGTTGCCTTCGTGACCTCCGCCCTCACCCGCCGCCGGCTCCTCCTCGGCGGCTCCGTCGCCGCCGTCGCCGGAGGTGCCGCGCTGGCCGGCGTCGAGCTCGAGGTGCTGCCCGGCAAGGCCTCGCTCTACCACCACCTCGGCGCCGACGGACCCGACGGCGTCGTACCGGACGTCGAGCCGGCGCGGGTGCGCTACGGCGCCTTCCGCTCCGCCGCCCGCGGCAAGCGGGTCGGGTGGGCGCTGGCCGCGCCGGCGGGTGCGACCGCCGGGCTGCCCGTGCTGCTCGCGCTGCACGGCCGGCGGCAGGACCACACGGCGGCGTTCCGGCGGAGCCGCCTGGCGCTCGACCGCTTCCTCGCCGACGCCGTACGACGGGGCGTGCCGCCGTTCGCGGTCGCCAGCGTCGACGGTGGCGAGACCTACTGGCACGACCGCGCGAGCGGGGACCGCGCCGAGACGATGGTGGTCGAGGAGCTCCTGCCGCGGCTGGACCGGCAGGGGCTCGACACGACCCGGCTGGCGCTCACCGGCTGGTCGATGGGCGGCTTCGGGGCGCTGCACCTCGCCGGCGTGCTCGGCGGGAGCAGGGTGCGGGCGGTGGCCGCGATGTCACCCGCCCTGTGGCACACCTACGACGACACCGCCCCCGGCGCGTACGACGACGCCGCCGACTTCCGCCGCACCACCGTGCTGGGCCGGCAGGACGACCTGGCGGGGATCGCCGTCCGGGTCGACTGCGGCAAGGGCGACCCGTTCTACGCGACCACCCGGGACTACGTCGAGGAGTTCCGGGACGCGCCGAGCGGCGGGTTCGAGCGAGGTGACCACGACAGCGGCTACTGGCGGCGGATCGCGCCGCGGGTGCTGCGCTTCGCGGGCGAGGCGCTGGGCCGCTGAGCCGTCAGGCCCGCTTCGGGCCGAGGCAGACGGCGACCAGCTCACCGGCGACCTCGCCGCTGAACACCGCCCAGCCACGGTCGAAGGAGACCAGCTCGGTCTCGCCCTCGGGGGTGCGCACGATGGCTTGGCTCGGCACGACGGTGCGGTCGAAGCCGGTCACCGAGCAGCGGTTGTGCTGCATGAGGTCCTCGAGCGGGCCGGCGGACAGGCCGACGCTCTCCGAGGGCGCGGTGGGGGTGGGCTCCGTGGCGGCGCCGAGCGCGCCGAAGCCGAGGAGCAGGGTGAGCCCGGCGACCGTGGTGGCGGTGCGGAACGAGTGCACCGCGACCCGGACCCACGCGGCGGGAGCAGCGGTGACCGACATCGTGCGTCCCCCCTGTTGATCGTGTCCCGGATGGTGCGTGTCCCTGCCGAACTCAACGAAGCGGCCGGGTCCGGGTCACGACCCATTGATGTGATCTAGGACAGGCCCGTCACCGCGGCGGCCCGCGGGCGGGCAGGATGGGTCCATGACCTGGTTCGACTCACCGACCGACACCGCCCAGCGGCTGGGCGCGGCGGGCTACCTCGCCGACGCGGCGACGGCCACCACGACGTACCTCGCGGGAGCGCTGGAGAAGCCGCTCCTGCTGGAGGGCCCGGCGGGCGTCGGCAAGACCGAGCTGGCCAAGGCCGTGTCGCGGGCGACGGGCGCCGAGCTGGTGCGCCTGCAGTGCTACGAGGGCCTCGACGAGGCCCGGGCGCTCTACGAGTGGAACTACAAGAAGCAGCTGCTGCGCATCCAGGCCGCCAACGCCGCGGGAGGCGGACAGGACTGGAACGCCACGCACGACGACATCTTCACCGAGGAGTTCCTGCTCACCCGGCCGCTGCTGACGGCGATCCGCCGCGAGCAGCCGACGGTGCTGCTGATCGACGAGGTCGACAAGACCGACATCGAGGTGGAGGGCCTGCTGCTGGAGGTGCTCAGCGACTTCCAGGTCACCATCCCCGAGCTCGGCACGGTGGCCGCCACCCGGCGCCCGTACGTCGTGCTGACCTCCAACGCGAGCCGCGAGCTCTCGGAGGCGGTCAAGCGGCGCTGCCTCTACCTGCACATCGACTACCCGGACGCCGCCCGCGAGCGGCAGATCCTGCAGCAGCAGGTGCCCGGCCTCGACGACCGGATCGCCGGCCAGCTCGTGGACACCGTGGCCCGGATGCGCGAGCTGGACCTGAAGAAGGCGCCGTCGATCGCGGAGTCGGTCGACTGGGCCCGCACCCTGATCGCGCTGGAGATCCGCGACCTCGACGACCAGGCCGTCGTCCGCACCCTGGGCGCGGTCCTCAAGCACCAGTCCGACCACGAGCGTGCGATCAAGGAGCTCAAGCTCCACCGGACGCGATGAGATGAACGCCGACCGCTCCGGCCTCCTGGACCGCCACCTCGCGTTCGTCGAGGCGCTGCGGGGAGCCGGGCTGTCCGTCTCCCTCGCCGAGGACCTGGACGCGGTGGCCGCGCTGTCCGCGCTGCACTGGACCGACCGCGCCACCGTGCGCGACGCGTTCGCCGCGACGATGGTCAAGAAGCAGTCGCAGCGCACGACCTTCGACGCGCTCTTCGACGTCTACTTCCCCGCGATGGTGGGCGAGGGCGCGGCGGGCGAGGGCGACGGCGAGGAGCAACCGGCGCAGGTCCGCGACAACGCCACGGCGCTGGCCGACTTCCGCGACCGGCTGGCCGAGCAGCTGGAGGCCGGCGAGATCGACGAGGCCGAGCTGCGCCGGATGGCGGCGGAGATGGTCGGCACGTTCGGCGCGATGCCCGGCCGCGGTCCGGGGCTGTCGTCCTGGTCGGCGTACACGGCGTTGCAGCGGGTCGCGCCGCAGGAGCTGGTGGACCGCCTGGTCGCCGGGCTGATGAGCGAGAGCGTCGGCGAGGAGGAGGCCACCCGCCGGGCCAACCGCCGGATCGGCTCGTTCACCCAAATGGTCGAGGACGACGCCCGGCGGCGGATCGCGGAGGAGAAGGGGCCCGACCACGTCGCGGAGGTCGCGATCCGGCCCAGCATCGACAAGCTCGCCTTCATGGCCGCGCGGCGCACCGACCTCGACGAGATGCGCAAGGAGATCTTCCCGCTGGCGCGGCGGCTCGCGACCCGGCTGGCGAAGGAGCAGCACTCGCGGCACGCGCGGACGGCGCCGCTGGACTTCCGTCGTACGGTGCGGGCCTCGATCGCCACCGGCGGCGTGCCGATCACCACCCACCACCGGCCCAAGCGGCCGCACCGCTCGGACCTCGTGGTGCTGTGCGACGTCAGCGGCTCGGTCGCCAACTTCGCCTCCTTCACCCTGCTCTTCGTCTTCGCGCTGCGCGAGGTCTTCCAGTCCATGCGGGCCTTCACCTTCATCGACCACGTGCACGAGGTGACCCCGCACTTCCGGCCCGGTGCCGACCCGGTGGACGTGCTGGCCGACCTGTCGGCGAGCGCCAGCCATGCCGCGCTGTGGGGTCGCACCAACTACGGCCGGGCGTTCACCAAGTTCGACGAGCTGCACGCCGACGCGCTCACCCCCAAGACCACGCTGCTGATCCTCGGCGACGCCCGCTCCAACTACAGCGACCTGCACGAGGAGACGCTGCGTCGCCTCGCGGGCTCGGTACGACGCTCCTTCTGGCTCAACCCCGAGCACACCCGCAACTGGGGGACCGGTGACTCCGCGGCCCCGACGTACGCTGACATCGTGCCGATGATCGAGTGCCGCAACCTCGCCCAGCTCAGCGAGTTCGTCCACGACCTGGCCTGGTGAGACCGTGCGGATCGGCGAGGCGGCCCGGGTCAGCGGCGTCAGCGTGCGCTCGCTGCGGCACTACGAGGACGAGGGCCTGATCGTCCCGGGCCGCTGCGGCAACGGGTTCCGCGACTACTGCCCCTCGACGGTCGACCGGGTGCTGGCGATCCGCTCGCTGCTGGAGTCGGGCCTGCCGGTGCGGCTGATCCGCGAGGTGCTTGCCGAGGACGGTCCGGACCCCGCCTTCCTGGAGGAGGTACGACGCTTCCGCGACCGCCTGGACGCCCGGATCACCACGCTGAGCGACCAGCGCGAGGCACTCGACGCCTACCTGCGCGACGCCGGCGCTTGACCCTGCCGCAAGTGGCAGGCTCCTAGCGTCCCTCGCATGAGCATGCGCGCCCTCGTCCAGCACTCCTACGACGGCCCCGGCGACCTCGCCCTCACCGACCACCCGCGCCCGGTCGCCGGACCGGGCGAGTACCTGGTCCGGGTCGGCGCCGCCGGGGTGAACTTCGCCGACGTCCTCCAGTCCCGCGGCCGGTACGGCGGCGGGCCGGTCCCGCCCTACGTGGCGGGCTTCGAGGCGGCCGGCGAGGTCGTCGCGGTGGGCCCCGACGTCGTGGACCAGCTCCCGGTCGGGACGCACGTGATCGGGACCGGCCCGGGTGCCTTCGCCGAGCACCTGGTGATGCCGGCGGCCACAGTGCTGCCGGTGCCGGCCGGGTGGAGCGACGCCGAGGCGCTCGGTCTCGTGCTCAACACCGCCACCGCGCTGGCCGCGCTGCGCACGCTCGGGCGGGTGCGGGCCGGCGAGACCGTGCTCGTGCACGCTGCGGCGGGCGGGGTCGGGCAGGCGGCGGTCCGGCTCGCGCGGCACCTCGGCGCCCGGGTGGTCGCGACCGCGTCACCCGCCAAGCACGACGCCGTCGCGGCGCTCGGTGCCGAGGTGGTGCTCGACGGCAGGCGCCCCGACCTCGCCGAGGAGGTGCGCTGTCGTACGGGTGGGGTGGACGTGGTGCTGGAGTCCGTCGGCCGCACCACCTTCGCGGCCAGCCTGGCGCTGGCCCGGCCCTTCACCGGCCGGGTGGTCGTCTACGGCGCCGCCTCGGGCGACGCCACCGTCAGCACGCACGACCTCGTGCACACCCACCCCGTGCAGGTGATCGGCCTGCACGTGGGCGCGCTGGCCGGCGTACCGGAGCTGTGGCAGCCCCTGCTGGCCGAGCTGCGGCAGCTCGTCGCCGACGGGGTGGTCCCGCCGGGCACGCCCGAGGTGCACCCGCTGGCGGACGGGCCGCGGGTGCTGGCGCGGCTCGCCGCGGGGGAGACCCGCGGCAAGCACGCGCTCGACCCGTGGGCCTAGCGGCTGTACTCCAGCGCCGGGTCGTCGACCGGCTTGCCGAACACCTTCAGGTCCTTGAAGTAGTTCATCTTCAGCCGCCACGGCTCGACGTCGCCCTGCTTGGGGAACTGGTTGATCGAGCGCATGACGTAGCCCGCCTCGAAGTCGAGGAAGGGCTCCTCGGCGACCGCCGGGTCCCGCTTGGGCACGACGGTCCGGGCGCCGCTCTTCGCCATGTGCTCCATGACCCGGACGATGTAGCCGCAGACCAGGTCCGCCTTGAGCGTCCAGGAGGCGTTGGTGTAGCCGACGATGAACGCGAAGTTCGGGATGCCGCTGAGCATCATGCCCTTGTAGGCCATGGTGTCGGGCAGCTTGACCTCGGCGCCGTCGACGGCGAGCTGGGCGCCGCCGAAGACCTGGAGGTTGAGGCCGGTGGCGGTGATGACGATGTCCGCCTCCAGCTCGCGGCCGGACTTCAGCAGGATGCCCTTCTCGGTGAACCGGTCGATGTGGTCGGTGACCATGTCGACGGTGTGCTTGCGCAGCGCCTTGAAGAGGTCGCCGCGGGGCACGACGCACAGCCGCTGGTCCCAGGGGTCGTACGGCGGGGTGAAGTGCTCGTCGTACGAGACGTCCTTGGGCAGGCGCCGCTCGGACATCGCCCGGATCAGCTTGCGGGCCTCCTTGGGGCGGGCGCGGCAGAACTCGTAGAAGCCGATGGTGAGCGCGAGGTAGCGGCCACGGACCAGCTTGCTGGCGAGCTTGTCGGGCAGCGTCTGCAGCATCCGGTAGGAGATCGGGTCGGTCAGCGGCTGCGGGACGATGAACGTCGGCGTGCGCTGCAGCATCGTGACGTGACCGGCGCCGGAGTCGGCGAGCGAGGGGATCAGCGTCACGGCGGTGGCGCCGGAGCCGATGACCACGATCCGCTTGCCCTGGTAGTCGAGGTCCTCGGGCCAGTGCTGCGGGTGGACCAGCTGGCCCTTGAAGTCGTCGAGGCCCGCGAAGTCGGGGGTGAAGCCCTCGTCGTAGCGGTAGTAGCCCGAGGTGGACCACAGGAAGTCGGCCGTCAGCTCGGTGGTCTCACCGGTGTCGGTGCGCTCGACGCTCACCCGCCAGCGGGCGTCCTCGGTGGAGAAGTCCGCCTTGACCACCTTGTGGAGGTAGCGGATGTTCTCGTCGATGCCGTTCTCGCGCGCCGCCTCCTGCAGGTAGGCGCGGATGTCGGCGCCGTCGGCGATGGCCTTCTTGCCCTTCCACGGCTTCCACCCGAAGCCGAGGGTGTACATGTCGGAGTCCGAGCGGATGCCGGGGTAGCGGAACAGGTCCCAGGTGCCACCGAGGGCGTCGCGCATCTCCAGGATCGCGTAGGAGCGGTCCGGGAAGGTCTTGCCGACGTGGTAGGCCGCGTCGATGCCCGAGAGGCCGGCACCGACGATGAGGACGTCGAGGTGCTCGGGGGTGGTGTCGCTCATGGTGCTTCCTTCATGGTGAGGAGCTGCTCGACGGGGATGTCGGGCACCTCGATGTTGCGGGTCCCTGCCAGGGCCTCGATCTGGAGCCAGGTCACCTCGGCCAGCAGGTCGGTGAAGACGGGGGCGGACGGGCGCAGCGCGTCGCGCGACATCCAGCTGCGCACGCCGGCGGTCACGCCGCCGACCAGCAGGAAGACCCACGGGGTCAGCGAGTCGCGGTCGTCCTCGGTGATCTCGATGTCGAGGACGGCGATGAAGCCACCGATGACGAGCTCGATCTGCTCGGCGATCTGCGAGATGGCCTCGTCGAGCGGCTTCGCGGTGGCGCCGGGGACGTCGCGCTCGGCGTACCTCATCAGGCTGGTGTTCTCGACCACCCAGCCGACGTACGACGCCACGATGCGCTGCACGATCTCGCGCGGCGTGCCCTCCAGGGTCACCGAGGACAGCAGCACCTCGCCGGCCCGCAGGCAGATCTCGCGCTGGATGGCGAGGTCGAGGTCGGTGCGGTCGTCGAAGTAGCGGTAGAGCACGGTGCGGTGTACCGATGCCTCGTCGGCGATCTGCTGGACCGCGAGCTCCTCGCCGGGCTCGATGTCGCGGGTGAGCACGACGATCGCGGCATCGATGATCGCCTGACGGCGCGCGGCGTTGTGCTCCTGCCACCGCCGCTTGCGGCCGTCGGTGGTGTCCCGCTTCGGCGAGCTCACGGCGACACCTCCTCGGGTGGTCACGACGTGAGCGACACGGTACGCCGAAGCAGGCCGCGACGGCGCGTGACGGGCGGTGCGGCGAGCGAGCGCTGGAGGGCCGGGTCGGTGACCTTGGCCCGCGGACGGCTGACGGCGGCGCCCTGCTCGCGCTCGGCGGCGTCGAGACGCTGCCAGCCGCCGAGGTCGGTGGCGTCGGGGCAGCGCTCGCGCACCAGCGTCGCGGCGGAGGCCAGCGTGCCGGTGGGCTCGGGCAGCCCGGCGTCGAGGTCGTCGAGGATCGTCTCGACGGTCTCCTGCGCGTCGGTCTTGTTGGTGCCGATGAACCCGACCGGCCCGCGCTTGATCCAGCCCACGACGTAGACGCCCGGCTCGACGCGGCCCTGGTGGTTCGGGACGGTCGCGCTGCGCTCGTCGAAGGGCAGGTCCGCCACGGGCAGGCCGCGGTGGCCGACCGAGCGCACGACCAGCCCGGCGTCGAGGACGGAGGTCTCGTCGGTGGCGACCGCGCGGACCGTGCCGTCGGCGTCGGTGACGAGCTCGTTGCGGGCGACGCGGACACCGCTGACCCGGCCGTCAGTGCCGAGCACCTCGACGGGGGAGACCGCGAAGGAGAGCACGATCCGGCGCCGCTGCGGGTCACCGGAGGGCGTGCGCGCGGCGAGGTCGCGCAGCAGCTGGCTGCGCTGGTCCTCGCCGGTCAGCAGCGCCGGGTCGCAGTCGACGAGCACGTCGACGTCGTCGAGCGCGGCCAGGCCGATCAGCTCGGGCACCGTGAACGCCGCCTGGGCCGGACCGCGCCGGCCGAGCACCACGACCTCGCGCAGGCTGCTGGCGCGCAGCTGGTCCAGCGGGCCGGGCGCCAGGTCGGTGCGCTCGAGGACCGCGAGGTCGCGGGTGAGGATCCGGGCCACGTCGAGGGCGACGTTGCCGTTGCCGACGACCACGGCCCGCTCGTGGGCGAGCGGGACGTCGAGGTCCTGCTGCTCGGGGTGGCCGTTGTACCAGCCGACCAGCGCCGTCGCCGGCACCGAGCCGGCCAGGTCCTCGCCGGGGATGCCGAGCGCGCGGTCGGCGGAGGCGCCGACGGCGTAGACGACGGCGTGGTAGCGCTCACGCAGGTCGGCCAGGGTCAGCTGGTCACCGATCGTGGCGCCGAGGAAGTAGCGGAACCGCGGCTGCCGCTCGATCGCCTCGAACAGCCGGGTGACCAGCTTGGTGGAGGCGTGGTCCGGTGCGACGCCGTGCCGCACCAGCCCGTACGGCGTGCGCAGCCGGTCGTAGACGTCGACCCCCTCGACCTCGGGGTGCTTCAGCAGCTCGTCGGCCGTGTAGAGCCCGGCCGGCCCCGCGCCGATCACCGCGACCCGGAACGGGCCGGTGCGGGTGAGCCGGCGCTGCTGCGGCACCAGCGCGAGCGGCGTGCGGTCGGTGTGCGGGAACGCGTCGTAGTAGGCCGCGTTGAGCTCGAGGAAGGGCAGCTGCTTGGTCGTCAGCGCCGCGTCCGGGACCAGCGCACCCACCGGGCAGGCGGTGGCGCAGGCGCCGCAGCCGACGCAGCTGTCGGCGTCGACGTACACCATCTCGGTGCTGCCGAATCCGGGCTCACCGGGAGCCGGGTGGATGCAGTTGACCGGGCAGGCGACGACGCACGAGGCGTCGGCACAGCAGGACTGCGTGACGACGTAGGCCATGTGGTGTCCGGGTCAGACCGCGGCGGACTTGGGCTCGCTGCGGAAGCGCGACGAGGTGCCCTTGATGCCCAGCGCGCTCCAGATCCGGCGCGAGACGACGTTCATCAGGCCGAGCTCGTCGGCGAGCATGCGCACGTCGCCGAAGGTGTCGCGCAGCAGCTTCTCCGACTGCGGGCTGCGCCAGTAGACCTCGCGCATGACCGAGCGCGGGATGCCGAGCTCCTTCTGCATCTGGCGGCTCGGCTTCATGATCACGTCGCACAGCACCCGCATGATGACCGGGTAGGCCAGCGACAGGCCGAAGCGCTGGGCGCGGCCGTAGTCCTTCGAGCGCTCCACCAGGTAGGAGTGGGCGAAGCTGATGTGGCGGGCCTCCTCGGCGACGTGGATCTGCATCACGCGCTCGACGATCGGGTGCAGCTCGTGACCCGAGCGGAGCAGCATCTTCTGCAGGTAGTCGATCGGCTCCTCACCGGCGAGGATGCCGATGAAGAACACGTTGGTGAGCGGGCCGCCGGCCAGGCACAGGAAGGGCGCGACCTTGACGAACCACTTCGGGCCGCCGTGGACGTCGACGCCGATCCGGTTGACGGCCTCCTGGAACATCTGGGTGTGGTGACACTCCTCGGTCACCTCGTGCGTGGAGTAGCGGAACTCCGCGCGGTTGTTGCCCATCCCGATGAGGTGGCTCATCACGCCGCCGATGAGGACCTGCTCGAACTGCAGGCCGACCTTCATGATGTTGGCATAGCGGTAGCGGCCGATCTCGAGCTGACGCTCCAGCGGGAGCGACTGGTACCACTCGGTCGCGCCGAGCGGGTCGAGCTTCGGCAGCACCCAGCGCGGGTCGTCCGGGTCGACGGCGAACTCGGGGGAGTCCCACGCGATGTCGAGGAAGGCGTCGAAGTGCTGGTGCACGGAGGCCTCGGACAGGACGTTGAGCGTGTCCTGGAAGCTCAGGCCCTCGGTGTCCGGGAGGGTCTCGGCGGCGCGGTCAGCGGTGGCGGTCATGTTTCTTCCTCGATCCGTTTCATCATCGAAAGCGGGAGCGTGCGCCGTGTTAGCGCAACACAATGTTGCATACATTGCCCCCCGTTTTGTCAAGCAACTCGTCAAGGATTTGAGTACAAGGGCCCGGGTGCCGCGCCCGGAGCGTGACGAGGATCGCTCCATGACCTCCGCAACCGGGCTCCTGCCCCGCGCCGCCGCCCTCGCCGACGCCACTCCCGAGGACCGCAACCGGGTCGTCGACCTGCTCCGCGCGGCGGCGATCCTCGTGGTCGTGCTGGGCCACTGGCTGATGGCCGCCGTGTACGTCGACCGCGACGGCGGCCTGCACCGGGCCGACCTGCTCGACCTCGCCAGCTGGACCCACCCGCTGACCTGGGTGCTCCAGGTGATGCCGGTCTTCTTCCTCGTCGGCGGCTATGCCAACGGGCTGTCCTGGCGCTCGGCCCGCCGCCGCGGCACGCCGTACGCCGGCTGGCTGCGCGCGCGCCTGCGCCGGCTGGTGCTGCCGGTGCTCCCGCTGATGGCGTTCTGGGCGGTGCTGGCGCCCGCCGCGCACGCGCTCGGTGCCGACCCGGACCTGCTCCGGATCGCCAGCCGAGCGTCCCTGGTGCCGACCTGGTTCCTCGCGGCGTACGTCGTGGTGGTGGCGCTCGCCCCGCTCACGCTGCTCGCCTGGGAGCGCCTCGGCTGGTGGGCGCTCGGCGCCGGCCTGGCGCTCGGCGGGCTCGTCGACCTGGTGAGCGTGCGCGGCGACCTGCTCGCGGTGGGCTTCCTCAACTACGTCGTCGTGTGGAGCACCGTGCACCTGCTCGGCTACGCCTGGCTCGACGGCCGGCTCGCGTCCACCGCGCGGCGACTGGCGCTCGTCGCCGTCGGGCTCGGCGTGCTCTGGGTGCTCACCGTGCACGGCCCCTACGCCGTGTCGATGGTCGGCCTGAGCACCGACGAGATCGACAACGCCTACCCGACTCGGGTCACCCAGGCCTTCCTCGGGCTGCTGCAGGCGGGCGTGGTGCTCACCCTGGAGCCGCTGCTGCGCCGCCTCGTCGCGCACCGCCGGGTCTGGCTGGCGACGGTGCTGGTGAACGGCCGGATCATGAGCATCTACCTGTGGCACCTCACCATGCTCGGCGTGCTCGTCGCCGGCTCGATGGCGCTCGGCGGGCTCGGCCTGCACGGCCGGCCCGACACCGGCGGCTGGTGGGCGACCCGGCCGCTCGCCTTCGCCGTCCTCGCCCTGCTCACCGCCGGCGCGGTCGCGCTCGTGGGCCGCTTCGAGTCCCCGGCACCCGACCCGCGGCCGGCGCCGCCGGTGCTGCGCCCCGTGCTCGCGGTGCTCGGCGTGTGCGCCGGTCTGGGTGCGCTCGCCGCGCTCGGGATCGCCAAGGACGGCGCGATCCTGTGGTACCTGCCGCTGGTGCCGGTCGCCGCCTGCGTGCTCGGCGGGATCGTCCGGCCGCCCGGTCAGGCCGAGCGGAGGTAGCCCTGCTCCCGCCAGCGGTCCAGCGCCGCCCGCAGCTCCGGGTGGTCGGCCCGGTCGGCGGCGCGGCCCCCCGCCACGAGGGCGGGCACGCCGGGCTCGGCGCCCGCGTCGTAGACGACGGTGAGGCGGTTGGCGGTCGCCGCGTTGATCAACGAGCCGAGCAGGGCCACCGGGTCGCTGCGGTCCTCCAGCGAGAGCACCCGGACGTCGCCGGGCAGGGCGGGCAGCTGGGCCGCGGGTGCGCTGGCGGTCACCACCTGGTCGACGGCGAAGCCCGGCAGGTCGGTGCGGGTGGCGATGTCGAGGGCCGCGGCGCCGCCGCTGCCCCGCCCGACCAGCATCACCCGGGTCTCGCCGTCGTGCTCGGCGGCCGCGGCGCCCAGGGCGCGGACCACGGCGGCGGCCCGGCCCGACGCGTCGCCCGAGACCAGTCGGAGCCGGCCCGCGGCAGGCGGGGGCGCCGTCGTACCGGACAGGAAGGCGAGGAGGCGGCCGGGCCCGACCCGCAGGATCCGGACCGGGTCGCCGTCGGCGCCGCCGCTGAGCAGGGTCATCAGGTCGGCGAGGCCGGTGGGCGCGCCGCCCTCCTCCTCGCCGGCGACCGGCTCGGTCTCCGGGGCCGGGCTGGGCAGGTCGACCGCGACGTCGCGCAGCGCGGAGCCCCAGTCGTCGCCGAGCGGTGCGATGCCGGTGGCGCGCAGCCCGCCTGCCCGGGCCTGCCGGCCGGCGTCACCGCCGCGCAGGCCACCGGTGAGCAGCTCGCGCATCTGCAGGCTGTCGAGCAGGCCGCCGCCGGTGGTGACGTGCTCCATCAGCTCGGGGTTGGCCTCGGCCAGCTCGTTGAGGTAGGCCGCGACCCCGTCGCGGTCGAGTGCGTCGGTCTCGATCAGCCCGGCCGCCACGATCGCGCCGCCGAGGCTGACCTGCGGGGCGAGGTAGCCGATCGCCTTGCCGGCGATCGAGCCCAGGGTCTGGTACGCCGCCGCCTGCAGCTCGTCGATCCAGCGGTAGGTCAGCACGGTGGCGCGCAGCACGAGCGCGTCGGCGTCGAGCTCGATCGAGCGCCCGAGCAGGCCGTCCTTGCCGGTCGTCGCGGCGCGCAGCTCCTCCTCGGCCGTCGTCCAGGTGCCCGGCGAGAGCGGGGTGGAGGCGACCACCTCGGGGTCGGTGAGCACCTGCTGGCCCAGCTGGGCCCAGTCGCGCATCTGCGCGCCGGCGTCGTCGAAGAGGTCGGCGAGCCGCATCATCTGGTCGTACTTGTCGGCCAGGTCGGCGGACTCGACGGCGCTCAGCGGCCGTGGGCTCTGCTGGTCGGTCATCGCGCTCCCTCCAGCACCGGGGCCACCACGGCGGCCAGGTCGGCGGGCTCCACCGCCCGGATCTCCAGCCGGGGCACGCCGTCCTGCTGGTGCGGGCGCAGGGCCCGCCAGCCGTCGGCGAGCAGGGTCCAGGAGACGACGCCGACGGTGTCGACCTCGGTGCCGGAGACGTCGGCGACGAGCGCGCGCAGCCGGCCCTGCGCCTCGCTGGCGAGCGCCGTCAGCAGGCGGGCGACCGCGTCGTCGGGCAGCACGCCGTCAGGGCCGAGCACGGCGCCGCCGTGCCGCGCGGCGAGCACGGGCAGCAGGTCGCCGCGGCCGACCCGGGTCGCCTCGGCGGCGGCGTCGGCGAGCTCGAACGGCAGGTCGGCGTACGACGGGACGGTGGAGGTGCCGAGCGTGACGTCCTCCGAGATCGCGGCGACCCGGGCCAGCTCGCCGGCCCAGGCGTCGGTGGCGAACCAGCCGATCTCGAAGACGATGCCGTCGACGGTCGCGAGCGAGGCGACCGCGGCGTCGTCCTGGCGCTGCCAGACCTTGGCCTGCACGCCGGCCATCCGCAGGTCGACGTCGAGCGCGGTGCGGGGCGCGGCGAGCAGGCCGATCGCGCCGGCCAGGCCGGGGTCGAGGACACCGTCGGTCAGCAGGCCGCGACGCTCCAGCGCGTCGGCGGGGTCGTGCAACGAGGCGACGGCCGCCCGGTAGGCCTGGTCGTCGGTCGCCGCCGGGCTCTGCCCGAGCCGGGACTGGATCGTGTCGACCGCCGCCGGCGCCGCGACCTCGAAGGGCAGTGGCGCACCGCCCGCGAGGCTCGCCGCGTGCTGCAGCTCGGTCAGGGTCAGCCCGAGCCGTCGCGGGGCGGCGTCGAGGGCGTGCCGGGGCTCGCGGACGGCCACGTGGGTCAGGTCGATGGTCGGCACGTCAGCGCTCCAGCCCGGGGACCTCGACGGCGAGCCAGTCACGGTGCCCGGCCGGGGGCGGGGTGAACGCCGCGAGGGTCTCGTCGAGCGGGTCGGGGGTGATCTGCGGGCCGTCGTTGCGCTCGTTGCGGGCCGCGATCGCGGCGACCCTGCCCTGCGCGTCGGTGACCAGCGCGCGCACCCGGGCCTCGGTGGCGGCGATCTCGTCGGCGGTCGTGTCGACCGCCTCCGCGTGGTCGGCGAGAGCGTCGGCCGCGGCGACGTGCCGGTCCGCGGCCGCGCGCAGGTGGCGGGCCCGCTCGGTGACCCGCTCGCGCATCGCCTCCGCGGCCCGGCCGGTCCAGCCCAGGCCGTCGACCCGGGCGACCAGCTCGTCGGCCAGCGCCCGCACGTCGGCACCCTGGTCCCGGACCGCCGACACGCGTCGCCGGATCACCTCGCTGTCGCCGTACATGAGTCGCGCCCTTCCCTGATCTGCCCGGTCCAAACCTCCCTCCACCTCAGAGGTTGCCGTCGAGGCGGTCCAGCGCGGCGGTGATGTCGGCGCTCGACCCGGCGAAGCTGAAGCGCAGGAAGCGCCCGCCGTCGACGGTGTCGAAGTCGATCCCGGTCGCCACCGCGACCCCGGTGCGGGCGAGCAGGTCCTTGGCGTAGGCCATCGAGTCCCGGGTCAGGTGCCCGACGTCGGCGTAGGCGTAGAACGCGCCGTCGGCCGGCGCCAGCGCGGTGATGCCCAGCCGCGGCAGGCCGTCCAGCAGCAGCGCCCGGTTGGTGGCGTAGCGCTCGACGTGCCCGTCCAGCTCGGCGTACGACGCCGCGTCGAAGGCGGCCAGTGCCGCGCGCTGGGCCAGCACGGGCGGGCAGATGCTGAAGTTGCCGGTGAGCACGTCCACCGGCCGGCGCAGCCGCTCGGGCGCGAGCATCCAGCCCAGCCGCCAGCCGGTCATGGAGAAGTACTTCGAGAAGGAGCCGAAGACGACCGCCTCGCGCGAGGTCTCCCAGGCACAGGCGGCGCGGGCGCCGGCGTACTGGATGCCGTGGTAGATCTCGTCGGACACCAGCTGCACGCCGTTGTCCTCGCACCAGCGGGCGATGGCCGCGAGCTCCTCGGGCAGCAGCATGGTGCCGGTCGGGTTGGCCGGGCTGGCGACGACGAGGCCGGCGAGCGGCTCGCGCGCGTGGGCCTCCGCGAGCTGCTCCACGGTGGGCTGGAAGCGGGTCTCCGGGCCGGTCGGGACCTCCACCACCGTGCAGCCGAGCGCGGCGAGCACGTTGCGGTAGCAGGGGTAGCCGGGCCGGGCGATCGCCACCCGTGCGCCGGCGTCGAAGGCCGCGAGGAAGGCGAGCAGGAAGCCGCCGCTGGAGCCGGTGGTCACGATGACGTCGTCGGCCGCGACCTCGACGCCGTAGCGGCGGCGGTGGTGGCCCGCGATCGCCTCGCGCAGCTCGACGATGCCGGTGGCGGGGGTGTAGCCGAGCGGGTCGCCGCTGCCGAGCAGGCGCACCGCCTCCGCGGCGACCGGTGCCGGTGCGCCCGTGCTGGGCTGCCCGGCGACCAGGTTGAGCAGGTCGCCGTGCGTGCGCTGCCGTTCCGTCGCACCCGCCAGCAGGTCCATCACGTGGAAGGGCGGGACGTTCGCCCGGGCGGCGGCGGTGAAGCGGTCGGTCACGTCCCGACCCTATGCCGCGTCGAGTGGGTAGTTCCTACCCCCTGAGCAGGCGTTTGCGGCCACGAGGCGGGCCGGAAGTCCCCACTCGCGGGCCGGAAGTCCCCACTCGCGGGGTGCAAGGCCCCAGTCAACGGCGGGCGGCGGCGTGGGCCCCGGCCCGGCGGCCGAAGAAGGAGCCCTCGCCGAGCTGGGTGCCCGAGCAGTAGCCGTTGCCGTCCTGGGCGATGTTCGACGCGCAGGCGCCGGCGGCGTACAGGCCGGGCACGACCGAGCCGTCGGTACGACGGACCTCGCCGTCGACGGTCGTGGCCATGCCGCCGATGGTGAAGCCGGCGTACAGCGCGACGCCGAGGGAGAGGTCGAGCACCGCCCACGGGCCGGCGGTCTGCGGGGCCAGCCAGTCCGGGTGCTTGTGGAAGTCCGGGTCCTCGCCGCGCGCCGCGTGCTCGTTGTAGCGCGCGACCGTCGCGACCAGCGCGCCCGTGGGCATGCCGAGCCCGGCCTCCATCTCCTCGATCGTCTCGAAGCCGTCCTTGAGCGGCACGAGCGGCATGTGGTCCTCGCCGAGGTGCTCGCTGTCGACGACGAGGTACGCGACCGCGCCCGGCTCCTGCATCACGTGGTACGACGTCCGTGCGTGGTAGCTGTCCTCGGCCACGAAGCGCTGCCCGTCGCGGTTGACGATGATCCCCTTGCAGCGCGCGGACGGCGGGTAGAAGGGCGCGGTGATGAACGGCTCCTCCATGTGCTCCAGGGCCGCCCCGACGGACTCGCCGAGCCGGATCCCCAGCCCGTCGTCGTACGTCGACCCGAGGGTGAACAGCTTCGAGCCCAGCGCGGGCGTGTAGCGGGCGACCATGTCGGCGTTCATCACGAAGCCGCCGGCGGCGAGGACCACGCTGCCCGCCCGGACCGCCCCGTGGAGGTCGAAGGAGCGCCAGGCCACGCCGACGACGGCGTCCCCGTCGGTGACGAGGTTGGTCGCGCCGGTCTCGTAGCGGACCTCGACGCCCTCCTTCTCGCACAGATCGCGCAGCAGGTCCATCACGATCCGGGTGCCCTCGGTGTCGCCGGGCACGGGCACCTTGTGCCCGCGCGGGGCGGGGGCGACCTCGTCGCGGAAGGGCCAGACCTTCTCGTTGCCGGTGAACATCAGGCCCTCGGTGCCGGGCTGGATCACCGCCTTGCCGGGGAAGAAGGAGCGCTCGAACGCGAAGCCGAGCGACTCCAGCCAGTCGAAGTGCGCGACCGATCCCTCGCAGTAGGCACGGATCTTCTCCTCGTCCGGGTCCTTCGTGCTCGCCATCAGGTACGCCGTCATCGCCTCGACCGAGTCGTCGTGGCCGGTGGCCTGCTGCACCGCGGTGCCGCCGCCGAGGTAGAAGTGCCCGCCGGACATCGAGGACGTGCCGCCGTGCACCGCGGCCTTCTCCAGCAGCAGCACCCGGGCCCCGGCGCGGGCGGCCTCCAGCGCCGCGCAGCCACCGGCGATCCCGAAGCCGACGACGACGACGTCGTAGCTCTCCGGGTCCTGGCCGAGGGCGCTGACGGGGAGGGCCTCGGGAATAGCCAGGCCGGCGGGAACGTTGTCGCTCGTGGTCGTCACGGACTCATTTTAGAACACGTTCTACCGATAGACTACGTACCCGCCACCCGACGAAAGCCGAGTGACCTTTGACCTTCGACGTCCACCAGCTCGACCAGTTCGTACTCGTGGGCGCCGCCGTCACCTTCCTTGCCGTCCTGGCGGTCCGGCTGTCCGCCGGTGCGGGGCTCCCGAGCCTCCTGGTCTACCTGCTGATGGGCGTCGTCCTGGGCGAGTCGGTCGTGGGGATCCGGTTCGAGGACGCCCAGCTCGCGCACGCGCTCGGCTTCGGTGCGCTGGCGATCATCCTGGCCGAGGGTGGTCTCACGACGAGCTGGCGCGACGCCCGCCCGGCCATGCGGATGGGCCTGTCGCTGGCGACCGTCGGGGTGATGGTCTCGGTCGCGGTGATGGCCGTGGCGGGGCACTTCGTGCTCGGGCTGCCCTGGGAGCTGGCCGTCCTGCTCGGTGCGGTGTGCTCACCGACCGATGCCGCGGCCGTGTTCTCGGTGCTGCGCGTCGTACCACTGCCGAAGCGGGTGACCGGCGCGCTGGAGGCCGAGTCCGGTCTCAACGACGCCCCGACCGTCGTCCTGGTCACCCTCGTCGCCTCGGGCGCCGTCGGTGAGCACGGGCTCCTCGGCACGACCGGGATCGTCGTCTTCGAGCTGCTCGCCGGTGTCGCCTTCGGCCTCGTCGCCGGCTTCGGCGGCGCCTGGGTGATGCGCCGGGTCGCGCTGCCGTCCTCGGGCCTCTACCCGATCGCGATCCTCTGCCTCACCCTGATCGGGTACGGCGCGTCCGCGGCCGTGCACGCCAGCGGGTTCGCCGCGGTCTACGTCGCCGCGCTGGTCCTCGGCAACACCGACCTCCCGCACCGCGCGGCCACCCGCTCCTTCGTCGAGGGCCTGGCCTGGCTGGCGCAGATCGGGCTCTTCGTGATGCTCGGCCTGCTGCTCTCGCCCGGCCGGCTGAGCTGGAGCACGGTCGGCATCGCCCTGGCCGCCTGCGCGATCCTCACCCTCGCCGCACGCCCGCTCTCGGTGCTCGTCAGCGCGCTGGTCAAGCCGATGCGCTGGAACGAGCTCGCCTTCCTGTCCTGGGCGGGGCTGCGCGGCGCGGTGCCCATCGTCCTCACCACGATCCCGCTCGCCGAGGGGGTCGATGGCTCCGACCGGCTCTTCGACATCGTCTTCGTGCTGGTCGTGGTCGACACCCTGCTCACCGGGCCGACCCTGCCGCTCGCCGCGCGCCTGCTGCGCGTCACCCGGCGCTCGGAGCCGCGCGGGATCGAGCTCGAGGCCGCGCCGCTGGAGCGCGTCGCCGCCGACCTGCTGCAGGTGACGATCAGCCCGGTCTCCAAGCTGCACGGCGTCGAGGTGGGCGAGCTGCGGCTGCCCGTCGGCGCGAACGTGTCGATGGTGGTCCGCGACGGCCAGGCGCTGGTGCCCGAGCGTCGTACGGTCCTGCGGCACGGGGACGACCTCATCGTCGTCACCCCGCGCAAGCTGCGCGAGGCCACCGAGCAGCGGCTGCGCCAGGTCAGCGGGGGCGGCCGGCTCGCGCAGTGGCTCGGCGACGACCGGCGCCGCTAGCCCGGCCCCCGACGCCCGGCCGACGACGCCAGGTCGGGATCGGTGCTCAGCGGCGGCGCGCAGACATAGGAGTCCTTCTGCGCCGTCACCGTCGCCTTGCCCTTCTTCACGCCCTTGAACTTCTTGCCGACCACGATCGTCACGCCCGGGTAGCCCGAGGGCTGGTCGACGATGTCCACGCCCTTGCCGAGGTACGACGCGAGCAGGATCGCCGCCGGGTCGCCGGGGTCGTCGGACCACACCTGCGCACTGACCAGCCCGGTGTCCTTCGGGGCGTTGCCGATCTTGCCCTGGCCGAAGCCGAAGCCGACCAGCTTGTCCATCGTGGTGCCGGCGAGGCCGTTGGCGCCGCCGGCGTTGAGCACGGTCACCATGACCTGCGGCGGTGCGACGTCCTCGCCGGAGGAGACGAGGGTGTCCGTGCAGGGCGCCGCCTCGACCTTCTCCGGGAAGGGCGAGGTCACCCGCGACCAGCCCCAGGCGACGGCGGCGAGGAAGACGACCGCGAGCACCACGAGGGTGATCGCGGAGCGGCTGCCGTCCTTGACGTCGTGGGCGTCCATCCCCTCAGCCCTCCATCCGGATCACCCGCGCGTGCAGCACGTTGCGCTGCTGGAGCGCGGCCCGCAGTGCGCGGTGCAGGCCGTCCTCCAAGTAGTACTCACCTCTCCACAACACCACGTGCGCGAAGAGGTCACCGTAGAAGGTGGAGTCCTCGTCGAGCAGGGACGAGAGCTGGAGGGTGTCCTTGGTGGTGACCAGCTGGTCGAGCCGGACCTGGCGCGGCGGCACGGCAGCCCAGCCCTTGGAGCCGAGGCCGTGGTCGGGGTAGGGACGCCCGACCCCCACGCGCTTGAAGATCACGGGCCCGGAGTCTACGGGCCCGCATCGAGCTCGGCGCGCGTCGGCGGGTCGGCGCCGGGCCGCGAGACGGTGATCGCGGCAGCGGCGTGCGCCCGTCGTACGACGGCGGTGAGGTCGGCGTCGCCGAGCCCGGTGATCCGCTGGTAGGCCCCGGGCCCGGCGACCCCCGCGGTGAGCAGCGCGTCGAGCAGCCCGGCGGTGAAGGTGTCTCCGGCGGCGATCGTGTCGACGACCTCGGTCGGCTCGCCGGGCACGTGCAGCACCCGGCCGTCGGCACGGACGACGCTCGCGCCGGCGCCGCCCTGGGTCACGACCACCACCGCCGGCCCGGTCCTCGCCCACGCGGACGCGGCCTCGACGGGCGCGACGCCGGGGAAGTACCAGCCCAGGTCCTCGTCGCTGACCTTCACCACGTCCGACAGCGCGACCAGCTCCTCCACCCGCGCCAGGGTGGCGTCCCGGTCGGGGGTGATCCCGGGGCGGGCGTTGGGGTCGAAGGAGACCAGCGCCTGCCGCCGTACCCGCCGCACGAGATCCCGCACCGCGTCGGCCCCCGGCGCCAGGACGGACGCGATCGAGCCCACGTGGAGCGCGTCGCACCGGTGATCGGCGATCCGCGGCGGCACCCAGGACAGGTCGAACTCGTAGCGCGCGGCTCCGCCCGCGTCGAGCACCGCGGCGGCCGTGCTGGTGCGCCCGGTGGCGGGCGCGGTGGCCTCGACGGCGACGTCGCTCGCGGCCAGCCAGCGCCGCAGCACCTGACCGCGGGCGTCGTCCGCGAGCACGGTCGCGAGCCGCGGGTGGTGGCCGAGCCTGCCGAGGGCGAGCGCGACGTTCGCGCAGCTGCCGCCGGGCAGCTCCACCGGCTCCTGGCCGGCTCGCTGGACGATGTCGATGAGGGACTCACCGACCACGAGCACGGGGTGGTCGTCGGTCACAGCCAGGCTCCGTCCCGGATCGCGCGGGTGAGGGTGGGGGTGAGCGGAAGTCGCGGCAGGAGGGTCGCCTGGACCGCGTGGTAGAGGTCGGGCTTGCCCGGCCACACGCCCGCCGCCGGCCGGTTCCCCGCGTCGAGCTGGTGGTGCCACGAGCCCTGCGCACGGTCCACGAAGGCCTCCTCGGCGTGGGCCCACCACCGCGCGAACAGCGCGGCGTAGCGGTCGTCCCCGGTGCGCTGCCGCAGCGCCGCCGCGGCGGCGAGCGCCTCGGCCACCACCCAGTGCATCCGGTCCCGTACGACGGGCGTCCCCGACCAGTCCGTCGTGTAGACGAAGCCGGGGGCGCCGTCGACGGCCCAGCCGTCGGCGACCGCGCGGTCGAAGAGCGCCTCGGCCGTGGGCAGCAGCCGCTCGTCGGGCGCGACCGCGTCGAGGGTGAGCAGCAGCCGGGACCACTCCAGGCCGTGGCCGACGGTCGCGCCGTACGGCTTGAACGGGTCGGCCGGGCGGTCCGCGTTGAGGTCCGGGAGCGGGGTCCAGGCGGCGTCGAAGTGCTCGGGGAGGCGGCCGTCGTAGCGCTCGGCGAGGTCGACGACCAGCTCTGCGACGCGGGCCGCGCGGTGCCGCCACGCGACGTCACCGGTGGTGTCGGCGACCGCGAGCATCGCCTCGACGGCGTGCATGTTCGCGTTCAGCCCGCGGTAGGGCTCCAGGTGCGACCAGTCGGCCGACCACTCGTCGCGGCAGCGGCCGGCGGCGTCGTCCCAGAACCGGTCGAGGAAGACCGCGCTCGCCGCGGCCAGCAGGTCCTCGGCGCCGTCGAGGCCGGCGAGGACGGCGCTGGAGGTGCCGAGCAGGACGAAGGCGTGGTCGTAGCAGGACTTCCCGGCAGCCAGGTCCGGCCGGCCGTCGGCGTCGAGCTGGTGCAACCAGCCGTCGTGCTCGGTGTCGCGCAGCGGGCCGGACAGCCCGTCGAGCAACCGCTGGGCGAGCTCCCGTGACCCGGGCCGGCCGGTGAGCGCGGCGATCGCGTGCACGTGCAGCATCCGGCAGGTGATCCAGGTGAGCACCCCACGGGCGTGGTCGGGGCGGCCGGCGTCGTCGAGCCAGGCGGCACCACCGGCAGGGTGGACGAGCGTCGTACCGAAGCCGGTGAGGCGGTCGTACTCGTCAGCCAGCCGGCCCCGCAGCGCCAGGTCGTCGAGCCACGTCATGGTCCGATCGAGCCTAGGCCATAGGGCCGGCCGGGGGAGGGGAGGGAGGTCAGGCGCTCCAGCGCACCGCGTCGTCGACGAAGTCCGCGAGCCGGTGGACGCCGCGCAGGTCGCTGCGCTGCTCCATCAGGCGGGTGAGGTTCTGGGCGTGGCGGTCGCGCAGGGCGGCGCGGCGGGCGGTGGCGAGAGCGGCGGCATCCTCGGGGGTCGCGACGGGGTGGGCGTCGACGGCTTCGAGGTGACGGCCGGTCTGGGTCTCAGGAGAGGTCGTCTGCTTCATGCAGACAACTGTGAGCCGATGAGGTTTCCGCGAACAAGCCTCGCGGTTACGAAACGGTGTCGTGGCATGTGATGCCGACGACAGTGCAAGTGGCGGGGGCTTTCACGGTGCCAGCGGGAGGTGCCGCGCGGCCACCATCGCCGGTCCGTACCAGGTGAGCAGCCGCCCCGGGACCAGCCGGGTCGGCACCCGCGTGAACGCCTCCGGCCCGTCCTCGGCGGTGAACACGTAGGGCTCGTCGGGCAGCAGCACCAGGTCGATGCTGTCGCGGTCGATCGCGGCCAGGTCCACGGTCGGGTAGCGGTCCGCGCCGTCGGCGAAGGCGTTGGCCCAGCCCAGCCGGCGCAGCAGGTCGCCGGTGTAGGTGCGCGGGCCGACCACCAGCCACGGGTCCCGCCACACCGGTACGGCGACCCGTCCCCGCACCCGTGGCACCGGACCCGACCACAGCGCCGTCGCCTCCCGCAGCCAGTCCGGCTCGTCGTGGGCGAGCGCCTCGTCGTACAGGCGGGCCAGCGAGGTGAGCGCCTGCGGCACCGTCTCGATGTCGGTCACCCAGACCGGGACGCCCGCCTCGCGCAGGCGTCGTACGTCGAGTGCGCGGTTCTCCTCCTTGTTGGCCACCACCAGGTCCGGCTCCAGGGCGCGGATCGCCGCCAGGTCGGGGTTCTTGGTGCCCCGGACGCGGGAGACGTCGAGGTCGGCCGGGTGCGTGCACCAGTCCGTCGCCCCGACCAGGCGCTCGGGCAGGTCCGTCGCGAGGGCCTCGGTGATCGAGGGCACCAGGGACACGATCCGGCGCGGGGGCCGGGGGAGCGGGACGTCGGCCCCGAGGTCGTCGGCGCTCACCGGCGGTCCGCGGTCAGGTGTCTCAGCGCAGCGCGAGCGAGCCGGACAGTGCCGGCTCCCAGCCGAGCGCGGCGTGCTCGGCGACCCGCTTGTCCAGGCCCTCGGCGACGCCCGGCGGCCACGGCGCGGTCTTGCGCTCGTCGAGCTTGACGCACAGGAAGATCTCCTCGAAGACGCACGCCACCCGCTGGTTGGTGTCGTCGAGGACGTAGACCACCGCGTGCGCCGCGCGCTCGGCACGGCCGACCAGGCGCACCCGCACCGACATCTCGTCGCCGGTCTTCAGCTCGTGCAGGTACGTCAGGTGGTGCTCGGCCGAGAGGCACGCGAAGCCGCTGGCGATCGGCCAGTTCTGGGAGATGCCCACGTCGTACAGCGACTCGTCGAGGCCCTCGCTCCCGATCCCGAGGTAGTGGCGCACGTTGAGGAAGCCGTTGAAGTCCTCGAACGCGGTGGGGACCGGCTGCACCGCGAAGGCGGGCAGGGTGACGAGCTGGTCGTACGTCGGCTGCGTGCTCATGGGACGGACCCTACTCACGTCGCGGGCCGAGTGCGCGCACCCGCCCGCGACGGCATCTACCCGGGCGTTGTGGCATCTACCCGGGTGGTCTACCACCCTGGTAGAGGTCTGGACACGTAGTTACATGGGCGCCGTGGCGATTGCCGCCCCGCGCGGGCGCGACGTAGGATGGGGCGTACAGATCACCTGTGTGTATCTACCTCGCGCCGGCTCGGCCGGCGGTCCAAGGCGGCACCTGACCCCTTGGACGACACCATGGTCGAAGCCGCTCGGTCGCTGCTGAAGGCGACCGGTCCGACGTACTTCCCGATCGCGCTGGTCGCGCGACTGCCCTACGCGATGATGGTCGTCGGCGTGCTGACGCTCGTCGTCGCCGGCCGCGACTCGCTCGCGTTCGGTGGGCTCAGCTCGGCGATGGTCGGCATCGGGGCGGCCTGCTTCGGGCCGCTGCTCGGTGCCGCTGCCGACCGCTTCGGGCAGCGGCCGGTGCTCCTCGTGGCCGGCGTGGCCTCCACCACCGCGCTGGGGCTGATGGCGTGGGTGGTCTACAGCCCGCTGCCCGGCGCCGCCGTGCTGGCGGTCGCCTTCCTGGTCGGTGCGAGCGCGCCGCAGATCGCGCCGATGTCGCGCAGCCGGCTGGTCCAGATCATCGCCGCGCGGATCTCCCCTGCCCGGCGGGAGCGCACCTTCGACGCGACGATGGCCTACGAGTCGGCCGCCGACGAGATGGTGTTCATCATCGGGCCCTTCCTCGTCGGCCTGCTCGGCACCGCGCTCGACCCGTGGGCGCCGGTCGCGGCGGCCGCCGTGGTCACCCTGGTCTTCGTCTCCGCCTTCGCCGTGCACCCGACCGCCACCGCACTGGCGGAGCCCGGCGGGGAGAGCGTGGCGCCCGCGCCGGCCGCCGAGCTGCGCCGCCCGGCGCTCCTCGTCGTGGTCGCCGGCATCCTCGGCGTGGGCCTCTTCTTCGGCTCCATGCTCACCTCGCTCACCGCCTTCATGGGCGACCACGGCAACGCCGAGGGCGCCGGCCTGGTCTACGGCGTGATGGGCATCGGCTCGGCCGCCTTCGCCCTCGGCGTCGCCTTCCTGCCCTCGGCCTTCTCGCTGCGCGCCCGGTGGCTGGTGTTCGCCGGCGTGCTGGTGGCCGGCACGGCGCTGCTGCCCCTCGCCGGCTCGGTGGCCGCGATGTGCGCGCTGCTGCTGGTGATCGGCACCGGCGTCGGTCCGACGATGGTGACGCAGTACAGCCTCGGCGCGCTGCGCAGCCCGGTGGGCCGCTCGGCCACGGTGATGACGATGCTCGGCTCGGCCGTCATCGTCGGGCAGGCCGCCGCGTCCGTGGTGACGGGCAACCTGGCCGACCGGTTCGGGACGGGCGCGGCGCTCGTCGTACCGCTGGTGGCGGCGGGGCTGGTGCTCGTCGCCGGGCTCGTGAACTGGCGGCTCTCGCCGCCGGCGCCGGCCGGTGGTCTCGACGAGCTCGACCAGCTCGACGAGCTCGACCAGCGGGGTCTCGACGAGCTCGACCAGCTCGACCAGCTCGACCAGCGGGGACGGCTCGTCGGCTAGGCGCGGTTGGCGGCCGCGCGGCGCTCCAGCAGCGCGCGCTCACCTGCATTGCGGGTCCGCTCCGCGGCCTCGGTGAACGCGGTCGCCGCCTCGTCGTGGCGGCCGGCCCGCTCCAGCAGGTCGCCGCGGACGCTGGGCGCGAGCGGGGAGTCGCGCAGCGCGTCGGTGGGGATCGCGTCGAGCACGGCCAGGCCCGCGTCCGGGCCGGCCGCGCGACCGTGCGCCACCGCGCGGTTGACCTCGACGACGGGCCCGGGCGCGGCGGTGGCCAGGACGTCGTACAGGTGGGCGATGCGGGGCCAGTCGGTGTCCGCGGCGCTCGCGGCGCGGGCGTGCAGGGCGGCGATCGCGGCCTGGAGGTAGTAACGGCTGACCGGTACGCCGCGCGCCGCGATCTCCTCGGCCCGGCGCAGCGCGGCGAGGCCACGACGGACGAGCAGCTGGTCCCAGCGGTCGCGGTCCTGGTCGTCGAGCAGCACCGGTTGGCCGTCGGCGTCGGTGCGCGCGTCCAGCCGCGACCCCTGCAGCTCCAGCAGTGCCTGGAGGCCGTGCACCTCGGGCTCCTCGGGCGCGACCTCGGCGAGCAGCCGGGCCAGCCGGATGCCCTCGCGGGCGAGGTCGGGGCGGGTCCAGTCGTCGCCCGCGGTGGCGACGTAGCCCTCGGTGAAGATCAGGTAGACGACCGCCATCACGTCGTCGAGGCGCTGCGTGCGCTCCGCGCCGGTCGGCAGCTCCAGCTGCGCGCCGGCCTCGGTCAGCGTCTTCTTCGCGCGCGAGATGCGCTGGCCCATCGTGGTGCTCGGGACGAGGAAGCCACGGGCGATCTCGTCGGTGGTCAGGCCGCCGACCAGGCGCAGGGTGAGCGCGGCGCGCGACTCGGGGGTGAGCGCGGGGTGGCAGCAGAGGAAGACCAGCCGCAGGACGTCGTCCTCGATGTGGTCCACCTGGGCATCCAGGTCGGGCATCGGGCTCACCTCCTCCGCGGCGCGGCCGAGCTCCTCGGTCTTGCGGCGCAGGTTCGCCGCACGCCGGACGTGGTCGATCCCGCGGCGCTTGGCGGTCGTCATCAGCCAGGCGGCAGGGTTGGCGGGGACGCCCTGGGCCGGCCACGCCTCGAGGGCGGCGACCAGCGCGTCCTGCGCGAGGTCCTCGGCGAGCTCGACGTCTCGGGTCATCCGGACGAGGGCGCCGACGAGACGAGCCGACTCCGCGCGCCAGGTGGCGGTGATCGCGTCGGCGGTCGTGGCGTCGGCCATGCGGCCAGCCTAGGGCCGGCCGCACGGCGCGGACGTCAGGTGGTGCTCAGCCCTCGGCCGGGGTGGGTGCCTCGTCGGGCACCTGGCGCAGGGTGGCGACCATCGAGCACTCAGGCCAGTACGTCGCGTGCAGCTGCGCGAACTCCTCCTGGTTGGCGATCGCCTCCTCGAGGGTGTCGTACTGCAGCAGCGCCCAGCCGCCGACGGCCTCGCGCGCCTCGGCGTACGGGCCGTCCACCCGGGTGACCTCGCCGGTGCGGACGACGAAGTTCACCGCGTCCTCCAGGCCGTAGAGCCCGCCACCGTCGAGGAAGTGGCCCTTGCCGGCCTGCTCCCCGATGTAGGTGTCCATCGCGTCGAACAGCGCCTGCGGGGGCTGGCCCTGTCCCTCTTCCATCCGCACAAGTCCCATGAAACGGGGCATGTCGATCAGTCCTTCTGGTTCGTAGGTGAGTGATTTACGAACCTACGTCGAACGAGCGACCAGGCTTTCGACATCGACCGCGAAAAAGATCTCAGACGTTCCGCCGGTACTGCCCGCCGACCTCGAAGAAGGCCTCGGTGACCTGGCCGAGCGAGCAGACCCGCGCCGCGTCCATCAGGACGGCGAACACGTTCTCCCCGCTCGTCGCGGCCTCCTTGAGCCGGGCGATCGCCGCGGCCGCGTCGGTGGCGTGGCGAGCCTGGAAGTCCCGGACCCGGTCGAGCTGGGAGTCCTTCTCGGTGGTGGTCGCGCGGGCGAGCTCGATGTGGTCGGGCGTGCCGTCGCTGCCGCCGGGGGCGCGGAAGGTGTTGACGCCGATGATCGGCAGCGTGCCGTCGTGCTTGCGGTGCTCGTAGAGCATCGACTCGTCCTGGATCCGGCCCCGCTGGTAGCCGGTCTCCATGGCGCCGAGCACGCCGCCGCGCTCGGAGATCCGGTCGAACTCCAGCAGCACGGCCTCCTCGACGAGGTCGGTGAGCTGGTCGATGACGTAGGAGCCCTGGAGCGGGTTCTCGTTCATCGCCAGGCCCCACTCGCGGTTGATGATGAGCTGGATGGCCAGCGCGCGGCGCACCGACTCCGCGGACGGGGTGGTGACGGCCTCGTCGTAGGCGTTGGTGTGCAGGGAGTTGGCGTTGTCGTAGATCGCGATCAACGCCTGGAGCGTGGTGCGGATGTCGTTGAAGTCCATCTCCTGCGCGTGCAGGGAGCGACCGGAGGTCTGCACGTGGTACTTCAGCTTCTGCGAGCGCTCGTTGCCGCCGTACTTGTCCTTCATCGCGACCGCCCAGATCCGGCGGGCGACGCGGCCGATCACGGAGTACTCCGGGTCCATGCCGTTGGAGAAGAAGAACGACAGGTTGGGGGCGAAGTCGTCGATGTCCATGCCGCGCGCGAGGTACGACTCGACGTAGGTGAAGCCGTTGGCGAGGGTGAAGGCGAGCTGGCTGATGGGGTTCGCCCCGGCCTCGGCGATGTGGTAGCCGGAGATGGAGACCGAGTAGAAATTGCGCACCTGCTGCTGGATGAACCACTCCTGGATGTCCGCCATGCAGCGCAGCGAGAACTCCGTGGAGAACAGGCAGGTGTTCTGGCCCTGGTCCTCCTTGAGGATGTCGGCCTGGACGGTGCCGCGCACGGACTTGATCGCGTCGTACGGGTCGATGCCGCGCTCGCGGGCCTGGTCCATCACGGTGTTGAGGTAGAACGCCAGCACCGTCGGGGCCGGGCCGTTGATGGTCATCGAGACCGAGGTCGTCGGGGAGAGCAGGTCGAAGCCGTCGTACAGCGCCTTCATGTCCTCCAGCGTCGCCACGGAGACGCCGGAGGTGCCGACCTTGCCGTAGATGTCGGGGCGCTCGTCGGGGTCGCGGCCGTAGAGCGTGACCGAGTCGAAGGCCGTGGACAGGCGGGTGGCCGGCTGACCCTCGGAGAGGAGCTTGAAGCGCTTGTTGGTGCGGAACGGGTCGCCCTCGCCGGCGAACATCCGGGCCGGGTCCTCGTCGGCGCGCTTGAACGGGAAGACGCCCGCGGTGAAGGGGAACTTCCCGGGGAGGTTCTCCCGGCGCCAGAAGCGGACCAGCTCTCCGTGGTCCTCGAAGCGGGGCACGGCGACGCGGGGGACGCGGTTGCCGGAGAGCGACTCGCGGCCGTTGCTGGCCGTGTCCTCGTCGTACGACGCGACGACACCGGGCCACGCCGTGAGCTCGTCGCGCAGGTCCAGCGGCAGTTCGTCGTGGGCGCGCGCGGCGGCCGCCGCGATCTCGTCCCCGGTGGTCGAGCCCGTCGAGACCAGCTCGCCGGCGACGGTGGCGAAGTGCTGCGCACGGCGAGCCTTGGCGACCAGCTCCTCGGTGGCGGCGTGGTAGCCGCGCACGGTCTCGGTGATCTCGGCGAGGTAGCGCACCCGGTCGGCGGGCAGGACCTGCTGGATCCGGGTGGAGAACTTGCTCTCGACGGGCGCGAGCATGCCCTCGCCCGCGGGCAGGCCCTGCGGGACGAGGAGGTCGCGCAGGTGCTGGTAGAGCGCGGTCACGCCGTCGTCGTCGAAGGTGGCCGCGGACGTGCCGAACACCGGCATGTCGGTGGGCTGCTTGCCGAACGCCTCGCGGTTGCGCACCATCTGGCGGCCCACGTCGCGCAGCGCGTCGGCGGCGCCACGCCGCTCGAACTTGTTGATCGCCACGGCGTCGGCGAAGTCGAGCATGTCGATCTTCTCCAGCTGCGAGGCGGCGCCGAACTCCGGCGTCATCACGTAGAGCGAGGTGTCGACGAAGGGCACGATCGCCGCGTCGCCCTGGCCGATGCCGGGGGTCTCCACGACGACGAGGTCGAAGCCGGCGGCCTTCACCACGTCGAGCACGTCGGTCAGGTGCTCGGGCACCTCGTGCGCGCCACGCGTGGCGAGGCTGCGGAAGTAGACCCGGTCGCGGTCGAGGCCGTGGCCGGTGAGGTCGAGGCTGTTCATCCGGATCCGGTCGCCGAGCAGCGCTCCGCCGCCCTTGCGGCGGGTGGGGTCGACGGCGATGACCGCGACCCGGACCTTGTCCTGCTGGTCGATCCGCAGGCGTCGTACGAGCTCGTCGGTGAGGCTGGACTTGCCGGAGCCGCCGGTGCCGGTGATCCCGAGGACGGGGACCCGGCGGCCCTCGTGCGCGGCACGGACGCGGGCCAGGAAGGCGTCGTCGAGGCGGCCCAGCTCGGCGCCGGTGATGGCCCGGGCGAGCGCCGTACGGTCGCCGGCGACGACCTGCTCGGCCGTGACCGCGGCGGTCTCCCACAGGTCGGTGTCGCACTCGGCGACGACGGTGTTGACCATGCCCGGAAGGCCGAGGCGCTGGCCGTCCTCGGGGGAGAAGATGGTGACGCCGGAGGCGCGCAGCCGGTCGATCTCGTCGTGCACGATGACGCCGCCCCCGCCGCCGACGACCTTGATGTGCTCGGCGCCGCGCTGGCGCAGCAGCTCGACGAGGTACTCGAAGTACTCCACGTGCCCGCCCTGGTACGACGACACGGCGATGCCCTGGACGTCCTCCTCGATCGCGGCCTCGACCACCTCGGCCACCGACCGGTTGTGGCCCAGGTGCACGACCTCGCAGCCCTGCGACTGGAAGATCCGCCGCATGATGTTGATCGACGCGTCGTGCCCGTCGAACAGGCTGGACGCGGTCACCAGGCGGACCGGGTGCTGCGGGACGTGCAGGGTGGAGTCGGGCATGCGGGAGGCCTCCAAGGTGTTCGGACTTCCGATAGTAGGACGTCCTACTAAATCTGTGAAGTGGGCGCGATGCCTTAGGGTCGGGCGCATGTCCGCGCCCCGCCTGCCCTTCGACCCGATCGACCGGGCGGGCGAGCTGTGGGAGGAGCACTTCGGCGACGCCACCTCGATGCGCCTGGCGACCTCCGTGATGCGCGTGCAGCAGCTGATGATGAGCGCGCTCGACGGCGCGCTGAAGCCGTTCGGGCTCACCTTCTCCCGCTACGAGGTGCTCGTGCTGCTGCTGTTCAGCAAGCGCGGCTCGCTGCCGCTGAGCAAGATCGGCGAGCGGCTGATGGTGCACCCCACCTCGGTCACCAGCGCGATCGACCGGCTGGAGGCGCAGGGCTTCGTGGAGCGGGTCCCGGACGAGGACGACCGGCGTCGTACCTTGGCCCGGCTGACGCCGTCCGGCCGCTCGACCGTGCGCAAGGCGACCAAGGCGGTCAGCGCGATCGAGTTCGCGATCACCGGCCTGGACGACGGGCAGCAGGGCGACGCCTACGACCTGCTGCGCAAGGTGCGGCAGGCGTCGGGCGACTTCCCGGCCTGAGCCCCGCGCTCAGCCCGCACGTGGTGCGTGCGTGTGCCGCCCATGTAACTCGGTGTTCGTGCATCTACCGGAGAGTCGTGACCGGTCATGACTCCGTGGCAGATGCCGTTCCGCCGTGGTGGATGGCTACGCCGGTTCGACCGGACCGGTACGTCGACGATCGCCGTACTCGCGCCGGATGTGCTCCGCATCGCGCGCCAGCCGCTCGTGGAGGCGCTCGCCGCGCAGGGCGGTCGTCTCCGCGGCGTCGCGTCTGAGCCGCTCGATCGCGGCGGCGCGCCGCGGCCCCCAGTGATCGTCCCAGTAGACGTTGCTCGTGCCGAGTCCTTCGTCGCGCAACAACCGCTCGCGCCGCCACGTCTCCTGTGCCACCACCTCCGCTGGGCTGGTGGCGACACCGCCGCCGGCGACTGGCCGGAGCTTGACGAGCCCGTGCGCCTCGACGATGTGGTTGCCGACGCGAATGTCGCACCACTTGATGCCTTCGCGGGTCCGCACGGGGAACTGGGTGTCTGGTCGGCCGATCCCGGCCTCGATGACCAGGAGCCGGGTCAACGACTCGTGGACCGACTCCGCTCCGTGGTCGGCGAGCGCGACTGCCTCGCGCGCGGCCCGCACGCCCGGCCAGCTGGTCATGGTGGAGTACGCCGCCTCGAGATCCGTCCGTGTCGCGCCCCGCTGCAGGACGGCGTCGGCGGCGACGACGCCGTGCAGCACTCCGCGCTCACGCGCGATGTCGACGGCCGTCCTCGGGAGGTCCAGGGCTGGCAGTCCATGTGCCCGCCCGACCTGGCTCGGAGTGAATCGGGCGAGGTGATGGCGCACGCCGTACTCCGTCCAGGCGTTGGTGAAGCCGGGCCGCGTCACGTGCACGAGTGGTTGTGCTGGACGGAGCAACGGCAGCCCCCACGCGTGGGCCGCCGAGTCGTGGCTGAGGACCCAGCCGCGCCGCATGGTGGTGATTGCCGCCCGCGCGAGCAGAAAGGGGCGGCCCACGTGCTCGTCGAGTGCTGCCCAGGTCGCTCCGTCGGTGAAGACGCCTCGGCGCAGTCTCACCAGCTCGCCCGCGTTCAGCAGCCGACGGATCTCCGACGGAGTCACGCCGAGATCGAGCAGCTTCTCCCGGGTGATGGCGCCGGAGCCCGCGGCGATGGTGTGCAGGACCCGTGGACTCATGCGCCGGAGCATGCCCCGGCGGGCGGCGCCGGCCAAGTGGTCGAAGGCGGCCTGTGGATAACCGGGGTGGGTGGGATTGCGGCCGTTCCTATGTAACTCGGTGGTCGTGCATCTACCGGGGGGTCCTGACCGGTCACGAGTCCCTGGCAGATGCACGAACACCGAGTTACAAGCGATCGAGTGCGCTCAGCCGTAGGTGTAGAAGCCGCGGCCGGTCTTGCGGCCCAGCAGGCCCGCCTCGACCATCCGCGCGAGGAGGGGCGGGGCGGCGTACAGCGGCTCCTTGAACTCCTCGTAGAGCGACTCGGCGACGGCCTTGGTGGTGTCCAGGCCGATCAGGTCGGCGAGGGCGAGCGGGCCCTGGGGGTGGGCGGCGCCGCGGACCAGGCCCTCGTCGATGTCCTCGGCGGTGGCGAAGCCGGACTCGAGCATCCGGATCGCGGAGAGGATGAACGGGATCAGCAGCGCGTTGACCACGAAGCCGGCGCGGTCCTGGCAGTCGATGGCGTGCTTGCCGAGGTCGTCCTGGACGAAGGCGCGGGCGCGCTCGGTGGTGTCCGCGTCGGTCATCAGCGAGGGCACCAGCTCGACGAGCGAGAGCACCGGGACCGGGTTGAAGAAGTGGACGCCGAGCACGTGGCTGGGCCGGCTGGTGACGACCGCGAGCTTCATGATCGGGATCGAGGAGGTGTTGGAGGCGAGGATCGCGTCGGGTGAGGTGACGACCTCGTCGAGGCGGCGGAAGAGGTCGGTCTTGGCCTGCTCGTCCTCGACGATCGCCTCGACGACGAGCTGGCGGTCGGCGAGCTCGGCGAGGTCGTCGACCACCCGCACCCGCCCCAGCACGGCGTCCGCCGACTCGATCTTGCCGCGGCTCTCGGCGCGCTTGAGCGAGGTCTCCAGCCGGTTGCGCGCGGCGTCGACGGCCGCGGCGGAGGACTCCACCACGACCACGTCCTTGCCCGCGCGGGCGCTGACCTCGGCGATGCCGGCTCCCATCAGGCCGCCGCCGACCACCCCTACGCGCTCGATGTCCGTCATGACCGTCTCCCTCCAGACGTGAATTGCTAGGACGTCCTAGCAATCTACGCCCGGGGGTGTCAGCCGACGAGCGCGGCCACCTCGCCGACGATCCGCTCGGAGGTGCGCTCGACCATCGCGAGCACGTCGCGGAAGCCGGCGTCGCCCCCGTAGTAGGGGTCCGGTACGTCGCCGGGCCCCGCCGGGTCGAGGTCGCGGAAGAGCCGCAGCCGCTCCGGGTCCGGGTCGGGGCCGAGGGCCCGGAGGTCACGCAGGTTGTCGGCGTCCATGGCGAGCACGAGGTCGCACTCCTCCAGCCAGGACGGCAGGACCTGCTGGGCGCGGTGGCGGCTCGCGTCGTACCCCTCGGCGGTGAGGAGGGCGGCCGCGCGGCGGTCCATCGCGCCGCCGACGTGCCAGTCGCCGGTGCCGGCGCTGACCACGCTCACCCGGTCGTCGAGCCCGGCGTCGGCGACCCGGGCGTCGAGGACGACGTGGGCCATCGGGGAGCGGCAGATGTTGCCGAGGCAGACCAGGGCGATCCGGTAGTGGCCGGGCGTGCGCGGCGCCGGCAGCATCAGTCGTCCACGCCGACGATCGCGTCGAGGATCCAGGTGGTGATGCTGATGATGATCGAGCCCCACACCGCCGGCCAGAAGCCGTCGACGTGGAAGCCGAGGCCGACCCCGTCGGCGATCCATGCGGTGAAGCGCAGCAGCAGGGCGTTGAGCACGATGAGGAAGAGGCCCAGCGTGACCAGGATGAACGGGATCGAGAGGATGGTCAGCACCGGCTTGACCCAGGCCGTGACCGCGCACGAGATCAGCGCGACGACGAGCAGCGGGACGATCTTGTCCTCCAGCTCGGCGCTGCCCTCGGTGGCGCCCTCGAACCAGATCCCGTCGAGGAGCTGGGCGGCGAAGGCCAACGCGGCGGCGGTGATGGCCCAGCGGGAGAGGAAGGCGATCATGGCGCCATCATTCCAGGCTCACGCCAGGCTCATTCCAGGCCCAGCGCCTCGATGACCTCGACCTCGGCCTCGTCGATGTGGCGGCGCAGGAAGGCGTACGCACCGTCGGGGCCGTCGATGTGCCCGGCCTCCAGCAGCTCGACCAGCCCCTCGTGCGACTCCGCCTCGTTGTGGGCGTTGCGGTGGAGCCGGTCGACCTGGGCCAGCGCCAGCTTGAGCTCGTCCATCAGCGCCTCGGCCATCTGCACCAGGCGCGGGCTGCCGGTGAGCTCGACCAGGGAGACGTGGAAGGCGAGGTGCCGCTCGTTCAGCTCCTCGTACGACGCCTCGCCACCGCGCACCGCCTCGGTGTAGGCCTCCAGGGTGTCCCGGACGCGCTGGCGGCGCCCGCCGTCGGCGGCGGTCCAGGCCTGCACCCCGGCGCCCTCGAGCACCCAACGGGCCCGGCACACGTCGCGCACCGAGTCCGCGCGCGGGGTCACCACGGACACGCCGCGGTTGGGCTCGCGGGTCGCCAGGCCCTCGGCGACCAGGACGGTGAGCGCCTCGCGGACGGTGGGCCGGGAGACGCCGAGGGACTCGGCGAGCGCGATCTCTCGCAGCGGCGTGCCGCTCTCCAGCTCGCCCTCGAAGACCGCCCGGCGCAGCTCGGCGGCGACCCGGGAGACGGTCGAGGCGTGCTCGACGCTCAGGGTCGCGAACGCCGTGCGGGGAGCGGAGACGGCCGGCATGGGTCCCATTCTGCCGGTCGGACCGCTATCCTGTGCTTTCTGTCAGATTGTCTGACAATACCAACCAGGGGTGGGAGGGGCGATGACGCTCGAGTGGGGCCGGCACTACGCGATGGTGGACCCGGCGGCGTACCGGATCGACTACGCGATCAACCCGTACATGGATCCCGCCGTGCAGCCCGACCCGGTGCGCGCCCGTGAGCAGTGGCAGGCCCTCGCCGGCACCCTGCGCGCGCTCGGTGCCGAGGTCGAGGAGATCCCGGCGCTGCCGCAGGCGCCCGACATGGTCTACGCGATGAACCTCGGCCTGGTCGCGCTGCGCCCCGACTGGACCGGCCCCGGGCGCCGTTCGGTCGTCATGTCGCACATGCGCTTCCCGCAGCGGCGGGTCGAGACACCCGCGGCGCGGGCGTGGTTCGAGTCCCACGGCTTCGCCGCGTCGTACGTCGGCCGGGACGGGATCGGCGCGCACTTCGAGTCCGGCGACGCCTTCCCCTTCCGCGGAGAGCTCGTGGTGGGGCACGGTCCGCGCACCGACGAGCTGGCGCTCAAGCAGCTCGCCCACGACTTGGGCGTGCAGGTGCGCGGGGTGCGGATCACGCACCCGGGGATGTACCACCTGGACCTGGCGTTCTGCCCGCTCGACGCGGAGCACGCGCTGGTGTGCCCGGCGGCCTTCGACGAGGAGTCGGCGGCGCTGCTGCTCGACCTGGTGCCGCAGCCGGTGGTGCTCAGCGAGGAGGAGGCGATCGGCAGCTGGTGCGCCAACTCGGTGGTCGTCGGGCGCACCGTGGTGATGCCCGAGTGCCCGCGCCGGGTCCGCAACTGGCTGGACACGCTCGGCTTCGACGTGCTGCTCGTCGACGTCTCGGAGTTCCATCTCGGCGGGGGCTCGATCCGCTGCCTCACCAACCCGCTCGACATCACGCTGGGTCGCGACCTCGAGGTGGTGACCGGCGGCCACGTGCTGCCGACGGGGGAAGCCGCCGCCTGATCCGGATACGGTGTGGGCACTGACGTCCCGCGCCCCCCAGGAGAGACGGTGCCCGGTCCTGCTCCCGACGAGCCGCCCACCCGACCGCTGCAGACCCTCGAGGTCGGCGGCGGCAAGGGGCTGCGGGTCGCGCTCGGCGTGCTCGGCGCGCTGGTCCTGGTCGCCGTCGTGGTGATCGGTGTCGTCGTCGTGCTCGGCACGGGCGACGACGAGGGCGACAAGACCGACCAGGCGAGCACCCCGACGTCGGCCACGACGACGCCGGACGCCCCGACCTCCTCCCTCGACATCCCGACGATCAACCCGTCGGACTTCCCGACCGAGGTGCCGAGCGACCTGCCCTCGATCCCGTCCACGCTGCTGCCGTCCGGACTGCCGTCCACCTTCCCGAGCGACCTGCCCTCGCAGTTCCCGACCGACCCGGAGGGCTGGCAGTCCTGGGCCTCCGACTTCCTGGAGCAGATGAACCCATGAGCACCAACCCGCCGTCGTTCCCGCCGCCGCCGTCGTTCCCGCCGCCGCCCGGCCCGCCGCCCGGCCCGCCGCCCGGCTTCCCGCCGCAGGGCCCGCCGCAGGGCCCGCCGCCCGGCCAGGGCAAGGGCCTGTGGATCGCGCTCGGCGTCGTCGGCGTGATCGCCCTCGTCGGCGTCGTCGTCGGCCTGGTCCTGGTGCTCACCAACGGCGACGACGACTCCGAGAAGGGGAACGACGACCGCTCGAGCGCCGCCTCGGGCGCGGCGCCCGACGAGGTCGTCGAAGACCTCATCGACGCCGCCGAGAAGGGCGACTGCGACCAGGCCAAGACCTACCTGTCCGGGGACGCCACCGCCACCGACCCGTGCTCGACGCCGGAGTTCCGGCTCCTGTCCACCGAGGAGGTGGACGCCGAGGTCGGCGACGCGGACATCGACGGTGACACCGCGACCGTGCCGGTGACCTTCGCCAGCGAGGCGGGCAGCACCGACTACGAGTTCGTGCTGGAGCAGGTCGACGGGGCCTGGCGGGTGACGTCGTACGACGAGGCCGGCGACGACCCGACCGACGAGCCGACCGACCCGAGCACGTCCGCGACCGACCCGTCGACGAGCGGCGCGCCCTCGCCCAGCGGCACCAGCACCGCGAGCGCGGTGGCCAACGAGCCGAGCGCCGTCGTGAAGGCCTTCCTGGCCTCGGCGCTCGCCGGCGACTGCGCGACCGCGGAGGACCTGGTCACCCCGGCGTACCTCAAGGACGAGGGGCGCTGCGACGTCTCGGAGCTGCCCTCGGACTTCGGCGACAAGGCGACGTACACGGTCGGCAAGGCGACGGTGAAGGGCACGACCGCGACCGTGCCGATGAAGCTGCGCTACGCCGGCAGCGACGAGAGCTCGACGGTGACGCTGACCCAGGTCGGCGGTCGGTGGCTGATCAGCGACATCGACTGACCGGCGCCGCCGTGACCTCGGCGAAACCTGTCGTGCCGGACCCTTCCCTAGGGTGAACCCATGTCCATCAAGGTCGCGCTGGAGCACCGTACGACGTACGCGTTCGCCCGCCCTGTGGCGGTGGCGCCGCACGTCGTGCGGCTCCGGCCCGCGCCGCACTGCCGCACGCCGATCGAGGCCTACTCGCTGAAGGTCGAGCCGGCCGGGCACTTCGTCAACTGGCAGCAGGACCCGTTCGGCAACTGGCTGGCCCGGCTGGTGTTCCCCGAGAAGGTCACCACGCTCGACATCACCGTCGGCCTGGTCGCGGACCTGATGGTGATCAACCCGTTCGACTTCTTCGTCGAGGAGCACGCCGAGACCTTCCCGTTCACCTACGACGAGCAGCTGGCGGCTGACCTGGCGCCGTACCTGCGCCCGGTGGTGGACGCCGGCGCGGCCGACGCCTGGCGCCGGCGGCTCCCGGAGCTGCCGCCCGACGGGGTGCCGACGGTGCAGTTCCTCGCCGACCTCAACACCGCGGTGCACCGCGACGTCGCCTACTCGGTGCGGATGGAGCCCGGCGTGCAGACCCCGGACCACACGCTGGCGAGCGGGATCGGCTCGTGCCGCGACTCGGCCTGGCTGCTGGTGAGCCTGCTGCGGCAGTACGGCCTGGCGGCGCGCTTCGTGTCCGGCTACCTCGTGCAGCTCGCGCCCGACGCCTTCGCGACCGAGGGGCTCGACGGGTCGACCGGGCCCACCGAGGACTTCACCGACCTGCACGCCTGGGCGGAGGTCTTCCTGCCGGGAGCCGGCTGGGTGGGCATGGACCCGACCAGCGCGCTGTTCGCCGGGGAGGGGCACATCCCGCTCTCGGCGACCCCGCACCCGAGCTCCGCCGCGCCGATCGAGGGCGCGACCGAGCCGGTCGAGGTGACCTTCGCCTTCCACAACAGCGTCACCCGCGTGCACGAGGACCCCCGGGTGACCGCGCCCTACACCGCCGAGCAGTGGGCGCGGATCGACGCGCTCGGCGCCGCCGTGGACGCCCGGCTGGAGGCGGGTGACGTCCGGCTGACGATGGGCGGCGAGCCCACCTTCGTGTCCCGGGAGGACTCCTCGACGCCGGAGTGGAGCACCGAGGCCGACGGCCCGGAGAAGCGCCGGCTGGCCACGGACCTGGCCGCCCGGTTGCGCGAGCGCTACGGCCGCGGCGGCGTGGTGCACCGTGGCCAGGGCAAGTGGTACCCGGGGGAGCCGCTGCCGCGCTGGTCGATCGCGCTGCAGTGGCGCGCCGACGGTGAGCCGCTGTGGTCCGAGCCCGCGCTGCTGGCCGACCCGTGGACACCCGGTACGTCGAGCGCAGCGGCCGCGCAGGCGCTGGGCGCGGAGGTGACCCGGCTGCTCGGGCTGCCCGCCGACCAGCTCCGCGGCGCCTTCGAGGACCCCTTCGCCGCGCTGGCCGAGCAGGTCGCCCGGCCCCAGGGCGAGCGACCCGGCACGGTCGGGCCCGACCCCGCGCTGGTCACCCGGCTCGACGCCGGCGTGACGGACCCGACCGGCTGGGTGCTGCCGCTGACGACCGGCGAGGAGGGCTGGACCAGCCCGGTGTGGGCGCTGCGCCGTGGCCGGGTCGTGCTCTCGCCCGGCACCAGCGCCGTGGGCCTGCGGCTGCCGCTGTCCTCGATCGCCTGGCGCGACCCGGAGGCGGCGGCCCAGCCGTCGTACCTGGAGGCGACCGACGGGCACGTCCCCGGCCTGCCGGCCGTGACCCTGGCCGACCCCGAGGAGTCCGACCGCACCGCGCTGGCGTTCGAGACGCGCGAGGGCCACGTGCACGTCTTCCTGCCGCCGACCACCCGCTTCGAGGACTACGCCGACCTGCTGCACCTCGTCGAGACCGCGGCGGCCGCGACCGGGACCGCCGTCGTGGTGGAGGGCTACCCGCCGCCGCCCGACCCGCGGCTCACCCAGCTCTCAGTGACCCCCGACCCCGGCGTGATCGAGGTCAACGTGCAGCCCAGCGGCTCCTGGGCGGAGCTGCGCGAGCTGACCACGACGCTCTACACCGAGGCGCGGCAGGCGCAGCTCTCGACGGAGAAGTTCGACCTCGACGGGCTGCACACCGGCACCGGCGGTGGCAACCACCTCACCCTGGGTGGCCGGGAGCCCGCCGACAGCCCGCTGCTGCGCCGGCCCGACCTGCTGGTCAGCCTGATCACCTACTGGCAGCGGCACCCCGCGCTGTCGTACCTCTTCTCCGGCCGCTTCGTCGGGCCCACCAGCCAGGCGCCGCGCTTCGACGAGGGCCGCCCGGAGGCGGTCTACGAGATGGAGATCGCCTGCGCCGAGGTGGCGCGGATGGCGGCCGGCGGCGAGCCCCGGCCGTGGCTGGTCGACCGGGCGCTGCGGCACCTGCTCACCGACCTGACCGGCAACACCCATCGCGCGGAGCTGTGCATCGACAAGCTCTACAGCCCCGACTCCACCCGCGGCCGGCTCGGGCTGCTCGAGCTGCGCGGCTTCGAGATGCCGCCGCACCCGCAGATGGCGCTGGTGCAGGCGCTGCTGGTGCGCAGCCTGGTCGCGATGTTCTGGGAGCGGCCGATCGACCCGTCGACCGCGCCGCTGGTGCGCTGGGGCACCCGGCTGCACGAGGACCACCTGCTGCCGCACGGCGCCACGGCCGACATCGCCGCCGTGGCCGCCGACCTCGCGGCCTCCGGGATCGACCTCGACCCCGCGTGGTTCGCGCCGTTCACCGAGTTCCGGTTCCCGCGGATCGGCGTCGCCGAGGTCGCCGGCGGGATCAGCCTGGAGCTGCGCCAGGGCGTCGAGCCGTGGCACGTCCTCGGCGAGGAGGCGACCGGCTCCGGCACCGCCCGCTACGTCGACTCCTCCGTCGAGCGCATCCAGGTGACCGCCTCCGGGATCGATCCCGAGCGGCACCTCGTCACGTGCCAGGGTGTCCCCGTGCCGCTCACCGCCACCTCGCCCGCCGCGGACGCCCACTACGCCGGCGTCCGCTACCGCGCGTGGCAGCCGTGGTCGGCGCTGCACCCCTCGATCCCGGTCGACTCGCCGCTGGTCCTCGACGTCGTCGACCTCGACGCGGGCGCGAGCCTGGGCGGCGCGACGTACCACGTCGTGCACCCGGGCGGGCGCAGCTACGACACCGCACCGGTCAACGCGCAGGAGGCCGAGGCCCGCCGGGCCGCGCGCTTCGAGCCGCGCCGGCACACCGCGGGACCGATCGACGTCGCCGGGCTGCGGCGCCGGGCGCGGGAGGTCGCGTCGGCGGACTACCCGCACACCCTCGACCTGCGCCGCGTCCCCCGAGGCGCCCCGTGACCGTCCTGCGCGACTACGCCGCCGGGCTGAACCAGCCGACGCTCGGTGGCGAGGGGGGAGTCGACGAGCCCGGCCGGTACGACGAGGTGGTCGGCCCGGACGGCTCGTTGCGCGCGCCCTGGAAGCGGCTCGCCGAGGTCGCCACCCAGATCGACGCCGACGACATGCGCCGGGTGGCCGAGGAGATCGCCCGCTTCCTGGAGGACGACGGCGTCACCTACTCCCGGCCCGGCGAGCGGCCCGCCCGCTGGCGGCTGGACCCGGTGCCCCTCGTGGTGGACGCCGCGTCCTGGAAGCAGCTCGAGGTCGGCCTGGCCCAGCGCGCGGAGCTGATGAACGCCGTCCTCGCCGACCTCTACGGACCGCAGGGCCTGCTCGCGCAGGGCATCGTGCCGCCGGCGGTGGTGCTCGGCCACCGCGGCTTCACCCGGGTGATGGCACGCTCCTCGACGACCGACCCGCGGCCGCTGGTGCTCTCCGCGACCGACCTCGGCCGCGACGCCGACGGCACCTGGCGGGTGCTCGGCGACCGCACCCAGGCGCCGTCGGGGCTCGGCTACGCGCTGGAGAACCGTCGCGTGCTGAGCCGGGTGCTGCCCGAGCTCTACCGCGAGGCCGACTCGCACCGGATGGCGCCGTACCTGTGGGCGCTGCGCTCGGCGCTGCTCCAGTCGGCGACCGGCGACCTGCCGGACCCGCGCGTCGTCGTGCTGAGCCCGGGGCTGCACTCGGAGACCCACTACGACCAGGCGGCGATCGCGAGCAACCTGGGCTTCCCGCTGGTGCAGGGCAGCGACCTGACCGTGCGGGACGGCTGGGTGCTGATGAAGACCCCGCAGCGCCTGGAACGGGTCGACGTGATCCTGCGCCGGGTGGACGCGGCGTGGAGCGACCCGCTGGAGCTGCGTGGCGACTCGCAGCTCGGCGTGGCCGGTCTCGCCGAGGCCGTACGACGCGGCCGGGTCCGGGTGGTCAACGGGCTCGGTGCGGGCGTGCTGGAGAACCCCGGCCTGCTGCCCTTCCTGCCGGCCGCCTGCGAGCACCTGCTCGGCGAGCCGCTGCGGCTGCCGTCGGTGCCGACCTGGTGGTGCGGCGACCCCGACGGGCTCGACCACGTGCTCGGCCACCTCGACGAGCTGGTGGTGCGCTCGATCGACGGCTCCGACTCGACCCTCGTGGGCGCCTCCCCGGAGCGGATCCGGCTCACCGTGCGGGCCCGGCCGCACGCCTTCGTCGGGCAGCAGCGGTTGCGTCTGTCCCAGTCGCCGACCTGGCGCGGGCGCACGGCGCGGCCGGCGGAGCTGGTGCTGCGGACGTTCACGCTGCGCTACGGCTCGGCGTACCGGCCCCTGCTGGGCGGGCTCGCCACCGCCCGCGACGGCGAGCGCACCGTCGCCAGCAAGGACGTGTGGGTCCTCAAGGAGGAGACCGGGCAGCCGGACCAGGGGCTGACCGAGGTGCTGCCGATGACGGCGGTGCGCTCGCTGCCCGCGACGGTGCCGCGCGTGCTCGACGACATGTTCTGGTTCGGCCGCTACGCCGAGCGCGCCGAGGACATGCTGCGCCTGGTGCTCGCCGCCCACGTGCTCGTCACCGACTACCGCACCCGGCCCCGGACCACCGGCGGGGTCAGCTCCGAGGTGCTGATGTCGGCCGTGCACCGGCTGACCCCGCGGACCTCCGAGGACGACGACCTCGACCTGCGCTCGGTGCTGCTCGACGAGGACCGGACCGGCTCGGCGGCGCACTCGCTGGCCGGGCTGCGCGACGCGCTCACCGGTGTGCGGGACCAGATGTCGGCCGACGCCTGGCGCGCGATGGGCTCGGTGGACCGGGCGACCGCCGTGCTGGAGGCCTCGCACCACAGCCACCAGGTGGCCGAGTCCGCGGGCCGGATGCTCACCGCCGTGCTCGCGCTCCAGGGCGTCACGGCGAGCATGATCCGCGACGCGGGCTGGCACATGGCCGCCGCCGGCCGCTACGCCGAGCGCGGGCTCCAGCTGTGCCACCTGCTCCGGCTGGTCACCGAGCGCCGGGGGCTGGACGTGGACCGCGAGGTGCTGGCCGCCGTGCTGACCGCGGCGGAGAGCTCGGTGACCCACCGTCGTCGCTACCGCGACTACGTGCGCCCGGCCGGCGTCCTCGACCTGTTGCTGATGGACCCGGAGAACCCGCGCTCGCTGGTGTTCAGCCTCCACCGGCTGCGCGAGCACCTCGGCGCCCAGGTCGCCTCGACCGGGTCCACCCGGCCGGAGCGGCTGCTCGACGACCTGCTCGCCCAGGTGGAGGGCGCCGACGTGTCCGCGCTGGCGGCGATCGGCGGCGTGGAGCGCCCGCACCTGGTGGGCTTCCTCGACGACGTGGTCGCCCAGCTGCAGCGGCTGGCCGAGGCGATCCGCGAGCTGCACTTCGCCACCGGCCCGCGCCCGCGCAGCTTCGGCGTGCTGACGACCCCGACCGAGGTGCCGGCATGACCCGCTACCGCGTGGAGCACCGCACGACGTACACCTACGACGACGACGTCACCGACAGCTTCGGCGTCGGGCACCTGGTCCCGCGCAGCCTGCCGTGGCAGCAGGTGGGCGGCTACGACGTGACGATCGCCCCCGAGCCGGGCGACCTGAGCAGCGACGCGGACTACTACGGCAACACCGTCACCTACTTCCAGGTGACCGCACCGCACACCGAGCTGGTGGTGGTCGGCACGGGCGAGGTGGACGTCGTGCCCCCGGTGGTGGACGAGACGGCGGCGGCCCGGCCCTGGGAGTCCGTGCGCCCGCTGGTGGACCCGGCGGCGCCCGGAGCCTGGCAGGCCACCGACTTCGCCCTGCCCAGCGCGGCGGTGCCGGTGCACGGCGGGGCCCGTGACTACGCCGCGGCGTCGCTGCTGCCGGGGCGGCCGGTCGGGGAGGCGGTGACCGACCTGGTGCACCGCATCCACGCCGACTTCGACTACGACCCGACGGCCACCACCGTCACCTCGACGGTGTCGCAGATCCTCGCCCAGCGGGCGGGGGTCTGCCAGGACTTCGCGCACTTCACGCTCTCCGCGCTGCGGGCCCACGGGCTCGCTGCCCGCTACGTCAGCGGCTACCTCGCCACCGAGCCGCCGCCCGGCAAGGAGCGCGTCGTCGGCGCCGACGCCTCGCACGCCTGGGTCGCGGTGTGGCTGGGCGGTGCGGAGTGGCTGGCCCTCGACCCGACCAACGACCAGTGGCAGAACGACCGCTACGTCACCCTCGCCTGGGGGCGCGACTACGGCGACGTACCTCCCCTGAAGGGCGTGATCTTCACCGAGGCGACGACCTCGCGGCTGGCGGTCTCGGTGGACGTGGCGCCCCTCTGACCCGTGCCGAGCCGACCGGCTCACCACGTCCAGTGGATGCCGACCGTGCCGGGCCCGAAGGCCCGGACGGCGTGGTGCACGCTGCTCACCTCGCGCAGGTCGACCGCGACCTCGGTGGTGGCGCCGGCGAGAGCGGCGCTGCGCAGGGTGCAGGTCGCCGGGACGTGGGTACGCCGGAAGCGCACCCACAGCTCGATCTCGCCGGTCCGGCGGGGCGGGCTCAGCACGAACTCGGTGTCGACGTCGGCCGCGCCCTCCTCGGACGGCACGTCGAAGGTCGCCTCCACCACCGTGGCCTCACCGCTCAGCAGCGGGCGGTCCAGCACCACCTCCTGCACCAGCAGGCCGGCCGCCAGGTCGTCGACCCGGCGGCCCGGCGTGGCGCCGTGGACCTCGCCCACCGTGATCGGCCGCGGGACCGGCCGGTCGACGACGAGCCACAGCGGGACCCGGTCGACGCGCTCGTGCACCGCCCGGACCCGGAAGCGGCCGCGCACCCGGGCGAAGCAGCCGTGCTCGTCGAGGTCGACGGTGAAGGACGCCGTCTCGTCGGCGGCGCGGGTGGGCGCGTCGGCGAGGCCGAGGTCGTCCAGGGCGCGGGCGAGCAGCGCGGCGCTGCTGTTGTCGGCGACCGCCTCGACGGGTGCGGTGCGCGCCACCGCCCCGGTCCGGCGCGAGGGCCCGGTGCGGTCGATCAGCGCGCCGGGGCGCAGGTCCAGCAGCTCCTCGATCGCGGCGAGCGCCTCGACGGAGGCGGCCCCCTCGGGCCGTCGTCGACCCGAGCGCCAGTAGCTCAACGCCGACAGGCTGACCCGCACCCCACGCGCCTGGAGCCGGTCCCGCAGCCAGGTCAGCGAACGGCCCCGCTCCCGCAGCGCCCGGGTCAGCACCTCGGCCAGGTCGTCCTCCGGCGCGACCCGGGCCCGTGGCCGGTGCGTGGTCATGCCCGCATCCCTATCACGCCCCGGAGATTCACACTTCCGGTCCGCGGGTGTGTGGATCCGCGCTTCCTAGCGTGGTCGTCGTACCGATCCACGACCCGAGGAGTCACCATGAAGAACCTGCTGAAGAAGATCGCCGTCACCGGTGCGAGCGTCGGCCTGCTCACCCTCGGCGGGGTGGCGATGGCGCCGCACGCCGACGCCGCCGACAGCGGCTGGCGCTACGGCGGCACGATCACCGGCTCCGGCGGGACGTACGTCGTGATGGTGAACGGCAACAACTACGTGAAGGTCTGGATCGCACCCGCCTGACCCCTTCCGTCATGCTGGAGGCGGACGGGCGTGGGACCTCGGGGGTGGTGCCACGCCCGTCCACCTAGGCTGAGTGGGTGCGCGCCTTCTCCTGCAGGGTCTGTGACAGCCCGCTGTTCTTCGAGAACTCCCTGTGCGTGTCCTGCGGGACCGCGCTCGGTTTCTCCCGGGAGGAGCGGGACATCGTGCCCCTCGACCCCGGCGGTCGGTACGTCGACCATGCCGGCCTGGTCTGGCACGTGTGCCGCAACCTCAACCTGACCGGCTGCACCTGGCTGGCGCCGGTCGAGGGCGGCCAGTGCGCGGCGTGCGACCTGACCCGCACCCGGCCGGCGGACGACGACGTCGAGGGCCTGGCCCAGCTCCCCGCGGCGGAGGCGGCCAAGCGCCACCTGGTCGTCGAGCTCGACGGGCTCGGCCTCTCGCTCGACGGGCTGGTCTTCGACATGCTCTCCAGCGTCGAGGAGAACGTCGTGATCGGGCACGCGGACGGGGTGATCACGATCGACCTCGCCGAGTCCGACGACGCCCGTCGTGAGCGGATCCGGCAGCAGCTCGGCGAGCCCTACCGCACCCTGCTCGGCCACCTGCGCCACGAGGTGGGCCACTTCTTCCAGATGCGGCTGGTCACCGAGGAGCACCCGGAGCGGCTGGCGCGCTGCCGGGTGCTGTTCGGCGACGAGACGGCCGACTACCAGGCCGAGATCGACCGGCACTACGCCGAGGGGCCGCCGGAGGGGTGGGAGGCGTCGTACATCACGACGTACGCGACCATGCACCCGTTCGAGGACTTCGCGGAGACCTTCGCGCACTACCTCCACATCAGCGACACCTGCGAGACCGCGGCGGCCTACGGCCTGGCGACCGTGGACGTGCGGGCGTTCAGCGTCTTCCGTGACCTGGTCCGTGCCGTCTGGGTGCCGCTGTCGGTGGCGCTCAACCAGATCAACCGGTCGATGGGCAAGGACGACGTCTACCCGTTCGTGATCCCGGCGCCGGTCCTCGACAAGCTGGACTTCGTGGCGAGCCTGGCGGCCGAGGGGTGAGGCGCCCGGGGCGTCGTACGACGCTGGTCGTGGTGGCCGGCGTGGTCGTCCTGGCCCTGGCCGCGGGCGTCGTCGCCCTGGTGCTCGCGGGCCGCGGCCCGGGGCCGGACGAGGTCGCCTCGGACTACCTCCGCGCGCAGTGGACGGGCGACGCGCGCACCGAGTGCGAGCTGTCGGCACAGGCGTGGCAGCACCTGCTGTTCGAGGGGCACCCGTTCGCGGACTGTGCGGCCTTCGCGGCCGCGGCCGACAAGGCGGCCACCAGCCGGGGCCTGGCGGCGTACGCCGACGACACCGACATCGAGGTCGCGGTGGAGACCACCGAGGAGGACGACGGCGAGGCCCGGGTGGCCTACGCGCTGACCTTCCGCTACCACGGCGAGGACCGCGCCGGCTTCGACGCCCTGTGGCAGGGCGCGGACCCGGTCGACCGCGGCACGGTGCTGCTCAGCGAGGGCGACGACGGGTGGCTGGTGGCGGGAGTCGATCCCGGCTGAGGTTTGCGGATGGCATGATGGCGCACCATCGAGAGCGGATCATCCGCTCGGCGACGCGCGCAAGGAGTGCTCATGTCGGACCCGAACCAGCCCACCACCCCTCCCGGTTGGTACCCCGACGGCCAGGGCGGCCAGCGGTGGTGGGACGGCACGCAGTGGACCGAGCACACCCAGCCCGGCACCCCGGCCGACCCGCCGCCGGCCGCGCCCGGCCCCGGTGACCAGACCGTCGTCGCGCCGAACCGCGCCGCCGACTTCGGCCAGCCGCAGCAGCCGCAGCAGCCGCAGCAGCCCCCGCAGCAGCAGTGGGGCCAGCCGCAGCAGGCGCCCTACGGCCAGCAGCCGGGCTACGGCCAGGCCGGCTTCGGCCAGGGTGGTGGCGGCCAGGGCGGCTGGGGCCCGCCCGGTTCGACCGGCGGTGGCGGCAAGGGCAAGGGCAAGCTGTTCGCGATCATCGGCGGGATCGCCGTGCTGGTCGTGCTCGCGGTGGTCGCGGCCTTCGTGCTGCTCAAGGTCGTCGGCGGCGGCGGCCCGGACAGCGTGGCGAAGGACTACCTCGAGGCGCAGAACTTCGTGGACCCCGACTACCAGAAGCAGTGCGACCTGCTGTCGAAGGACTCCCAGAAGGACCTGCTCGACACCTACGACGTCAAGGACTGCGACGCCTACGCCGACAAGCAGCAGAAGGAGTTCGACGACCAGCTCGACGAGAAGCTCGACGAGGACTGCGACTCGACCTTCGAGGACATCAAGGGCGACATCGACTACGACGTCGAGATCAAGAAGACCGACGAGAACGGCGACAAGGCCGACGTCGACTTCAAGCTGACCTCGAAGTTCACCGGCGACAAGAAGATCCTCGACGAGTGCGGCGGTGACGACGACGAGGAGTCGCAGGACGGCACGGTGAAGCTCGTCAAGGAGGACGGCGACTGGAAGGTCGACGACACCACCGGTGAGTAGTCCTCACCCCGTGCGCGCCTTCTCGGTCTTCGTGCTGGTCGTCGTCGCGACCGTGCTCGCCCCGCTCGCCGTCGCGAGCACCTGGGTGGGCGCGCGCGTCGACGACCAGCAGTCGTACGTCGACACCGTCGCCCCGCTCGCCGACGACCCCGCCGTGCGGGAGGTGATGGCGGACGCCGCCGCGGCGGGCGCGGTGAAGGCGCTCCAGGAGCGGATCCCCGTCGGCCTGCCGGACGCGGTGACCGGCTGGGCCGATGCGGCCGCACGGAAGGTCGTGGAGAGCCCGGACTTCCCGGAGTTCTGGCGCAAGGCCAACGAGGACGTGCACGGCGAGGTGATCGCGATCCTCGAGGACCCCGACGCCGACCGTTCGGGCTACGTCACGGTCGACGCCGCGCCGCTGCTCGCCCAGGTGCTGCTGGACCTGGAGGACCGGGGCATCCCGGTGGCGCTGCTGCCGCGGCTGCCGCTGGAGGTGCGCGTGGTCGAACGGGCCAAGGTCGCGGAGGGCGGGCCGGCGTACCGGGCGACCCACGGTGCCGCGCGCTGGCTGCCGCTGGTGTGGCTCGGCCTGGTCGGGCTGGCCGTGGTGGTCGCGTCCGGCTGGCGCGGGCGGCTGCGGACCGCGGGCTTCGCCCTGCTGGGCCTGGCCCTCGGGGCGGTGCTCGTGCTGCTCGCGGTGGACCCGGTGACCGACCTCGTCGTCGACCGGGCGGAGGTCGACGGCCAGGCGATGGTGCGGATCATGCTCGACGCCGTGCTCGGCTCGCTGACCCCGTGGGCGCGCACCTTCCTGCTCGCGGCCCCGGCCGGGCTGGTGCTGCTCGCCGGCTCCTCCTGGCCCGCGCGGGACCGTCACCCGGCCACCTCCTAGCGGGTATCGTGGCGGGGAGATGTGGCCCGGGTCACAGGCACGCCACCCCTGTGCCAGGTCCGGGGCACGACGACCCCGACCCGCGTCGCGGTGATCCCGCCGGCGTGGCCGCAAGGAGTGGCGATGACCGACCCCGTCTTCGGACCGGCCCCGGAGCAGACCGCTGACCCGGAGCTCGTGCAGCTCCTGACGCCCGAGGGCGAGCGGGTCCACCATCCCGGCTTCGACCTGGACTTCTCCGCCGAGCAGCTGCGCGGGTTCTACCGCGACATGGTGCTCGTGCGCCGCCTCGACATCGAGGCCACCGCGCTGCAGCGCCACGGGGAGCTCGGGCTGTGGGCCCAGCTGCTCGGCCAGGAGGCCGCGCAGATCGGCGCCGGCCGCGCGCTGCGCCCCCAGGACTTCGTCTTCCCGACCTATCGCGAGCACGGCGTCGCCTGGTGCCGCGGGGTCGACCCGGTCCAGCTGCTCGGCCTGTTCCGCGGCGTCGACCAGGGCTCGTGGGACCCGAACGAGAACAACTTCGGCCTCTACACGATCGTCATCGGCGCGCAGACCCTGCACGCGACCGGCTACGCGATGGGGGTCCAGCGCGACGGCGCGGTGGGCACCGGCGATCCCGAGCGGGACACCGCCGTGGTGGCGCACTTCGGGGACGGGGCCTCCTCGCAGGGCGACGTCAACGAGGCGTTCGTGTTCGCGGCGTCGTACAACGCGCCGGTGGTGTTCTTCTGCCAGAACAACCAGTGGGCGATCTCCGAGCCCTTCGAGCGGCAGTCCCGGATCCCGCTCTACCGCCGGGCGCACGGCTTCGGCTTCCCCGGCGTGCGGGTCGACGGCAACGACGTGCTCGCGACGTACGCCGTCATGCAGGCCGCCTTGCAGCGGGCCCGCGACGGACAGGGCCCGACCTTCGTGGAGGCCTACACCTACCGGATGGGTGCGCACACCACGACCGACGACCCGACCCGCTACCGGCTCAGCGACGACGTCGAGCACTGGAAGCTCAAGGACCCGATCGCGCGGGTGGAGGTCTACCTGCGGCGCAACGGGCTGGTCGAGGACGGTTTCGTCGAGAGCGTCGCCGCCGAGGCCGACGAGCTCGGTGAGCGGATGCGCCGCGAGTGCCATGCCCTGCCCGATCCCCAGCCCCGCGACATCTTCGGGCTGGTCCACGCCGAGCAGACCGCCGAGCTCGCGGCCCAGCAGGCGGCGTACGACGCCCAGGTGGCCTCCTTCGAGGAGGTGACCGCATGACCACCATGACCATGGCCAAGGCGCTCAACGCGGGCCTGCGCACGGCGATGGAGGGCGACGAGAAGGTCCTGGTGATGGGCGAGGACGTCGGCACCCTCGGTGGCGTCTTCCGGATCACCGACGGGCTGCAGAAGGACTTCGGCGAGGACCGGGTGATCGACACCCCGCTCGCGGAGTCCGGCATCGTCGGCACCGCCGTGGGCCTGGCGATGCGCGGCTACCGCCCGGTGGTGGAGATCCAGTTCGACGGGTTCGTCTACCCGGCCTACGACCAGATCGTGTGCCAGGTGGCCAAGCTGCACTTCCGCAGCCAGGGCAGGGTGAAGGTGCCGATGGTGATCCGGATCCCGTTCGGTGGCGGCATCGGCGCGGTCGAGCACCACAGCGAGTCGCCGGAGGCGCAGTTCATCCACACCCCGGGGCTCAAGGTCGTCGCCTGCTCCAACCCGGCGGACGCCTACGCCATGCTCCAGCAGGCCATCGCCAGCGACGACCCGGTCGTCTTCCTGGAGCCCAAGCGGCTCTACCACTCCGCGAAGGGCGAGGTCGACGAGGACGCGGCGCCCGCGCCGCTGTGGCAGTCGCGTGTGGTGCGGCCCGGCAGCGACGCCACCCTCGTCGGCTACGGGCCCACCGTCTCCACCTGCCTGGACGCCGCCACCGTGGCCGCCGACGAGGGCCGCTCGGTCGAGGTGATCGACCTGCGCACCCTCTCCCCGCTCGACCTGGTGCCGGTCGTGGAGTCGGTCCGTCGCACGGGGCGGCTGGTCGTGGTCCACGAGGCGCACGTGACCCTCGGGGTCGGCGCGGAGGTCGCGGCCCGGGTCACCGAGGAGTGCTTCCACTCCCTGGAGGCCCCGGTGCTGCGGGTGGGCGGCTACGACACGCCGTACCCGCCGGCCCGGATCGAGGAGGCCTGGCTGCCCGACCTGGACCGGGTGCTCGATGCCGTCGACCGCACGTTCGGCTACTGAGGAGGCCGCGATGAGCAACGAGTTCAAGCTGCCCGACGTCGGCGAGGGCCTCACCGAGGCCGAGATCGTCGCCTGGCGGGTCAAGGTGGGCGACACCGTCGCCGTCAACGACGTGGTCGTGGAGATCGAGACCGCCAAGTCGATCGTCGAGCTGCCGTCGCCGTACGCCGGTGAGGTGCTCGCCCTGCTCGTCCGCGAGGGCGACACGGTCGAGGTCGGCACGCCGATCATCCGGATCGGCGCGCCGGACGGGTCCGCGGCCGCGCCGGCCCCGGCGCCTGCGCCGGAGCCCTCGCGGGGCCCGGAGATCATCGACACCAACATCCCGCCCACCGGCCAGGCCACCCTGGTCGGCTACGGCCCCAAGCAGCGCGCCCTCAAGCGCCGTGCCCGCAAGGCCGAGGCGCCCGCGGAGGCGATGGCGCCCGCCGTCACCGACCCGGCCGTCGAGGAGGTCGCTCCGGCAGTCCGGCCGCCGCGCGCCCTCGCGAAGCCGCTGGTGCGCCGCCTGGCCCGCGACCTGGGGGTCGACCTGACCGCGATCACGCCGACGGGGCCGAAGGGCACCGTCAGCAAGGAGGACGTGCTCGCTGCGGTCGACGGCCCCGCCCCGGCGCCGGCCGCCGCGTCCGCGCCGGCCGGCCGCGAGACCCGCGAGCCGGTCAAGGGGGTGCGCAAGCAGATGGCCGCCGCCATGGTGGCCTCCGCCTCGACCGCGCCGCACGTCACCGAGTGGGTCACCATCGACGCCACCGCCACGGTCGAGCTCGTCGCGCGGCTGCGCGCGCGCCGCGAGCTCGCCGACGTCAAGGTGAGCCCGCTGCTGGTGGTGGCGCGCGCGTGCCTGCTCGCGCTGCGTCGTACGCCGCTGGTGAACTCCACCTGGGACGAGGCCGCGCAGGAGGTCGTCGTCAAGCACTACGTCAACCTCGGCATCGCCGCCGCGACGCCGCGCGGGCTCGTCGTGCCGAACATCAAGGACGCCGACGCGCTCGCCCTCGTCGACCTCGCCCGTGCCCTGGAAGCACTCACCGCCACCGCCCGCGAGGGCCGCACCCAGCCCGCCGACCTGGCCGGCGGGTCGTTCACGATCACCAACGTCGGGGTGTTCGGGGTCGACGGCGGCACCCCGATCATCAACCCCGGCGAGTCCGCGATCCTCTGCCTCGGCGCGATCAAGGCCCAGCCCTGGGTGGTCCCTTCGACAGGCTCAGGGCAAGGGGCGTACGAGGTCGTGCCGCGGCAGGTGATGACCCTCGCGCTGTCCTTCGACCACCGGCACATCGACGGGGCGACGGGGTCGCGGTTCCTCGCCGACGTCGCGGGCATCGTGGAGGACCCGGCGACGGCGCTGCTGTTCTAGTCCGTGGAGCTCCACACGCCGCGGGGCGGCGAGGCGAGGCGTCAGCCCCGCCGGGCCCGCTTCACGTCGTACATCGCCGCGTCGGCGCGGCGGAAGGCGTCGGCGACGGTGCGCTCACCGGGGCCGGTGAAGGCGTGCCCGATCGAGGCGGCGATGCCCTCGGTGGCGAGCGCGTCCGCGAACCGGGCGAAGTGGGAGGGGAGGTCGTCGACGGCGACGTTGTTGGTCAGGATCGCGAACTCGTCGCCGCCGTAGCGGGCGACCCGGTCCTGGGCGGTGCAGGCGTTCCGCAGCGCGTTGGCGGTACGGACCAGCAACGCGTCCCCCGCCTGGTGCCCGAGCACGTCGTTGGCCGCCTTGAGACCGTCGAGGTCGACGACCGCGACGGCGACCGGGTCGCCGAAGGCCGCGACCCGCTGCTGGGCGTCGGCGACGATCGCCTCCCAGCCGCGCCGGTTGACCAGGCCGGTGAGCTCGTCGGTGTCGGCCAGCGCGGCGGCGAGCGCGGCCCGGCGGCGCTCGCGGTCGGCGGTCCGGGCGATGGTGAGCTGCGAGGAGAGCAACGTGCTGAGCAGCTCGACGAGGTCGGCGTCCACGGCGTCGACGCCGGGCAGCGGCTCCGCGCCGACGCCGCACAGGACGCCGAAGAGGGCGCCCTCGTCGGTGATCGGGAAGCCGACGTAGGCACGCACGTCTCCGGCATCGGGCAGCGGGGCGTAGTCGGGGTTGCGCAGGGCGTCGGGCACCACGTGGTCGGCGCCGTCGCTCATCCGGCGGCAGAAGGTCACGTCCCACGGCAACCGGTCGCCGGTCTCGAGCAGGGTGTCGTGGTGCACGTGGACGTGCACCTGCTCCCCGCCGGCGACCCGGGAGACCGACCAGTCCCGCAGCGGCGTACGACGGCTCAGGTAGCCCACCACGTGCTGGGCCGCCTCCGCGAACGCCTCGGCGCCCACCGCGGTCGAGTCCTCCCACCGCGCGCGCTCGACGGGTGCGGTCACGACGTCCATGCTCGCTGGATCGGCGCGGGACCCGCGGGTCTGAGGATCGCGGCCAGGCGGGCCTGCTTCGCGGCGAGCGCGTCCTGCTCGGCCGCGAGCCGGGCGCCGAGCGCGTCGAGCTCGGTCACCAGGTCGGGGCACAGGTCCACGGTGGCCTCGCCGACGCAGTCGAGGTAGCGCCGGATCAGGTCGGTGCCGACCCCGGCCGCGGTCATCGTGCGCACCTGCGCGGCCCGCGCCACGTCGCTCGCGTCGTACTCCCGGTAGCCGCCGGCCGTCCGTGCCGGCGCCAGCAGGCCGGTGTCCTCGTAGTGCCGCAGCGCCCGCGGGCTCACGCCCGCGCGCCGTGCCGCCTCCGCGATCCGCACGTCCCCTCCTGGTGGCTTGACCTTCACGCCGGCGTCAACCCGTACGGTCCGGCGCATGTCCACAACGTCCCGCCGGGCCGCGATCATCCACGGCTACGGCGCCACGCCCGCCGACCACTGGTTCGGCTGGCTCGCCGACCGGTTGGCCGCGGACGGCCTCACCCCGACCGTACCCGCGCTGCCCGACCCCGAGCACCCCGTCGCGGCGCGCTGGCAGGAGGTCGCGGGCGCCGCGATCGGCGTGCCGGAGGCGGGGTCGGTCGTCGTCGCGCACAGCCTCGGCTCGCTCACCGTGCTGCGGCACCTGCTCGCCGTGCCGGGGGAGTGGCGGCTCGGCACCCTGGTGCTGGTCGCGGGCTTCGCCGAGCCGGTCCCGGGCTTCGCGGCGCTCGACGAGTTCGTGGGCGGGCCCACCGATGTCCGCGCCGTCGCCGACCGGGTCGACCGGGTCGTGGTGATCCGCTCGGACGCCGACCCGGTCGTGCCGACCGGCCTCACCGACCGGCTCGCGGCCCAGCTCGGCGTCACCGCCCGGGTGGTGCCCGGCGCCGGCCACTTCCTCGCCGCGGAGGGCGTGACGGCGCTGCCCGAGGCGGATGCCGCTATCCGTCGGTGAGCCGGACCAGGCCGACGATCGTGGCGACGTACAGCGCCCCGTCGGGGCCGAGGTAGATCGACGCGTAGTGGTTGTTCCACTGGATGCCGGTCCCGGTGAGCCGGCTCCACGCGGTCCGGCCGGTGCGGATGTCGATCGCGGTGACGTACCAGGCGTCGAGCAGGTCGGCCCGCGGCGGCTTGGAGTAGACGTAGACCAGGCCGTTGCCGAGCGAGGCCTTCGGCACCGAGGTGGGCGCGGTGACCGGGCTGGTCCACGCGACGTGGCAGCCGTCGGGGTCGATCATGACCCGCGCGATGCCCGGGGTCGTCGACCTGCCGAGCAGCGTGGACTGGACGCCGGCGTAGCCGTAGTTGTTCTCGATGATCAGCGAGTCGCCCGCCGCCACCAGGCTGTTCTCCGTCGTGCTGGCGCCGGAGGCGAGCACCGGCACCGAGCAGTGCGCTCGCTCGGCGACACCCTGGCGGCGGTCGTAGACGAGGACGTGGCTCTGCGGCTCGGCGTTGTCGGCGATGGCGATCCAGCGCTCGCCGATCAGGGTCGGTGAGGTGCCGGAGCCCTGGGAGAGCATGCCGGGCTTGGTCGTCGTACCGCGGTCGTAGGGGATGGCCCAGGTGATCGCGGGCGTGCCGTCGGCCGCCGCGTCGAGCCGGTAGGTCTGGTGGGTGGAGACGAAGTAGACGCCACCGGTCTCGTCGCTGGAGACGGAGTTGTAGATCCCCTCGCCCTCGGGCAGCTCGAGCGCCTTCACCGCGCCGGTGGTCCGGTCGAGCGTGCCGACGGTGCCCTGCTGGCTGAACCACCAGACCCGGCCGGACCAGTCGACGCCGGTGGCGACCAGGCAGTCACCCTTCGCCAGGTGCCCGGCGAGCGGCCAGGTGCGCCCCTTGACCAGGCCGCCGGCGGCGGTCACCTGCACCTCCGCGATCGAGGCGTCGGTGGTCGTGGCGTAGGCGCGGTCCTGGCCGTCGAGGAAGAAGTAGGTGCCCCCGCAGATGTCGGTGAACGGGTTGGCCGCCTTGGTGAGGTCACGCGCGGAGAGCTGCAGCTGCGAGATCGCGTGCAGGCTGACCGGGTCGATCACCATCAGGGTGAAGCCCTCGAGCCCACCGCAGAGGCCGACGATCCGGTCGCGGGAGTCGAAGGCCATCGTGGCGCACTCCCGGATGCCGTACGACGCGGTGCGCATCGTCAGTGCCCGCCCGGTCGGCCCGGACACGGCGTACGCGTCGGTGCTGTAGGCGTCGTTGTGCATGCTGCTGCGGCCGTTGGGTGCGAGGAACGGGTTCTGCGGGACCGGCGGCGCGTCGAGCGGCTGCGCGGTGACCGGGGTGCCGGTGAAGCGTGGCACCAGCAGGTCGGTCGGCAGCGGCGGGATGGGCAGGCCCGGGACCGTCGGCAGCGCGGGCAGGCCCGGCAGCGTGAAGCCGTCGGCGTGCGTCGGGGTGGCGGTGAGGGTCAGGGCGAAGGCACAGGCGAGGGCCGCCAGGGAGCGCAGGCGCATCCCCGGAGAGTAGAACGTGTTCCAGTCCGGGCGGAAGGCCTGCCAGGCAAAGCCGTCAGTCGCGCGACGGGGTCTTCTCGCCGAGCAGCCAGTCGTCGAAGAAGTCCGAGAGCTCCTCGCCGGTGGTCTCCTCGATCCAGTCCCAGTACTCCTCGCGGTCGGCGTTGCCGTTCTCCTGCGCCGCCGGCCACTCGCGCAGCACCTGGAAGAACCTGCGGTCGCCGATCTGCTCCCGCAGCTCCTGCCACATCAGGGCCGGGCCGTAGTAGATGTTGCCGTCGCCGAACTGCTTCGGGTCGTACGCCGCGGGCGGGCCCGAGCCGGCGCGCAGCGAGACCTCGAAGTCGGCCCACTCGTCCATCTTCTCCGCGACCGGCACGCCCTCCTGCTCGGCCTCCCACATGCCCTGGAGGTACATCGCCATGCCCTCGTTCATCCACACGTCGGACCAGTCGGCGGGGGTGACCGTGTCGCCGTACCAGTGGTGGGCGGCCTCGTGGACGACGACCTCGGGCGACAGGCTGTAGGGGGTGTCGCCGAGGGTGACCATGGTCTGGGTCTCCATGCCGCTGTCGTTGTCGACGACGACGATCCCGAAGGTGTCGAAGGGGTAGGGCCCGAGGCTCTTCTCCAGCCAGTCGATCGCCTCCGGCGCGGTGCCGGTGCCACCGGGCAGTGCCTCGCCGTCGGCGGGCGCCCAGACCTGGATCGGCACGCCGCTGGCGGACTCCAGGTCGGTGCGCTGGTAGTCGCCGAACGCCACCGTCACCAGGTACGACGACGCCGGCTCCGCCAGGTGCCACCGGTTCGTCGTCCGCCCGCCCGTCTTCGTCGAGCGGGTCAGCTCGCCGTTGGCGACGCCCTGCCAGGGCGCGTCGACGGTGAGCGTGAAGTCGTAGAGCGCCTTGTCGGCGGGCTGGTCGTTGACGGCGTACCAGGTGAAGGCGCCGTAGGGCTCCTGCAGCGTGGAGGTCTCGTGGTCGTCGCTGATGCTCCAGCCGACGCCCTGGGTGAAGTCGCTGCGCTGGCTCGGCGCCGGCGCGGTCCGCGGGGTGCCGGCGTAGGTCAGCGCGAGGGTGTACTGCCGGTCCTTGGTCACCGGGTGCCGGATGGTGAGGTGGGTGCCGTCGACCTCGTGCGCGGCGGGCTCGCCGTCGACGGTGAGGGCGGAGATCCTCAGGTCCTCGTTGAAGTCGAGCGGGATGGTGGCGGCGTCGGCGGTGGCGCGGAAGACGAGCCGCTGGTCGCCCGTGAGCCGGTCCTCCGCCGGCTCCCAGGTGAGGCCGAGGTCGTAGTGCAGGGCGTCGACGAGCGGGTCGCCGACGTCGGGGTAGACCGAGTCCTCGCGGGTCTCGCTGCGGGCGCTGCCGTAGGGACCGGCCGGCGTGCCGGTCGCCGTCGACGTCGGCGTCGGGGTGCCGGACGGGAGGGCGTCGGGATTGGTCGCGAGGGCGCCGCACCCGGCGAGCGCGAGCGCGAGGGCCGAGCACGCGAGCAGGCGGGCGGTGCGGGTCACGAGCGACATTCTGCCTGCCGGGCGCGAACCTGACAGGAGTTCACGTTCCGGTGTTACCCTCCGCGGACTCGTTCGTTGGGTGATCGAGATCACGCGGCCAGGAGGACGGCATGGGCAGAGTGCGCGAGACCGAGGCGTCACGACGGGTCGGCCTGGCCGTCGTCGCGGCCCTGTCCGTCATCGGGGTCGCCGCCCTGGTGCCGGTCACCGGCGCCGGCGGCACGACCTCGCTGGCGGCCGCTGCCGAGCAGGACAAGTCCGACCGCGGCGTCCCGCACGACGACGCCTACCTCGCGCCGCACCGGCACGACGACCCGGCCACCAAGAACGACGTGGCCCGCGGGCTCGCCGTCGGCGAGGAGGCCGTCGACCCGACCACGGCCGCCGAGCGCACCGCCGCCGAGGCGTACGTCGCGAGCGAGCGCGCGCTGCCCGACCCGAGGCTGGTCACCGTGCCGGCGTACCCGGCCCGGACCGCCGTGCCCGCCGACCGCTACGCGATGGCCGGCGGCTGCTACACGCTCGCCGCGTCCGGCTCCACCTTCGGGCCCTACTACTTCAAGGCGACCCGGCTCGGCGGCTACCTGCTGCACACGCCCGCGGGCGAGCTCTCCGCGCCGGGCCTGGCGGTGGCGCCCGCCGCCAAGCCGACCGCGGCCTCGGACTGGACCGCGACCCAGGTCGCCGGCGGGTTCCGCTTCGACCTCGGCGCGGGCAAGGTGCTCACCGTCTCCGGCGGCAAGCTGGTGCGGGGTGCGGGCACCACCTTCGCGCTGCGCACGGCGAGCGGCTGCCCGTCGTACCCGGAGGCGGCGATCAACGTCACCGGCGACCCGTTCGCGGGGGAGACGACCTACCAGGAGGTGCGCGGCTTCGTCGACGCCCACACCCACGGGATGGCCTTCGAGTTCCTCGGTGGCAGCGTGCACTGCGGTCGTCCGTGGCACGCCTACGGCGCTCCGTACGCCCTCGTCGACTGCCCGGACCACACCCTCACCCAGGGCAAGGGCGCGCTGCTGGAGTCGGTGCTGTCGAACAAGGCCTCGCACGACCCGGTCGGCTGGCCGACCTTCAAGGACTGGCCGGCGCCGGAGTCGCTGACCCACGAGGGCACCTACTACCGCTGGCTGGAGCGCGCCTGGCGCGGCGGGCAGCGGGTCTTCGTCAACCTGCTCGTCGAGAACAACAAGCTCTGCCAGCTCTACCCGATCAAGCGCAACTCCTGCGACGACATGGACTCGATCCGGTTGCAGGCGGCCGACATGCTGAAGATGCAGGACTACGTCGACGCCCAGTTCGGCGGCCCGGGCAAGGGCTTCTACCGGATCGTGAAGGACCCCTTCGAGGCGCGCCGGGTCGTCAACAGCGGCAAGATGGCCGTGGTCATGGGCATCGAGACCTCGATCCCGTTCGGCTGCACGTACAAGAAGCTGCTCGGCAAGGACTTCCCGGCCTGCACGGCCGCCGAGATCGACGCCAACCTCGACGAGATGAAGGCGCTCGGGGTCCGGCAGATGGAGCTGGTCAACAAGTTCGACAACGCCCTGGCGGGGGTCGCCGGCGACTCGGGTGCGATCGGGCCGCTGGTCAACACCGCGAACTTCCTGGAGACCGGGTCGTTCTGGGCGATGGAGCACTGCGAGCCGGCGGACGGCGAGTCCGCGGACAACCCGCAGATCGCGGTGCTGCCGAACCTCGACGCCAACCAGCAGGACGCGCTCTTCGGTGCCGTGGGCAAGATCCTCGGCCTGCTCCCGGCGACCCCGCTCTACGGGCCGCCCGCGCACTGCAACAAGCGCGGGCTCACCGAGCTCGGCGTGCACACCATCGCCGGGCTGGCGAAGCGGAACATGGTCTTCGACCCCGACCACCTCTCGGTCAAGGCCCGCGCGGCATCGATGGACGTGATCGAGGACCTCGGCTACCCGGGCGTCATCTCCAGCCACTCCTGGTCCACGCCGGACACCTACCCGCGGATCTACCGGGCGGGCGGCTTCATCACGCCGTACGCCGGCGACTCGACCGGCTTCGTCGCCAAGTGGCGCCGGCACCTGGGCTGGGCCGACCCGCGCTACTACTTCGGCTTCGGCTTCGGCGCCGACATCAACGGCCTCGGCGCCCAGGGTGACCCGCGCGGCGCGGACGTCGCCAACCCGGTCACCTACCCGTTCACCGGGCTCGGCGGGGTGCGCGTCGACAAGCAGCAGGCCGGGCAGCGGACCTGGGACATCAACGTCGACGGGGTCGCGCAGTACGGCCTCTACCCGGACTGGGTCGAGGACCTGCGCAAGATCGCCGACGCCCAGCAGCCCGGCGACGGCGCCAAGATCGTCGACGACATGGCCCGCGGCGCGGAGGCCTACCTGCAGATGTGGGAGCGGACGTACGGCGTACGACCCGACTCGTGCCGCAACGCGGACCTGCGCAAGGACGTCGCCGCGGTCCGCGGCCTGGTGCGTGCCGGGATGAGCACCGAGGCCGTGCTGCGCGCGGTGGGTCAGCCGCACGAGCGGCTCGGGACGACGTACCGCTTCTGCGCGAGGACGGCGACGCGGGCGAACGTGCCGGTGGCGGTCACCTTCTCGAAGGCCGGCGCGGTCACCGGGATCGTGTTCTCCTGAGTCATCCCTGAGGTGATCGTCACGCTCCGGGAGAAGTTACCTGCCGGTAGGATCCGGAGACGATCCGCCGCGCACGGTGCCGTTGGTAAGGCTTGCCTTCGGTTCGCCGTACCGGTGGATGGCAATAGGCTCGGCCCGCCGCACCTGTGCGCGCACCTGATCCAGACGAGTGGAGAAGTCCGAAGATGCAGACCGTTGCGATCATCGTCTCGCTGACCATCTCGGTCGTCGCCATCGCCCTGACCGCTCGCGCGGTCGCCGCGATGCTCGGCGTCATCCGGAAGGGACAGCCCGCGCCGGGGCGCACCGGCAACCCGGTCGGCCGCACGCTGACGATGTTCAAGGAGACCTTCCTCCACACCCGGATGCTCCAGTGGACCTGGGTCGGCATCCTGCACTGGTTCGCGTTCGCGGCGTTCATCGCGCTCTCGACCGCGGTCGCGGCGGCGTTCCCGCAGCTGTTCGACCCGGAGTGGACGATCCCGGTCCTCGGCAAGTGGTGGATCTACGAGTGGGTCGCCGAGCTGCTCGGCCTGCTCGGCACGCTCGCGATCATCCCGCTGATCATCTACCGCCTCACCCACCGACCCGACAGCCTCGGCCGCAAGAGCCGGTTCTTCGGCTCGACCATGTGGCAGGCCTACTTCGTCGAGGCGATGGTGCTCCTGGAGAGCTCCGCGATCCTCTTCATCCGCGGCGCCGAGTACAACCTCGCCAAGGCCCACGGCGGCGAGGCCGCCGAGCACGCCGACGGTTTCCACTTCCCGGTCTCGCAGCTCTTCGGCAACCTCTACCCGACCGGCCACGAGTCGATCGGCACGCTGGAGAACATCATCTTCTTCATCGCGATGGTGAAGATCACCAGCGCGATGATCTGGCTGATCGTCATCTCCAGCAACCTGACGATGGGTGTCGCCTGGCACCGCTTCACCGCGTGGTTCAACATCTGGTTCAAGCGTGAGGAGAGCGGTCGTACGGCGCTCGGCGCGGTCAAGCCGCTGACCTCCGGCGGCAAGGCGATCACCCTCGACGACATCGACGACCTCGACGAGGACGCCACCCTCGGCGCCGGCTCCATCTGGGACTTCTCCTGGAAGGACATCCTCGACTTCACCACCTGCACCGAGTGCGGCCGCTGCCAGTCGCAGTGCCCCGCGTGGAACACCGAGAAGCCGCTCTCGCCCAAGCTGATGATGATGGCGATGCGCGAGGAGGCCTACGCCGTCGCCGGTGGCGCCGAGCCGCGGGCCCTGGTCGGGCAGACCGAGCACGAGCAGTCCGACGGCGTCCTCGACTACTTCTACAACCCCGAGGGCGGCGACTTCGTCGTCGACGAGGACGCCCTGTGGGCCTGCACCAACTGCGGTGCGTGCGTCCAGCAGTGCCCCGTCGACATCGAGCACGTCGACCACTTCGTCGACATGCGTCGCTACCAGGTGCTCGTCGAGTCCAACTTCCCCTCCGAGCTCAACGGCCTCTTCAAGGGCCTGGAGAACAAGGGCAACCCGTGGAACATGTCCGCCACGGCGCGTCTGGACTGGGCCAAGGACCTGCCGTTCGAGGTCAAGGTCGTCGGCGACCAGATCGAGGACCTCGAGTCCGTCGACTGGCTGTTCTGGGTCGGCTGCGCCGGCGCCTACGAGGACCGGGCCAAGAAGACGACCCGCGCCGTCGCGGAGCTCCTCGACCTGGCCGGCGTCTCCTTCGGCGTGCTGGGCAACGGAGAGACGTGCACCGGTGACTCGGCCCGTCGTGCCGGCAACGAGTTCGTGTTCCAGGGCCTGGCCCAGCAGAACATCGAGACGCTCACCGAGGCGAAGGCCAAGAAGGTCGTCTCCACCTGCCCGCACTGCATGAACACGCTCAAGAACGAGTACCGCGACCTCGGCATCGAGCTCGAGGTCATCCACCACACCCAGCTGCTCAACCGGCTGGTGCGGGAGGGCAAGCTGACCCCCGTCGCCGGTGGCGCGGGCGCGCACAGCCGCAAGATCACCTACCACGACCCCTGCTTCCTGGGTCGCCACAACCAGGTCTACACGCCGCCGCGCGACCTGCTGCAGATCCTCCCCGGCGCCGAGCTCGCCGAGATGGAGCGCAACTCCGAGAAGTCCTTCTGCTGCGGCGCCGGTGGTGCCCGCATGTGGATGGAGGAGAAGATCGGCGAGCGGATCAACCTGAACCGCACGGCCGAGGCGGTCGGCACCGGTGCCGACCAGGTCGCGGTCGGCTGCCCGTTCTGCCGGGTGATGCTCTCCGACGGCCTCACCAAGATGCAGGCCGACGGCGAGGCGCGCGAGGAGGTCGAGATCCTCGACGTCGCGCAGATGCTGCTCGCCTCCGTCAAGGACGAGATGGCCACGAAGCTCGCGCCCGGTGCCGGTACGCCGGTCCAGGCCAAGGCCGCTCCCGCCGCCGCTCCGGAGAAGTCCGAGCCGGTCGAGACGAAGGCGGAGCCCGAGGCGGGCGACGTCACCGTCACCGAGGACACCGTCGTCGACACCGAGGACGTCGGCCCGGCCGCGAAGGCCTCCGGTGGCTCCTCCATGTTCGACGACCCGGGCTCGATGTTCGACGAGCCGGCGGCGACCGAGGCCAAGGCGGCTCCGGCGGAGGAGAAGGTGGCGGAGAAGCCCGCCTCGAAGCCTGCCGGGAGCGGCTCGCTCTTCGACGACTCCAGCTCGCTCTTCGACAGTCCGGCACCTGCGGAGGAGAAGCCCGCCGCCGCGAAGCCCGCCGACAAGCCTGCGGAGGAGGCGGCGGAGAAGCCCGCGGCCGACCTGGACGGTGGCGGCTCGCTGTTCGACGTCGCGCCGACGGCCGACGAGCCGAAGGCCGAGCCCGCGGCGGAGGCGCCCAAGGCCGACCCGAAGTCCGAGCTGAAGTCCGAGCCCGAGGAGCCCGCGGCCGACCTGGGCAGCGGCTCGCTGTTCGACATCGCGGCCCCGGCTGAGGAGGCCCCGGCCCCGAAGGCGGAGGAGCCCGCGGCGAAGGCCCCCGAGACCCAGCCGGAGGCCGAGGCGCCGAAGGCGGAGCCCAAGGCCGAGGAGCCCGCGGTCGACCTGGGCAGCGGCTCGCTGTTCGACATCGCCGCCCCGGCCGAGCCGGAGCCGGCGAAGCCCGCCGACGTCCCCGCGCCCGCCCCCGAGCCCGCTCCCGAGGAGGAGCCGGTCGAGGGCGACGCCCGCGAGGAGGAGGCGGAGACCGTCGCCGAGCCGCCGGCTCCGGAGCCCGCCGCCGAACCGGAGGCACCGGCGGACGCCGCCGCGTCCGCGAGCGCCTCCACGCCTGCCTCGGACGTGGACATCAACGCCATGGGCTCGCTCTTCGACATCGCCGCCCCCGAGGCGGCGGCCGTCGAGCGCCCGGCGCCCGCCGCGGAGGCGACCCCGGAGCCGGCCCCGGAGCCCGAGCCCGGGCCGGAAGCAGCCGCTGAGCCGGAGCCGGAGCCGGAGGCAGCCGCCGAGCCCGAGCCGGAGGCAGCCGCCGAGCCCGAGGAGAAGAAGCCCGCTCCGAAGCCGGCGTCCTCCGGCGAGGCCCACCAGCCCCGCACGGACGCCGACATCAACGAGACCGGCTCGCTCTTCGACCTCTGAGCAGGGCGAGGTTCCTGCCCTTTCCCGACGGTTCCTGGCTGTTGCAGCGGCCAGGAACCGTAGGAGTCCCGGGTGACCGGGGATTCCTGCACCCACCTCCTTTCGAGGGGTGTGACCGCGCTCACGGGCGAGGCACGATGGCTCCATGACCGAGCTGTCGTACGCCGCCGGAGAGACCACGACGCCCCTGCTGGACGAGACCATCGGGGCGGCCCTGGAGCGCACGGTCGGGCAGTGGCCGGACCGCGAGGCGCTGGTCGAGGTGGCGAGCGGGCGCCGGTGGACCTGGCGCGAGCTCGACCACGCCGTCGACCAGGTCGCGCGCGGCCTGCTCGCGCTCGGCATCGACCAGGGCGACCGGGTCGGGATGTGGGCGCCGAACTGCGCGGAGTGGACCATCGTCCAGCTCGCCGCGGCCAAGGCGGGCGCGGTGCTGGTGAACGTCAACCCGTCGTACCGCACCCACGAGCTGGCGTACGCCGTCAACCAGTCCGGGCTGCGCCTGCTGCTCACGCAGACCGCCTTCAAGACCTCCGACTACCGCGGCATGGTCGAGGAGGTCGTCGGCGGTGGTGAGGTGCCCGGCCTGGAGCGGACGATCTACGTCGACACCGACGACTGGCAGGACCTGGTCGCCGCCGGCGAGGGCCTGCCGGCCGACGCGCTGACCGAGCGGCAGCGCGGGCTGGGTGCGGGCGACCCGATCAACATCCAGTACACGAGCGGCACCACGGGTTTCCCGAAGGGCGCCACGCTCAGCCACCGCAACATCCTCAACAACGGCTTCTTCGTCACCGAGCTGATCGGGCTGACCGAGCAGGACCGGCTGCGCATCCCGGTGCCGTTCTACCACTGCTTCGGGATGGTGATGGCCAACCTGGGTTGCGTCACCCACGGCACCACGATGGTGATCCCGGCTCCCGGCTTCGACCCGGCGACGACGCTGCGCACGGTCGCCGACGAGCGCTGCACCGGCCTGTACGGCGTGCCGACCATGTTCATCGCGATGCAGAGCGCCCCCGACTTCGCGACCTACGACCTGAGCAGCCTGCGCACCGGGATCATGGCCGGCTCGATCTGCCCGGTCGAGGTGATGAAGCGCTGCGTGGACGACATGCACATGAGCGAGGTCTCGATCGCCTACGGCATGACCGAGACCAGCCCGGTGAGCTGCCAGACGCGCGCGGACGACGACCTCGACCGTCGTACGGCGACGATCGGGCGGGCCGCCCCGCACGTGGAGATCAAGATCGTCGACCCGGCGACCGGCGAGACCGTGCCGCGCGGGGAGGCGGGGGAGTTCTGCACCCGTGGCTACAGCGTCATGCTCGGTTATTGGGAGGACGCGGCCAAGACCGCCGAGGCGATCGACGCCGACGGCTGGATGCACACCGGCGACCTCGCCGTGATGCGCGAGGACGGCTACTGCAACATCGTCGGGCGGATCAAGGACATGGTGATCCGCGGCGGGGAGAACATCTACCCGCGCGAGATCGAGGAGTTCCTCTACACCCACCCCGACGTCGAGGACGTGCAGGTGGTCGGCGTCCCGGACGAGCGGTACGGCGAGGAGCTGTGCGCCTGGGTGCGGATGCGGGCCGGCGCCGCGCCGCTCGACGCGGCGGGCGTCAAGGAGTTCGCGACCGGGAGGCTCGCGCACTACAAGATCCCGCGCTACGTGCTGGTCGTCGAGGAGTTCCCGATGACGGTCACCGGGAAGATCCGCAAGGTGGAGATGCGCGAGCGGTCGGCGGAGCTGCTCGGCCTGGACTGACGTCACATCGGACTTGAAATGACGTCATCATGACGTCATAGTGGTGCACATGGACATCACGCCGTACGTCGACAGCCTCCGCCGGGACCTCCTGGCCGCCGCGGACAGCGCCGGCCCCGAGGCCCGGCAGGTCGCCGAGCGGCTGGGCTACGCGCTCGACCCGGCCGTCCGGCTCGCGGTCATGGAGGCGATCAGCCAGGCCGCCGCGGAGATCACGGCGGCGATGGCGAGCGGGGGCGTCGACGTCCGGCTGGCCGGGCGCGAGCTCGACTTCGTCGTCGACGCCGGGCAGCCCGTCTCACCACCGGACCCGGCGCCGGTGCCCGCGACGCCGCTCGCTGCCACGGAGGACGAGGGCCAGGCCCGGGTCAGCCTCCGGCTGCCCGAGTCGCTCAAGGCCCGCGCGGACGACCTGGCCGCGCAGGCCGGCCAGTCCCTCAACACCTGGCTGGTCAGCCTGGTCCGCGGCGCCACCGGCGAGCGGGCCGTCCAGGTCGACGTCGACGTCACCAGCCTCCCGTTCGGGGGCGAGTTCCCGTTCGGCGGCAAGCCCGGCAACCGCCGGATGACCGGCTGGCTCTGACCCCACCACCTCAGGAGATCCCCATGAACGGCGAACCCCTCGTCCGCACCTTCGACACCCCCGCCCCCATCGAGCTCTACGTCGAGAACGGCGCCGGCCGCGTCCTCGTCGTCGCCACCGGGACCACGACCACGCACGTCCGCGTCGCCGGCGCCCGCGCCGACGAGGCGACCGTCACCCGCGACCGCGACCGGGTCAGCGTCCTCGCGCCGAAGGGGCGCGGCGGGCTCTTCCGCGGTGACTCCTCGCTCGACATCGAGGTCGAGGTCCCGACCGGGAGCCGGCTGGTGACCAAGACCGGCAGCGCGGACGTCGAGGCCACGGGCGAGGTCGGCGAGACCAAGGTGCGCTCCGGCTCGGGGCACGTGCGCCTCGAGCACGTCGCCGGCGCGGCGGTCGTCGCCACCGGCTCCGGCGACGTCGAGGTCGGCGCGGTCACCGGCGCGCTGAAGGTCCGCAGCGGGTCCGGCACCGTCGTGGTCGGTGCGACGTCCGCCACCACCTCGATCTCCTCGGGCTCCGGCGACGTCCGGATCGGCCGCTCGGCCGGCGCGGTGGTGGTCAAGACCGGCTCCGGGGACCTGGAGGTCCTGGAGTCGGACCACGACATCGCGAGCACCACCGGCTCCGGCGCGGTCACGGTGCGCACCGCCCGCCGCGGCCGGATCAGCGCGAAGGGCGCCTCGGGCAACATCCTGGTCGGCGTCCCGGCCGGCACGCCGGTGTGGACCGACATCAGCACCGTCAGCGGCCGGGTCAGCTCGACGCTGCCCTCGGCCGGCGAGCCGGAGCCCGGCGCGGACCACGTCGAGGTCCGCGCCGTGACCGTATCGGGGAACGTCGCGCTCGTCCCCGCGTGACCGCGGTCACGGCGGGGCGTTGAACCTGCCGTGCACACCCGCCTGTCCCGTCCGGTCCGCCTGGTCGCCGTCCTCGTCGGGGTCCTGCTCGCCGCCGCCCTGCTGGTGCCCGCCGGCCCGTCCGCGCACGCGGCGACCGGCTGGACCCCGCGGCCGGAGCAGTACGCCGCCACGGTCACCACCCGCGACCTCGCGATCCGGATGGACGACGGCGTCGTCCTGCGCGGCGACCTGCAACGCCCGGCCGGTGCCGACGGCAAGCCCGTCGCCACGCGGCTGCCGGTCATCGTCACGATCACGGCCTACAACAAGACCGTGATCGCGGGCGGCGCCGGCGCGGTGCTGGCGGGCGCCGACCCGGCGTACCTCGTCAAGCGCGGCTATGCCCAGCTCACCGTCGACGCCCGCGGCACGGGCAGCTCGCAGGGCCAGTGGGCCGCGTTCAGCGCCCGTGAGGGCAAGGACGCCGGCGCGATCGTCAACTGGGCGGCGGCGCAGCCGTGGAGCAACGGCAAGGTCGGGATGACCGGGGCGTCGTACATGGGCATCTCGCAGCTGTTCGCCGCCGAGCAGCAGCCGCCGGGGCTCAAGGCGATCTTCCCGCAGGTGCCCGCCGCCGACGTCTACCGCGACGTGGTCGCCTCGGGCGGCCAGATCGACGTCGGCTTCATCCCGCTGTGGCTGGGCCTGGTCACCGCGACCGGCGTCATCCCGCCGGCGTACGGCGTCCAGGAGCCCGCCGCGGGCTTCAAGGCCCTCACCGACCACCTCGCCGGCGCGCTCGGCTTCACCCTGCCGCTCGCGCTCACGGCGCTGCTCGGCGGGGAGCCGGCCTACGACGGCCCGTTCTACGCCGAGCGCTCGCCGATCACCGCGATCGACAAGGTGAAGGTGCCGACCTTCCTCATCGGCGGCGAGTACGACCTCTTCCAGCGCGGCACCCCGCTCGACTTCGAGCGGATCCAGCGCAACGGCGTCCCCACCAAGCTGATCCTCGGCCCGTGGAACCACCTCCAGGGCTCCTCGGGCGCCGAGGTCGGCAAGGCCGGCTACGGCACGCTCGCCGAGCTGCAGCTGCGCTGGTTCGACCAGTACATCAAGGGCATCGACGGCAAGCTCGACCAGATCGCGCCGCTGACCTACTACGAGCAGGGCTCGGGCACGTGGGTCAAGAAGGCGAAGTGGATCGACACCGACCTCAGCGCGCGGGAGTACCGGCTCTCCGGCACCTCCGCCGTCGGCGGCCAGTCCGGCGGCCTGGTCACCGGTACGCCGGCCGCGGGCTCCTCGATCGTCCCGCCGCTCCCGGTCACCGGGCTGTGCACCCGCTCGGCCGACCAGTGGACCGCGGGCCTGCCCTCGACCCTGCTGAGCGGGCTGCCCTGCTTCACCGACAACAAGCTCAACGACCTCGGCGGCCTGACCTTCGACACCGCGCCGGTCACCACGCCGGTGCGGATCCAGGGCCCGGTCAACGCCCGGCTCTACGTCTCCTCGCCGACCGGTGACGGCATGCTGTCGGTCGCCGTCGAGGACGTCGCCCCCGACGGCACGGTCAGCCGGCTGACCGGGGGCTGGCAGGTCATCTCGCACCGCGCGCTCGACACCACGAGGTCGCGCTACCTCGGCGGCAAGCTGCTCCAGCCGCACCACCCGTTCACCAAGGCCGCGCAGGCCAGGCTGGCCGCCGGCCAGGTGGCGCCGGTGGACGTGGAGGTGTTCCCGACGGGGGCGGTGATCAAGCCCGGCCACAGGCTGCGGGTCGCCGTGCAGGCCTTCGACGTCCCGCACCTGCTCTCGCCGTTGACCGACCTGCTGGGCCAGCTGGTGCCGGTGACGGTGCGGACCGGGCCGTCGTACCCGTCGGCGATCACGGTCGCCGTACGGCCCTGACCCGGTGGTCTGAGTCAGGAGCGCATGGAGACGCCCTGGCGCCAGTAGCCCATGAAGGCGACCTGGCTGCGGTCCAGGCCGAGGTCGTTGACGAGCTTGCGGCGCAGGCCGGTGACGACCTTGGACTCGCCGGCGATCCAGGCGTAGAGGCCGGCGAACGGCGCCCCGTCGGTCGGTACGGCGGTGGCGGCGGCCACCTGCTCGCCGGAGGAGGAGTAGACCGGGGTCTCCCACAGGTCCGGGTCGATCTCCTCGTCGGTGACCTCGACCGCCTCGGTGGGCGCGCTGCCGGTCAGGTGCGCGAGCACCTCCGCGTGCAGCTCCTCGCCGCGGGCGCGGCCGTTGCGGGGCAGCCACGTCACGCTCACCCCGGCCGGCGCGGCGACGTCGTCGAGCACGTCGCCGTCGACCGGCACCTCCAGGAAGGCCGCGCCGGTCGCGTCGGCCGGCAGGTCGCGCAGCACGCCGCGGATGGCGGGGACCGCGGTCTCGTCACCGACGAGCAGCAGCCGCGAGGCGGCGCCGGGCGACCACTCGATGCCGCCGAACTCGTGCCCGCGCCGCGGCGCCATCACGACCAGTCGCTGGCCCGGCGCGGCCTGCAGCGCCCAGGTGTTGCCGGCGCCGTCGAGCGGGTCGTCGCCGTGCCCCTCGGACTCGTGGACGACGATGTCGACCACCAGGCGGGTGTCGGTGCCCTCACCGACGACGTCGCGCACCGTGTAGGTGCGCATCGAGCCGCGCTCGTCCTCGGGGATCTCGATCCAGGAGGTCCACCACGACTCGTCGGCGTTCGCGAACGACGGCAGGTTGCCGGCGGCGTTGGGGAAGATGATCTTGATCCGCTGGTCGAGCACCGGGCCCGGCGTACCGAACTCGGCGAGGGCGTCCCCACCCAGCTCGACCCGGACGAAGGACGGCGTGACGCGCTCGGCCCGGACCACCTCCACCTCGCTGAGGATGAGGGGCAGGGTGGCGACGTACGCGTTCTCCACGGTCATGAGGTCAGGCTAACCTAACCTCGGTGACGGAGGATCAGATGGTCGTCCGGTGGAAGCTCTGGAAGGAGCGCGACGGGGTCGGCCCGCGCTGGCCCTGGTAGCGCGACCCGTACTTCTCCGAGCCGTACGGGTGCTCGCTCGGCGAGGACAGCCGGAAGAAGCAGAACTGGCCGATCTTCATGCCCGGGTAGAGCTTGATCGGCAGCGTCGCCACGTTCGCCAGCTCGAGGGTCACGTGCCCGGAGAAGCCCGGGTCCACGAAGCCCGCGGTCGCGTGGGTCAGCAACCCGAGCCGGCCCAGCGAGGACTTGCCCTCGACCCGCGCCGCGATGTCGTCCGGCAGCGTCACGACCTCGTACGTCGAGCCGAGCACGAACTCGCCCGGGTGCAGGATGAACGGCTCGTCGCCCTCCGGCTCGACCACCCGGGTGAGGTCGGACTGGTCCGCCGCCGGGTCGATCGAGGGGTACTTGTGGTTGTCGAAGACCCGGAAGAACCGGTCCAGCCGCACGTCGATCGACGACGGCTGCATCATGGCCGGGTCGTAGGGGTCGAGAGCGACCCGTCCGGCGTCGATCTCGGCGGTGATGTCGCGGTCGCTGAGCAGCACGTCCCGCACCCTACCTGCCGGTACCGGTGCCGAGTGGTGGCGATCACGGGCGCACAATGCGGGAGTGACCTTCTCCAAGTACGTCGCCCTGGGCGACTCGTTCACCGAAGGGGTCGGTGACCCCGACCCGGCGCGTCCCAACGGCCTGCGGGGATGGGCCGACCGGACGGCGGAGGCGCTGGCGCTCGCGGCCGCCCGCGAGGGCGCCGGCTTCGGCTACGCCAACCTCGCCATCCGCGGACGCAAGCTGCCCGCGATCATCGACGAGCAGGTCGACGCCGCGCTCGCCCTCGGACCCGACCTCGTCTCCATCCACGGCGGTGGCAACGACGTGCTGCGGCCCAAGGTCGACATCGACGCCCTCGCGGCGACGTACGACGAGGCGGTGGGGCGGCTCGCCTCCGACGGTGCGCACGTCGTGATGTTCACGATCGCCGACCCGGGGCTGAACTCGGTCATCAAGGTGATCCGCGGGCGCACCGCGATCTTCAACGAGTGGGTGCGCGAGATCGCCGAGAAGCACGACGCCACCGTCGTCGACATGTGGCGGATGCGCGACTGGACCGTCGCCGAGGTGATGGACGAGGACCGGCTGCACCTCAACGCGGTCGGGCACCAGCAGATCGCGATCGCCGCGCTGGACGCGCTGGGCGTGGCTCACGACCTCCGGCCGATCCCGCCCGCCGTCGTACCGGTGCTGAGCGGGCGTGAGCAGCGTGCGGCCAACATCGCCTGGGCCCGCACCCACCTCGCGCCGTGGGTCCAGCGGCGGGTCACCGGGCGCTCCTCGGGCGACGGGGTGGAGCCGAAGCGACCTTCCCTCGCACCCATCGGGTAGCATCCTCCACGCTCCGGGCGACCGGGGTCTGCGGATGTAGCTCAGTTGGTAGAGCGTCAGCTTCCCAAGCTGAATGTCGCGAGTTCGAACCTCGTCATCCGCTCCAGGACCACTGCCGGGTCGAAGGGCGCCATGACCTCCCACTCGAGCCTCTCCTCGGGGCGCCCCGCGCTGCGCGCGCTGGTGCCGCTGCTGGCCCTCGTGCTCCTCGGCGTCGTCGCGGCGACCACGTGGTACCGCTCCGACGACGCCCGTCTGCACCGCCTCGTCGACGACCTGCGCGAGCGCCGGGGCGTCGTGGCCTCGGTCGAGGTCGGCGACACCGGCGTGCGGGAGGTGCGGCTGACCGACCGGGCGAGCGTGGCCGAGGTCGAGGACGTGCGCGAGCGGCTGGCCGAGGCCGAGGTGTCCCCGCGGATCCGGGTGGGGGAGGTGCGGGTGGACCTCGCCGAGCTCCGCGAGCTCGCGCCGTTGGCGGTGCGCCTCGCGGACGTCTACGCCGGTCCGGTGACGGTGGAGGCACGGGTCGTCAGCCGTGAGCAGTGGGTGACGGTCGACTTCGCCTGGCCGCCCGAGGGTGGCGCCGCCCCTCGACCAGCCGAGGGGGCGGCCGCCGTGCTCGCCGTGCTGGACGCGCTCGGCGAGGGTGAGCTGCCCCCGGACCTCTCCGTGGTCGGCGCCGCCCGCGCGACCAAGGAGCTCGACCTCGTCCACGTCGACCGTGCCGCGCTGGAGCGCCTCGACACGACGGCCGCCGCCCTGCGCCGGGTGGCCGCCACCGACCCCGAGCACACCATCAGCTGCGACGAGGAGGGATGCCGTGCCGGCTGACGACTGAGCCCGGTGTCCGCCGTACCCTCCTTGACGTGGAGTTCTCCGGTTTCCCCGTCGCTGCCCTCGACTTCTACGACGACCTCGAGGTCGACAACACCAAGTCGTTCTGGGAGGCGCACAAGGACGTCTACGCCGAGCAGGTGAAGGCACCGATGGTCGCGCTGACGGACGCACTGGCCCAGGAGTTCGGCGGGGCGAAGGTGTTCCGGCCCTACCGCGACGTGCGCTTCGCCAAGGACAAGACGCCGTACAAGACCCACCAGGGCGCGTTCGTGGGGGTCGGCCCCGCCACCGGTTGGTACGTCGAGGTGGCCGCGCCCGGCGTCCGGGTGGGCGGCGGCATCTACGAGGCGGGTGGCGAGCGACTGGCCGCGATCCGCGAGGCGATGGCCGACGACAAGTCCGGAAAGGCCCTGCAGCGGATCCTGCGCGACCTGGAGCGCGGTGGCTTCGAGGTGGCGGGGGAGCGGCTGAAGACGGTGCCCCGCGGCTACGACAAGGAGCACCCGCGGATCGAGCTGCTGCGCATGAAGACGGTGCTGGGCATGCGGTCCTACGGGTTCGAGCCGTTCGTGCACACCCCGGAGCTGCTCGACCGAGTCCGCGACGACTGGCGCCGGCTGCGCCCGCTGATCAACTGGCTGGAGGCCGCGACCACCTGAGGAGCGACTAGCCGACCCGGCCCAGGAACGCGGCGAGGTTCGTGGTCAGCCGGTCGATCCGCTGGTCGACCGTGAGCGACTCCGGCAGCCGCTCGGTGTCGGGCTTGCGGCGCCCGCGGACGTAGAGCGAGCACTGGAGGTCGGCGCAGACGTAGGTCCCCACCGAGTCGCCGTTCTGGCCGGCCTTGCCGGCGCGGGGCGCGACCAGCAGCACGACGCCGCCGGGCGGGTGCGGGGTCAGGCAGATCGTGCAGAGGTTCTTGCGGGGCACGCCGGCGCCGCCGTCCGAGGCGCGCAGCACGATGCCGCGCAGGCCCCCGTCGTACGGCGCGACCAAGTAGCCGCGGGTGCGGGACTGCGGGTCGCGCCAGCCGAGGAAGTCGAGGTCGGCCCACGGCTGGTCGGGCAGGCCGCGGGGGACGTTCAAGCGCTTCGCCTCGCCCTTGGAGCAGTTGACGAAGGACGCGCGGATCTCTGGCTCGGTCAGGGGGCTCACGTCTATCCACACTACGAGCACGCGCCACTCCTTTTCGCCGAGCGCCCGGCAGGCCGGGGCCAGACCGGGGCTCAGGCCGGGGCTCAGGCGGAGGTGAAGCTCGCCATCGTCCGCTCGGGCTCCCAGAACGCCTTCATCGACTTCACCCGGCCCTCGTCGTCGACGACGTAGACCATGATCAGGTCGGTCGTCGTGTGCGAGCCGTCCGGGAAGGAGGTCTTGATCCGGCCGATGTTGGCACAGGTGTTGCTGCCGGGGTTGGCGAAGGAGTCGTCGATCTGGAACTCGAAGGTGCCGATCGGTGCGATCGCCTTCTCCCAGAACGCCGAGATCCCGGCGTGGCCGTGGTGTCCGGCGCCCTCGGGGTCGAACATCGACGGGCCGACGGGGTCCTCGAGGACGGCGTCCTCGGCGTACACCGTCAGCCACTCGGCGAGGTCGCCCTTGGCGACGGCGGAGTACGAGCGCTGGGAGGCCGCGCGCGCCGGGTGCGGGTCGTTCGGGGCGTTCCAGACGATCGCGTCGGAGGTGATCATGGAGCCAGCGTAGGGCGAATCTAGAACAGGTTCTAGTGCAGCACGCCACATCCCCCGCCCGCCCGCCGGACACCTGTGGTTCACGGAGCGCTCACCGGCCCCTGGCACGGTGCGAGCATGGCCAAGAAGCCCAAGGCGTGGATCCACGTCGGCATGCCCGGTGCCGGTGACGTCATCGAGCCGGCGCTCGCCCACCACCACGGCGCGCTCGTCGAGCTCGGCGTCGCGTCGATCGCGCAGACCCCGGCGGAGAGCTTCCGCGCGGCGGTGGAGATGACCCGCTCGCACAAGGACTGGGGCCTGAAGCGTTCCGACGTCGAGGGCCAGTGGGTGCGTCTCGTGCGCCGCGCCCAGAAGTCCAGGTCGGACCTCGTCTTCAGCCAGTCGCTGCTCGCGAACGCCACGCCCGAGCAGGTCGCCCTGCTCATCGACGCCCTCGCCGGCCACCAGCTCCACGTCGTCGTCACCACCGGCATCGACGACGAGGCCGACACCGTCGCCCGCTGGACCTCCGCGGTCCGCAAGCCCGAGCGGCTACACGTCCTGGAGACCGACGGGCTCGACGGCCAGCAGGTCTGGAAGGCGTTCGGCAAGCTCATCGGCTTCGGCACGTCCTCCCTGCGCCTCGACGAGGTCCCGCACGCCACCCCGGTGTTCGAGTCCCTGCCCGACGCGCTGCGTGAGCTGGAGCGCCTGGCCCGCCGCAACGCCTCGCTCGAGGTCCGGCTGGAGGAGCTCGACCGCAAGCGCCGCAAGCTGAAGCGCAAGCTCGGCGAGGTCGCCTGACCCCACCCCCGGCCGGCTCAGCCCACCGAGACGGTGAGCCCGCTCGACGCCGCCGGTGCGTAGCCCGGAGTGTCCGACAGGGTCACCGTCCAGGTGCCGCTGGCCTTCGGCAGCACCTTCGCGCTGAACGCCCCGGTCGCCGTGGTCGTCACCGACGAGACGACCGTCGTGGTGCTGCTCCCGGCCGCCCGGAAGGTCACCTTGAGCCGGAGCGCCGGGGCCGGGGTGCTCGCACCGGCGTAGGTCCGCGACAGCGCGCCGGTGATCGTCAGCGCGCCGCCGGGGGCCACCCGGGTCGCCGACGCGCTCGCGCTCAGCGCGGTGGACCAGGTGGCGGCGGTGACCGTGCCGACCGTCGCGGAGGCGGCGGGCTGGCCGGTCGTGCCGGCGTACGACACCGCGAGCGTGCCGCTCGCCTTCAAGGCGACCGTCGCGCTGAACGAGCCGTCCGCCTTGGTCGTCGCGGCGCCGACCTTCACGGCCGTGCCGCCGGTGGGCGTCACGGTGATCGCGACCGAGCGGCTCGCCAGCGCGGAGGTCGCGCCGCCGGCGTCGCGGCGCAGGGTGCCGCTCACCACGACCGACTGACCGTAGGCGACGGCTTCCTTGTCCACGGCGCCGGTGACCCGGGTCGCGGGCTCGCGGACGGTGATCGCCCCGGCTCCCGCACCCACCTCCGTGTACGACGCACCGCCGGCCAGCACCACGCTCACCGTGCCGCTCGCGGTCGGCTTCGTCGTCAGGGCGAAGCGGCCCTCGGCGTCGGTCTTCGCCACCCCCAGGGAGAGGACCTTGCCGGCGGAGGTGGTCAGCCGCACGGCGAGGCTGACGCCGGACGGCACCACCGCGGTGCCGCCGGCGCTCGCGGTGAGGCGCCCGGTGGCGACGACCGGGTCGCCGTACCAGACCTCGGTCTCGTCGAGCGCCGCCGTGAGCGCGGTCGTGCACCGCGCTGGCGCGGCGACGAGGGTCGCGGGCCCGGCCGCGGCGTACCGCGGTGTGGCCGCCACCCGACCGCGGTACGTCGTCGCGACCGTCGCCGTCTGGCCCTGGGTCGCCACGCCGGTCGCCGCGGTGACCGGCGCCCCGGCGCTCGCGGGCGCGAGCATCGCCGCCGTCTGCTTGGTGAGGGCGGCGGTGAGGCCCTTGACGGGCTGGCCGCTGGCCGTGTCGAGGACGGTGGCGGTGAGCGGGAAGGCCGCGCCGGTGCAGACCGCCGCGGTGCCGCCGTCCGCGGGCCGCTGACCGGCCGCGCCGAGCGCGATCGTGATCGGTCGTGCCGCCCCGGTCGCGAAGGTCAGCGGGCTGGTGACCGCCTTGGTCGCGCCGGTGGAGTCGGTGACCGTCGCGGTCACGGTCGTTGAGCCCGACGCGGAGGCGTTGCAGACCACGTCGGTCTGGGTCGCCTGGGGTGCGCTGAAGGCGCAGTCCGACCGCGCCGACCGCCACAGCACGCTCGCCACCGTCCGCCCGCTCGGCAGCACCGGCGTGACGGAGGCCTGGGTCGCCAGGCCGGGCACGGCCGGGTTGTTGACCGCGATGCTGGCGCCGAGCACGGTGGGAGCGCCCGGCGTACCGCCGCCGCTGCCGTTGCCGCCGCCGATGAGGAAGCGTGAGTCCGCGGCGTTCCAGTGCCCGTCGAGCCACCCGCCCGGGTCGGGGTACGTCGAGAAGTAGTCGTCGTTGTTGCAGTCCAGCAGGTACTCCCGCTGCGCCGGGCACACCTGCTGCATCGCGAACCCGCCGCCGTCGGCGTAGCACATGGTGTCCGACTCGTCCCAGCAGTGACCCGCGCGGGTGCCGTGCGGCGCGGTGCTGAAGACGCCGCCGAGGGTGTGCAGCACCTCGTGCGCCTCCACCGAGTGCTGCGCGGCGCCGTCGCCGAAGCCCCAGCAGCCGGAGTCGACGCGGGCGTACTGGGCGTAGCTGCCGTTGTTGGGGTTGCCCTGCCCGTCGGTGTCGTTGGGGTACATCGACGCGACGCCGCACAGCACGGTCGCGTCGGTCCACATCAGGTACTTGCGGCTCGGGTCGCTGTAGCCCAGCGCCTGCACGGCGGAGATCGTCGCGTTGAACGAGCTCGTCGCCCCCGCGGGAACGGTGACGTTGAGGACCCGCGCGGTGCACGTCCCGCCCGCCGCGTCGGTCACGAAGCGCACCTTGCGCACCCCACCCGTCAGCGCCGCGGACCGGTTGACCACGTCGTCCACGCCCGCCGCCCACAACCGGAAGCTGTCCTGGAGCGCGGCGTACCGGTTCGCCCGGCCCGCCTCGACGACGTACATGCCCTGGACGCGGTAGCCGCTGCTCCCGTCGCCGTCGCAGGTCACCGCCGGGCTCGCGGCGGCGGCCTGGGTGGCGGCCGGTACGCCGAGCTCCTCGGCCGCGGCGTACGCCTCCGCGCCGCCGCCGTCGCGGCCGCGGAGCTCGGTCGTCGAGACCGGCTCGGTCACGTCGACCCCCGCCGGCGGCTCGTCCACGTGCTGGCAGGCACCGGGCAGCACCCAGTCCAGCGACGAGCCGGTGCCGCAGCGCGGCTCGTGGGCCGGCGCCTGGGACAACCCGAAGGCGGCCGGTACGACGACCGCGATCCCGAGAGCGAACGACACGAGCACACGGCGCAGGGCCACAGCGTCACCTTCCTTGGCAACGTGGCCTCCGGCGCGTCCTGCGCCGGCGTACCCCGGTGGGGCACACGGCCGTCTGCGCGCCCGATCGTCGCCCGGGAAGACGGGCTGAGGCGTCAGCCGAGAATCAGGCCGGGGGTCCCGAGGCCCCCCGTGCGGCGCACTGGGCGCACGAAACTCGGTCCGAGCACACCGAATTCCGTGTGCCCGGACCCAGTTTCACCACCTAGGTGGTGAAACTGGACAGCGGCAGCCGCGCTCAGTGAGGCTGCCAGGCGTCCTCGTCGGCGGTGCGCGAGGTGACGGCCTCGGGCAGCGCGCCGTCGGAGAGCTGCTGGATCGACACGTCCTCGAACACCTCGCGCAGGGCGCTGCGCGCGGCGATCCACACGTGCTGCAGCACCTCGGCGGACTCGTTGTAGTTGACCGCCTCGGGGCGCAGCCCGTAGACGGAGACGAGCGGCCCGTCGACGGCGCGGATCACGTCGGCGACGCTGACGGTGTCGGCCTCGCGGGCCATCCGCCAGCCGCCGGACTGGCCGCGCTGGGACATCACGATGCCGGCCCGGCGCAGGTCGGCGAGGATCGCCTGGAGGAAGCCGTGCGGGATGTCCTGGAGCCGGCCGAGCTCCTCGGCGCTCACGGCACGGCCGTCGGAGCGCCCCGTCATCGCGATCAGGGCGCGCAGGGCGTAGTCGGACTTCGCGGAGACGCGCATGGGGTCAGTGTCGCAGATTGCTCGATCGATTCACTCGACCTACCCGTCGAACTCCCGAAAGGAGGAGCTGAGGCGGTGTGAGCCATTCGTCCGATCATTTGCTTGCCGGCTGTTAGCACCGCCCGTATCATGGAAGTTACTGGCGAGTAGCAGCCAACACCACACCTCTGCGAACCCCTAGAAATGGTGGGACAGTGAGCCACTACAAGAGCAACCTGCGCGACATCGAGTTCAACCTCTTCGAGCTCTTCAACGTGCAGGAGTACCTCGGCACCGGCCTCTACGAGGAGATGGACGCCGACACCGCGCGCGAGATCCTCTCCGAGGTCGAGCGGATCGCCCGGGAGGACCTGGCGGCGTCGTACGTCGACTCCGACCGCAACCCCCCGGTGTTCGACCCCAAGACCAACACCGCCCCGCTGCCGGAGTCCTTCAAGAAGGCCTACAACACCTGGATGGAGTCCGGCTTCTGGGGCCTGGGCCTGCCGGAGGAGATCGGCGGCACGACCGCGCCGCCGTCGCTGGTGTGGACCACCGGCGAGATGGTGCTCGGCGCGCAGGCGCCGATCTGGATGTACTGCACCGGCCCGTCGATGGGCTCGGTCGTCTTCAAGAACGCCAACGGCGTCGAGCGCGACGTGCGCATCGCCGAGATCATGGTCGAGCGCCTGTGGGGCGCCACCATGGTGCTCACCGAGCCCGACGCGGGCTCCGACGTGGGTGCGGGCAAGACCTTCGCCACCCCGAACGAGGACGGCTCCTGGAACATCTCCGGCGTCAAGCGCTTCATCACCAGCGCCGAGTCGGACCTGCAGGAGAACATCATGCACCTCGTCCTCGCCCGCCCGAAGGGCGTCGAGGGCATCGGTGGCCCGGGCACCAAGGGGCTGAGCCTCTTCCTGGTCCCGAAGTACCACTTCGACCACCAGAGCGGTGAGCTGACCGGCGAGCGCAACGGCGTCTACGTCACCAACGTCGAGCACAAGATGGGCATCAAGGTGTCCAACACCTGCGAGCTCACCTTCGGCGACCCGCAGGTCGGCGGCGGCGAGCCTGCCCAGGGCTGGCTGCTCGGCGAGGTGCACGACGGCATCCGCCAGATGTTCGACGTCATCGAGAACGCGCGCATGATGGTCGGCTCGAAGGCCATCGCGACGCTGTCGACCGGCTACCTCAACGCGCTCGAGTACGCCAAGGAGCGCGTCCAGGGCGCCGACCTCACCCAGGCCTCCGACAAGGCGGCCCCGCGGGTGACGATCACGCACCACCCCGACGTGCGCCGCTCGCTGATGACCCAGAAGTCCTTCGCCGAGGCGATGCGTTCGCTGGTCGTCTTCACCGCCACCTGGCAGGACAAGGTCCAGCTGGCCAAGGCCTCCGGTGAGCGCGACGAGCTCGCCGAGGCGGTCAACGACCTGCTCCTGCCGATCGTCAAGGGCTACGGCTCGGAGCGTTCGTGGGTGCTGCTCGGCACCGAGTCCCTGCAGACCTTCGGTGGCTCCGGCTTCCTGCAGGAGTACCCGATCGAGCAGTACGTCCGCGACGCCAAGATCGACACCCTCTACGAGGGCACCACGGCGATCCAGGGCCAGGACTTCTTCTTCCGCAAGATCGTCAAGGACCAGGGCAAGGCACTGGGCCACGTCGCGGGCGAGATCAAGGCGTTCCTGGAGTCCGAGGCGGGCAACGGCCGGCTGAAGAACGAGCGCGAGCTCCTCGCGACCGCGCTCGCCGACGCCGAGGCCATCGTGGGCCTGATGATCAACGACCTCATGTCCGCCCAGGACGAGATCAAGAACATCTACAAGGTCGGCCTCAACACCACCCGCCTGCTGATGGCGCTCGGCGACGTCGTGTGCGCCTGGCTGCTGCTGCGCGGCGCCGAGGTCGCGCTGGAGAAGCTCGGCGGCGACGCCGGCAACGACAAGGCCTTCTACGAGGGCAAGGTCGCCGCGGCCCAGTGGTTCGCCCAGCTCAACCTGCCGCGCGTGGCGGCCGAGCTCAAGATCGCCCAGGCCACCGGCCTGGACCTGATGGAGCTCGACGAGGCGGCGTTCTGATCCGCTGAACGTTCCCGTACGACGGCCGTCCCGGTTCTCCGGGGCGGCCGTCGTCGTTCTCTCGTCCGCTCATGCTCCGGAGGCGAGGGCGAGCAGGTTGTCGAGCTCGTTCTCGCGGCCCGCGACGAGACGGCCGGTCCACTCGGCGTCGTGCAGGTCGTCCATCGTCATCGTGACCAGGGTGCCGCCGTCGGTCGCGGTCAGCTCGACGGTGGTCAGGTGGTCGTAGGGCTCGACGCCCGGTACGAAGTCGATCAGCGAGAGGTAGTCGATCCGCGCCGGCGCGGCCACCTCGGTGAAGCGTTTGTGCGAGGTCGTGGTCAGCGGCAGGCCGTGCTCCTCCATGAAGGCGACCTGCGCGGGATCGACCGCGGTCATCGTGTAGTCCAGCTCGCCGCCCTCGCGGACGTCGATCCGGGTCACGTCGGTGCGGAAGCCGTCGGGGGCCCACCAGCGCGCGATGCCGGCGGCCGTGGTCCACAGCTCCCAGACGTGCTCGGGGGTGGTCGGGATCTGTCGGGTGAGTGTCGTCATGGCACAATCATATGTGTTGAAACGCATATGTCAATCCTGAGAGGATGCGCTGGTGGAGGAACAGCGGATGCTGGCGGCCCTGGCGGAGCCGACCCGGTTCGAGATCGTGCGGCTGCTCGCCGCCGCGCCGCGGACCATCGGCGAGCTCGTGGAACGCACCGGCGCCCCGCAGCCGCAGGTCACCCGGCACGTGCAGGCGCTCGAGGCGGTCGGTGTGGTGACCGTGCACCCGCTCGGCCGACGACGGGTGGCTGCCCTCGACCGGTCCCGACTGCGCGGACTCGCGGACTGGCTCGCTGCCGTCGCCGTGGCCGATCCGGCGGACAGTGCGCTGGAGCAGTACGAGCGCGCGATCGCCGCCGAGGAGGAGCAGATCGCGGCGGGGGAGACCGAACGCACGATCGAGCTGGACGTCGACGTGCCCGCCTCGCCGGCGGAGACCTGGCGGGCGTGGACCGAGCCTGCTGTCGTACGACGCTGGTGCGCGCCGGAGCACTTCGAGGTCGCCGAGGCAGTCGTCGAGCCCTGGGTCGGCGGGCGGTGGGAGATCGTGCTGCGCGAGGGTGACGGGGCGTTGCACCGCGCTGCCGGGACGGCGCGGGCGGTCGAGCCGCTGCGTCGTCTGGAGGTCGAGCTGTCGCCGCTCGACGCGGACGGGGCTCCCGTGTTCCGCCTCGTGCAGGAGGTGCTGCTGACCGAGCGCGACGGAGGCACCCGGGTGCACCTCACGCTCCGGGTCTCTGGGATCGGTCCCGAGGGTGCGGCGGTGGCGGGCGGCGTACGGCTGGGCTGGGAGCAGACATTGGCCGCGCTCGCGAGGATGCTTCGCTAGCATCGGCGAGGTGAGCGAGGGCGAGCTGCTGAACCGGTACGTCGACGCCTGGTGGTCCTCCGTGCAGGACCTCCTCGCCCTGCTGGAGGAGCTCGGCCCGGACGACTGGGCGCGGCCCACCGACCTCGCCGGCTGGGACGTCAAGGCCGTCGCGTCGCACACGGCGCACCTGGAGTCGCTGCTCGCCGGTGGTCCCGACGAACAGGCCGACGTCGGCCCGGCGGACCACATCACCGGTCCGATGGGGCAGTTCACCGAGATCGGCGTGCTGACCCGCCGCGACCACGAGCCGGCCGCGATCATCGCCGAGATCCGCGAGCGCACCGGCGAGCGGAAGGCGGCGCTGGACGCCGAGCCGCCGGCCGACCCCGACGCCCCGGCACCCGGGATCTTCGGGATGATCGGCTGGAGCACCCGCACCCTGCTGCGCAACCGCCCGCTGGACGTGTGGATGCACGAGCAGGACGTCCGCCGCGCGGTCGGCCGTCCCGGCGGCCTGGACTCGCCCGGGGCGTGGCACACGGCCGACTACCTGTCCGAGGGCTTCGGCTACGTCGTCGGCAAGCGCGTCGCCCCACCCGCCGGTACGACGGCCGTGCTCGCCGTCGACGGCAGCGACCCGGTCGCGGTCGAGATCGGCGAGGACGGCCGTGCCCGCCGGCTGGGCGAGGTGCCCGCGGAGCCCACCGTCGGCCTGCGCATGGACCGGGAGTCCTTCATCGTCCTCGCCGGCGGCCGCCGCCCCGCGGCGGAGGGCGCTGTCACGATCTCGGGCGACCAGGAGCTGGGCGGGCGCATCCTCGACCGGCTCGCCACCACCCCGTAGGAGCCTCGATGTCTGAGAAGTGGAACATCGCCGACCTGCCCGACCAGACCGGCCGGACGGTGCTGATCACCGGCCCGACCCTCGGCGGGCTGGGCCACCACACCGCGCTCGAGCTGGCCCGCCGCGGCGCCCGGGTGGTGCTCGCCGGCCGGACCCCGGCCAAGGTGGAGGAGACCGTCGCCGCGATCCGGGCGGAGGTGCCGGAGGCAGCGCTCGAGGCGCTGCACCTGGACCTGGCGAGCCTCGCGTCGGTGCGCTCGGCGGCCACCGCGGCCCGCCAGATCGGGCCGATCGACGTGCTGGTCAACAACGCCGGGGTGATGGGCACGTCGTACTCCCGCACGGCCGACGGGCTCGAGCTGCAGATGGCGACCAACCACTTCGGGCCGTTCCTGCTGACCGGGCTGCTGCTGCCCCAGCTGGTGGCGAGCGAGGACGGGCGGGTGGTGACGGTGTCGTCGATGTTCCACAACCTCGCCGGCAAGCCCCCGCTCGGCGACCCGCGCGAGCAGCACGGGCGCTACAGCAAGTGGCGCGTCTACGGGCAGTCCAAGCTCGCCAACCTCTACTTCACCAGCGAGCTGGACCGACGCCTGCGGGACAAGGACCTGCCGGTGCGGGCGCTCGCCGCCCACCCCGGCTTCGCGGGCACGCACCTGGCGGCCAACGGCCAGTACGGCCGCTCCTCCGGCGGCATCGCCTCGATCCTCGACGCCGGCGTGCGAGCGGTCTCGCAGTCGGCGGCCGAGGGCGCCTGGCCCACGCTGTGGGCGGCCAGCGGCGACCTGGCCGGCAACACCTTCGTCGGTCCCAGCGGCTTCCAGCAGATGTCCGGCGCCCCGCGCCGGGTCGGGCGCAGCAAGCTCGGCCAGGACGAGACCGCGGCGAGGGCGCTGTGGGAGATCTCCGAGGAGACCGTGGACCTGCGCTACCCCTGACCTGAGGTTCCCTCATGTGGGAACGGTCTCGGCAAAGGTTGTCGCGTTCCGGTGGGCGACCCGTCCTCGCCGCCCTACCCTCGAACGAGGGGAACCGGGGAGAACGCACCTGTTGGGGGGTGCGGGGAGCGAGGGTGTGTGGGACCCATCGGTGCGCGCTTGGTGGCGACGGGCCGGGTCGAGCCTGCCCAGCTGGCGTGGGCGCTGGAGCGCCAGCGGACCGTCGGTGGGTACGTCGGCCAGCACCTCGTCGACGCCGGCTACCTCACCCGCTCGGAGTTCTACGCCGCGCTCGCCGAGCACTGGGAGCTGACCCCGCGTGACCTCGTCGCCGATCCGCCCGCGCCCGAGCTGCTCGCCGAGCTCGACCCGGAGACGGCCGTCGAGCTGGGCTGGATCGCGTGCGAGCTGACCGGCGACGGTGTCGTGGTGGCGACCTCGGTGCGTCCCGGCGAGGAGCTGGTCACCGAGGTCGAGGAGCAGTACCCCGGCCGCGCGATCGAGCTCGTCGCCTGCACCCAGCGGGACCTGGACGCCGTCGCGCTCATGGTCCGCCGCGCCCGCGGGCCGCGGGAGCCCGCCGCCCGGCGTCCGCGGGCCACCGGCATCCGGCCGGCCCACTACGTCGCCGTGCTGGTGCTGGGACTGGCCGCGCTGGGCGCGGGGTTCGTCGTACCGCTGTGGCTGCTGGCGGTCAGTGTGCTGGTCGCCTCCGTGGTGTTCCTGGCGGGCGCGGCGCTGCAGGCCGTCTCCGGCCTGTCCGCGCTCGCCCCGCCGGTCGCGGAGGCCGACCGGCCGCCGCGGCTCGACGACGCCGAGCTGCCGGTCTACACGGTGCTGATGCGGATCACCGGCGGCGAGCGGGCGGTCCGCCGCGCCCTGGAGACCCTGCGCGGCTACGACTACCCGAGCGCGCGGCTGGATGCCGTGCTGCTCGTCGCCGACGACGACCGGGCCACCCTCGACGGCGTACGGGAGGTCGCGCCGCCGGAGTGGGTGCGGGTCGCCCGGCTGCCGGCGGAGGAGCACGCCGAGCCGGTGCTCGCCCTCGACCACGGCCTCACCCTCGCCCGCGGCCGGTACGTCGTCGCGTACGCCCCCGACGAGAAGCCCGCCGCCGACCAGCTGCGCCGCGCCGTCAGCGCCTTCGACGCCGACCTCGCCGCCGGCCTGGACAGCCCGCTCGGCCAGGCGCCGGCGCCGCTCGTCGGGCTGCGTGCGGACCGTCGTGCCGACGGCGACGGGCGCTCGCACTTCGCCCGGATGACCGAGATCGACGACGCCCTCGACCTCGGCCGGCTCAGCGGCGACCACGGCCACCGGTTCGCGGTGAAGTCGGTGCACTTCAACATGCGGCTGCTGCGCCGCCACGGCGGTTTCGCCCTCGCCACCCGGACCCTGCCGCCCGGCGGCCCGAGGGTGGAGCACCTGGACTCGATCTCGGTGCGTCCCGTCGACCCCGGCCTGGTCCGCTGGACCGACGCGCGGGCCCGGGCCAGCGTGCGCGAGGTGCGCGACGCGCTGTCCAGCGGGCTCCCGCCCGAGGAGGTGGCGCGGCGGCTGATGACCCTCGCGATGTTCCTGGCCTACCCGGTCGCCGTCGTCGGGGCGCTCCTCGCGGCTGCCCGCAGCCAGGGCGAGGGCGGCTCGCTCGCCGAGCGGGTCGCGTGGCTGGGCATCGGCGAGGCCGTCATCGTGCTCGGGATGGCCGTGCTCGTCGCCGGCGTGGCGCTGTTCCGCCGGCGCGGCTGGCTGGCGGCGCTCGACGCGCTCGCGCTGCCCGCGCACTGGCTGCTGCACTCGGTCGCCACCTGGGTGGCGCTCGTCGCGCTCGTCGTACCGGTGGGTGCGCGGCGCGCCTGAGCGTCAGGCGGCGTACGACCCCGGCATCACCGTGGGCCGGCAGTCGCAGCTGTCGCTGCACGCCAGGTAGGTGTGCGCCGCGTGCCCGCACGCCGGGCACGGCAGGTCGTGGCTGAGGTGCTGCTGGTGGGAGGTGTCGTTCCACATCGCCCTGTCTCCTTCGGCTTCGTCGGCTCTCTACTAGGACCACGAAGGAGATCGGCTGGATACGACATCTTCGAAGAGATCTCTGCGAAGGGGGTCCGAAAGGACGGGCGGCCCGGCCCGGCCGGGCCACCCGAACAACCCCTGCCGATGTGGTCGGACCACTGTTCACGGATCACGGTCGCCACGCAGGATCGGAACCTGCCGTAGCCCGTCCGCCCCAGGGGTGGGGCGAGAGCACCAGGATAGGGCGCGCGCCCCGTCGCCGGCGAGCGGCTTTCAGCGACCGCGCGGGCCGTAGACCGCCTCGGCCTTCTTGAACGCCGCCTCCCGGGCGGCCTTCGTGTTGCGGGCGACCAGCAGGTGGGCCTGCTCGATCCGCTCCCGGGCGAAGGTACGGCGCGGCGAGGCGCTCCAGGTGTCGTTGAACAGCCGCTTGGCGGCGGCCACGGCGTCGGGCGACTTGCGGCTGATCTCGTTGGCCAGGCGCAGTGCGCCGCTGAGCGGGTCGTTGTCGAGCCGGGTGACGAGGCCGAGCTCGTGGGCGCGGCTGCCGTCGAAGACCTCCGCGGTCATGGTGAGCAGCTTGGCCTGGTCGATGCCGACGAGCTCCTTGAGGGCCTGGATGCCGGACATGTCGGGGATCAGGCCCCACTTGCCCTCGAGCACCGACCAGCGGGAGTCGGGGGTGGCGATCCGGAAGTCCGCGGCGAGCGCGATCTGCAGCCCGCCGCCGAGGCAGTGGCCGTGCACGGCGGCGATGACCGGCACCGGGATCCGGCGGAACGCCCAGGGCGCCTCCTGGAAGGTGTTCGTGCCCCGCAGGGGCCGCGGCACGAACGCCTTGGCGAGGCCCGCCGGGTTGCGCATCACCGAGGCGAAGTCGAGACCCGCGCAGAAGGCGTCGCCCTCGCCGCTGACGACGACGGCGCGCAGCGTCTTGTCGCGGCGCAGCCGGCCGGCGGTCGCGACCAGCTCGTCGAGCAGGTCGAGGGTCAGCGCGTTGAGCTTGTCCGGACGGTCCAGCCGGACGTGGGCGATGCCGTCGGTGATCGTGCAGGAGACGTTGCTCATGGGCTCATGCTACCCGTGAGTAACCGACTCCGGGAGGCCTCAGGCCGCCTCGGCGTACTCCTGCTTCGCCTTGCGCTCCAGCAGCTTGAGCATCACCCGGCGCTTGCGCTTGTCGGCGGTGGTGATCTTGTAGAGCGCCACCAGCTGCGACGGCAGGTTCTTCGGGGTGGTCGTCTCCAGCCAGCCGTTGGGGAAGGACAGGCGGACCACCTTGTGCCAGGCGCTCGCGACCTGCGGGACGAACGGGCGGGTGAGGTAGGTCAGCTCGTACTTCTCGAACACCGCCCGGACCTTCGGCGCGACCTCGGCGTAGCGGTTGCTCGGCAGGTCGGGGAAGAGGTGGTGCTCGATCTGGTGGGAGAGGTTGCCGCTCATGATGTGCATCGCCTTGGAGCCCGAGAAGTTCGCGGAGCCGAGCATCTGGCGCAGGTACCACTCCCCGCGCGTCTCCTTCTCCGGGATCGCGTTCAGCTCGAAGGTCTCCACGCCCTCGGGGAAGTGGCCGCACATGATGACCGAGTGCGACCACAGGTTGCGCACCAGGTTGGCGGTGAAGTTGGCCGCGAGAGCCGGCAGGAACGAGCCGGTCGGGATCGCGAGCGCCGGGTTGACGACGTAGTCCTTGGTGGCCTGCTTGCGGATCTTGGTCAGCGTGTCCTTCACGCCCTGGCGGAACGACTCGGGGCGCTTGTCCTTCGGCTTCGACAGGTTGCGGCCGAGCTCGAGGTCGTACGCCGCGATGCCGTACTCGAAGAAGCAGGCGTTGATGAAGTTCCACAGCGGCTGGGCGAGGTAGAGCGGGTACCACCGCTGCTCCTCGTCGACGCGCATGATGCCGTAGCCGAGGTCGTTGTCCTTGCCCACGATGTTGGTGTGGGTGTGGTGGACCTGGTTGTGCGAGTGCTTCCAGGCCTCCGACGGGGTGGCGTTGTCCCACTCCCAGGTCGTCGAGTGGATCTTCGGGTCACGCATCCAGTCCCACTGGCCGTGCATGACGTTGTGGCCGATCTCCATGTTCTCGAGGATCTTCGCCACGCTCAGGCCCGCGGTGCCGAGCAGCCAGGCGGGCGGGAAGATGCTGGCCAGCAGCACGGCGCGGCTGCCGAGCTCCAGCTTGCGCTGGACGTCGACGACCTTGCGGATGTACGCCGCGTCGCGCTCGCCGCGGGTGTCGATGACCTCCTGGCGGATCGCGTCGAGCTCGGCACCGAGCGCCTCGATCTGCTCGGGGCTCAGGTGGGCGATCGGGTTCTGCGGCTTGTGCGTGATCGTGGTCATCGTCAGCCTTTCGTCGGGGGAGCGGGTGGGGCTCAGTGGTCGATGTGGCAGTCGCCGGCGGCGGCGCTGACGCAGGTCTGGATCCGTACGCCGTCCGGGTGCGTCTCGCCGGGGACGGCGACGGTGAGCTCGCCGTTGCGCAGGTCGCGCACGGCACCGGACTTCAGGGGCAGCACGCAGCCCATGCAGATGCCCATCCGGCAGCCGCTGGGCATGAGGACGCCGGCCGACTCGGCGGCGTCGAGGATCGGGGTGGCACCGTCGGCCTCGACGGTGGTGCCGGAGAAGGTGACCGTGCCGCCCTCGGCCTCGACGGCCATGGCGACCGGGCGGAAGCGCTCGGTGTGCAGGGTGAGCCGGCGCTCGTCGTAGAACGCCTCCAAGGTGTCGAGCAGGCCCGCCGGACCGCAGGCGTAGGCCGTGCGCTCGGCCAGGTCGGGCACCTCGGCCTCGAGGTCGTCGGTCGTCAGCAGGCCGTCGGTGTCGGTGTGCCGCTCGATCAGCCGCAGGCGTCCGGCCTGGGCGTGCGCGCGCAGCTCGGCGCCGAAGATGACCTCGTCGCGCGACATCGCGGAGTGCACCAGCACGATGTCGTAGGCCGCGCGGGCGTCGTCCTCGTTGCGGGAGTAGAGGTTGCGCAGCATCCCGATGACGGGGGTGATCCCGGAGCCGGCGGTGACGAGCAGGAGCTTCTGCCGGGCGCCGGCCTGCGGCGGGGTCAGCACGAAGTCGCCCTCGGCCTGGGCGAGCTGCAGCAGCTGGCCGGGCCGCGCGGTGCGGACCAGGTGCTGCGAGACGGCGCCGCCGGGGATCGCCTTGACGGTGATCGAGATCCGGCCGTCGGGGCGCGGTCCGTGGGTCAGCGAGTAGGTGCGCCACAGGCGCGTGCCGTCGACGTCGACGCCGACCCGGACGTACTGGCCGGGGATGTGCCCGGCCCAGTCGCGGCCCGGCTTGACGACGATGGTCGCGGCGTCGGCGGTCTCGGACTCGACCGCGACGATGCGGCCCTGCAGGCCGGTCGCCGCCCCGCGCAGCGGCGCGAAGTGGTCGAGGAGGTCGTCGACGGTCAGCGGGGTGACCGCCGCGTCGAGGAGGCTGCGCAGCCCGGAGGTCAGGCGCCCGGTGCGGGCGGCCGTCCGGGGGGAGGCGGTGGTCGTGCTCACGACAACCAGACTCCCAACATCGCCCGCTAAACTCATGACCACAGTCGGTGAATCTTCCGACTCCTTTTGTTCGGCAGGAGTGAAAATGCCTCGACGCGTGCTGCGCCGCTCCCGGCCCGGCGAGAGCGTGCTGCTCCCGCCGGAGACGGTCGCCGCGATCCGGACCGACCTCGCGGTGGTGGCCGACGACGTCGTCAGCCGGATCATCGAGGAGGTGCCGGCCTACGAGGACGCCTTCAGCGGCCCGATGGGCGAGACCATCCGCGGCGCCGTGCAGGTCGCCCTCGGCGGCTTCCTCTCCCTGATCAGCGACCGGCGGGGCCCGGACGCGCTCGCACCCCGGGCCTCGGCGGTGGACGGTGCCTACCAGCTCGGCCGCGGCGAGGTCCGCAGCGGGCGTACGGCGGACGCGCTCCTGTCGGCGTACCGGATCGGCGCGCAGGTCTCCTGGCGCCACCTGTCCACCAAGGCCGTCGAGCAGGGCATCGACCCGGCGACGATGGCCTCCTTCGCCGAGCTCGTCTTCGCCTACATCGACGAGCTCTCCGCCGCCAGCGTCGCCGGCCACCGCGACGAGTCCGCGACCGAGGGCCGCCTGCGGCAGCGGATGGTCGAACGGCTGGCCCGTCACCTGCTCACCGGTGCGCCCGAGGCGACCGTGCTCGCCTCTGCGGAGCGCGCCGAGTGGTCACCGCCGAGCACGCTCACCGCCGTCATCGTCCCCGAGTCGCAGGCCGGCACGCTGCTGCGGGTGCTGCGCCGCGGCACCCTCGTCACCACCGACCTGCCCGAGCTCGACGGGTCGGCGTTGCTGATGGTCCCCGACGCCCACGACCGCCGCCGCGCGACGCTGCTGCGCACGGTGCGCGACCGGGACGCGCTGGTCGGGCCCGCGCGTCCGTGGCTCGACGTGCGCGCGTCGTACGACCGGGCGCTGCGCGCGCAGGCGCTCGGCGTCACCGGCGACACCGAGCTGCACCTGCCCCGGCTGGTGCTCACCGCCGACCCGCAGGCGCTGGCGGACCTGCGGGCCGTCGTCCTCGCGCCGCTGGCGCAGCTGCGCCCGGCCGCCGCCGCCAAGCTCCGGGAGACCCTGCGGGCCTGGCTGCTCCACCAGGGCCGGCGCGACGAGGTGGCGGCCGCGCTCTTCGTGCACCCGCAGACGATCCGCTACCGGATGACCCAGCTCCGCGAGCTGTACGGCGAGCGCTTGGAGGACCCCGATAGCGTGCTCGCCCTGACCCTTGCCCTCGGTGTGGAGGAGAGTCCCGGATGAGCGCGTGGCACGCGCGGATGGCGGCCGGTTGCGCCCTGGTCCTGGCGCTGGCCGCCTGCACCAGCGACGACAAGCCGGACGCGAGCGGCAACAAGCGCCCGGTCGAGGCCGGCGACACCTACGTCGCGCTCGGCGACTCCTACACCTCCGCCCCCGGGGTCGGCGCGCCGACGGGACCGGCCGGCTGCCTGCAGACCGACGGCAACTACCCGCACCTGCTCGCCGCCGCGCTCGACCTGGAGCTCACCGACGCGAGCTGTGGCGGGGCGAAGACGGAGAACATGACCACCCGCCAGCAGGCGGGTGGCGACTCCGTCCGGCCACAGCTGGACGCGGTGACCAAGACGACCGACCTCGTCACGCTGAGCATCGGCGCGAACAACGGCGAGGTCTACGGCAGCCTCGTCATCACCTGCGCCCAGCTCGCGGTGGGCAACCCGACCGGCGCGCCGTGCTCCGACCTGGCTCAGCAGAACCCCGACGTGCTGCCCAAGATCTTCGACGAGGTCGGTGCCTCGATCGTGGAGATCGTCGGCGAGATCCTCGAGCGCGCGCCGAAGGCGCGGGTCGTGGTGGTCGGCTACCCACAGATCATCCCCGCCACCGGCACCTGCCCGGAGCTGCCGCTCGGCGCCGGTGACTACCCCTTCGGCCGGGGCGTGATCGAGCAGTTCGTGGAGGCCCAGCGCGATGCCGCCGCCGAGGCCGGGGCGGAGTACGTCGACGTGTGGACCGCCACCGAGGGCCACGACATCTGTGGCGAGGAGCCGTGGATCGCGGGGGTGCGGCCGACACGCAACGCGACGGCCTACCACCCCTACGCGGAGGAGCAGCAGGCCGTCGCGGACCTGGTCGAGGAGACCGTCAGCGGCCCGGGAGCGTGATCGGCGGCAGCGACGCCAGCGGCGGCGTCGGCGGCACGGAGCGGGCTGCCAGCGCGGCGGTGCAGCGGCCCTCGATGCTCGTCCGGACGTAGGCGAACGGGAAGGCGTTGGTCACCGCGGCGCCGCCGTTGCGGGCCGGGCACGGGACGCGGAGCCCCTCGCTGTCGTCGTCGTAGACCGCCGCGTCGCGGAGCCGGACCGACAGCGGCCGGCCGTCCTGGTCGACGAGCTGGACCTGCGGGATCGGCTTGCCGGCCGCGTCGTAGGCGAAGATGTTGATGACCGGGTCGCCGTCGGCGAACAGCCCGCGCTGGTAGTAGTCCTCCCCCGCGGATCCGTAGTACTCCGGGTCGTAGTGGTCGTAGCCGAGGTAGGCCGGCACCGGGATGCTGAGGAAGAGCGGCGTCACCACGGCGGCGGTGTTGAGGGCCAGCACGGCGTAGCGTCGCTGGGAGGCCCGGAGGGACGCGGGCCAGAGCCGGCCGAGGCCGATCAGCGTGCTGACCACGATCGCCGCGACCAGCGCGAGCGGCCCGAGGCCGGGGACGGCGAGGGTCGGGACCACGCTGATGTACTCGTACGGCCCGACGGCGACGTCGAGCGCGGTCACCGCGACCCACGCCCGGGCGACCCACCAGACGGGGCGCAGCGTGACGAGCAGCTCCCAGGCGGGCCGGAAGCGCGGGGACTCGGCCACGGCGAGGAAGCGGGCGCGGGCGTCGTCGAGCAGCTCGGCCGGGGCGACCCGGATGCTCCTGCGCCGGCGGCGGGGCTCCGGCAGGCCGGCGGCCGAGCGCAGCTCCGCGGCGTAGCCCGCCGGGTCGCCGAGGTCGGCGCCGTCGGCGAGCTGCTCGGCAAGGTCGGCGTCGAGCCCGTCGAGCAGGTCGTCGCGGGTCTCGTCGTCGAGGTCGGCCAGGTGGCGGCGTACCTCCTCCACGAAGGCGACCACCTCCGGGCGCAGGACGAGGGTGTCGTCCTCGGTCATGACGTGGCTCCTGTCGAGCGGGGAAGCAGGGAGGTGACGGTGTCGGCGAAGGAGGTCCACTCCTTGGCCTGGAGCGCGAGCTGCTCACGCCCGGCGGGGGTGATCCCGTAGTACTTGCGGTGGGGGCCCTCGTCCGACGGCACGACGTACGACGTGAGGGCGCCGGCCGCGTAGAGCCGGCGCAGCGTGCCGTAGACCGAGGCGTCGCCCACCTCGGTCAGGCCGCCCGTGCGCAGGCGGCGCAGCACGTCGTAGCCGTAGCCGTCCTCGCGCTCGACGACCGCCAGCACGGCGACGTCGAGCACGCCGCGGAGGAGCTGCGTGGTGTCCATGCGTCGCACACTACTACGGCTGGCGTAATAGTGTGCGACGGCGAAGTGCGCGGCGTGGCGCGACCGGCGCTCAGCCCGGCAGGAAGCTGAGGCGCACCTCGCGCTCGGCGTTGTCGACGTTCAGGTCGACCAGGCAGATGCTCTGCCAGGTGCCCAGCGCGAGCCGGCCGTCGAGCACCGGCACCGTGGCGTACGGCGGCACGAGGGCCGGCATCACGTGCGAGCGCCCGTGCCCCCGGCTGCCGTGGCGGTGCCGCCAGCGGTCGTCGGCGGGGAGCAGGTCGCCGAGCGCGGCGAGCAGGTCGTCGTCGCTGCCCGCGCCGGTCTCGATGATCGCCAGCCCGGCCGTGGCGTGCGGGACGAAGACGTGCAGCAGCCCGTCCCCGCGTCCCTCCACCCAGGCGGCGGCGTCGTGGGTCAGGTCGAGGACGACCTCGCGGTCGCCGGTGCGGTAGGTGCGGGTCTCGCTGTCCATCCGGCCATCGTGGCACTGCCGCCTGAGGTCACCGGGGGTCGAAGCCCTCCGGCACCGGTACGTCGGCCTCCCACCGCACGCGGCGCTCGGCGTCGGTCTGGTCCCACCAGGGCGGCTGCCCGCGCTCGCCGAGAGCGACCTTCGCGGCCTGCACGCCGGCACGGGAGCGGTCCTCCTCGGGGGTGCCCTTCGTGCGCCGCACGTCGCGGCGCCAGGCCATCAGGACGCGGGTCAGCTCGGCCCGCCGCTCCTCGGGGATCGCGGGGTCCGTGGCGCGCCAGCGACGCCCGTCGACGACGACGTACCGGCCGTCGGGGGTGTGCTCGGGCTCCGCCACGGACCCGCTCGCGATCAGCCCTGCAGGGCCTGGATCGCCTCGTGGATCGAGAGCGTCCGCTCGGCCGACTCGACGTGGAGGCTCTCCACCATCTTGCCGTTGTAGGTCACGACGCCGGAGCCCTTGCCGTCCTCCCAGGCCTGGATCAGCCCGCGCGCGTCCTCGACGGCCTTCTCGTCGGGGGCGAAGCCGGAGTTGGCGCCCTCGACCTGGCCGGGGTGGATCAGGGTCTTGCCGTCGAAGCCCATCTGGCGGCCCTGCTCTACCTCGGCGAGGAAGCCGTCGAGGTTCTTCACGTCGTTGTAGACACCGTCGATGATCACGATGCCGGCGGCGCGCGCCGCGAGCAGGGCGAGGCCGAGACCGGTGATCACCGGCTGGCGGCCGGGGACGTGCTCGGCGTACAGCTCCTTGACCAGGTCGTTGGTGCCCATCACGAAGCCGGTGAGGCGGTCCGAGGCCTGCGCGATCGAGAGGGCGTTGAGCATCCCGATCGGGGTCTCGACCATCGCCCACAGCGTGGTCCGCTCGGGCGCGCCGGCGGCCTCCAGGGCGGCGACGAGGGCCGTCACCTCGTCGGCGGAGTTCACCTTGGGCACCAGGACGACGTCCGGGCCGGCTGCGGCGGCGGCACGGATGTCCTCGTCGTGCCACTCGGTGCCGATGCCGTTGACCCGGATGATCAGGTGGCGCCGGCCGTACTCACCGGACTGCACGGCGGCCGCCGCGGCCTCGCGCGCGGCCGGCTTGGCGTCGGGCGCGACGGCGTCCTCGAGGTCGAAGATGATCGCGTCCGCGGCCAGGGTCTTGGCCTTCTCCAGCGCCCGTTCGTTGGAGCTGGGCATGTAGAGGACGGAGCGCAGCGGCTTGAACTCGGTCATCAGGACTGCACCTCGCTGGTGGGGATCGCGTCGTACTGGGCCTTGAGCTCGGGGTCGATCTCGGCGAGCTTGGCGGCGAGCTCGACGAGCACCAGGCACTGCTTGAGGGAGGCGTCGTCCTCCATCTTGCCGTCGATCATGACCGCGCCGGTGCCGTCGCCCATCGCGGCCACGACCCGGCGGGCGTGCGCGATGTCCTCGACCGAGGGGGAGAAGACGCGGTTGGCGATCGCGATCTGCTTGGGGTGCAGCGACCAGGTGCCGACGCAGCCGAGCAGGAAGGCGTTGCGGAACTGGTCCTCGCAGGCCACCACGTCGGCGATGTCGCCGAAGGGGCCGTAGTAGGGGTAGATCCCGTGCGTCGCGCAGGCGTCGACCATCTTCGCGATCGTGTAGTGCCACAGGTCCTGCTGGAAGATCGCGCGCTGGGCGTCGATCTGGCTGTTGCCCTCGGCGTCGCGAGGCGGGTCCTGGCGCACCAGGTAGCCCGGGTGGCCGCCGCCGACGCGGGTGGTCTTCATCTTGCGGTCGGCCGCGAGGTCGGCCGGGCCGAGCGAGAGGCCCTGCATGCGCGGCGAGGCACCGCAGATCTCCTCGACGTTGGCGACGCCGCGCGCGGTCTCCAGGATCGCGTGGACGAGGATCGGCTTGGTGATGCCGGCCTTGGCCTCGAGCTGGGCCAGCAGCCGGTCGACGTAGTGGATGTCCTCGGCGCCCTGCACCTTCGGCACCATGATGACGTCGAGCTTCTCGCCGATCGCGGGCACGAGCGTGGTGAGGTCGTCGAGCACCCACGGGCTGTCGAGCGCGTTGATCCGCGTCCACAGCTGGGTCGGGCCGAAGTCGGTGGCCTGGGCGATCTTCACCAGGCCCTCGCGGGCGGCGACCTTGTTGTCCGCCTTGACGGCGTCCTCCAGGTTGCCGAGCAGCACGTCGACCGTGCCGATCATCCCGGGGATCTTCGCGGCCATCTTCTCGTTGCTCGGGTCGAAGAAGTGGATCGCGCGGCTCGGCCGGGCGGGGATCTCGCGCAGCGGGAGCGGGGCCCCCACGGCGAGCGGTCGGAAGAAGTCCTTGGCGCTCTTGTGACTCACGGTTCGACAACCTACCGGCGAGTCACCCGGCTCCGGTATGACGGATCTCTCGCGAGACGTCAGCCGCGGCGACGCCACCAGCGCCGGCGCGGGGGCGGCGCCTCCACCACGCGGGTACGACGCCGCGCGGCCTGCCTTGCGCGCCACTCCTCGAGCGTCGCCTCGACGTCACGCGGCATGGTGACGAGGGGCGGTCCGTCGACGGGGGTGTAGCGCGCCCGGATCACCCGGGCGTTGAAGTCCTCCACGAACGCCCGGGCCTCGCGCTCGGACGCGAGGGTGTCGAGGTGCGCGTCGAGCGTGGCGTCGTCCTTGCGCAGCTGCAGCGCCGGGGGGAGCACGGTGATCCGCTCCCGCTCGACGAGCCGCTTGACCCACCAGTCGGGGTCGTGGGTCGCGCCGAGCCCTTCGATCGGCTTGCCGGCGCCGGGCAGGTTCGCGAACTCGCCGCGCTCCATCGCCTGGCGCACCTGCAGGTCCACCCAGGACTGCTGCTGGGCCATCCGGGCACGCGCGGCGGCCTGTCCCGCGTCCCGCGGGCGTTCCTGTGCTGGCTCCTGGGGCATCCCTCTCACCTCGCTCCCGACGATAGCGCGGCGCCGGAGTCTCACATCTGGTGACACTTCGTCAGACAGCCGCCCGGGCCGTGCCCGGGCGCCCGTACTGTCCGCTCATGGGAGCACTGGGGGGTGGCGTGGTGGCGCGCCTGGGGGCGTTGGTCCTGCTGGCGTCGGGGGCGCTCGTCGGCGCGCTGGGCCAGCCGGCCGCGGCCGCACCGGCGACGCTGGTCGTGTGCCCGGCGGCCGGGGCGGGCTGTGACCACACCTCGATCACCGCGGCGGTCGCCGCGGCGGCGGCCGGTGACACGGTCTACGTCCGCAACGGGACCTACCGCGAGACCACGATCCTGGTGACCCGGCCGGTCACCATCCGCGGGGAGAGCCGGGCGGGCGTCGTCATCGACGGCGGCGGCACGATCAAGCCCACCTCGCCCGCCACGATCAACCAGGCCGGCCTGTTCCGGATCGCCCCGCCCAACGCGACGGCCGGCGGCCCGGCCGGCGCGATCCGGATCGAGCACCTCACCGCTCGCAACCCCAGCCGCACCAGCACCGGCACGGTCTGGTTCACGGTCTCGATCGTGATGGGCAACTTCGCCCGGACGTCGGTGACCGCCATCGAGATGGACGACCTCGACCTGTCCGCCGCCTCGGGCGACCCGAGCCAGGGCAGCTACGCGATCTACGCGAACGGCGGCTGGAACGCCACCGTCGGCGACCGCACCGCGCCGTCGATCTCGCTGACCGGCTCCCGGCTGCGCGACCACCGCCTCAACGGGATCGGCCTCGACGCCTGGCGCGGCGACGCGCTGGTCGAGGGCAACGACCTCGCCGAGGGCACCAACCGCAACCCCGCGGTGCTGGTCATGAACGAGTACACCCCGAGCCGGATGCCGAACCCGGTCGTCGTCCGCGACAACGACAGCGCGGGCCGGCTGATCGGTGCCCGCAACGCGGTGCCCGCGGGCGCCGGCCTGACCTTCGGCGGGTACGACGACATCCAGGTCCTCGGCAACCGGATCGACCTCGACGCGGCCGGGCTGGTCGACGGCCAGACGGCCTACGGCGTCCTGGTGGCCTCGAACCTCCACCGCCCCGCCGACCAGGACCCGGCGCGGGCGAGCCAGGGCACGGTGGTGGTCGAGGGCAACCAGGTCACCGCCACCCATCGCACCGACCGGCTGATCGGCGTCCAGCTGCGCGGGCTGGTCACCGATGCCCGGGTGCGCGGCAACGACCTGCCCGGCCTGGGCACCGGCGTCTCGGTCGAGCTCGACGGCGACCGCTCGCCGAGCGCGGTCCGGGTCGCACGGAACCGGCTCTTCGCCGACCGGGTCGGCGTCGCCAACGAGACCGCCACCGCGGTGGACGCCACCGAGAACTGGTGGGGGTGCGTCGAGGCGCCGCCCGCGATCGCCACCCCGTCCCTGCCGGCCGAGGACGGCTGCGCCGCGTGGCGGAGCACCGGCTCCGGCAGCGTCGACGTCGACCCGTGGATCCAGCCTCGCGCGAGCGCCGCGACCACCACGCTCGAGACCGGCGCGAGCACCGCCGTGAAGGTCACCCTCGACCAGCTCAGCGACGGCAGCCCGCTGACGCCGCTGGGCCTCCTCGACGCCCGTGCGGTGGCGTGGAGCGCCGACCGGGGCGTGGTGGCGCCGGCGAGCGGGACCCTGGACGCGCAACGGGCGCACGACGCGACGTACACGGCGCCGGGGACGTCGGGCACCGACACCGTGCGCGCGCTCGTCGACCGGCACACGAACGCCGCGGGCGTGCACCTGGGCCAGCCGGCGCGGATCCCGCTGACGATCGTCGCGCCGACGGTGACCGAGCCGGAGACCCCGGAGTCGCCCGGCACCACCCCGGAGACCCCCGACAGCCCGGACGGTCCCAGCGAGCCGGAGGTGGGCGGGAGCACCGACACCCCGCCGGCCGGCGCGCCGGACGCGTTGCCCGACACCGGTGCGCCGGCGCTCGGTGGGCCGATGGGCCTGGCCGCGCTGCTGCTCGCCGCGGGCCTGACCCTGGTCGGCACCTGCCGGCGGCCGCGGGGGCGGCACGCGCGGGGCGTTCCTCAGAGCGCGAAGTAGCGCAGGTAGACGTAGCCCCAGGCGACGACGAGCGTGGTCACGGTGACCACGACGCCGTACTTGGTGAACTGCCAGAAGCTGATCGGCTCGCCCGCCTTGGCGGCGATCCCGAGCACGACCACGTTGGCGCCGGCCGCCACGGCGGTGGCGTTGCCGCCGAGGTCGGCGCCGAACACGAAGGACCACCACAGCGGGCTGTCCGCGCCCGTCGTACCGGTGGCGGCGACCATCTCCTCCACGACCGGGACGGTCGCGGTGGTGTAGGGGATGTTGTCGACGAAGGCACCGACCACGCCGGAGCCGAAGAGCAGCACGGTCGAGGCCAGCAGCTCGCGCTCGCCCATCGCGTCCGCGGCCCACTCGCCGATCCGGCCGATGATGCCCACCTGGACGAGCGAGCCGACGAGCACGAAGAGCGCCATGAAGAAGGCGAGGGTGCCCCACTCGACCTCCTCCAGGAACTCCTCCGGCTCGGTCCGCGACACCAGCACGGTCGCGCCGGCGCCCATCATCGCGACCATCGACGGGTCGAGGTGGAGCACCGTGTGCAGGCTGAACGCCACCATCACCAGGGCGAGGACGACCAGGCAGCGCACCAGCATCCGCACGTTGGTGATCGCGTCGGCCGGGCGCAGGTCGCCGAGCAGGTCGCCGACGTCGACCCGGACCGCGAAGTACTTGCGGAACAGCCACCGCGCCTGCACCACGAAGACCACCAGCAGCACGACGGTCAGCGGCAGCGAGTGGACGAGGAAGTCGTCGAAGGTGAGCCCCGCCCGGCTGCCGATGATGATGTTGGGCGGGTCGCCGATGAGCGTCGCCGTGCCGCCGATGTTGGAGGCGAGGATCAGCGCGATGAGGTACGGCGCCGAGGGCAGCCCGAGCTGGCGGCACACCGAGAGCGTGACCGGTGCGACCAGCAGCACGCAGGTGACGTTGTCCAGGATCGGTGCGACCGTCGCGCTGATGAGCACGAGCAGCACCAGCAGCCGGTAGGGATGGCCACCCGACCTCCGCGCCGCCCACAGCGCGAGGAACTCGAAGAGCCCGGTCTGCTTGAGCACGCCGACGATCACCATCATCCCGAAGAGCAGGAAGATGACGTTCCAGTCGATGCCGGTCTCGTGGTCGAAGAACGCCGACTGCGCGTCGACGAGCCCGATCACCGCCATCGCCGCGACACCGCCGAGCGCGGCGGCGACCCGGTGCACCCGCTCGGTCGCGATGAGTGCGTAGGCGACGATGAAGATCGACAGGGCGGCGGACGTGAGGATCACGCCGCGGACCTCCGCACGCCGTACGCGCGGGCGCTGTTGGGTGGCTCCAGGGACTCGTACCAGCCCGCCAGCCGCCCGTAGCGGCTCACCGCGCGCAACCGCTCCTCGACCAGGCCGGTCTGCCCGAGCGCGGCCACGGCGAGCACCTGGTCGCCCGTGCGGAGCGCGGTGCGCCCGCTCGGCACGAGCGTGGTCCGGCCGCGGGTCACCAGTGCGATGGCCGCGCCCTCGGGCAGGCGCAGCTCGTCGACCTCCACGCCCGCCAGTCGTGACTCCGGCTCCACCTCGAAGCGCAGCAGCACCCCGTCGATCCGGTCCAGGCTCGCGAACCCGATCGACACCTTGTGCACGAAGCTGCCCTTCTCCGCCCAGCGCGGCTGCCGGCCGCGGCCGATCGCGAGCCCGACCGCGAAGCCGATCGCGGCGCAGAGCAGGCCGGTCGCGACGGCCAGCTCCAGCTCAGCGGAGCCCATCGGCGCTCCACGGGTGCGGCAGGTCCGGCTCGCCGGAGGGGGACAGCAGCAGGTGCTCGACCGCCACCACGCGGACCGAGAGAAGGTGGCCGCCGACGGCGTCCAGGCCGAGCGTGGGGTCGATCGCGAGCGTGGCGAGCTCGCGCCGTCGTACCGCCTCCTCCGCGGCGGGTACGACGAGCGCCAGCGCCATCCGCTCCAGCTCGGCCGTGGACGCGCGCCCCGTCGTCGCGACGTCCGCCTCCAGCAGGAGGCGGATGTCCGCACCGTCCGCGGTGCGTGACCGCACGGTGAGGGGGACGACGGTCGTCGGCGGCATGTCTCCAGCCAAGTGCCCGCGCTGCTCCCGCGGTATGGGGTCTACCCCCCATTTCCTCGGGCGCGCGGTTCGGGGAGGGTGGACACGTGCGCCTGGTCAACACGTCCCTGTACTGGAAGGTGTGCCTGATCAACGGGGCCGTGCTGTGCGCCGCCACGGCGGCGCTGCTGGTCTCGCCGGCCCGGGTCTCGCCGCGGGTCGTGGTCTCCGAGGCGCTGGTCCTGGTGGTCGGGCTCGGGCTGGTGCTCGTGGTCACCGCCGTCCTGCTGCGGCGCGCGCTGGCGCCGGTGGACCGGGTGATCCAGGAGATGGCGACGGTCCGGCTCGGGGGCGAGGGACGGCGGCTCGACGAGGCCGGCGAGGGACCGGGCGCCCAGCTGGTGCGCAGCTATCACGCCATGCTGGAGCGGCTGGAGCACGAGCGGCGCTCCGCCAGCGCCCAGGCGCTCGCCGCGCAGGAGGCCGAGCGCGGGCGGATCGCGCGCGAGCTGCACGACCAGGTCGGGCAGAGCCTGACCGTCGTCCTGCTCGGGCTCAAGCAGCTCGAGGAGCGGGCGCCGGCCGAGCTGCGCGGGGAGCTGGAGCTGTTGCGGGAGAGCGCCCGGACCGGCCTCGACGACATCCGGCGGGTGGCGCGCGAGCTGCGGCCCGGCGTGCTCGACGACCTCGGCCTCCAGGCGGCGCTGGCCGCGCTGGCGACCGACGTGGCGGCGTACGGCGGGCCGGCCGTGCGTCGTACCTTCGGGCCGGGGCTGCCGGACCTGGGCCACGACGTCGAGGTGGTCGTCTACCGGGTCGCCCAGGAGGCGCTCACCAACGTGGTCCGGCACGCCGCCGCCACCCGGGTCGACCTCTCGCTGCTCCGGCTCGGGACGGACGTCGTGCTGGAGGTCGCCGACGACGGCCGCGGGCTCAGCGGGTCCGCCGGTGAGGGCACCGGGCTGGTCGGGATGCGGGACCGGGCGGCCCTGGTCGGCGGTGCGGTCGAGGTCCGGTCCGAGGGCCGCGGTACGACGGTCCGGCTGCGGGTGCCCGGATGACCGCCCCGATCCGGGTGCTCCTCGCCGACGACCACGCGCTCGTCCGTCGCGGCGTACGACTGATCCTGGAGCAGCAGCCCGACATCGAGGTGGTCGCCGAGGCCGCCGACGGCGCGGAGGTGCTCGCACTGCTGCGTCAGGTCGAGGTGGACCTCGTCGTCCTCGACATCGCGATGCCGACCATGACCGGGCTCCAGGCGGCCCGCGAGATCGCCCGGCGGCGCGAGCCGCCGCGGGCGCTGATGCTCTCGATGCACGACAACGAGCAGTACTTCTTCTCCGCGCTGCGCCTCGGGGCCTCCGGCTACGTGCTCAAGTCCGTCGTCGACGAGGACCTCGTCGCGGCCTGCCGGGCGGCGATGCGCGGCGAGGCGTTCGTCTACCCCGGCGCGATGGGTGCCCTGGTCCGCGACTACCTCGACCGGCTGGCCCGCGGCGAGCGGGTGCCCGCCACCGTGCTCACCCCGCGCGAGGACGAGGTGTTGAAGCTGATCGCCGAGGGCCGCTCCACCCGGGAGATCGCCCGGATCCTCGGCATCAGCGCGAAGACCGTGGAGAAGCACCGCTCCAACATCCTCGCCCGGCTCGGCATGAACGACCGGACCCAGCTGACCCGCTACGCGATCCGGGCCGGTCTCGTGGAGCCCTGAGCGCGGGAGTCAGGAGCCGCTCACAGGGAGACGTCGGCCCGGCGGCTGTCGCACTGCGGGCGGCCGTGCGGCTCGCGGGAGAACTGCTCGTCGTACAGGCGCTTGTAGAGGCCGCCCGACGCCAGCAGCTCGCGGTGCGTGCCGTGCTCCACCAGCCGTCCGTCCTCCAGGCCGAAGATCACGTCGGCGGACTGGATGGTCGAGAGCCGGTGCGCGATCGCGATCGTCGTGCGGGAGCGGGTCGCCCGCTCCAGCGCCTCCTGGACCAGTCGCTCGGTCTCGTTGTCGAGCGCCGACGTGGCCTCGTCGAGGATCAGGATCCGGGGGTCCTTGAGCAGCACCCGGGCGATGGCGAGGCGCTGCTTCTCCCCGCCGGAGAGGCGGTAGCCGCGCTCGCCGGTGATCGTCTCGTAGCCCTCGGGGAAGCCCATGATCCGGTCGTGGATGTTGGCGTCGCGCGCGGCCCGCTCGATCTCCTCGGCGGTCGCGTCCGGCTTCGCGTAGGCGATGTTGTCGCGGATGGTGCCGTGGAAGAGGTACGGCTCCTGGGTCACCATCCCCACTGCGTCGGCCAGCGAGGAGAGGGTCAGGTCGCGGACGTCGTGCCCGTCGATGAGGACGGCGCCCTCGGTGACGTCGTAGAAGCGCGGGACCAGGTACGTCGCCGTCGTCTTCCCGCTGCCCGAGGGACCCACGATCGCGGCCAGCTCGCCGGGCTCCACCACGAGCGAGACGTCGTCGAGCGCCCAGCCCTGGGCGGGTGCCTCGTCGGTGCCCTCGATGCGCACGCCGCTCTCGCCGAAGCGGTCGCTCGTCGATGTGCCGGACAGGGCGCGGGGCTCGGGGTAGCGGAAGCGCACCCCCCGGAGCTCGACCCGGCCGCGCAGCCGCTCGGGGTCGAGCACGGTCGCGCCGGGCCGCTCGGTGATGGCCGGCTGGAGGTCGAGGTACTCGAAGATCCGACGGAACAGGGCGAGCGAGGTCTGCACGTCGAGGGTGACCCGCATCAGCTGCAGCAGCGGCATCTGCAGCCGGCCCTGCAACGTGGTGAAGGCGACCAGGGTGCCCGCGGTGAGCGCGTCCTCGCCGACCGGCATGCCGCCGGTGATGATCCAGCCGCTGGCGAGGTAGATCAGCGCCGGGGTGATCGCGAAGAAGGTCTGCACCACGGCGAAGAAGGTGCGCCCGGTCATCGCCTGCTCCACCTGGAGGCGGGTCTGGCGGCGGTTGGCCGCCCGGTAGCGCTCCACCTCGGAGTCGGCGCGGTTGAACACCTTCGCGAGCAGGATCCCGCTCACCGACAGGGCTTCCTCGGTGATCGCGGTCATCTCCGAGAGCGACTCCTGGGTCCGTCGCGCCAGCCGCTGGCGCACCCGGCCGACCCGCAGCTGGAGCACCACGAACAGCGGCATCAGGAACAGCGTGATCACGGTCAGCTGCCACGAAAGGACGACCATCGAGACCAGGGCCGCCGACACGGTCACGGTGTTCTGCACGATGGTGGTCGCGGTGTCGGTCAGCACCGTGCGCACGCCCGCGACGTCGTTGGCCAGCCGGGACTGGATCGCGCCGGTCTTGGTGGCGGTGAAGAACGCCAGCTCCATCTTCTGCAGGTGCTCGAACAGGTCGCCGCGCAGGTCCGCCATCGCCGAGTTGCCCACCGTCGAGGTGAGCCACATCTGCCAGATGCCGATCAGCGCGACCACGATCGGGATGGCGCACATGCCCGCCACCAGCCACGCCAGCAGGTCCAGGTGCGGGCCGCCGCCGTCGAGCGGGAAGAGCGCGTCGTCGAAGACGGCCTTGGTCAGGAAGGGTGCCACCGCGGTCAGCGACGCCGCCGCCACGACCGCGACCAGCACCAGTGCGATCTTCGCGCGGTACGGACGCAGCAGCCGCGCGATCCGCGGGAGCACCGGCTCCCGCTGGTCGAGGTCCTCCGGCGTCAGGTGGGTCACCACGGCACTCGGCCTCACCAGCCCGCGCCCCAGCGTCCGCGGTGCGCGACCTCGGTCCACGGCGTCCGCCGGCGCCGGGTCGCGGAGCCGCGCGCGCCCGTCGTACCGGGGGTGGGGTGGCCGATCGTGATCGCACCGATCGGGTGCGGTGCCTCCTCCTCGGCGGTGTCCACCAGCCCGAGCCGCTCCTTGACCGCCTCGACCCGGTCGGGGACCAGGCCGAAGAAGCAGGACCCCAGCCCGGCGTCCGTCACCGACTGGAGCAGCAGGAGGGAGGCCATCGCGGTGTCGAGGTGCCAGTACGGCATCGCCCAGCGGCTCTCGTCGTGCTCGTGCAGCCCGGCCCGGCGCTTGTCGGGCTCGGCGTAGCGGTCCAGGTACGCCGAGCGCCGGCTGCACGGCACGACCACCACCGGCGCCGCCATCATCCCGGCGAGCCAGCGGTCCGGCTCGCCGCCCGAGAGCGCGGCATCGGTCTGCGCCGTCCAGAAGCCCCGGACGGTCTCGGGGGTGTCCAGCACGACGAACGCCCAGCCCTGGGAGAACCCCGCGCTCGGCGCCCGGGTCGCGTGGTCGAGGGCCCGCTCGACCACGGCGGGGTCGACCGGCTCGCAGGAGTAGGACCGGGTCATCCGGCGGCGTCGTACGACGTCGGCGAAGGACATCCCGGCCATCACCTCGGCCGCCTGCTCCGTCGCATGGGTCACGTCGGAGAGTCTCCCACCCGAGCCGGTGCGGCCGCCCTCGGTGGCTACCTCAGAAGGCGCGAATAGGGCACTTGCCCGATGTGCGGGCCTACCTCAGAGGACCACTCTCGATGCATGAGCAACAACGACTACTTCATCTCCGCAGAGAACGACTACCGCCGCCAGCGGACCGCTCGCGGCCTCGCCGCCAGCCGGGCCGGCCGCAGCCGCTCGTCCTGGTTGCGCCGCCTGGCGGCCTCCGACCCCGCGGTCGAGCGCCAGTCCCGCTGATCGCCCGCCCCCGCGACGCCACGACCCGGTCGACCCCTTGACGCAGACCCTGTCGGCGCGCGGCGCCATGATGGTGCCCGTGCCCGTACACAGCAGCCTGACGATGGTCGGGCGCGACGACGAGCTCGCCGAGGCGACCTCGGTGCTCGACGACGCCGTCCGCGCGGCGAAGACGGGCAGCCCGCAACGGGTCCTGCTGCTCTCCGGCGACGCCGGGGTCGGCAAGACCCGGTTGCTGCGCTCGCTGCGCGACCACGCCCACGGCGCGGGCTGGCAGGTGCTGGCCGGGCACTGCCTCGACTTCGCCGACAGCGCCCTGCCCTACCTGCCCTTCAGCGAGGTGCTCGGCCGGATCGTCGCTGACCACCCTGAGCTCGTCGACGCGGTCGCCGCCGTGCACCCGGCCCTGACCCGGCTGCAGCCCGGTCGTCGTACGCGCGGGTCCGGGGACGACGACCCCGCCGACGAGGTCGGCCACGCCACCGACCGCGGCGACATCTTCGTCGCCGTGCACGCGCTCCTGGAGGCCGCCGCCACGGAGGCCCCCGTCCTGCTCGTCGTCGAGGACCTGCACTGGGCCGACCAGTCGACCCGGGACATGCTGGGCTTCCTGTTCACCCGGGCCTTCGCCCGCCCGGTCGCCATCGTGGCGTCGTACCGCTCCGACGACCTGCATCGCCGCCACCCCCTGCGCCGCCAGGTGGCCGAGTGGTCGCGGCTCCCGCAGGTCGGCCGGCTCGCGCTCAGCCCGCTCTCGGAGGACTCCGTCCGCGCGCTGGTGCGTGCGCTCGCCGACGGGCTGGACGAGCCGTCCGTCAGCCGGATCGTCGCCCGGGCCGAGGGCAACGCCTTCTTCGTCGAGGAGCTCGTCGCCTCCGGCTCCTGCGCCGACGGGGACGTCCCCGGCGACCTGGCGGACCTGTTGCTCGTCCGCCTCGACCGGCTCGCCGACGACGCCCGCCACGTGGTGCGGGTCGCCAGCGTCGCCGGCCGCCGGGTCAGCCACGAGCTGCTCGCCGCCTCGGCCGACCTCCCGGTCGACGCCCTCGACGCCGGGGTGCGCCAGGCCGTGGAGATGAACGTCCTGGAGGTCCGCGGCGACCGCTACACCTTCCGCCACGCCCTGCTCGGCGAGGCCGTCTACGACGACCTGCTCCCCGGCGAGCGGGTGCGGCTCCACGCCCGCTTCGTCACGGCGCTCGACGACGGCCTGGCCCGGGGGACCGCCGCCGAGCTCGCCCTGCACGCGCGCCGCGCCAACGACCTGGACCGCGCGCTCGCCGCCAGCATCGAGGCCGGTGACGAGGCGATGGCCGTCGGTGGCCCGGACGAGGCCGCCGACCACTACCAGCAGGCCCTCGAGCTCCTGGAGGACGCCGAGCGCGCCACCCGGCTCGGCATCGACCACTCCAAGCTCGTGGTCAAGACCGCCACCGCGCTGACCACCGGCGGGGACGCCGTCCGCTCCGGACAGCTGCTGAGCGAGCAGCTCGCCCGGCTCGGCCCGGACGCCTCGCCGTACGCCCGCGCCCGGCTGCTCGTCGCCTACGTCGAGGTGCTGGCGATCGTCGAGACCGACCTCGACCCGGTCGCACTGGCCGCGGAGGCGCTGGAGCTCGCTCCCGAGGGGGAGAGTGCGCTGCGCGCCAAGGTGCTCGTCGCCTACGCCCGCGTGCTCGGCACCCACGCCCGCGGCCGCGAGGACGAGGCCGAGGCGCTCGCCACCGAGGCCCTCGCCCTCGCCGAGCGGCTCGCCCTGCCCGAGCTCGCCTCCGACATCCGCACCACCCTCAGCGGCCTCCGGGTCCGCATCGTCGACGGCACCGAGCAGGACGCCCTGCGCCGCGCCCTGGAGTCGGCCGTCGAGAGCGCCGCCCGCGCCGGCGCCTTCCAGGCCGAGATCCGTGGCCGCTGGCTGCTCGGCCGCTCGTACCAGGACTCCGGCGACTGGGCGCAGTCCGGGCGCTGGTTCCGCTCGGCGCTCGACCTCGGCGAGAGCGCCGGGCTGCTCTGGGCGCCGTTCAGCATCGAGTCGCGCTGGCAGCTGACCTGGATCAGCTACATCCTCGGTGAGTGGGACGACGTCGTCGCCCTCGTCGAGGGGGTCGACGGCGTGAGCGCCCCGCCGATCCCGCGCGGGATCATCCAGCCCGCCCGCCTCGCGGTGCTCGGTGCCCGGGGCCACGACGTCCTCGACCAGCTGCTCCCGCTGCGCGCCCTGTGGGACAGCGAGGGCGCGATCGCGGTCTTCAGCGGTGGTGTCGAGCTCGAGGTCTACGCCGCCCGGGGCGATGCCACCGCCGCCCTCGCCGCCTACGACGACGTCGTCGAGGTGCTCACCCGGATCTGGCACGAGCACTTCGGCGGACGCATCCGCCTCGCCGCTCAGGCCCTCGCCGCGCTCGCCGCCGCCCTGCCGCGCGCCACCGCCGCGGAACGCCGGACCCTGGCCGCCCGCGCCGACCAGCTGCGAGCCGACGGTGAGGGCGTGCTCGCCTGGTCCCGGGAACGGGGCACCCCGTGGGGTCCGGAGGGCCGGATGTGGGCCGACCGCCTGGTCGCCGAGCACCTGCGGGTGCGCTGGCTCGCCGGGCTCGGCGCCGAGGACCGCGAGGAGCTCGTCGGTGCGTGGCAGGCCGCGTCCGACTCCGCCGTCAAGCTGGGCCACGTGCCCGAGCAGGCCCGGGTCCGGGCCGCGCACGCCCAGGTCCTGCGCCTCGTCGGTGAGCCGGTCCGCGCCAAGGAGGAGGCCGAGGTCGCCCGCGAGCTCGCCGCCCGGCTGGGCGCCCCGGACCTGGTCGCGAGCCTGGTCGCGGAGCCCGGGTCGAGCCGCCCCGCGGCCCGTCCCGCGGCGGCGTCCGCGCCCGGCGTACCGGCGCTGACCGCCCGCGAGGTCGAGATCCTGGCGCTCGTCGCCGAGGGTCGCTCGAACGGGGAGATCGGCAAGCAGCTCTTCATCAGCACGAAGACCGTGAGCGTCCACGTCTCCAACATCCTCGGCAAGCTCGGCGCCGCCAGCCGGACCGAGGCGGCGGCGATCGCGCACCGCGACGATCTCCTACCGTAGGAGGCTGTCGCGCTCGCCCGCGCGGCGTAGCGTCGGCGGCGTGACGATCGAGGCGGAGCGCAGCGCGGCGCGAGACGGCGACACCCGGGACCTGACGATGCGCCGGTTCCAGAAGACCAGCGTGGTCGGCGGGAGCGGACTGCCGCCGGTGCCGATGGACCAGCTGCCGCCCGGACCGCGGTGGCCGGCCCTGGTGCAGACGATCGCCCTGATGCGCTTCCGGCACCGGTTCCACCCCTGGCTGCACAAGCGCTACGGCGACGCCTACACCGTCAACCTGATCCCCGGCGGCCGTCCGCTGGTGCTCTTCACCCGGCCCGAGGTCACCAAGGAGATCTTCGCCGGCGACCCGGAGGTCTTCCACGCCGGCAAGGGCAACGCCGTGCTCGGCCCGATCATGGGCGAGCACTCGCTCCTGCTGCAGGACTCCACCGAGCACCACCGGGCCCGCAAGCTGCTCATGCCGGCCTTTCTCGGCCACGCGCTGCGCGGCTATCGCGGGATGGTCGCGGAGGTCGCCGGCGACGAGGTCGACGGGTGGTCTGAGGGCGAGCCCTTCCGTGCCCTGGAGCGGATGAACGCGCTGACCCTCGAGGTGATCCTCCGGGTGGTCTTCGGCGTGACCGACGAGGACCGGCTGACCCGGCTGCGCCCGGCCGTCAACCGGACCGTCGAGATCAACCCGGCCGTGCTGCTCGGGTGGGCCTATCCCCGCCTGCAGAAGCTCGGCCCGTGGCGGCGCACGGTGGAGAACCAGGTCGAGCTCGACCGGCTGATGTACGCCGAGATCCGCGAGCGGCGCTCGGCCACCGACCTCGCCGACCGCAGCGACGTGCTCTCCCGGCTGCTGGCCGCGACCGACCCCGACGAGCCCGGCAGCGGGCTGGACGACACCGAGCTGCGGGACCAGCTGGTGACGCTGCTGCTCGCCGGTCACGAGACGACCGCCTCCGCCCTGTCCTGGGCGCTGGTCGAGGTGGGCCGCAGCGCCGACCTGCTGGCGCGCACCCAGCGCGCCGCCGACGAGGGCGACGACGCCTGGCTGGAGGCGGTGCTCAAGGAGTCGATGCGGCTGCACCCGATCATCCCGATGGTGGTGCGCACCCTGATGAAGCCGGCGACCGTCGGCGGCTGGGACCTTCCCGCCGGCGCGACGGTCGGCCCCTCCATCATCATGAGCCACCAGCTGGAGTCGAACTTCGCCGACCCGGACGTCTTCCGGCCCGAGCGCTTCCTCGGCAAGGACGCCCCGGCGCTGAACGTGTGGATCCCGTTCGGCGGCGGCGTACGACGCTGCATCGGAGCGGGCTTCTCGCTGATGGAGGGCGTGGAGGTGCTGCGCGAGGTCTTCCGCCGGTACGACGTCCACGCGGTCGGCACGGACGTGCCCCAGGTCCGCAACATCACGAGCGTCCCTCGCCGCGGGGCGCGGATCCGGGTCGCGCGACGGGCGTGACCTCGATCGTCGCGGCGATGCTCTCGAACACGTCGGCGTAGTCGGCGTAGTCGGCCCGGGCGACGGACCCGGTGAAGGTCACGCCGACGCCGTCGTCGACCCACACCCACTGGTCGCAGACGACGGCGACCCCGCCCACCCGGTGGCCGAAGCGGCGGTAGCCCACCGGCCGGCCGGAGAGCTCGTCGTCGCCATCGATCTCCTCGACCTCGAACTGCTCCAGGCCGGAGCCGGGCGCGACCAGGGCACGGGTGCGCCACTGCCCGGGGTCGCCGGGGACGAGGACGGCGCGGAGCACCAGCTCGGGCGCGAACCCGCTGGCCAGCCGCCGGGGCGCCCGCGCCGCCAGGGCGATGGCCTGCTCGGGGTCGGCATGGGTCACCCAGTGCCGGGGGACGGAGAGGGCGATGTCGTGGTGGGCGGTGGCCGCGCGCTGGGTCATGGCGGCAGGGTGCGCCGTCGAGGTGAGCTGACCGGCCGGGGCCGAGCCCTGCTGTGGACAGCTCCTCCGGCGGGGCCGCCTGTGGAGAGCAGGTGGACGGTCTTGGGACGGAACAACATCGTGAAGTATATTCACGATATGGAACCCGGGCCCGTCGACCGCGTGCTGGAGCTGGTGTCGCTCCTCAACCGCGACATGCGGCTCTCCTTCGAGCGCGACGGCCTCACCGAGGCGCGCGCCCACCTGCTGTGGGTGCTCCAGGGCGGCCCGGTCACCCAGCGCGAGATCGCGGACGCGCTGCGGGTCACCCCGCGCAACGTCACCGGGCTCGTCGACGGCCTGGTCGCCAGCGGGCACGTCCGCCGCCAGGTGCACCCGGCGGACCGCCGCGCCTACCTGGTCACCCTCACCGACGCCGGGTCCACCCTGCTGGCGGCCATGGTGAGCGGGTACGCCGAGATGCACGACGTCCTCTTCGGTGGCCTGTCCGAGCGCCGCCTGCACGACTTCGGCCGCACGCTCGACGAGGTCGTCGCGCGGCTGCGCGCCCGGGTCGAGGAGGAGTGGGGATGAGCCGCGTCGCCCGCCTGCTGTGGCACTTCGTGGTGCTGGAGGTGCGCCTCTACGGCGCCCTCGGCCGCTGGGTGGCGCGCCGGCCCGCCGTACCCGCGGGAGCGACGGCGTGGGGCTACAGCCGCCTCGTCACGCCGGTGATGTGGCTGTGGATCTTCGGCTCCGCGTGCGAGGTGCCGCTCGCGCACGTGCTCGTGCCGTGGCCCGGCGTCCGGCTCGCGCTGCTGGTGCTCGGCATCTGGGGGCTGGTCTGGATGATCGGCATGCTCGCGAGCCTCAAGGTCTACCCGCACGTGGCCGACGACGACGCCCTGACCATCCGGTACGGCGTGTTCGCCGCCCTCCGGGTGCCGTGGTCCGCCGTCGCCGCCGTCCGGTACGACGACCGCGACGTCGAGGGCTTCGTCCGGGTGCTGCGCCCGCGCGCGACGCCCGCCGGCACCGAGGTGCTGGTGCCGGTCAACGACCGCGTCAACGTGCTGCTGGAGCTGGCCGTGCCGCTCGCCGTCCGGACCTCGAGGGGCGAGGTGCGGGCGGTCGCGCTGGGCATCTGGGCGGACGAGCCGCGCGAGCTCGTGGCCGCGCTGCGGGAGGTTGTCGGTACCCCCGCCTAACGTCGGGCCATGGCCATCGCACGCAACCCCCAGTTCGTCCTCGACTGCCCGGACCCGATCGTCCTGGCCGAGTTCTACGGCGCCGTCCTGGGCTGGACGCCGAAGATCGACCCGGACGGGTCCTGGGCGACGGTCTCCTCCGGCGACCAGCACGTGCACTTCCAGCGGGTGAGCGACTTCCGACCACCGGTGTGGCCCGGTCAGGACGTGCCGCAGCAGGTCCACCTCGACGTCGACGTCGACGACCTCGACGAGTCCGAGGGCGCGGTGCTCGCGCTGGGCGCGACCAAGCACGAGCACCAGCCGGGGGAGAGCTTCCGGGTGTTCCTCGACCCGGCCGGCCACCCGTTCTGCCTGTGCCGGGTCCCGGGAGCCGAGTGAGGCGAGTGTGCTGCGCTAGCGGACGAAGGACTCCCGGACCTCGTCCTCGGTGAGGCCGTAGTCCGCCAGGTCGTAGCGGTGCGAGGGGCGGCGCGGCCCCTTGCGCGACTCGTCGTCGAGGCGGTGCACGGCGTCCTGCGCGGCCTGGCTCCAGGTCAGGTCGAAGGCGTCGTAGATCGCGCCGACGGTGCCCACGGGGTCGGTGACGAAGTCGCGGTAGTCGACGTCGAAGAACTGCCGCTCGTCGTACTTCGGCCGGGCCTGCCAGAACGCGTGCCACTGCCGGGTCAGGTGCCCCAGCTGGTCGCGGCCGAGGGTCTCGCCGACGAAGGTCGTGGAGTGCCCGGCGGTGGCCTCCGCGGACAGCGAGCACGCGGACGCCACGGAGGTGACCGGATCCCGCTGGGTCATCACGACGAGGGCGTCGGGGTAGACCTCGAGCAGCGCGTCGAGCGCGATCAGGTGCGAGGGGTTCTTGAGGACCCAGCGCTGGTCGGTGTCGTGCAGGCCGATGAGCTGGAGGTTGCGGCGGTGGCGCTCGTAGGCGTCGGTCCAGCCCTGGGTGGCCAGCCACCGTGAGTACGCCGGCACGTGCGCCAACGACTCGAACCCCAACGACTTGCCGGTCTGGCGCAGCACCCGCCAGCACTCCTCGGGCTCGGTGGCGTCGGAGTAGTGGATCCCCATGAACTCGGGGTTGCTGATGTGATGGGCCTGGAAGGCGCTCTGCATCGCGTTGAAGATCGGGTCCTCGGTCCAGGTCTCCCGCGGCGGGCGCGGCTGCGGGAACTCGGTGAGCCACATCTCCAGGCCCTGGTGCGCGGGGTCCGCGCAGAGCAGGCGGCTCAACGCCGTCGTACCCGTGCGGGGGAGGCCGAGCACGAAGATCGGCCGCTCGATGCGGACCTCGGCGTGCTCGGGGAGCTCGGCGAACCGGGCCTGGGTGAGCAGGCGCGCGACGAGGGCGCTCTTGACCTGCGAGCGCATGAAGTAGTTGCCCGTGCCGGTGAGCCCGGCCTCGGGGGAGCCGAGGTCCTCGACGAGGAGCCGGAAGGCCTCCTCGTGCCCGGGGGCGTCGGCGAAGCCGAAGTCGGTGAGCCCGGTGGTGCGGGTGGCGGCGGCGCAGATGTCCTCGAAGGAGCCGACGTCGGCGCGCTGACGTTCCTCAGGCATGGAACTCGCCGCAGTCGACGTTGAGCATCTGGCCGGTGACTGCCGAAGCGAGGTCGGAGGCGAGGAAGAGGGTCGCCCGCGCCACCTCGTCCGGGGTGGCGAGCCGCTTGAGGTCGGTGGGTGCGGCCTTCTCGGCGTACACCTCCTCGTGGGTGCGGCCGGACTCCTGGGCGAGCCAGTCGAAGTAGGCCTTGTTGACGTCCTCGTAGATGTAGGACGGAGCGACGCTGTTGACCCGGATCCCACGGGGGCCGAGCTCGGTGGCGAGCGACTGGGCGAGGTGCTCGAGCGTGCCCTTGGAGAGCTTGTAGCCGGAGTACTCCGGCTGGCTGCTGTAGATGACGCACGAGTTGACCATGATGATCGAGCCGCCCGGCTTGTCCGCGGTCTCGGCGAGGGCGTCGGCGAAGAGCGCCGAGAGCCGGAGCGGGGCGAAGACGTTGGTCTCGTTGGCGGTGCGCAGGCCGTCGAGGTCCAGCGTGCTGATCGGGTCCATCGGCGGGATCCCGAAGGCGTTGTTGATCAGGCAGTCGACCTTGCCGAACTCGTCGACGGCGGCGTCGACGAGCGCCTTGCGCTGGTCCTCGTCGGTGATGTCGGTCGGTACGACGAGCGCCCGGCGCCCGTAGGACCGGACCACCTCGGCCGCCTTCTCCAGACGCTTCGGGGTGCGGCTGGCGAGCACCAGGTCGGCGCCCATCCGGGCGGCCTCCTCGCCCAGGGAGCGGCCCAGGCCCGGTCCGACACCGGACAGCACGACGACCTTGTCGGTCAGCAGATCCACCATGGCGGTCACAGTAGAACGTGTTTCAGTTTTGCGGAAGGGTTTGTGCCAGGTCATTCGGCGAGGGCTCACCGGAATAGTGGGCGCTCGCCTCGGTTGGGACTGAGGTGAGCATTCCTCGGATCGAACTCAACGACCACACGTCCATCCCGCAGTTCGGGCTCGGTGTCTGGCAGGTGCCGCAGGAGGACGCGGAGCGCGTCGTCTCCGACGCCTTCGAGCTCGGCTACCGCCACGTCGACACCGCCCAGATGTACGGCAACGAGGCCGGCGTGGGCGCCGCGATCGCGCGCTCCGGCCTGGCCCGTGACGACCTGTACGTCACCACCAAGCTCAACAACAACCGCCACGAGCCCGCCCAGGCCAAGGACTCGCTGAAGGTCTCCCTCGACAAGCTCGGCCTGGAGAAGGTCGACCTCTTCCTGATCCACTGGCCCCTGCCGACCCAGTACGACGGCGACTTCGTCGCGACCTGGCAGGCGCTCCTGGAGCTGAAGGAGGAGGGCCTGGCCACCTCGGTCGGTGTCTCGAACTTCCAGCCCGACCACCTCGACAGGATCGTCGAGGCGACCGGTGTGGTGCCGGCGGTCAACCAGATCGAGGTGCACCCCTACTTCGCCAACGAGGCGGCCCGCGCGGCCACCACCCGCCACGGCTCCGCCGTGCAGGCCTGGTCCCCGCTGGGCCAGGGCGGCGGCGAGCTGGACGACCCGGCCGTGACGGCGCTGGCCGAGCGCCACGGCAAGACCCCCGCCCAGGTGCTCCTGCGCTGGGCGCTCGACCGGGGCGACATCGTCTTCCCGAAGTCGCTCAGCAAGAGCCGCCTGGCCGAGAACTTCGAGGTCTTCGACTTCGAGCTCGGCGCCGACGAGATCGCGACGCTGGCCGCGCTCGACAAGGGCGAGGCGGGGCGTCAGGGCCCGAACCCGGACACCTTCGACTGGATCCCCGACTGAGGACCCGCCGCGACGTCAGGTCGCACAGCACGAAGGCCGGCTCCGACAGGGCCGGCCTTCGGCGTCTCAGGAGATCATCCGCCGCGCCACCGCCCGCTGCCGCGCGGCGATCCGCTCGGCGTACTCGGCCTCGGTCAGCCCGACCAGGCCCGGCACCCGCGCCGCCACCTCGTCGAGCGGCAGCACCTCGACCGTCGGGCCGTCCTCGGGCCCGAGGGCACGCGAGAGCTGCTGCCAACGGAGCATGACCGGCCCGGTGCGGTGGCCGGTGGTCTCCAGCCAGTTCGCGACGGGAGCACCGCCCGGTCCGGGCGGACGCTCGGAGATGACGAAGCGGAGCAGCCCGTCCTCCGACGCCACCGCCTGCGCCCTGGTGAGCGAGGTCTGGTGGGTCTCGTAGTCGGTCGAGGCGTACCAGTCGGAGCCGATCTGGATCGCCTGGTAGGTGCAGTCGTCGCACCGCGGCACCGTGACGAGCATCGCCTCGTCCTCGGCGAGCTCGTAGTGGCCGATCGAGGAGAACTGCGAGGACAGCCCGCCGGGGGTGGAGGCCGGGACGGTGAGGGTGTTGACCGGCTCCTTGTACTGGAAGAAGCGGGGGAAGGCGAACCACGTCTGGATCGACCCGGTGAGCGAGCGGGCGGCGACGTCGTACTTCTTGCGCAGCACGTCCTCGGTCAACGGCTTCCGGGCGCGCCCGATCGTGTCGGTCCGCTCGATGGTGAGCGTCCCGCGGGTCTCGGTGTCCCAGTCGTCGAAGACCTCGCGCACGATCAGGGTCTTGGCGCCGGGCTCGGCGGTGTACTCGAACGAGAACGACCCGTCGGCCGCCACCACGAGCTCGCGCTCGTCGAAGGCCATCAGCGAGGTGGCGGCGGCGTCGGCGGAGTAGGTCCCGCCCATCACCTGGAAGGACAGGTCGGCCGAGGTGCCGCGGCGCCCCCGGACGACGTACGAGACGCCCTCGCGCAGGTAGGCGTGGAGGTAGACGGCGTCGGGGTTGTCGAGGCCCTGGCGGGAGAACTGGTGGGTCGGGTTGATGAAGACCGGCTGCTCGAGGTCGTAGTCGAAGGCGGTCTGCATCGCCATCCGGATCCGGCCGGCGAGGTAGTCGTAGCCCTCCAGCCGGTCCGCCTCGGTCCGGATGAACGGGGCGTTGGCGATCAGCTCCTCCGCCTCCGCGATGGCCGTCTGGAGCGGGGCCGTCAGCCCGAGGCTCCCGCTGGTCGAGCCGCTCCCGCCGGTCGAGCCGCTCCCGCCGGTCGAGCCGCTCCCGTTGGTCGAGCCGCTCCCGTTGGTCGAGCTTGTCGAGACCATCAGCCGACCTTCGCGATGATGTTCTCGGCGTACTGCTCCAGGTGCTTGACCTTCGTCTCCAACGGCTCGGTGTCGGGGCCCTTGATGTAGGGCACCCGGAAGCCGACGATGCAGTCGGTGACGCCCTTGTCCTCGAGCCGCTTCACGCCGTCGACGGTGTAGGCGTCGTAGGAGATGACGTGGACCTCGAACTCGTCGGGGCCGCGGGTGTCACCCTCCTCGGCGCGGATCTCGGCGAGCCGGGTGAGCAGCCGGTCGAGCTCCTCGCCGTCGCCGCCGGCGTGCATCCACCCGTCCCCCTTGCGTACGGCGCGCCGCAGGGCCGCGTCCGAGTGGCCGCCCACCAGCAGCGGGATCTTCTCGGTCGGGGCGGGGCACTGCTGCAGCGGCTCGATGTCGAAGAAGTCCCCGGAGTAGCCGAAGAACGACGGCTCCTCCCCGGGCGCCGTCAGCCCACGCAGGATGTCCATGCACTCGTCCATCCGCTTGCCGCGACGCTCCCACGGGACGCCGAGCGCGGCGAAGTCCTCGGGCCACGGTGAGAGCCCGACGCCGAGGCCGAGCCGGTTGCCGGAGAGGAAGGCCAGTGAGGAGGCTTGCTTGGCGACGAGCACCGGCGGGCGGATCGGCAGCTTGAGCACGAACGGGGTCAGCCGCAGCGTCGAGGTCTGCGCGAAGAGGTGCGCGCAGAGGATGAAGGTCTCGATGAACTCCTTGCCGAGCAGGAACTCCCGGTCCCCGGTGTCGGTGTAGGGGTACTTCGAGTCGGACTCCTGGGGGTAGATCAGGCTGTCCGCGATCGTCATCGAGGTGTAGCCCGCCGCCTCGCAGGCCTGGGCGAGCGGGGCGTAGTAGCTGGCCTGGGTCATGCCCTCGGCGAAGGAGAAGCGCATCGACTGCCTTTCGGGTCGCTAAGCGCCGGCGAGGAACGGGCCGGCTTTGTCGAAGGGTAGAACGTGTTCTAAATTTCTGCCAGAGTGCAGCCATGCCCGCGTTGCCCAAGGACAAGCCCGAGGGGCTCGAGAAGCCGATCGTCGCGAAGATGATCAAGCACGGCGCGAAGGCGAACGTCCGGCTCTTCCGGCTCACCAACGGCCGGCTCGGCGCGAAGTGGCGGATCGGCGCGGGCTGGAGGAAGCCCGTCCCGGTGCTCCTGCTCGACCACGTCGGCCGCAAGAGCCGCACCCGGTTCACCACCCCGCTGCTCTACCTGCCCCACGGCAGCGACCTGGTGGTCGTCGCCTCGCAGGGCGGCCTGCCGAAGAACCCGCAGTGGTTCCACAACCTCGTCGCGACACCGGACACCACCGTCGCGCTGCCCCGTGAGCGCGTCCGGCCGGTGCGGGCCCGGGTGGCCGGTCCGGAGGAGCGGGCGCGGCTGTGGCCGCTCCTGGTCGACCTCTACGCCGACTTCGACAGCTACCAGGCCTGGACCGACCGGGAGATCCCGGTCGTGGTCCTCGAGCCGCGGGTCTCGACAGGCTCGACCAGCGGCGGCTCGACCACCGGCACGGGCTCGACCACCGACACGGGCTCGACCACCGGAGGAGAGTGAGATGGACCTGCAGGAGCTGAGCGACCGCGCCGAGATCACCGACGCGATCACCCGCTACACCCTCGCCGTCGACGAGGGCGACTTCGACCGCCTCGACACCGTGTTCACCCCGGACGCGCACATCGACTACACCGAGAGCGGTGGCGTCGTGGACACCTACCCGGTGGTCAAGGCGTGGCTCGCCGAGGCGCTGCCGGGCTTCTCGCGGCACCGTCTGCACACCGTGGGCCAGGTCGCCTTCGACTTCGCCGAGGACGGCGACGCGGCCGAGGTCACGGCGTACTTCCACAACCCGATGCGGATCTCCGACGGCCAGGGTGGCGAGCGGGTGGTCGAGGTGGGTGGGCTGTACCGCCACTCCTTCGTGCGCACCGGGGCCGGCTGGCGCTCCCGCAGGCTCCACGAGCAGGTCGTCTGGACGCGCGGTTTCTGATTTCTTCCCCCGACCCGGAGAATGGGCCGGGTGAGCGACCAGAACGAGCCCCGCGCCGACCGCCCCGTGCTCAACGGGCTGGTGGCGCTGCTCGGTGTCGGCCTCGGCGTCGGCCTGCTGGTCGCGCTGGTCGCCGTCGTCGGCATCAAGGTGCTCGGCGTCGGCGGTGACGGCGGCAGCGCCACGGACGGTACGACGGTGCACGACTCGATGTACCTGCCGAGCCCGGTCGAGACCGAGGTCTCCAGCGGCCCGCTCATCACGCTGAACACCGAGGACCCCGACGACGACGGCTCGGACGGCAGCACCGGCACCGACGAGCCCTCGGAGGAGGCCACCACCGAGGACACCGCCTCGGAGTCGCCGAAGGCCGGTCAGATCTCCCTGCAGGCCACCGACTCCACGGTGAGCTCCGGCGAGCGGATCTACTTCAGCGGCGTCTACCCCGGCGGCGAGGGCGCGATCCTGTGGCTGCAGCGCTTCCAGGACGGCGCGTGGGCCGACTTCCCGGCGAGCGTCGGGGTCACCAACGGCACCTTCTCCAGCTACATCTTCACCGGCGTCAGCGGGCTCAACCGCTTCCGGGTGATCGACCGCGACAGCGGCACGATGAGCAACGAGATCCGGGTCACCGTCAACTGAGGTCCCGCCCTCCGCTCACGCGGTCGGTACGACCAGCAGGGCCCAGGCGACGACCGGGGCGACCAGCACGATCGACATGCCCCACTGCATCAGCCGCTTGAAGACCATCTCGCGCTCGTCGGCGTCGGCGTTGGCCACCACCAGGGCACCGTTGGTCGAGAACGGGCTGCAGTCGACGACCGAGCTCGAGATGGCCAGGGCCGCGATCAGCGCGATCGCGTCGACCTGGTCGGTGAGCAGGAAGGGCACCGCGAGCGGGATCAGCGCGCCGATGATGCCGGTCGTCGAGGCGAAGGCGGAGACGACGGCACCGATCAGGCAGATGAGCAGCGCGGCGACGAGCGGCGAGCCGACCTTCGCGACGCTGTCGCCCAGCCAGTCCACGACGCCCTCGTTCTGCAGCAGCGTCACGTAGGTCACGATGCCGCCGATCAGCAGGACCGTGCCCCAGCTGATCTTCTCGACGGCGCCCTTCGCCGAGGCCGGGAAGGCGAGGGTGAGGGTGACGGCGATGGTCAGCGCCGTGAAGCCCACGTCGAGGTCGAAGCCCAGTGCGCCGACCATGAGCGCGACCAGGCCGACCAGGGTGAGCGAGCGCTGCGGGTTGAGCCGGGTCACGTCGTCGGGCTCGTCGCTGCGGGTGCTGCGGCGGGCCTCGACGGCCGAGTGCGGGGTCGCGGTGGTGGTGCCGTGCGTGGCGGCGTACGACGCCTGCTCGGCCTCGCTGCCCATCGCGCCGACGGCGACGGCGTCCCGGCCGCGGGCCACGAGCTGGCGCCCACCGAAGGCGAGGTAGGTGATCGCCGCGACCAGGGTGGCGGCGGAGAAGGTGGTCACGAACAGGACGCCCTGGTTGCCCGGCAGGTCGTTGGTGTCGACGACGCCGTTGGTGATCGAGCCGAAGATGCCGATGGGGGAGAAGCTGCCGGCGGTGGCGCCCTGCACGACCATCATGCCCATCATCACCGGGTGGATCCGGTAGCGCAGTGCGAAGCCCATCGCGACCGGCGCGACGATCGCGACGGCCGCCGGGCTGACCGCGCCGATGGCGGTGACGACGGCGCAGACGAAGAACATCGCCCACGGCACCAGGGCGACCCGCCCGCCGACGGCGCGGACGGCGGCATGCACGATCCAGTCGACGGTGCCGTTGTTCTTGGCCAGGGCGAAGAGGTAGGTGACCCCGACCAGGATCACGAACAGGCCGCTGGGGAAGCCGGCGAGCACGTCCTCCGTGGTGGCGTCGTACACCGCCAGGCCGACGACGAAGGAAGCCACGAGGGCCAGCGCGCCCATGTTGACGCCGCGCACGGTGGCGACCAGGAAGACGACCGCCAGCACGGCGAGCGAGATGATTTCGTGGGACATGCTGCTCCTGGGTGGGACCGGGGATGTGATGGGCGTCATACGACGTGGACGCCAGTGTGCCAGTGGCTAGGCCACCTGTCCACTGTGCTCACCGAACCACTACGATGCTTCTCATGTCCGAGAACGGTGACCGCCCCCAGCTCCCGCCGATGCGCCGCGAGCGGCTCTACGAGAGCCTGGCGAACCACATCTCGGACTTCATCGAGGCCCAGGGGCTCGTCGGCGGTGACCGGCTGCCCCCCGAGCGCCAGCTCGCCGCCGAGCTCGGCGTGAGCCGGGCGACCCTCTCGCGGGCCCTGGCCTCGCTCGAGACCCAGGGCCGGATCGAGGTGCGGCACGGGGTGGGCGCGCTGGTGCGCGACGCGTCCGGGTCGACCACCGTGCTGCCCGCCGTCGAGACGCGCCCGCGCGCCGAGGTGGTCGCGGCGCGCGAGGCGATGCTCGCCGGGATCGCCCGCGCCGCGGCGGCCAACCCGCAGGGCTCGCTGCGCCTGGCGATGCTCGCCGACGACGGCCAGCCGCGCAGCTTCGAGCACACCTGGCGCTGCGTACGACGCCTCGCCGACTCCGCGCTGCTCGCCGAGCTGGACGACAGCCTCGCCGTCCATGCCCCGGCTCCGTCGTACTCGCCCGCGTTGCAGGCGAGCCTCGACCGGCTCGCCGAGGCGATCATCCGCGGCGACGCGGCCGCCGCGGCGACTGCCTGCGCGGGCCTGCTCGGCGACGGCTCCTGATCAGTCGCCGGCGGCCCAGGCGCGCAGGCCGGCGCCGTCGGCGTCGAGCAGCGGGGGAGCGGTGTGCGTGGTGAAGGTCGTCTCCGTGCCGTCGCCGTCGAAGAAGCGCAGTGGCGGGCCGGGCAGGGTGATCGGGCCGAGGCTCGGGTGGTCGACGTCGACCAGCAGCCCTTGGCTCGCGGTCTGCTCCCAGGTGTAGACCTCGTCCAGGGTGCGTACCTTTCCTGCTGGTACGCCGAGCTCGGCCAGGCGCGCGAGGAGCTGCTCGGCCGGCCAGTGGGCGAACGCCTCCTCGACCACGGCGATGGTGTGCTCGCGGGCGCCGACCCGCTCGGGGTTGGTCGCGAGGCCGGGGGTGGCCGGGTCGATGCCGAACCCGGCGCAGAAGCGCTGCCACAGGCTCTCGCTGCCGAGGGCGATCTGCACGGCGCCGTCGAGGCAGCGGAACAGGCCGTAGGGGGCGATGGAGGGGTGGTGGTTGCCCTGGGCGCGGCCGACCTCGCCGGCGACCGTCCACCGGGTGCCCTGGAAGGCGTGCACGCCGACGACCGCGGCGAGGAGGCTGGTCCGCACGAGCTGGCCGTGGCCGGTGTGGTCGCGTTCGTGGAGGGCGGCGAGGACGCCGTAGGCGCCGTACATCCCGGCGAGGAGGTCCGCGATCGGTACGCCGACGCGTTGTGGGTCCTCGGGTCCGGTGCCGGTCAGTGACATCAGTCCGGCCTCGCCCTGGGCGATCTGGTCGTAGCCCGCGCGTCCGCCCTCGGGGCCGTCGTGGCCGAAGCCGGTGATGGAGAGCACGACCAGGCGTGGGTTGCGGGTCATCAGGTCCGCGATGCCCAGGCCGAGCCGTTCGAGGACGCCGGTGCGGAAGTTCTCGACGAGCACGTCGGCCCGGTCGACGAGGGCGAGCAGGGTGGCGCGGTCGGTGGGGTCCTTGAGGTCGAGCGCGATCGACTCCTTGTTGCGGTTGGCTGAGAGGAAGTAGGTCGCGACCGGTTCCCCGGCGGGGCCGACGAAGGGCGGGCCCCAGCTGCGGGTGTCGTCGCCGTGGCCGGGCGCCTCGACCTTGATGACACGGGCGCCGAGGTCGCCGAGCATCATCGTCGCGTGCGGGCCGGCGAGCGCCCGGCTGAGGTCGACGACGACGGTCCCGGCCAGCGGGCCGGAGGATGCGGGCATGACGACTCCTGACGAGGGGATCACTGGACCAGTGGCCTAGCCACTGGTGCGAGCAGTGTGCCACGCGGCTGCTCCCTCGTCCACGGGAGGAAGCTCGGTGGGCCGGGAACAACCCGGTCGGGAGCTCGGTTGTGCCGTATGTCAGACTTGAGTCCATCAGGCTCAACTAACTTGAACCAGCCGCTGAGCACACAGCAGGAGGAAACACACATGGCACGAGCTGTCGGCATCGACCTCGGTACGACGAACAGCGTCGTCGCGGTCCTCGAGGGCGGCGAGCCCACGGTCATCGCCAACGCGGAGGGCGCCCGGACCACCCCGTCCGTCGTCGCCTTCGCGAAGAGCGGTGAGGTGCTCGTCGGCGAGGTCGCGAAGCGCCAGGCCGTCACCAACGTCGACCGGACCATCCGGTCGGTCAAGCGTCACATGGGCACCGACTGGACGACCCACATCGGCGACCCGGTCGACAAGGACTTCACGCCGCAGCAGATCTCGGCGTTCATCCTGCAGAAGCTGAAGCGCGACGCGGAGGCCTACCTCGGCGAGACCGTCACCAACGCGGTGATCACGGTCCCGGCGTACTTCTCCGACGCCCAGCGCCAGGCCACCAAGGAGGCCGGCGAGATCGCGGGCCTCAAGGTCGACCGCATCGTCAACGAGCCCACCGCCGCGGCGCTGGCCTACGGCCTCGACAAGGGCGACGACCAGACGATCCTGGTCTACGACCTCGGTGGCGGCACCTTCGACGTGTCCCTGCTGGAGATCGGTGAGGGCGTCGTCGAGGTCAAGGCGACCAGCGGTGACAACCACCTCGGTGGTGACGACTGGGACAACGCGATCGTCGAGTGGATGGTCAAGAAGTTCAAGGACGCCAACGGCGTCGACCTGGCCGCCGACAAGATCGCCGCCCAGCGCCTCCAGGAGGCCGCGGAGAAGGCGAAGATCGAGCTGTCGTCGTCCAGCGACACCACGATCCACCTGCCCTACATCACCCACGGCGAGAACGGCCCGCTGCACTTCGAGGAGCGGCTCACCCGCTCGGAGTTCCAGCGGCTCACCGCCGGCCTGCTCGAGCGCACCAAGGCGCCCTTCCAGAACGTCCTCAAGGACGGCGGCATCGCGGTCTCCGCGATCGACCACGTGGTCCTCGTCGGCGGCTCGACCCGCATGCCCGCGGTCACCGAGCTCGTCAAGGAGCTGCTCGGTGGCAAGGAGCCCAACAAGGGCGTCAACCCGGACGAGGTCGTCGCCGTCGGCGCCGCCCTGCAGGCCGGTGTGCTCGCCGGTGAGGTCAAGGACGTGCTGCTCCTCGACGTCACGCCGCTCTCCCTCGGCATCGAGACCAAGGGCGGCGTGTTCACCACGCTGATCGAGCGCAACACCACGATCCCGACCAAGCGCTCGGAGATCTTCACCACCGCCGACGACAACCAGCCGTCCGTGGAGATCAAGGTCGCCCAGGGCGAGCGGGCCATCTGGTCGCAGAACCAGGGCCTCGGCAACTTCGAGCTGACCGGCCTGCCGCCGGCTCCGCGCGGCGTGCCGAAGATCGAGGTCACCTTCGACATCGACGCCAACGGCATCGTCCACGTCTCCGCCAAGGACCAGGCGTCCGGTCGCGAGCAGTCGATGACGATCTCCGGCGGCAGTGCCCTGTCGAAGGACGACATCGACCGCATGGTCAAGGAGGCCGAGCAGTACGCCGAGGAGGACGCCAAGCGTCGCGAGGCCGTCGAGGTCCGCAACCAGGGCGACCAGCTCGTCTACACGACCGAGAAGTTCCTGGCCGACAACGGCGACAAGGTGCCGGACGACGTCAAGGCCGAGGTGACCACGGACCTGGAGGCGCTCAAGGGCGTCCTCGAGGACGCCGAGGCCAGCGCCGACGACCTCACCGCCGCCATCTCCAAGCTGGGCGAGTCCAGCCAGAAGATGGGTGCCGCGATGTACGCCGCGGCCGAGGCCGACTCCGCCGCGGCCGGTGGCAGCACCGGTGCGACCGGTGAGTCCGACGACGACGTCGTCGAGGCCGAGATCGTGGACGAGGACACCGAGGGCGACGCCAAGTGACCGAGGAGAACCTCACCCCGGAGGGGGAGCAGCCCGACCAGGCTGCTCCCTCGCCGGAGGGCGAGCCGGCTGGTGAGGCCGAGCCGGCCGCTGACGAGGCGACCCCCGAGGCCGACGAGCTGACGGTCACCAAGATCGCGCTCGAGGAGCGGACCCTGGACCTGCAGCGACTGCAGGCCGAGTACCTCAACTACAAGCGCCGGGTCGAGCGGGACCGGGAGCTGCTGCGCGAGAACGCGACGTACACCGCGCTGGCGCCGATCGTCGACGTGCTCGACACGATCGACCGGGCGCGGGAGCACGAGCCGCTCGACGGTGGCTTCAAGGCGACCGCCGAGCAGCTGGAGCGGGTCGTGTCCGGGCTGGGCCTGGTGAAGTTCGGTGCGCCGGGCGACGCCTTCGACCCGACCGTGCACGAGGCGCTCTCGCACATCGGCACCGACCCCGAGGTCGAGGTGACCACCTGCAAGGTCGTCGCGAAGGCCGGCTACAAGATCGGCGAGCGCGTGGTCCGCGCGGCGCAGGTGCTCGTCGTCGACCCGGTCGAGGGCTGAGTGAGCGAACCGAAGCAAGGAAGGGAGGTGTGCGATGAGTGACGAGGGCATCCGGTCCGACTGGGCCAGCAAGGACTTCTACCAGGAGCTCGGCGTCGCGAAGACCGCGTCGCAGGACGAGATCAAGAAGGCCTACCGCAAGCTCGCGCGCGCCCACCACCCCGACTCGCACCCCGACGACACCGCCAAGCACGAGAAGTTCAAGGCGGTGGCCGAGGCCTACGACGTCATCGGCGACCCCGACAAGCGCAAGAAGTACGACCAGGCGCGCGAGATGTTCAGCCGGGGCGGCTTCGGCGGCGGTTTCGGCGGCGGGTACGGCGGTGGCGGGAACGTCAACGTCGAGGACCTGCTGCGCGACCGCGCCGGCGGGGGCGGCGGTTTCGGCGACCTGTTCGGCGACCTGTTCGGCGGGGGCTTCGGCGCCGGCCGGCGGGCGCCGCGACCCAGCCGGGGCGGCGACCTGGAGACGACCGCGACGATCGGCTTCACCGAGGCGCTCGAGGGCGTCACGGTGTCACTGCGGATCAGCTCCGAGGGTGCCTGCCCGACCTGCCACGGCACCGGCGGCAAGCCCGGCACCAAGCCGCACGCCTGCCCGGTGTGTGAGGGCACCGGCATGGTCACCGCCTCGGTCGGTGGGGCGTTCTCGATGAACGAGACCTGCCCGGCCTGCGGCGGCCGCCAGCTCGTCTACGACGACCCGTGCCCGACCTGCCACGGCAGCGGCACCGGCCAGGCGACCCGCACGATCCAGGCCAAGATCCCCGCGGGGGTCAAGGATGGCCAGCGGATCCGGCTGCGCGGCAAGGGCGCGGCAGGCGGCAACGGCGGCCCCGCTGGCGACCTCTACGTCACCGTCAAGGTCACCGGGCACCGCGTGTTCGGGCGCAAGGGCAACGACCTCACCGTCGACGTGCCGGTCTCCTTCGCCGAGCTCGCGCTCGGTGCCGAGATCAAGGTGCCGACGATGACGGGCTCCCCGGTCACCCTCAAGGTGCCGGCGGGCACGCCCAACGGGCGGACCTTCCGGGTCCGCGGCAAGGGCGCGGCCAAGGCCGACGGCTCGCGGGGCGACCTGCTGGCCACGGTCGAGGTGCAGGTCCCGGCCAGCCTGGACGCCGAGGCGAAGGCCGCCCTGGAGGCCTACGCCGCCGCGACGACGAGCAGCGCGCTGCGGGCCGGCCTCTTCGACGAGGCGGCCGGCTGATGCCCGGCCTGCCGCCGCAGGGGCCGCCCGGTGAGGAGGACTCGGTCTTCGTCATCAGCGTGGCGGCCCAGCTCAGCGGCCTGCACCCGCAGACCCTGCGCACCTACGAGCGGGTCGGGCTGATCACGCCCGGGCGCACGGGCGGCGGCGGCCGGCGCTACTCCTACCGCGACATCGAGCGGCTGCGGGAGATCGCCGACCTCACCGCCGCCGGCATCGGCATCGAGGGCGTCCGGCGGATCCTCGACCTGGAGAACACCGTGGCGGCGCTGCGCGGGCGCAACGCCGAGCTGGTCGCCGAGGTGGAGGCCGCGCACGAGGCGCTGCGCCAGGCGCTCAGCGCGCGTCCGGCCGTGCCGCCGAGCCGGCTGCCGGCGCTGCCGCAGCCGCCGGCCGGCCAGTCCGTGGTGGTCTGGCGCCGTCAGCGCGGATAGGTCCCCTGCCTGGCCTCGGTCCAGCAGGACCGGTCGTCGATCCCGTCGGGCGTGGTGCTCGCGGTGCCGTTGGCGTCGAAGCCGATGTCGTCCTTGAACGGGTACACCCGGATCCTCAGGTTCGGCAGGGTGATGTTGCCGGTGACCTGCGCCTGCCAGAGCTGGCCGTAGACGTTCGTCAGCGAGCCGCGGGTCGCGTCGATCCCGGTGAAGCCCTGTCCGTTGACGTGCCCACCGTTGCCGGTGCCGGAGTAGGCCTGCGGGCCGGTCTGGCCGGGGCCGAAGAACCCGCCGTCGTACGTCGAGGGGACGCCGAACGGGTTGGCGAGGTACGGCGCCGCGCCGGGCGCCGTCGTCAGGTCGGTGGTGGCCTGCCCGAGCTGCGTGCTGCCCTGGAGGTTGATGCCCGCCCCGCGCAGCGTGGTGACGTCGAGGGCGGCGTTCGCGGCCTTCGTCTCCAGCCCGGCGCCCGAGTCGCCGGAGGTCAGCTTCAGCGTGTACTTGATGCCGCCGACCACGGTCTCGGTCTTCGACACGCACAGCCCGTCGAGGCTGGCGCTGGCGAAGCCCGCGCGCAGCACGTTCTTCCAGGTGCCGTCGCCCAGGCGCACCGGTGCCATCCCGAAGGCCGCGTCGTCGGCGGTGATCTGCGAGGAGGAGAAGGTGGCGTTGCCGTCCTGGACCACCAGGGTGGCCTCGAAGCCGAGCACCTGCTGGAAGGTGAGCGTCGCCAGGGTGCCGAGCGCGCCGAGGCTCGCGCCCATCAGCAGCGCCATCCGGCGCCAGCGGGTCCCGCGTCGTACCTGCTCCATCAGCCCACCGAGATCGTGGTGTTGGGCAGCTGCACCGAGTTGAGCGGGTTGCCGGAGCCGTCGACGGGCAGCTGGGTGTACGGGTCGCTGGCGTTCTCGCGGTGCGTGACCAGGTAGTAGAGGTCGAGGTTCACGCCGAGCAGGGTGTAGTCCTTGCCGCCGCCGAGCCACTGCGCGAGGCCGCCGGCGAAGTCGCTGGCGCTCAGCTCGCAGGTGCCGCCGATGCCGAGGAAGCCGCCGCGGGCGGTGCCACCGACCAGCCCGCAGGCCAGGTGCGTGGCGGTCGGCAGCTGTGCGACCGGCACCGTGAACGAGGAGTCCGCCGTCGCGAGCACCTCGGTCCACACACCCGGCCCCCCGATGGTGATCGCCTGGTCGGGGTCGATGGTGAGCCGGTAGTTCTTCGCGGCCTTGGGCGCGGGGGCGTCCGCGCTGTCGGCGTAGAGCTGGATGTCGGTGGTGCCGGCCGTGGGGCAGGTGGAGACCGGCGCGCCCTTGGCGGTGCAGAACTGCAGCCCGCTGAAGGCGACCTGGTAGAGGTCGGTGCGCGAGCCGGCGGCGGCGTAGTAGACCGTGTTCGGGAACTTGCGCCCGTACGCCGTGCGGATCTGCCCGATCGCGGCGTTGGCGTCGGAGGTGGCGACGTTGCCCGACTGCAGGTGCCAGCGCACGCCGGCCAGGCACGGGTACATCCGCCCGGCGGCGTTGAAGTCGCCGCTGCCGTTGTCGAGCTGGATGTCCTGGCGGCGCTGCTGCGGGTTGGCGCTGCCGGGCTGGTCGCAGGAGAACGGCTGCATCGCCGCGCTCTGCGCCTGGCCCAGCGCCCGGTCGCCGGTGCGCGGCAGCAGCACGGCGGCGCCCGCGAGCGCGAGCACGGTGAGCAGGACCAGCCCGCGCTGGCGCCGGATCGAGAGCGTCACGACGCCGCGGAGGCCGTCGCACTCGCCCGCCGGCGCCCGCCCCGGGCGCGCCGCGGTGCCTTCTCGCCCCAGGCCCACACCATCGAGCCGCCGAGGATGCCGAGCACCGAGCCGAGGAGGTAGCCGCCGAGGTTCGCCGCGACGAAGGCCGCGAGCGCGAGCAGCACCGCCATGATGCCGAGCAGCGTGCGGTAGTGCGGTGCGAACCACGAGACCAGGCCGATCAGGACCAGCCCGCCGCCGAGGATGTAGCCGGCGGAGTAGCTCCACCCGCCGCTGACCGCGAGCACGAACGAGAAGAACATCGAGCGGATGATCCAGGCGCCCGCGGCCAGGCACCACAGGCCGCCCCAAAACGGGCGGGTACGACGGAACGCGCGGAACCACGCCCAGGCTTCCTTGAGCCGGCCGCCCATCAGCCGGCCGCCTGGGTCGGGCAGTCGGCCTGCGTCTTGTGGCCGGGCACGACCTTGATCTTCAGGTTCGGCAGGGTGATCGCGCCCTGCAGGTTGATGCCGTAGGTGTCGCCGCCGAGCCCGCCGACGTTGATCCGGTCGACGGTCAGGCCGAAGTCGCCCGCGTCCGGCCTGGTCTGCCCGGCCGGCCAGGTGATGCCCGCCGTGGCGTCGACGGTGTCGGCGCTCTGCCCGAGGTTCATGCCGCTGATCAGGTTGCCGAAGCCGTTGAGCGAGCGGGAGTTGATGAACAGGTTGCTCGCGGTGATGTGGTTGCCGCCGGTGAGCAATCCGTTGCCGTCGTAGGTCAGCGGGTTGCCGGCACCGTCGACGGTGGTGTTGCTGCCGGTGTTGAAGCTGCTCCGGACCGGGACGCCGGCCAGGATCATCAGCGTCACCTCGCCCACCACGGGCACCTGCTCGTGGGCGATGGCGCACAGCCCGGCGAGCTTGGCGGAGCGGATGCCGAGCTCGGCGACGCCGTTGTCCGTGCCGCTCGCGGTGTCGTTCGTGGCCAGGAAGCCGGCGGCCTGCGCGCCCTGGAGGTAGTTCGAGTACAGCTGGAACTCCTGGTTGGACGTCGTGAAGTTCACCGCCAGCACGTTGCTGCTGACGAGCTGGAACATCGCGACGAGGGCCGCGAACCCGCCGGCGAGCGGCACCAGCGCTCGCCGGCGGGTGCCCCGCCGGGTCTCGGCCCGCGTGGCCATCGCAGCGGCCCGGTGGGCCGCCTCCCTCTTCGCGCGGGCCATCAGGCCGAGACGCCGGCTGGTCATCGGGCGGCTCGCTTTGCCGCGCGGCGCGCCTGCCGGCGGGCGTCGCGCTCGGCGAAGCGGGCCAGCTGCTTCTCGGTGTACGGCGCCCACGCGAACACCAGGCCGGACCCGGCGATGCCGAGCACCATGCCGATCAGCCAGCCCCCCAGGTTGGCCAAGGGCAGCGAGGCGACGGCGAGCATCATCGCCACCAGGGCGGGGAAGTGCCGTTGGGCGGGCACCACGACGGCGATCGCCGCGGCGGCCGCCATGCCGCCGGCGAGCAGCAGCGGCGTGATGCTGCGGACGCCGACGGTCGTGTAGAACTCCAGGTTCTCGCCGAGCAGCGGGCTGGCGATGAACCAGGCGCCGGCGAGCAGGACGAGCGCCCCCCAGAACGGGCGGGTACGACGGAAGCGGGTGAAGCCGGTGCGGGCCCGGCGCAGCACCGACGGTCGGTGGGCCGGCTCGGCGGTGGTCGCGGTACGGGCGACGGGGTCGATCAGGTCGGTCATGGGGTGTCCCTACGCAACAAGGAGTGGGTGCCCCACGGAGGCGCGCAGGGGTGCGCGCGCCTCCGTGGGACGAGGATTCAGCGGCGCCGGGCGGGAGCGGACCCGATCGCCGGGGAGCAGCCGGCGCTCAGCGGCCGAGCGCGACGGACAGCGACAGGTTGTCGAGGTCCAGGCTCTGCAGCGTGATCGCGTAGGCCTTCGCGTTGACGTTCGGCAGGTCTGCCGAGGAGCTGGTCAGCGCGAACGCGTCGCCGACGTACCCGCTGGACGTCTCCTTGTTGGCGAAGCCCGCCTCGGACTGCGCGACACCGATGGTGGTGGTGCCGAGCTTTGCTCCGTCGGGGGTGTCGAGGGTCTTCGCGTTGAGGCCGACCGAGCCGAGGGCGATGGTGGTGTCGGTGGACTTCACCTCGAGGTGCGCCGGCAGGTTGAGCAGCGGGATGGTCACGTCCGGCGTGACGACCTCGATGCCGCTGGCGTTGGTGTTCGACCCCGTCTCGGCGTAGATCGTGGCCTGGTTGCCTCCCGCGACGTTGGCCGCGCCGGTGCGCGCCTTGAGGCCGTCGCTGGTGATCCGGTCGCTGTTGAGCGTGAAGCCGTCGGCCGAGGCGAGCACCGCGCCGACCATGCCCTGCAGCATCGCGACCCCGAGTCCCGCTGCGAGCAGCGAGGCGGGGACGGTCACGGCCGCGAACCTCGTCAGACGGGTGCGGCCCATTCCTTCTTCGTGCATGTTCAATTCTTCCCTCCCAAAGGCATCCGCCGATCCCTCCCGAACCGGCGGCGGAACGCTGGCCGCATCCCCATGCCCTTGGCCAAGCGTGACGGAGTGTGACACATATCTCCGGGTGTGCGCGACACCCCGTCACGGATTTTCTTCTCAGGTGGACGACCTGCCGGCCGATGCAGACCCGATCACGTACCGTTTGCGGCCGTGTCCCACCGAGCCGATCGCCGTCCCTGGCTGCGCACCGCGCTGGGCGTGACCGCGCTCGTGCTCTTCTTCGCCGGCGTGCTCGTCGTGATCGCCGCGCTGGCCTTCTCGGTGAAGGTGTCGGGGCACTCGATGGAGCCGACCCTCAGCGAGGGCGACAGGTTGCTGGTCAACCCCTTCGCGAGCGACGACGTCCACCGCTTCGACATCGTCGAGACCACGCTCGGCGACCGCGAGATCCCGCTCGTCAAGCGGGTGGTCGGGATGCCGGGGGACCGGATCCGCGCGGACGCCTCGGGTGCGGCGCCCGTCGTACGGGTGCGGCCGACCGGCTCCGAGCGGGAGTACGTCGTCGACAACCCGGCCTGGGAGGGGCGGGTCGGCACCAAGACCCAGCCCTGCTGCGCCACCGACGGCACGGCGGTCCAGGGCACCACGAAGCCGGACTGGGTGAGGGTCCCCGAGGACTCCTACTGGGTCGTGGGGGACAACTGGGGCGGCTCGGACGACTCGCGGACCTTCGGTTTCGTCGCGGCCGACCAGGTCGAGGCGCGGGTCTCCTTCCGGCTCCAGCCGTTCGGCGACTTCGGGTCGCTGGAGGACGACGTGCGGCTGGTTCCTGCGACACCGTGACTGAGATCCCTGTGCCGTTCGCCACAGGAGGCATTAACCTCAGCCCGTCGGGGCCGGCGGGTGGCATGGGGGCACTGCGGCACTCACAGGACGGAAGGTGCACGTGGAGGCAGTGCTGGATTGGCTGAGGGACTGGGCCGACCACGTCGACTGGTTCGCGTTCGTGTCGATCCCGTTCTTCACCGGGATCGTGGGCTGGCTGATCAACTGGTCGGGCCTGTGGATGCTCTTCAAGCCCGTCGGGTTCTGGGGGTTCCGGGTGCCCGGGCTCAAGGAGATCGCCGGCATCCTGCCGCGCAAGCTGCAGGAGATCCCCGGCTGGATGGACGGCGGCTTCGGCTGGCAGGGCATCGTGCCCGCGCGCGCCGCGAAGATGGGCAGCATCGCCGTCGACAAGGTCATCGCCAAGCTCGGCACGCCGGCGGAGTTCTACGCCCAGCTCGAGCCCGACCAGATCGCCGAGCACATCGTCAACGTCTTCCGCCCGGACCTCCCCGAGCTCGTCGACGAGGTCATGATGCGCGAGCACCCCCGGCTGTGGCGGGACCTGCCGCGCCCGGTGCGCCAGGCCGTCATCGACCGGGTCCAGGCCCAGCTCCCGGGGGTCGTGAAGACGATCACCGACGAGATCGGCGTGCACATCGACCAGCTGCTCGACCCGAAGATCATGGTCATCGACCACTTCCGGGCCAACCCGGACCTCGTCGTACGGGTCTTCAAGGACGTGGGCCAGCGCGAGCTCAACCTGATGGTGGCCTTCGGCTTCATCTTCGGCTTCCTGCTCGGCATCCCGGTCGCGATCATCGACCAGACCTGGCACCTGCAGTGGCTGCTGCCGATCCTCGGCATCTTCGTCGGCTGGACCACCAACCTGCTCGGCATGTGGCTGATCTTCGACCCGCCGGAGGAGAAGCGGATCCTCGGGATCAAGGTGCAGGGGCTGTTCCTGCGCCGCCAGTCCGAGTGCGCGGAGGTCTACGCCCGGATCATCGCCGAGGACGTGATCACGCTGGAGCGGATCGGCGACTTCCTGATGGACGGCCCGCGCGGCGACCGCACCCGCCAGATGATCGCCACCGCGATGCGCCCCGCGATCGACAAGGCGGCCGGGCCGCTGCGCGGCGCGGTCAACGTGGCTATGGGCGGCAAGCGGTACGACAGCATCAAGGACTCCTTCGCGCTGGAGGCCGTGGGCCGCACCATCACGCCGTTCCGGGACGCGGAGTTCAGCCGGCAGCAGTCGGAGAAGATCCGGGTGCTCATCGCGCGGCGGACCAAGGAGCTCCCGCCCAAGGACTTCGTGGAGATGATGCGCGCGGCCATCAAGGAGGACGAGTGGATGCTCTACGCCCACGGCGCCGTGATGGGGGCCGCCGGCGGGATCCTGCACCTCGGCATCTTCAATTGGGGCTGGATCCCCGGGTTCCCCCCGTGAGCGGAAGGCTGGCATGACTGAGGACCTCGACAAGGACGGCCTGCCGCGGCTGCCCGCGCTGACCGGCCCGGCCGTCGCCGAGTCGCTGCCCGGGCTGGCCCGGGTGGCCGGCTCCGCCGCGTTGCACACTGCCGGCTGGGGCGTGCGGACGACGACCCGCAACTGGCTGCGCGTCGGCAAGGCGGTCACCAACCGCGACGAGGCCGCCCTGCTGATCCGCGACGTCACGTCGTACGTCGGCGCGCTCGGCGAGGTCGCCCGCCAGGTCTCCGGCGGGGTGCCGGTCGCGACCGCGTTGATGCGCGCGGGGGAGTCGCTGGGCGGTGCCGAGCGGCGCGAGCCGATCGCCGCGCCGGTCGTCGACGGCAAGGTCACCGCGAGCCGGCCGCAGACCCTGCGCGAGCGCGGCAACGACCTGCTCGCCAAGTCCCGCGACGTGTGGAGCCAGGACGACCGCCACCCGGCCTTCGACCGGATCCTCGACGAGCTCGCTCCCGACGAGGCGCGGATCCTGGTGATGCTGCTGCGCAACGGCCCGCAACCCAGCGTGGACGTGCGCACCGGCGGCCCGATCGGCGTGGTGAGCAGCCAGCTGATCGCCCCGGGGCTCAACATGGTCGGTCCGCGGGCCGGCCTGCGCTACCTGGAGCAGGTGCCGTCGTACCTGAACAACTTGTTCCGGCTCGGCCTGGTCTGGTTCTCCCGGGAGCCGGTGCACGACCACATGGAGTACCAGGTGCTGGAGGCGCAGCCGGACGTGCTGTCCGCGCTGCACTCGGTGAAGTTCGCCAAGGTGGTCCGGCGCAGCATCCACCTCACGCCCTTCGGCGAGGAGTTCTGCAAGCTGGCCCTGGTCGACGAGGCCACCGCGCAGAGCGACGCGCTGCCCGAGCACGAGGCCCCGCCGGACATGGAGGGCTGAGCCGCTCAGCCGAGCGTGCGCCGGGTGACCTGCCCGGCGCTGCTCACCAGGCTGTACGCCGGCACGTCGCTCGCCACGACGGCGCCCGCCGCGACGACCGACCCGGCCCCGATCCGGGTGCCGGGCGCGACGGTCACGTTCGCGCCGAGCCACACGTCGGGGCCGATCTCGATGGGCGCGGTGGTGATGCCGTCGTACCGCTCGCCGGGCGCGACCGGGTGTCCCGCCGTGGCGAGGGTGACGCCGGGGCCGATCATCGTGCGGTCGCCGATGGTGATCCCGCCCAGGTCGTAGAACGAGCAGTTCTGGTTGACGAACACCTGCTCGCCGAAGTCCAGGCGCAACCCGTGGTCGCAGTAGAACGGCGGGTAGAGCGTCAGCGTCCCCGGCACCGGCCGGCCGAGGATCTCGGCGAGCAGCGCGGCCCGGCCCGCGGTGTCGGAGTGCGGCAGCACGTTGAGCTGTGAGGTGAGGTCGAGGACGACCTGGACCCGCTCGGCGACGGCCCGGGAGGCGGGGGTGCGACGGGGGATCAGCTGCTCGTTCCGCATGGTCGCCGATCCTGGCAGGGTGTCCCCGGAAATTCCCAAAGTTGAGTGGAACAGACTCAACTTTGCGCGCGTTGATCCTGATGACGCGTTCCACCCACACCGCACACAGGAGACACTCTGCACATGAGTCAGTTCGGGGCCGACAAGTTCACCACGCGCAGCCGCGAGGCGATCGAGGCCGCGCAGCTCGCTGCCACCACCGCCGGCAACACCACCGTCGAGCCGATCCACCTGCTCGTCGCGCTGCTCCTCCAGGAGGAGGGCACCGCGGCCAACCTGGTCGCCAAGTCCGGCGTCGACGTCCCGGCGCTCGTCCATGCGGCCTCCGCCGCCCGTGACGCGCTGCCGAGCGCCAGCGGCGCCACCGTCCAGCAGCCGGCCGGCTCCGCCGCCCTCACCCGGGTGCTCGCCGCGGCGCTCGACCTCGCCCGCTCCATGAAGGACGAGTACGTCGCCAGCGAGCACCTGCTCATCGCGCTCGCCACCGTCGAGTCCTCCGCCCAGAAGGTGCTCACCGACGCCGGGCTGAGCGCCGACGGCCTGCGCGAGGCGCTCGGAGCCGTGCGCGGCAACCGGCGGGTCACCTCGCAGGACGCCGAGTCGACGTACGAGGCGCTGGAGAAGTACTCCGTCGACCTCACCGCCGCCGCCGAGGACGGCAAGCTGGACCCGGTCATCGGCCGGGACCAGGAGATCCGCCGCGTGATCCAGGTGCTCTCGCGGCGCACGAAGAACAACCCGGTGCTCATCGGTGAGCCCGGCGTCGGCAAGACCGCCGTCGTCGAGGGCCTCGCCCAGCGCGTGGTCGCGGGCGACGTGCCGGACAGCCTCAAGGGCAAGCGGGTTCTCAGCCTCGACCTGATGGGCATGGTCGCGGGCGCGAAGTACCGCGGTGAGTTCGAGGAGCGGCTCAAGGCCGTGCTCGACGAGATCCGGGACTCCGAGGGCCAGGTCATCACCTTCATCGACGAGCTGCACACGGTCGTCGGCGCGGGCGCCGGCGGCGACAGCCAGATGGACGCGGGCAACATGCTCAAGCCGATGCTGGCCCGCGGCGAGCTGCACATGATCGGCGCCACCACCCTCGACGAGTACCGCGAGTCGATCGAGAAGGACCCGGCGCTGGAGCGTCGCTTCCAGCAGGTCTTCGTCGGTGAGCCCTCGGTCGAGGACACCATCCAGATCCTGCGCGGGATCCAGGAGAAGTACGAGGCCCACCACGGCGTGCGGATCACCGACGCCGCGCTGGTCGCCGCCGCGACCCTGTCCGACCGCTACATCACCGGCCGCCAGCTGCCCGACAAGGCGATCGACCTCGTCGACGAGGCCGCCTCCCGGCTGCGGATGGAGATCGAGTCCTCGCCGGAGGAGATCGACCAGCTCCGCCGCCAGGTCGACCGGCTGAAGATGGAGGAGTTCGCGCTCGCCAAGGAGTCCGACGACGCCTCTCGCGAGCGGCTGGAGGTGCTCCGCGCCGACCTCGCCGACAAGGAGGAGGAGCTGCGCGGGCTCGAGGTCCGCTGGGAGCGGGAGAAGTCCGAGCTCGAGGGTGAGGGCGCGCTGCGCCGCCAGCTCGACCAGCTCCGGATCGAGGCCGACCGGTTGCAGCGCGACGGTGACCTCGGCGGCGCCAGCGCCATCCTCTACGGCCAGATCCCCGCGCTGGAGCAGCAGATCAAGGCCGTCGAGGCCGCCGACCCTTCGACAAGCCCAGGGACCGGCGGGGAGAAGCTGGTCGGCGAGGAGGTCGGCGCACCCCAGGTGGCCGAGGTCGTCGAGGCCTGGACCGGCATCCCGACCGGCCGGCTCCTGCAGGGCGAGACCGCCAAGCTGCTGGAGATGGAGCAGGTCATCGGGGCCCGCCTGATCGGGCAGCACGACGCCGTGCGCGCGGTCAGCGACGCCGTACGACGGGCGCGGGCCGGCATCTCCGACCCCAACCGGCCGACCGGCTCGTTCCTCTTCCTCGGCCCGACGGGCGTCGGCAAGACCGAGCTCGCCAAGTCGCTGGCGGACTTCCTGTTCGACGACGAGCGGGCGATCGTGCGCATCGACATGAGCGAGTACGCCGAGAAGCACTCCGTCGCGCGCCTGGTCGGCGCCCCTCCGGGCTACGTCGGCTACGACGAGGGCGGCCAGCTCACCGAGGCGGTGCGCCGGCGTCCGTACTCGGTGGTGCTGCTGGACGAGGTGGAGAAGGCCCACCCGGAGGTCTTCGACATCCTGCTGCAGGTGCTCGACGACGGCCGGCTGACCGACGGCCAGGGCCGCACGGTCGACTTCCGCAACACGATCCTGATCCTCACCTCCAACCTGGGCTCGCAGTTCCTCGTCGACCCGACGATGGACCCGGAGGCGCAGAAGGAGGCGGTGCTGGGCATCGTGCGGCAGGCCTTCAAGCCCGAGTTCCTCAACCGGCTGGACGAGATCGTCACCTTCGACGCGCTGTCCCGCGACGACCTCGCGCACATCGTCGAGCTGCTCCTGCGCTCGCTCGAGGCGCGCCTGGCCGCCCGCCGGATCACCCTCTCGGTGACCCCGGAGGCGCGGGCCTGGCTGGCGGACGTCGGCTACGACCCGGCGTACGGCGCCCGGCCGTTGCGCCGGCTCATCCAGACCGCCATCGGCGACCCGCTGGCCCGGCTGCTCATCGCGGGCGAGGTCACCGACGGCGGGTCCGTGCGGGTCGAGCGCGGGGAGGACGGCCTGGTCCTGGCGGTGTGACGTAGGCAAACCACCAGAAGCACGGCTGGGGCCGTCTGGTGGAATGGGGCCCATGAGCGAGCAGCAGGCGCGACCGGTCCAGGCCACGCTCGCGGGCGGTTTGATCATCGGCGGCTCGGTCCTGCTGATCGCGCTGGCCTGGGAGCGGGTCAGCCTGCTGCACACCCTCGACGTGCGCGAGAGCGTCGAGGAGTGGCTGCGCCGCAACGAGCTCAGCGACCTCAGCGTCGAGGAGGTCATCACGACGATCCGCGTCCTGTGCATCGTGGGCGCGGGCGCCGCGGCGGCCGCCGCGATCCTCGGCTTCCAGGTGTTCCGCCGCTCGGCGAGCGCGCGCTTCGTGCTCGCCGGGCTGGCGCCGCTGCTGCTCCTGGGCGGCGTCGCCACCAGCACCCCGCTCGGCATCCTCGCCGTGCTGGGGGTGGCGCTGCTGTGGGCCCAGCCCACCCGGGACTGGTACGCCGGGCGCCCGTGGGCGCAGCGCTACGAGGAGCGCCGCGAGCAGCGCCTCGCGCTGATGCGCTCGGGGAGCCCGACCACGCCCCCTGCGGCGCCGTCCGCGCCGCACCAGGAGGGCCAGGTGCCGCCGCCCCCGCCGGCGTTCGGGCTGCCGCCGGAGCGGCCGCTCGTCGTACGACGGCCGGGGGCGCTCAAGGGCGGCTGCGTGCTGACCTGGGTGCTCACCCCGCTGGTCGCGCTGAGCGGGCTGTTCGGGGTGCTCCGCGCCGTCGACGAGAGCGGCCAGCTCTTCGCCGACCTCAAGGAGCAGCAGCCGGACATGGTCGAGTCCTCGGGGATGACCGAGGCCGACGTGGTCGCGGCGCTGTGGGTGCTCGGTGGGGCGCTCGTCCTGTGGTGCGTGGCCGCGGCCGTGCTCGCCGCCCTCGCCTGGGTCGGCCAGGGCTGGGCGCGGATCGTGCTGGCGGTCTCGGGCGTGGGCGCGGCCCTGCTCGCCCTGCTGCTGGCGCTGAGCTATCCGCCGGTGCTGGTCCTCGTGGTGAGCATCGGCCTCGGGGTGCGGATGCTGCTGCGACCCGAGGTCGCGGCGTGGTACCGGCTGCGTCGTACCCCCGGCATCAGGCACTGAGGTCGGCCGCGCCGAGGCGCGCCACCGCCTCGGCGATCACCGCGGGCTGCTTGCAGAACGCCCAGCGCACCAGGTGCCGGCCGGCGCCGGGGGCGTCCGGGTCGTCGTAGAAGACCTCGGTGGGGATCGCCACCACGCCGGCCCGCTCGGGCAGGGCCCGGCAGAAGTCGCTGCCGCTGGCCCAGCCGAGGGCGGAGACGTCGGTGGTGGCGAAGTAGGTGCCCTCGGGCAGGTAGGTCTCCAGGCCGGCCGCCCGCAGGCCGGCGACCAGCTCGTCGCGGCGGGCCGCCAGGTCGCCGGCGAGCCGGGCGGGGAAGCCGGCCTCGTCGTCGAGCGCGGCCGCGACGGCGGGCTGCAGCGGCGCGCCGGAGGTGTAGGTCAGCCACTGCTTGGCAGCGGTCACCGCGGCGACGAGCTCGGCCGGGCCGGTCGCCCAGCCGACCTTCCAGCCGGTCACCGACCAGGACTTGCCGGCGCTGGAGAGGGTGAGCGTGCGCTCGGCCATCCCCGGCAGGGTCGCGATCGGGGTGTGCCGCCGGCCGTCGAAGGTGAGGTGCTCGTAGACCTCGTCGGTCACCACCAGCAGGTCGTGGCGGCGCGCGACGTCGGCGACCGCCGCCAGCTCGGCGTCGTCGAGGACCCGGCCGGTCGGGTTGTGCGGCGTGTTGAGCAGGATCAGCCGGGTGCGCGGCGAGACCGCCGCCTCCAGCTCGACGGGGTCGAGCCGGAAGTCCGGGGCGCGCAGCGTCACCGGGCGTCGTACGCCGCCGGCGAAGCCGATCATCGCGGTGTAGGAGTCGTAGTAGGGCTCCAGCACCACCACCTCGTCGCCCGGGTCGACCAGGCCGAGCAGGGCACCGGCGATCGCCTCCGTGCAGCCCGTCGTCACCGTGACCTGGGTGTCCGGGTCGAGGTCGATGCCGTAGTGACGCTGCTGGTGGCGGGCGACGGCCTGGCGCAGCACCGGGATGCCGATGCCGGGGGCGTACTGGTTGGCACCGCCGTGCAGGGCCGCGCTCGCGGCGTCGAGGACGGCGGCCGGACCGTCGGTGTCGGGGAAGCCCTGACCCAGGTTGACCGCACCGGTGCGGGCGGCGAGCGCGGACATCTCGGCGAAGATCGTCGCGCCCATGCCGGCGACGCGTCGGGCTGCAGGAGGCACGGACAGCACCCTAGTCCGGGAGTCGATAGCCTCAGGGGCGTGACGACCACGGACACCGCCCTCGCCGCCGACATCGACGCCACCTGCCGCCTGACGGGGGAGTTCACCCTGCGCTCGGGTCAGGTGAGCAACGAGTACTTCGACAAGTACCTCTTCGAGGCGGACCCGCAGCTGCTCGCCCGGGTGGCCCGCGAGGTCGCCCAGCTGCTGCCCGGCGACGCCGACCTGCTCGGCGGGCTGGAGATGGGCGGCATCCCGATCGCGACCGCCGTGAGCCAGCTGGTCGGCATCCCGGTCGTGTTCGTGCGCAAGAAGGCCAAGGAGTACGGCACGGCCAAGCTCGCCGAGGGCCCGGCCTTCGACGGCAAGCGGATCGTGCTCATCGAGGACGTGATCACGACCGGCGGCGCGGTGCGCGACGCGACGAACGCGCTGCGCGAGGGCGGCGCGATCGTCGACACCGTCGTCTGCGCGATCGACCGGAGCGCGGGCGCGGCGAACCCGCTGGAGGACATCTCCCTCGAGGTCCGCGCCGTCCTCACCAAGGCCGAGCTGGACGCGGCCCGGGCGGCGGCCCAGGCGTAGGGGTTCCTGGATTCCTGCAGCCGCAGGCACTCACTCGGCGGGCGCGCCGGCGATGTTGAGGAGCCAGTCGACGCCGTACCTGTCCTTCAGCATGCCGAAGCTGTCGCCCCACGGCGCCTGCTCGAGCGGCTGGTGGATGGTGGCGCCGTCGGAGAGGCCCTCCCACCAGCTGCGGAGGGTGTCGCCGTCCTCGGCCGGACCGCTGATGCTGACCTGCTGGGTCTGCGGCTCGCCCGGGACGTGCTTCGGGTGGTCGGCGCCCATGAGGAGCACGGAGTCGGACACGGACAGGGTCGCGTGCATGACCCAGTCGAGCTCGCCGTCCCTCTCGGCGGCCTCCCGCACGGTGCCGCCCATGTCGGCGAAGGTCATCACGTCGAGCTTGCCGCCGAGGACGGACTGGTAGAACTCCATCGCCTCGCGCGCCTGTCCACGCCAGTTGATGTACGGGTTGAGGTTGATGGCCATGGTTGCTCCCTGGTGTCGTGGTTGGTCCGATGCCGGGAAGACCGTGGTGTCAGCCCGGACTCATCGCTCGTCGGCGACCGACTCCGTGGAGACCGCCTTGCGCCGCTTGGCGGCGGGGCGCTTGTGGCGCCACCACTCCCACCCGAGCGGTACGGCGGAGAAGGCCAGGATGGCGAGGGTGACGTAGTCGATGTTCTCGCCGAGCGCCGGGATCGCGGCGCCGAGGAAGTAGCCCAGCAGGGTGATCGAGACGACCCACAGCACGGCGCCGATGGCGCTCCACACGAAGAAGCGGCGGCGCTCCATCTCGGTGACGCCGGCGACCACGGTGATGTAGGTCCGCACGAAGGGCACGAAGCGGCCGATGACCAGCGCCTTGTTGCCGTGCTTGTCGAAGAAGGCGCTGGTGTTGTCGAAGTACTTCTTCTTCAAGATCTTGCCCTCGCGCTCGTAGAGCGGGGGCCCGAGCTTGCGCCCGATCTCGTAGCCGGCGACGTTGCCGGCGAAGGCCGCGATCGTCAGCAGCACGACGGCGATGACGAGCTCGACGGGCTCGTTGGAGATCCCGACGACGGAGTAGCCGGTCGTGTTGCTCCCCGCGATGAACAGCCCCAGCGCGAACAGCAGGGTGTCGCCGGGCAGGAACGGGAAGAAGAGGCCGCACTCCACGAAGACGATCGCGAGCGCGATCCAGATGAAGGTGTTGCCGTATTCATGCTGCAACCACTCGGGGTCGAGCCACTTGATGCCCAGCAGCATCGGCACGACGAACGGGGTCGCGACCAGCGAGTTCACGCGGTCACGCTACCTGTCCCCGCCCAAGGAGGTGAGCGTTAGGGTGCCATCCGTGGAAGGGGAGCACCGGGCGCCGTACGACCCGATGCCGCACGGGCCCGCCGAGGTGGGCGTCGGGCCCTGGCCCGGGCCGTGGCCGGAGGGACCCGGCAGCGAGGTGTACGACGCCGCGCTGCTGCGCGACGGCGACCGCCGCAACGTCGTGGACCGCTACCGCTACTGGTCGATGGAGGCGATCGTCGCCGACCTCGACGCCCGCCGTCACGGCTTCCACGTGGCCATCGAGAACTGGCAGCACGACTTCAACATCGGCACCATCGTGCGCTCCGCGAACGCCTTCCTCGCCGCCGAGGTGCACATCGTCGGCAACCGGAGGTGGAACCGCCGCGGGGCGATGGTCACCGACCGCTACCAGCACGTCCACCACCACCCGACGGTCGCCGACCTGCGCTCCCACCTCGGCGACGTACCGCTGCTGGGGATCGACAACCTGCCCGGCTCGGCACACCTGGAGACGATGGAGATCCCGCGGCGGGTCTGCTTCCTCTTCGGCCAGGAGGGGCCGGGGCTGTCCCAGGCGGCCCGGGAGGCCTGTGACGGCACCTTCTCGATCGCCCAGTTCGGCTCGACGCGGTCGATCAACGCCTCCGCGGCGGCGGCCATCGCGATGCACGCCTGGGTCCGCCAGCACGCCGACCTCACCAGCGACGAGGCCTGGCGCGGCTGAGCCGCTCACGCGTCGGCGGCGGCGAGCGCCTCGCGCAACGCGCTGAGCCCGCGCGAGGTGTGGCTCTTGACCGTGCCCTCCGCGATGCCCAGCTCGGCGGCGGTCTCGCTCACCGACAGCCCCAGCCAGTGCCGCAGCAGCACCGTCGCCCGCTGCTGCGCCGGCAGCACCTGGAGCGCCGCGACCAGCGTGGTCCGCTCCTCCACGCTGGCCCCGGCGGGCGCGGCGCGCTCCGGCAGGCTGTCGGTCGGCAGCTCCCGGCGCACCGCGCGCCGGGAGGCGTCGATCGCGGCGTTGAGCAGGATCCGGCGCACGTAGGCGTCCTCCGTGCCCCGCCGGGTCACCCGCGGCCAGGCGACGTACAGCCGCACCAGGGCGACCTGGGTCAGGTCGTCGGCCTGGTGCCAGTCGCCGCACATGCCGTAGGCGATCCGGCGCAGCTGGTCGCGGCGGCTGGTGGCGAACTCGACGTACGCCGCCTCCTGGCTGCGCCTCACCGCAGGCCCTCGCTGCCGCCGGACTCGTTCGGTGCGTACTGCGTGCGGGCGTAGGCGACGAAGGCCGACAGGGTGGGGACCGTGGCGTCCTTGCGGTAGGGGATCGCCTCGGTGGCGCCACCGGGCAGGCGCCGGACGGCGAGGAACCAGGTGACGCCGTCACGGACGACCTCGGCCACCGCCGTCGGCTGGCCGGCGGGGGCGAACCGGTCACCCAGGCCGGGGTCGGGGCGGGAGGCGACGATCTCGACGCCCGGCTCGGGCCGGACCCGGGAGCGCTCGTTGATGCGCACCCACGCCTCGTCGCTGGAGCCGGACTCGCTCGTGCCGAGCGTGAGCAGCTGCTGGGCCCACTCGCGCAGGGTCAGCCCCTGGGCCGGCAACGGCTGCGAGGCGTACCCCGCGTCGTCGGCGACGGCGTAGTAGTCCTGGCCGTCCAGGCGCAGCTCGAAGGCACGGTGCACCGTGCCCTCCGGGTCGGTCACCCGGGTCTGCTCGAGCACGGCGGCGGCCGGGTTCAGCGTGATCGTCCCCTCGGCGTCGACGCGGATCAGCTCGGCCTTCTCCCACGGCTCCGGCGCGGGCGCCGGGGTGGGCGTGGGGCTGCCGGCGACCGGTGTCCGGTCGGTGCCTCCGTCGGGGCCGCCGTCGGGCCCGCTGCCCGGGCCGACCGCCCAGGCCAGGCCGCCGACGGCCAGCACGGCGGCCAGGCCGGCGCCACCGAGCGCGACCCGGCGGCGTCGTACGGCCGTCCGGCCGGTGCGCACGGCCTGCTCGATCTCGAACCCCGCGGCGGGGACGGTCCGCAGCTCGGCGTCCAGCCGCTCGATGATGTCCTGCACGTCTGCCTCCCGGGTCGGGGTCGATGGTCACTCGGAAGGGGATACGCGGGCCACCGCCGCGAGGTTGTCACGGTAGGTTGGCCGCGTCGACCACCCGACCCGTGCAGGAGCCAGCCAGCATGCCCATCGCCACCCCCGAGAAGTACGCCGAGATGCTCGACGCCGCGAAGGCGGGAGCGTTCGCCTTCCCCGCCATCAACGTGTCGTCCTCGCAGACGCTCAACGCCGCGCTCAAGGGCTTCGCCGACGCCGGGTCCGACGGCATCATCCAGATCTCCACCGGTGGTGCGGAGTACCTCTCCGGCCCCAGCGTGAAGGACATGGTCACCGGCTCGGTCGCCTTCGCCGCGTACGCCGCCGAGGTCGCCAAGAGCTACCCGGTCAACATCGCGCTGCACACCGACCACTGCCCCAAGGACAAGCTGGACGGCTTCGTCCGCCCGCTGCTCGACATCTCCGCCGAGCGGGTGGCTCGTGGCGAGGCGCCGCTGTTCCAGTCGCACATGTGGGACGGCTCCGCCGTACCGCTGGAGGAGAACCTGCAGATCGCCGAGGAGCTGCTGGCGAAGGCCGCGGCCGCCCGGATCATCCTGGAGATCGAGGTCGGCGTCGTCGGCGGCGAGGAGGACGGCGTCGACGGCGGCCTGGGCGAGCACCTCTACACCACGCCCGAGGACGCGCTCGCGACCGTGCGCGCCCTCGGCACCGGCGAGAACGGCCGCTACCTGACGGCGCTGACCTTCGGCAACGTGCACGGCGTCTACAAGCCCGGCAACGTCAAGCTGCGCCCGGAGATCCTGCGCGACGCCCAGGCCGCCGTCGTGAAGGAGCTGGGCCTGCCCGAGGGCTCGCGGCCCTTCGACCTGGTCTTCCACGGCGGCTCGGGCTCGTCGGCCGAGGAGATCGGCGCGGCCGTCGACTTCGGTGTGGTGAAGATGAACGTCGACACCGACACCCAGTACGCCTTCACCCGCCCGGTGGCCGGCCACATGTTCGACAACTACGACGGCGTCCTCAAGGTCGACGGCGAGGTCGGCAACAAGAAGGCCTACGACCCGCGCGCGTGGGGCAAGGCCGCCGAGGCCGGCATGGCCGCCCGCGTCGTGGAGGCCTGCGAGAACCTCCGCTCGGCCGGCACGACCGTCGGCTGACGGTGACCGGTCCGCTCCCCACGGCCGCCGACGTCGACCAGGCGTCGGGGCTGCTCGGGTCGGTCGTGCCACCGACCCCGCTGCAGCGCGCCGCCCGCCTCTCCGCCCTGACCGGGCTGGACGTCTGGCTCAAGCGCGAGGACCTCACCCCGGTCCGCTCCTACAAGGCCCGTGGCGCCTACACCGTGCTCGCCGGGCTCACCGACGACGAGCGTGCCCGCGGGGTCACCTGCGCGAGCGCCGGCAACCACGCCCAGGGCGTCGCCTTCGCGTGCGCCCGGGCGGGGGTGCACGCCACGATCTTCCTGCCCCGCACCACGCCGCGCCAGAAGCGCGACCGGGTCGCCGCGCTCGGCGGTGAGCAGGTGGAGGTCGTCATCGCCGGGGAGGCCTACGACGACGCCGCGGTCGCCGCCGCGGACTTCGCGGCCGCGTCGGGCGCGACGGTCATCCCCGCCTTCGACCACCCCGGCATCATCGCCGGCCAGGGCACCGTCGCGGCGGAGATCCTCGCCCAGTCCGCGGCCCTCGGCTGGCAGCCGGACGCGCTCGTCCTCCCGGTCGGCGGGGCCGGCCTGATCGCCGGCTGCCTGACCGTCCTCGCCGAGCGGCTGCCCGGCGTCGCGGTCGTCGCGGCCGAGCCGCTCGGCGCCGCGTCGCTGGCCGCCGCCCTGGACGCCGGGGGTCCGGTGGAGCTGGAGACCGTCGACCCGTTCGTCGACGGCGCCGCCGTACGCCGGGTGGGGGACCTGACCTACGCCGCGGTCTCCCAGGCCCGCTCGGCCGTCGACCTCTCCGTGGTCGCGGTGCCGGAGGGCCTGATCTGCGTGGAGATGCTCGACCTCTATCAGTCCGACGGGATCATCGCCGAGCCCGCCGGCGCCCTCGGCCCGGCCGCGCTGCGCCTCGAGTCGGCCGGCGGCGCACTGGAGCCGGGCAGCCGGGTGGTGGTGGTGGTCTCCGGCGGCAACAACGACGTCTCCCGCTACGCCGACATCGTCGAGCGGGCGCTGGTCTTCGAGGGCCTCAAGCACTACTTCCTCATCGAGTTCCCGCAGGAGCCGGGCGCACTGCGCCGCTTCCTCGACGACGTGCTCGGGCCGGACGACGACATCACGCTGTTCGAGTACACCAAGCGCAACAACCGGGAGACCGGGCCGGCGCTGGTCGGGGTGGAGATGCAGCACCGCGACGACATCGACGGCCTGCTCGCCCGGATGGAGGAGTCCCGGCTGCGGGTGGAGAAGGTGCCGCCGAACAGCCCGCTGTTCGGGCTGGTGCTCTCCTAGGTGTGATGCCTAGGCGTCGTCGCTGGCCAGCAGGCGGGCCAGCACGCGCCCGGCACGGCTGTCCGGCGCCGCCGTGTAGGTCAGCATCCGGTGGCCGGAGTCGTCCGGCACCGAGAGCACCTCGAAGTCCAGCTCCAGGTCGCCGAGGACCGGGTGGCGCAGCAGCTTGGTGCCGGACATGCAGCTGTCGACCGGGTGCTCGGCCCACATCCGGGCGAACTCCGGGCTCTTGAGGGTGAGCTCGCCGATCAGCGACGCCAGCGGCGGGTCGTCGGCGAAGCGCCCCGACAGCAGCCGCAGCGACGCCACCGCGCGGGCCGCCTCGGTGGCCCAGTCGGGGTAGAGCGCACGGGTCGCCCCGTCGAGGAAGAGCAACCGGGTCAGGTTCGGGCGCACGTCGGGCTGCTCCGGGCCGCGCGGGTCCAGGTGGCCCGCCACCAGGGCGTGTCCGAGGGCGTTCCAAGCCAGCACCTCGGTGCGCTTGCCGAGCAGCAGCGCGGGGACCGCGGCCATGGAGTCGAGCAGCCGGACCGTGCCCGGGCGGGCGAAGTCGGGCGTCGTACCGGTGCGGGTGGCCGGGCGGTCGCGCACCCCGGCCAGGTCGAAGAGGTGCTGGCGCTCGACCGGGGTCAGCGCGAGCGCGCGGGCGAGCGAGCCGAGCACCGACTCCGAGGCATTCACGCTGTGCCCCTGCTCGAGCCGGGTGTAGTAGGTCACCGAGACCCCCGCCAGCAGCGCGACCTCCTCGCGGCGCAGGCCCGGCACCCGCCGGGTGCCGTAGTCGACCAGGCCCACCTCGGCCGGGCGCAACGCCGCGCGGCGCTGGCGGAGGAACTGACCGAAGGGGGACATGCTCCGAGTATCCCCGGGTGCCGCGCGGTGGGGGTATCCCTGCCGGTGCTAGCCACGGCCGGGCGTGGTGCCCGGACCCGGACCGCCGGACCGTGGAGGAGATCCCCTCCCGTCCGAAAGGCACCCGCATGTCCGCCCTCCTCGACAGCTCCGGTACGACGGCCGTCGTCTGGTCCACCCGCCAGCGCCTGGTCCTGGTGCTCCTGCTGACCGCCAGCTTCACGCTGGCGATCGACTTCTCCATCCTCAACGTCGCGCTGCCGGTCATCGGCGCGGACGTCGGCTTCCGGCGGGAGTCCCTGCCCTGGATCGCCACCACCTTCGCCCTGTGCGCCGCCGGCTTCACGCTGCTCTTCGGCCGGGTGGCCGACGTCGCCGGGCGCAAGCGGCTCTTCCTGGCCGGCATGGCCGCGCTCGGTCTCGGCTCGCTGCTCGGCGGGCTCGCCCAGGACCCGGCCACGCTGCTGACCGCGCGGGTGGTGCAGGGCCTGGCGACCGCGGCCGTCACCCCGGCCGCTCTCTCCCTGCTCACCACGTCCTTCCCGGAGGGCCCGCAGCGCGAGCGGGCGCTCGGGTTGAACGGCTCCCTGATGGCGGCCGGGTTCACCACCGGTGCCATCCTCGGTGGGCTGCTCACCGACCTGCTGAGCTGGCGCTGGGCGTTCTTCCTCAACCTCCCGGTCGCGCTCGCCGTGCTGGCCCTCGGGCCCCGGCTGCTGACGGAGGGTGCACGCGAGCGGGGGACCCGGCTCGACGTACCGGGGGCGGTGAGCGTGACCGGCGGGCTGCTCCTGCTCGTCCTGGGCGCCACCCGGATCGGGGAGGCCGGCGCCTCCGACGCGCTCGCCTGGGGCGCGCTGGGCGCCGGGGTGGTGCTGTTCGTGGTCTTCCTGGTCGTCGAGGGCGCCGCACCGAGCCCACTCGTGCCGCTGGGCGTCCTGCGCCGTCGTGCCGTGCTGTGGGGGAACCTCGCCGGCATCGTCGCCTTCGCCACCGAGACCGCGCTGGTCTTCCTGCTGACCCTCTACCTGCAGGACGTGCAAGGCTTCAGCCCGCTGCAGGCCGGGCTGTCCTTCGCGGTGCTCGGCGCCGGGACGGTGCTCGGCGGGCTGCTCGCGCCGCGCGTCATCGCGGCGACCTCACCGCGGACCGCGATCGTCGCCGGCCTGCTGGTCCAGGCGGTGGCGACCGGCTCGCTCCTGCTGCTGGGCACCTCGCGGGCCTCGGTCGGGCTGCTGCTCGTCGCCACCTTCGTCGGCGGGGTCGCCAACCTGGTCGCGATCGTGGGCTTCATGGTGAGCGCGACGAGCGGGCTGCCCGACACCGAGCAGGGCCTGGCCACCGGGCTGGCGAACATGAGCACCCAGGTCGGGATCACCGTCGGCATCCCGGTGGTGGGGACGATCCTGGTGGTCGCGCTGGGTGGTGCCGCGGCGGCGGGCCCCGAGCTGCTCGGCGCGCTGCGGACCGCGATCGGCGTCGACGCCGGGCTGTGCGTGCTGGCCGCGCTGGGCGTGCTCGCGCTGCTGCGCCCGGCGTACCTGACCGACGAGATGTCCCGGACGCAGCGACCCGCTCAGTGAGCGCCGCGGTAGCCGGCGTGCTTCGGCGCCTCGTAGAACATCACGGCGACGAAGCCGACGGCGTACATCACCGCAGGCAGCCACAGGGCGTCGTGCATCGCGTTGCTGAACAGCGCGGCCACGTGGGGGTCGGGGATCTTGTCGGCCCCGGCCTCACCGGTCGCCTCCGCCCCCGGCAGGTAGTGCGCGAGTCGGCTGTCCATGAGCACCGCGATCGCGGCGGCGCCGAGCACGGAGCCGACCTGGCGGGTGGCGTTGTAGACACCCGCACCGGCCCCGGCGAGCTGGAGCGGCAGGTTGCGGTTGGCGGTCGCGGCGGTCGGCGCCCAGATCGCGGCGTTGCCGACGCCGATGATGGCCATCGCCACGCCGATCTCCCAGATCGCGACGTCCGGCTCGAAGCGCCAGATCAGGAACAGGAAGCCGACCAGGCTCACGCCGAAGCCGAAGCCGGTGACCTGGCGCGGGTGCAGCCGGTCGGTCAGCCTGCCGATCGGCTGGGCCAGGAAGATCGACATCACCGCCATCGGCAGCATCAGCAGCGCCGCCTGGGTCGGGGTGTAGCCGCGCACGGCCTGGGCGTAGAGCATCAGCGGGAAGCCGAAGGCGGCGGCGATCGAGCCCATGCAGGCGATCGCGACGTTGGAGACCGAGAAGTTGCGGTCCTTGAACAGGCTCAGCGGGACCAGCGGCTCGGCGCGGTTGAAGCGCTGCCAGACGATGAAGACGACCAGCAGCACCGCGCCACCGGCGATCATCGCGATGATCCAGCTCGCCCAGTCCTTCTGGTGGCCCTCCTGGATGCCGAAGCAGAGCAGGAACATCGCGGCGCCGGAGAGGGCGACGCCGAGCCAGTCGAAGCGGTGGGCGTGGGTGGGCAGCGAGGGGACCAGCCGCCACGCCATCGTGAAGGCGATGATGCCGAAGGGGATGTTGACGAAGAAGATCCACTCCCAGCCCAGGCCGTCGGTGAGCAGGCCGCCGAGGATCGGGCCGACCACCATCGCCACGCCCGCGGTGGCGCCCCAGACGGCCATCGCACTGCCACGCTGGGCGACGGGGAAGATCCGGGTGATGATCGCCATCGTCTGCGGGGTCATCATCGAGGCGCCGAGGCCCTGCACGACACGAGCCAGGATCAGCGCGTCCACCGTGTTCGTCAGGCCGCACCACAGCGACGCGAGCGTGAAGACCGTCAGGCCCAGCAGGTAGAGGTTCTTGGAGCCGAAGCGGTCGCCCAGCCGGCCCATGATGAGCACCGGCACGGCGTAGGCCAGCATGTAGGCGCTGGTGACCCACACGACGTCGTTGACGGAGGCGTCGAGGTCCTTGATGATCGTCGGCGTCGCGACGGTCACGATGGTCAGGTCGACCAGGATCATGAAGAACCCGATGACCAGGGCCCACAGGGCCGGCCAGGGGTTGTCCACCTCGGAGGTGGTCTGCGGGGGAGCGCTCTGGGTCACGGTACGAGTGAACACCCGCGCGCCGACATCCTGTTCCCCGGGGACACAATGACGTCATGAGCCTCACCCCCGGCGCCGACCTGATGGCCGGCCCCCCGCCCACCCACCTGCCCGTCGACCCCGCCGCCGAGCTGCTCGCAGCCGGCGAGGCGCCCGGGGCCGTCGTACGCCGCCTGCCGGCCTCGCCCCTGGCCTGGGCGACCCTCGCCGAGCAGGCCCGCGACGAGGGCGCCGACGACGTGACGGTCTACGCCTACAGCCGCGTCGGCTACCACCGCTCGCTCGACCTGCTGCGCCGCAACGGCTGGAAGGGCCACGGCCCGGTGCCGTGGGAGCACGAGCCCAACCGCGGCTTCCTGCGCGCCCTGGCGCTGCTCGCGCTGTCGGCCCGTGCGATCGGCGAGACCGAGGAGTGGGAGCGGTGCGCCGACTTCCTGCGTGACTCCAGCGCGACGGGGTACGACGAGCTGCTCGGCTGAGGTGGGCCGTCCGGGCCTGTGGGCCGCCGCCGCGGCGACGTACGCCGTCGTCGGTGGTGGCCTGTGGTGGCTCGGCGCGCCCTCGCCGTTGCTCTTCGCGGCGCTGGTCGCCGCGGTCCTGGTGGCGCTCCGCGCGCCGGAGCCGCCGGCCATGCCGGAGGCGCTGCGCACCGCGGGGATGGCGGTCGTCGGCACGGCGGCCGGCGCCAGCGTGGACGCGGACGTGCTGCGCACGGTCGCCCGGGAGCCGGTCGCGGTGGTAGGCGGCGTCCTGGTCACCCTGGCCGTGTCGATGCTGGTCGGCCAGGTGCTGCGCCTGTCCCGCGACGTCGACGGCACGACCGCGATCTTCGCCTCGGTCGCCGGCGGAGCGTCGGGAGTCGCCCTCGCCGCCCGGGAGTACGGCGCTGACGACGCGATCGTGATCTCGGTGCAGTACCTGCGCGTGGTCCTCGTGCTGGTCAGCGTGCCGCTGGTGGCGCCGCTGCTGGGTGACGCCGGTGGGGCGACCGCTCCGGACGCCGGGCCGGGCGACCCGCTCTCGCAGCTGCTCTACACCGGGTCCGCGATCCTGCTCGGCCTGCTCTTCGCGCGCGTCGTGCGGATCAGCGCGGCACCGATCCTCGGCACCCTGGTCGCCTCCAGCGCGCTCGCGCTCTCGGGGTGGTTCCCCGACGCGAGCGTGCCGGGGTGGGTGGTCGCGCTCGGCTTCACCGTCGTCGGGGCCAACGTCGGGCTCAGCCTGACCCGGGAGCGGCTGCGCCGGCTGGCGCGGCTGTTCCCGCTGGCCCTGGTCCAGGTCGTGCTCGGCGTGCTGGCCTGTGCGGCCGTGGGGGTGCTGTTCGCGGACGCCGTGGGCATCTCGCGGATCGACGGCTACCTCGCCACGACGCCGGGCGGGCTGCCCGCCGTGGTCGCCGTGGCGGTCGACTCGGGCCAGGAGATCGGGCTGATCCTGACGATGCAGTTCGTCCGGGTTTTCGTCGCCCTGGCGTTCGCCCCGTTGCTCGGGCCGTGGCTACGACGGCGCGGCGCTCAGCGTCGGACGTAGCGGCGCAGCTCGTCGAGGACCAGCGTGTCGAGCACGGCGGCCAGCGACGGCAGCCACAGCCGCACGGCTCAGCCCCGCAGGGTGAGGTAGACCGCGAGCAGGATGACGAGGATCCCGAGGATCCCCGCGATCGGCAGGTCGACGCCGCGGGCGGCGCGGTGGTCACCGGTCGGCGTGGGCCGCTCGGCAGCTGGGACGGGCACGGTGGCGCGGTGCTTGGAGGTCAGTTCGGTGGTGCGCATCGGAGCTCCTCGTTTCCGGGGGATTGCACCAGTCCGGACGCGAGGCGCCGCCGATCATCACGCGATTTCGCCAGGAACTTCCTCAGGGGGTGAGCAGTGAGCGCACCTTCTCGGGGCCGAGGGCCGCGAACAGCGTGGGCAGGCGCGGGCCGCGCTCGGCCGACACGAGCAGGTTGTAGAGCAGCCGGAAGAACGCCTTCTGGTCGGCCTTCACCTCGTCGGTGGGCGGGTCGTCGAGGGCCAGCCCGCGGCCGAGCTTGGGCACGCCGTAGATCAGCGTGGTCAGCTCGTCGGCGTCCGCGAAGGAGTCGGGCAGCCGGTCGAGCAGCTGGCGCAGCCAGCGCTCCTCGTCCTCGGTCAGGGAGGCCAGGCGGTCGGCGTCGGCGGACTCGCGGACCGTGGTGCGCTCCTCCGGGTCGACGTACGACGTGATCCAGGTGGCGGCCTTCGTCAGCCGCGGCTCCAGGTCGGCCTCCGCGGCCCCCACCGTCTGTGCGGTGATCTCGCGGGAGCCGGCGGTCACGTCGGCGACCGACGACAGCATCCGGAACGGCACGACGACCGCCGGGGTCGGCAGCGTGCCCGCGGCCGCCGTGGCGGACGCCCGCTCCCAGGCCAGCACGGCGGCGTCCCGCTTCTCCGGGATCGCGGCCTTCTTCGTCAGCGCGTCCCACTCGTCGTACAGGCGCAGGACCTCCTGGCCGAAGTCGACGTTGAACGCCTGCTTGGGCTGGCGGCGGACGTAGAGCCAGCGCAGGATCGGCGCCTCGAGGATGCGCAGCGCCTCGGCCGCGGTGGGCACTCCGCCCTTCGAGGAGGACATCTTCGGCATGCCGGCGACGCCGACGAAGGAGTAGCCCACGAACGACGGCGCGGAGCCGCCGAACACCGGCCCGACGACCTCCTTGCCGACGGTGTACGACGAGCCCGGCGAGGCGTGGTCGACGCCACCAGGCTCGAAGTGGACGCTCTCGAAGGTCCAGCGCATCGGCCAGTCGACCTTCCAGACCAGCTTGCCCTCGTCCTGGGTCGCCACGTTGGTGACGTAGGAGTCGCCGCACACGTCGCAGGTGTAGGCCAGGTCCGTGGTCTCGTCGTCGTAGGACGTGAGGGTGACGGTGTCGCGCCCGCAGCCGCGGCAGTAGGGCTTGTAGGGGAAGCGGGCCAGGTCCTCGGTGGCGCCCTGGCCCGCCTCCTCCTCGGCCGTGGACTCGCCCTCCTCGACCGGGTCGGCCTTCTTCGTGCGGAAGCGGGCCATCACGGTCTCGATCGTGGCGCGCTCGCGGATCGCGGTGAGGACCTGCTCGCGGTAGGCGCCCGCGCGGTACATCTCGGTCTGGGAGACCTCGACCATCTCGCAGCCCATCTCGGCGAGCGCGGCGCGCAGCGGCGCCTTGTAGCGCTCTGCCCAGCTGGGGAACTCACCCGTCGGGTCCGGCACGGCCGACAGCGGGCGGCCGATGTGCTCGCTCCACGACGGGTCGACCCCGGCCGGGACCTTGCGGAAGCGGTCGTAGTCGTCCCAGCTGTGCAGGTGGCGCACGGCGATGCCGCGGCGGCGGATCTCCTCGGCGACGAAGTGCACGGTGAGGAACTCGCGCAGGTTGCCCAGGTGGATCGGCCCGGAGGGGCTGATGCCCGACGCGCAGGTGACCAGCTCGGGCAGGGTGCCGCCGTTGACCTGCTCGGCGTGCCGGAGCGCCAGGTCGGCGGTCCGGGTCACCCAGTCCGTGGGGTGCTGCTGCTGGTCGCGCTGTCCTCGTGCCACGGCGCCCAAGCCTAGGCGGCTAGGCGCCCGGGACCACCATCGAGTACGCCGCCGGGAGCACCCGCCAGGTCCGCGCCCCCACCGGGCCGTCGATCTCGCCGTCGCTGTTGCAGTCGAACGGGGTGCCGGTCACCCGCACCGTGCGCCCGCGTACGATCGCGACGTCCCGGTGGTCGCCGTGCCGCGCGAACGGCAGCCGGAGCGCGTAGCCCAGCCGTGCCAGGGTGCGGTCCGGGGTCGCCACCAGCACGTCGACCAGGCCGTCGTGCGGCTGCGCGTCGGGGGTCAGCTCGGTGCCGCCACCGACCGAGGCGCCGTTGCCGACGGCCACCATCAGCACGCCCTTGTCGACGTCGACGACCACCTCGCCGTCCACCTCGACCGTCAGCCGCAGGACCGGCGGGTTGAGGGCGGTCTGGATCGCGCCGATCGGGTAGCCGATCTTGCCCAGCCGCTTCTTCCAGCGCGCGCCGTACTTGCCGGCCTCCGCGCCGGCGCCCAGGTGCACGCTGTTGACGGTGATCCGCTCCCGGTCGTCGACCACCAGGTCGGTCGCGCGCGGGGTGCCGTCGATGACGACGCCGGCGGCCGCGGCGGCCTCCAGCGGGAGGCCCAGCGTGCGGGCGAAGTCGTTGCCGGTGCCGAGCGGCACCAGCCCGAGCGTGCGGCCGCTCAGCTCGCCGCGGTCGTGCAGGGCCTGGACGACCGCGTGGATGCTGCCGTCACCGCCGGCGACCACGACCTCCCGCTCGGCCACGCCGCGCAGCACCTCGTCGAGCTCCTCGGGGGAGGACGTCGCGGCGACCTCGACCTCGGCGTGCTCGCGGAGCACGGCAAGGGCCGCGTCGAGGGCCTCCTGGTCCGCCGTACCGGCGCCGGAGTTGGTGATGACGAGGATCGAGCGATCGGCGGGCACAGGACCACCCTAGAGTTCGGTCGCATGGGAAGCACACGCCGTTGGACCGCCCGTGAGCTGATCGACCTCGTCCTCGACGAGGGGTCGTACGAGTCGTGGGACGTGCCGATCGACATCAGCGGGCACGCCGAGGAGTACCAGGCCGAGCTGCGCGCCGCGGCCGAGAAGGCCGGCACCGACGAGTCGGTGCTGACCGGGCGGGGGACGGTGCGCGGACGCCCGGTGGCCTTCGTGGTCAACGAGTTCCGCTTCCTGGCGGGCTCGATCGGGATCGGGGCCGCCCACCGGATCGCCGCCGCCGTACGACGCGCGACCGACGAGGGCCTGCCGGTCCTCGCGAGCACCTCCTCGGGCGGCACCCGGATGCAGGAGGGCACGCCCGCCTTCGTGCAGATGGTGGAGATCTCGCGGGCCGTGATGGCCCACCGCGCGGCCGGCCTGCCCTACCTCGTGCACCTGCGGCACCCGACCACCGGCGGGGTCTACGCTTCGTGGGGCTCGCTCGGCCACATCACCGTCGCGGAGCCGGGCGCGCTGGTCGGGTTCCTCGGCCCGAAGGTCTACGAGGCGCTCAACGGCGCGCCCTTCCCCCAGGGTGTCCAGCTCGCGGAGAACCTCGCCGCCAAGGGGGTGATCGACGCCGTCGTACCGGCCGAGGAGCTGCCGGCCCTGGTCGACGCCGCGCTCGGCGTGCTCGTGGACCCGGCGACCGAGCCGGTGCTGGAGCGACGGGAGCCGGTCGCCGCGGGCACCCGGCTCGACCACCCGGTGTGGGAGGACGTCGAGGCGACCCGCGCCGAGGGCCGGGTGGGCGTCCGCGACCTGCTCCGGTACGGCGCCACCAGCACCCTCCGCCTCAAGGGCACCGACGAGGGCGAGCGCGACGACTCGGTCCTGATCGCGCTCACCCGCCTCGACGGCCGGCCCTGCGTCCTGGTCGGCCAGGACCGCTCCCGCCAGACGCCCGCGACCCCGATGGGGCCGGGTGCGCTGCGCGAGGCCCGGCGCGCGATGGAGCTCGCCAACGAGCTGCGCCTGCCGCTGGTCACCGTCGTCGACACCCCCGGCGCCGAGCTCTCGCAGGCCGCCGAGGAGGGTGCGATGGCCGGCGAGATCGCCCGCTGCATCGCCGGCCTGGTGACGATGGAGGTGCCGACGGTGTCGGTGATCCTCGGTCAGGGCTGCGGGGGCGGCGCGCTCGCCATGCTGCCCGCCGCCACCGTCCTCGCGACCGAGCGCGGCTGGCTCTCCCCACTGCCCCCCGAGGGTGCGAGCGTGATCGTGCACGGCGATGCCTCCCGGGCCGCGGAGATGGCCGAGCGCCAGCGGGTCGGGGCGCTGGACCTGCTCGCGAACGGCGACGTGCACGGGGTCGTCCCGGAAGCGGCGGGGGACACCCCCGAGACCCTGGCGCGCGCGGTGGTCGCGGAGGTCGCGGCGCGGCTGGCAGCTAGCTGACGACCATGTCTTCGCCGGACCAGAACGCGCGCATGCTGGTGATCCGGCCGTCGTCGTCGAAGGTCATCACGTCGATCGGGCTGAGCGTGTAGGTCTGGTCGCCGGCCTTGGTGACGAGCTCGAAGGCGAACGCCGCCTCGTTGCCGGCGACCCGCACGTGCAAGAGCCTCGCCGACTGCTCCAGCCCGTCGAGGGCGCCGTAGAACTCCGCGATCTCCTCGCGGGTACGACGCACCTCGGTGCCGACCGGGTCCTCGACGGTCGCGCCGTCGGCGTACAGCGCGACGACATCGGCCGAGGCGCCGGTGGCGACCAGGTCGACGTACTGCTGGATGGTCTCGAGGATCGTCTCGCGGCTGGCGCCCATCGCATCTCCCAAACTGGAACGTGTTCTCGTTCGCCGAATCTAGCGTGAAGATCGCGTTTTGGTAACGTGACGCCGCAAGAGCCCCGGTCTTGCCGGGGCTTCTTGCTTGGCAGACACCAACAACAAGTGGTGCGTTGAGCAGCCGTCCCGTCAGGAGGGGCGGAGGGACTCCGTCCGTGGCGAGGAGCAACCAATGCCTGCAATCGTGATCGTCGGCGCCCAGTGGGGCGACGAGGGCAAGGGCAAGGCGACCGACCACCTGGGCAGCCAGGTCGACTACGTCGTGAAGTTCAACGGCGGCAACAACGCCGGCCACACCGTCGTCATCGGCGACGAGAAGTACGCCCTCCACCTGCTGCCCAGCGGCATCCTCACCCCCGGCTGCACGCCGGTCATCGGCAACGGCGTCGTCGTCGACATCGACGTGCTCTTCCAGGAGATCGACGGCCTCGAGGCGCGCGGCATCGACACCTCCTCGCTCAAGCTCAGCGCCAACGCGCACGTGATCGCCGACTACAACCGGCAGGTCGACAAGGTCACCGAGCGCTTCCTCGGCTCCCGCAAGATCGGTACGACGGGCCGGGGCATCGGCCCGACGTACGCCGACAAGATGAACCGGATCGGCATCCGGGTCCAGGACCTGTTCGACGAGAAGATCCTCACCGCCAAGGTCGAGGGCGCGCTCGAGCTCAAGGGCCAGATCCTCACCAAGATCTACAACCGCCGCGCGCCCTCGGTGGAGCAGACCGTCGAGGAGCTGCTCGGCCACGCCGAGCGCCTGGCGCCCTTCGTGTGCGACACCGGCCTGCTGCTGAGCCAGGCCCTCGACCGCGACGAGGTGGTCCTGATGGAGGCCGGTCAGGCGACCCTGCTCGACGTCGACCACGGCACCTACCCCTTCGTCACCTCCAGCAGCGCGATCTCCGCCGGCGCCTGCACCGGCACCGGGATCCCGCCCACGCGCATCGACCAGGTCATCGCGATCGCGAAGGCCTACACGACCCGGGTCGGCGAGGGCCCCTTCCCGACCGAGCTGCACGACGACAACGGCGAGTTCCTGCGCAAGGCCGGCTGGGAGTACGGCACCACCACGGGGCGTCCGCGCCGCTGCGGCTGGATGGACACGGTGATCACCCGCTACGCCGCGCGGGTCAACGGCGTCACGGACTTCGTGCTCACCAAGCTCGACACCCTCACCGGGCTCGCCGAGCTGCCCGTGTGCGTCGCCTACGACGTCGACGGGCAGCGTCACGAGGAGATGCCGGTCAACCAGAGCGACTTCCACCACGCCGTGCCGGTCTACGAGAACCTGCCCGGCTGGAGCGAGGACATCTCCGGGTGCCGCGACTTCGCCGACCTGCCAAAGGCCGCGCAGGACTACGTCACCTTCGTCGAGGAGCGCTCCGGCGCCCGGATCTCGGTCGTCGGCGTCGGTCCCGAGCGCGAGCAGGCGGTCGTGCGGCACCCGCTGCGCTGACGCAAAGAATTTGCCGGAACCACCTGTGTGAAAGCGGGGTTCCGGGATACTGCCGCCGCGGGACTTCAAGGGCGGAGGACGTGCGTGGTGGTGGGACGCCCGACGGTGGTGATCGTGGACGACTCCGCCGAGCTGCGGGTCGTGGTGCGCTCGCGCCTGACCGCGTCGGGTCTCTTCGACGTGGTCGGTGAGGGCGCGGACGGCGGCGAGGCGATGATCCTCGCCCACCAGCACACGCCCGACCTGATGCTGCTCGACACCTCGATGCCGGTCCTGGACGGGCTGGAGGCGCTGCCCCTGGTGCTGGCGGTCTCGCCGCGCACGAAGGTCGTGGTGTTCACCGGCTTCGAGGGCCGCGGCCTCGCCACCCGGGCCCGGGAGCTCGGCGCGACGGACTTCATCGAGAAGTCGGTGCCGATCGAGAAGCTCCCCGAGCTGTTGTGGCAGCACGTCGAGGAGCCCGCCGACGACGTACGACGACCGCGGACGCTGGGCCTGCACGTCGCCGACGGCCTCGACGAGTCCGCGGCCCGCGATCAGGCGGCTCTCGACGAGCACCGCGAGCGCTACCGCGAGGCCTTCGACCAGGCCGCGATCGGGATGGCGACGATGACCCTCAACGGCAGCATCGTGCGCGCCAACGACGAGCTCGCCGCCATGGTCGGCCGGGTGCCCGACGACCTGGTGGGCCTCGACTACGGCGTGCTCACCCGGCAGCACGGCGACCACCTCGACGAGGCCCTCGCCCGGATCTCCGAGGGTGAGGAGGACCTCGTCACCTTCGAGCACCCGCTGGTCTCCGACGACGGCTCGGGCACCCTGCGGGTGAGCCTGGCGCCGGTCCGTGACTCCCGCGGCCAGCCGCTCTACGTCTTCGCCCAGGTCCAGGACATCACCGCCGAGATCGCGCTGCGCCGCAGCGAGGAGATGTTCCGGCTGCTGGTGACCGCGGTGACCGACTACGCGATCTACCTGCTCGACACCGACGGCCGGGTCGCCAGCTGGAACCCCGGCGCGCAGAACATCAAGGGCTACGGCGCCGAGGAGATCATCGGCCAGCACTACCGCCTCTTCTACCCCGAGGAGGAGCGCGCCGCCCACCATCCGGAGCGCAACCTGGAGCTGGCGCTGGAGCACGGCACGTACGCCGAGGAGGGCTGGCGGGTGCGTCGCGACGGCAGCCGGTTCTGGGCGAGCGTCGTCATCACCGCGGTCTACGACGACGCCGGGCGCCACCGCGGCTACGCCAAGATCACCCGCGACCAGACCCAGCAGCGCGAGCACGAGGAGCACCGCAAGGCCGCCATCGAGCAGCAGGCGCACCTGCTGGCGATCACCGCCCACGAGCTGCGGACCCCGGCCGCCGTCGTCGAGGGCTCGGTCGCGATCCTGCGCGACAGCGGGGACACGGTGTCGGACGACACCCGCGAGCAGCTGCTGGAGGCGATGGCCACCAGCGCCCACCGTCTGCAGCGCCTGGTCAGCGACCTGAGTGCCGCCTCCGACGTGCACGCCGACGCGCTCGCGCTGGAGCCCGAGCGGGTCTCCCTGCGGACCTCGCTGCTCGCGGCCGCCGACCGGGCCCGCGCCGTGCACCCGCACGAGCGGATCGCGGTCGAGGTCGTCGACGAGACCGAGATCCTGGCCGATCCGGCCCGGCTCGGGCAGGCGCTGGACAACCTGCTGGAGAACGCGCTGCGGCACGGCCGCGCACCGGTCCTGCTCACCGGGGAGCCGACGGTGGACGGGGTGCGGATCGAGGTCGCCGACGACGGGCACGGCGTCGACGAGCGGCTCCTCGACCAGCTCTTCCAGCGCTTCGCCCACGCCGGCCCCACCGGTGGCACCGGGCTCGGCCTGCACCTGGTGCGCGAGATCGCCCGCAGCCACGGGGGCGAGGTGACCTACCACCCGCCCGGGGAGGGTCGCCGGACGACGTTCGAGCTGGTGCTGCCCAGCCACCCGCAGGTGCCGCGCATGTGAGTCGGCCGCGGCTCTAGGATCGACCTCCGTGAAGACCCTCGTGATCGGCACCGGCGGCCGCGAGCACGCGCTCGCCCTCGCGCTCTCCCGCGACCCGGCGGTCACGGAGGTGCACGCGGCTCCGGGCAACCCGGGCATCGGCGCCTTCGCGAGCCTGCACCCGGTCGACCCGATGGACGGCGCCGCCGTCGCGGCCCTCGCCGCCGAGATCGGCGCCGACCTCGTCGTCGTCGGCCCGGAGGCCCCGCTGGTCGCGGGTGTCGCCGACGCCGTGCGCGAGGCCGGCGTCCCGGTCTTCGGCCCGTCCCGGGCGGCCGCGCTGCTGGAGGGCTCGAAGGCGTTCTCCAAGGAGGTCATGGCCGCGGCCGGCGTGCCGACGGCGGGCTCGCGGACCTGCGTCACCGCCGACGAGGTGGCCGCGGCGCTCGACGCCTTCGGGCCGCCGTACGTCGTGAAGGACGACGCGCTCGCCGCCGGCAAGGGCGTCGTGGTGACCCGCGACCGGGCCGAGGCCGAGGAGCACGCCGCCGGCTGCGGCACCGTGGTGGTCGAGGAGTTCCTCGACGGGCCGGAGGTCTCCCTGTTCGCGGTCTGCGACGGCACCACCGCCTACCCGCTGCAGCCTGCCCAGGACTTCAAGCGGATCCACGACGGCGGCCGCGGCCCGAACACCGGCGGGATGGGCTCCTACTCCCCGCTCCCGTGGGCGCCCGCCGACCTCGCCGCCACCGTCGTGGACACCGTCGTCCAGCCCACCCTCGACGAGATGGCCCGGCGCGAGGCGCCCTTCGTCGGCTGCCTCTACGTCGGCCTCGCGCTCACCGCCGCCGGCCCCCGGGTGATCGAGTTCAACTGCCGCTTCGGCGACCCCGACGTCCAGCCGGTGCTCGCCCTGCTCGACTCCCCGCTCGGCGAGCTGCTGCTGGCCGCTGCCCGCGGCGACCTCGAGTCCGTGCCGGCGCCGGTCTTCCGTGACGGCGCCTCGGTCACCGTCGTGCTCGCCTCCGCGGGCTATCCGGAGTCCTCCTCGAAGGGCGACGTCATCACCGGCGTCGGCGCCGCCAACGGCGTCAACGACGTGGACGTCATCCACGCCGGCACCGCGCTGCACCAGGACTCGCTGGTCACCGCGGGCGGCCGGGTGCTCGCCGTCCGGGCGCTGGGCTACGACGTCGCCGACGCGCGTGCCCGCGCCTACGCCGCCGCCGACCTCGTCTCCTTCGAGGGCCAGCAGCGCCGCTCCGACATCGCCGCCGAGCCGCTCGGCGTCGTCGAGGGCGCCTCGGTCGCGGACGACTGAGTGGAGATCCGTCCCGCCGTCGACGCCGACCTGGACGCCGTCGCCGCGATCTACGACCGCGAGGTCCGCGAGGGCACCGCCACCTTCGACCTCGACCCGCCGCCGCGGGCGAAGTGGGAGGGCCTGCTGGCCTCCTCGCACCCGGGTGACCACTTCCTCGTCGCCGATGACGGCGGCACCGTGCTCGGCTTCGCCTACTCCTCGTCGTTCCGTCCCAAGGGCGCCTACGACGGCACCCGCGAGGTCACCATCTACCTCGATCCGGCCGCTGCCGGGCGCGGCCTCGGCCGGCGGCTCTACGACGAGCTGCTCGCCCGGATGAGCGCCGCCGGCGTCCGCACCGCCCTGGCCTGCATCTCGCTGCCCAACGACGCGAGCGAGGCGCTGCACCGCGCGTGCGGCTTCGAGCGGCAGGGTGAGCTGCGCGAGGTGGGTCGCAAGTTCGACCGGTGGATCGACGTCGTGTGGTGGCAGAAGATCCTCCAGCCCTGAGTGGCAGAGTGACGCCATGGCCGAGTCAGCAGCAGACCTCCACGCCCGGGTCCGGGCGGTCGCCGACGCGGACGGGCGGCTGCCGCTGCCGTCCGTGGCGTCCTGGGACGTGTTCCCGTGGGAGGTCGCCGATGGACAGCTGGCGGCCAAGCCGCTCGCCGCGCCGGCCCCGGAGCAGCCGCGCGAGGGCGAGGGCGGTGTCGGCTGCCGGGCCTGCGGGCCCGACCTGCCGGGCGTCGTGTGGACCAACGACCGGTGGCGGCTCAAGCACCTCTCCGAGCGCAGCGCCCTGCCGCTGGTGCTGATCCTCGAGCCCTGGGCGCACCTCGACCTGCCCGACCTCGACGACGCGATGGCCGCGGAGTACGGCCGGCTCGCGGTCCGGCTCACGCGGATCGTCGAGGATCTGCCGAACGTCGCGCGCTGCCACGTCCAGCGCATCGGCGACGGCGCCGAGCACCTGCACGTGTGGCTGATGGCGCGCACCGAGGGCCTGCCGTCGGTGCTCGGCTCCTTCGCCGTCGACTGGGACGACATCCTGCCGCCGGGGCCCGAGGACGTCTGGCGCGCGGACGTCCGGACGGTCGCGACCGCCCTGGCGTCGTACGACGGCCGGGTGGTGGGCCTCGATGGCTGAGCAGCCCGAGCAGCGCCGCGGGGTGGGCACCGCGCGGCTCGACCTGGTGCTGTGGGACGAGGCCACCGTGACGGCGATCCGCGGCGAGGCCCGGCGCCCGGAGTGGCACCCGGACTTCCCGCGCGAGGACGACCGCGGCGCAGCGACCCTGTGGCGCGACGGCGACCCGTGGGGCCCGCGCTCGATCGTGCACGAGGGGCTGGTGGTCGGCTCGATCGGCTTCTTCGGCCCGCCCGAGGCCGCCGCGGACGGGACGCCGGAGGTGGAGGTCGGCTACGGCCTGGTCGCCTCGGCGCGCGGTCACGGGCTCGCGACGGAGGCGCTGGGCGCGCTGCTGCAGCGCGCGGACGCTGCCCGGGTGCGGGTGCGTGCCTCGATCGCGCCCGACAACGCCGCGAGCCTGCGGGTGGCCGCCAAGGCCGGGTTCACCGGGGTCCGCGGCACCACCGAGGACGGAGAGATGGTGCTGGTCCGGCCGGTGCGCTGATCCGTGGGAGAATGGCCCACCGTGACCGTCCCGAACGTCCTCGCCACCCGCTACGCCGCCGCCGACCTCGCCGAGATCTGGTCCCCGGAGCACAAGATCGTCCTCGAGCGGCAGCTCTGGATCGCCGTCCTCAAGGCGCAGCGCGACCTCGGCATCGAGGTGCCGGACGGTGTCGTCGAGGCCTACGAGAAGGTCGTCGACACCGTCGACCTGGACTCGATCGCGGCCCGTGAGCGGATCACCCGGCACGACGTGAAGGCGCGGATCGAGGAGTTCGCCGCGCTCGCCGGGCACGAGCACATCCACAAGGGGATGACCTCGCGCGACCTGACCGAGAACGTCGAGCAGCTCCAGGTCAAGCAGTCCCTCGCCCTGCTCCGCGACCGTGCGGTCGCGACGCTGGCCCGGCTGGCCCGGCTGGCCGCCGAGCACGAGACGACCGTGATGGCGGGGCGCAGCCACAACGTCGCCGCGCAGGCGACCACGCTCGGCAAGCGCTTCGCGACCGTCGCCGACGAGCTGATGATCGGCATCGAGCGGATCGAGCAGCTGCTCGGGCGCTACCCCCTGCGCGGGATCAAGGGCCCGATGGGCACCGCCCAGGACATGCTCGACCTGCTCGGCGGCGACGCCGGCAAGCTGGCCGACCTCGAGCAGCGCGTCGCCGGCCACCTCGGGTTCGAGCGGGTGCTGACGAGCGTCGGGCAGGTCTACCCGCGCTCGCTGGACTTCGACGTGCTCTCCGCGCTGGTCCAGCTCACCGCGGCGCCCTCCAACCTGGCCACCACGATCCGGCTGATGGCCGGCAACGAGCTGGTGACCGAGGGCTTCAAGGAGGGCCAGGTCGGCTCCTCGGCGATGCCGCACAAGATGAACACCCGCTCCTGCGAGCGGGTCAACGGCCTCGCCGTGGTCACCCGCGGCTACCTCTCCATGGTCGGCGAGCTCGCCGGCGACCAGTGGAACGAGGGCGACGTCTCCTGCTCCGTCGTACGACGGGTGGCGCTGCCGGACGCCTTCTTCGCCGTCGACGGGCTGTTCCAGACCTTCCTCACCGTGCTCGACGAGTTCGGCGCGTTCCCGGCCGTCATCCAGCGCGAGCTGGACCGCTACCTGCCGTACCTGGCGACCACGAAGGTGCTGATGGCCGCGGTCCGCAACGGCGTGGGCCGCGAGGCCGCGCACGAGGCGATCAAGGAGGCGGCCGTCGGCACCGCCCTGGCGATGCGCCAGGGCCAGGCCGAGAACGACGTCTTCGCCAAGCTCGCCGCCGACGAGCGGCTGGGCCTGACCTCCGACCAGCTGCAGTCGCTGGTCGCCGAGCCGATCACCTTCACCGGTGCCGCGGTCGAGCAGACCCAGGCCGTGTGCCGGCAGGCCGAGGCGGTCGTCGCGGCGCACCCGGCCGCGGCGTCGTACCAGCCGGGCGCGATCCTCTGACCGGCATCGAGGTCGCCTTCCCGGTCCCCGCGGACCGGGCCTTCGACTACCTCGCCGACCCGCGCAACCGCCCGGCGTGGCAGTCCTCGCTGCGCGCGGTCGCCGGCGTGGAGGGCGCGACGGGCAGCGAGGCGTGGACGGACGTGACCGTCGTACCGGGGCTGCGGCCGCGGATGCGCACGGTCGTCTCCGAGCGCCCGGGCCGGTGGGCGGAGGAGGGCCGGTTCGGCCCCTTCGAGGCGCGCCTGGAGCTGCGCTTCGTCCCGGACGGCGACGGCTGCCGGGTGCGCGCGGACTTCACGGTCGGCGCGCTGGGCGCCGGCCCGCTGCTGACGCTCGCCGCGCGGCCGGCGGTGGCCGCCGACCTGCGCCGGGCGGCGCGGATCCTCGCGTCGTCGCGATAGTCCCCCGCGGGGGGAGCGGTCAGGAGGGCCGGACGTCGAGCACGACGTCGAACTCCAGCAGGTCCGCACCCGTGGAGACCGGCGGGCGCGGGGCCTCGCCCTCGGGGGTCGCGTGCGCGGCGCGCGCGGAGCCGTCGCGCCAGGCGGCGAAGGACTCCTCGTCGGCCCACTGGGTGACCACGAAGTAGCGGCTCTCGCCGGCGGTCGGGCGCAGCAGCTGGAAGCCGAGGAAGCCCGGTGAGCCCTCGACCGCGCCGGCCCGGGCGGCGAACCGCTTCTCGAGCTCGGGGCCGGCGGCCTCGGGAACGCTGATGGCGTTGATCTTCACGACGGGCATGGTTGCTCCCTCTGTCGGGCGGCTCGGGCGGTGTCGGGCCAGGATCAGGCGCGCGCCTGGCCGCCCCAGTTGGCGAGCCGGACGGCGATGTCGTGCAGGTGGTCCTCGGTCACGTCGGTGACCTCGAAGGTCAGCTGGACGTGCTCGCCGGAGATCCGGCCCAGCGAGACGCGACCGGCGCCGGGCAGGTGCTCGATGATGCGGATCAGGCGGTTGCCGATCCGGCCGAGCTGCGAGGCGTGGTCGTCGGAGAGCTGGCCGAGCGCCTCCGGGTCGCGGTGGTGCAGCGTCAGGCCGAGCTGGCCGCCGGCGTCGTGGCGGGCGAGGACCCAGACCTCGTCCTCCCACACGATCGGGCCGTGGACGAACGTGCTCTCGGGGGTCTGCGCGGACTCCGTCATGGCGACACTGTGCCATCCGCCCCGACGGCGTCGCGCATCGACCCCCAATGTCGAGTCTTTTGGTCGAGTAAGATCGCCGCATGACCCTCGCGACCCCCGCCGCCCCGACGTACGACGACCCGCGGGTCGTCGTTCCCGCTCCCGCGTCCGGCGCGGGCAACTGGGCGGGGGCCGCGAGCGCGGTCCTGGTCGACGGGACGTTCTGGCTGACCTACCGGGTGCGCCGGCCGCTGGCCGAGGGCCGCGGGGTGAGCGTGGTGGTGGCCCGCTCCGAGGACGGCGAGCACTTCGAGCAGGTGACCGAGGTGCACCGCGACGCGTTCGGCTGCGAGTCCTTCGAGCGCCCGGTGTTGGTGCCGGTGCCCGGGATCGGCTGGCGGCTCTACCTGTCCTGCGCGACGCCGGGCTCCAAGCACTGGTGGGTCGACAGCCTCACCGCCGCGACGCCCGAGGACCTGCCGGACGGCGTCCGCACGGTCGTGCTGCCCGGTGACGACGCGGTCGCGGTCAAGGACCCCGTCGTCACCCACGGCCCGGACGGCTGGGAGATGCTGCTGTGCTGCCACCCGCTGACCGAGGTCGGCCACGAGGACCGGATGACCTCCCGGCTGCTGCGCAGCACCGACGGCCTGGACTGGACCGACCACGGCGAGGTGCTCGCCGGCCGCCCGGGGGAGTGGGACGAGCGCGGTGCCCGCGCCAGCACGGTGCTGCCCGACCGTCCGGGCGCCCCCCGCACGATCCTCTACGACGGCCGCCCGGACGCCGCGTCCAACTGGTTCGAGACCACCGGGATCGCCACCTGGGACGGTGAGCGGTACGTCGCGCAGGACGCCCCGCCGATCGCCTCCCCGCACAGCGACGGCGCGTGGCGCTACGCGAGCGCCGTACCGCTGCCGGACGGGCGGGTGCGCTTCTACGTCGAGGCCGCGCGGCCCGACGGCGCGCACGACCTGGTCACCGTCGTCCGCTGACCCCCGCCGTCGAGTAGGGACTTCCTCCCTTCGAGCAGGGACTTCCCGCTGCCGAGTAGGGACTTCCTGCTGGCGAGTAGGGACTTCCTGCCGCGACCGGTGGTGGAAAACGCCCACTCGACGGGAGAAACCCCCCACTCGACGAGAGGAAGTCCCTGCTCAACGGGCGCGGACCCGTTCGGCGAAGGACCCGCGGTCGCGGGTGGAGAGCCAGTCGGAGAAGTCCTCGCCGGTCAGGTCCGACAGCAGCGCGATGTCCTCGGCGAAGGCCGGCAGCAGCCGCTCGCGTTGCGCGGGGGTGAGCGAGGGCCGGTGCGCGTCGCTGGTCTGCAGGCGCGCGACGAGCGGGACGCTCAGCCGCCGCCAGACCTCGGGCGGCACGAACTGGCCCGCCCACGCGCCGCCGCGCACGGCCGGACCGAACACCCGGGGCCGCCAGCCGGGGGCGACGTAGGGCCGTGAGTTGTCCCGCGGGATCGAGGTCACCTGGCCCTCGCGGATGCCGAGGAAGCGGCACGTGCGGTCGACGGTCTCGACGGGGTGGTCGACGATGTCGCGGTAGCGCACGATGAGCACCCGGGCGGGGTCGACGAGCTTGTAGAGGTCGCGCAGCTGCTCGCCGTAGAGGCCCAGGTCGCGGTAGCGCCAGAAGGGTGCGTGGCCGGCGGCGACGCGCTCGTCCTGCCGGGCGAAGGCGGTCTCGAAGTCCGCCTCGGTCTCCAGGCCGTCGGACCACAGGTGCATCCAGTTGCTGTAGGCCCGGTCGATCGGGTCCCGTACGACGGCGACGAGCCTGACCTCGGGCAGCGCGTCCGCGATCCGGCGCTGCGCCCCGCGGTGCCAGAGGTAGAACGGCGTGGACTCCCCGCGCACGCTGCCGGGTGGCGCGGGGCGGAACAGGTCGGCGTACGCCTGCTCCTGCCAGACCCACTCCTGCTGCGAGTGCCGGTCGCCGGGACCGCCCCAGTGCGGCGGCGGCGCACCCTCGCAGAGCCAGAACTTCGGCTCCTTCGGTGTGGTCACGAAGACGTCGGGGTGCGCCGCCAGGGCGAGGTGGAGCGCGCTCGTCCCGGCCTTGGGCGCGCCGACCAGCAGGAAGTCGGGGCGGGGCTCGCGGGCCGAAGTCATGTAGATCAGTCTAGATAGTTTTGTTGGCATCGGGGAGGGCCGCCACGGATCGGCCTCAATAGGCTGTCGCCCGTGACCCTCGCGAACATCCCGCCCGCACCGGAGCTCCCCGGCCACCGCCACCTGCACTCCGGCAAGGTGCGCGACCTCTACGAGGTCACCGAGGGCCCGTACGCCGGCAAGCTGCTCATGGTCGCGAGCGACCGGCTGTCGATCTTCGACTTCGTGCTGGAGACGACGATCCCGGACAAGGGCGAGATCCTCACCCGGATGTCGCAGTGGTGGTTCGCCCAGCTCGCCCCGCTGGTGCCCAACCACGTGCTCTCGACGGACGTGCCGGAGGCGGTCCGTGGCCGCGCGGTGGTCTGCGAGCGGTTGGAGATGTTCCCGGTGGAGTGCGTCGCGCGGGGCTACCTCACCGGCTCCGGCCTGCTCGACTACCGCGCCAGCGGCGAGGTCTGCGGGATCGCGCTCCCCGCGGGGCTCGAGGACGGCAGCCGCCTGCCGGAGCCGATCTTCACCCCGGCCACCAAGGCCGAGCTCGGCGACCACGACGAGAACGTCTCCTACGACGCCGTCGTCGCCACCGTCGGCGCCGACCCCGCGGCCGCGCTCCGCGCGCTCACCCTGGACGTCTACGCCCGGGCCGAGGAGATCGCGCGCGAGCAGGGGATCATCCTGGCCGACACCAAGCTGGAGTTCGGCGTGCGGCCGGGCGGCACCGACATCGTGCTCGCCGACGAGGTGCTGACCCCCGACTCCTCGCGCTACTGGCCGGCCGACGACTGGCAGCCGGGACGGGCGCAGCCGTCGTACGACAAGCAGATCGTGCGCAACTGGGCGCTGTCCGCCGAGAGCGGCTGGGACAAGGCGTCGGGCGAGGCCCCGCCCCCGCTGCCGCCCGAGGTCGTCGAGCGGACCCGCTCGCGCTACATCGAGGCCTACGAGCGCCTGACCGGCGAGCGGTTCTGAACAACCCGTTCCGGCGCTGGTGACCGGCAAGTAGGTTGTCCCGCATGACGAACCTCGCCGGCTTCCTCGAGAGCAGTGCCCAGAGCTTCCCGGACCGCACGGCCATCGTGCTGGGCGACACCCGCCTGTCGTACCCGCAGGTCGACGGTGCGGCCAACCAGGTCGCCAACCTGCTGGTCTCGCGCGGGATCAAGCCCGGCGACAAGGTCGCGATCAGCTGCCCCAACCTGCCGTACTTCACGATCGTCTACTACGGCATCCTCAAGGCCGGCGCGACCGTCGTGCCGCTCAACGTCCTGCTCAAGGGCCGCGAGGTGGCCTACCACCTCGGCGACTCCGACGCGAAGGCCTACTTCGCCTTCCAGGGCACCCCCGAGCTCCCCATCGGCGAGGAGGGGTACGCCGGCTTCCAGGCCGCCGACGGGTGCGAGCACTTCTTCGTCATCACCGCCGACCCCACCGCCGCCTCGCCGATCGAGGGCACCGAGACGCTCGGCCAGGGCCTGGCGGGCCAGGCGCCGACGTTCGACACCGTCGACGTGGACGACGACGACACCGCCGTCATCCTCTACACCTCCGGCACCACCGGACAGCCGAAGGGCGCCGAGCTGCGCCACCGCAACATGCGCGACAACGCGCTGTCCGGCAAGGACCTGTTCGGCGCGAGCGCGGACAACCCGGACACCTACCTGTGCGTGCTGCCGCTGTTCCACTCCTTCGGCCAGACCGTCATCCAGAACGGCGCCTTCGCCTTCGGCGGCACCGTCGTGATGCTGCCCCGCTTCGAGGCGGCTCCCGCGCTCGGGCTGATGCTGAAGGAGAAGGTCACCTTCTTCGCCGGCGTCCCGACGATGTACTGGGGCCTGCTCGGAGCGCTCGACGACTCCGTCGACGTGAAGGCCATCGCCGCCAACCTGCGGGTCGCGGTCGCTGGCGGCGCGGCGCTTCCGGTCGAGGTGCACCACCAGTTCGAGGAGCGCTTCGGCGTCACCATCCTGGAGGGCTACGGCCTGTCCGAGACCTCGCCGGTCGCGAGCTTCTCCCGCTTCGGCGAGCCGGTCCGGGTCGGCTCGATCGGCACGCCGATCCCCGGCGTCGAGATGAAGCTGATCGACCCGGAGAGCTGGACCGAGGTGACCGACCCCGACGGCATCGGCGAGATCGCCATCAAGGGCCACAACATCATGAAGGGCTACTACCAGCGGCCCGACGCCACCGCCGAGGCGATCAACGACGAGGGCTGGTTCCGCTCCGGCGACCTCGGCCGCAAGGACGCCGACGGCTGGTACTACATCGTCGACCGCTCCAAGGACATGATCATCCGCGGCGGCTTCAACGTCTACCCGCGCGAGATCGAGGAGGTGCTCCTCACCCACCCGGCGATCTCCCTGGCCGCCGTGATCGGCGTCCCGCACGAGAGCCACGGCGAGGAGATCAAGGCGTTCGTGATCCTCAAGCCGGGTGCCGAGGCCACCCCCGAGGAGATCGTGGCCTGGAGCAAGGAGCAGATGGCGGCGTACAAGTACCCGCGTGTGGTGGAGATCGTCGAGGGCCTCCCGATGACGGCCACCGGCAAGATCCTCAAGCGCGAGCTGAGCTGAGTCGTCTGGCGCGAGCGCGGCTTCGCCGCGGCGGTCGGCAGCAAGCTGCTGGTCACGCGGCTCTCGCCGCGCTGCCGCGCTCGCGGTTGGCTTGCGTAGGGTCTGCCTCCGCCTGGCGGCAAGACCGGGTGCCGCGCTCGCGGTTGGCTTGCGTAGGGTCTGCCTCCGCCTGGTGGCAAGGCGGGGTGGGCGGCAGGTCCCTGGTTAGGCCGCGGACGGGACGGGGTAGGAGCAGGTCTCCGACCCGATCCCTCAGGAGGCCGCTCGTGGAGGTCCCCACCAAGCTCGCCGAGCTCGCGAACACCTGCCTGTCGGCGTCCCAGGACGTCGCCGACGGCTGGTCCGGAGCGCTGAGCGCGCTCCAGGTCCCGTCCGGCGCCGCCGGCAACACGATCGAGAGCGGTCCGCTGCTCACCGCCCACACCGACGCCGGCAACGCCGCGGCGATCGCGGTCGGCCGGTTGGTGTCGGTGCTGGAGGCGGACGTGGACGCGGTCTACCTGTGCGCCTTCGACTTCTCGACGACCGACGAGTCGGTGGCGGCGGGATTCGCGGAGAAGACGCCGGACAAGAAGCCCGACCCGACGCCGTCCCCGTCGCCCGGTCCCGCGCCGACCCCGACCCCCACGTCCGCGCGGGTGGCGTGATGGGCTCCGGGATCTTCGACCTGCACGACCAGGTCGACAAGCTCGACAGCGCGGCCACCCAGTGGGCCGCCGTCGGTACGACGCTCACCGACGCCGGCGACGACGTCACCAGCGGTGCGAAGGCGGTCATGGACGCGGGCTGGGAGGGCGACACCCGCGACTCCTTCGACGACCACAAGCGGCGCCTGGTCGCCGACCTCGACGCGGGCGGCGACCTGGCCGGCAAGGTGGCCTCGCACCTGACCCTGGCGGCCGGCTCGGTCCGGGTCGCGCAGGGCCACCTCGACGCCCAGTGGGCGACGATCGTGAACGTGCCGGTGCACTGGGGGCCGGGCGGCGAGATGACCTTCCAGCCGCGCGACGAGGACGAGCAGGCCAAGGTCACCGCCGCGCTCGGCCGGGCGCGCGAGATCCGCGACGGGCTGGACACCTCCCTCGACGAGGACCGCGCCGCGATCCGCGCGACCGTCGAGCAGTGGCGGGCGATCGCCGACCGCTGGCAGGACGTCGCCGAGGGGGCCGACCCCTTCGAGCTGCCGCCCGACGCCGACGGCGTCGGCGCGATCACCATCGGCAACCGCACGATCTTCAACACCGGCTCGGGCGACGACAACGTGACGATCACGGTCGACCCGAGGACGGGCGAGCAGGTCGTGACGATCAACGGCAAGGTCTACCGCGTGCCCGCCGGGCAGGAGGTCGTCATCCGGGTCGGCGAGGGCAACGACACCGTCACGGTCCCCAAGGGCAGCCGGGTCGACGTCACCGTCCTCGGCGGCAAGGACGACGACACGATCGACACCGGCGACGGCAACGACACGGTGCTCGCCGGCAGCGGCGACGACCGGATCAAGGGCGGCGACGGCGACGACCGGATCTCCGGCGGTGCCGGGCGCGACTACGCCGACGGGCAGTTCGGCGACGACACCCTGTCGGGCGGCTCGGGCGACGACACGCTCTACGGCCTCGACGGCGACGACACCCTCAGCGGCGGCGACGGCTGGGACTACCTCGAGGGCGGGTCCGGCGACGACCAGCTCGACGGCGGGGCGGGCGACGACACGCTGTCCGGCGGCACCGACGACGACACCATCTACGGCGGCGACGGCGACGACACGACGTACACCGGTAAGGGCGAGGACACCGTCGAGGCCGGCACCGGCTCGGACACGACGTACGCCGAGACGGGCGACGTCGTGCGCGGCGGCGAGCACCGGGTGACGGTCGAGCTGCGCGACCTGCCGAGCGAGATCCAGGTGGAGGGCTCGCCGGAGTTCCAGGCCCGGGTGCGCGCCGACCTGGAGCTGCTCGCGTCCTCGCCGGCCGGGCAGCAGATGCTCGCCAACCTGTCGGGCAACATCGAGGACTCGGGGATCCTCGGGTTCAACAAGGACACCCTGGTCATCCGGGAGTACAACGACCCGAGCGACCCCGACAACAGCACCGCCAGCAACGACGGCCACGGCAACTTCGTCATCAACTACAACGTCGCGCTCGACCACCTGCGCACGCCGGGCGGCGGCGTCGACGGCCCGCCGATCGCGGTGCTCTACCACGAGCTGGCGCACGTCTACGACTACGCCAACGACACCAGTGCCGACGGCGACTACCAGGGCGACGACCAGCTCAACCACGGCACGCCGAACGACGAGCGCCAGGCCGCGGGCCTGCCGATCGACCACGACGACGACCCGTCGACCCCGGAGGTCATCGACCCCGACCACCCCTACCAGTACACCGAGAACGGGCTGCGCGAGGAGATGGGGGCGCCGCACCGTGACCACTACTGACCGGCGCCTGCTCGCCGCCGTCGCGGCGGTGCTCGGGCTGGCGCTCGGCGGTTGTGGTGCGGACGCACGGGACGACCCGGACCCGGCGCCGGGCGCGAGCGACCCGGCCGACCCCGACGGTGGCGTCGCCGACCCCGGCCTCGACTTCACCGCGACGGTGGGCGCCGAGGACGGCGCGGTCCGGGTGAGCTGGACGTTGCGCAACACCACCGACGGTGAGCTGCTCGTCGTCGACGGGATCCCGCGGGTCGCCGGCGCCGGCACCCGGTACGACCCCACGCTGGCCTACGTGACCGGCCGCGGCTCCGGGATCCTGCTGTCCCAGCGGGCGTTCCCGTGGCCCGACACCGACCGGATGGCGTGGGGCCAGGCGCCCCGGGTGGGCGTCACCCGGCTCGCCGCGGGTCGCACGCTGAGCCGGGAGCTGCGCGTGGCCGAGCCGTTCGAGCGGCGGCAGCCGTTCGGTGACGACCTCGGCGACGGCCCGGTGGCGCTGCCCACCGACCCGGACCGGGTGACCTTCTGCCTGGGGGTGGTCGCGGCGCCGTACCCGCCGGCGCTGGGGCTCTCCACCGACGACGAGGGCACCACGATCGGGCACGGCAACGCCGCGTGGCAGGCGCAGACCCAGCTCTGCTCGGACCCGGTCGGCCTCTGAGCCCGGCCCGTCGGGTCAGGTGGCGGGGCGGGCCATCGGCACGTGCGGGATGCCGTCCTCGACGTGCTCCGGACCGGTGACGGCGAAGCCGTGCCGCTCGTAGAGCGCGACCAGGTGCGCCTGCGCGTCCAGGACGGCCGGGCGGTCGCCGACCTCGGCGAGGGCGGCGCTCATCAGCCGGCCGGCCGCACCGGCGCCACGGGCGGCCGGGGTCACCACGACGCGGCCGATCCGGGCGACGCCGTCCGGCTCGCTCAGCACCCGCAGGTACGCCGTGGGCGGACCGCCGTCCGCCAGCCACAGGTGCCGGGTGCCCGGCTCGGTGTCGCGCCCGTCGAGCTCGGGGTAGGGGCAGGCCTGCTCGACGACGAACACGTCGACGCGCAGGCGGAGCAGGTCGTAGAGGGTGTGCGGGTCGAGGTCGGCGAAGCCGGCGACGGACAGCTCCATCCGGCTCAGCTGAACGGGTCGGGCAGGGCGCCGGGCAGCTTCGCCAGCAGCTCGCGGGCCTGGGCGGACACCTTGTGCTCGACGAGCACCTCGTAGCGGGTCGCGACGACCGCGCTGATCGAGGAGAAGTCGCGCCGGCCGCCGGAGAGGGCGTAGCCGACGACCGCCATGATCACGCCGAACCCGGCGCCGAGGGCCATCGTGGAGACGATGATCCCGAACGTGCTCTCGTCGGTGAAGATGCTGAAGATCAGCCCGACGAACAGCCCGAGCCACAGCCCCGACATCACGCCGCCGGCCGCGACCCGGCCGGTGGTGAGCCGGCCGGTGATCCGCTCGACCCGCTTGAGGTCGGTGCCGACGATCATGCACTGCTCGACGGGGAACTTCTCGTCGGCGAGGAAGTCGACGGTGCGCTGGGCGGCGGCGTAGTCGTCGTAGACCGCCAGCGACTGCGGGTACTCGAGCTTGAGCGGCGAGGCAGCGGCGCCGAACGCGGGGCGGGACGGGTTGCTCATGCCCCCAGTGTGCACCGGTACAGTTACCCACCGTGGCCCGAGTCGTCGTAGCTGTCATGCCGAAGCCCGAGATCCTCGACCCGCAGGGGAAGGCCGTCCAGGGCGCGCTGCCCCGGCTGGGCTTCTCCGGGGTCACCGACGTCCGCCAGGGCAAGCGGTTCGAGCTGGAGATCGAGGGCGAGGTCACCGACGCCGTCCTCGCCGAGGTCGACAAGATGGCCGAGACCGTCCTGTCCAACCCGGTCATCGAGAACTACGTCGTGAGCGTCGAGCAGTGAAGGTCGGCGTCGTCACCTTCCCGGGCTCCCTCGACGACGTCGATGCGCAGCGCGCGGTCCGGATCGGCGGCAACGAGGCGGTCGCGCTGTGGCACGGCGACACCGACCTCAAGGGCGTGGACGCGATCGTCCTGCCCGGCGGCTTCTCCTACGGCGACTACCTGCGCTGCGGCGCCATCTCCCGTTTCGCGCCGGTGATGGACAGCGTGATCGAGGCCGCGAACGCCGGCATGCCGGTGCTCGGCATCTGCAACGGCTTCCAGATCCTCTGCGAGTCGCACCTGCTGCCGGGGGCGCTGATCCGCAACGAGAAGCGCAAGTTCGTCTGCCGCGACCAGCTGCTCCGCATCGAGCGGACCGACACCCCGTGGACCAGCGCCTACGGGCAGGGCCAGGAGATCCGGATCGTGCTCAAGAACGGCGAGGGCGGCTTCGTCGCCGACGCCGAGACCCTCGACCGGATCGAGGGCGAGGGCCAGGTCGTGGCCCGCTACCTCGAGGTCAACCCCAACGGCTCGCTGCGCGACATCGCCGGGGTGAGCAACGCCCGCGGCAACGTCGTCGGGCTGATGCCGCACCCCGAGCACGCGGTCGAGGAGCTGACCGGCTGCGGCCTCGACGGGCTCGGCTTCTTCACCTCGCTCGTCGAGACCGCCTTCGCCTGACCAGGCGACCGCTCAGGCCGCCGGGTCCAGCCTGCGGTTGAGGCCGGAGCGGCCCACGGCGTACGCACCGACGGCGGCCAGGACCACCCCGATCACGGGCGGGATGCCGACCTCGGCCTCCTTCGCGACGTAGGCGGCGGCGCTCGCGACGGCGTACACGGCCAGGTTGGGGAGGTTGAGCGCGGGCAGCCGCTCGCCCTCGGGCATCCCGTCGCGCCAGCGGGCGAGGTAGTCGCCGATGACCACGCCGCCCAGCGGCGGGATGAAGACACCGAGCAGCACCAGGTAGTCGACGAGGTGGTTCTGCACCCCGGCGAGCGCGAGCACGGTGCCGACCACGGAGCCGGCGACCACGAAGGGGGTCTTGGAGGGCTTCTCGAAGAGCTCGGCCCCGGCGACCCCGAAGGCGTACGCCGTGTCGGCGTTCGACTTCCACAGGTTGCCGAAGAGCAGCACCAGCCCCCAGGTGACCAGGCCGAGGTCGTAGAGCACGAGGACGAAGTCGCCCTGGCCGAAGGTCATCGCGCCGGTCGCGCCGAAGAAGATCATCAGGCCGTTGCCGACGAGGAAGCCGATGACGCAGGCGATCAGGGCCTGCCGGCCGGTGCGGGCGAAGCGGGTCCAGTTCGGGGCCTGGGTGCCGGCGGAGACGAAGGTGCCGACGACGGTGGTGATCGCGACGGCCGTGGTCATCGAGGCGTTCGGCTGCACGTCGGCCAGCCCGGACCAGCCGCCGACCTCGTCGAGGGAGCGGAAGAGCACCCAGAAGGCCAGGACCAGGATGAGCGGGGTGGAGATCGCCGAGACCCAGTACATCCCGCGGTAGCCGTAGCAGGCGGTCAGGCACATGAGCACGCTGGTCGCGATCATCACCGCGGCCTTGGCGAGGTCGGACTCCCACTCGAAGGCCTGCGCGGTGAGGTCGCCGATGGTGCCGATGACGACGCCGTACCAGCCGATCTGGGTGCCGCCGAGCAGGATCGAGCCGAGCTTGCTGCCGCGCCTGCCGAGCACGTAGCGGGCCATCACCACGGTGGTCAGGCCGGTGCGGGCGCCGATCCAGCCGAGCAGGGCGACGTAGGTGCCGAGCACGAGCGAGCCGAGCAGGATCACCCGGACCAGGTCGCCGAGCGCGAACGCCGAGCCCAGCTGGGCGCCGGCGAGCATCGTCGGGGTGAAGACGGTGAAGCCGAGCAGCACGACCGCCAGCGACAGGAAGGACTTGCGCGCGTGCGCGGGCACCGGGGTGACCGGGTAGTCCGGGTCGACGACGGCCGCCTCGGGACGGACGGTGTCGGTCACGACTCCTCCCCGATGTCCTCGGCCCACAGCTCGGGCTTCTCCCGCATCATCGTCGCCATCAGGTCCTTGCAGGCCGGGTCGTCGGCCACGTCGACCACCACGCCGCGCGAGCGCAGCCACTCCTCGGAGGCCTGGAAGCTGACGTTCTCGCCGACCACGATCCGCGGGATGTCGTAGAGCACCGAGGTGCCCGCGCACATGAAGCACGGCGACAGGGTCGTGTAGAGCGTGCTCGCCCGGTAGACCGTCGCGGGCAGCCGGCCGGCGTTCTCGATGGCGTCGGTCTCGCCGTGCCGGATGGCCGAGCCGAGCTGGACCCGCCGGTTGCGGCCGACGGCGAGCACCTCGCCGTCGTGGACGAGGGCGGCGCCGATCGGGATGCCGCCCTCCTCCCACCCGGTCCGGGCCTGCTCGATCGCCAGGTCGAGATACCTGCGGTCGTCGTGGTCGATCATGGTGCCTCCGTCGGTGCTGGGTGTGTCGGGGCTCACATCACCAGAGCCGGTCGACGCCGACAAGGGACATACTGTCCGGCATGGCGCGTGATCTACCGGACGCAATGTCCTGATGGCAGCAACTCTTGCCGAGGTGCTGGCCCTTCCGTCGTTCCGTGCTGCCGGGACCGAGCTGCTGCACGGCGACCCCGAGCAGGTCCGGGTGCGCTGGGTGCACTCCTCGGAGGTCTTCGAGATGGGCTCGCTGCTCGCCGGGGGCGAGGTGCTGCTGACCTCCGGGCTCGGGCTGCACGGACGCACGGCCGACCACCTGCGCTCCTACGTCGACCAGCTGGCCGACGCGGGCGTCGCCGCCCTCGGCCTGGAGGTGGGCCGGACCTTCTTCGCCGTGCCGGAGCCGATCGTCGAGTCGGCGCGGCGCCGCGGCGTACCGGTGCTCGTCTTCCACCGGGTGGTCCCGTTCGAGCGGATGGTCGAGGACTTCCACGAGCTGCTCGTACGACGCAAGGTCGAGGCCGGCACCGAGGACGCCGGCTGGCGCACCCTCACCCAGGTGGTGATCGAGGGCCGCGGGCTGCGCGCCCTGCTCGACGAGACCTCGCGGCTGGCCGGGTGCGCCGTCGAGCTGCGCGACCCCGAGGGCCAGACCGTCGAGCGCAGCCGGATCGCCTCCGTCAGCGACGAGGCCGGCATCGAGGTGCAGGTCCGCGGCGAGCCCGGGGTGCACGGCACCCTGCGGCTGCTGGGCGCGCGCAGCGTGCACCGGCAGCGGGTCGCCGACGCCGCCGGCGTCGCCGTCGCCCTGGAGCTCGGTCGGGGGACCGGTGGCGGGCACCGTCCCGGACCCGCGCAGTCGCTCGTCGCCGACCTCGCCGCGGGAGCGGTGGTCTCCCGCGCCGACGTGCTGCACCGGCTCGCCGACCTCGGCTGGCCGCCCCTGGAGGAGCGTCACCTCGTCGTCGCGGCGATCGAGGTGGATGCCGCCGTGCCGGTCACCGACGCCGTCGCCGCCACCGAGCGGGCCCTGCACGACGAGGGCCCCGGCGTGCTCGTCGGCACCACCGCCGGGCACGTCGTCGTGGTGCGCCGGGGCGGTCGCCGGGCCGTCCCGACCCAGGTCCGCGACGACCTCGCCGGGCTGGCCGAGCGGCTCGGGTCGGCACTGCCCGGCCGGGTCCTGGTCGGCGCGAGCACCCCCGTCGCCGACGCCGGCGACCTGGCCGCCGCGGTGGCGCGGGCGCGCCAGGTGGTCCGTACGGCGCGGCGCTACGGGCGTCGTACCGGGGTCGTGATGGAGCGCGACGTCGCGGCCCACCGGCTGCTCACCCGGGAGATCGACCCCCAGGTGCTCAGCGACTTCGTCCACGAGCAGATCGGCCCGCTGGTCGACCACGACCGGGAGCACCGCAGCGAGCTGCTGCGCACCCTCGACGCCTACCTCGCGTGCTCGCTGTCCAAGGCACGGACGGCGGACCTGCTCGGCCTGCGCCGCCAGTCCCTCTACGACCGCCTCGCCCGGATCGAGCGGCTGCTCGGGGTCTCCCTGGACGAGGCGGACCACCGCACCGGGCTGGGCCTGGCGCTGCTCGGCTGGCGGATGCGGACCGGGCTCGACCCACAGGTCGGCTTCGGCGGATAGCCGCTCAGTAGCGGCCGGTCTGCAGCTTCAGCCAGGTCGCCGTGTTGACGATGTTGTACGACGAGACGCCGACCTGGCGGCGGTAGTAGCCCGCGTGCGCGGCCATCGTCGCGTCGTACACACCGGTGATCTGGATGTTGCGCGAGGGCATCGCCACGCGCATCGCGCGCTGCACCCGCCGCACGTAGAGCCCCGCGGAGCCGTACTTGAGCACCGGGCGGGCACCCGCGGAGAGCAGGGTGATCCAGTCGCGGTTGCCCCAGGTCGAGCTGGCGGCGAAGCCGCGGCGGCGCTGCCAGGTGTAGACCGCGCGCCGGGTGGTCAGGTCGTAGCTGCCGTTGACCTTGCCGGTGTAGGCCTTGAACTCGGCCATCAGGCACTGCAGCGCCTTCACCGAGGCCACCGGGGGCTTGTACGACGCGGTGGGCATCTTCAGCGTGGCGTAGGCCGGCAGGTCGACCGCGACGCCGCCGCAGTGCACCTCGCGGCCGGGCACCATGCCGGCGCCGAGCTCGAGGAAGTTGCGGTCGATGTTGATCGTGACGCCGCCCCAGGTCTCGTTGTGGCCGCCCTGGTACTGCTTGATCCGCCGGCCGGGGGTCCAGGCCGTCGGGGCCAAGTACGACGAGCTGACGGAGGTGTTCGCCGCGCCGTCCCAGCGCGCGATCCACAGCGTGTCCGGGTAGGTGAAGGTGGTGGGGTACTTGGCCTTGAAGTCGTTGACCATCTTGATGCCGGAGCCGGCGCTGGAGTAGTAGCCCGACTTGTAGCCGAGGGCGTGCAGGCGCTTGGTCCAGGAGTCGAGGAAGCGGATCGCGGAGGCCTTGCAGGTGGCGTTGCCGATGTCGAAGGCCTCGAGGTCGTAGAACAGGGTGCTGCCCTGCACGATGCCGAGCGCACGGGAGGCGATCACCGCGCGGTCGGCCTCGATCCGGCCCTGGTTGCGGGCCGTGGCGTAGCCGTTGGCGTTGTTCGCGCTGATCTTCGGGTCGACCGCGGCGCCGTACTTGGGGTAGCGGGTCGAGCAGCTGGCCTGGGGTCCGAGCGTGATCGGCAGCAGCTGCCAGCCGCGGGCGAGCTGGTTCTTCACCCAGGTCGCGGTCAGGTTGGGCTGGCTGCGGCAGGCGCGGGAGGCCCCGGAGATGTAGATGCCGACCGCCAGGAAGGGCGAGCTCTCCATCCAGGTGTCCATCTTGGCCTGGGTGGGTGCGAGGCACTGGTCGAAGCCGTAGCCCTTGAAGTGGGTGGCCGGTGTCGGCCGGTTGGTGCTCGTCGCGGTGAGGTCGACCGGGTCGTCGCTGGGTGCCTGCGGCGCGCCCAGCAGGGTGATCGCGAGCACGGACGCGAGCGCCGTCGCGAGGAGGGCGGACAAGGGGGCGAGCCGGGCAGACATGGCGGTGGAACTCCAGGGGAAGGTGGGGCGGACCGTCGGAAGCCACGTCACGATAACCACAACATTCACACCTGTAACAGTGGTTCGGACGAACTACAACGGTGTAGTTATCGGATCCCCGCAATTCCTTGCGGCAGGCGGCATTCCGGCCGGACGGACAGGGTTGTCATCGGCATGCGACCCCCGTTGATCAAGCCTCCCGGTGCAGGAACCACGATCGAGGCGATGGGGCTGCCCCATCTCTTCAAGCTCACCGCCGCCGAGACCGGCGGCCTGCTCTCCTTCGAGGAGTTCACGCTCGCCCCCGGCGCGATGGGCGCCCGCCCGCACGTGCACGAGCAGCACGACGAGCACTTCTACGTCGTGAGCGGCGAGCTGACCTTCCACACCGGCGCCGACGAGGTGGGTGCCGGCCCGGGCACGCTGGTGGCCGCGCTGCGCGGCTCGGCGCACGGCTTCCGCAACGCGAGCGACGCCCCGGCGACCGCCATCTGCCTCTACACGCCGGGGGGCTACGAGGACTTCTTCCGCGACGTGCACCGTGCCGTCTCCGAGGGCGCGGAGCCGACCGCCGAGCTGATGGCGGAGTTCCGCAGCAGGTACCACAGCCACACCCTGTGACCGCGCGGTCGGGACGGGGTGCGGGGACGGATAGGATTGCGCCCCGTGGCCGACACCGCTTCCGCACCCGTTCGTTCCGCCCTCGACACGGTCGCCGTCGCGGCCGGTGACCCGGACCGGGAGCAGCCCTGGTCCGAGCTGGGCCTGAAGGCCGACGAGTACGCGCGGATCCGCGAGATCCTCGGCCGCCGGCCCACCGGCGCGGAGCTGGCCATGTACTCCGTCATGTGGAGCGAGCACTGCTCCTACAAGTCCTCCAAGGTGCACCTGCGCCAGTTCGGCGAGATCCCCCAGGAGACGCCGATCGGCCCGATGCTCGCGGGCATCGGTGAGAACGCCGGCGTGATCGACATCGGCCAGGGCTACGCGGTCAGCTTCAAGGTCGAGTCGCACAACCACCCGTCGTACGTCGAGCCGTACCAGGGCGCCGCGACCGGCGTCGGCGGCATCGTCCGCGACATCATCGCGATGGGCGCGCGCCCGGTCGCGGTCGTCGACCCGCTGCGCTTCGGCCCGCTCGACGCCGACGACACCCACCGGGTGCTGCCCGGGATCGTCGCGGGCGTCGGTGGCTACGGCAACTGCCTGGGCCTGCCGAACATCGGCGGCGAGGCCGTCTTCGACGCGACCTACCTCGGCAACCCGCTCGTCAACGCCGGCTGCATCGGCGTGCTGCGCCACGAGGACCTGCACCTGGCCAAGGCCTCCGGCGCGGGCAACCTGGTCGTGCTCTACGGCGCGCGCACGGGCGGCGACGGCATCGGCGGTGTCTCGGTGCTCGCCTCCGAGACCTTCGACGCCGACGGGCCCGCCAAGCGCCCCAGCGTCCAGGTCGGCGACCCGTTCATGGAGAAGCTGCTCATCGAGTGCACCCTCGAGCTCTTCGGCGCCGGCGTCGTCGCCGGCATCCAGGACCTCGGCGGTGCGGGCCTGTCCTGCGCGACCTCCGAGCTGGCCTCCGCCGGCGACGGCGGCATGAACGTCGCTCTCGACAAGGTGCCGCTGCGCGACTCCACGCTCTCGCCCGAGGAGATCCTCATGAGCGAGAGCCAGGAGCGGATGATGGCCGTCGTCGAGCCCGGCGACATCGAGGCCTTCCTCGCGATCACCACCAAGTGGGACGTCGAGGCCGCGGTCATCGGCGAGGTCACCGAGACCGGCCGGCTGGTGATCGACTGGCACGGCGAGACCGTGGTCGACGTACCGCCGCGGACGGTGGCGCACGACGGCCCGGTCTACGAGCGCCCGTTCGCCCGCCCCGACTGGCAGGACGCGCTCCAGGCCGACGGCGCCGAGGCGCTGGCCCGGCCGAGCACCGGCGAGGAGCTGCGCGCGACCCTGCTCCGCCTGGTCGCCAGCCCCAACCTGTGCGACAAGTCCTGGATCACCGACCAGTACGACCGCTACGTGCAGGGCAACACCGTCCTCGCCCAGCCCGCCGACTCCGGCATGGTCCGCGTCGACGAGGAGACCCACCTCGGGGTGTCCATCGCGACCGACTGCAACGGTCGCTTCGCCAAGCTCGACCCGTACGCCGGCGCGCAGCTGGCGCTCGCCGAGGCCTACCGCAACGTCGCCACCGGCGGCGCGCTCCCGCTGGCCGTCAGCGACTGCCTCAACTTCGGCTCGCCCGAGGACCCGGCCGTCATGTGGCAGTTCGCCGAGGCCTGCCGCGGCCTCAAGGACGGCTGCCTGGAGCTGGGCATCCCGGTCACCGGCGGCAACGTCAGCCTCTACAACCAGACCGGCGAGACGGCGATCCTGCCGACCCCGGTCGTCGCGGTGCTCGGCGTCATCGAGGACGTGCGCCGTCGTACGCCCTCGCACTTCCAGGCCGCCGACGAGACCGTCGTGCTGCTCGGCACGACCCGCGAGGAGCTGTCCGGCTCGGAGTGGGCGCACGTCGTGCACGACCACCTCGGCGGCCGGCCGCCGCTCGTCGACCTCGCCGCCGAGCAGCGCCTGGCCGCGCTGCTGCAGGAGCTGGTCGGCGTCGCCTCCAGCGCGCACGACCTGTCCGACGGCGGTCTCGCCCAGGCGCTCGCCGAGGCCTCGATCGTCAGCGGGATCGGCGCCCGGGTCACCCTGGAGGGCGACGCCTTCGTCGGGCTCTTCGCCGAGTCCGCGGCCCGTGCGCTCGTCACCGTCCCGGCCGCCGCGCTCGAGGCGCTGCGCGCGCTCGCGGCCCGGCACGACGTCCCCCTCACCGAGATCGGTACGACGGGCGGCGACGCGCTCGTCGTCGAGGGCTCCTTCGAGGTGGCTCTCGACGAGCTGCGCGCCGCGTGGACCGCGACCCTGCCGGCGGCGCTCGGCGCCTGAGTCAGCGCAGCTTGATGACGGCCTTGTTGGTCAGCTTCAGGCCGTCGCGGCCCTCGCCGCCGCCCCACACGCTGCTGAGCGTCAGCTCGTAGGTCTGGCTCATCCTCAGCGTCGTCGACGCCTTGTCGTCCACGGCGAAGATCAGGTGGTAGACCTTCGTGCACCCGCCCTGGACCTCGTCCGGGCAGGCCGTCAGCGCGCGGTCCTCGATCACCTTGGTCGGCTTGAGCTTGCCGAGGGTGAAGGAGGAGTCGGTCGAGGTGGCGACGTAGATCGCGCCCGACTTCAGGTCGTCGGAGAGCAGGTCGTAGCGGCGCAGGGTGGTGCTGAGCGTGACCACGCGCCAGGACTTGCCGGCCTCGGCCCACTGCCCGCCGGCGTAGGGGATGGTGGCCGAGCGGGAGATGTTGCAGGCGTAGTCGGGCAGGCGCGAGTGCGTGATCGACAGCTTGAACTTGCTGTCGGTGGTGCACGAGGCGATCCGGTCCTTGCGCGGCTTGAGCTTGTAGAGCGGCGCCGCCTTGCCCTCCTCGCGCTCACCGGTCGCGAGGTCGACGGTCTGCTTGACCCCGTCGAAGTCCACCGACAGCGAGGCGTCCTCGCCGTCGCCGGAGACCAGTGCGTAGAACGACTCCGCGCCCTCGCCCGTCGCCTCCGGCGCCGGCAGCCGGTACGACGCCTTGTCCGCCACGAGGTCGATCACCGGGTTGACCTCGGTGTCGAGGAAGTCGGTGTAGTCGCCGAAGGTGCCGGCGTCGTACTGCCAGGTGATCGGGACGAAGGTGCTGCCGGCAGGCGCCTCGACGGCCTGGAGCTGCCGGGTGTCGTCGGCGGCGAGCTTGGTGGTCGGCTTGCCGGCGCTGATCTCGAGCCGCCCGATGGGCAGCGCGATGGTGGAGGCCGTGCCGCCCTCGACGAACTGGTCGTCGGAGCGCGCGTCCACCAGGTCGCCGACCTTGATCCCGCTCTCGTCGTCGCCGCAGGCGGCGAGGGCGGGCAGGAGCGCGAGGAGCCCGAAGCAGGCGGCGGCGGAACGGCGGAGCAGCATGGGCGCCATTGTGGCAGTCAGGGCACGGGCACCGCGGCGGGTTCGGCGAGCCGGGGCCACTCGGCCGGTCGCGGCACCGCGCGGACCGCCCGGGAGAGGGTCGGGACCAGCGCGACCAGGGCGGTCGCGCCGGTCAGCGCGAGGATCGCGTCGCGGCCGCCCAGGCCGCCGAGCAGCACCCCGGCGAGGAGCGGGGCGAGCGGCATCGCGACCATCGCGACGACCTGCATCGTCGACTGGACCCGCCCGACCATCTCCGGCGGGGTGATGGTCAGCCGGTACGAGCCGGCGGCGGCGTTGCCGGCCGGGTTGAGGAAGATGCCGGCGGAGGCGGCCAGGGCCATCGCGGCCGGGTGGTTCCACAGCGCCAGCGGCAGGGCGAGCGGAACGAAGCTCCAGGCGACCACGATCGTCAGCGAGCCGGTGCGGAAGCGCTCGATGATCCGGGGCGCCACGAGCGCGCCGAGGATGCCGCAGACGCCGATCGCGGTCTGGGCCAGCCCGATCTGCCAGCCGGCGTACCCGGCGTCGACGAGGCGGAGCAGGGCGACGAACAGCAACGCGTTGACGGTGAGGTTGGTGGCGGGCGACCAGACGAGCAGCACCCGGAGGAAGGGCCGGCCCCACAGGAAGCGCAGGCCGGCGCCGATGTCGGCGAGCGGGTGCGCGGCCGGAGCGGTGGGGGTGGGGGAGAGGTCGGCGCGCACCCGGCCCAGCAGGAGCCAGCCGACGGCGTAGGTGACCATGTCGGCGGCGAAGGGCGCCCACCGGGCCAGGCCGAACAGCAGGCCGCCGAGCGGTCCGCCGGTCAGCGTCGCCACGTGCTGACGGGCCTGCTGCTGGCTGAGCGCGGTCGGAAGCTCGTCCTGGGTGACCACCGACCGGATGGCCGACTGCTCCGCCGGCAGGAACAGCCCGTTGCCGAGGCCGGTGGCCAGGGCGACCACGAGCAGGTGGGGGATCGTCAGGTGGCCGGTCAGGCCGGCGACGACGAGCGAGGCGTAGAGCACGGTGCCGCTGCCGAGGGACAGCCGCATCAGCCGGAGCCGGTCGCGGCGGTCGGCGAGCAGGCCGGCGGGGAGCAGCACGGCGACCATGCCGAGCAGGAACACCGCCTCCGTCGCCGCCGCCCACAGGGCCGAGCCGGTCATCGCGTACGCCACCAGCGGCATCGCGAAGAGGGTCACCCGGGAGCCCAGCTCGGAGATGGTCGCGCCGACCCAGAGCGCGGTGAAGTCGCGGTTGCGGGCCAGGGAGCGGTACGACGTCATATTCCGCACGCTATGTTGCGCAATATGAATTGCGCAAGATGTATTGCGCAAGATGTATTGCGCAACTTGTGGTGCGCAATCCGGCTACCCTGGCCCCATGGTCATGTACGACGACCCGCGCGTGCTGCGCGCGATCGCGCACCCCACCCGCAACCGGGTGCTGCAGGAGCTGTCCGCGGCCGGCTCGGCCCGGGCCGCCGACATCGCCCGGCAGCTCGGCGTCCCGGCCAACCAGGCGAGCTTCCACCTGCGCCAGCTCGCCAAGTACGGCCTGGTCGAGGAAGACCCCGACGCCGGCCGGGACCGGCGCGACCGGGTCTGGCGGCTGGTCGACCCCGACGGGATCCGGTTCCGCACCGCCGACATGCTCGCCCAGCCGGGCGGGCGGGCGGCCTACTCCGTCTTCCGCCGCAACGCGGTCGAGTGGGGCCGGCACCTCGTCGAGCGGGCCTTCGCCGACACGGGGGCCGAGGACAAGCGCAGCATCTCGGAGTGGTCCCTGCTGCTGTCCCCCGACGAGGCCCAGGCGCTCGGCGAGGAGGTCGGCGCCGTCGTGGAGCGCTACCGCGACGCCGGCCGGGCCGCCGGGGCCGAAGGCCGCGAGACCTACTCCGTCTACAACCTCGTCCAGCCCTACCCGGCCCTGGCCGAGGAGGACTGATGCCCGCCCGGCTCAAGCCCGCCGACCCCGCCGCCGTCGCCACCGCCCTCGCCCGGGTGGACGACGGCAGCGCCGAGCGGGCCGACCTCAAGCTGCTCGTCAAGCACTTCCTGGCCCTGCTGGAGACCCGCGCCCCGGGCCGCTCCGTGGAGGTCCGCGTGCCGCCGTACGCCGCGGTGCAGGTGGTCGAGGGCGTGCGGCACACCCGCGGCACGCCGCCCGCCGTCGTGGAGACCGACGCGGCGACCTGGATCGCGGTCGCCACCGGCGCGCAGGCCTGGCTCGACGCGGTGGCCGAGGGGCGGGTGAGCGCGAGCGGGGAGCGGACCGACCTGACGCCGTACCTCCCCCTGGGGGCGGGCTAGGGTCGGGGCCATGACCGGACCTGTCACCACCGCCGACCTGCGTGCGCGTCTCACCGAGCTCCTCCCGGGCGTCCGATCGGACCTCGAGGCCCTCGTCCGCATCCAGTCCGTGAGCGCCGACCCCGCCCGCCTCGACCAGGTCGAGGAGAGCGCCCGCGCCACCGCCGACCTCTTCGCCGCCGAGGGGGTGGACGTCGAGATCGTGCGTGCGCACGACGGTGCGCCGCCCGCCGTGATCGGGGAGAAGAAGGGGCCCGAGGGCGCGCCGACCGTGCTGCTCTACGCCCACCACGACGTGCAGCCCGAGAACGACCACGCCGAGTGGGACAGCCCGCCGTGGGAGCCGACCGAGCGCGACGGCCGGCTCTACGCCCGCGGTGCCGCCGACGACAAGGCCGGCATCATCACGCACGTCGCGGCCCTGCGTGCCTTCGGCGACGAGCTGCCGGTGACTGTGCGGATCTTCATCGAGGGCGAGGAGGAGGTCGGCTCCGACACGCTGCCCGAGCTGCTCCAGGCCTACCAGGACCGGCTCGCCGCCGACGTGATCGTGATCGCCGACTCCGGCAACTGGGACATCGGGGTCCCCGCCCTCACCACCTCCCTGCGCGGCCTGGTCCGCGTCGACGTCGAGGTCCGCACGCTCACCCACGCCGTGCACTCCGGGATGTGGGGCGGCCTCGCCCCGGACGCCCTGATCACCCTGTCCCGGCTCATCGCCACCCTGCACGACGACCGCGGCAACGTCGCCGTCGAGGGCCTGCACAGCGGGCCCGCCGCCGACGTCGACTACCCCGAGGAGCGGCTGCGCGCCGAGTCCGGCGCGGTGCCCGGCATCGAGTGGATCGGCGAGGGCTCCGCGGTCGAGCGGCTGTGGACCAAGCCCTCCCTGAGCATCACCGGCCTCGACGCGCCCAAGGTCGACGGCGCGTCCAACACCCTGGTGCCCGCGGCCCGCGCCAAGATCTCGCTGCGGATCGCGCCCGGCGACACCACCGCCAATGCGGTGGCCGCGCTGCAGCGCCACCTGGAGGCCAACGTGGCCTGGGGTGCCGAGCTGACCGTGACGGTCGTCGACACTGGGGAGGCGACCCAGATCGACGCCACCGGGCCGGCGTTCGACGCCGCGCGGGCCGCCTTCGCCGAGGCCTGGGACGGCACCGCCCCGGTCGACATGGGCGTCGGCGGGTCGATCCCGTTCATCGCGGAGTTCCTCGAGAGCTTCCCCGCCGCCTCGGTCCTGGTGACCGGTGTCGAGGACCCGGACACCCGCGCGCACGGCCCGAACGAGGGCCTGCACCTGGCGGAGTTCGAGCGGGTGCTGCTCGCCGAGGCGCTCCTCCTGCGCAACCTCACCCGTTGACTTGGGGTTTCCCACCCGCGAGCTGGCACTTCCCACCGGTGACTTGGCACAAGTCGCGGGTGGGAACCCACAACTCGCGGGTGGGAACCCACAACTCAACCCAATGTCGAGTGATGCTCTAGACTTTGTCGCATGACGCTGACCGAGCACCGCGGACCCGTGGCCGAGCGCACCCGGGTGGCGGTGATCGGCGGCGGCGCGAGCGGGGTGCTCACGGCGATCAACCTGCTCGTGCGCTCCGACGACCCCGCGCTCGAGGTCGTCATCCACGAGGCGAGCGGCATCGTGGGGCGGGGGATCGCCTACGGCACCAACGACCAGCGGCACCTGCTCAACGTGCGCGCCCGGCACATGAGCGCCTTCCCGGACTCGCCCTCGGACCTGCTCGACTGGGCGCTGCGGACCGGGCGGAGCAGCGACCCGCAGGGCTTCCTGCCGCGCGCGGACTACGCGATCTACCTCCAGGACCGGCTGGCCGACGTCGCCGACGACCGGCTCCGGGTCCGGGCCGGACGGGTGCTCGACGTCGTCCCCTCGGCGGCCGGCTTCGAGATCGTCACCGAGCGCTCCCGCTCGCACGCCGACGCCGTCGTGCTCTGCCACGGCAACCAGCCGCCGCGCCCGCTCACCCTCGCCGACGGCGCCCCGGTGCCCGAGGCGCCCTGGCACGTCGCCAACCCGTGGGAGCTGGCCCGGCTGCGCGCGCTCCCGGCCGAGGCCCACGTGGTCGTCGTCGGCACCGGCCTGACCGCCGTCGACACCGTCATCACGCTGCTGGAGGACGGCCCCGAGCGCGAGGTCACCATGCTCAGCCGCCACGGCCTGCTGCCCAAGCCGCACGTCGGGCAGGCGCACACCGCCTGGGTGACGAAGGTCCCCGAGGGCCCGGTCACGGCCGACGCGATCGCCGCCGCCGTCACCGAGGAGTGCCAGGCCGCCGCCGAGCGCGGGGTCGGCTGGCGCGCGGTCGTCGACGGCCTGCGCCCCGCCACCCAGGACCTCTGGCGCCGGCTGCCGCACGCCGAGCGGGAGCGCTTCCTGCAGGTCTACGCCCGCGACTGGGAGGTACGACGCCACCGGATGGCCCCCGACGTCGCGCTCCGGCTGCAGCGCTACCGCTACGAGGGCCGCCTGCACGTGCGGCCGGGCACCCTGGAGGGCGTCACCGACCTCGGCGAGCGCTGCCGGGTGACCGCGGGCGCCGAGACCCACGACGCGGACGCGGTGGTCAACTGCACCGGCCCCCTGTCCGACGTACGACGCAGTGCGGACCCGCTCATCCAGGCGCTCCTCGCCCGCGGCACCGTCGCCCCCGACCCGCTCGCGCTCGGCCTCGACGCGACCCCCGAGGGCCAGGTGCTCGACGCCGCCGGGCTCCCCGTGCCGGACCTCCACCTGGTCGGCCCGCCGCGCAAGGGCACGCTGTGGGAGTCCACCGCGATCCCCGAGATCCGCGCCCAGGCGGCCCAGGTCGCGGCCACCGTGGTGCAGCGCACGTCTCGCCGCACCATCGCCAACTGACGCTCACCCCCTCCCCGCCGGTAGGCTGGAGGCCGTGTGCGGAGTCTTCGGCGTCTGGGCCCCGGGTGAGGATGTCGCCAAGCTGACCTACTTCGGTCTGTACTCGTTGCAGCACCGCGGTCAGGAGTCGGCCGGCATCTCGGTCAGCAACGGCCGGCAGATCCTCGTCTACAAGGACATGGGACTGGTCTCCCAGGTCTTCGACGAGAACGCGCTGGCGTCGTTCACCGGCCACCTCGCGGTGGGCCACTGCCGCTACTCCACGACCGGGTCGAGCACCTGGCAGAACGCGCAGCCGACGTTCCGGCCCACCGAGGACGGCTCGATCGCGCTGGGCCACAACGGCAACCTGATCAACACCGCCGCGCTCGCGCAGATGGTCCAGCAGCTGCCCAGCGACGAGGGCGAGCTCGACATCCACGCCCGCAACCTGGAGGCGTCGACCAACGACACCAGCCTGGTCACCGCGCTCCTCGCGCACCACCCCGACCAGTCCCTGGAGGCGCGCGCGCTGGAGCTGCTGCCGCAGGTCGAGGGCGCCTTCGTGTTCGTGTTCATGAACGAGAACACGCTGTACGCCGCCCGCGACCCCGAGGGCATCCGCCCGCTGGTGCTCGGCCGGCTCGACCGGGGCTGGGTCGTGGCCAGCGAGTCCGCCGCGCTCGCCACCATCGGCGCCAGCGTCGTGCGCGAGGTCGAGCCCGGCGAGCTGCTCGTCATCGACGAGGACGGCCTGCGCTCGCACAAGTTCGCCGAGCCGCGCCGCAAGGGCTGCGTGTTCGAGTACGTCTACCTCGCCCGCCCCGACGCCGCGATCGCCGGGCGCAGCGTGCACGAGGCGCGGGTCGAGATGGGCCGCCAGCTGGCCCGGGAGTTCCCGGTCGAGGCCGACCTGGTGATCCCGGTGCCGGAGTCCGGCACGCCCGCCGCCTCCGGCTACGCGCTGGAGAGCGGCATCCCGTTCGGCCAGGGCTTCGTCAAGAACGCCTACGTCGGCCGGACGTTCATCCAGCCCAGCCAGACCCTGCGCCAGCTCGGCATCCGCCTCAAGCTCAACGCCCTGGAGCACATGATCCGCGGCAAGCGGATCGTGGTGGTCGACGACTCGATCGTGCGGGGCAACACCCAGCGCGCCCAGGTCCGGATGCTCCGCGAGGCCGGCGCCCTGGAGGTCCACGTCCGGATCTCCAGCCCGCCGGTGAAGTGGCCGTGCTTCTACGGCATCGACTTCGCCACCCGCGCCGAGCTGATCGCCAACGGCCTCGACGTCGACGAGATCGCCGCCAGCGTGGGCGCCGACAGCCTCGGCTACATCTCCCTCGACGGCATGGTCGAGGCGACCGGCCAGCCGCAGAGCACGCTGTGCACCGCCTGCTTCACCGGGGACTACCCGATCGAGCTGCCCGACGAGAGCCTGCTCGGCAAGCACCTGCTGGAGGCGACGCTCTCGCCGAGCACGCACGGCGAGGCGCTTCCCGTCTTCAACAACCCGTGAGCGAACCAAGGGGAACCGTGGCTGAGAACGCCTATGCCCGTGCCGGCGTCGACATCGAGGCCGCGGACCGCGCCGTCGACCTGATGAAGGAGTGGGTCGAGAAGGCCCGCCGGCCCGAGGTGCTCGGTGGCCTCGGCGGCTTCGCCGGCCTCTTCGACGCGAGCGCCCTCACGTCGTACACGCGTCCGCTGCTGGCCACCTCCACCGACGGCGTCGGCACCAAGGTCGCCGTCGCGCAGATGATGGACAAGCACGACACGATCGGCTTCGACCTCGTCGGCATGGTCGTCGACGACCTGGTCGTGTGCGGCGCCGAGCCGCTGTTCATGACCGACTACATCGCCACCGGCAAGGTCGTCCCCGAGCGGATCGCGGCCATCGTCAAGGGCATCGCCGAGGCGTGCGTGGAGGCCGGTTGCGCGCTGGTCGGCGGCGAGACGGCCGAGCACCCGGGCCTGCTCGCCCCCGACGAGTACGACGTCGCGGGCGCCACCACCGGTGTGGTCGAGGCCGACGCGCTGCTCGGCCCGGGCCGGGTGCGTCCCGGCGACGTCGTGGTCGCGATGGCGGCCAGCGGCCTGCACTCCAACGGCTACTCCCTGGCCCGTCACGTCTTCTTCACCCAGGCCGGCTGGACCGTGGACCGCCAGGTCGAGGAGCTCGGCCACACCCTCGGCGAGGAGCTGCTGGTCCCCACGCGGCTCTACACCAAGCCCTGCCTGGCGATCGCCCGCGAGACCGAGACGCACGCGATGGCGCACGTCACCGGCGGCGGCCTGGCCAACAACCTGGCCCGGGTGATGCCGCCGGAGCTGAAGGCGACCCTGGACCGCGGCACCTGGACCCCGGGCCCGGTGTTCGACCTGGTCCGGCAGGTCGGCGAGGTCGCCCAGCCCGACCTCGAGGCCACCTTGAACTGCGGCGTCGGCATGGTCGCGCTGGTCGCGCCCGACGCCGCCGAAGCGGTGCTCGCGCGGCTCGCGGACTTCGGCGTCGACTCCTGGGTCGCCGGCGAGGTCGCCGTCGATCCGGAGCAGCAGGGCACCGTCGAGCTGGTCGGTCAGCACCCCGGTTGGTGACCTGGGTCTCCCACCGCGTGTTTCGGGTGGGCTGGCGTGCGGGAACACCCACCGGCCATGTACCGTTAGGCCCACGAGACTCTGATTCAGCAGTCCGGGGCCCGGAGGGTTCCCGGCCAAGTGTGCGAGGGGGCTGGACCCTATGGGCCGCGGCCGAGCGAAAGCCAAGCAGACCAAGGTCGCACGCGACCTGAAGTACCGCACTCACGACACCGATCTCTCGGCGTTGGCCGCTGAGCTCCACGGGGAGCCGGCGAGCCGCACCGAGGAGGTCGAGCCCGAGGTGCTCGAGAAGTGGTCGGACTACGCCGACCCGAGTGATCGGTAGGCACGACGCGCGTCACCGCGCCTCGTGCATGACGATCACGTCTCCGTGGGTCCCGTAGCCCGCGAGCGCGCCGCCTGACGGCGTCCCGTCGAAGGTCACCAGCCGCCACCGGTCGTCCGGGTCGGCCGGGTCCGGCGGGACGACGGTGGGCCACGGCAGGTTCGAGGGGTACGGTGCGTCCACCGTGCCGATCTCACGCAGGTCGAGGTCGAGCACCGGGAACCGTCCGCGCCGTCCGCGCGGGCCGTCGCGACCGTCACTGGCGAGCACTCGCCACGCGGCGCCGTCGTGGTGCAGCGTGCTGCCCTCCGTCGCCGTACGGCCGGCCGCGGCGGCGCGCAGCGTGAGCGCCTCCAGCGACGGGCCGCTCGCCAGCACCGGGTGGAAGTCGAAGAACCGCCGCGCACTGACGTAGGCCACCAGCCACTCCTCCCCGGTGCGGACCAGGTGCGGGTCCCAGACCCCCACGCTCGGCCCGTCCGTCGGCAGGTCGAGCGCCCGGGTGGTCAGCAGGTGCTGCCCGCCGGTCAGGTCGGCGCTCGTCTCGGCGAGGGTCACCGCCACCCGGGCGTCCGCGCGCGCCCGCTTGTCGTCGGGGAAGTCCGACCAGGTGCTGGTGGCGACCAGCCAGCGATCGCCGTCGCGGACCACGTGGGTCGCGTGGTCGCCGTAGCCCCCGGGGCGATCGGGTCGTTGGAAGTACAGCTCGGCACCGCGCCGCACCCCCCCTTGTGCGTCAAGAGTCCACGTAGAGGTGTGTGCCGTGCCGAAGAACCCTGGTCCCGCGCTGGTCGCCGACAGCAGCACCGACCCGTCCACCGTGCGGTACGCCGAGCCGTCGGCCTCCGTCACCAGCCTGATGTCGCGCAGCCCCAGCTGGCCGAACGTCCCCGCCCGCCAGGCGGTCACCGTGCCCGGCTCGGTCGACGTCCACGAGGCGGTCAGCCCGGAGAGCCACTCGGGGGAGCGGACGTGGTCCGCCGCCAGGTCGACCCGGGCCCGGAGCACCCACGAGCCGGCCTCGAACGTCAGCGCCGAGACCTGCGTCCCGGTGAGCGCGAGCGCCAGGCGGCCCGGCGAGCGCCGGGTCCTGCCGTGGCGGCGGCTGCGGTGGACCGTCTCCGTCGCGCCGGAGCGGACCGTGATCCAGACCCGGCCCTGGTCGACGACCGCGGAGAGCTGGGAGCCGTCCGGGCCGGCCAGGCTCGCCGCGGTGCCGCCGCCGCGGCCCGAGAGCGACAGCTCGACCGCCGCGAACGGCGCCAGCAGGGGCAGCGCGCCGGTGCTCGACTGCTGAGCCCGCGGGTCGTCGTACCGCTCGGCGAGGAGGGTGCTCCCGACGACGTCGACCGGGCGGTGGCGCGCGACGATCTCGAAGCGGGGCAGCACCCGCGCAGCGTCTCACGCGGGCGCTGCCGGGGCCTCAGGAGGCGGCGTACCCGCCGTCGACCAGGTGGTAGCTGCCGGTGACGAAGCTGGCGGCGTCGGAGACCAGGAAGGCGACCAGCGCGGCGACCTCCTCCGGCGTGCCGAGGCGGCCGGTGGCGTGCTTGTCGGCGAGCGCCTGCCGGGTGGCGGCGTCGAGGTTGGCCTCGAGCAGCGGGGTGGTGATGAAGCCCGGGCCGACCGCGGTGACCCGCACGCCCTGGGCGCTGTGCTCGAGGGCGGCGTTCTTGGTGAGGCCGAGCAGGCCGTGCTTGGCGGTGACGTACGCCGAGGAGCCGGCGATGCCGACCGAGCCGAGCACCGAGGCCATGTTGACGATGGCGCCGCCGCCGTGGGCGGCCATCGCGGGGACCTGCGCGCGCACGCCGTAGAAGACGGCGTTGAGGTTGATGTCGACGACCTTGCGCCAGGAGTCGATCGGGTACTCCCCGACGGGTGCGTTGGCGCCGCCGATGCCGGCGTTGTTGACGGCGATCCGCAGCGGCGCGAGCGCCTCGGCGGCCGCGACCATCGCGGTCGCGGTGTCCGGGTCGCCGACGTCGCCGACGAAGGGCGCGGCGGTGCCGCCGGCGGCGGTGATCGCGTCGACGACGCCCTGCGCGGCGTCCGCGTCGATGTCGGCGACGAGCACGGACGCGCCGTTGGCGGCCAGCAGCTCGGCGACCGCGCGGCCGATGCCGGAGCCGCCCCCGGTGACGATGGCGGAGCGGTCGGCTACGTCGTAGGTGGCCATGGTGGGTTACCTCCTGAGTTCTCTCCGACAGGTGTCGGATAGCGAGTTAACCTACAGATGTCGGATAACATTCCGCGGGTGGACCCCCGCCAGCAGCGCAGCCGCGACCTCCTGCACGACGCCGTGCTCCGGTTGGCGGCCCGGCGGCCGGCCGCCGAGATCTCGATGACCGCGGTCGCCGCCGCGGCCGGCGTCCACCGCTCGACCGTCTACGAGCACGCCGGCTCGGTCGACGAGCTGCTCCAGGCCGCCCTCGGCGCCGAGCTCGACGAGCTGCGCGCCGGGCTCCCGGTGCCCGGAGCGCCGGCCGAGGAGGTGGCCCGGGCGGTGACCGCGGTGACCCGCGGAGTGCTGGAGCACGTGGCCCGGCACGCGGCGATCTACCGGGCCGGGCTGGCCGACGGGGACGCCGACCGTGGGCTGCGCGGGATGCTCGGGCGGCACTTCCGCGAGAGCGGGCGGATCCTGCGCGAGGTCTCCGGCGTCGACGTGGCGCTCGACGTACCGGGGCTGGAGCACGGGGTCGTCGCGGACGCCGCCGCGCGCTTCATCGCCGACGGCACGGTCGGCGTGATCGCGGCCTGGCTGGAGCATCCCGAGCTGGGCGTCGACGACCTGCTCGCGCTCTACGCGCGGCTGCTGCCGAGCTGGTGGCCGCGGGAGCTCGATGGCGGCACAATGCGAGCGTGACCCGCTCCCACGCCCTGCTCCTGCTCGCCGCCGACGAGCGCGGCGACCGCTCCGGCGAGGCCTTCGGGCTCGTCGTCGTGCTCGGCGGGGTCGTCGCCGGGCTGGTCCTGGTCGGTCTCTTCGTGCTTTGGGTCGCGGTCCTGGTCCAGGCGCTGCGGATCCCCGACTCGACCTGGGAGGCCGCCGACCAGAGCAAGCTCGTCTACGTGCTGCTCATGGTGCTGCTCGGCCTGCTCGGCACGGTCCTCTACTGGCTGGTCGCCCGCCCGGCGCTGCGCCGGACGGGCGCCGTCCCCGCTCAGGCGTAGGCCAGCAGGCCCGCGTCCACCTTCTCCCAGGCGGCGCGCAACGCCGCGAGGTCGGCGGGCCGCTTCTTCGCCAGGTCCGCCTGCTCCCGTACGTCGACCGCGAGGTCGTAGAGCCGGTCGGTGCCGTTCAGCCGCACGTACTTCAGGTCGCCCCGGCGCAGCGCCCGGCCGCTCCGGGTGCGCCAGAACAGGTCGCGCTCGGGCACGTCCTCGCCCTCGAAGAGGTGGCCGACCAGGCTGGTGCCGTCGAGCGGGTACGCCGGGTCGGGGCTCGCCCCGCCGAGCTCGAGGAAGGTCGCGGTCCAGTCGGTCGTGGTCACCGGGAGGTCGTCGACCTGCCGCTTCGCGATCCGGCCGGGCCAGGACAGGATCGCCGGGACCCGGATGCCGCCCTCGTTGACGCCGGCCTTGTTGCCGGTGAACGGCCAGTTGTAGCTGAACCGCTCGCCGCCGTTGTCGCTGGCGAAGAGCACGATGGTGTCCCGGTCCTGGCCGGTGCGGCGCAGCTCCGCGAGGACCTTGCCGATCGAGCGGTCGAGGTGCTCGACGAGCTCCTTGTACTTCTCCAGCGAGCCGCCGTCGTTGTGGAAGAGCGCCTGCGCGTCACCGTTCCGCAGGCGGGTGGTGAGCTCGTCGCTGACCGCCTTGTCGCCGGGGCCCTCCCAGGGCCAGTGCGGGGCGGTGAAGTTGAGGTTGAACAGCCACGGCCGGTGCTGCCGCGCGCCGGCGCGGATCACCGCGGTGGCCTTCTCGGTGAGGATGTCGGTGTAGTAGCGCGGGTCCTCGACGCGGGTCTCGCCGTCGTACAGGTCGTAGAGGCCGTTGTGGGCGTACTTGCTGAAGTAGTCCAGGCCGCCGGAGTAGTTGCCGTAGAAGGTGTCCCAGCCGGACTTGAGCGGCCCGAACGTCGGCAGGAAGCCGCCGTGCCACTTGCCGACCATGTGCGTGGAGTAGCCGGCGCCCTTGAGCAGCGAGGCCAGGGTCGGGTGCGAGGGCGGGATGCCGTCACGGTCGTTGGCCTGGCCGATCGGCTCCTGGAGGCCGCCGGGGATCCGGCCCGGGTGACGGCCGGTGTAGAGCGCGATGCGGGTGGGCGAGCAGACCGCGCCCGCGGAGTAGCCCTGGGTGAAGCGCACGCCCGAGGCGGCCAGAGCGTCGAGGTGCGGGGTCTCGATGTCGGGGGAGCCGTAGGCGCTGAGGTCGGCGGCACCGAGGTCGTCGGCGAGGATGATGAGGATGTTGGGCCGCGGGCGCCGGCCCTTGCTCGCGATCGCGCGGAACGGCTGCTCGGCGGACGCCTCGCCCGCGCCGGCGCCGACCACGGCGGCGGCGCCGAGGACGCCGACGGCGGCACCGGCGAGACCGCGGCGGGAGAGACCGGAGGGCGTGGTGGACTGGTCGGGCACGGGGGAGCCTCCTGCATAGTGGATTAAACCTGTCGACATAATAGTTTTCATGCCCGACGACGCACGAGGGGGTGTCCACGATGGGACGCGCTGACAGCACGCACCGCACCGCACGCGGGGTCCTGGTCCCCGGCGGACCCACCAGCATCGGCAGCGAGGACGCCTATCCGGAGGAGCGACCCGTGCGCCGGGTCGAGGTCCCCGACCTCTGGGTCGACGAGCACCCGGTCACCAACGCCGAGTTCCGTCGCTTCGTCGCCGACACCGGTCACGTCACCCTCGCCGAGCTGCCCCCGCCGCCCGTCCCCGGCGAGCGCCTCGACGAGCTCGCCCCCGGCTCCCTCGTCTTCACCCCGCCGGCCGGCCCGGTGCCGCTCGACGACTGGCGGCGCTGGTGGGCCTGGGTCCCCGGCGCCGACTGGCGCCACCCCGCCGGCCCCGGCAGCTCGCTGAGCGGCCGGGACAAGCACCCCGTCGTCCACGTCGCGCACGCCGACGCCCTCGCCTACGCCGCCTGGGCCGGCAAGCGGCTCGCGACCGAGGCCGAGTGGGAGCACGCCGCGCAGGCGGGCGCCACCACGACGTACCCGTGGGGGGAGGAGCTGGAGCCGCGCGGCCGGCCGATGGCCAACACCTTCCGCGGCGACTTCCCGTGGCGTCACGACGACCCCCGCGGCGCCGGTACGACGCCCGTCGGCTCCTACCGCCCCAACGCCTTCGGTCTCGTCGACATGATCGGCAACGTCTGGGAGTGGACCTCCTCGCCCTGGACCGACGACCACGGTCCCGCGCCGCTCTCCCTCGTGGCGAGCTGCTGCGCGCCCAGCGGGCCCGCGGCGGAGGAGGCGCGCGGGGTCACCAAGGGGGGATCACACCTGTGCGCGCCGTCGTACTGCCGCCGGTACCGGGCCAGCGCCCGGCAGGGTCAGGCGCTCGCGAGCAGCACCGGGCACCTCGGGTTCCGGTGCGTGCGGGACGCCTGAGGACGCCCGTCCCTGTCTCAGAATCGACAGGAACCGGTGGGCGGTGGCGCCGGCCGGGATAACCTCACCTGCCAGGACGGCGGAAGTGAGGCGTGGGTGGCGGGGGAGATCGAAGAGCTGCGCCGTGAGCTCGACGCCTGGTTGACGGGTGGTCCGCTCGAGACGCGGTGGCTCGACCTCGCGAGCGCGCTGCTGAGGTTCTGCCACGTCCATCGACCGGCGCCCGCGGCGTGGTCCCTGGTGGGTGGTGAGCCGTGGGTGACGATGTCCGACCTGCAGACCGTCGTCGTCGGCCGACTGCGCCGGGCCGACGGCCTGGCTGATGACGAGGCGGCCGTGAGCAGCTTCGCGACGATCGCCGCTCGTGCGGCGTTGGCCGACCTGCTCCCGGCCGAGCTGGACCGGGCGCCCGCGTGGTTCGGAGGAGATGCCGCGATGGGTGCCGCCGTGGTGGCTCGTGCGGTCGCCGGGGCGGTCGACGAGGTGTACGGCTCGACCTTCGTCGAGCACTTCCACGCGCGCGGCGAGCACCGGCTCCGGGTCGGAGAGGCGTACCCGGTCCTACCGCGTTCGCCGGCGGCCTTCCTCGGTGAGCACCGCCCGAACTCGCGTCCCTCGAACCTGCCGACCCGGGAGCTGACCGCACTGCCGCACCTGCGGCTGGCCCTGCGGGACACCTCCGTCGACTACGTCCTGGACTTCGACTCCTGGAACCGGCTCGGACCGCTCGGCAGCGACCAGAGCCTGCGGATCGCGATCGGCCAGCCGAACCTCGCCCTCGACGAGCTGGACATCCACCGCGCCGAGGAGCCTCGCCGCTACACGAACCGGGGACCTCGGGCGCCCGAACGCCAGGCGCGGCGGGTGGCTCGGCTGGCGGCCGCCGCGGGCGAGGCCGGAGCCGATGTCCTGCTGCTGCCGGAGTACACCCTCAACGACGACACCGTCGACCACCTGCGGCCGTTGCTGCGCGACCTGCGTCGCGCACCGCGTCTCGTCGTGGGCGGCAGCTGTGGGATCACCGAGTCCGGTGCGCTCCTCAACGAGGCCTGGCTGTGCCTGTCCGGCACCTGGCCCTCGGTGCTCCACGAGGTCGTCACCCCTCCGAAGCTGTCACCTGCGCCGGTGGACGGCTACGAGGAGAACATCGAGGCCGGCAGCGAGGTCCGTGTCCATGTCGGCCAGCGCTGGACGATCGCTGTGCTCATCTGCCGGGACGCGATGAACACCGACGTGCTCCACCAGCTCGCCGAGATCGGGGTCAACCTGGTGCTCGTCCCGGCGATGACGAGCAAGTCCCGTTCGATGACCGAGCTGGTCACCCCGCTCCTGGCCAGCTCGCAGGCGTTCGTGGCGCTGGTCGCGGGGCCGGCGCACTGGGTGCGGCGGCTCCCTGAACCGGCACCGGCTCGGGGCTCGCGGGTCGAGGCGGTCTTCGGCGCGCCGTACGACGAGGGCCCGCCGTTGGTCGAGCTGCCCCGAGCGGACGACCCGGCCACCTGTCCGGCGCCGACCGCGCGCGGTGTGTGGATCCATGACTCGGCCGAGCGGACCGTGCGCTGGATCGAGACCGAGCTCGAGCCGACTGAGGGTCACACTGATTGACAATAGTTGTGGCCCCTGGCAGGATGGGTCCATGACGGGGATGACATCGCACCTTGCCCTGCTGCTGGACACGCTCGGATCACGGGCCCGCGAGCAAGGCAAGGGGCTGAGCGATGCCGTCGGTGTGGTGGGCGACCTCGGCCGGGTGCTGGCACGAGGCAGCGAGGCGGAGGTGCGCGACGTCCAGGCCGCGGTCGCGGCACTGCGCGAGCGGCTGGAGGTCGGCGAGGTCGACAACCAACCCGTCAAGGCGCTCGACGGCCACAACGGTCATGCCTACCTCGCCGGCGCCCTGTGGGCGATCAACGAGCTGATGTCGGCCCAGCTCGACGTGGTGGATGCGGCTCGCACCGCCGAGCCGACCGGCACCCGCCGGTCGCAGGTCGAGCGCGTGGTGCTCGCGGCGCTGGACGGCACGGTCCCGCGCAGCCCCAAGGACATCGCGGAGTCGCCTGAGGGCGCGGCTGCCGGTCTGCGCAACGACGAGATCTCCCGGGCCTTGAGCGGCCTGCTCGCCGCCGGGCGGGCCGAGGTCGTCGACCCGGCCTCGCCGGACACGGATCGGCGTCGCAAGTACTTCCGCCTGGTCCACTGAGCCAGGAGCACGAAGGGCCCCGCAGCACGCTGCGGGGCCCTTCGTGTGCTGGTGGCCAGGGGCGGGGTCGAACCGCCGACCTACCGATTTTCAGTCGGTCGCTCGTACCAACTGAGCTACCTGGCCAGGCAGTCGCACACCTTACTAGAGCCCCCCGGTTCTCACGAAAGCGGCGGACACCCGTGGACGGCAGGTGGCCGGCCTCGGGCCGGGATGGGCGCGGGGCAGCGGCGGCGCACTATGCTGGCCCGGCTGTCGTGGGCCTGGTCCGGCGACGGCGGGCCCCCATCGTCTAGCGGCCCAGGACACCGCCCTTTCACGGCGGGTACGCCGGTTCGAATCCGGTTGGGGGTGCTCCAACCGGCGTGGCGCGAGAGCGAGGACGGGGATGGCGGGCGAGGTCTCGGGCGGTGACCCGCACGACGACCGCGCCTGGATGCCGGCGGAGCCGGCCGCGCCCGGCCCGCCGCCGACGGCGGGGGAGTCGCTGGCCGGCTACACCGACCTCGTCGAGATCGGGCGGGGCGGGGAGAGCGTGGTCTACCGCGCCCGCGACGCCCGGCTGAACCGGGACGTCGCGATCAAGGTGCTGCTCGTCGACGACGCCACCACGGTGTCCCGCTTCCAGCGCGAGGTCGAGATCACCGTCAGCCTCGGCCGCCAGCACCCCAACATCATGACCGTCCTGGCGACCGGTACGACGGCCTCGGGCCGCCCGGCGATCGTGATGGACCACTACGAGCGCGGGTCCCTGGACCACCGCCTGCACGAGACCGGTCCCATCCCGGCCCCGGACGTGGTCGCGATCGGCACCGTGCTGGCCGACGCGCTCTCCTTCGCCCACGCCCACGGCGTGCTGCACCGCGACGTGAAGCCGCAGAACGTGCTGGTGCTGCCGACGTCGTACGTCCTCGCGGATTTCGGCATCGCCCGGCTCGCCGGCTCCGAGCACACCGCGTCGGCGGAGCGGTTCACCTACCGGCACGCCTCGCCGCAGATCCTCGACGGCCACCCGCCGACGGCGTCCGACGACATCTGGTCGCTGGGCTCGACGCTGTTCACGCTGCTCGACGGGCGGCCGCCGTTCGCCTCCGACGACCCGGAGGACGACACGGCGCTGGCCTACCTTCGCCGGGCCCGGACCGAGCCGCACCGGCCGCTCGCCGTCACCGACGCCAACGCCGGGCTGGTCGCGGTGGTGGAGCGGGCGCTGCGCAAGGACCCCGCCGAGCGCTGGCCGGACGCCGCGGCGATGCGCGACGCGCTGGAGGACCTGCGTGCCTCGCTGCGGGCCTGGGCGCCCGAGGCCGGCACGACGGCGGCCCCGGTGCCCCGCCGGCACCGCGACGACACCGCGGAGCGGCCGCCCGCCGAGCCCGCGCACGCGCCGGAGCCCGAGCCCACGCCGGTCGCCGAGCCCGGCCCGGTCGCGCTGTCGGTCCTCTCCCACGCCCCCGGCAGCGCCGAGGTCCGCGATGCCGAGCCGACGGCCCACGGCATCGACGACGGCGGCCGTGGCCCGGAGGGCGAGGTGCTGCCCGGCGCCGACGAGCCCCGGCCTCGCAAGCGGCGGATCGCGCTCGTCCTCGGCGTCGTGGCGACCATCGTCGGGATCAGCCTGGGCATCGCGGCCCAGACCCTGCGCAGCGACGGCGACGACCCGCCGCAGCGCCGCGACCAGGGCGCCACCGCCCTGCCGACGCTCGACCCCAGCTCGGGTGGCACGGTGCAGCCGCCGAAGTACAACCCCGCGATCAGCCCGGTGCTGCGCAGCCTGAAGGACGAGGGCACCACGCTCACCCTGACCTGGGCCGACCGGACGGGCGGCGAGGCGTCGTTCACCGTGGTGCAGACCCGCCCGGTGCGGGCGATCCTCGGACAGCTGCTCGCCGCCGGCACCACGTCGTACGCCATCACCGGGGTCGACCCGGAGGCCAAGGACCTCTGCTACACCGTCATCGCGACGACGCTGGACGGGGAGCTCGCCGCGGCGAAGGCGCCGCGCTGCCGCTCCTGAGCAGCGGCCGGGGGTCGAAGGGCCACCACAGCCGCCGCCACACCGGGACGGTACGACGGGCCGCCCGCCGCACCACGGCCAGCCCGGCGGGGGCGTCCCCGCGCTCCGGGACCGGCTCGGGGCCGAAGGCCGCCTGCTCGGCGGCGTCGGCCAGCGGCCGGACCTCCGGCGTGCCGAGCGCGGTGGCGGCCCGCTCGGCGACCTGGGTCGCGGACTCGTGCGTGGCGGCGGGCCGGCCGGCCAGCACCAGGTAGTCGAGGACCTCCGCCCACGCCCCGCGGGCGCCGGAGCGGCGCTGGCGGAAGGAGCGCACGCCGCGCGCCGCGCCCAGCGCCGCCAGCGGCAGGACCAGCACCGCGACGGCCAGCGGCCACCAGGGCAGCGCGCCCCCGCCGCCGGAGCCGCCCGGCCGGTCGGCCGTGGGCTGCGTCGGCGGCGGCGTCGCGGCCTCCGTCGGCTGCTCGGTCGGGGTGGGCGTCGGCGGCGCCGGCTGGGGCGGCGGCGTCACGTCGGGGCGGGAGAAGGTGTCGTCCTCCGGGGTGGGCTGGAAGGGCACCCAGCCCTGGTCCTCGAAGTAGACCTCGGGCCAGGCCAGCGCGTCCCGGCCGTGCACCAGCCGGGTGCCGTCGGCCTGCTCGGTGCCGGCCTTGAAGCCGACGACCAGCCGGGTCGGCAGGCCGGACATCCGGGCGAGCAGCACGAAGGCGGTGGCGAACTGCTCCGAGGTGCCGCTCTGCGCGCCCCACGTGCCGGGCGCACCGCCGAGGAACTGCACGATCCGGGCCCCGCTCGACCCCGACGGCGCCTCGGGGTCGACCCGCCGGCTGCCGCGGACGGCCTGCTCCAGCGCCTCCGCCCGCTGGTACGGCGTGCTCGTCCCGGCCGTCGCCTCCTGGGCGTAGCCGAGCAGGGTCTGCGTCAGCTCGGCACCGGAGGCGCCGAAGTCGGGCACCTGCAGGTACGGCGCTGCCGCGTCCCCGTCCGGGACGTCCGCCTCGGCGAGGGCGGCGGGCTCCGGTGCGTCGCTCTGTGCGGACACGTCGTAGCGCAGGCCGGCCGTGCGGCCGGGGGCGTAGACGGCGCCGGTCTCGACGTCGTAGAGCGCGCCGTCGAGGTCGAGCGCGGTCGGCGTCCCGGGGGTCGGCAGCCACGGACCGGTCAGGTCGAGCAGGTCGATCTGCTCGTCGAGCACGGCCTGGCGCGGGCCGCGGGGCAGCGCGGGGGAGCCGATCGTGCCGAACCGGGCATAGCTCGTCGGTGCCTCCCAGCTCGCGCCGTTGTGCTCGGTCAGCGTCACCAGCCGCAGCGGGTAGGCGGTGCCCTCGACGCGGAGCAGCTCGACGGCGGGGTCGAGCAGCCAGGCGTGCATCTGGGGCAGCGGGTTCGGCACCGACTGCTCGGTGGTGGGCGCGTGCACGACCTCGCGCGGGTCGAAGGCGTTGCTCGCGGGCACGGCCGCGACGCCGGCGACCACGCCGACGGCCAGGGCGGCGACCGGCACCAGCACGCGCGTCCGACGGGCGGTGGGCTCCGCGTGCTCGTCGAGCAGGGTCCAGCCGGCCAGGGCGAGGACCACGATCGCCGCCGCGAGCAGGCCGAGCGGGTCGCCGTCGCCGGAGGTCAGGAGCAGCCCGGCGACGTAGAGCACCAGGGCGCCGCAGACCGGCGCGAAGCGTGCGCTCCGGTCGCGGCGCAGGCCGACCAGCAGGCTGACGATGCCGGCGAGGAGCACGGGCGCGGCCAGCAGCCGGGCGCTCGGCGCGAGCGGCTGCGGCTCGGTGAGCAGCAGCGGCAGCGCGTCGGAGACGGTGCTGGTGAACGACGTGCCGCCCTCGGCGCCCAGCAGGTAGGCCAGCAGCACGAGCAGGATCATCAGCACCGAGGTGCTCGCCCAGCGCGAGACGCCGAGCCGGAGCGCGAGCCCCAGCAGCAGCATCGGTACGACGGCCGCGGCCCCGATCACGAGCGGCGGTGCCCAGTGCCCCCACGCCAGCGCGAGCGAGACGCTGCCGGCCACGAGCAGGGCCGCGGACCAGGCCGTCGTGGCGACGTCGCGTGCGCTCACCGGGCCACGGTCCGTTCCCAGGCGGCGGCCAGGTCGGTCGAGGTCCGGCCGCGGAGCAGGACCAGCCCGGCGCGCTGCTCCACCCCGGCGGCGGGGGCGGGGTCGACGACCAGGACGTACTGGCCGAGCGCGACGGCGGCGGCGAGCGCCAGGTCGGCCAGGTCGGCCGCGCGGCCGGTGACGGCGGTGAAGACGTCGAGATCGCGGGTGCCGAGGTCGGCGAGCGCGGGCTCCTCGGCCGGCTGGATCTCGGCGAGCAGCCACTCCAGGTGCTCGACCTCGGGGCTGTGCCGGCCCGCGTCGCGCCCCGCGACGTCGACCTCGGCGAGCCCGCTGGCGGTGCGGAAGCGCAGCGGGTGGCCGGCCTCGGCCGCGGCGTGGCACAGCGCGTGGGCGAGCTCGACCGCCTCCTCGAACTGGGCCTCGTCCGGATAGCTCGCCACCCGGTCGTCGAGCAGGACGAAGACGTGCGGCTCGGACGGGTCGGCGTCCTCGCGCACCATCAGCGTGCCGGTGCGGGCCGAGGTCGGCCAGTGCAGGCGGCGCAGGTCGTCGCCGACGGTGTACTCGTGCAGCCCGACCAGGTCGGTGCCGCCGTGCTCGATCGCGTCACCGCCGGCGTTGACCGCGCGCCGGTGGCCGGGCGCCATGCCGCTCAGCGGGATCCGCCGCGGGAGCACCCGGACCTGGAGCACCTCGCCCGCCTCGGCGGAGCGGGCGGCCATCCCGGTGAGCCCGGAGCGGCGCACGTGCAGCGGCCCGACGTCGACCAGGCCGCGCCGCGAGGTCGGGATGTCGTAGCCGACCCCGCTGTCGCCGGCACCGCGCGGCAGTGCCACCGGCACCCGCCGGCCGTCCACCTGGTCGGCCACGTCGAGCCGGGCGAGCCCGGTCCGTGGCCGGCCGGTCAGGCTGAGGTGCCCGCGGCAGCTCTCGCCGCGGACCACGACACGCGGCTCCACCTCCCGTCGTACGACGACCCGGGGCGCGCCGTGGCAGGCGACCACCTCGGCGAGCACCAGCAGGGCGAGGATGCCGCCGAGCCCGGCGAGCACGGGGTAGTGCCACCACAGGCCGAGCCCGAGCAGGAGCAGCGCGGCGAGCAGGGTGAGGCGGCCGCGCGCGGTGAGCACGGCCAGCGGCTCAGGCACGGCGAGGGCCACGACTCACCCGCGGTCCGGCTGCGGCGGCTCGACGGTCTGCAGCACGTCGTGCAGCACGGCGTCGGCGGTGTGCCCGCCGAGCGCGGCCTCGCGGGTGAGCACGATCCGGTGGGCGAGCACCGGCTCGGCCAGACGCTGCACGTCGTGGGGGATGACGTAGTGGCGGCCCTGCGCGGCGGCGTAGACCTGCAGGCAGCGGACCAGCGCCCGCAGCCCGCGGGTGCTCGCGCCGAGCCGGACCCGCGGGTCCTTGCGGGAGGCGGCCCCGATGTCGCGGACGTAGCGCAGGATCGGGTCGGCGACGTGCAGGTGCCGCAGCCGGGCCATCCGGTCGGCGACCTCGGCCGGCGTGGTGACCGCCGCGACCTCGCCGATGACGCCCGCGGTGCTGCCCGGCCGGAGCACGTCGAGCTCGTGCTCGATGTCGGGGTAGCCCAGCGCGGTGCGGACCAGGAAGCGGTCGAGCTGTGCCTCGGGCAGCTTGTAGGTGCCGTCGAGGTCGACCGGGTTCTGGGTGGCGATCACGACGAAGGGCGCGGGCACCGGGTGGGCCTCGCCGTCGACGGTGACCGTGTGCTCCTCCATCACCTCCAGCAGCGCCGACTGGGTCTTCGCGGCGGCTCGGTTGATCTCGTCGGCGAGCAGCACGTTGGCGAACACCGGCCCCGGCCGGAAGCGCACCGCCCCGTCGCGGGGGTCGAAGATCGTGGTGCCGGTGACGTCGCCGGGCAGCAGGTCGGGGGTGAACTGGATGCGTCGTACGGTCCCGCCGAGGGCCTGGGCGGTCGCCCGGGCCAGCGTGGTCTTGCCGGTGCCGGGCACGTCCTCGAGGAGCACGTGACCGCCGGTGAAGGTGGCGATGAGGACGAGGTCCACGATCGGCCGCTTGCCGTGCACGGCGCGCTCGATCGCGTCACCCACCCGCTGGTGCAGCGCGCGGAAGTCGGCGATGTCCTGCGGGGTCGGAGCGGCGGTGGGGATGGTGGCGGTCACGAGCGGCGGCCTTCCTGGGGTCGTCGGGGGATCAGCGGCACTGCTCGTTGGTGCCGACCGGCGGGTCCGGCCAGCACCTCCAGCGGGCGCCGGTGTTGAGGGTCCCGGTGGCGCTCGCGGCCGGTCCGGTGGCGCTGGCGTTGCGGGCGCGCACGGTCACCGTGAAGTCCTCGGCGCCGTTGCCGGCCTCGCAGTCCCTGGTCGCGGTCGCGCTGCGGCCGGCGCCGTCGGTGGTCCGGGTGATCGCCGCGGCGCCGTCACCGAAGGTGATGTCGTAGCCCGCGATCGGCCAGCCGTTGTCGGGCGCCGCGCCCCAGGTGACGGTCATCGTGCAGGTGCCGTCGGCGTAGATCGGGGTGCCGGTGCGCCGGAAGTCGCCGTCGGCCCGCACGTTCGCCGGTGCGCCCGGCTGCGGCGGCGGAGGTACGTCGGTCTGGTTGCTCCCGGCGGGGCCGGTGCCGAAGGCGTTGGTGGCGGTGACCGTCGCGACGAAGTCCTCGCCGAGGCTGCCGCAGCTGTCGTCCAGGTAGTTGCAGCCGAACGTCGCCGACGCGCTGCGCTGGTCCGCGGTCGCTGCCACGGTGCGCTCGCCGAGGCCGCCGCCGCCGATGGTCACGGAGTAGCCGGTGATCGCGGAGCCGTGGTCGGCCGCGGCGTCCCAGGTGACGGTGACCTTGACCCGGTAGATCTTCGGGGTGCTGGTCGGCTCGGCGTCGACCCGGACGTTCGGCGGGGCACCGGGCTGGCTGCTGGTCGTGACCGTGTTGGACGCCGCGCTGGTCCGGGACTGGCTGCCGAGCACGGCGGTCACGGTGAAGGAGACGGGCGTGCCGGGCGCGACCCCGTTGACGACGGCCTCGCGCTCGGTGCCGTTGGCGCGGGCGACCTCCCGGCCGCCTCCGTTGACGACGAACTCGGCGGCCGCCGTGCCGGTGTGGCTCCAGGTGACCCGGACCGTCCCGTTGGACTGCGCGGTGGCCGTGACGCCGGTCGGCGCGGTCACCGGGTCGGGGTCGCGGGCCGGGGTGACCTGGTTGGAGGCGGGAGAGGTGGCGCGCTGGTCGCCGTTGACGGCGGTGACGGTGAAGGTCACCGGGGTGCCCAGGGGTGCCGTCACGGTCGCCTCGCGGGCCCCGCCGGCCACCCCCGCCGAGGGGGTGACGTCGGTGCCGGCCCCGGTGGCGACGGTGAACTGGCCGGCCGGGGTGCTCCCGGCGTGGGTCCAGGTGAGGTGGACGGTGCCGTCGCCCAGCGGGGTCGCGACGACGCTCGCGGGCGTCGCGAGCGGCTCGGGGTCGCGGGCCGGCGTCACCGGGTTGGAGGCCGCGGACCGGACCCGCTCCTTGCCCTTGACCGCGGTGACGACGTAGGTGACGGGCTTGCCGAGCGCGGCGCCGTCGTCGACGTAGTCGCGGTCGTCGGCCGTCAGGTCCTGCGTCAGCACGGCACCGCCGGAGCGCTCGACGCGGTAGTGCTCGGGCGCGACCTCGCCGCTCTGCGCCCAGGAGATGCGCACCTTCCCGCCGGGCTCGGCGGTGGCGAGGACGCTGACCGGGGCCGCGAGCTCGTCGGGTGCGCCGTCGTCCGGGATCTCGTTGGACGGCGCGGACACCGCCCGCTCACGGCCGTTGATCGCGGTGACGGTCCAGGCGGTGGGCGTGGTCGGCGCGCGCTCCTTGAGCCGCACCTCGCGCTGGTCGCCGTCGCGGAGGTAGGCGACCCGGCCACCGCCGGCCTCGCGCACCTCGAACGCCTCGGCGCCGGGCCGGCCGGAGTGCGACCAGCGGACGACCACCCGGCCGCCCTCGACGGTGGCGACCACGCTGCTCGGCGCCGCGAGACCGTCCTGGTCCCCGTTGCCGGGGTTGCGGCCGGGGTCCTTGCCGCCGTGGTCCCGGCCGCCCTCGGGCGGCGGGAGCAGCTTGATCGGGGGCGTGGAGACCTTGATCGGCGGCGGGGGCTCGCGGTCGCGGCCCTGGTCGCGGTCCTGCCCGGCGTTCTGCTGGAGGTCGGGGTAGCCGCCGTCGTTCCGGCCGTTGCGGACCGGGGCGCCGCGGTCGCGGCGGGTGAAGGTCTTGGTGTCGCCGTTCGGCAGCACCCGGATGCCGGTGTCGGCGCCCTGCACGTTGATCAGGAGGTAGCCGTCGTCGAGCACCAGCTCGATGCCGGAGCCCTCGGCGGGCGTCCGGATGGCGCCGATGACCTTGCCGTCCGGGCTGAGCCGCAGCACCGTGGACTCGCCCGCGCAGGGCACGTAGACCGAGTCGTGGAAGGCCAGCGGCGCGCCCGGCCGCTCGCAGGCCGTGCCGAGCGGGACCTGGACGACGCGCTCGCCGGACACGATGACCACGGTGCCGTTGTCCGGCGAGGAGACCGGCACCAGGTCGTCGGGGCTGACGCCCGGACCGGCCAGGTGGCCCTTGATGTCGACGCCGCCGTGGACGATGTCGCGGCCGGTGCCGATCTGGACGACGATGCCGTTGTCGGGGCCGAAGAGGGTCACGCCCTTCGCGTGGGCCACCAGCACCGACCCGGGACCGGAGTGCTCGACCTTGCGGGTGTCCTCGACGATGAAGGTCTGCGACGCCGGCGACCAGGTCAGCGCGGTGACCAGGCCCTCGGGGTCGAGCACCCAGATGGTGCCCTGCTCGTCGATCTTGGCGTCCACCAGGCCGGTGGGGGAGAACCAGATCTCGCCGACGGGCCGGGTCGTCACCGCGTCGAGCGCCGCGAAGGTGCCCTCCTGCTTGTCGAGCCGGAAGAACTGCTCGTCGTGGGCGAGGAGCTCGACCTGGTCGCCGTCGCGCACCCGGCTCTGGCCGGTCTGCAAGATCGTGGCGAGGTCGAAGGAGGTGATCGTGCCGGTCGCCCGGTTGAGCACGACCAGGCCGCCGTCGTACTGGGCGAGCTGGAGGGGGTCGTCGGGGTCACCCGCGTCGAGCGCGCCCATCGGCTCGCCGGTGAGCGGGTTGACCTGGAGCACCTCGCCGGAGGGCTCGTCCTTGAGCCAGCTCAGGCCGTCCGTCAGGTCGAGCGAGGTGCGGGCGAGACCGTTGCCGAAGACGAGCCCGGCGAGCAGCGAGGCCGCGACGACGACCACCGAGAGCTCGGCCGTGCCGCGTGCCGAACGACCGCGCGTCAGCCACCTCCGCGGCCCCGAGATCCGCCTCATCGCCATCGTCTCCTTCGCTCCGTCGGCGAGCCTTACCCTCGCACGACGAACAGTGTTCTCAAACAGTCCTGGTTCCCAACCCGGAACCTTCCGCAAACCCTCTCCACGAACCTCGTCAGCCCTGGCCACCGGATGTTCCCGGACCGGACACGACCTGGACGCCCACCGCCGTGCCGCCCGTGCACCACAGGCCGCGGCCCGGACCGGTCAGCGGCTCGATCGTGCGGGTCGGCACCGTGGTGCCGAGCAGGTCGCCGTCGGCCCACTCCGGTTGCAGCAGCACCCCGCGCCGGGCCCGCTTCACGGCCTCCACGATCCCGCCGGTCGCCGCCCGCTGACGGGCCTCGGTGATGTCCGCGGTGACCACGACGCCGAGCCGCAGCCGCGCCTGGTCGGCGATGGCGGCGACGACGGCCTCCCGCCCCTCCGCCCCCGGTACGTCGAGCAGGTGGGCGTCGTCGAGAAGCAGCAGCGCCCACGCGTCGTCCGCGGCGGAGCCCAGCCCGGCGGTCCAGGCCGCGAGCGCCGGAGCCACCGTGGCGAGGTCGCCGCGCAGCACGGCCGGGGGGACCGACGAGCGACCGGCCAGCTCCACCAGCCCGTCCAGGAAGGAGGTCCGGCCGCTGCGCGCACGCCCGGCGACCAGCACCGGGCCCGCCAGCAGGTCCGCCTCGACGAGGCCGACCGCGTCGGTGTCGACGGCCAGCGGCAGCGTGCCGCCGAGCGGGTCCGGCAGCGCGGAGGAGGGCAGGCGCCCGGGCATCCCGGGCACCGGGGCGCTGGACCGGCCCGCCACCGCGGGGAGCAGCAGCGCGGCGACCTGCCGGACGTGCTCGGCCTGGGCCGGCGTGCCGGCGCCGCCGGTGGTGGCGACCTGCAGCAGGCTCCGGCCGAGCAGGCCGCGGCCCGGGCCGGTGTCGGCGTCGAGCACGCCGGCCGCTGCCCCGAGCATCAGGTAGTCGTCGTTGGTGGTCATCCGCAGCACCACCCGCCGGCCGAAGCTGGACCCGATCGCGGTCGGCACCCCGGTGCGGCCCGGGGCCGTCGCGGTCACGTGGATGCCGACCCGGCGGCCGTTCTGCAGCACGGTCTGCAGCTGCTCGACGTGCTCGCGGGCCAGCCCGCCGGCGGACTCCAGCGACTCGATGAGCGCGGGCAGGTTGTCGACGAGGAGGTGCACGCGGGGCAGCAGGTGGCCGGCGCGGGCGAGGTCGTCGAGGTCGGCACAGCCGCTGGCGGCCAGGGCCTGCGTCCGCTCGTCGACGGTACGACGCAGCAGCCGGATGGTCCGCAGCACCCGTCCCGGCTCGGCGGCCGAGGCCAGCGCCGCCGTCGTCGGCAGCTCCTTGAGCGGGGTGAGCCCGCCACCGGCGTAGTCGAGGGCGTAGACGTACGGCGCCGCGCCGCTCGCCGCGTCACCCAGCGACGCCGACAGGGCGACGGTGCGCAGCAGCTCGGTCTTGCCCGACCCGGAGGCGCCGTGCACGAGCACGTGCCCGACGGCGGGGTAGTCGAGGACCAGGTCCGGCTGGCGCTGCTCGTGCGGGCGGTCCACCCGGCCGACGTACACCTGGCCGGGGCGGCGGCCCGCCGCGGACACCGCGTCGGCGTCGAGCAGGAGCTCGTCGGGGAGCATCGGCAGCCACGGCTTGGCCGGCTCGGCGAGACCGCTCTTGCGGAAGGCCGCGCCGATCGTGGTCACGCACCGCTCGAGGTCGGTGCGCGGGTCCAGGCGGACGTCGTCGCGCTCGCCGCCCGCGCCGGTGGCGGTCGCCGTGAACGGCTCCACCCGCACCATCGTGCCCGGTCCGGCGAGGGTCTCCCGGGCGCCGACCCAGGCGGACTGGACGAGCTCGGCGGTGCCGTGGCCGGTGCGTCGTACCCAGGCGCGGCCGGGGGTGCGCCGCGAGATCCGGGCTGCCTCGGGGGAGTCGATGACGTCGTTCGAGTCGTCGGCGGAGGAGACCCGCAGCGAGATCCGCAGGTCGGTGTTGGCCTTGATGTTGCCGGTCACCACGCCTGCGGGGCGCTGGGTCGCGAGGATGACGTGCATGCCGAGGGAGCGTCCGCGCTGGGCGATGTTGACCATCCCGTCCACGAAGTCCGGCACCTCGGAGGTGAGCGCGGCGAACTCGTCGACGCAGATGAGCAGGCTCGGCGGCGCGAGGTCGGGGTGCTCGCGCTCCAGCATGGGCAGGTCCTTCACGCCGTGCTCGGCGAGCAGGTGCTCGCGTGCGGCGATCTCGGCGCCGAGCGAGGTGAGCGCCCGGGCGACCAGTGCCGGCGTCAGGTCGGTGATGTAGCCGACCGTGTGCGGCAGGTCGGCGCACTCGCGGAAGGCCGCGCCGCCCTTGTAGTCCACGAGCAGGAAGTTGATCCGCGAGGGTGGGTTGTTGAGCGCCAGCGAGCAGATCAGTGACTGCAGCAGCTCGCTCTTGCCCGAGCCGGTGGTGCCCGCGACCAGCCCGTGCGGGCCGTCCTCGCGCAGGTCGATCGTCACCACGCCGTCGACGCCCGCACCGAGCTGGGCTCGCAGGCCGCTTCCCTGCTGCCAGCGCTGGAGCACCGCGCCGACGTCGTCGAGGTCGGCGAGGTCCGGGCTCACCTCCGGCAGCCGGACCAGCCGCGGGACGGCGGTGCTGGCGGGCAGCACCGCCGCTTCGTCGACGTTGCCGGTCATCGCCCGGGCGCCCCGCCAGGCCTGCTCCAGGGCCGCCGTGTCGGGGCGGTCCAGCCGCTGCCGGCCGCCACGGTCGGCGAGGGCGACCACGCCGCGGTCGACGTCGACGAGCAGGCTGGTCGCGGCGGGCACGCGGTCCGGGTCGGTGCCCATCCAGACCAGGTGCAGCCGGCGCTCGGCGGCGATCCCCGCGATCGCCTCGAGGGTACGACGCGGCACCTGCGCCCCCTCGTCGACGAGGCAGATCGTGTGCCCGCGCCCTCCGTCCTCGCTCGCGAGGTGGTCGAGCAGGGCGGTCGCCGCGCGGGTGCCGACGGCGACCGGCGACTCCCCGCCGACCCGGGTGGTCGCGTGCGGCAGCCAGCGCAGCCAGGCCTCGTGCGCGGCGCGGTCGGTGCCCAGGCAGCCGGCGACGGTCAGGTCGGTCGGCGCGTGGTCCCACGCCAGGCGCAGCACGAGCGCCCGGACCAGGCCGTCGACCTCGTCGGGGCGCCCGGTCACGGCGACCAGCGGGTGCTCGGCGAGACCCACCGTGACCGGCATGTCGGCGAGCTCGTCGCGGCGCTGCAGGTCCTGGGCCGTCGTACGACGGGTGGCGCGGTCGCCGCCCTCCTTGACCGTGCCGCGCAGCAGCGCCGGCACGGTGCCGATCCCGATCCGGGTCACCAGGAAGCCCGCGCGGTCCTCGCTGCGGCTCCACGTCCGCGGGTCGCCGGCGGCGGCCCGCTCGCGGACGACCTGCGGCTCCGGGTAGTCCTCGTGCGCCTGCTCGCGCTGGGCCACCGCCTGGGTGTCGATGGTGGTGAGCAGCTCGTCGACGTCCTGCTGCCAGGTCTCCAGCTCCTCGGCGAACTGCCGCTGCGCCGCGCGCTTCTGCTGCCACCAGGTGCCCAGGCCCATGAACGGCCAGACCAGGACGTACATCAATGCATAGCTGCTGCGCGTCGTGACGTAGAGCGCGATGCCCATCAGCACCGGCATCATCATCACGATCCACGGCAGCGGGCTCGGGCGCGGCTTCGTCGGCGGCGCGGGCAGCTCCAGCACGTCCTCGACGAGCGGGTCGCCGAAGCGCGGGGAGCGGAACACCGAGACCGCTGGCTCCGCGGGCAGGGCCTCGCCGGGGTCGAGGACGACCGTCGTACGGCCGACGGTGATGGGGGTGCTCCAGTCGGCCTCGCGCGGGCCGGACAGCGGCTGGCCGCCGACGGAGGTGCCGTTGGCCGAGCCCTCGTCGTAGACCGTCGGGCGGTTGCCGAGCACGACCCGGGCGTGCTGCTGGGAGACCAACGGGTCGGTCAGCCGCAGCGTGCACGCGGGGCCGCGGCCGATGGTCAGCGCGCTGCCGCGGACCGGGACCCGCTTGCCGCGGTCCGGCCCGGTCGTGACCTGGGCGACCGCGCGGACCCGCTCCGCGGACGAGCCGCGGGCGAGCCAGCTCTCCGGCGCCGAGACCACGTCGAGCAGGTCGCCGGTGCGCAGCCCGCACTCGGCGAGCGGTCGGTCGGCGGGCCACGGGTGGCTGCCCTCCGTCGGCACCAGCAGGAGGCCGTGCTGGGCGGGGGCGAGATGGCCGCCCAGCGCCCGGGCCAGGTCGGCGACGGTGGCGTCCGGCCGGGCCTGCACCCGCACGTCCGCCGACGGTACGCCGGCCTCGGGCGACGCCCGCAGCGACAGGGCCCAGCTCGGCATCTGCTCCTCCTCGGCTCGTCCGGTCGATCCGGTGGTCGAGCCTGCCGGGATCCGGCGGTGCGGATCCCGGCAAGCTCCAGCACCGGATCAGGCCGAGACCTGCTCCTGGTCCTGGGCCTGGGTCTGGATCAGCGTCGAGAAGTCCTGCAGCGCGCCACCGACCTGGCGCAGCATCGCCATGTAGTCGGTGTCCCAGGTGCTGCGGGTCCGGTCGGCGTCGGGGCCGACCCAGTCGAAGCTCTTGATGGACTGGGTGAGCCGCCCGGAGAGGGCCTCCAGCTCCTGCATGCCCTGCGTGATCTGCGAGGCCGCCTGGCGACCGCCCTCGACGTCCATTCCCTTGATGGCCATTGCTGTTCTCCTTCGGTGTGGGTGCTGCTGATGGGTGGGTGTGCTCAGTTGCGGACGAAGGTGCGGACCGAGTCCGCCGCCTCACCCGCGGTGATCCGACCGTCACGGTTGCGGTCGAGTCCGTGGTTGTCGCCGTACGCCTCGGTGCCGCGGCTCCACAGGACCTTGCTCGGGTCGTCCTGCGGGCTGCCGTAGAGGATCGAGGTGTAGAGGCCTTCGAGGTTGCCGATGTGGCCGCGGCGCGGGGCGAGGTAGCGCTCGACGTACGGCAGCTGCTCGGTCGCGGTCATCCCCGCCAGCGCGGTGGTGGTCGTGCCGAGCCCGCGCGCGGTCGAGGGCATGAACTGGATCAGCCCGGTCGCGCCGGTGTCGGCGTTGCGCACGTCGGGGGCGAAGGTCCGGTTGGACTCCAGGGCCATCACGGCCATCAGGTCCTCCGGGCGGGCGCCGACGCGTTGGGCGACGCCCTCCATCTGACGCAGGAACTCCGGCGTCACGTGCGCGTTGCCCTCCACGCCGCGGACCCGGTTGTAGTCGAAGCCGCTCGGCGAGGTGTAGCCCGTGCCGGTCGCGATCTCCAGCGGGTGGTCGGTGCGCCAGGCCTCGTACGCCGCCTCGGTCTTGCGCCCCCACTGACCGTCCGTGCCCTGGGTGTCGTAGCCCGCTGCGGTGAGCCGCTCCTGGAGCTGGCGGACCTCCTCGCCGCGGCTGCCGCGGCCGTTGGTCGCGACCAGCCGCTCGATGTCGGGGTCGGTGCCGGAGCCGCCGCGCCGGGCGGCCGCGGCCGCGCCACCGAGGCCGAGGGCCGCGGCGCCGCCGGCGATCCCGGCCGCCGCGCCGTAGGACCTCTCGCCCTCGCGGCCGGCCACCTCGGTGACCGGTGCGCCGGCCGCGCCGCCCGTGCCGTCGACCGTGCCGGTGGAGATGGTCGGGGACCCGGTCGTGGGATTCGCCCCGTCGCCGCCGCCCGGTACGCCGGCGGGCAGGCCGCCCGGCGTACCGCCACCGAGGGGGGTGCCACCCCCGGCGCCCGTGCCGCCGCCCGTGCCGCCGCCCGTGCCACCTGCGGCGCCGCCCGTGCCTGCGGCGCCGACGCCGGCGCCGGCGGGCGCGGCGGTGCCGGTGCCGGTCCCGCCGGGCACGCCCGCGTCGCGGCCCACCTGGTCGGCCGGGCCGAAGCCCTCGACGGCGGTGCTGCCCGGCGTCGTGGCCCCGGGTGCCGGCGCGGCGGGGGAGCCGCCCGCGCTCGCGGTGACCGGCCCCGGCGTACCGGTGACCAGCGGCGGGTAGTCGCGGGTGTCGCCGGCCGGCAGCGCCGGGGTCCGGTACGTCGGGAGCCCGCTCCAGTCGACGCTCTCGCCGGCGCTGACCTTGTTCTGCGCGTCGGCGTGGGCGAGGAGCACCTTGGCGAACAGGTCGAGCGCCTGCTTGACCCGCTCCAGCCAGGGGATGACGGTGGTCTCGAGGTACTGCGCGTAGGCCGCGCTCGCCCCGCCGGTGAAGAACGACGCGGCCTTCAGGGCGATGACCAGGGCCCGCAGGTACTGGATGACCTGGCCGGTGGCCTCGGCCCCCTCCTGGCACTTCTGGCCGGCTTCCTGGAGCTCTTCGGTGTCGGCGCCGAGGAACATGGTGGGCCCTCCTTCGCTGTGGTCGTCGGTGATGACGCGACCAGACGCTAGGTCGGTGGTTCGCGGCCCGTCGAGGCTTCCGGGGGTGGAAGGTTCCGCCTTGCCGGGCCGCTCCACCGGCCCCGTGCGGGCAGCGGAAAGGGCCGCCGGACGGGGAGTCCGACGGCCCTTCGTGCGACGCTCAGGCGCTGGCGGCGTCCTGCCGGTCGGCGTGGCGGGCGAGCACGCCCGCCTGCTCGTCGACCGAGTCGACGGCACCCTGTGCCTGCGGGGCGAACTGGCCGTCCCAGTCGTTGACGAACGCCTCGGCGTCCGGCCCGGTCCAGCTCTGCTTGGCGCGCTGCACGATGCCCGAGACGCTCGACAGCACCCCGGCCATCTGCCCGGCGTTCTGCTTCATCCCGCGCACCATCTCGCGGGCGTACTCGGTGTCCATTCCCTGGATGTTGCTGCTCATCGCTGCCTCCTGGCGTTGTGGCGGTTGCTCGGAGGCTAGGAACGTCAGGGCGCCGGTGGCGAGGCCTGCGGGGGCGGAACCTTCCGTCCTGCGAGCCGTCGCGCGGCCGCCCGCTCGACCTCGTCGAGGTCCTCCGCGGTCACCAGCCGGACCTCCGCGGCCCGCCGGCCGATCGCGAAGCGCACGTTCTGGGCCCGGCCGCTGCCGGCCTGGAAGGGGTCGTCGCGCGGGCCGAAGGCCAACCGGGAGATCGACCGGATCGCGTCGTCCACCCGCTGCGCGCGCTCCAGGTTCCAGGCGTAGCCGTGCCAGGCCAGCACCCGCTCGAAGATCTCCCGGTTCGACGGCGGCCGCGGGTAGTCGTCGGTGCCGGTCAGCCACGGCTCGGCGAGCGCCAGGGCGACGTACCACTCCCGGGTCAGGGGGACCAGGTGCGGCGCGGGCGCGGTGACCGCCCCCTCCATCTCGGCCTCGGTGACCCGGGGCCGCTGCACGGCGACCGGCGCGACCGGGCTCACGTCGACGACGATCGTCAGGTCGTCGTACGTCGCGGGGCCGGACTGGCGTCCGCGCATCACCGTCAGCGCGTTCTCGCCCTCGTCGAGCAGCAGCGACATGCCCTCGGTGACGGTCACCCGGCGCGCGCCGCCGGGAGCGTCGAACAGGCTGGACACCTGGGTCTCGCCCGACCCGCGCCAGCGCAGGCGGACCGTCTCCTCGCCGACGACCAGCTCGCCGAGCAGCCGGGAGACGTGGGGGGCGCAACGCGGCAGCGCCAGCGCGGTCAGCGCGAGCGAGGCGTCGGGGTCCTCGGGCAGCGCGGAGTGCGGTGCGCGCCCGAAGAGCAGCGTCTCGCCGGAGCCGAGCACCACCGTCGGCAGTCCCGCCCCGCGCAGCGTCACCCGCAGCATCCCGAGCCCTTTCGTCCGCGTCCCCCGCGTCGGTGCAGCATAGGCACAGCCACCGATTGGGTGCCCGTGTCGGGCATGGGTTAGAGTTCCATCCGCTGCGCACGAGAGTGCGTCAGCGAGCTGAGGCCCCGTAGCGCAGTTGGTTAGCGCGCCGCCCTGTCACGGCGGAGGCCGCGGGTTCGAGTCCCGTCGGGGTCGCACAGGCACGAGAACCGCTCCGGATCACCGGAGCGGTTCTCGCGTTTCCGGACGTGCGTTCAGCCGAGGCGCTTCGCGGGGTCGTGGACGATGACGGTGCCACCCAGGCGGTCGGCCAGGGTGCGCCGGCGCTCCTCGTCGCTGAGGAAGAGCACGAAGGACACGATCGCGGCGATGCCGCAGGTCACCGCGACGACCAGGTAGTCGAGGATGTTGCGCTTGGCCATGTCGCCCCAGCCGGCGACGTTGTTGTTCTCCTGCTTCCAGGCGCGCATGCCGAGCACCTGCAGGGCGGGGCTGGTGCCCTTGCCCCACACGATCGCGCCCCAGATGAAGTAGCCGATGCCGAGGGTGACGATCGAGAGCGGGATGGCGAGGAAGTAGGCGCCGATCCGGCGCCCGCGCGAGGCCAGGACGACGCCCTCGGGCAGGACGAGGGCCGGAGCCGGGGCGGTGGGGTAGTCAGTCATGGGGGACATGTTGTCAGGACCTGACCGCTGGGTGCCGTCCGCGACAATGGCTGGATGCCGGTCGAGATGAGCCCCGAGGAGTTCGACGCGATCGTCGACGCCGCCCTCGACGAGATCCCCGACGAGATCGCCCGGCTGGTGCACAACGTGGTGGTCCTGGTCGAGGACGAGCCGCCCGCGGACGAGCCCGACGACCTCCTGGGCCTCTACGACGGCGTCGCGCTGACCGAGCGGGACGGCGGCCTGCTGCCCCAGCTGCCCGACCGGATCTTCCTCTTCCGCGGCCCGCTGCTCGACATGTGCGCCGACGCCGCGGAGCTGACCGAGGAGATCCGGATCACCGTGGTGCACGAGGTCGCCCACCACTTCGGCATCGACGACGACCGACTGCACGACCTCGGCTACGCCTGAGCCCCGGACTATCCCGCTGCGAGCCAGAAGCCGAGCCCGCAGGCCGCCAGCCCGAGCGCGATCGTGCCGGCGAGGTAGACCGCGCCGCGGCGCGGGCCCAGGTCGCGGGTCTGCACCATCAGCGAGGAGTACGTCGACAGGCCGCCGCACACGCCGGTGCCGAGCAGGGCGAGCAGCGAGCCGGTGAGCGCCCACCCGGCGCAGGCGCCGAGCAGCAGGCTGGCCAGGGTGTTCGCGGCGAGCGTGCCGTGGTGCCACCGGTCGTCGTAGCGCAGGCCGAGGGCGTAGCGCAGCACCGAGCCGAGCGCGCCGCCGAGCGCGACGAGCAGCGCGCTCACCGCTCGTCCTCCGCGGGCAGCGGCGGGGCGAGGGCGCCGACGAGGACGACGGCGAGCAGGCCGGCGGCGAGCGTGCCCACGACGTAGGCAGCGGCCAGCCCGGCGCGGCCGTCGGCGAGCAGGGCCCGGGCCTGCTCGGAGGTCGCGGAGAAGGTGGTGAACCCGCCCAGCACGCCCGGGCCGAGACCGGCGGCGACGACGGGGGATCGGCGGGCCAGCGGCAGCAGCAGGAGGCCGGCGAGCAGGGCGGAGCCCAGCACGTTGACGGCGAAGGTGGTCCACGGGAAGCCGGCGCCGTCGGGCTGGGCCTGGAGGGCGCCGTAGCGCAGGGTGGCGCCGGCCGCCCCGCCGGCGGCCACGGCGAGGAAGTGCCGGGGGCCGGGGGTCATGCGGCGATGCTAGAGCGCCCGGGACGGGGCGCCGGACCCGGCGCTGCCCTGCCAGGGGACCGGGGGTGCGCCGGCGGACTGGCGGCGGAACTCGCCGAGGAACCAGATCTGGAAGGCGCGCTGCTCGGTGGTGCGGGGCGCGGTGAGCAGACGCTGGGCGCGGCTGAACTCGTCGGCGGCGTCGAGCAGGTCGATCAGCCCGCCGATGTGCCGCGCGGCCTCGCGCGGCATCCGCAGCCGGAGGTCGACGGTGGCGCGGCCCTCGGCGTACGCGTCGTCGACCTGCTCGCGGCCCATGTTGGAGCGCAGCGGTCGCTCGAGCGCGTCGAAGTGCTCCGAGAGCACCTTCGCCAAGGGGTAGTCGTCCTCGTGGGCGAGCGCGAGCAGCCGGATCTCGCGGCGCAGGTCGCGGTAGTGGCGCTGGAAGTGGCCGAAGGCGCGGACCGGGACCCCGTTGATCTGCACCGCGACCTCGCCGACCCGGGTGCGGTCCTCGGCGAACAGGCTGCTGGTGTGGGTCTGCTGGTACGGCGCGCCGGACTCCTCGGAGAGCTCGGCCGACGGCTCGAACCAGACCGTCTTGCCGTCCTCCTCGATCTCCGCTCCCCAGGCCACGGAGGCCCGGGCGACGATGTCGAGGCCGCGGCCGACCGTGGTGAGCGCGGCGAGCTGGTCCTCGTCGAGGGCGTCGAAGGCGTCGAGGTCGAAGGCGTCGAGGTCGAAGCCGCTCGCCTGGGTGGCCGGCTGCGGCGCGATCGTGGAGGCGTCGTGGACCTCGAAGCGGGGGTGCTCGGGCGTGCCGCTGAGCTGCATCCGCACCGGGGCCTCGCCGTGCAGGACGGCGTTGGTGACCAGCTCGGAGATGGCCAGCTCGGCGCAGTCGACGACGTCCTCGCGCCCCAGCTCACGGCAGGTGGCGACGACCCAGCGGCGTGCGTCGTGCACGCTGCGCGGCCCGGGGGCCAGCTCCAGGGTCTGCCGTTGCTGCACCGATGTTCCTTCCACGGTTTCAGTGCCCGAGTTCCTCGATGCTCATCGGTCGGTGAGGCCTGATCCCGAATCCGATACCCGGTTAAAACTGCAACCAAACCAACTCGACCCGGCTGTTTTTCCGACCACGGGGCAGCAGTGTGACGGACGAGACCGCGACCTCGGTTGGGCCACGCGGGAGCGGACGCGGAAGAATGGGCTCGATGCGATCTTCGTCGCACCGACCCACCGTCGATCCCACGTGATGCACGTGCGCTCCAGGAGGAAGCCATGACCGCAGACGACATCCAGCAGGACCTGTCCGACCGCGTCATCGTTCCCCGCTCCGACAAGCACCAGGTGGTGGTCATCGGCTCCGGGTTCGGCGGCCTGTTCGGCACCAAGGCGCTGCGCAAGGCCGACGTCGACGTGACGATGATCGCCAAGACCACCCACCACCTGTTCCAGCCGCTGCTCTACCAAGTGGCGACCGGCATCCTCTCGGAGGGCGAGATCGCCCCGCCGACCCGTGAGGTGCTGGCCAACCAGAAGAACGCCCAGGTGCTCCTCGGCGAGGTCACCGAGGTCGACCTCGCCAACCGCCAGGTCACCTCGCACGTGCTCGGGCGCGAGCTCGTGACGCCCTACGACTCCCTGATCGTCGCCGCGGGCGCCGGCCAGTCCTACTTCGGCAACGACCAGTTCGCCGAGTTCGCCCCGGGCATGAAGAGCATCGACGACGCCCTCGAGCTGCGCGGCCGGATCTTCGGCGCCTTCGAGATGGCCGAGCTCGCCGCCTCCCGCGGCGAGGACGTCGACCACCTGCTGACCTTCGTCGTGGTCGGCGCCGGCCCGACCGGTGTGGAGATGGCCGGCCAGATCGCCGAGCTCGCCCACCGCACGCTGACCCGCGACTTCCGCGCCATCAGCAGCAACCAGGCGCGGGTGATCCTCGTCGACGCCGCGCCCCAGGTGCTGCCGCCGTTCGGTGCCAAGCTCGGCAAGTGGACCCAGGAGAAGCTGGAGAAGCTCGGCGTCGAGGTCCTGCTCGGCGCGATGGTCACCGACGTCGACGAGCGCGGCCTGACCGTGAAGTACAAGGACGGCACGGAGCAGCGCATCGACGCCGTCGCCAAGGTGTGGGCCGCCGGCGTGCAGGCCAACCCGCTCGGCCAGCAGCTCTCGGCGCAGACCGGCGCCCCGCTCGACCGCGCCGGCCGGATCTCGGTCAACCCCGACCTCACCCTGCCGGGCTACCCGGAGGTCTTCGTCGTCGGCGACATGATCTCCCTCGACAACCTGCCGGGCGTCGCCCAGGTCGCGATCCAGGGCGCCAAGTACGCCGCCAAGGAGATCGAGGGCCGGATGAAGGGCAAGCCGGCCCAGGGTCCGTTCAAGTACTTCGACAAGGGCTCGATGGCCATCATCAGCCGCTTCCGGGCGGTCGCGATGGTCGGCAAGCTGCGGATCACCGGCGTGCTCGCCTGGCTGATGTGGCTGGTCGTGCACCTCTTCTACCTCACCGGCTTCAAGAACCGGGTCACCGCGGTGCTGCGCTGGGCCGTCTCGTTCCTCGGCAAGGGCCGCTCGGAGCGGACCGCGACCGAGCAGCAGATCTTCGCCCGGGTCGCCCTGCAGCGGTTGACCCGCGGCGCGAGCGACCTGGTCTCCCAGCCCGGCGAGTTCGCCGACGCCGAGCGGCGCCGTGCCGAGCTCGAGGAGCAGGCGGCCGAGGAGGCCCGGCTCTCCGACGAGAACAAGCGCGGCGTCAAGGTCGGCGGCTGACGCTCAGCCCAGCCGCTCGCGGATCGCGCGCGGGAGGATGAACACGCCCTCGGCCTCGGCCGTGACCCCGGCCGGGCCGACCAGCCGGGCCTTGGCCCAGGTCTTGATCCCGTCCTCGCGGTCGATCCAGGCCTCGGCGCGCAGGTCGCCCAGCGGCGTGCCCTGCCGGTAGACGATCGTCAGCGTCCCGGTCATCCCGGGCCGCCCGGCCGCGCCCACGGCGTGCCCGAGCACCTGGTCCAGCACCAGCGAGACGACTCCGCCGTGCACCAGCCCCGGCGGCCCCTCGTACGCCGCCCCGCAGGTGAACTCGCTCTCGGCCCGTCCGCTCGGGTCGGTGCGCACGTCGAGCGGCGGTGCGATCGGGTTGCGCAGCCCGATCACCGGGTTGCCCCACGGCCGCCGGCGGCCTCCGGTGAGGTGCTCCTGCCCGAGCGTCTGGGTACGACGGACCTTCCGGAGCCGGACCAGCGCCGCCTCCACGTCGGCCTGGGCCGCGCGGACCTCCTCCTGGGCGACGTCGGACATCACGCACAGATCGACCAGCTCCCGGGCCGCGTCCGCGAGCGGACGCCAGGTCACGGCCTCCCGCTCGGCCGCGCGGGCGTCGTCGGCGGACAGGTCGTCGGTCGGGAGGTGCCAGTTCACACGATCAGACTAGAACACGTTCTTGTTCGCGATCGGCCAGAATCGGCACATGACCACCCTCGTGCTGCCCGACGCCTCCCGGTGGAGGTCCTGGGCGGCGATGGTCGAGGACTTCGGGGACGTCGCGCAGATGCACGGCTCCGGCTCCTGGTTCCTCGACGGTGACCCCGTGCCGACAGAGGCCGGCTGCGCCGCCTTCGTCACGATGACGGAGGTGACCTCGGTGGGCGACCTCGACGGCACCCGGGTGCCCTCGACGTACTTCTGGATCGCCGACGGCGAGGAGCTGGTCGGCTTCTTGAACCTGCGCCACGTCCTCAACGAGTTCCTGCTCGAGGTGGGCGGCCACATCGGCTACTCGGTGAAGCCGTCCGCGCGCCGGCGTGGGCACGCCGGCGCCGCCCTCCGGCTGGCGTTGGACGAGGCCGCGGCGCTCGGTCTGGAGCGGGTGCTGGTGACGTGCGACGACGACAACGCGCCCTCACGGCGCACCATCGAGAGCGCCGGTGGCGTGCTCGAGGACGTGCGCGACGCGAAGATGCGCTTCTGGATCAACCTCGGCTGACGTCGTCGTGGCCGGGCCGCAGCTCGGGCCGCAGCCGGTAGAGCGCGCTGGTGAACCAGTGCGGGTCGACCATGCTCGCGTTGATGACCACCAGCGGCAGGCCGGGTCGTTCGAGCAGGACCGTCCAGCGGCGGTGCCCCGGCTCGCCGACGATGGCGATCGGGGTGTGGTGGCTGCCGATGTCGACGAGCTCGGTGTGCCCGGCCCGCCGGATCGTGAGCTGGCCGCGGCGCAGCGAGAGCTGCGTCGTGGTGCACCCGGCGCGCACCGCCCACACGACGAGGGTCAGGAACCCGAGCACGCCCGCGATCCCGATCGTGGTCGGCGCCCGGTCCTGCGCCGCGACGTACGCCGTCACGCCGGTCGCCGCCAGCGAGGCCACCAGCACCAGGGACAGCGCCCGGCGGGCGCCGCCACGCACCGGGAAGTCGACGTCCGTGGTCGCCTCCAGGGCCAGTCGGTTGGCCTCCGGCTCGGTCCACCGTCCACGTCGTACGACGGGTGCGGGGGCCGCCGTCGCGGGCGCCTCCCGGCTCGACGCCTGGTACGACGCCCGGGGCACCGGCGTGCTGACCCGCACGCCCTTCGCCGGCTCGCTCGCGGTGGCCCGGACGGCCGGTGCGACGGCCGGTGCGACGGGCTCCGGCGTGGGTGCGGGCTCGGGTGCGGGCTCGGGGGTGCGCAGCGCCTCCACGACGGAACGGCCGGCGACCCGGGTGTCCGGCCCGGCCGGGGCGGCCGGGGCCGGGGGCTCCGGAGCCGGCGTGGAGGTCGGGGTCACGGGAGGCGGGGCGGGTGCAGGTGCCGTGCTCAGCCGCGCGTCCTTCGCGTAGGTGGCGCGCTTGTCCAACCAGGCACGGATCGTCTCCGTGTCGGGCCCGAACTCGTCATCTCTCCCCATGACGGAGTCCTCCCTTCCCCTCTCCCGCGCCGAGCGTACCTCCGCCGCGCCGCCGCCGTCCCCGGTTCCGAGCACCGCGCCGGGCCCGCCCGGTGACCGGGTAAATTGAGAGCGATTCCCAACTGCTGGAGGTCCGGTGACCGACACCGACGAGCGTCCGACCGCGCTGCGCCCCACCAAGCAGCGCCTCGCCATCACCACGGCGCTGCGCGAGGCCGTCGACTTCCAGAGCGCCCAGGAGATCCACGACGCGCTGCGCCAGGGCGGGGAGAAGGTCGGCCTGGCCACCGTCTATCGCACCCTGCAGGCCATGGCCGACTCCGGCGAGGTCGACGTCCGGCACAGCCCGGCCGGCGAGGCGACGTACCGTCGCTGCAGCGCCTCGCACCACCACCACCTGGTGTGCCGCTCCTGCGGCCGGACCGTCGAGATCACCGGCTCCGCCGTCGAGCGGTGGGCCCGCTCGGTGGCCGACGAGCACGGCTTCACCGACGTCGCGCACACGGTCGAGCTCGTCGGGCTCTGCGCCGACTGCTCCGGGTAGGCCCCGTGGGACTCGAACCCACAACCTAAGGATTAAAAGTCCTCAGCTCTGCCAATTGAGCTAGGGGCCCGGGGCTCTGAAGCCTACTGGCGTACGCCGCCGCCGCGCGCGCCGCCCCGCGGAGCCCGCTTCGTCGTACGATCCGGGACATGCGCGTCTTCTGGGGGATGGCGGTGCTCTGCGTGAGCCTGTCCGGGTGTGGCCTGCTCGGCGGTGGCGAGGAACCGAACGTGTCCTTCCGCGGGACCCTGCGCGCGGAGTCGATGGAGCCGACGCTGCGCAGCGGCGACAAGGTGGTCGCTCACGAGGCCGGGGCGGACGGCCCGCGCTCAGGGGACGTCGTGGTCTACCGGGACCCGGGTGGGTGGCTGGGACTGGACAAGGACGACGGTTCGCTCGTCCACCGGGTGATCGGTGTGCCGGGGGACACCCTCACCTGCTGTGACGCGCGCGGACGCCTCGCGGTCAACGGCAAGGCGCTCGACGAGCCCTACATCGCTTCCGAGCCGGGAGCCTGCAACGCGGCCCTGCTCGATCTGTGGGCAGTCCGCCCCGGGACGGCCATCGCCGGTGAGTGTCGGTGGACGGTCGGCCCGGCGCCCGCGGACCGGATCTTCGTCCTCGGCGACAACCGCGGCCACTCCGCCGACTCGCGGGCGCACCTGTGCCCGGCGGCGCAGGAGTGCCCCGACGGTCCCTGGGTGCCGGTCGACCTGGTGCGCGGGGTCGTCGAGCTGCCGTGAACGACTAGGTCCCGGACCGTCGCGCCCGCTCCTTGAGCTCGGTGATCACGTCGGTCTTCGCCTCGGCGTAGGCGTTCATGTCCGCCCAGTCCCGGGTGAGCAGGTCCCGCTTGGTCCGCTCGTACAGCGCACGGTCCGTGGGCGTCGCGCGCAGGTGGTCGCGCAGCAGCAGGTAGTCGTCGGCGGCCGGGTCGCCGGCCTGCAGCACGTGCACGTGGACGTCGCGCTCGGGTGTGCGCACCATCCGGTGCCCCGGCTCGCGCACCCGCAGCACGTAGCCCGCGGCGAGCAGCGGGTCGAGGTGGTCCTCCTCGGCGGTGATGTCGGCGACGGTGACGAGGACGTCGATGATCGGCTTCGCGGCGAGGCCCGGCACCGAGGTGGAGCCGATGTGCTCGACCCGGACGGCGGCCGGGCCGAGGGCCGCGCGGATGCGTCGCTCGTGCTCGGCGTACGCCGAGGGCCAGCCCGGGTCGGGCTCGGCGAGGACGAGCGTGCGCTTCTCGACGCCGCCGACGAGCTCGAGGCCGGTGACGTCCGGGCGTCGGGGGATCTGCTCCGAGGGCACCGTGGGATTGTGCCACCGGTCCGTCGGCGGGGCTGTTTGCAGGCCGGTCACGTGTGCGTAGCGGAACCTTCATGGCCGAACGCGAGATCGTTGCAGCAGGGAGGTTCCGTTGGCGGATCCGATTGGTAGTGTCAGTGCTGCAGCGGATGCAGTTTCGGAAGGTTCAATCGCCTGCGGAGATCTGTGGCCGACGGCGTATCTGGTTCGGGGTGTCCCCATCACGGGTCGGAGCGACGTGTCATCGCCTCCGCTGTGGGTCGCCGAGGTGGCGGCTCTCGCCCCGACACAAGGAGTAACGAGCACAATGGCTCAGGGCACCGTCAAGTGGTTCAGCGCCGAGAAGGGCTTCGGCTTCATCGAGCAGGAGGGTGGCGGCGACGACGTCTTCGTCCACTACTCGGCGATCCAGTCCAACGGCTACAAGTCGCTGGAGGACAACCAGAAGGTCGAGTTCGACGTCACCCAGGGCCCGAAGGGCCCGCAGGCGGAGAACGTTCGTCCCCTCTGATCCAGGCACTGCCTGATCGAGGAGACCCTCGTCTTCAGTAGTGGGGCCCCGCCGGTCGGCGGGGCCCTACGAATTTTTGCTGAACTTTAGGGTTTCGGGCACCAGGGAGGGGGGAAGATGGAATCAGTTGTCCGATCCGGGCTCTGCGGGAGGGGAGGTTTCGTGGCCGATCAGTTCGACGTGACCCTGGAGGACCGCGACCTGCTCGTCGAGGTCGAGCTCACGACCAACCTCATCATCGCGGCCACCGCCTCCGACGAGCGCCTGCCGCTCGACGAGATCGACCGGATCCTGGGCGTGGCCCCGCCGGCCTGACCCCGCCGCCGTACGACGCGCCGCCCGCCTTGAGGCCGGGCGGCTTTTTCGTGCCTTGTCCCAGATAGGGTAGGGGGGTATGGTGTCGGCATGAGCGAAGGCCACGACCACAGCCACCACTACGGCTACATCCAGCGCAAGGACGACTACCTCAAGCGCCTGCGGCGGATCGAGGGCCAGGCGCGAGGTCTGCAGCGGATGGTCGAGGAGGAGAAGTACTGCATCGACATCCTCACCCAGGTCGCCGCGATGACCAGCGCGCTGCAGTCCTTCTCCGTCGGCCTGCTCGAGGAGCACATGAACCACTGCGTGGTCGACGCCGCCCGCGCCGGTGACGCCGAGGCCCGCGAGAAGGTCGCCGAGGCCATCGCTGCCATCAACCGCCTCGTGCGGTCCTGAACCCCACCCCCCAGGAGGAACCCGTCATGAGCAGCACCAGCACCTGGACCGTCACCGGGATGACCTGCGGCCACTGTGTCGCCTCCGTGCGCGAGGAGGTCGAGGAGATCGCGGGCGTGGAGTCCGTCGAGGTCACCCTCGAGTCCGGCACCGTCGTCGTCACCAGCGCCGAGCCCGTCACGCGGGAGGCCGTCGAGGCCGCCGTGACGGAAGCCGGCTACGCACTGGCATGAGCGGCGCGCAGAAGGTCGCCGGCTTCGCCGTGCTGGTCGTCGTGGCGTTCGCGGCCGCGATCGGCACCGGCCGCGCGGTCGGCCCGATCGACACCGACGAGGACGTCGACCACGCCCACGCCTCGGCCCGCGAGGAGAGCCACGAGGAGAGCCACGACGAGGCCGAGCCGGTGGGGGCCGAGCAGCCCGTCCTCGACCTCGACCGGGCCCGGTACGCCGCCGGCAGCCAGCGCCTGAGCTTCACCGTCCGCTCCGCGGCGGGCACGCCGATCACCACCTACGAGGTGCAGCACGAGAAGCTGCTCCACCTGGTCGTCGTACGACGGGACCTGGGCGGCTACCGCCACGTCCACCCCACGCTCGACACCGCGACCGGCAGGTGGAGCGTGCCGCTGGACCTGGACGCCGGCAGCTGGCGGGTCTACGCCGACTTCACCCCGACGGGCGGCAGCGCGTCGGTCGCCGAGGCCGACCTGGCGGTGACCGGGGAGTTCGTCCCGGCCCCGCCCGAGCCCGACGACGCCACCGCGAACGTCGACGGCTTCGCGGTGCACCTGACCCGCGACGGCGGCGAGCTGCGCCTGCACGTGCAACGCGACGGCGCCGACGTCACCGACCTGGAGCCCTACCTGGGTGCCTACGGGCACCTGGTCGCCATCCGCGTCGACGACCTGTCCTACCTGCACGTCCACCCGCAGGACGGGCCCGCCGGCCCGACCGTGGCGTTCCACACCGGGCTGGAGGAGCCGGGGCGCTACCGGCTGTTCTTCGAGTTCCAGCACGGCGGCTCGGTGCACCGCGCGGACTTCGGCCTGACCGTCACCGAGGAGGGAGCCTCCGGTGAGCACGACCACTGAGCCCACGGTCGACGTCGACCTGGACCTGACCGGGATGACCTGCGCGTCCTGCGCGAACCGGATCGAGCGCAAGCTCAACAAGCTCGACGGGGTCACCGCGACGGTCAACTACGCCACCGAGCGGGCCCGCGTGCAGCACCCTGCCGAGGTCGAGGTGGGCACGCTGATCGAGGCCGTCGAGGCAGCCGGGTACGGCGCCCGGGTGCACGCCGCGCCCGACGAGCCGGCCCGCGGGGCCGCCGATGACGCCGCCGCCGACGCCGATCCCGAGCTGGACGCGCTGCGCACCCGGCTGCTGTGGTCGCTGGTGCTGGCGGTGCCGGTCGTGCTCGTCGCGATGGTCCCGCCGCTGCAGTTCGACCACTGGCAGTGGGCCTCGCTGACCCTGGCCGCGCCGGTCGCGACCTGGGGCGCCTGGCCGTTCCACCGCGCCGCGTGGGTCAACCTGCGCCACGGCGCCGCGACCATGGACACCCTGGTCTCGATGGGGGTGCTCGCCGCCCTCGGCTGGTCGCTGGTGGCGCTCTTCGTCGGCGACGCCGGGGACGACGGGATGCGGCACCCGTTCCAGCTGTTCACCGGCTGGGGAGAGGCGCCGAGCAACGGCCTCGGCGACATCTACCTGGAGACCGCGGCCGGGGTGACCACCTTCCTGCTGGCGGGGCGCTACTTCGAGAAGCGCTCCAAGCGCCGCGCCGGAGCCGCGCTCCGGGCGCTCGCCGAGACGGGCGTCCGTGAGGTCGCGGTGCTCCGCGACGGCCCGGACGGGCCGGAGACGGCGGTGCCGCTGGCGGCGCTCGCGGTGGACGACCTGTTCGTCGTACGGCCGGGGGAGAAGGTGGCCACCGACGGCACCGTCGTCTCCGGCAGCTCCGCCGTGGACGCCTCGCTTCTGACGGGTGAGTCGGTGCCGGTCGAGGTCGGCGCGGGCGACAGCGTCGTGGGCGCCACCGTGAACACGACCGGACGGCTCGTGGTCCGGGCGACCCGGGTCGGCGCCGACACCCAGCTCGCCCAGCTCACCCGGCTGGTCGAGGACGCGCAGGCCGGCAAGGCGGCCGCGCAGCGGCTGGCCGACCGGATCTCCGGGGTGTTCGTGCCGGTGGTGATCGTGCTCGCCGTCGCGACGCTCGGCTTCTGGCTCGGCGCCGGTGCGGGCGCGCCGGTGGCGTTCACGGCCGCCGTCGCGGTGCTGATCATCGCCTGCCCGTGCGCCCTCGGGCTGGCGACGCCGACCGCGCTGATGGTCGGCACCGGCCGGGGCGCCCAGCTCGGGATCCTGGTCCGCGGACCCGAGGCGCTGGAGTCGGCCCGCGCCGTCGACACCATCGTGCTCGACAAGACCGGCACCGTGACGACCGGCCGGATGCGGCTCGCCTCCGTCGTCGCCGACGACGAGGCCGCCGTACGACGCGTCGCCGCCACGCTCGAGGCCGGCTCCGAGCACCCGATCGCCCAGGCCATCGCCGCGGCCGTGCCCGAGCGGGGTGCGCTGAGCGACTTCGCCGCGGTCGCCGGGCTCGGCGTGACCGGCGTGGTGGACGGCGAGCCCGCCGTCATCGGCCGGCTCGGGTTCGTGGCCGAGCAGGGGCTGAGCGTGCCCGACGCGGTGCGGCAGGCGGCCGACGCCGCCGAGGACCAGGGCGCGACCGCGGTCGTGGTCGGCTGGGACGGCCGCGCCCGCGGCGTGCTCGCCGTCGCGGACACGGTCAAGGAGGGCGCTGCCGACGCGGTGGCCCGGATGCGCTCGCTCGGCCTGCGCCCGGTGCTGCTGACCGGCGACAACGAGCGGGCCGCCCGGGCGGTCGCCGCCGAGGTCGGCATCGACGAGGTGGTCGCGGGGGTGCTGCCCGCCGAGAAGCAGGCCTACGTCGCCGCCCGCCAGGCCGAGGGCCGCAGCGTCGCGATGGTCGGCGACGGCATCAACGACGCCGCCGCGCTCGCCCAGGCCGACCTCGGGATCGCGATGGGCACCGGCACGGACGTGGCCCGCGAGGCCAGCGACCTGACCATCGTGAGCGGCGACCTGCGGGTGGCCGCGGACGGGGTCCGCCTGGCGCGTCGTACCCTCGCCACGATCAAGGGCAACCTGTTCTGGGCGTTCGCCTACAACGTGGCGGCACTGCCGCTGGCCGCGGCGGCCCTGCTCAGCCCGATGCTCGCCGGCGCCGCGATGGCCTTCTCCAGCGTGTTCGTGGTGTCCAACAGCCTGCGCCTGCGGACCTTCCGCTAGCAGGTCGCGAAGAGCAGCGGCCCGTCGGCGAGGTCGGAGAGCACCGACTGGCCGTCCCGCGGCTCCAGCGCCATCGTCAGCAGGGTGCCGTCGGCGCTCACCTTCCCCAGCCGGAACCGGTCGGGGAAGGTGCCGCCCTGGCCGGGCGCCTCCCCGGCCGCGAGCTGGGAGCGGCTGTCGGCGTCGGCACGGGCCTGGTCCGCCTTCTCCAGCGTCATCGCCACCCGTACGCCGCCACCTGGCTCCGTCGCGATCGCGAACCCGGTCAGCGGGTGCACCCCGCCGGCCTCCTTCACCAGCTCGGCCGCCCGCACCTTGTCGGCGTCGTCGGCCTCGCTCATCGCCAGCTCCGTGCAGGCCTGGTCGCCGCCCAGCAGCAGCGCGCTCGGCGGGTCGCCGAGCGCGCCGGCGGCGGTCGCGGTCGCGTCGTCGCGCTCGCCGCGGGCGGCGTCCGCGCGCCCGCGCAGGTACGACGCCTGGTCGGCCGCGTAGAGCACGTGGTCGTCGTCGTCGATCTGCAGCGCCGCCAGCTCGGGCGTCAGGCTGCCGTCGCCGAGCCGGGACACCAGGTCGGTGCCCGCGTCCCAGACCCCGTCGGCCGCGTCCGGCTCGCTGTAGCCGAGGTCGCGGAGCCGGTCGCGGAGCGCCGCGACGTCGTACCCCTCGGGAAGGCCCATCGCCACCAGGGCGCCGTCCGAGCCCTGCGCGAAGAGCTCCCAGTCCAGGCTGGCGGGGGAGAACCCGAGCGTCGTCTGCATCGCCGGCCCGGAGTCGTCGAGCGCGGTGGTGGCGGTGAGGTCGCGGTCGTAGGCGGTGAGCAGGAAGGAGCGGACGTCCTCGGCGGAGGAGCCGGCGTCGACGTTCGTGCCGACCGTGTCGCGCACCGCCGTCCAGTCGGTCCAGCTGAACCGCTGGGTCGACTCCGGCACGACCTCCAGCGCTCGCTCCAGCCGGGTGCGCTCGCCGTCGCGGGCCACCCACACGACGACCAGGCCGGCGACCACGACGGCGAGCGCGGCCGCGAGCACGAGCCAGCGGCGGACGGACCAGCGGGGGAGGCGGAGCAACGCGAGGATCTCCTCAGTCGGCCGAGAGCGAGCGGTGCCCCTAATCTAGGCCCGTGCCCGACATTCTCGCCGCCGGCGTGGTCGTCTTCCGGCCCGGCCGGGAGGTGCTGCTCGTGCACCGGCCCAAGTACGACGACTGGTCGTTCCCCAAGGGCAAGCTGGACCGCGGCGAGCACCCGGTGGCCGCGGCGGTCCGCGAGGTCGCCGAGGAGACCGGCGCGCACGTCCGGCTCGGCCCGCCGCTGCCCTCGCAGCGCTACCCGGTCGCGCGCCGGATGAAGACCGTGCACTACTGGACCGGCCGGGTCGTGGGAGACGACGACGTCAGCGGCTACCGGCCCAACGACGAGATCGACGGCGTCGCCTGGGTGCCCTTCGACGAGGCGATGGTCCGGCTGACCTACGAGCACGACCGGACCACCCTCGCCGCGGCCCTGACGGTGCGCCGCAAGACCCGCGCGGTCGTCGTGCTGCGGCACGGGCAGGCGCGCTCGCGCAAGACCTGGCGCGGCGACGACGCCTCACGCCCCTTGCTGCGGGTCGGCGAGCACCAGGCGGACCGGCTGGTGGCCCTGCTGGCGGCGTACGACGTCACCCGGATCACCACCTCCACGAGCACCCGCTGCGTGCAGACGGTGCGGCCCTACGCCGAGACGGCCGACCTCGACCTCGACCTGCGCCCGCGGCTGAGCGAGGAGCGGGCCACCCCGCGCGCGGTCGCCAGGCTGGTGGAGGAGCTGCTCGACGAGGAGCAGGGCAGCGTGCTGTGCACCCACCGTCCTGTCCTGCCGCTGGTCTACGACGCCGCCGGGCTCGCCGCGCCTCCCGACGGCGAGGCGCTGGAGCCCGGCGAGATGCTGGTCCTGCACGTGCGCAAGGGCGCGGTGGTGGCGGCCGAGCGGCACCGCCCGCGAGCGGTGTAACGGCGGACACGCACCAGCGCCGCTCGGACCGCCACTGTTCACCGGCCGTTCAGGTCTGCCGGGGAGTTGTGTTACCGCCGCTCCCTAACTTGCCGGTGTCCAGTACGAATCGAGGGGCCGTTCTCAGCTCGCCCCTCACCTCTGAGAGGCAAGTTCCTTGAAGCTCAAGTCCCTGCACCGCGCCGCGGTGCCCGGCGTTGCCGCCCTCGCCCTGCTCATGAGCGCCTGCGGCGCGTCCAACGAGGACGGCGGCAGCGACGACAACAGCTCCGACGGTCTCAGCGGCAACCTCACCGGTGGTGGCGCGACGTCGCAGGAGAAGGCCCAGGAGGCCTGGAAGACCAACTTCCAGGGCAAGAACAGCGGCCTCACCATCGACTACCGCCTGCTCGGCTCGACCGACGGCCGCAGCCAGTTCATCAGCAAGGCGCTGTCCTTCGCCGGCTCCGACTCCTACATCAAGGACGAGGACCTGACCAAGGCCAAGGAGCGCTGCGGCGGCACGATCGTCGAGGTCCCGGCCTACATCTCCTCCATCGCCATCGCGTTCAACGTGCCCGGCGTCGACGAGCTCAAGCTCGACGCGGCCACGATCGCGAAGATCTTCGACAACAAGATCACCAAGTGGAACGACAAGGCGATCGCCGACCAGAACGACGGCGTCGAGCTCCCCGACCTCAAGATCTCCCCGGTCCACCGCTCCGACGACTCGGGCACGACCAAGAACTTCACCGACTACCTCAACAAGGTCGCGCCGGAGGCGTGGAAGTACGAGGCCGAGGACGCCTTCCCGGTGTCCGGCGGTCTCTCCGCCGAGGGCACCTCGGGTGTCGTCAAGCAGGTCACCGACACCGAGGGCACCATCGGCTACGCCGACGCCAGCCAGACCGGCGACCTCAAGCACGTCTCGGTGAAGGTCGGCGAGGAGTACGTCGCGCCGTCGCCCGAGGGTGCCGCCAAGACCGTCGAGGTCTCCCCGGTCGTCGAGGGCCGCGACGCGACCGACATCGCCGTCGACGTGGACCGCAAGACCACCGAGGCCGGCGCCTACCCGGTCATCCTGCTGTCCTACCTGATCGCCTGCGAGAAGTACGACGACGCGACCGAGGCCGCGAACGTCGGGGGCTACTTCAAGTACATCGTCTCCGACGAGGGCCAGGCGGCCTCCGCGGAGAACGCCGGCTCGGCGAAGCTCTCGGCCGAGACGGCCAAGAAGGCCCAGGACATCGTCGCGAAGATCTCCGCGAACTGACGTCCCGGAGGGGTGGGGACGGGTGCTGCCCGTCCCCACCCCTCCACCCGTCGCGTTCCCCCCGCACCATCCCGAGCACCCTGAGGTGACCCAGTGACAGCCCCCACCGCCGAGATCGAGGACGCGCCCGCCGAGTGGGCCAGCGTTCGCGGTGGCATCGGCGACCGCATCTTCTCCGGAGCGGCGCTCGCCGCCGGACTCACGATCCTGGCCGCCCTCGCCGGCGTCTTCATCTTCCTGCTGGCCAAGGGAGCCACCGGCTTCACCAAGGCCTCGGAGGTCTACGGACCGCACGCCGAGAGCTTCCTGGGCTACGTCTGGCCGCTGCTCGTCGGCACCTTCACGGTCTCGATCATCGCGCTGATCATCGCGGTGCCCCTGGCCTTCGGCATCGCGCTGGTGATCAGCCACTACGCACCGAAGTGGCTGTCCACCCCGGTCGCCTTCGTGATCGACCTGCTCGCCGCGGTGCCCTCGGTCGTCTACGGCCTGTGGGGCGCGTTCTACCTGGCGGGCAAGCTGGTGCCGTTGCACAACTGGCTGCACGAGACCTTCGGGTCCTGGCCGCTCCTGGGCGCGCTCTTCGGCGAGCCGAACGCGGCCGGCCGCTCGTGGCTCACCGTCGGCATCGTGCTGGCCATCATGATCCTGCCGATCATCACCGCGATCACCCGCGAGGTCTTCTCCCGCACGCCGCGCCTGCACGAGGAGGCCGCGCTGGCGCTGGGCGCCACCCGCTGGGAGATGATCCGGATGACCGTCTTCCCCTACTCGCGCTCCGGCATGGTCTCCGCGGTCATGCTGGGCCTGGGCCGCGCGCTGGGCGAGACGATGGCCGTCGCCATGGTGCTCTCGGTCGGCTTCGGGCTGTCGTGGAACATCATCGCGACGTCCAGCCCGACCTCGATCGCCGCGAACATCGCGCTCAAGTACAAGGAGCGCAGCGCCGACCTGCTCAACGTCCTGGTGGCGACCGGTCTGGTGCTCTTCCTGCTGACCTTCCTGGTGAACTTCGCGGCCCGGTGGATCATCGGCCGCAGCGAGAGGCGGATGGCCCGATGACCACCACCGCGCACGAGGTCCAGGAGCGGGCCCACATCCCGCTCGTCCAACCGCGGCTGCCCCGCGTGGCGCCGCTCATCGTCGCCGGCATCGCCGTCGCGCTCGCCCTGCTGCTGGTCGTCCTCGGCACGGGCACCGTCGGCGCCGTGCTGATCGGGGTGCTCGCCTTCCTCGCGGCGCTGCCGCTGTGGTCGCTCTTCGTCGAGGGCCGCCGGGGAGCGACCGACCGGTTGATGACCGGCCTGATCTGGACGACCTTCCTGGTCGCCGTCGTCCCGCTGATCTCCCTGCTGTGGCGGGTGATCTCCAAGGGCTTCGACCGGATCGACGGCACCTTCCTCAGCTACTCGTTCTTCAAGACCCAGATCGACCAGCCGGTCGGCATCTACCACGCCATCATCGGCACCCTGCTGATCACCCTCGGGGCGGCGGTGATCTCGGTCCCGGTCGGCGTGATGGCGGCGATCTACCTCGTGGAGTACGGCAAGAAGAACAAGCTCGCCAAGGCGATCACCTTCCTGGTCGACGTGATGACGGGCATCCCCTCGATCGTGGCCGGCCTGTTCGCCTTCGCCCTCTTCACGCTGCTCTTCGGGCCGGCGTACGTCTCCGGGTTCGGAGGATCGGTGGCGCTGTCGCTGCTGATGATCCCGATCGTCGTACGGGCGACCGAGGAGATGCTGATGCTCGTGCCGGACGACCTGCGCGAGGCGTCGTACGCCCTCGGCACGCCGAAGTGGAAGACCATCGTGCGGATCGTCCTGCCGACCGCGCTCGGCGGCATCCTCACCGGCATCACCCTCGCCATCTCCCGGGTGATCGGCGAGACCGCCCCGCTGCTGCTCATCGCCGGTGCGACCGACCGCACGAACATGAACCTGTTCGAGGGCTCGATGACCACCCTGCCGGTGCTCATCTACGGGCAGAACCTGCGCGGCGACGCGCCCGCCGAGGCGATCGCCTGGGGCGCCGCCTTCATCCTCATCATCATCGTGGTGGTGCTCAACCTCACCGCCCGCATCGTCGGCAAGATCTTCGCCCCCAAGAAGGGCTGATAGGAACCACCATGGCCAAGAGCATCGACGTCTCCGACGTCAACATCTACTACGGCGACTTCCTCGCGGTCGAGGGCGTCAACATGTCGGTCCGCGCCGGCGCGGTCACCGCGTTCATCGGCCCCTCCGGGTGCGGCAAGTCGACCTTCCTGCGCTCGCTCAACCGCATGCACGAGGTGATCCCGGGCGCGCGGGTCGAGGGCAAGATCGTCGTCGACGGCCAGGACCTGTACGACCCGGGCGTCGACCCGGTCGCCGTACGCCGCCAGGTCGGGATGGTCTTCCAGCGCCCCAACCCGTTCCCGACGATGTCGATCTACGACAACGTCCTCGCGGGCCTGAAGCTCAACGCGGGCAAGCTGAAGAAGTCCGAGGCCGACGCGGTCGTGGAGAAGTCGCTGCGCGGCGCGAACCTGTGGAACGAGGTCAAGGACCGGCTCAACAAGCCGGGCATGGGCCTGTCCGGTGGCCAGCAGCAGCGGTTGTGCATCGCCCGCGCGATCGCCGTCGAGCCGCAGGTCCTGCTGATGGACGAGCCGTGCTCGGCGCTCGACCCGATCTCGACCTCCGCCATCGAGGACCTGATCCACGAGCTCAAGGACGAGTTCACGATCGTGATCGTCACGCACAACATGCAGCAGGCGGCGCGGGTCTCCGACGACACCGGCTTCTTCAACCTCAAGGCGACCGGCGAGCCCGGCCACCTGGTGGAGTTCAACCCGACCAAGAAGATGTTCGCCAACCCCGACGACCCCGCGACCGAGGCCTACATCTCTGGTCGCTTCGGCTGATCGACGCCGCTGCGCTCGGGATGCAGCACGGAGATCGGAACGGAGCACAGATGGCGATGCGGGACGGGCGGGACGCCCGTCGGCAGTCCGTGCGCGCCTACCTCCACCGCTGGACGGAGACCACCGGAGCCCAGCTCCTGGTGGTCGACCCGCGGCCGGACGAGGGCGCACTGGCCGACGGGATGGCCGGTCACGGCGTGCACGTGACCTGGGTCGGGTCGACCCTGGACGCCCTCGTGGAGTTCGGCCGGACCGACCCGCACGCGGTGCTGGTCGTGCCGGAGGCGCCGGGGATCCCGGCGGAGGAGTTCGTCGGCGTGATCCGGCGCCTCGGCTCGCCGTACGTCATCGCGGGGACCGAGGACGTCACCGAGAACGGCGTCGGCTCGCTCATGCTCGCCGGTGCCTCCGCGGTGGTGCTGCGGCCCTACGCCCCACAGCACCTGTGGGAGCTGATGGCGCACGGGCCGCGCTCGGTCTCCGAGCACGCGCGGGTCGAGGTCGGGCCGATCGAGCTGGACGCGACCGCGTTCACCGTGCGGGTGGACGGGCAGCGGATCGCGGACCTGCCGCTCAAGGAGTTCGAGCTGCTGCGCACGCTCATGCTGCACGCGCCCGGCGTGGTCACCGACGACGAGCTCGGGGACGCGTTGTGGGGCACCAGCGGCCACCGGCCGGGCGGCAACACGATCGCCATGCACGTCACGCGGCTGCGCGCGCGGCTCGGCGCGGCGGCCGTCGTACGACGGGTGCGGGGCCGGGGCTACAGCCTTACCATCGACCCGGCCTGAGCCTGTCGGTCACAACAGGACGACCTTGAGGATCTCGTAGCAGCCCCACGCGGCGAGCGCGGCGGCCGGGAAGGTCGAGACCCAGGCGGCCAGGATCGTGCGCGCCATGCCCCAGCGCACCGCGGAGAAGCGCTTGGTGGCGCCGGCGCCCATCACCGCGGAGGTGATGGTGTGCGTGGTCGAGATCGGCGCGTGGAACACGAACGCGGTCGTGTAGAGCACGCCCGCGCCCACCGACTCGGCGGCGAAGCCGCGCGGCGGGTCGAGGTGGATGATCTTGCGGCCCAGGGTGCGCATGATGCGCCACCCACCGGCGTACGTCCCGGCGGAGATCGCGGTCGCCGCGGCCAGCACGACCCACAGCGGGAGCGTCTCGATGTCGTAGGAGCCGGGGTAGGCGATGACGAGGGTGAGCAGGATGACGCCCATCGTCTTCTGCGCGTCCTGGAGGCCGTGGCCCAGTGCGAGCGCCGCGGCGGAGACCGTCTGCATGCCGCGGAAGCCGCGGTTGATCCGGTGCGGGTTGCCCTTGCGGAACAGCCACAGGATCGCGGTCATCACGACGAACGCCGCGCAGAAGCCGAACAGCGGCGAGACCACCATCGGGATGAGCACCTTCTCCACGATGGTGTCCCACTTGACGCTCACCCCACCGGCCAGCGCCGCCCCGACCAGGCCGCCGATGAGGGCGTGCGAGGAGGACGAGGGCAGCCCGAAGTACCAGGTGATGAGGTTCCAGATGATCGCGCCGAGCAGGCCCGCCATCACGATGACGAGCCCGTGGTGCACCCCGACCTGCAGGGTGCCGCTGTCGTTCTCGATCGTGATCACGTCCGCGACGGTCTTCGCGACCTCCTGCCCCAGCAGGGCGCCGATGAAGTTCATCAGCGCCGCGAGGGTGAGCGCGATGCGCGGGGTGAGCGCGCGCGTGGAGACCGAGGTGGCGATCGCGTTCGCCGCGTCGTGGAAGCCGTTGGTGTAGTCGAACGCCAGGGCGATGACGATCACGGCGATCACGATCGCCAGGGTGAGGCTCACAGGCCCGTCAGCCTTCCTTGACCGCGATCTGCTCGACGGTGTTCGCGACCTTCTCGAAGGCGTCGATGGCGCCCTCGAGGGACTCCACGATGTCCTTGAGCTTGAGCACCTCGATCGTCTTGTACTCACCCGAGAAGAGCTTGGCGAGGGTACGACGATGGTTGCGGTCGCCGGCGTTCTCGAGCCGGTTGATCTCGATCCAGTAGTCGTCGAGCGACTGCATCGACTGCAGGCGGGGCATCGCGGCCGCGGTCAGCTCGGCGCAGCGGCGCAGCACCTCGACCTGCTCGGAGAGCTCGGGCGGCAGCACCTGGACCTCGTAGAGCAGGATCAGGTCCACGGCCTCGTCCATCATGTCCATCACGTCGTCGAGGCCGGAGCCCAGCGCGTAGATGTCCTCGCGGTCGAAGGGCGTGACGAAGGTGCTGTTGACCTTCTTCACGATCTCGTGGGTGGTCTCGTCGGCGGCGTGCTCGGCGGCCCGCATGCGCTCGGCGACCGAGGCCTTGTCGGAGTTGTCGGCCAGCATCTCGGCCAGCAGCTCAGCGCCGCCCACGAGGTGCTGGGCGGACTGGGTGAAGAGGTCGTAGAAAGAGGTGTCGACCGGACGCAGACGCAGACCCACATGGACTCCCGTTGAGGCGGAGACGAACGGCTTCATGCTAGGGGGTCACGACGTGGTGAACGCAATTCCGTCGTGGCCGAGCACGTCTCCGACGCGCTGTGGGGGCAGCGAGCTGCCGTCGCCGCGTCTCCCGCCGTGCTGCCGGCCCTTTCTGTTCGCGCAGGTCAGCGCGGCGAGTCGTCGCGACGGCGGCGCTGCCGCTCGATGAGCGTCTCCTGCAGGTGCTCGGTGCCGGCGTTCCGCGTCCAGCGGGCGTCCGCGCCCAGCTCCCACGCCTGGGTGGTCTCGGCGAAGGCGAGGTCCAGCAGGCGTCGTACCTCGTCGCGGGACTGCTCGGGCAGCCGCACCAGCACCTCGACCCGGCGGTCCAGGTTGCGGTGCATCATGTCGGCCGAGCCGATCCAGGCCGTCGGCTCGCCGCCGCCCTCGAAGGAGAAGATCCGGCTGTGCTCCAGGAAGCGGCCGAGCACCGAGCGCACCGTGACGTTCTCGCTGAGGCCGGGCACGCCGGGTCGCAGCGCGCAGATGCCCCGCACTAGCAGCTCGACCGGGACGCCCTCGGCGGCGGCGAGGTAGAGCGCGTCGACGATCTCCTCGTCGACCACCGAGTTGGCCTTGATCCGGATGCCCGCGGGCCTCCCGGCGCGGTGGTGCTCGATCTCGCGGTGGAACTGCTCGACCAGGCCGCTGCGCACCGAGTCGGGCGCGACGAGCAGCTGCTCGTACGTCGCCTTGCGGGACCAGCCCGAGAGGTTGTTGAAGAGGTGGGCGACGTCCTCGCCGATGGTCTCGTTGGTGGTGAGGAGGCCGAGGTCCTCGTACATCCGCGAGGTCTTGGGGTTGTAGTTGCCCGTGCCGATGTGGGTGTAGCGGCGGATCCCCTCGGGCTCGTCGCGGACCACCATCGCCAGCTTGCAGTGGGTCTTCAGCCCGACCAGGCCGTAGACGACGTGGCAGCCGGCCTGCTCCAGCTTGCGTGCCCAGCGGATGTTGGCCTGCTCGTCGAAGCGGGCCTTGATCTCCACCAGCACCAGCACCTGCTTGCCGGCCTCCGCCGCGTCGATCAGGGCGTCGATGATCGGGGAGTCCCCGGAGGTGCGGTAGAGCGTCTGCTTGATCGCCAGCACGTGCGGGTCGGCCGCGGCCTGCTCGATGAAGCGCTGCACCGAGGTGGCGAAGGAGTCGTAGGGGTGGTGCAGCAGCACGTCGCGGCGGCGCAGCGCCTTGAACACGTCGACCGGCGCGGCGGACTCGACCTCGGCCAGCCAGCGGTGGGTGGCAGGGACGAAGGAGGGGTACTTGAGGTCGTCGCGCGGCAGGTCGGCGATCGAGTGCAGCCCGCGCAGGTCGAGCGGCCCGGGCAGGCGGAAGACCTCCTCGCCGGTGATGTCGAGCTCGGAGACCAGCAGCTCCAGCACGGACGGCGCGATCGACTCCTCGACCTCCAGGCGCACCGGCGGGCCGAACTTGCGGCGCAGCAGCTCCTTCTCCAGCGCGGCGAGCAGGTTCTCGGCGTCGTCCTCCTCGACCTCCAGGTCCTCGTTGCGGGTCACCCGGAAGGTGTGCACCTCCAGCACCTCCATGCCCGGGAAGAGCCGGCCCAGGTGGGCGCCGATCACGTCCTCCAGCGGCACGAAGCGGGAGTTGCCGACCGCGACGAAGCGGTCGAAGTTCGACGGCACCTTCACCCGGGCGAAGTGCTCCTTGCCCGTCTTCGGGTTGCGGATCAGCACCGCCAGGTTGAGCGAGAGACCCGAGATGTAGGGGAACGGGTGCGCCGGGTCGACCGCCAGCGGCGTCAGCACCGGGTAGACGCGCTCCTTGAAGAGCTTCTTGCAGGTCTTCTGCTCGTCGCGGTCGAGATCGGACCAGCGGACCAGGGCGATGCCCTCCGCGCGCAGCGCGGGGACGATCTTGTCCTGGAACACGCTCGCCTGACGCTGGCTGAGCTCGTCCGCACGGGTCCAGATCGCCTCCAGCACCTCCAGCGGCATCATCCCGCTGGCCGCCCGGACCGCCAGGCCGGTCGCGATCCGGCGCTTGAGACCGGCCACGCGGACCATGAAGAACTCGTCGAGGTTGCTCGTGAAGATCGCCAGGAACCGGGCCCGCTCCAGCAGCGGCAGGCTCTCGTCCTCGGCCAGCTCCAGGACCCGCTCGTTGAAGCGCAGCCACGACAGCTCACGGTCCACGAACCGGTTGTCGACCGACTCGATGTGCGCCACCAGCGCGGGGTCGGGGACGTACGCCGCGGCCTCGCTCGCCGCGGCCGGGCGCTCGCCGGCGTCGGAGGGGGCGTCGGCGACGTGCTGCTCGGTGGACATGCAATCGAGTGTGGCAGTCGTCGGTGAACGGGAGGTGTCGCGCGCGCGGCCCGGTTACGGGTGAGTAGGTTGGGCGGCGTGAACCTGCGCACGACCGTCGAGTCCGCCGCCCTCAAGACGCTCATGGCGTTGCCCGGCCCCGCCCTGCGGGCCGTCGCCGGGCGCCCGCTCGTGCTCGACGGGCAGACCCTCGCCACCGACCTGCAGGTGATGCTGCGACTGCAGCGTCTCGCGCGCAAGGCCGACCTCTCCAACCCCGACATCCCGCTCGGCCGCACCGAGATGCTCACGAGCGCGCGGATGGTCGGCGGCGACCAGCCGATCGGCGCCGTCCGCGAGCTCACCGTGGCGGGCCTGCCCGCCCGGCACTACCTCCCGCACGGTGCCCGGCCCGCGACCGAGGCCCAGCCGCTGCTGCTGTTCTTCCACGGCGGTGGGTTCCTCTACGGCGACCTCGACTCCCACGACGCGCCCTGCCGGGTGCTCGCCGAGGAGTCCGGCGTCCCGGTGCTGTCGGTGGAGTACCGGCTCGGTCCGGAGAACCCCTTCCCCGACGGCTTCGACGACGCCTTCGCCGCGCTGCGCTGGGTCCACGACCACGCCGACGAGCTGGGCGCCGACCCCGCGCGGATCGGGGTCTCCGGTGACTCCGCGGGCGGCAACATCGCGGCCTGGACGGCGATCGAGGCGGCCCGCGCCGGCGTACCGCTCGCCTTCCAGCTGCTGGTCTACCCCTGCGTCGACGCCGACCGGCAGACCGAGAGCCTGCGCCTGTTCGGCAAGGACCTCTACCTCACCGAGGAGTCGATCACGACGGTCGACCGGATCTACCTGCCGACGCCGGAGGCCAAGGCCGACGAGCGCGTCAACCTGCTCGACGTCGACCTCCCGGCGGGTCTCGCGCCGGCGTACCTCGTCACGGCGGGCTTCGACCCGCTGCGCGACGAGGGCGAGGCCTACGCGCGGCGGCTCGCCGACGCCGGCGTCGAGGTGGAGATGCGGCGCTTCGTGGACCAGATCCACGGCTTCCTCAACATCGTCGGCGCCGGGCGCACCAGTCGCGCGGCCGTGCTCGAGATCGCCGGGCGGCTGCGGACCGCCCTGCGCTGACTCACAAGGAGGGGCGGAACTCCCGCAGCCGTGCCACGAAGTCGTGGGCGTCGACCATCGAGGCGTCGACCACGAACGGGTCCAGGCCCCGCCGCCCGAACCGGACCTGCCAGCCCGGGTCGCCCGGCTGGCCGACCATCTCCACGTCGGTCTCGGGCTTGCGCACCTCGAAGCGGTACGACGTCTCGCCCTGCTGCACGTAGACCATCCCGCGCACCACGCTGACCTCCACCGGCACCACCCGGGTGCGCACCGCGCCCCACGCCAGCAGGATCGTCAGCGCGATCATCACCACGCCGAAGGGCGTGCCGAGCTTGCCGTTGAGCAGGGCCAGCAACGCCACCATGCCCGCCACGACCGCGGTCGCGCCGAGCACCATCGACAGCACCCGCGGGTCGCTGCCGTCGCCGGTCAGCCGGTCCTCGCCCCCGTCGAACAGGGCCAGCGGGCCGTCCTCCTCCGCCTCCAGCGCGGTGATCCGCGCCTGCGCCCGCGCCAGCTCCTCGCTCAACGTCTCGACCCGGAGGGCCAGGGCGTCGCGCTCGGCACGCAGGTGCGCGAGGTCGGTCTCTAGAGGTCCGGTCGCCATTGGCGCAGCGCCTCCAGGAAGCTGTGGGACTCGACCATCCGGCTGTCGACGGCGACGGGGGACATGCTGCGGCGCAGGATGTTGACGCGCCAGTTGCGCGAGCCGGGCGTGCCGGTCTGCTCGATCTTGGTGTTCGGGCTCGTCAGGTCGAAGGTGCTGTTGAAGTCGCCGACCGTCACCTTGAGGATGCCCTGCTCGTCGATCGCCACCGTGCGAGTGTTGCCGAGCGCACGGAGCGCGAAGAGGAGCAGGCCCGCCGCGACCACCGTCAGCGTCGCGTTCAACGGGATGTCGTCGAGCATCCGGCCCTTGATCGCCTGCTGGCCGACCACCGCGGCGCACGCCACGGCGATCAGCAGCGCGACGAAGGCGAGGCTGGAGGTGCCGCGCTTGGAGTGGAAGGCGTGCTTGGTGCCGGTCGTCGTACCGGTGGGGGTGTCGGTGGCCAGCGCGGCCACGGTCGCCCGGCCGGCCTCGGTGGCCGAGGGACGGTGCGGGGCCGGCTCCGGCTCGGGCTCGGGCTCGGGCTCCACGTCGATCACCGTGGTGCTGGGCGCCTCGGGCTCCGGCTCGGGCTCGGGCTCGGGCTCGGGCTCCGGCTCGGGGTCCGGCTCGGGCTCCAGCTCCGGCTCCAGCTCCGGCTCCAGCTCCGGCTCCGGCTCGGGCTCCGGCTCGTCGAAGTCGCGCAGCGGCGCGAGCTCGGCGGCCACGGCCTCGTCCTCGCCCGTGATCGGGTCCACCGTCTCGTCGGCGCCGTCGGAGGCGTCGGCGGAGGCACGCCAGAGCGCGGCCAGGCTGGGCTCGGCCGCGACGGGCGGGGCGTCCTCGCCGTCCGCCGGCTCGATGCCCGCGCGCCACTGCTCGACGAGCGAGGGCGCCCGCTCGATGTCACTGGGCTCCTCGGCCGGCGCGGACTCGGCGGCGGCGAGCACGTCGGCAGCGGTCGGTGCGGTGGTGGCAGGCGCGGTGACCGCGGAGAGGTCGTGCTCCCCGGTCTCGGTCGAGGACACGAGGTACTCCTCGTCAGCCTCCACGACGCCCACGTCGGACAGGTCGTCCTCGGCGGAGGAGAGCAGGTAGTGCTCGCGCACCGCCTCGACCTCGTCGGCCGTGACCGGCTCCGGCTCGGTCGCGGGCTCCTCGGCCTCGGCCGCGGCGACGGCGAGGACCTCCGGTACGGCGGCGGCCGGCTCGTGCTCGGTCGCCACCAGCTCGGGCTCGTGCTCGGTCGCCACCAGCTCGGGCTCGTGCTCGGTCGCCACCAGCTCGGGCTCGGGCTCGGGCTCGACGACTGCCTCGGGCTCGGGCTCGGGCTCGACGACTGCCTCGGGCTCGGGCTCGGGCTCGACGACTGCCTCGGGCTCGGGCTCGGGCTCGACGACTGCCTCGGGCTCGGGCTCAGGCTCGACGACTGCCTCGGGCTCGGGCTCAGGCTCGACGACTGCCTCGGGCTCGGGCTCAGGCTCGAGGACCGGCTCGGGCTCGGGCGCGTCGTCCGGCTGCTCGTCGACGGGCTCCGCGTCCGGCGCGGCCACCACTGCCGCGATCGGTGCGACCACGGCCGGCCACACCGGTGCCACGGTCGGCGCGGGCGCGGGCGCGGCAACCGGAGCAGGCTCGGGCTGGGCGTCGAGGCGGGCCCGGATCTGGGCGACCTGGTCGGCGAGGTCGGCGGCGTTCGCCTCGGCGGCGGCCCGGGCCCGGGCGGCCTCGGCGAGGGCCTCCTCGCGTTCGCGGGAGAGCTCGTGGGCGCGGGTCTCGGCGGCGGCGCGGGCCTCGGCCTGCTCGGCGGCGCGGGCCTCGGCCTCCAGGCGGGCCTGGGTGGCGGCGGCGAGGGCCTGCGCGCGGGCGTCGGCCTCGGCGGCGGCGCGGGCCTCGGCGTCGAGGCGGGCCTGGGTGGCGTCGGCGAGGGCGCGCTCGCGCTCCTGGGCGAGCTCGGCGGCGTGGGCCTCCGCGGCCTCGCGGGCGCGGGTCGCCTCGGTGAGGGCGCGCTCCCGCTCCTGGGCGAGCTCGATCGCGCGGGCCTCGGCGGCCGCGCGGGCCTCGGCCTGCTCGGCGGCGGCAGCCTCGGCCTCGACCCGGGCACGAGCGTGCTCGAGGGCGGTCTCGCGGGCCTGGACCAGCTCGGTCTGGAGGCCTTCGAGGGCGTGGACGTGGGCGTCGGCGGCCTTCTCGAGCTCGGCGAGCGCGCTGGTGGCGCGGGCCTCGGCCTCGGTCCGGGCGTGGGTGGCCTCGGCGGCGAACTCGGCGGCGAGCGCGAGTGCCTCGGTGGCGGCCTTCTTCTCCTCGGCCAGGGCGGCGGCGGAGTCGTGGGCGGCGGCCGCGGCGGCCTGTGCCTCGCGGGCCAGCTCCAGCTGCTCGCGGGCGGCCTCCTCGGCGAGCCGGCGGGCCTCGTGCGCCTCCTCGGCGCGCTGCGCCTGCTGGGCGGCGGACTCGTCGGCGGCGACGCGAGCGGCGGCCTGCTCGGCGGCGCGGGCGGCGGCGTCCTCGGAGCGCTGCTCGGCGGCCTCGGCGGTCTCCAGGGCGATCCGGGCGAGCTCGGCCTGCTCCAGGGCGGCCTGCTCGGCGGCGGCCCGGGCCTCGTGGGCCTCGGTCGCGAGCCGGGCGTGCTCGGCGGCGGCGGTCTCGGCGGCGGCACGCTCGTCGACGGCCTGGCGGGCCAGGGCGCCGTGCTCCTCGGCACTCGCGGCGGCCTGCTCCGCGAGCAGGCGGGCCCGCTCCTCGGCGGCCTCGGCGGCGCGGTGCGCCTCCTGGGCGAGAGCGGCCTGCTGGCGTGCGGCGTCCTCGGCGAGGGCGCGGGCCTGGGCGATCTCGGCGGACGTACGCTCCGCCGCCTCGCGCTCCTCCAGCATCCGCCGGGCGAACTCGGCGTGCTCGGCGGCGCTGACCGCGGCGGCCTCGGCCATGACCCGGGCCCGGTCCTCGGCGGCGGCGCGCTCCTCGTGGGCCTGGCGCGCGGCGTCGGCGTAGCTGCTGGCGGCCGTCTCGGCCTCCTGCCGGGCGGTGGCCGCGGCGGCGGCGAGCTCGATCTGCTCCTGGGCGCGGGCCTCCGCGGCCTCCCGCTCGGCATGCGCGGCGGCGGCGCGCTCGGCCTGCTCGACCGCGTGCCGCTCCGCCTCCTCACGGCGCGCGGACTCGGCGTCGGCCAGCTCGGCGCGCTCACGGGCGGCGCGCTCGGCGGCCTCCCGGGCCGTCGACTCGGCACGGGCCAGCTCCTCGGCCTCGGCGCGGGCGCGGTGCGCGATCTCGGCAGTCTGTGCCTGCTCCTGGGCGAGCCGGTCGGCCTCGGCGCGGGCCTCGTGCGCCCGCTGGGCGGCCTCCTCGGCGGCGAGCCGTTCGGCGGCCTGGGTCGCCGCGGCCATCTCGGCGTCGCGCCGCAGCCGCGCGGCCAGCGCGGCGACGACCTCGGCGTTGGCCGGTGCCTCGGTCGGTACGTCGGCGTCCGCCTCCGGCTCGACCGCCGGCGCCAGCTCGGCCTCGATCTCCGCGCGGGCCTGGGCGAGGACCTCCGCCGGGCGGCGCGGGACGTCGTTCGACCGGTCGATGTCGGGAATGGGCTCCTCGAGCAGCGGCGGCTCGACGAAGTCGGCGAGCGGTCGCGCCTCCGGCTTCGGTGCCGCCCCCGGGCCGTTGCGGCGGCGCAGGCGGGCGAGTCCCTTGGGCGCCGGAGCGGGGATCGGCTCGGCGAAGCCGCCGTCGATGGCGGCCGCGATGATCCGCTGGCCGGCCTCCTCGTCGGTCGTGTGGTGGTCGCCGATCTCCCCGGTGGGGCCGGCCGGGGCGGCGGGCTCCTCGGCGGCGGGCTCCTCGGCGGCGGGCTCCTCGGTGGCAGGCTCCTCGGCCTCCAGCTCGGGCTCCGGCTCCGGCGCGGGCTCCGGCTCCGGCTCCGGCTCCGGCGCGGGCTCGGCCTCGGCGACGACGTCCGGCTCGTCCTCGATCGGGTCGCTCAGCGGGTCACCCTGCCGGGTCGCGCGGGAGATGATCGCGGACCAGTCGTCGCTGCCGTCCCAGGCGCCGGGAGCCTCGCCGGCGTACTCCGCCACCTCCGGCTCCTCGCGCACCCGTGCCATCCGCGCGGCCAGGCCACCCTCGGTGGGCACGCTCTCGTCGCGGCTGACGGCGCGGTCGATCAGCGCCGCCCAGTCCGCCTCGGACTCGGCAGCCGGCTCCTCAGCGGGCTCCTCAGCGGGCTCCTCGACCGGCTCGGTCTGCTCCACCTCGGCCTCGTCGGCCGCCGGCTCCTCGACCTGAGCCGCCGGCTCGTCGGTCTCCTCGGGATCAGCGTCCGCCGCGACCTCGGTCTCCGGCTCCTCGCCCGAGGTCAGCACCGCGTCCCAGTCGACGTCGTCGTGGTCGACCTCCGGCGCGGGCCCGGTCCGGGACCCGACCCGGGCGGCGATGTTGTCGGGGTCGTCCTCGGCGAGCAGGTCCTCGGGCGCCTCGTGCACGGCGGGCGTGCTCGGCTCGGGCGCCTCGTCCTCGCCCTCGACCACCGCGGAGGTGTGGCTGCGGCGCAGCAGCTCCTCGAGGTCCTCGGCGTCGAGCTCACCGACGACGGGGGCGTCCTTGTCGTGGCGTCGCCACAGCCGCCCCCGGCGTCCCTTGCCGCGCTCGGCGCGCGACTCGTCGAGCCGGGAGTCCTCGGACTCCGGCCCGTCGTCGGTGACAGAGCTCATGGAAGGTAAATCTACTCACGGATCGCGGGGTTACGCGGAATGTTCCACAGAGTGCGCCCGGCGGTACTGCACATGGGTGTCGGCCGGAGCGTGGGTGAAGCCCAGTCCGTCGTACAGCCGGCGCGCCGGGGCGTTGTCCGACTCGACGTACAGGATCACCTCGGCCACCCCGCGCGCGGCGAGGTGGTGCAGGCCGGCGAGGGTGAGCACCCGGCCGAGCCCGCGGCCCTGGGCCTCGGGGGCGATCCCGACGACGTACACCTCCCCGGTCGCGGCGTCGTGCTGCTTGGTCCAGTGGAAGCCGAGCAGCGTGCCGTCGGGGTCGACGGCGAGGAGCAGGCCCGCCGGGTCGAACCACGGCTCGGCCATCCGCTCCGCCAGCCCGGCCCGGTCCAGCGCGCCCTGCTCGGGGTGGGTGGCGAACGCCGCGGCGTTGACGGCCAGCAGCGAGTCGGCGTCGCCGTCGCCGTAGTCGCGGATCGTGACGCCGTCGGGCACCGCCAGCCCCGGCAGCGGTACGGCGGTGGGCCGGCGCATCACCCACAGCTCCCGGTCGCGGCCGAAGCCCCGGCGCTCGCCGAGCGCGCGGGCCGCCGGGTCGTCGCCGTGCGACCACGCCGTCAGCTCGCCCGGCGCCGCGACGGCCAGGTCGGCGAGCCGGCCGCCGAGCCCGGCGCCACGGGCGGCCGGCGCGACGACGAGGTCCAGCTCGCGGTCCCGCCGCAGCGCGAAGCCGTCGGCCAGCACCCACGCCTGCGCGCCGTCGAGCCCGTGGTGGCGCAGCCGCAGCAGGGCGGCCTCGTCGAGCGGCTCGGCCCCGTCGGAGGCAGCCGCCGCGGCGCTCACCGCCTCGATCGCGGCGAGCGCGGCCGGGCCGGTCAGGAAGTCCTCGGGGGGCACGCCTCGACGCTATCGCGAGCGGATCCGCGCGTTGCATGCGACGCGGTGCCCCGGGTAGACCTTCCCCATGAAGCTCAGCCACGCGGTGGGTGGGGCGGCGGTGGCCCTCGGCGCGGTCGCGACGCGCGACATCCTGCAGAAGCGGCACGCGCTGCAACGCAACTTCCCGGTGATCGGCCACGCCCGCTACTGGCTGGAGAAGATCGGGCCGGAGCTGCGGCAGTACATCGTCACCAGCAACGACGAGGAGCGGCCGTTCAGCCGCGACCAGCGGACCTGGATCTACGCCTCCAGCAAGGAGGAGAACAGCTACTTCGGGTTCGGCACCGACATGGACGTCGAGCACACCCAGGGCCACGCCTACATCAAGCCGCGCACCTTCGCCGACGAGCTGCCGAGCGACCACGACGCCAGCTGGACGCTGCCGAGCGCGAAGGTGCTGGGCGGCCCGCGCGGGCGGGAGAAGGCGTTCCGGCCGGGCTCGGTCGTCAACGTCTCGGCGATGAGCTTCGGCTCGCTGTCCTCGAACGCCATCACCGCGATCAACAAGGGCGCCGCGGCCGCGGGCTGCCTGCACAACACCGGTGAGGGCGCGATCTCGCCGTACCACCGCAACGGCGCGGACCTCGTCCTGCAGATCGGTACGGCGTACTTCGGCTGCCGCGACGACGACGGCTCCTTCTCGCTGCCGCGGCTGAAGGAGATGGTCGCCTCCGCCCCGGTCCGGGCGATCGAGATCAAGCTCAGCCAGGGCGCGAAGCCCGGCCTCGGCGGGCTCCTGCCGGCGGCGAAGGTGACCCCGGAGATCGCGGAGATCCGGGGCATCCCGGAGGGCCGGGACTGCGCCTCGCCGTCGCGGCACACCGCCTTCCGCGACGTCGACTCGATGCTCGACTTCGTCGAGCTGCTCGCGGCGGAGACCGGCCTGCCGGTCGGCATCAAGTCCGCGGTGGGCGCGATGGACTTCTGGGAGGAGCTGGCCCGGCTGATGGCGCCGCGCCAGCGGGGCGTGGACTTCGTGACCGTCGACGGCGGCGAGGGCGGCACCGGCGCGGCGCCGCTGATCTTCGCCGACTCGGTCGCGCTGCCCTACCGGATGGGCTTCTCGCGGGTCTACGGCACCTTCGCCGAGCTCGGCCTGACCGACGACGTCACCTTCGTCGGCTCGGCCAAGCTGGGCCTGCCGGACAACGCGATCGTCGCCTTCGCGCTGGGCGCGGACCTGGTCAACGTCGCCCGCGAGGCGATGCTCTCGATCGGCTGCATCCAGGCGCAGAAGTGCCACACCGACCACTGCCCGACCGGCGTCGCGACCCAGAACCCCTGGCTGGTCCGCGGTCTCGACCCGGTGTCGAAGGCCGAGCGCTGCGCGGTCTACCTGCGCACCCTGCGCAAGGAGCTGACCCGGGTGTCGGCAGCCGTCGGGGTCGCGCACCCCGGCCTGATCACCACCGCCGACGTCGACATCTTCAACGGCGACTACGACGCCCGCTCGCTCGCCGCGGTCTACGGCTACAAGGAGGGCTGGGGCGAGCTCGGCCCCCGGTTGCGCGAGGAGGTGGTGCGGCTGATGCACACCAGCGACCACTTCGACGAGCAGGGCCGCACGTCCTGAGCCCGGGTGGCGGGGAGGTCAGGCGTCGGTGCGCTCCGCCACCCGCGCCGCGTCGGCCTCGGCGGCGGCGTCCTTCGAGGGCAGCACGAAGCGGTAGCCGACGTTGCGGACGGTGCCGATGAGGGTCTCGTTCTCGGGGCCGAGCTTGGCGCGCAGGCGGCGTACGTGGACGTCGACGGTGCGGGTGCCGCCGAAGTAGTCGTAGCCCCACACCTCCTGCAGCAGCTGCTGGCGGCTGAACACGCGACCCGGGTGCTGGGCGAGGAACTTGAGGAGCTCGAACTCCTTGAACGTCAGGTCGAGCACCCGCCCGCCGACCTTCGCGGTGTACGTCGCGTCGTCGACGACGACCTCGCCGGAGCGGATCACGTGCGCCTCGGGGTCGGCGGCGTCCCGGGCGGCGGCGAGCCGGCCGATCGCGAGCTTGATCCGCGCCTCCAGCTCGGCCGGGCCGCAGGTGTGCAGCACGACGTCGTCCATGCCCCAGTCGTGGTTGACGACGGCGAGGCCGCCCTCGGTCGCGACCAGGAGGACCGGTACGTCGGTGCCGGTGGTCCGGATCAGCCGGCACAGGTCGCGCGCCCCGGCCAGGTCCTGTCGGCCGTCGACGAGCAGCAGGTCGGCCTCGGGTGCCTCGAGCAGGGCGCTGCCCTCGGCGGGCAGGATCTTCACCTGGTGGCCGAGCAGCGCGAGTCCGGGCAGGACCTCGGCGGAGGGCTGGAGGGCGCTGGTCAGGAGCAGGAGAGTGCTCACTTGGGTCTCCTCACTGGCACCCGCAGGATCCGCGGGGCCGTGTCGAGAGACCGAAACGCAACGCTGGGCCCCGGCCGGTTTTCGTGTAGGGAAGGATAGCGAAACGATCGCGCAACGGGGAAGGGAATCGACGGTGGATGAGACCGAGGTCATCCGGGTCCGCTACTGGGCCGCCGCGCGCTCCGCGGCGGGTGTGGCCGAGGAGGACGTCGCCGTCACCGGCCCGCTGACCCTCACCGAGCTGCGCTCGGCGGTCGTGGCGCGGCACCCCGGCGGTGCCTTCGCGGACGTCGTCGGCGTCTGCTCGGTGCTGGTCGGGGAGCAGCCCGTCTCCTCCGGCGACCCGGGCCAGGTCGTCGTCCAGCCGGGGGACACGGTGGAGTTCCTGCCGCCCTTCGCGGGCGGCTGAGAGAGTTTTACCGCGAACCTTCGCCAAAACCGACCCGGGACCTTGGTCCTGTGCCAGGGTGCCCTTATCGCGACCTGGGGGGAGACGGGGAGGGACGGCGGAATGACCGCTGTGCGCGTGCGGGCACGGAGCCACACGATGACGAGGGTGCGGCAGACGCCGCGACTGTTCAGCAACTACCTGCAGGTCTTCTTCGACCTCGGCAGCACACGCACCCAGTGGCGCCGCCCGGAGATCACCTTCCGGATGCGCAACGGCTACGTCGTCGCGTGCCCCAATGCAGACGGTGCGCGGTTCCCGCTCTACGAGATCTTCGCCGACGACGCCTACCACCTCGACGAGCTGCTCGACGGGGTCGAGGCGGGGGACACCGTGCTCGACATCGGCGGCCAGATCGGCTGCTTCTCGCTGGCGGTCGCGGGCGCGCGGCCCGACGTGAAGGTCCGCGTCTACGAGGCCTCACCGACCAGTGCCGGCTTCATCCGCCGCAACGTGCGCCGCAACGGGCTGATGTACCAGGTCGACGTACGACCGGTGGCGATGGCGGGCCGGGCCGGCCGGTTCACCTTCACCGACAGCGGCACCGGCAGCGGGCACAACGGGCTCACCGGCCTGGTGCTGACCAACGGTGGGCACGAGGTGACCGTGGACGCCGAGGAGTTCGACCAGGCGGTCGCGGCGGCGCAGAGCCCGGTGCGCGTGGTGAAGATGGACGTCGAGGGCGCGGAGTACGACATCGTGCTCAGCAGCAGCCCCGCGTCCTGGGCCGACGTGCGCAAGGTCGTCATGGAGTACCACCCGATGCCGGGCCGGAGCCTCGACGACCTGCTCGACTGGTTCGCCGCCCTCGGGCTGACTCCGACCCGCCACGAGCACGGCCCGATGCCGGGGCTCGGCGTGATCTGGCTGTCCCGCGCCGGGTGAGGCCCCTCAGGCCGTAGACTCCTGCGCGATCCACCGGAAAGGGGTCCTTCGTGCAGCAGACGGCAGCCGCCGGGCGCACTGGCGTCCTGGGTGCGGCGCCGGGCAACGGCTGGCGCGCGGCCATCGTCGTCGGGTACGTCGTGCTGACGGCCGGCCTCGTCGCGCTCGCCGCGACGCAGGGCCTGCTCGGCCTCGCCGCGGGCGTGCTGGTCGCCGGCTTCATCGTGCTGCTCGCGGTGCTCGGCTCGCTCAAGACGGCGACCCTGACGCTGATGGGCGCCTTCGCGACGGCACCGATGTACAAGGGCCTGGCGCCGGAGGGACAGCAGATCACGCCCACCGACGCCCTCTTCGTCGTCGGCTTCGCGCTGCTGCTGCCGCACGTGATCAACCGCCGGATCACGATGCCGATGAGCTATGTCTTCGGTGTCTCCGGGATCGCCATCTTCGGCGCGATCGCCTCGACGCTGTCCGAGCAGTCCTTCCTCAGCTTCTTCGCGCTCGTCCTGTGGCTGATCGTGCTGGTGCCGCTGCCCCTCGCCTTCGCGCTGTGGATGCCCTCGGACCGCATCATCGAGCTGCTCGCGTGGAGCTACGTCGCCGGGCACATGGTCAGCTGGATCGGCGGCATGGCGCGTGGCGGCGTGACCGCCGACGGGCGCTACTTCGGCCTGACGACGCACCCCAACTACTTCGGCCAGGCCGCGATCATGTCGATCAGCCTGCTGCTCTACCTGCTGTGGCACTACAAGACCCCGGTGATGCGCGCGGCCACGCTCGGCGCGATCGGCCTGTGCGGCGTGACCATCTTGCTGAGCGGCAGCCGCGGCGCGACCGCGGTGGCCGCCGTGCTGGTGCTGATGATCCCCGTGGTCGAGCGCTCCGCGGTGACCGGCTTCATCTTCGCGATCACCGGTGCGATCTTCCTCGCGGCCCTGCCGCTGGTGGTCGAGGTCGGCTCCGGCACCTCCGCGATCGACCGGATCCTGGGCCAGGGCAGTGCGTCGGGCTCCAACGAGGCGCGCACCAACGGCCTGGAGTCCGGCATCGACCGGTTCTGGCACAGTCCGTGGTTCGGCGACGGGTTGATCGACCTGTTCGACATCCACAACAACTTCCTCGAGGTCGCCGTCGGCGTCGGCATCTTCGGGCTGCTGGCCTATCTCTTCGTGCTCTTCGCCTTCGCCCGGCCGCTGTTCGGCGACAGCCGCTACCGCCGGCTCTGCTACGCCGCGTGGACCTACATCGGGTGGGGCGCGATCGTCCCGAGCCTCTACGACCGCGGGGTCTGGGCACCGATCGCGCTCAGCGTCGTCGCGGTCGTCACCACCACCGCGGGGACCTCCTCGGAGGAGGGCGACGGGGAGGCGGCGGACACTGATTCCGACGTACCTTCCACAACGCCTGTGGCGGCGCCGCCGGGCGTATAGCATCGGCGCGTCCTGGTGGCGTGTCACGAGAGGTTCCCGGTGTCCCTTCCCCCCCTCGGCAAGGTCGCGGCACGTGCGCGGCTGATGCTGGACTCGCGGTTGTCGGTGAAGCCCGTCAAGCGCAAGGTCCGTGGCATCGAGATGGTGCTGCCGCGCGGTCACGCGCTGCCGTACTTCACCCACCCGGGCTCGGTGTACTTCGACAACCTGGTCGCGCTCGCCAAGTCCCTGGCGGGCTCCGAGGGCGAGGTCACCCTGCTCGACATCGGCGCCAACGTCGGTGACACGGCGCTCGTCGTCCTCGACGCGGCGCCGGGCCGCGCGGTCTGCGTCGAGCCCGACCCGCACTGGAACGACTACCTGCAGTCGAACGTCGGCGCGATGGCCAACGTCGCCGTCGAGCACTCCGTCCTGGTCTCTCCCGAGACCGACCAGACCACCGGGCTCAAGATCGCCCGTGCCGAGCTCGGCAGCAGCATCGTCGAGCGCACCTCGCTGGAGGACGGCCTGCCGACGATCACCACCACCGCCCTGCGCGAGAAGTACCCCGAGCTGGAGAACGTCCGGCTGGTCAAGTCCGACACCGACGGCTACGACGTCCAGCTGGTCACCGCGGTGTCCGCGGCCTTCCTGTCCTCGATGCCGGTCATCTTCTTCGAGTTCGACCCGGTGCCCACCCGCATCGTCAACCCGGAGGTCACCCCGAGCGAGCTCTGGCCGACCCTGCACGAGCGCGGCTACGAGCGCGCGGTGCTGTGGGACAACGGCGGCCGGCTGATCGGGTCCTTCGCGACGACCGAGCTGGTCGAGCGCACCGCCGAGCTGGAGCGCACGACCAAGGAGGAGCGGGGCTACTCGTTCTGGGACGTCGCCGTCGCGCACCGCGACGACCCCGCGGGCCTGAAGGCCCTCGAGGACGCCGCGCGCGTCGGCTGACCGGGCCGGGCGGCCCTGGGGCTCAGTCGGGGTAGCCGAGCTGGGCGACCAGCCCCGGCACGGCCTTCTCGACCGCCGCGTAGTGCTCGGGCTGGAAGAGGTCCCGGTAGCCCTTGCGGTCCACCCGGTAGTGCGACTCCGCGCCGGCCTCGCGCTTGGCGAGGTCCTTGGCCTGGAGGCTCTCGCGGGAGGTGTCGGCCAGCAGCGTGGCGAGGTCGGCCTCGGAGAGCTCGACCCCGCAGTGGGCCAGCATGCGGCGCACGTGCGGCTCGGGGTCGGCGGAGACCTCCTCGAGCTTGAACGCCTCGACGTTCGGGTCCTCGATGCCGGCCCAGGTCGCGATCTCCTGCAGCCGCGGCGCGGCCTCCTCGATCAGCTTGAGCAGGCCCTCGTCGAAGGGCATCGCGCGCAGCTCGTCGCGGACCTGCTCGACGTAGGCGTTGTAGGTGTTCTGGTGCGTCTTGACCGCGGAGAAGTAGCCGGAGACCACGACGTCGCGCGGGTCGCGGAACATGTAGACCACCCGGTGCGGGTGGCGGTGCGGGATGCGGCGGTACTCGTCGTAGCGGACGTACAGGCCGGGCACGTAGCTCGCCAGCGGCAGGCCGCGCTCGGGCTTGTCCTGGTAGTTGAGCTGCGGCACCGTGAAGAGGTTGGTCTGCGCGCGCACCACCGGGTGGTTGAAGACGGCGCGCATCCACTGGCTGCCGGCCTTCGGGGTGGAGGCGGTGTAGATGTTCGCGATCGCCGGGAGCTCGCCGCGGCGCTCCATGGCCCGGCCCCGGGCCCGCGCCGCCTGGTGCGCGCCCTTCTTCAGCGCCAGCCGGGCCGGTCCCCAGGACACGGTCGCGGTGGCCCACTCGATCGCCTTCTGCTTCGAGCGGTCGCCGACTGAGATTTCGTTGTTCACTTGGGAGCTCCCTCGGGTACCAGCGGACGCCCCATGCGTCCTTCGACGGTGCGCGCGAAACGCACACCCTGCTGCCCCCTGGTGGGCTACCTTAGACCTGCTTGGGCGACTTACGACAGCATCGGTGGGTTTCGTGGACAAGGGTGTGTCGTCGGCTGGACGCCGGCTGCGCGTCATCACCGTCGACCAAGCAGTCTCCGGTGCGTCGAACGTGCTCATCCTCGTGCTCGCCGCGCAGGTGCTCGGCGTCGAGGCGTTCGGCCTCTACGGCATCGTCTTCACCGCCTTCGTCACGGTGCAGGGCTGCCTGCGCGCGCTGCTGTGCGAGCCGCTGCTCGTGCACCCGGAGGAGGCCGAGGAGCGCCCCGGCGACGCCATCGGTACGACGACGCTGCTCGGCCTCGGTGCGGGCGTCCTGCTCGTGCTGGCCGGCCTGGTCACCCACCTGTGGCACGGCGAGCTGGCGAATTCTTTCATCGTGCTCGGCGTCTGCATGCCGCTGATCGCGCTGCAGGACCTGGGCCGCTACCTCGGCTTCACCACCCACCGGCCGTCGTTCTCGCTGATGATCGACACGGTCTGGCTGGTGCTGATGATCGCCGCCATCGTGCTGCTGGCCATGCTCGACCACAGCAGCCTGGTGACCTTCGTCGCCGCCTGGGCGGGCTCCGGCGCGCTGGCCGGGATGCTCGTCTTCACCCGGTTCGGCCTGCGCCACCTGCACGTCTCCCTCAACTGGCTGCGCGAGACCTGGTCGTTCTCCTGGCGCTACCTGATCGGCTTCGCCTCCACCCAGATGGCCTCGCTCTCCAGCTCCGTGGTGGTCGGGGTGGCCGCCGGCGCGGACGCGCTCGGCGCGGTGCGTGGCACCGTCCTCATCACCCGCCCGGTCGGGCTGGTGCACCTGGCGTCGGTCGCCGCCGGCACCGCGGAGATCTCCCGGCTGGAGCCCGGCTCGGCGCAGGTGCGCCGCCACGTCCGTCGTACGACCCTGCTGACGGTGGTCGCCTCGGTCGTCAACATGGCCGTGCTGCTCCTGCTGCCCGACTCGGTGGGTCGCCTGGTGCTCAAGGACGTCTGGGAGCCGACCCAGGCGCTGCTGCTGCCGGCGACCGTGCAGATGGTCCTCTACGGCGCGATCTGCGGCACCCGCGCGGGCCTGCTCGGCATGCGCGCGGTGCACAAGACGGTGCGCATCGACATCGCCACGACGGTCATCCTCACCGCCGCGATCTGCGTCGGCGTGGTGGTCGGCGGCGTCACCGGTGCCTACTGGGCGCTGGTCGCCGGACAGGCCGTCTGCAACGTGATCTGGTGGACGACGTACCTGCGTCACCGCCCGGAGGACCAGGTCGGCGGCCGCGCCGCCGAGGACTCCGAGAGCCAGTCCGGCGACTCCGGCTCCCAGCCCGCTTCCGCTCAGTAAGGTGACGCCCATGCCGACCCCCACGGTGACCTACTGCACCGTCCTCGCGACCAATTACCTGCCCAAGGCCCTGGCGCTCGCCGAGAGCCTGGAGCGGCAGATGGGCGCCCGGCTGGTCGTGCTGCTGATCGACGCGGAGACCTCCACCGACCACGACCTGCCCGCGGACCTGCCGATCCGGCTGCTCGGCACGGACTTCCTCGGCCTCGACCGCCGCGAGCTGCTCGGCATGACGACCCGCTACGAGCTGGTCGAGTTCGCCACCGCGATCAAGCCGGTGCTCTTCAAGCGGCTGCTGGAGGAGACCGAGCAGGTCTTCTACCTCGACCCGGACACCTACGTGACCGAGCCGATGGAGGAGCTCTCCGGCGAGCTGCAGGCCAGCGAGGGCGGCATCCTGCTCACCTCGCACTTCCTCCACCCGCTGCCCCCGGGTGCGCCCGTCAACGAGGGCCACCAGGTGATGGTCGGCATCTACAACCTCGGCTTCGGCGGCTGGGACCGGCGCGCGATCGAGGCGCTCGACTGGTGGTGGGAGCGGCTGCGCTGGGAGTGCATCGTCGACGCCCTCAACGGCCTCTTCGTCGACCAGAAGTGGATGGACATCGGCGCCGACCTGTTCCGGGCCCGCGCGCTGCGCCACCACGGCTACAACGTGTCGGTGATGAACGTCCACGAGCGCCCGCTCGCCCAGGACGAGAAGGGCTACGCGATCGTCGGCAAGGACGAGCGGTTGCGGCTGTTCCACTTCCACGCCTTCGACCCGCAGCGCCCCGAGCTGATGTCGGTGCGCTGGTCGGAGTCGCCGGTCCACTCGCTCACCGAGGACTCCACGATCCGCGCCCTCGCCGAGGAGTACGCCGCCGCGGTGCTCGCGTGCTCGGAGAAGCTCCCGCCCGCCCCGGCCTACCGCTACAACCACGACACCGCCGGGAAGCGGATCCCCCGGCTGATCCGCCGGGCCTGGCGGGTGCAGGCCCGCGCCGGTGCCGACCTGCCGCTGCCCTTCCTCCCCGAGGAGGCCGAGGCGTGGAAGGCCTGGAAGCGGGCCGCGTGGAAGACGGTGGGGCGCGAGCTCGGCGGCGACGCCGCGAAGGGCGCCCGGATCACGCTGGTCGACGAGTTCGTCTACGTCAAGGAGCGCTTCCCGCGGCTGGTCTCCGGGGTGCGCGGCAAGATGGTCGGCAAGTCCGGCATCTGGGGCTGAGGCCCGCCACGACGAAGGGCCCCTGCCGGCTGGCAGGGGCCCTTCGTCGTACGGTGCAGCGAGCTCAGGAGCGCACGGCCTCGATGAACCAGGAGTCCTCGCGCTGCTCGACGTCGGCGAGGTGGGGCAGCTTGCCCTCGCGGAAGGTGTGCTCGCTCATGTCGGCGAAGCCGGCCTCGGCCAGCAGCGACTTGACCAGGCCACGCGTCGGCTGCCAGCGGTGCCAGTTGGAGCCGCCGACGAAGGTGACCAGGCGCTTGCCGGTGGGCTTGGACTCGGGGTGCGCGCGCAGCATCTGGCCGTACATGATCCCGGCCTTGCCCTCGGGGTCCTCGGCGGCGGCGAGCAGGTCCTTGGCGAACTGCTCGGCGTCCGGCAGGGCCAGGCGGATCAGCGCGCCGGGCTTGAGCACGCGGGCGCACTCGGCGAGGAACGCGCGGGCGTCCTCGAGGAAGAGGTGCTCCAGCATGTGCGAGGAGTAGACCGCGTCGGCGGTGCCGTCCGGCAGCGGCAGCGGCTTGGAGAGGTCGCGGCGCAGGATGTTGTCGGGCCAGGTCCCCATGTGGTCGTTGGTCAGCACCCCGACCTTCTTGAGGGTCTTCCGGACCGCGGGGAAGCGGCGGAGGATCATCATGGGGGAGCGGTCGATGTTGATCCAGGTCTTCGGCGCGTGGTGCCCGCAGCCGAGGTTGAGGAGCACACCGTCGGGCCAGTCGGCCGGGTCGATCATCTTGTTGCTCACGAGCGTCCTTCGAACGATCCGTCGGGAGGGAGTTTCCTGCAGCGGCAGCCTATCGGTCGCCTCGCTCCCGTGGAGCCGGTTCCGCGGACCCGGCCGCCCCGCTCCCGATAGGGTCGCGGCGTGCACCTTGTGGTCGACGCGCTCGCGGTCCGGGCCGGCAGCGCCGGCATCGTGGTCGAGCACCTGCTCCACGGCTGGACGCGGCTCGCGCCCGCGGACCGGATCACCGTCCTCGCCGACGGCGACCTCGAGCTCACCCCGCCGCCGGGCGCCGCGGTGGTGCAGGTCGGCTCGCCCGCCGGGGGCAGGCTGCGCACCGCCTGGCTCCGCTCCTTCGCCGTACGACGCGAGGCCCGCCGGCTGGGCGCCGACGCCGTGCTCTCCGGGGTGCCGGCGAGCGCCCTGGTGCCGCCGGGCTGTCCGCACGGGCTGATCATGTACGACTTCCGCCACGAGCTGCGGCCCCACCAGTTCCCCCGCAGCCGCCGCGCCGCGCGCCGGGTCTCGTGGGGCCTGGCGATGCGCAACACCGACCACATCTTCTGCATCTCCCAGCGCACGTACGACGACCTGCGCCGCCTCCACCCCGGCCCGGCCCGCAAGGGCGTGGTCGCCCGGCTGGGGGCCGACCACGTGGACGCCTGGCCGCCGACGGAGCGGGCGGTGCCGCCCTACGCCCTGACCTTCGGGCACTTCTCCAACAAGAACGCCGGCGCGGTGCTGGCCGGCTGGGCGCGCTGGTGCGCGAGCAACGACGAGATGACCCTGCGCGTGGTCGGCCTCGGGAAGGCCGGCCGGCCGGCGGTCGAGGAGGAGCTCGCCCGGCTCGGGATCGCGGACCGCGTGGAGCTGATGCCCTGGCTCGACGACGAGGCCTTCCAGCGCTGCTTCGCCGGCGCCGGGCTGATCGTGTTCCCCTCGGACTTCGAGGGCTTCGGGCTGCCGGCCGCCGAGGCGCTGCGCCTGGGCATCCCACTGGTGGTCTCCGCCGACGAGGCGCTGGCGGAGGTGACGGGCGGGCACGCCGCGGTCACCGCCAGCACGGGTGCCGAGGACCTCGCCGACGCGATGGCCCGGGCGCTGGCCTGCACCCCGGAGGAGCTGGCCGCCGGTCAGGCGCACATCGCGGACTTCACCTGGCGGGCCACTGCCGCCGCGGTGCGCGACTCACTGGCCGCGGACGGTCGCTGAGGGCAGCAGGTAGTCGGCGTCGTCCTCGACGCCACTGCGGGCCCGGGCCAGGTCCACCTGGGCCATGTGCTCGACGAGCTCGCGGAAGCCGACGCTCGCCCGCCAGCCGAGCGCGGCCGCAGCGGGCTCCGGGTCGGCGACGATGTGCGCGGTGTCGGCCGGGCGCAGCAGGGCCGGGTCCTGGCGCACGTGCGGCCACGGGTCCTCGATGCCGACGGCGGCGAAGGCCGCCACGATCAGGTCGCCCAGGGTGTGCGCGACGCCGGTGCCGAGGGGCAGGTCGACCGGGGTCTCGGTGCCGAGCATGCGGTGCATCGCGTCGACGTACTCACCGGCGAAGCCCCAGTCCCGGCTCACGTCGAGGTTGCCGAGCACCAGCTCCCGCTCGGCCCCGACCGCGATCCGGGCCGCGCCGCGGGTGATCTTGCGGGTCACGAAGGCGGTGCTGCGCAGCGGGCTCTCGTGGTTGTGCAGCACGGCGAAGCAGGCGAACAGCCCGTCCTGCTCGCGGCGCGCGACGATGGCCTGCTCGGCCTCGGCCTTGGCCTTGGCGTACGGGCTGTCCGCCGCGGTGCCGCCGACCTCCGCCGAGGAGGCCTGGAAGAACCGGACCTCGCGGCCGAGCCGTTCCTGCAGCCGCACCGTCGCGTCCAGCAGCCGTACGACGGCCGTGCCGTTCGTCGCCGCGGTGTCCTCCGGCTCCGACCAGCTCCGCCCGACCGAGGTCAGCGCCGCGAGGTTGTAGACGTGGTCCGGCTCCTCGGCCTCGAGGAGCGCGGCCATCGCCTCGCCGTCGCGCAGGTCGACCGGGACCACCCGGGCACCCGGCACGTAGCGAGCGGCCCGCTCGGCGCCGGTCGAGCCGGGCGAGCAGGTGCCGGTGACCTGCCAGCCCGCGGCCAGCAGGTGCCGCGCCAGGTAGATGCCGTCCTGGCCGGTGAGGCCCGTGACGAGCGCGCGCGGAGACTCCACCCGAGGAGTCTGTCAGGCGACGGCGTCGGCGTCCGCGGCGGTGGCGGGGTAGGACTGCGCCCGGAGCTGACGCACCCGGGTCTTGCGGCCCTCGACCAGCTCCAGCGCGGCGTCGTAGGTCATGGGCTTCCGGAGCCCGAAGGTGATCAGCACCGTGTTGAGCAGGATCATGAAGTCGAGCCGGATGCTCGGGGTGGCGGCCGTACGACGGGCGTAGGACGCCTCAAGGTGCAGGCGCTGGGCGTCGGTGAGGTCCTGGCGGCCGACGAGCTGCGGGAGGCCGGTCAGGCCCGCCGGGGTGTCCCAGCGGCCGTCGAGCTCCTCGTGCTGCTCCATCAGCGCGTCGCGGACGACGTCGGTGAGGGGACGGGCGCCGACGATGCTCATCTCGCCCTTGAGGACGTGGACGAACTGGGGGATCTCGTTGAGGCCGAGGCCGTCGAGGATCCGGCCGACCTTGGTGTAGAGCGGGGAGTCGGCCGGGGTGTTGAGGAACCGGCCGGCCTCGATCGGGGCGACCACCTTGTTGGCGTCGCGGATCATGACCCGCAGCTTCACCATCTCGATGGCGGTGCCGGCGCCGACCCAGCGGCGCGAGCGGTAGAAGATCGGGCGGCCGGAGAAGATCAGGACGGCGAGGCCCGACAGGGCCACCACCGGCATCCAGACGACGGCGGCGAGGCAGATGACGACGACGTCGAAAACGCGCTTGCGCAAGCTGCAAACCTCCTGTCGAGGACCAAGCCGAGCCCTAGGTCACCCAATCGGCGGGATGGGGGACACCCGCTCATGCAAGCCAACGAGCGACCGTGGAAAGAGATACGTGTTACATCCAGAAGTTCCGAATCGGTTCACCGGCGCGCCGTGGAGCCGAGCAGGTGTTCGAACCGAGAGGCCAGCCGCTCGAGCGCGAACTCCTGCTCCGCCAGGTCCCGCGAGGCCTCTCCGAGCTCGACCCTGAGCTCGTCGTCCGCGAGCACGTTAGCAATCCAACGACCGGCTTCAGGCAACGAGGCGTCGGCCGGTGGGAGAACTTTTCCCCCCGCGCGCTCGACCAGCGCGGAGGCGAGGTTCTCCGCGGGCATGAGCCCGAGCACCGGCCGGCCGGCGCACAGGTAGGACAGCGTCTTGGACGGGACGGAGAAGGCACCTGCCTCCTGCTCCAGGAGCACGACCAGCAGGTCGCCGGTGCCGAGCACCTCCGGCAGCCGGTCGTAGGGCTGGAACGGGAGCAGGGTGACCTCGACACCCAGCCGGGCCGCCTCCTCGCGCAGGACCTCGACCGCAGGCCCCGAGTTGACCACGACCAGGCGCACCGGGCGGCCGGCGTCGATGGTCGCCTTCGCCAGGCGGACCAGGAGGGCCGGGTTGTGCTTGAGCCCGAGGGTGCCGGAGTAGACCAGGGTCTGGACGTCGTCGAGGCCGTGCTCGGTCGCCCAGTCGTTCTTGCGCTCGGTCGGCCGGATCTCCTCCAGCGGCGCCCAGTTCGGGATCACGGTGACCTTGTCGGCCGTCCCCCACGCCTCGTGCACCGGCACGAAGGAGGGCGCGATCACCACGATCGCCGCCGCCCGGCGCGAGCACCAGCGCTCGGCGACCTCGAAGGCCCAGGCGACCACCGCGAACCGCTTCGGCAGCTTGCTGCCGGCGAACGAGCGCACCGCGACGGCGTACACGTCCTGGTGCCACAGCACCCAGGGACGCCGCAGCACGGCCATGAAGAACGCGAAGATCACCAGGGTCGGGATCTGCACGTTGGACATCATCGCGACGTCGGGGCCGACCCTCCGGACGTGGCGCACCAGCTCGAACCCGCGCAGCGTCTCGCGCACCAGGCGCTGCAGCATCCGCTGGTTGTCGATCTGCTTGCTGCCACCGATCCCCTCGAAGGTGATCGTCTCGCCGGGCAGCGCCTCCAGCTTGCCCTTGCCGGAGACGTAGCCCTCGACGTAGGAGTGGGTGACGTCGTGGCCGCGCCGGGCCAGCTCACGGCTGAGCTCGGCCTGGAAGGGATGTCCGCTGTGGTCGTGGACGAGGACCCGCATCAGCCCTGGGCGCGCTTGACCTGGTCGTAGACCCACGCGTAGGTCTTGGCCAGTCCGTCGGCCAGGCTGATCGACGGCTCCCAGCCGAAGACCTCGTTGATCTCGGTGTTGTCGGAGTTGCGGCCCCGCACGCCCTGGGGCGCGGAGAGGTCGTAGTTCCGCTTGCACGTGATGCCGGCGATGTCCTCGACGATGGAGTAGAGCTGGTTGATCGAGACCAGCTCGGCGGAGCCCAGGTTGATTGGCTCGACGTGGTCGCTCGCCAGGATCATCTGGGAGCCCTTCACGCAGTCGTCGATGTACATGAAGCTGCGGGTCTGCTCGCCGTCGCCCCAGATCTCCAGCTCGTGCTTGCCGGAGATGACCGCCTCGGCGATCTTGCGGCACACCGCGGCGGGGGCCTTCTCGCGGCCGCCGGTCCAGGTGCCCTCGGGGCCGTAGACGTTGTGGTAGCGCGCCATCCGGGTGGTGAGGCCGAAGTCCTCACGGAAGTGACGGGCCATCCGCTCGGTGAAGAGCTTCTCCCAGCCGTAGCCGTCCTCCGGCATGGCCGGGTAGGCGTCGGACTCCTTGAGCGCGGTGACCGACGGGTCGGTCTGCTTGTCGGCGGCGTAGACGCACGCGGAGGAGGAGTAGAAGAAGCGCTCGACGTCGTGCTTCTGCGCGGCCTGGAGCATGTGCGTGCTGGTCAGCACGGTGAGCATGCACAGGGCCTTGTTGTTCTCGATGAAGCCCATGCCACCCATGTCGGCGGCGAGCATGTAGACCTCGCGCGCGCCCTGGGTCGCGGCGTCGGCGTGCTCGAGCAGGGAGAGGTCGCCGACGCTGTTCTGCGCGTCCGGGTGCACCTGGTACCACTCATCGAGGGGCTTGACGTCGACCGAGCGCACGGTCTTGCCCTGTGCCAGGAGGTCGGCGACCAGGTGACCTCCGATGAAGCCGCCGCCGCCGGCGACGAGGACGTCTACAGGGCCCGCGTTCATGCTGTTCTCCTCCAGGAAATGGTGATGGTCGCCCCCCAGCGATGTGCCGGTCCAACGAGTGCGTCCATCTTGCGTCACGCGACGTCTCGGGTATCGGAATTGGTCACAATTCGAGCTCGTCGAGTGCCTCCAGCACCCGGTCCGGGTCGATCTCGATGTCCTGCATCACCGGCTCGGCGCCGGGACGGCTGCGGCCCGGGTCGCCGTCCCCGACGAGGTAGCGGTAGCGGGCGTCGGGGATGTTGCCCACGATCGACCAGTACCCGCCGTTGACGTAGCCCGGCGCGAACAGCTCCAGCAGCCGTACGCCGGGCCGGGCGAAGACGAGGTTCGTCAGCGCCGCGCCGTGCGGGGACACGATCACCCGCGCCGCGGCGAAGTGGTCGACCTGCTGCTGCACGCTCAGCGCGCCCGGGTCGATCCGCGCGAACCCGCGCTCGGCGAGCGCCGCGAACAACCGGTCCTCGCCGACCACCCGCCGGGTGTTCGGCACGTCGCCGCGGGTGACGTAGACCCGCTCGGGCAGCAGGCTCAGGTCGCCGGCGGGGAAGCGCTCGCGCAGCCAGGTCGTCGTACCGGGCTCGACGAGGGTCTCCACGTTGGGCAGCGAGGGCACCAGCAGCCGGTCCGCGCGCAGCGCGAAGCCGGGCCCCGGGGTGATGATCCTCGCCGGGTCGATGCCCATCAGCTCGACGTAGGCCTTCTCGTAGCGGGTGGCGTGGTCGACCACCCAGAAGTCCGGGTCGGCCCCGCCGAGCACGGTGCGCACCGCCTCCCAGCGGGGCAGCGCGTCGATGAGGAAGTGGTAGTAGTTGCCGCCCGTGCCGCGCGCGGACAGGGCGCCCACGGTGCCCGCGACGTGGCGGACCGGGCCGGGCCGCGGGTTCCAGAAGACCGGGTGCTCCTGCCAGCGGTGGATGCCCCAGTAGTGGCTGGTCTCGCTGTCGAGGATGCCCCCGGCGGTCACCGTCGCGAGGTGGCGGCCGAGCAGCAGCCCGTCGCGCAGGTCCAGCACGAAGCGCTCGGGCACCTCCTGGCGCGCGCGGGCCGCGAAGTAGGGATGGTCGGCCGGCTCGCCCACCGGCATCGGCCGGTCGAGGGTGTACGCCGGCGCGAGGGCGTGGAACCGGGTGCCCACCGGCTCCCGGCGCACCGTCTCGCGCGCGGTCGGCGAGGCGCTCCGGGGCAGGCCGCGGGCCGGCCCGCCGGTGTGTCGGCCGACGGCACCGGCCACCCGGGCGCCGTACCGGTGGCCGCGCTTGATCAGCGGCCAGAACCGCTGCAGCTGCGGCGGGACCCGGCTCACGCCGCGCGGTGGAGCCAGAGGGTGCCGAGGCCGGTCTCGGTGATCTTGTCGAGCCGCTCGGGCACCAGCCCGACTCCCGCGAAGAAGTCGACGAGCTCCTGCACGTCGCGCCCGGTGACCGGGTGGTACTCCATGACGACCTTGCGCACCTCGCGCCACGACTCCGGCTTGCTCTGCAGCACCAGGTCGTACTCCGCGCCCTCGATGTCGAGCTTGACGATCTGCACCGAGCCGCCGGCGTCGCGCACCGCGTCGTCGAAGGTCACCGCCGGGACGGTCACCTCCTGGCCCGAGTCCTCCGGCGCGGTCAGGCCGTTGTGGCTGCTCGCGGTGCCGCTGTCGACGAAGGTGAACTCGCCGGCCTCACCGGCGAGCGCCTTGGCGTGCACGGTGACCCGCTCGCCGAAGCCGTTGCCCGTCACGTTGCGGCGCACGTACGACGCGCTGGTCGGCGAGGCCTCGTAGACGTGCACCTTCGCGGTGGGCAGCGCGTGCGCCAGCGCCATCGAGAAGCAGCCGACCTGCCCGCCGCCGTCGACGATGGTCGCGTCGGCGTCGACGCCGCTGGTCAGCTCCGCGATCCGGTAGATGTCGTCGGCGAAGATCTCGTAGACCGGGAAGCGCGCACCGTCGACGTTCGGCGTGGTGATCGTCAGCCCGTTGCGCAGGCGGAGCGTCATCTCCGGGCGGGCGAGCCGGGTCCGGCCCAGGGCCAGGTCGGCGAACACCGCGGGGAAGTTGCGGAAGAGAGCGGGGGTCTGGCGGACTCGCTTGGCGAGGTAGCCGGTGCTGCGGAGCGCGGTCACGGGACGAGGATAGGACGTGGCGCGGCGCACCACCCCCGAAGTCGGAAGGTCGTCGCGATTCCCTCCGCATCCGCCCGGCGGTGCGCAAGGATGGAGCCATGGTGATGTACCTGCTCCGGTGGCTGAAGTTCAACCTCCTGCGCGCCCACGACGCGATCATCGGCCCGAACCAGGCCGTCGCGGCGCGGCTCAAGCGGATGGGCCGGCTCGAGATCGGCGACCACTCCTACGCCATCCCGACCATCAAGTTCTACGAGCACGACAACACCAAGCTGACCATCGGCAAGTACAGCCCGGTCTCGGAGACCGCGATCGTGATGCTGGGCGGCGAGCACCCGAACAACACGGTCAGCCACTTCCCGTTCCGGATCCACTGGGGCATGCCCGGCGCCACCAAGGACGGCAACCCGGTGCCCTCGGCGGACACCTGGATCGGCTCCGACGTGGTCGTCTACCAGCGCGCCTTCATCCGCAGCGGGGTGAAGATCGGGCACGGCGCGGTCGTCGCGGCCAACGCCATCGTCACCAAGGACGTCCCGCCGTACGCCATCGTGGGCGGCAACCCGGCGCGGGTGATCCGCTACCGGGCCACCGAGGAGCAGATCTCCGCGCTGCTCGACATCGCCTGGTGGGAGTGGCCCGACGAGGAGGTCAAGGCCGCCGTCCCGCTGCTGACGACCGACGACATCGACGGCTTCATCGCCTACGCGCGCGAGCGCCAGGCGGCCGGCAAGGTGCCGGTCCGGTCCTGACGGGGCTTGCACGAACCCCCACCCGCGAGGGGGCCCGGCGGGTCACTCGGAGCGGTTGCGGACCAGCCGGCCGAGCTGCTCGATGTCGGCGTCGACCATGAGCCGGGCGAGCGCCGTGGCGTCGGTCGTGGCCTCCCAGCCGAGCACCTCGCGCGCCTTGGAGGCGTCCCCGATCAGCGCGTCGACCTCGGTGGGGCGTTCGTAGGACTTGTCGTAGCGCACGTGCTCCTCCCAGTCGAGGCCGGCGTGCGAGAAGGCCTCCTGGCAGAACTCGCGCACCGTCGTACCGACCCCGGTGGCGAGGACGTAGTCCTGCGGCTCGTCGTGCTGCAGCATCCGCCACATGCCCTCGACGTACTCGGGCGCGAAGCCCCAGTCGCGGACCGCGTCCAGGTTGCCGAGGTCGAGGTGGTCGGTGATGCCGAGCTTGATCGAGGCGACGCCGAGGGTGATCTTGCGGGTCACGAAGGACTCGCCGCGGCGGGGGGACTCGTGGTTGAAGAGGATGCCGGAGACGGCGAAGAGGTCGTAGGCCTCGCGGTAGTTGACCGTCACCCAGTGCGAGTAGAGCTTCGCGGCGCCGTACGGCGAGCGCGGGTAGAACACCGTGTTCTCGCTCTGCGGCGGCGGGGTCGCCCCGAACATCTCCGAGGTCGAGGCCTGGTAGAACCGGCAGTCGATCCCCGAGGCCCGGATCGCCTCCAGCAGCCGCAGCGTGCCGACCGCGTCGGTCGAGGCGGTGTACTCCGGCAGCTCGAAGGAGACCTTCACGTGGCTCTGCGCGCCGAGGTTGTAGACCTCGTGCGGCTCGATCGCGTGCACCAGGTTGACCAGGCTGACCCCGTCGGTGAGGTCGCCGTAGTGCAGGTGGAGGTTCTCCGTGCCGCCCAGGTGGTCGATCCGCGCCCGGTTGAGGGTGGAGTGGCGCCGGACCAGCCCGTGGACCTCGTAGCCCTTGCTGAGCAGGAGCTCGGCGAGGTAGGAACCGTCCTGGCCGGTGATGCCGGTGATGAGCGCGCGCTTCATGGGCGGGAAGCCTAGTGGTCGGAGGGCCGGTCGCGCCGGGAGATCAGGACTTGTCCAGCCAGCGACGCACCTCGGCCTCGATCTGGGCCTGCCGTCCCTCGCGGTGGAAGAAGGCCAGCCGCTCGGGCAGCTCGCGCACCGGCTCGGCGGGGTTGCCGCGGTAGAGGGTGAGCTCGGCCTTGAGCTTGGTCGCGACCACCGAGCCGGCGGAGACGATCGAGCGGGCCGGGACGTTCGTGCCGCTCTGCAGGGTGCAGCCCGACATCAGCACGCCGTAGTCGCCGAGGGTGACCTTGCTGCTGCCGAAGCGGTCGTTCACCAGGTTGAGGTTGTGGGTGAGGATCGCGGAGCGGAAGCCGGCGATCGCGGCCTGCTTGCCGAGCTCGATCCGGTCGGTGACGTCGAGCTCGTGGCCGGTGGTGATCACGGCGTACTCGCCCATGACCAGCGACGGGTCGCGCTTGGGGTCGGGATAGATCCCCCACGACGACGGGACGCCGATGATCCAGTTCCGCGAGGAGATGTTGGCGCCCTCCGCCATCCGCAGCTCGTCGAGGTCGCGGATCACGTTGAGCGGGCCGATCTGGGCGCCCGGGCCCATGGTCACCTTGCCGACCACGACCAGGCTGCGGCCGATGTGTGCCGTCGGGTGGATGTCCCACCCCAGGAAGCGGTTGGCGACGGCGTGCTTGAGCCGCTGCGGGAGGAAGATCAGGAGCAGTGCGAGAACTCGCCTCATGGAGACCCTCAGGAAGTGGTTGGATTCGGCGGGGGAGTCTATCGACCTTTGAAGGGACCAGCATGGGAACCAGCGACGCCGGGCCGTCGGTCAGCCACCAGCCCGACGCCCACTACGACCGCGTGCACGAGGCGTGGCGCCTGATCCTGGGCGAGGAGTTCCACTACGGCTACTTCCGCCCCGAGGGCATCGGCCTCGCCGACGCCGCCGCCGCGCTGACCGCGCAGATGCTGGCGCGAGCGGAGATCCAGCCGGGCGAGCGGGTGCTCGACATCGGCTGCGGCACCGGTCACCAGTCCTGCAAGCTCGCCGCGGAGCACGGCGCCCAGGTCCTCGGCATCACCACCAGCGGCACCGGCGTGGCCGCCGCGACCGCGCTCGCCGCCTCCCGCGGCCTCGACGGCGCCCGCTTCGAGCAGCGCGACGGCACCGACAACGGCCTGCCGGACGCGAGCTTCGACGTGACCTGGGCCCTGGAGTCCTCGCACCTGATGCGCGACCGCAAGGCGCTGCTCGCCGAGTGCGCGCGGGTGCTCGTGCCCGGCGGCCGGCTGGTCCTGTGCGACATCATCAGCCGGCGCAAGATCCCGTTCCTGGAGGTCCGCGAGCGGCGCGAGGAGTTCGCCCTGCTCCGGGCGGTCTACGGCGACGCGCACATGCTCCCGCTCGACGAGTACGCCGCGATGCTGACCGAGGTCGGGCTCACCGTCGACGACCTCACCGACATCAGCGACGAGACCCTGCCGACGTTCGCCGCCTGGCGGGCCAACTGCGACGAGCACGCCGAGGAGATCACCCGGCTGATCGGCGCCGACGGGCTGGACGAGTACGTCCGCTCGACCGAGGTGCTCGAGGCGTTCTGGAACGACCGCACCTTCGGGTACGGCATCCTGAAGGCCACCAAGTGACCCATCATCGTGACCTGACCCTGCCCACCGCGTTGGGTGGGTGACCTCATCCGTGTCGAAAGGATTCGAAGTGACCGTGGACCGTGCCCGGGCAGTCATCGTGGAGTTCCTCCAGCGCGCCAACAAGGAGTACGGCGAGCTGACCGATGACCTCAGCCTGTACGGCGGCGGGCTCGAGCTCGACTCGCTGGAGGCCGCCGAGCTGTCGGCGCTCCTCGAGGACGAGCTCGGGTCGGACCCGTTCTCGACCAGTGACGTGCTCCCGGAGACCGTGGGCGAGGTCCTGGCGTTCTACGACGCCGCATGACGGCGCCCATCGAGGCGCGCGTCGCGCTCGTCACCGGCGGCAGCCGCGGGCTGGGCGCCGGCATCGTCGAGGACCTGCTGGCGCAGGGCTACGCCGTCGCGACCTGCTCCCGCTCGCGCACCGACCAGGTGGAGGTGTGGGAGAAGGAGTTCCCCGACCGCTTCTCGTTCCTGAGCGCGGACGTGTCGGTGGAGGCCGACGCGACCCGCTACGTCAAGGACGTGGTGCAGCGCTGGGGCCGCATCGACGTGCTGGTCAACAACGCCGGCGTCGCGGGCGAGGGCATGATCGCGCTCACCGACGACGGCCTCATCGACCGCGTCGTGGACCTCAACATCAAGGGCACGCTCTACGTCACCCGGGCCGCCAGCCGCACCATGCTGGCCCGCCGCAGCGGCGCGATCGTCAACATCTCCTCGGTGGTCGGGCTCTCTGGCTACCGCGGGCTGTCGGTCTACAGCGCCACCAAGGCCGCCCTCGACGGGATGACCCGCTCCCTCGCTCGCGAGCTCGGTTCGCGCGGGATCACCGTCAACAGCGTCGCGCCGGGCTACCTGCGCACCGAGATGAGCCACGGCCTCGACGAGGACCAGCTCAAGCAGATCGAGCGCCGTACGCCGCTGGGGCGGCTCGGTGACGCCCAGGACGTGGCCCGCGTGGTGTCCTTCCTGGTCTCGCCCGACAACAAGTTCATGACCGGCCAGGTGCTCGTCGTGGACGGTGGCCTCTCCAGCTGAGCGCCGCACGAACGAGAAGGGCCCGGGTCGAACGACCCGGGCCCTTCGTCGTACGAGGTGGAGATCAGGAGGACTTGCGCCAGTAGGCGCCGTTGCCGTCCACGTCGACGATCTCGTCGGTGATGCCGTGCTGCGCGCGGTAGTCGTGCACCGCCTTGCCGGCCTGGTCGGGCAGCGTGCCGTAGTCGTCGATGATGCAGAAGCCACCGACCGACAGCTTGGGGTAGAGCGCGTCGAGGGCCTGGATGGTCGACTCGTAGAGGTCGCCGTCGAGGCGGATCAGGGAGTACTGCTCGGCGGGAGCCGTCGGCAGGGTGTCCTTGAACCAGCCGACCAGGAACTTGACCTGGTCGTCGAGCAGGCCGTAGCGCTCGAAGTTGTGGCGCACCGCGGCCTCGCCGACCGACAGGCCGGTCTGCAGGTAGAAGGTGTCGCCCTGGTCGGCCGGGAAGTCCTTCACGTTGGGCGCCGGGAGGCCCTGGAAGGAGTCGGCCAGCCAGACGGTGCGCTTGGTGTCGCCCCAGGCCTTGAGGTTGGCCCGCATGAAGATGCAGGCGCCGCCGCGCCACACGCCGGTCTCGATGAAGTCGCCGGGGACGTCGTCCTCGATGATCGCCGTGATGGCGTCCTGGATGTTCTGCATCCGCTTGAGGCCGATCATCGACTCCGAGCGCGCCGGCCAGTCGCTGCCGGTCTCGCGCAGGGCGGGGTCGTAGGGCTTCTTGTAGGCGATCTCGAACCCGAACCGCTGGGCGAGCGAGCCGGCCGCGTTGGCCGCCTTCTTCTTCAGGGACGGCGATCCGGCCGTCCGCACCCCACCCAGGATCGAGTCGTTGTCCTCCATCAGAGCACCGGTCAGGGTGCGCTTCATCAGGTCGAGGTAGAGCTCGCGCAGCTCGTCGGGGGTCGTCGTCACCGGGCGAAGATAGCAGGGGTTCTCGCCCCAAATCCGGCGTCGGCGAATATTGTCTGGACCGCCCCGCGATCCCTCTTCCGCGGTGGCCGAAAGGGCGCATGGGAATGGACAACCAGCCGGACATCCAGCAGGACCGGGCCAGCGAGGAGGTCGCCGGCCTGCGGGCGCGGCTCTACCCCGAGGTCGAGGCCGGAGGCTTCACCCGGTACGACGGCTTCGTCGAGTTCTACTCGCGGGTCAACGCCCTCCTCGACGAGGACAGCGTGGTGCTCGACTTCGGCGCGGGCCGGGGGGCGTGGCAGTTCGAGCCGCTCGCGCCGTACCACCGCAAGCTGCGGGCGGTCGAGCAGTGGGTCGACCGTGTGGTCGGCGTCGACGTGGACCCGGTGGTGCTCGAGAACGAGTCGCTGGCCGAGGCCAAGCTGATCGAGCCCGGTGGCCCGATCCCCTACGACGACGAGACCTTCGACGTCGTGATCGCCGACTACGTCCTGGAGCACGTGGGTGCCGAGGACGCGCAGGTCGTGGCCGACGAGGTGATGCGGGTGCTCAAGCCGGGCGGCTGGTTCGCGGCCCGCACGCCCAACAAGTGGGGGATCATCGGGCTCGGCGCCCGGGCGGTCCCGAACGACCTGCACACCCGCGTGCTGACCCGGCTGCAGCCCGGTCGCAAGGCGGAGGACGTCTTCCCGGTCCGCTACACGATGAACACCCGCAAGGACCTGGAGCGCCTGTTCTCCGCGCACGAGCTGGTGCTCTACGGCCACGCGTCGGAGCCGACGTACTTCGGCTCGGCCCGGCCCGCGTGGCGCGCCGCGCAGCTCGTCGACCGGCTCACGCCGCCGCGCTTCGCGCCGACCTGGATGGTCTTCGTCCGCAAGGGCTGAAGAAGTCGGAGGGGCGGGAGACCTGGTCTCCCGCCCCTCCGTTGCGTCTCAGGCCCGGCGGCGCCCGCCGGAGGAGCCCTTGCCGCGTCCGGTCGGCGCGGTCTCCTCGTAGTAGTAGTAGTAATACGAGCCGACGGCGCGCTTGGCGACCATGTTGACCACGACGCCGTAGAGGCGGGCGCCGACCTGGTTGAGGCGGTTGATGGCCTCGTTGACCTGGTCCTTGGTCGTCTTGGCGTGGCGCACGACGATGATCACGCCGTCCGCGAGCTTGGCGAGCACCGAGGCGTCGGCGACCGGCAGCAGCGGCGGGGCGTCGATGATCACCATGTCGTACGACGAGCGGAGCCGCCGGATCAGGTCGTGGGTGATCTTCGACTGCAGGATCTCGGTCGGGTTCGGCGGCTTGGCGCCGCTGGCGAGCACGTGCAGGCCGCTGGCCTCGTGCACCTGGATCGCGTCGTGGATCTCGGTCTTGCCGACGAGCGCGGTGGTGAGACCGATCGCCGGGTCGAGCCCGAGGGTGGTCGCCACCCGCGGGCGGCGCAGGTCGGCGTCGATGATCAGCGTGTTGCGGCCGGTCTGGGCGAGCGCGACGGCGAGGTTGGTCGACGTCATCGTCTTGCCCTCGCCCGGCACGGCGCTGCTGATGACGAGGCAGCGCGGCTGGTGGTCGAGGTCGATGAACTGCAGGTTGGTGCGCAGCAGGCGGAAGGCCTCGGTGCGCGCCGCGAAGCCGCCCAGGTCGGTGAGCAGCGGCGCGGAGCGGATGTCGTTGTCGAAGCCGATGCTGGCCAGGACCGGCGACTCGGTGAGCTCGCCGACGTGGTCCGCGGTGCGGATCGTGCGGTCGAGCAGCTCGCGGGTGACCGCGAGGCCGATGCCCAGCAGGAGGCCGATCAGGCCGGCGACGACCAGGTTGAGCAGCACCGTCGGGCTGACCTGGCTCGGGTTGTAGGTCGCCTCGTCGGTCTTCTTGACCAGCACGGTGTTGTCGGCACCCGTCACCTGCTCGAGGTTCTGGATGTAGTCGGCGAACTCGGCGACCGTGACGTTGGCGATCTTCTGCGCCTCGCGGGCGTTCTCGTCCTGGATCTTGAGCTCGATGAGGGAGGTGCCCTCGACGACCTCGGCGGCGATCCGCGAGGCGAGCTTCTCCGGGCTCATGTCGAAGCCGCCGGCCTTGATGATCAGGTCCGCGAGCTCGGTGCTCTTGGCGATCTGCGCGTAGGTCGCGGCGCGCTGCGTGATGGCGAGGTTCGCGGCGTAGGCGTCCGTCGTGTCGCGGACGTCGACGGTGAGGAGCACCTGCGCCTTCGACTCGTACATCGGCGTACGCGTGAACGTGATCGCCGCGGAGACACCGAGCGCGAGCGCCACGATGAGCAGGACGCTCAACCAGCGACGGCGCAGCACGACCAGAAACTGCTTGAAGTCCAAGACCCAACCCTTGCTGTCGGTACCGTGTGCCACGGACAAGTGAGGTGATCCTAGTCAACAACAGTGGGCTTCCGTGGCGGAGGGCGCAAACCCGGTCAAGGCGCGTCGTCCGTGCCTGAGGTACGCCGCCGTCGCCGCTCCACCCCGAGCCGCCGCTTCGTCCGCCGCCTCAAGGAGCTGCGCAGCGAGCACCCGCGCCGGTTGGTCCTGGCCGGCATCGGCGTCGTCGTGCTGCTCGGCCTCGCCTGGTCGGCCTGGGTGCTGCGGGCGGCCAGCCACGACCTCGCCGACGTCCGGGAGAGCGCGACCGTGATGCGGGCGGCGCTGGTCCGCGCCGACGCCGACAGCGCCCGGCGGGCCATGGCGGACTACCAGGAGGCGGCCGCCTCCGCCCACGACCGCACCTCGGGGCTGACCTGGGGGTTGTTCGAGGCCGTGCCGCTCCTCGGCGACGACGCCGAGGGCATCGCGACCGCCGCCGAGGTGCTCGACGGGATCGGCCGCGACGGCCTCCCGCCGATCGCCGACGCCGCGGACCTGGTCACGGCCGACACCTTCCAGCCCGTCGGCGGGCGCTTCCCCGTGGACCGGATCGCGGCGATGGTCGCTCCGGCCGAGCAGAGCGAGAAGGCCTTCGACGAGGCCGCCACCACGTTGGGCAAGGTCGACACCGACAGCTTCCTCGGCCCGGTCCGCGAGCAGTTCGGCAAGCTCGAGACGCTGGTCACCGACGCGCGCTCGACCCTCGGGTCGACGTACCGCGCCGCCCGGATGATCCCGCGGATGATGGGCACGGACCGCCCCCGTTACTACCTGATGGTCATGCAGAACAACGCCGAGCTGCGCAGCGGCGGCGGGCTGCCGGGCGCACTGTCGCTGGTGCGGATGCAGGACGGCAAGGTGGACATCGTCGAGCAGGCCGACATGTCCGAGCTCGGCCGTGACACCCGGCCGGTGGTGACGCTGACCGCCGAGGAGGACCGGATCTTCGGCCGGATCCTCGGCCTGGCCGCCGTGGACGCCACGCTCACCCCGGACTTCCAGCGCTCGGCCGACATCATCCGGGCGCGCTGGGAGCGGGAGAAGGGCGGCCGGCTGGACGGGATGTTCTTCGTGGACCCGGTCGCGGTGTCCTACCTGCTGCGCGGGACGGGTCCGGTCGACGTGCCGAAGTACCGCCCGGTGGACGCCGCCAACGTCGTGCAGGCGGTGGAGAACGAGATCTACCGGCTCACCAACGACCGCGAGATCCACTCGGACTACCAGCAGGCTGTCGCGGAGGCGGTGTTCGACGCCTTCGCCGCCGGTCGCGGGGACACGGCCGAGTCGATCCGCGGGCTGGTCACCGCGGTGCTCGAGGGCCGGATCCGGATGCACAGCTTCGAGCCGGACGACCAGGCCGAGATCGCGGGAACGATGATCGCCGGTGAGTTCTCCGACAAGGCCAGCAACGACCCCGGCGTCGGGATCTACATCAACGACGGCGGACCGACGAAGATGCAGTACTACCTGAAGTACGACGCCACGGTGATCCCGCGCTCCTGCGTCGGCGACCGCCAGCTGCTCAACGGGTCGATCGACCTGCTCAGCGACACCCCCGCGAACCCGCGCGGGCTGCCCGCCGCGATCACCGGTGCCGGCTATCCCGACCAGCGCGTCGCGCCGGGGGACCAGCTGCTGGTCATCTACGTGACCTCGCCGGTCGGCGGCGAGATCGACGAGCTGTCGATCGACGGTCAGCGGGTGGGCAAGCCGGTCGTCGAGGCGCTGGCCGGGCGTCAGCTGGCGCGGGTGGGTCTCACCTTCGCGCCCCAGGAGCGGCACCGGATCGAGTTCGTGATGAAGGCCGGGCCCGGGCAGACCGGCGACGTACGGCTCTCGGTGACGCCGGGCGCCTCGGCGGGCAGCCCGAACCGCACCGTCCCCAGCTCCTGCACGGTGCGCTGAGCCTGCCGTTCTCACATGACGGACACCCGTCTCGCCATTCGGGAGGGCGAATGGGTTCGGCGGGATTTCGCGCCTAGGCTCTTGCCCATGTCGACGACCCTGCTGCTGACCAAGCGGCGCGCGGTGGACAACTGCCGCGTCAGCTCGGCGCTGTGTCGACCCTGCTGACGGGTCTCTGATCCGGCGTTCCGCCGTCTCCCCGTCGCCTCCGTGGCGCGTTCGCGCCCAGGCTTCGTCCTGTGCGCCCTCGCGCTGCCAGCAGCAGCCGTACGTACCCACCACCACCGCGCAAGTAAGGAAATCCCCATGAGTCGCGAGAACTCCCTCGTCACCACCCAGTGGGCCGAGGACAACATCGACACCCCCGGCGTCGTCATCATCGAGGTCGACGAGGACACCACGGCCTACGACAAGGGCCACATCAAGGGCGCCATCAAGCTCGACTGGACCACGGACCTCCAGGACCAGGTCCGCCGCGACTTCGTCAACAAGGAGCAGTTCGAGGCCCTGCTGTCCTCGCGCGGTGTCTCCAACGACGACACCGTCGTCCTCTACGGCGGCAACAACAACTGGTTCGCGGCCTACGCCTACTGGTACTTCAAGCTCTACGGCCACCAGGACGTCAAGCTCATCGACGGCGGCCGCAAGAAGTGGGAGCTCGACAGCCGCGAGCTGACCGACGAGGTCCCCACCCGCGCGGAGACCACCTACGTCGCCAAGGACCAGGACCGCTCGATCCGCGCCTTCCGTGACGACGTCGTCGCCGCGATCGGCACGCAGAACCTGGTCGACGTGCGCAGCCCCGACGAGTACGCCGGCCGCCTGCTCGCCCCGGCCCACCTCCCGCAGGAGCAGTCGCAGCGCGCCGGCCACATCCCGACCTCGGTCAACGTCCCGTGGAGCAAGAACGCCAACGACGACGGCACCTTCAAGTCCGAGGAGGACCTGAAGGCGCTCTACGACGAGGTCGGCTTCGACGAGGACAAGGACACCATCGCGCTGTGCCGCATCGGTGAGCGCTCCTCGCTGACCTGGTTCGTGCTCCAGGAGCTGCTCGGCAAGAAGAACGTCAAGAACTACGACGGCTCGTGGACCGAGTACGGCTCGCTCGTCGGTGTCCCGATCGCCCTCGGCGACGAGCCCGGGGAGGCCTGAGCCATGTGCGGTGCGAAGGTGGGAGGTCTCTCCCTCGACGGCGTCAACGTCGCCAAGGAGGCGGTGATCCAGGGCCAGGTCGTGCGCGGCCAGGGCGAGGACGCCACCCCGGTGCCGGGCGCCTACGTGCGGCTGCTCGACCAGTCCGGTGAGTTCACCGCCGAGGTGCCCACCTCGGCGACCGGCCACTTCCGCTTCTTCGCGGGCGACGGCCAGTGGACCCTGCGGACCCTGGCCCCCAAGGCCGACCCGGTCGACCGCGCCGTGCAGGCGCAGACCGGCTCGGTCGCCGAGGTCCAGATCTCGATCTGAGGCCCTGATGCGCGACGACGGCGGCTCCCGGAATCCGGGGGCCGCCGTCGGCGTTGAAGGACGGATGTGAACCCCGGACTCCTCATCCTGGTGCTGGCCGTCGTCGTGGCGGTCGGCTTCGGGCTGCACCGCCGGCGCGTCGACGGGCGTTTCGCCGGCGCGCCCGCCGCTCCCGCGCAGCCCGCCGAGGAGACCGTGTGGACCTCGGTCGCCGCCGCGCTGCCCGAGGCCGAGCTGGGGGAGCGCGCCACGCTGGTCCAGTTCTCCAGTGCCTTCTGCGCCCCCTGCCGCACCACCCGGGTGGTGCTCGCCGACGTCGCCGAGCGGTACGACGGGGTGGCGCACCTGGAGATCGACGCCGAGCAGCACCTCGACCTCGTGCGTGAGCTCGACGTCCGTCGTACCCCCACCACGCTGATCCTCGATCCCGCCGGCCGCGAGCTCACCCGAGCCGCCGGTGCCCCGCGCCGCGAGCAGGTGCTCGCCGCGCTCCCCACCTCTGAGGAGACCCGATGACCGCCACCGGTATCGACCCCCGCGGCCCTCGCTTCACCGCGACCGTCACCCTCGTCGTCTTCGCCGTGGCCCTGCTGCTCTCCGACGCGGCGCCGGGCGTCGCCGCCGTGCTGACCGGCGTGCAGGCCGCGCTCTTCGCGATCGGTGCCGGGCTCGGCGTGCAGAAGACGCCGACCGGGCTCTTCTTCCGCTCGGTGGTCCGGCCCCGGCTCACCCCGCCCGCCGAGCTGGAGGACCCCGCCCCGCCGCGCTTCGCCCAGGCGGTCGGCCTGGTGTTCGCGGTCGTCGCGACGATCGGCTTCGCCACCGGCGCGGTGCTGCTCGGCCAAGTCTTCGCCGGCTTCGCCTTCGTGGCGGCCTTCCTCAACGCGGTCTTCGGGTTCTGCCTGGGCTGCGAGATGTACCTGCTCGGCGCGCGGCTGCGCGGACGCCCGGCCTGAGCCTCGACGATGACGGGGCCACCGCGCGCGATCGGTCGGCACCGTCGGCACGGGTGAGGTCGCGACGGCGCCGGGACGCCTACGGCGATTCGAGCAGCACGGTGAGCGGGCCGTCGTTCACCGAGGTGACGGCCATGTCGGCGCCGAAGACCCCGCGCTCGACGTGCGTCCCGGCCGCCTCCAGCGCGGCGCACACCGCGTCGTACAGCGGCTCGCTGACGGAGCCGGGCGCGGCCGCGGTCCAGGTGGGCCGGCGGCCCTTGCGGGCGTCGCCGTACAGGGTGAACTGGGAGACGACCAGCACGGGCGCGCCCTCGTCGGCGACCGAGCGCTCGCCGGGCAGGATCCGCAGGTCCCGGATCTTGCGGGCCATCCAGGTGACCTCGGCCGGCCCGTCGTCATGGGTGATGCCGAGGTAGACCAGCAGGCCGGGGACGTCGAGGGCGCCGACCACGGCACCGTCGACGACCACGGACGCGGAGGAGACTCGCTGCAGGACGGCGCGCATGGCGCCATCCTGCCGTCTCAGCCGGCGGCGGGGCGGGCCCGGTCCTGCTGCTGGGCGACGGCCGGCGCGAGCGCGCCGGGCTTGCGGGCGTAGGCCTCCAGCACGATCCGCGGCGCCCAGCCACGGTCGATCAGGCGGTCCGCGGCGCGGCCGATGCCACGCGCGGCGCGCGGCGGGACGCCCATCGAGGCGAGGTAGGTGCCGGAGTTGAGGGAGTAGCGGGCCCGTGGGATGACCTCGACGTCGACGAAGCCGACGGCCCGCAGCGCGGCGGTCATCGACTCGGCGGTGTGCAGGTGCCAGTGGTGCGGGGCGATCCGGCGGTCCACCCAGTGCGACATCCGGCCGCCCGCCGCGGCGGTGAGCGCGACGGCCGCCGTGTCGATGCGGGTGCGACGGGGCGTCTGCAGGAAGAGCGTGCCGCCGGGCTTGAGCAGGTCGAAGGAGCTCTGCAGCAGCGCCTCGGGGTCGGCCACGTGGGCGAGCACGCACCACATGGTGACCGCGTCGTGCTCGGGCACGTCGAGCGCCGCGAGGTCGCCGAGGTCCACCTCGACGCCGTGCGAGCGGGCCGCGAGGTGGACGTTGGCCTCGATCAGGTCGTTGCCGCGCACCTGGAAGCCGCGGCCCCCGGCGACGGAGAGGAACTGGCCGTCACCGGTGCCGATGTCGTAGAGGCTGCGGTCCTGCGGGCCGCCGTCGAGGCGGGCGCCCAGCTCGTCGAGCACCTCGACCTGGGCGGCCTCCGCGGCGTGGCTGCGCTTGCTGGCCACCCAGGCCGCGCGCTCCTCGACGCTGATGTCCTCCAGGCCGACGGTGTCGGGCAGCACGAGGTCGGCCCGGTCGGACCAGCCGAGCAGGCCGCAGGACCGGCAGCGGAAGTTCTTCCGCCCGGTCCGTCGCGAGGGACGGTAGTTCTTCAGGTTCTGCGAGCCACAAGCTGGGCATGCGGTGACGGACATTGCCGGTGGAGCCTCCGGACCGCCGTGGCGTAGTCGGAAAGGGGGATGCACGGCGGTGTGAGCCCACCCTAGGCCGACTTCTGGGACCTGGCGCCCCGTACCAAGGAAAAAATCCTCAGTAGACGAGCGCCTGCACACCCTCCGCGAGCGCCTCCTCGACGAAGACCGCCGCCCCCGCGATCCGTACGCCGGGCAGCAGGTCGGCCTCGCCCAGCGAGCGTCGCGCGGCGCACTGTGCGCACACGGTGACGGTGCCCGTCGCGAGCACCGCGTCGACCAGGTCGGGGAGCGGGGTGGCCAGCGGCAGCTCCAGCTCTGCCGCCCGGCCGGGCACGGCCAGCCAGGCCGCCTCGCCGGTGAGCCAGAGCGAGACCGCCACTCCCGAGGCGGCCGCCGTACCGGCGACGGTGAAGCCCTGGTTGCAGCGCTCCGGCTCGTCCGCGCCGCAGGTCACCTTCACCACGAGTCCACGCGCCATGCGGCGAGCGTACGGGAGCCCGCCGCTGTGCGACCCTGGGCCCGTGGTCAGGCTGCGGCACCGTCTGCGCGTCGTCGAGGCGCTGGTCCTGGTGCTGCTCGCGCGGGTGCTGCGTCGCCACGTCCCGATGCGCCGCTGGTCGGCGCTGCTCGGCCCGACCGGCCCGGCGCGGACGGCGCCCGTGCTCGGCCGGCTCGACGGCGCCGAGGTCCGGGTCGCGGTCGCGCTGCGCTCGGCGGCCGCGCGCACCGGCGCCAACTGCCTGGAGCAGGCGGTGGCGGCCAGCGTGATGATGCGGGTACGCCGCCGCCCCGGCGTCGTGGTCGTCGGGCTCGACGCGCGCCGGCCCGACGCGGTGCCGCACGCGTGGTTCGTGGGCGCCTCCGGACTCGTCGTCACCGGCGAGGACGTGATGGACGGCTTCCGCCCGGCGTCGCAGTTCGGACCGCTATCCTCGCGCCCATGAGCTCCGTAGCCCGCACCTCCGGCGTCGTCGAGGCCCAGTTCGACGAGGTCCGGGTGCTGCTCAACGCGGAGCTGGAGTACCTCGGCCTCGACGAGGTCGGCCAGCGGGTCTGGGACCTGCTCGCCCAGCCGAGCGACCTCGACGAGCTGGTCGCGATGCTCACCGCGGAGTACGACGTCAGCGATGCGCAGTGCCGCACCGACGTCGCCCGCTTCCTCGACGCGCTCGAGAAGCACGGCCTGGTCGACCGGGGATGATCCTCCGGGCGCCGGGGCTGACCCGGCAGGTCCTCGACGTGCCGGTCGAGGAGGGGACGGCGCCGGCGCCGTGGGACGCGCCGATCGCCGAGCCGCCGCACCTGTGGGCGGACCAGGGCCAGCTGCTCTTCCGTGCGCTCGGGTCCGCCGTGCACGTCACCGCCGACCGTGTCGTGCTGGACACCCCGGACGCCGGCCAGCGGGCGTCCATGGACTGGCTGCTCTACGCCACCGCGACCCGCGCCCTGCTGTCGTTGCGTCACCGGTTCAACCTGCACGGCGGGCTGGTCGTGGCGCCCGACGGCCGTGCGTGGGCGCTGCTCGGGGAGTCGACGGCGGGCAAGTCGACGACCGCCGTCGAGCTGGTACGACGCGGCTGGACCCTCGCCAGCGACGACATCGCCGAGGTGGTGCCCGGCCCGGACGGTGCGCTGGCGCTGCCGGTCGCCCGGCCGCTGCACCTCTCCGACCCGGCTGCGCGGGCGCTCGGCGCGGACGTGGAGCAGGGCCGGTGGCTGCCCGAGCGCGACAAGCGGGCGTACGACGCCCCGGCCGACCTGGCGCCGCGCCCGCTCGCCGGGCTGGTGGTCCTCACCGAGCGGGAGGGGGCCGGCGAGGTCGTCGCGAGAGAGGTGCCGGGCCTGGAGGCGCTGCCCGTGCTGGCCTGGTCCGCGGACCGCTACGGGATCTGCCGGCTGCCCGCCCACCGGGCCGCCTTCCACGACTGGACCACCTGGCTGGCGCGCACGGTGCCGTTGTGGCACGTCGAGCGCCCGGCGGGGCGGGACACCGTCGGCGAGGTGGCGGACGTGGTGACCGGGCTGGCCTAGCGCCCGAGCACCTCGTCCTCGTACCAGACCGCGAAGTGGCCGTACGAGAACGCGCGCCCGTGCACGCCGTGCCAGTAGATCGCGCGCAGCGGGTCGGCCAGGTCCGGGCCGAGCGAGCGCTCCAGGGCGTCGAGGTCGACGAAGCCCGGCACGCTGGGGGAGGCGCGGAAGCGGTCGAGCAGGTCGCGGTAGTCCTGCTCGTGGCCGCGCACGACCTCGGCGATGTCGGCGCCCTGGCTGCCGTAGGTGCGGCGCAGGCGGACGGGGTCGGGCAGCAGGCCGGCGGTCGCGGCCCGGGCCAGCCCCCGGGACCGGCCGCCGGTCAACCAGGCCTCCTCGGGCAGGCGCGCCGCGAGGGTGATGAGGGCGGGGTCGGAGAGTGGGTCGCTGACCCAGACGGTCTCGGACATGTGCTGGGCCATGTCGATGCGGGAGTCGTCGCCGAGCAGCATCGCCAGCCAGTCGGCTCGGGTGGGCGGGGCGGTGGCGAGCCGCTCCCAGGTGGCGAGGTCGGCGCGGGCGGCCTCGCTCAGGGAGTCGGCCACGAGCGGCAGGTCCGCAGGCCCGGGGCCCGAGGCGGCGGGCGTGGACCCGCGCAGCCGGGCGAGCACCCGCGGCGGGAGCGCGTCGCGCAGCACCTCCCGGGCGGCCCGGCGGTGGGGGAGCCCGTCGGCGTGGCGGCGGCGTACCTCGCGCAGGAGGGCGGGCCAGGCGTGCCGCGCGGCGAGCTCGCGGACGATGCCCTGGCGGGGCCGGGAGAAGGTGGCGTTCCCGGCCGTGCCGGTGAGCAGGAGGGGGTGACCCGCGGCCTCGGTGCGCCGCACCATCTCGTTCAGCCACGCCTGGTTGGCGGGGTTGCCCGAGGGGTGCCACGTGCGCTCGTGGAACCAGGCCTCGGCCTGGACCGGCCGCACCCGCGCGGTGTTGACGACCTCGGCCGCCCGGATGCCGGGGACGGCGGCGACGAGGGCGCGCACGTAGGGACTGTCGTCGGGCTCCCAGCTCGGGTGGTCGTCGACCGCGCCGGGCAATGGGACGTGGGTGAGGGCGTCGACCCGGCGGCCGTCCGGGTGCAGGATGCCGGCGGCGAGGGCGGCCACGGTCGTGGAGTCGAGGCCGCCGGAGAGGGTGGCGCCGACGTCCCCGGCCGGGGGGAGGGAGGCCGCGACCGCCTCGGCGACGGTGGCGCGGACCAGGTCGGGTGCGGCGCGCCGCAGGGCGGCGTCCGGCTCGGTCGGAGGATGGAACCATCTGCGCACCCGGAGGGCCTGGTGCGGCGCGAAAGTGAGGGCGTGGCCGAGCGGGAGCCGGCTGACGCCGGTGAACACGGTGCTCTCGGGAGCGTCGTGGAGGGCGACGAGGTCGGCCAGCTTGCCGACGTCCAGGGGTGGTGGCGCGGCCAGCGCGCCGACCAGCTCGCGGGGGTGCGTGCCGACGAGGAGGGTGTCGCCGTCGACGGCGTAGAGCGCGGCCTGCTCCCAGCGGGGACTGGTCGCGACGAGGAGCGACCCGTCCGGACCGTGCCGGGCGACGGCGAAGCCCTGGCGCAGGGGCACCGGACCGGTCAGGTCGCGGCGCAGCCAGGCGCGCAGGGCAGTGATGTCGACCGGGCCGGGCCCGGTGTGCAGCGAGATCCCGTCACCGAGATCCGACCAACGTCCGACCAGCCGCGCGCGGGCGGCTCCGGACGTCACGCGCGGCAGGTCAGCTGCCGAGCTTGATCTGCCTCCGGTTGCTGGTGCCGTCGCCGACCGTGCCGATGAGGCTCGCCTGAGCGTCCTTCGCGGCGCTCAACGGCGCGACGGTGGGCGCAACCCACGTCTTCTTCTCCATCGCCACATCTCCCTCAGTGTGTCGGCTGACAACCATCGTACGAGACATCATGGCCGGGCGGAACCGATGGTTGCAATCCGGACGCATGACGATCCGATAACGGACCAACCGTCCCACAAGTCACGGCGTGTTGACTTGCGAATCTCCCGTGACCCGGATCACGACGTCTGCGGCGGCGGTGACGGCGCCGCGGTGGGTGGCCAGGACGACCGTCGCGCCGCTCGCCCGGACCGCCGCGAGCAGCCGGCGCTCGGTGTCCTCGTCGAGCGCGCTGGTCGCCTCGTCGAGGACCAGCAGGTGCGGGCGCCGGACCAGCGCGCGGGCGACGCAGACCCGCTGCTGCTCTCCCCCGGAGAGCTGCGCGACGTCGTGCAGGACCGTGTCGAGCCCCGCCGGCAGCCGTCGTACGACGTCCGCGACGCACGCCGTCTCGAGCACCTCCCACAGCTCCTCGTCGGCGACCTCGCGCCCGGCGGCCCAGGTCAGGTTCGCCCGGACGCTGCCCGGGACGAGGACGGCGAGCTGCGGCACGTAGGCCAGCCCGGCCCGCCAGACCGACGGCGGCGGCAGCGGCGCCCCGTCGGCGAGCACCGCGCCCGCGGTCGGCGTCAGCAGCCCGAGCACGCAGTCGAGCAGGGTGGACTTCCCGGCACCGCTCGGCCCGACCACGGCCACCAGGGCACCCGCGGGGATGGTGGCGTCCAGGCCGCGCAGGGCCGGCTCCTCGCCGTAGCCGGCGGTGAGCGCGGTGATCGTGAGCGCCGGCGCGGCCGTGACCGGCGCGTGCGCCGAGACGTCGCCGGCCGGCTCCGCGTGGGCGCGGGCGGAGGCGGCGATCTCGGAGACCGCGTCGATCGCGGGGGCGTCGTGGGCGAAGGCCTGCGCGCCCTGCACGGAGGTGCGGGCCAGGGTCATCGCCCGGTTCATCACCACCGCCAGGGTGATCAGCTCGGCCACGCCGAGGTCGAGCGCCCGGCCGGCCAGCACCAGGGCCAGCGCCGCGACGACCCCCACGACGCTGAGCACGGACTGGTAGCCGGCGGTCAGCTCGACGTACCGGCGCTCGATCCGGCGGCTCGCCACCGCGCTGTCGCGGAGCAGGTCGATCCAGCGGCCGGCGGCGTCGTGCGCGCGGACCAGGCGCAGCGAGGAGAGCGAGTCGGTGACGGCGGCGCCGAAGAGGGTGCTGCGGTGGAAGCCCTCGACGCCCAGGTCCACGCTGCGCCGTACGACGCGGCGGCTCACCAGCGCCACCACGGCCAGGACCACGATCGCGGTGCCGCCGAGCACCGGGGAGATCCACAGCGCGGCGACCACCGTGGCGCCGAGGGTCACCGCGCTGACCGCCGTGTGCAGCAGCAGCGCCAGTGCGGCCTCGAAGCGCTCCATCTGGGTGGTCGTCGCCTGCACCACGTCGCTGGTGCGCTGGCGCGCCAGGAACGGCCACTCGGCGTGCAGCAGCTCGCCCAGCGCGCCGAGCCGGACCCGGTCGGCGGTGCGCATCTGGATGCCGGTGCCCTGCACCGCCGTCAGCCAGCCGCAGCCGGCCCGCAGCAGCGCGACGACCAGCAGCGCGCCGACCGCGAGCGGGGCGTCCACCTCCAGGTGCAGCCGGGGCAGGTCGACCGCGCCGGCCCCGGCGAGCACCTGCACCAGCGGCACGAGCAGCAGCAGCGCGACCGCCTCCAGCACCGCGCTCGCGAGGAGGGTGAGCTGGAACAGGAGCAGGGCCGGGCGCCCGCAGGCGTCGGCCGCGGCGGCCAGGTAGGCCCGGGCGCGGGAGGTCATCGCACCTCCCGCAGCCGGGCGAGGGTACGACGCGCGCGGCGCCCCAGCCCGACCGCGATCGCGCGCCCTGCGGTCCGCTCGCCCACCTCCGCCAGCTGCTGCGGCGGGAGCAGAGCGGTGACCGCGGTGCCGGCGACGTCGCGGGGGGAGTGGCTGGCGGCGAGCGCCCAGGTGACGTACCGGACGACCTGGTCACCGGGGTGCCGGCGGGCGTTGATCTCCAGCGCCTGCAGGGAGCGTGCGCGGGGGAGGCCGGCGCGGGTGGCGCGGAAGCCCGGCGTACCGGGCGGGAGGCCGACGGTCGCGGCGACCACGCTGAGGCTGGCGCGCGCCAGCCGGTCCGGGGCGGCCGGCCAGGCGGCTGGGTCGCGGGCCAGGCGGTGCACGTCGACCAGGCTGCGCAGGGTGTCCCAGCCGTCGCGGGCGCTGTGCCGCAGGGCCTGGTCGAGGGCGTCGGCGGGGGAGAGGGTCGCGACCGTGACCGGGCCCAGGTCGGCGTACGCCCGCCGGGACCAGAGCGCGGCGAAGCCCGGCGCGCCGTCCTGGGTGGTGTCCAGGCGCCAGTGCAGGTCGACGACGGCGTCCGGGCGGGCCAGGGAGAGCTCGTTGCCGTGCCGCAGCTGGTGCCGCCAGCTCCACGCCGCGCGGTCCACCGTGCTCCCTGCGCGACAGGCCCAGCCGGCCGCGAGCAGGCGGTCCAGCGCGGGCTCCACGTCGGCGGGCGCGACCAGGAGGTCCACGTCGCCGCCGCCGCGCGCCGTCGGGTCACCGGTGGTCTGCACGGCGAGCGCCGGGCCCTTGAGCACGAGGTGGTCGATGCCGGCCAGCAGGTCGCCGAGCTGGCCCACGGTGAGGATCCGTGCCATCGCCGTACGACGGTCGGCGTCGCGCAGCGCGCCGAGCTCCGCCGCGACGGGTCCGGGGAGGTCGAGCTCCTTCACCCGTCCCGCGAGCAGGATCTCTACCCGGTGCCGCACGGCCGCGTCCAGGAAGTCGTCGGTGGGGACCGCGCCCCGCCACCGCCAGCCCGGCTCCGCACCGGCCTCGGCCGCGAGTGCTGCGCGCACGGCACGCCGCAGCTCGGACACGGCGGCGGGGGTCAGCACGGGCCACAGTCTGCCGCAGCGGCGTCCGGCACCCGGCGGAACTAGACTTCTGCCCGTGGCCTTCGAACTCCCCGACAACCTGCACCCCGACTGCGGACCCATCGCCTGGATGCTCGGCACGTGGCGCGGCAACGGCCACGGCGACTACCCGACGATCGAGGCGTTCCAGTTCGGCCAGGAGCTGATCTTCACCCACGACGGCCGCCCGTTCTTCCACTACATGGCGCGCTCGTGGATCGTCGACGACGCCAACGAGAAGGTCCGCGACGCCGCCATCGAGACCGGCTTCATCCGCGCCGTGGGCGAGGGGAAGTTCGAGATCCTGCTGACCCACAACACCGGCATCGCCGAGGTCTGGGAGGGCACGGCCGACAACGGCAAGTTCGAGTGGACCACCGACGCCGTCGCCCGCACCGAGACCGCCAAGGAGTACGTCGCCGGCAAGCGCCTCTACGGCAACGTCGAGGGCGACCTGCTCTACGCCTTCGACATGGCCGCGATGGGCCAGGCCCTGCAGCCGCACCTCTGGGCGAGGCTCAAGCGTGCCTGATCACCGCCCCGGGGAATCCCGAGGAACGAGGGAGACCCCGGACCAGGCGGGGAGGTCGAGGAGCGCCGCGGGCGAGGAACGAGGCCGCGAGGCGCGTCTCGAGACCAAGGACTGGCGGGTGGCCCTGCGCGACAAGGGCTACCGGCTCACGCCGCAGCGCGAGCTGATCCTCGCTGCCGTGGACGAGCTCGGCCACGCCACCCCGGACGAGGTGCTGGCGAAGGTCCAGGAGACCGCGAGCACGGTCAACGCCTCGACCGTCTACCGCACCCTGGAGGTGCTGGAGGAGCTCGGCCTGGTGCGCCACGCGCACCTCTCGGACCGCGCGCCGACGTACCACTCGGTGCGCGGGCACGAGCACTTCCACCTCGTCTGCCGCGGCTGCCACGCGGTGACCTCGGTGGACGCCGCCGAGGCCGGACCGTTCGTCGAGGTGCTGCGCGCGAAGGGCTTCGCGCCCGACCTGGGCCACCTGACCGTCTTCGGTCGCTGCGCCGACTGCGAAGGAGAATCCCGATGACCACCGTGCTCACCTACGGCACCTTCGACCTGTTCCACATCGGGCACCTGCGGCTGATCGAGCGGCTCGCCGCGATGGGTGACCGGCTCGTCGTGGGCGTCTCCACCGACGAGTTCAACGCCGGCAAGGGCAAGCGCTCCGTGGTGTCCTACGACGACCGGGCGGCCATCGTGCAGTCCATCAAGGGCGTCGACCTGGTGCTCCCGGAGCGGAGCTGGGAGCAGAAACGCGCCGACATCGTCGAGCACGGCGTGGACGTCTTCGTGATGGGCGACGACTGGGCCGGGAAGTTCGACGAGCTCTCCGACGTTTGCGAGGTGCGGTACCTGCCTCGCACCTCGGGGGTCTCGAGCACGGAGATCAAGGAGATGCTCCGGACCCTGGATCCCGTCCACATCGAGGAGATGCAGACCGCGCTCGGCACCCTGACCCGCCTCCTCGAGCACTACCGGGACCTCACATGACCTCACCTCTTCTCGAACTCCCCGGCGCCGTCGCCGGCGACGGCACCGACGCCGGCGTGGCGGCCCACTACGGCAGCCTCTTCGGCGAGCAGAAGGCGCTGGAGGCCGGCGAGGGCTTCGTCGACCTCTCCCACCGCGACGTGCTCCGCGTCGCCGGCCCGGACCGGCTGAGCTGGCTGCACTCGCTGACCACGCAGTACTTCGAGGGGCTGGCCCCCGGGCAGTGGGTCTCCGCGCTCGTGCTGTCCCCGCAGGGCCACGTCGAGCACGCCTTCACCGGTGTCGACGACGGCGAGGCCTTCACCGCGCACACCGAGCCCGGCGCCGCGGCGGCGCTGATCGCCTTCCTCGAGCGGATGAAGTTCATGACCCGCGTCGAGGTCGGTGAGGTGACCCCGGAGGTCGCGGTCGCGTGGCGGCCCGGACGCTACGACCTCGTGCCCCGCGACCAGCTGACCGCGTACGCCGAGGCGGCCGGCCCCGCCGCCGGGCTGTGGGCCTTCGAGGCGCTGCGGATCGCCCGCGGCGAGCCGCGCTTCGGCGTCGACACCGACGAGCGGACCATCCCCAACGAGGTCGGCTGGATCGCCGACCAGCCGTGGGGGGCGGTGCACCTCGACAAGGGCTGCTACCGCGGCCAGGAGACCGTCGCTCGCGTGCACAACCTCGGCAAGCCCCCGCGGCGGCTGACCCTGCTGCACCTCGACGGCTCCGAGAACCGCCTGCCGGCGGCGGGCTCGGCTGTCGTGCCGGCGGCGGGTGGGCGCGATGCCGGCTTCGTCGGCTCCTCGGCCCGCCACCACGAGCTCGGCCCGATCGCGCTGGCGCTGGTCAAGCGCAACACCGACGTCGCCGCGCCGCTCGTCGTGGACGGGCTGCCCGCCGCGCAGGAGGTCGTCGTCGACCCCGAGGTCGGGCTGCACTTCCGCCCGCGGCGCTGAGACGCGCGAACGCCCGCCCCGGACCGGGGGCGGGCGTTCGTCGTACCGGCCTCAGCCGTTGATCATGCCGGCGCCGACGGTCACGCCGGTCGCCTCGTCGATCAGGATGAACGAGCCGGTGGTGCGGTTCTTGGAGTACGGGTCGGCCAGCAGCGGCACGGTCGTGCGCAGGGTGACCCGGCCGATCTCGTTGACGCCGAGCTCCTTGGTCTCCTGGTCGCGGTGCAGGGTGTTGACGTCCAGGCGGTACTGGATGTCCTTCACCAGCGCCCGGCCGGTCCGCGTGGTGTGCTTGATGGCCAGCTTCTGCCGCGGCTGCAGCGGGGCATTGGTCATCCAGCAGACCATCGCGTCGATGTCCTGGCTCGGAGTGGGGGCGTTCTTGACCCGGGCGATCATGTCGCCGCGGGAGACGTCCACGTCGTCCTCGAGGTGCACCGTCACGCTCATCGGCGGGAACGCCTCGGTGATCTCCTTGTCGAACAGGTCGATCTTGGCGATCTTCGACGTCATCCCCGACGGCAGCACGACGACCTCGTCGCCCGGCTTGAGGACGCCGCCCGCCACCTGGCCGGCGTAGCCCCGGTAGTCGTGGAACTCGTCGGACTTGGGGCGCACGACGTACTGGACGGGGAAGCGGGCGTCGATCAGGTCGCGGTCGGAGGCGACGTGGACGTGCTCGAGGTGGTGCATGAGGGTGGGGCCGGAGTACCACGTCATGTTCTCGGAGCGGGTCACCACGTTGTCGCCCTGCAGCGCCGAGATCGGGATGACCTCGAGGTCGGGGATGTTGAGCTTGGTCGCGAACGACGTGAACTCGGCGTGGATCTTGTCGTAGGTGGCCTGGTCGTAGTCGACGAGGTCCATCTTGTTGACCGCGAGCACCAGGTGCGGCACCCGGAGCAGGGACAGGATCACCGCGTGCCGGCGGGACTGCTCGGTGAGGCCCTGGCGGGCGTCGACGAGCACCAGGCCGAGGTCGGCGGTGGAGGCACCGGTGACCATGTTCCGGGTGTACTGCACGTGCCCGGGGGTGTCGGCGATGATGAACTTGCGGTTGGGCGTCGCGAAGTAGCGGTAGGCCACGTCGATGGTGATGCCCTGCTCGCGCTCGGAGCGCAGCCCGTCGGTCAGCAGCGCGAGGTCGGTGTAGTCGTAGCCCTTCGACTGCGAGGTCGCCTCGACGGCCTCGAGCTGGTCCTCGAAGATCGACTTCGAGTCGAGCAGCAGGCGCCCGATCAGGGTGGACTTGCCGTCGTCGACGGAGCCGGCGGTGGCGAAGCGGAGCAGATCCATGGTGGTCCCGGCCATCAGAAGTAGCCCTCCTTCTTGCGGTCCTCCATGGCAGCCTCGGAGAACCGGTCGTCACCGCGGGTGGCACCCCGCTCGGTCTTGCGGGCGATCGAGACCTCGTCGATGATCTCCTCGATCGTGGACGCGGTGCTCTCGACGCACCCGGTGAGCGTGATGTCGCCGCAGGTGCGGAACCGGACGGTCCGCTCCTCGACGACCTCACCCTCGCGCAGCGGGTTGAGCGGGGTCTCGCTCATCAGCATGCCGTCGCGCTCGAAGACGCGACGCTGGTGGCTGAAGTAGATGTTCGGGATCTCGATGCCCTCGCGGCCGATGTAGTCCCAGACGTCCAGCTCGGTCCAGTTCGAGATCGGGAAGATCCGCATGTGCTCGCCCTCGTGCAGGCGGCCGTTGTAGAGGCTCCACAGCTCGGGACGCTGGTTCTTCGGGTCCCACTGGCCGAACTCGTCGCGGTGGGAGTAGACGCGCTCCTTGGCGCGGGCCTTCTCCTCGTCGCGCCGGCCGCCGCCGAAGGCCGCGGTGAAGCCGTTCTCCTCGATCGCGTTGAGCAGGGTCGGGATCTGCAGCCGGTTGCGGCTGATCTTCGCCGCGTCCGGGATGATGCCGTCGCGGATCGCGTCGTCGATGCTCGCCACCACGAGGTTGACGCCGAGCCGGCTGACCCAGCGGTCGCGGGTCTCCATCACCTCGGGGAAGTCCAGCCCGGTGTCGACCTGGAGGATCGAGAACGGGATCTTCGCCGGGTAGAAGGCCTTCTCGGCCAGCCGGAGCATGACGATCGAGTCCTTGCCGCCCGAGAACATCAGCACGGGCTTCTCGAACTCGGCGGCCACCTCCCGGAAGATGTGGATCGACTCGGCTTCCAGCTGGTCCAGCTGGCTCAGCCGGTAGTCGCTGTGGGTCTGGGACATGGGCTGCATCGTGCCATGCGCGGCCTTGCACCGAGACATCGCGAAGGGCTCGTTAGACAAATCGACGAGTTTTCCACCGCAGCCACCTAGGGTCGGTCCCGTGGCCGCCGACTTCGTCGCCCGTCTGGGCTCCCGGGGCACCGTCCCCGGCGAGGTGCGCAGCCCCTGGGACGTCGACCGGTACGTCGCCGCGACGGCCCGTGAGGTGACCGAGGACGAGCTGCGGCGGATCGCCCGTGCGGCGCGGTCGGTGCGTCGTACCGACCCCGACCGGCTGCGGGCGGTGCTCACCGCGCTCGCGAGCCCGCCGCTCGGCGAGCTCAACCACGCCCGCCTGGGCGCCGCGACCGGCATCCCACCGACGACCGTCGGGCCCTACGTCGACGTGCTCGTCGAGACCGGGGTCGTCCGCCTGCTGCCCGGCGCCCGCTCGGTGGCGGCCAAGCGGGCGATCGGCCGCCCGCAGGTGGTCTTCACCGACGTCGCCCTGGCCCGGCACCTGGCCGGCCACCGGCCCGCGGACCTGGCCGCCTTCTCCGGCCGGCGCCGGCTCGCGCCGCTGCTGCGCACGATGGTCGCCGGCGAGCTGCTGCGCCAGCAGGCGACCAGCGTCGTGGAGCACCGGGTGGCCTACCTCCGCGAGCGCAACGGCCTCGCCGTCGGCCTGGTCGTCGAGCTGCCCGACGACACCCTCTACGGCCTGGAGGTGATCACCGCGGCGAGCCTGCGCCCGCACCAGTTCGACCGCCTGCGCGCGCTCGCCCGGCGGGCCGGGCCGCGCTTCCGCGGCGGCGTGGTGCTCACGACCGGGGGCGCGGGGCACCCCTACGGACCGCGGCTGTGGGGCCTGCCGATCGCGACCGTCTGGGGCGGTTGAGCACCGCCCGGGTGCGGGGCGACCCGCCGCCCACCCGCCACCTGGACGTCATGTCGGCGTCCGGGCCCGTTCAGCCGGCCGTCCCAGCCTCGAAGCATGAAGATCACCGTCGTCGGGGCCGGGTACGTCGGCCTGTCGAACGCCGTGCTCCTGGCCCGCTACAACGACGTCACCGTGCTCGACGTCAGCGCCGCGCGGGTGGCGGACGTCAACGCGGGCCGCTCGCCCGTCGTGGACGCCGAGCTCGAGGAGCACCTGGCCGCGGGAGGCCTCGCGTTGCAGGCCACCCGCGACCGCAAGGAGGCCTACGCCGACGCGAGCTTCGTCGTCGTCGCCACGCCCACGAACTACGACCCCGAGACGAACTGCTTCGACACCTCCACCGTCGAGAAGGTCACTGCCGAGGCGCTCGCTGCCAACCCGGGCGCCACCGTGGTGATCAAGTCGACCGTGCCGGTGGGCTACACCAACACCCTGCGCGCGGCGCACCCCGGCGCCTCGATCCTGTTCAGCCCGGAGTTCCTGCGCGAGGGCCGGGCGCTGCACGACAACCTGCACCCCTCACGGATCGTGATCGGCTCCGACACCGAGCCGGGCCGGCTGTTCGCGAAGCTGCTGACCCAGGCGGCGCTCGACGACGACGTACCGGTGCTGTTCACCGGGTCGACCGAGGCCGAGGCGATCAAGCTCTTCGCCAACACCTACCTCGCGCTGCGGGTGGCGTACTTCAACGAGCTCGACACCTACGCCGCCACCCACGGTCTGGAGACGCGGCAGATCATCGAGGGCGTCGGCCTGGACCCGCGGATCGGCGGGCACTACAACAACCCGTCCTTCGGCTACGGCGGCTACTGCCTGCCGAAGGACACCAAGCAGCTCCAGGCGAACTACCAGCGGGTGCCGCAGAACCTGATCAGCGCGATCGTGGAGGCCAACACCACGCGCAAGGAGTTCATCGCCGACGACATCCTGCGCCGCGAGCCCAAGGTGGTCGGGATCTACCGGCTGACCATGAAGGCCGGCTCGGACAACTTCCGCGAGTCGGCCGTGCAGGGCGTGATGAAGCGGATCAAGGCGCGCGGCGTGAAGGTCGTCGTCTTCGAGCCCGAGCTGGAGCAGAAGCGCTTCTTCGGCTCGAAGGTCATGAAGGACCTCGACGAGTTCAAGGCCAAGGCCGACGTGATCATCGCCAACCGGCGCACCGACGTCCTCGACGACGTGGCCCGGAAGGTCTACACCCGCGACATCTACGGGCGGGACTAAAGTCGCGGATCTTCCAGACGAATTGCGGGTGGGGCGAGCCCGGTGACCGGCCTACCGTGGAGGCATGGAAGCACTGCTGGGGCTGGGAGCCCTCTGGGTCGCCGCCGCCTCGGCGGTGACCTTCGGCCTGGCACGCACCGCCTCGCGCGACGCGTCGTTCCGCCTCGGCCACTGAGCCGCTGAGCCACTGAGCCGCGGAAGCCTCAGCGTTCGGGGGCGGTCCGCCGTTCCATCCGCTCCATCTCGCTGACCGTCGGCGCGCCGAACATCGGCAGGCCGTGCTGCCGGCGCAGCAGGCCCCACACGAGCGGGACGAGCAGCACCATCGCGACGCCGATCGCGGCGACCAGCACCGCCTCCAGCGTCTCGTGGCCCTCGCCGAACGGGTGCAGGCCGGCCTTGAAGAGCAGCGCCGTCCCGGACATCGTCAGCACGATCACGATGCCGCGCCGGATCACCGACTGCGGCACCCGCGGGGCGATCCGCGAGCCGAGCAGGGTGCCCGGCACCGAGCCGATCACCAGCGGCACCAGCAGGTCCCACTCCAGGCCGTGGATGGCGATGTTGGCGAGCGCGGCGCTGAGCACCAGCGGCACCGCCTGGACCAGGTCCGTGCCCACCAGCCGTACGGCGGACAGGCCCGGGTAGAGCATGAGCAGGGCGATCATGATCACCGACCCCGAGCCGACGCTGGTGATGCCCACGAGCAGGCCGCCGAGCATGCCGACGGCGAGCGTCGGCAGCGGGCGGATGCGCGGGTCGTCGTCGGGGGCGACGCCGCCGCGTCGTACCCGGCGGAGGTTGATGTAGAGCCGCAGCGCGTAGGTCGAGGCGGCGAACAGCAGCGCGATGCCGATGCAGAGCTTGAGGGTCTTCTCCAGGTCGGCCGGGTCGTCGGTGAGCGCGTTGACCAGCCAGGGGCCGAGGAAGGCCATCGGCACCGAGCCCGCGACCAGCCAGGCCGCCAGGCGCAGGTTGGGCGAGCCCTCTCGCGCGTGCGTGATCGCCCCGCCGGTCTTGTAGATCGCGGCGGCGGTGAGGTCGGCGGTGACGATCGCGGAGGTGTGCCCGACGCCGAGGAAGATCAGCGCGGGCGTCATCAGCGCGCCGCCGCCCATGCCGGTGAGGCCGACGACGATGCCGACGAGGAAGCCCGCGGCGGCGATGGAGAGCGCGGTGAGGGTGAACCACTCGGTCATGCGGAGCCTGTCTCGGAAGGGCTCAGTCGCGGCAGGACCGCGTGGAGCAGGGCGTCGATCTGGTCGGCCGAGGCCTCCGCGGCCGAGCGGCCACGGCGATAGGGGTCGCGCACGTCGTGCGCGTCGACCGCGCCGGCCCGCCGGTGCCCGACGGCGTTGACCAGCGCGGCACCGGTCAGGCTCGCGTCGACCCGCTCGACGGACTCGGCGAACTGGCCGAGGGTGAAGGCCTTGCGGAACGCGCTCGGCACCTCCTCCAGCACGAACGCGCGGTGCGAGGCCTCCGCCGTCAGCACCAGGTCGGCCTCCAGGATCAGCTCGCGGGTCAGCCGCCGGCTGGCGAACTCCTCGACCAGGGCGTCCGGCACCCCGCGGTCGGCGAGCACCGCGGCCATCGTCGGGTCCACCTGGTGCGCCCGGAAGCCGTGCGTGCCCGCGCTGGTGAGCTCGATGTCGGCGCGAGCGCCGAGCAGCTCCTTGGCCCGCAGCTCCATGTACGGCGAGCGGCAGATGTTGGCCGTGCAGACGAAGAGCACGCGCAGTGGCCCCGCGCCGGCCGGGCGAGGCCGGTTGGCCTCGCGGCGCGCGGCGGAGCGGCGTGCGGTCGCGGCCACCGCGGCGGGCGGCGGGCTGCCGGGGTCGGTGGTGCGCAGGTACATCAGGCCGGACTCGGCCAGGCCCGCGACCACGTCGTCGAGCGCGTCCTCGATGGACCGCCCGGTGGTGTCGACCCGGACGTCGGCGTCCTCGGGCTCCTCGTAGGGCGAGGAGATGCCGGTGAACTCGGGGATCTCGCCGCGGCGGGCCTTGGCGTAGAGGCCCTTGCGGTCGCGCCGCTCGCACTCCTCCAGCGGGGTGGCGACGTGGACCAGGAAGAACCGGCCGCCGGCCTGCTCGACCATCGCCCGCACCTGCTGGCGGGTCTCGTCGAAGGGCGCGATCGGGCTGCAGATCGCGACCCCGCCGTGGCGCGCGATCTCGGCCGCGACCCAGCCGATCCGGCGGATGTTGGTCTCCCGGTCCTCACGCGAGAACGTGAGGCCGGCGGAGAGGTTGCGGCGCACGACGTCGCCGTCGAGGCTGGTGATGGTGCGCGCGCCCTGCTCGAGGATGCGGTCCATCAGGGCGCGGGCGAGGGTGGACTTGCCGCTGCCGGACAGGCCGGTGAAGAAGAGCACCAGGCCCTGGTCGACCGGGGCGGGGCGCTCGCGGGCCTCGATGTCGGCGAGCTCGGGCGGGGTCGCCCCGCCCGGTGCCAGCTCGACGAGGTCGTCCGCGCCGGCGTACCAGGCCAGGACGGACTGGCGCAGCGCCGTGTCCGCGGCGTCCGCCTCCGGGCCGTGGTCGGTCAGCGGGATCGCCACCACCTCGGCACCGATCATCGAGGCGACCTTGGTGGTGGCACGCAGCAGCCCGACGGGGCTCACCGCCGGGGTGCCGGCGCCGACCAGCGCGGCGAGCAGGACCGGGCCGAGCCCGCGCAGCTGCTCGAGCTGGGTGTCGGTGACCAGGTCGGTGACCGGGACGACGGTGCGGCCGGCGTACCGCTCCCGGGCGACGTCGGGCGGGACGTGCAGCGAGCGGAACGCGCCGAACTGGGCGTGCGTCAGCGGGGTGACGCTGAGCCCGCGCAGGGTGCGCCCGATCCGGGCGAGCGGCAGGCCCTCGGGATCGACCAGCTCGACCTCGGCGCCCTCGTCGAGGTGGTTCTCCAGCGCCTCGGGCAGGTCCAGGGTGATCGGGCTGCCGGGCTCGTTGAACCCGACGATCGGGCCGGCGGCCCCGGACGTCAGCAGCTCCAGGTCGTCGAGCTCCCGGGGCGTGGGGCAGTGCTGCGGCACGGAGGGACTCGACACGGACGTGATCGTACCGAGTCGAGTGAGTTGATCCCATTTGAACATTGAAAGGTGGAACCTGGCACCGCGTACCGGCCACCCGTCGTGCCGGTCATGTGAACGACTTCACTAGCCCAGCGCTTGCAACGTGCTAACTATTGCTAGCACCATGGACCCATGGCTAAGGGAAAGGTCGGGAAGACCGTCGGGTCGCTCGGTGACTACCTCAAGGAGCAGCGCACGTCCGCCAGTCTCTCCTTGCGGCAGCTCGCCGACCAGGCGGGCGTCTCGAACCCGTATCTCAGCCAGATCGAGCGCGGGCTCCGCAAGCCGTCGGCCGAGGTCCTCCAGCAGATCGCCAAGGCGCTGCGGATCTCCGCGGAGCAGCTCTACATCCGGGCCGGGATCCTCAGCCCGGACGACGGCGTGGGGGGATCGGTGGAGCTCGCCATCCTCGGCGACACCCATCTCACCGAGCGGCAGAAGCAGTCGCTCCTCGACGTCTACGCATCGTTCCTCGCACTCAACGCGGCCGACGCGGCCGAGGACGACGCCTCGATCCCGACCGAGATTCCCGACAGCGTCCAGCGTGTCACCAACGAAGGGTAAAGAAATGCCGAAGCTCGACCTCCCCAAGTTCGAGATCCCCTCGATCGACCTCAAGGCGATCGACCTGCCGGACCTCCCCCCGGCCGCCGCCAAGCCGATCTACGCCGGTGTCGGTGCGACCGACCTCGCCGTGGAGAAGGTCCGCGCCTACGTCGCCGACGTGCAGACCAAGGTCACCGCCCGCGTCGTCGAGGTCCAGAAGGACGTCACCACCCGCGTCGCCGACGTGCAGACCAGCGTCAAGGGCTTCTCCCTGCCCCAGCCGAAGTCGCTGCAGGGCAAGGCCACCACCGCCTTCGCCGACCTGCAGGCCGACGCCAAGGCCCTGCCGGCCAAGGTGCAGACCAGCGTCAAGGGTGCCTACGACGAGAACGTCGCCACCGCCACCGCGCTCTACGCCGACCTCGCCAAGCGCGGCGAGGGCGTCGTGGTGAAGCTGCGCACCGGTGAGACCCCGGCCCCCGCCAAGAAGGCGCCGGCCAAGAAGGCCCCGGCCGCCAAGAAGGCTCCCGCGAAGAAGGCGCCGGCCAAGAAGGCTCCCGCCAAGAAGGCCACCGCGAAGAAGGCGCCGGCCAAGAAGGCCACCGCCAGCTGAGCGCACCCGCTCGTCGTACCGCGACCCCGAGGCCACCGGCCCCGGGGTCGCGGTCATTTGCGTCACCGGGGACTGGCTAGGATCCATGCCCATGGGTGGAGGATGGGTGTTGCCGGCGAGCGACATCGAGGCGTACGTCAACCTCGGCATCGCCTTCGCCCTGCTCGTCGTCAAGATCTTCGCGCTGGTCAGCGCGCTGCTCTACTCCGCGGAGTCCTACGACGCCGCGGACAAGCTCAACAAGGTGACCTGGTGCGCCCTGCTCGGCATCGGCGTCCTGCTGCAGGTGCTGCCGATCCCGATCGGGATCGTCAACCTGGTGCTCACCGTCGCGGCGTTCGTCTACCTCGTCGACGTACGACCCGCGCTCGCGGGGCTGCGCCGCCGCCGCTGAGGAGACGCTGACTCCCGGCCGGCAGCGCGGCGGGAGGGGCGTCGCCGCAGCTTGCTGCCCTCACCACGCCCCGAAGACCCGCTCGGCCCCTTCAGCTCAGAGCAGGTCGAAGAGCTGGCCGCGGGCGTCGGGGGCGGGCACGAACGCCTGGGCGACCTCACCGGTGCCGGCGACCCGCAGCTCGCCGTCGCTGTCGTCGGCGTAGGCCACCTCGCCCCGGCCCAGGCGGAGCACCTCGTCGCGGTGGTTGACCAGCGCGACCTCGCCGCCGGTGCAGACCAGCAGCCGCGGTCCGTGCGCGGGCAGCACCACGCCGGCCGGGTCGGCCGGCGAGCTCTGGGTGACCGAGAGCGCGAAGTCCCCGCACGGGCTGAACACGTCGGTGGAGTAGTTGAAGACCATCGGCTCGACCCGCGCCGCGCGCGAGGTGCCCTCCTCCAGGCAGCGGACCAGGCCGGGGGCGTCGATGTGCTTGGTGGTCAGCCCGGCACGCAGCACGTTGTCGGAGGAGACCATCACCTCCAGGCACAGCCCACGCAGGTGGGCGTGGATGATCCCGGTGGCGAGGTACGCCGCCTCGCCGGGCTGCAGCGTGAGCCGGTTCAGCAGCAGCGAGACGATCACGCCCACGTCGCCGGGGCAGGCGTCGGCGAGCTCGACCGCGGTCTCGAAGGCGCGCTTGACGTCGCGTCCACCGTCGAGCGCCTTCTGGCAGGCGGCGGCGACCTCGGTGACCGTGGCGGGCGGCGGGGGCGACTCCAGCAGGCCCTCGATCAACCGGACGATGCCGGCGAAGCCGGGGCGCTCGACGAGGCTGGCCATCAGGCTCTCGGCGAGCGGGTGCTCGATGGCGTGCAGGACCCGCATCACCTCCGACGTACGACGCAGACCGACCAGGGTGTCGAAGCTGGTCAGCGCGTAGACCATCTCGGGCTTGGGGAAGGGGTCCTTGAAGACCCGGTGCGGTGCCCCGAGCGGGACGCCCGCGGCCTCCTCGTCGGCGTAGCCGGCGGCGGCGCGGGAGGCGTCCGGGTGCACCTGGATGGACAGCGGGCGGTCGGCGGCGAGCACCTTGAGCATGAAGCCCAGCTCGCCGGCCACCTCGGTCAGCGCGCGGCCTTGCCCGGTGCCGTCCGCGACCCGTGCGGTGCCGAGCGGGTGCGTGCCGACCCAGACCTCGGCGACCGGCCGGCCGTCCGCCTCGGTGCGCTGGAAGGTCGGGATCGCGTGCGTGGAGCCCCAGTCGTACGACTGGGTGGGGCAGGTCAGCGCAAGCACGACGTCAGCCTAGATGGGCGAGGTAGTCCGTGAGGGCCTGATCGGCATCAGTGCTCTCGAACCCGGTGGCGGCGAGCTTGTCGAGGCACAGCGTGCTGTGCAGCGGCCGCGGGGAGAGCTGCTTGCCGGCGGCGTACTCCTCGGTCGTGGTCGTGCTGACCCGCGCCGGGTCGTGGCCGGTGAGCTCGAAGACCCGGCGGGCGTAGTCGGCCCACGAGCGCGGGGTGCCGCCGTTGGTGACGTGGTAGGTGCCGTACGGCGCGGCGGTGTCCACCAGGTGCCGGGTGGCCCGGGCCAGCTCCGTGGCGAAGGTGAGCCGGCCGACCTGGTCGTCCACGACGGCCGGGTCGACGCCGTCGGCGGCGAGCCTGGCCATGGTCCGCACGAAGTTGTGGCCCTCGCCGATCACCCACGAGGTGCGCAGGACGTAGTGCTTCGGCGCGGTGGCGACGGCGAGGTCGCCGGCGGCCTTGGTCTGGCCGTAGACGCCCAGCGGCGCGAACGGCTCGTCCTCGCGGTGCCCGCCCTCGACCTCGCGGCCGTCGAAGACGTAGTCGGTGGAGTAGTGCACCAGCGGGATCCCGCGCCGGGCCGCGATCGCCGCGAGCGCGGCCGGCGCGGCGGCGTTGGCCGCCCACGCCGTGGCGCGGCCCTCGGGCGTCTCGGCCGCGTCGACGGCGGTGTAGGCCGCGGCGTTCAGGATCAGGTCGTGGTCCTGCCACGGCCAGGCCGCCAGCGCGTCCGGGTCGGTGAGGTCGAGCTCGTCGAGGTCGACGAGCGTCGCGTCGGGGTGGAGTGCGGCGAGGGCGCGGCCGAGCTGGCCCTTCGCGCCGGTGATCAACGGGCGGCGCGGGGCCATCGGGGTGACCTCGGCGAGCCGCGGGTTGGCCCGGTCCTTGTCGGACACGTCGGCGTCGGCCAGCGGGATCGGCCAGGGGATCGCGGCGCTCTCGTCGGCCAGGTGCAGCGCCGGGTAGACCGTGCCGGGCACGTAGTGGTCGTTGACGAGGTAGGAGAACACCGTCCCGTCCTCGAGCGCCTGGTAGGAGTTGCCCACCCCGCGCGGGACGAAGACGGTGACGCCCTCGTCCATCTCCAGCCAGTACGTCGCCCCGAAGCTCTCGCCCTCGCGCAGGTCCACCCACGCGGCGAACACCTTGCCGGTCGCCACCGAGACGAGCTTGTCCCAGGGCTCGGCGTGGATGCCCCGCGTCGTGCCGCGGCGGACGTTGAGGCTCATGTTGTTCTGCACCGGGCCGAAGTCGGGGAGGCCCTGGCCGACCATCCGCTCGCGCTGCCAGTTCTCCTTGAACCAGCCGCGCGCGTCGCCGTGCACGGCCAGCCGGAGCACGACCAGGCCCGGGACGGGCGTGGTCTCGACGCCCTGCGTCACCGTCACTGGCCCTTCGCGGCGTACGCCGCCTCGGTGGCCGCCTTCGCGGGGCGCCACCACTCCTGGTTGTCCTGGTACCAGCGCACCGTCTGCTCCAGGCCGGCCTCGAAGTCGGCGTACCGGGGCGTCCAGCCGAGCTCGGTGCGCAGCTTGCCGGAGTCGATGGCGTAGCGCAGGTCGTGGCCCGCGCGGTCGGTGACGTGCTCGAAGTCGTCGGCGTCGCGCCCCATCAGGGTCAGGATCAGCCGGACCACCTCGAGGTTCGACTTCTCGCCGTCGGCGCCGACGAGGTAGGTCTCGCCGATCCGGCCGCGCTCCAGGATCGCCAGCACGGCGGAGGAGTGGTCCTCGGTGTGGATCCAGTCGCGGACGTTCTCGCCGGAGCCGTAGAGCTTGGGCCGGCGCCCGTCGATGACCTCGGTGACCTGGCGCGGGATGAACTTCTCCACGTGCTGCCAGGGGCCGTAGTTGTTGGAGCAGTTGGAGATCGTCGCCTGCACGCCGAAGGAGCGCACCCAGGCGCGGACCAGGTGGTCCGAGCCCGCCTTGGACGCGGAGTACGGCGAGGACGGCTGGTAGGGCGTGTCCTCGGTGAACCGCTTCGGGTCGTCCAGCTCCAGGTCGCCGTAGACCTCGTCGGTGGAGACGTGGTGGAAGCGCACGCCCGCCTTGCGGACCGCCTCCAGCAGGGTGAAGGTGCCGATCAGGTTGGTCCGGATGAACGGCGAGGGGTCGTCGAGGGAGTTGTCGTTGTGCGACTCGGCCGCGAAGTGCACGACCGCGTCGTGCTCACCGGCCAGCGGCTCGACCACGGTCGCGTCGGCGACGTCGCCCACGACCAGGCGCACCCGCTCGGCGGGCAGGCCGTCGAGGGACTCCCGCGAGGCGGCGTAGGTGAGCTTGTCCAGGACCGTGACGGAGGCGTCGGTGGACCGGACGAGGTGGTGGACGAAGTTGGAGCCGATGAAGCCGGCGCCGCCCGTGACGAGGATGCGCTGCACGGGGAGGAGTCTATGGAGGACAATGGCGCCGCCGTCCCCGATATCGACAAGGAGCGGGATCACGATGCGCGGGATCATCCTCGCGGGAGGCACCGGAAGCCGGTTGCACCCCATCACGCACGCGATCAGCAAGCAGCTGATGCCGATCTACGACAAGCCGATGATCTACTACCCGCTCTCGACCCTGATGCTGTCCGGGATCCGTGAGGTGCTGGTGATCACCACCCCGCACGAGGCCGACCAGTTCCGGCGGCTGCTCGGCGACGGGGCACAGTTCGGCATCACGATCAGCTACGCCGTGCAGCCCTCGCCCGACGGGCTCGCCCAGGCGTTCCTCATCGGCGAGGAGCACCTCGCCGGCGGCGGTGCCGGCCTGGTGCTCGGCGACAACATCTTCCACGGGCCCGGGATGGGCACCCGCCTGCGGCGCTTCGGCGACCTCGACGGCGCGGCGGTGTTCGGCTACCGCGTGGCCGACCCCACGGCGTACGGCGTGGTGGAGTTCGACGACGAGGGCCGGGCGCTGTCCCTGGAGGAGAAGCCGGAGAAGCCGCGCAGCCACTTCGCCGTGCCGGGGCTCTACTTCTACGGCCCCGACGTCGTCGACAAGGCCAAGGCGCTGCAGCCCTCGGCCCGCGGCGAGCTGGAGATCACCGACCTGAACCGGATGTACCTCGACGAGCAGCGGCTCCAGGTCGAGGTCCTGCCGCGTGGCTCGGCCTGGCTCGACACCGGCACCTTCGACGACCTCAACGACGCCGGCAACTACGTCCGGGCGCTGGAGGCACGCCAGGGCACCAAGGTCGGCGCGCCCGAGGAGGTCGCCTGGCGGCTGGGCTACATCAGCGACGAGCAGCTCGCCACCCGGGCCGAGGGCCTGCTCAAGAGCGGCTACGGCCGCTACCTGCTGGCCCTGCTCGACGAGAAGCACAGCGGCTGAGGACCCTCCGGCTAGGGTCCTCTGCCATGAAGGTCCTCGTCACCGGCGGCGCCGGCTACCTCGGCTCGATCACCGCCAAGGCCCTGGAGCAGGCCGGGCACGTCCCGGTCGTCCTCGACTCGCTGCTCACCGGCCCGCGGGCCTACGCCGGCGACCGGATCTTCTACGAGGGCGACATCGCCGACCGGGCGCTGCTGCGCCGGATCGTGGCCGAGCACCCCGACCTGGACGCGACCATCCACATGGCCGCGCGGATCGTGGTGCCGGAGTCGGTGGAGAAGCCGTACGAGTACTACCGCGACAACGTGGCGAAGTCGCTGGAGATGTTCGACGAGCTCACCGCGCTCGGCAAGACACGGATCATCTTCTCCTCGACCGCCTCGCTCTACGCGCTGAAGCCCGACTTCGAGGTCACCGAGGACGACCCGGTCGAGCCGACCTCGCCGTACGCACGCACGAAGCGGATGATGGAGGAGGTGCTGGAGGACCTGTCGAAGGCCACCGCGCTGCGCGCGATCATCCTGCGCTACTTCAACCCGATCGGCGCGGACCCGGACCTGGAGACCGGCTACCACCTGCGCGACGCCACGCACGTCGTGCCGCTGATGGCGCAGACGGCCCTCGGCTTCCGCGACACCTTCACCCTCACCGGCACCGACCACCCGACCCGCGACGGCACGGGCATCCGCGACTACATCCACGCCTGGGACCTGGCCCGCGCCCACGTGCGCGCGGTCGAGGAGTTCGACGGCGTGCTGGCGAAGGTGGACGCGACGTACACCTACATCAACCTCGGCTCCGGCGACGGCGTCACCGTGCGTGAGCTGCTGGCCGCGGTCGAGCGGGTCGTCGGCAAGCCGGTCCCGGTCACCGAGGCGCCCGCGCGCCCGGGCGACGCGGCCGGCGCCTTCGCCAACGCCGACAAGGCGCGCGAGCTGCTGGGCTGGCGGACCGAGCTCTCCCTGGACGAGGCGATCGCGTCCGCGCTGGCCTGGGGCGAGAAGCGCAAGGACGTCCTGGGCTACGCATGACCGTGCGCCGGGCCGCGTCCCTGCTGCTGGTCGCGGCGCTCGCGGCCGGCTGCTCGGCAGGCGAGCCCGGACCGGCGCGGCCGAGCACGTCGGCGAGCCCGTCGGTGGCGCCGTCCCCGACCGCGGCCGGCCGGCCGCTGGCGGGCAAGGTGGTCGTGCTCGACCCGGGCCACCAGCTCGGCAACCGTCACCACGGCGCGGAGATCGCCGCGCCGGTGGACGCGGGCGGCTTCGAGAAGGAGTGCAACACCACCGGTACGTCGACCGAGGACGGCTTCCCCGAGTCGACCTTCACCTGGCGGGTCGCGGAGCAGGCCCGCCGGTCGCTGGAGGGACTCGGCGCCCGGGTGGTCCTCACCCGCGGCTCGGACTCCGACGAGAAGTGGGGCCCGTGCGTCGACGAGCGCGGCCGGATCGGCAACCCCGGCCGGCCCGGCCCCACCGCGGACCTGCGGATCAGCATCCACGCCGACGGGGTGACCGACGGCGGCGCGAGCGGCTTCCACGTGATCCGCCCCGAGCGGATCGACGGCTGGACCGACGACATCGTGCGGCCCTCGCGCCGGCTGGCCGCCGCGGTGCGCGACGCCCTGGTGGACGCGCGCTTCCGGCCGTCGTCGTACCGGGGCGTGCGGGGGATCGACGTGCGCGGCGACCTCGGGACACTGAACCTGTCCGACGTACCGGCGGTGATGGTGGAGCTGGGCAACATGCGCGACCCCGGCGAGGCGGCCGTGATGGAGAGCGCCGCCGGGCAGCGGCGCTACGCGCGGGCGCTGGTCGCCGGGGCGCGGGCCTTCCTCAGCGCACCAGGTCCGCGGGGTCGATGATCGTCACCGGTGGCAGGTGACGACCGCTGTCCTCCTCCAGCTGCCGTCTGCGGCGCCGGGGCCGGCGGGAGTGCCGCTCGATGTGCGGGCAGCCGCGCGGGCCGTGCTTGAGCAGGCAACGGACCTTGCGTCGCCACCGTCGAAATGCCATGTCGTGAACTCCAGGGGGGAGGGAGCGCCCACCGAACTTCCCGAGAGATTTCGACGGTAGCACCGCGCACCCGGTTTCGGACCGGGAACGACGGCAAACTCGGACCGATCCGGGCAGCCGGTAGGTTGACGGACATGGGGATCCGCGCCGCCTCCTGGGACGACTGGAGCCTCGAGGGGCTGCTGGTGGCCAAGGGGAGGCTGGGGCAGCGGGTCAGCCTCGTCGTACCGGCCCGCAACGAGGCGGCCACCGTCGGCGCCGTCGTGTCCCGGGTCCGCACCGCGCTCATGGAGACCGTCGACCTGGTCGACGAGATCGTGGTCATCGACAGCGACTCCGTGGACGACACCTACGCCGTCGCCGAGTCCGCCGGCGCCCGCGTCCACCGCTCGGCGGAGATCCGCCCCGACCTCGGCAGCCACCCCGGCAAGGGCGAGGCGATGTGGAAGTCGCTCTTCGTCACCACCGGCGACCTCGTCGTCTTCATGGACGCCGACCTGCACGACTGGGACACCCACTTCGTGCCCGGCCTGCTCGGCCCGTTGCTGACCTCGCCCGAGGTGCGGCTGGTCAAGGGCTTCTACGACCGCCCCGGGGTGGACGGGCCGTTGGAGGGCGGGCGGGTCACCGAGCTGGTCGCCCGGCCGCTGATCGCGCTGCTCTTCCCCGAGCTCGGCTCCCTGGTGCAGCCGCTCGCGGGGGAGTGGGCGGTACGGCGCTCGTGGTTCGCCGGCCTGGCCGTGCCGACCGGGTACGCCGTCGAGCTGGCCGCGCTCGTCGACACCCTCCGTGCCGCCGGTCCGTCCGCGATCGCGCAGGTGGGGCTCGGCGTCCGCGCCCACCGGCACCAGGCGCTGCGCGACCTCGGTGGGATGGCGACCCAGATCATCGCGGCCGCGCTGGCGCGCTCCGGTGTGCCGGGGGCCGGCGACGAGGCGGTGCTGCGGCAGTACCTGCGCGGCCTGGAGCCCGTCGAGCAGGTCGTCCCCACCCTCGAACGACCGCCCGCGGAGGCCCACCTGTGAGACTCGGACGCCAGCACTTCGGTGACGACGAGGCGCTGATGATGGCGATCGTCAACCGCACCCCCGACTCCTTCTTCGACAAGGGCGCCACCTGGGCGGAGGACGCCGCCTTCGCGCGCGTGGCCGAGGTGGTCGCCCAGGGCGCCGAGATCGTGGACATCGGCGGCATCAAGGCCGCGCCCGGCGTGGAGATCTCGCCCGCGGAGGAGAAGGCGCGGGTGGTCGACTTCGTGGCGCGGGTGCGGGCGTCGTACCCGGGGCTGGTGATCTCCGTCGACACCTGGCGCGCAGAGGTCGGGGACGCGGTGTGCGCGGCGGGCGCGGACGTCCTCAACGACGCGTGGGGCGGTGCGGACCCCGAGCTGGTCGACGTCGCCGCCGCCCACGACGTGGCGATCATCTGCACCCACACCGGCGGGGTGACCCCGCGGACCCGCCCCTACCGGATCGAGTACGACGACGTCGTCGCCGCCGCCGTCACCGACACCGTCGCCTACGCCGAGCGGGCGCTGGCCGCCGGCGTCGCCCGCGAGTCGATCGTGATCGACCCGGCCCACGACTTCGGCAAGAACACCTTCCACTCGCTGGAGGTGACCCGCCGGATCGGCGAGATGGTCGCCACCGGCTGGCCGGTGCTGGTGTCGCTGTCCAACAAGGACTTCGTCGGCGAGACCCTCGGCCTCGAGGTCGGTGAGCGGCTGGTCGGCACCCTCGCCGCGACGTCGGTCTGCGCGCTCGCCGGGGCCCGCATCTACCGCGTCCACCAGGTCGTCGAGACCCGGCAGACCGTCGACATGGTGTGGTCGATCGCCGGACGACGGCCGCCGCTGCGCGCGATCCGGGGGATCCAGTGAGCGGCCCGGTCGCGCTGGTGCCGGGCGTGCCGGCCCTGCTCCCGTCGTACGCCTCGCTGGAGGACCCGGTCGCCGACCTGCGTGCCGCCTGCCTCGACGCCGTCGGCCGGCTCGGGGCGCGGGTGCGCGTGCGGGCCTCCGGTCCCTCCGGGCTGCGGGTCGCGGCCGCGCTGGTCGCTGCCAGCGGCGGCGCCGTCGTGGACGACGACGAGACCGGGGTGCTCGTCGTCGGCAACGGCTCGGCCACCCGCACCGAGAAGGCACCCGGTCACCTCGACGAGCGGGCCGCGGGCTTCGACGCCGCGCTCCGTCGTACCTTCACCGGCATCGACACCGCCCTCGCCGCGGAGCTGTGGGCCGACACCGCCTGCCTGGGGGAGCTGCCGCCGCTCGGAGAGGCGGAGGTGCTCTACGACGACGCACCCTTCGGCGTGCAGTACTGGGTCGCCGTCTGGAGGACCGCGTGACGACCCGGCCGCCGTGGCAGGTCGCCGGCGTGGCGACGGCGGCGTTCGTCGTGCTGCTGTGGGGGATCGAGGTCCTCGACGTGGCCGCCTCGCACCGGCTCGACGGCTGGGGCATCCGGCCGCGCGACGGCGAGGGACTGCTCGGGATCCTCGCTGCGCCGCTGCTGCACGGCGGCTGGGAGCACCTCGCCGCGAACACCGTCCCCGCGCTGGTCCTCGGCTTCCTCACCCTCGCCACCGGCGTGGCCCGCGGGCTCGCCGCGACCGCCGTGATCTGGCTGCTCGGCGGGCTGGCCGTGTGGCTGGTCGCGGGCAGCGGGTCGGTGCACATCGGCGCGTCCGGGCTGATCTTCGGGTGGATCACCTACCTCGCGGTGCAGGGCTTCGTCGACCGCAAGCCCGCGGAGATCCTGATCGGGCTCGTCGTGCTGGTCGTCTACGGCAGCGTGCTGTGGGGCGTGCTGCCCGGGACGCCGGGCGTCTCCTGGCAGGGCCACCTGTTCGGCGCGATCGCGGGCGTCCTCGCCGCGGTGGTCGTCAGCGAGCGGGGGCTGGCGGGCCGCTACCCTCACCGTCGTGACCGCTGACCTGCTGATCGATCGCGACCGCCTCGGCCCCGGTGTCCTCGAGGTGACCTTCAACCGTCCCGAGCGCCGCAACGCCTTCACCAAGGCGATGTACGGCGAGCTGCGCGCCCTGTGGGAGCAGACCGCCGCCGACCGGTCGGTGGGCGTGGTCGTGCTGCGCGGCGCGGGCGGCAAGGCGTTCGCGGCGGGCAACGAGATCAGCGACTTCCTCGAGGCCGACGCCGTCGAGTACGAGAACTGGATCCGGGAGATGTTCGACCGGCTCTGGTCGCTGCCCCAGGTCACCATCGCCGCCATCGACGGTGTCTGCGTCGGCGGCGGCCTCGCCGTCGCCACCCACTGCGACCTGCGCGTCGCCACCGCCGGCTCGCGCTTCGGCTACCCGATCGCGCGGACCCTCGGCAACGCCCTCTCCGGCTCGGTGCTCTACCGCTGCCAGGCGATCTTCGGGGAGTCGCTGACCCGCGAGATGCTGCTGGCCTCGCGGCTGGTCGCCGCCGACCGGGCCCACGGCGTGGGCGCGCTCGCCGCCGTCGTACCGGACGCGGACGGGCTGGACGCCGAGGTCGCCGACCTGGCCGCGGGCATCGCGCAGGCCTCCCGGGTCACCATCGAGACGACCAAGCACCAGCTGCTCACCCGCGCCCAGCCCGCCGAGGCGTCGCCGCCGGACGAGGAGGCGCTGCTGCGCGAGGTCTACGGCGGCCCCGACTTCGCCGAGGGTGTGCGGGCCTTCCTCGCCAAGGAGAAGCCTGCCTTCGGGCGCTGATCCGGCTCGCGTCGTATGGCCATACGCGGAGAACATGTAACTACGTGTTCAGACCTCTACCCGGGTGTTGTGGCATCTACCAGGGTGGTCTACCACCCTGGTAGAGGCATGAACACGTAGTTACAAGAGCGCTCAGCGCGCGGCGCCGCGCAGCATCTTGTTGCCGGTCGTGCTCATCGTCTCCAGGAACTTGATGCTCCGCGGCCGGGCCGGGGGCGGCAGGTCGGCGCAGGCCTCGCGGACCTCGCGCGCGACGACGGACTCCTCGAAGCCCGGCTCCAGGACGATCTCGACGGCGAGCACGTGCCCGACCATCGGGTTGGGGCGGCCGTAGGCGCGCACGAGGGAGACCCCGGCGACCTTGCTGACCCGGTCCTCGACGGGGATCGGGTGCACCTTGACGCCCCCGACGTTGACGACGTCGGTCTTGCGGCCGCGGAACTCGATCCGGTCGCCGACCACCTCGACGAGGTCGCCGGTGGCACGCCAGGAGCCCTCGGGCACGGCCTCCTCGCCGTGGTAGCCGAGCATCGAGGCCTTGGAGAGGACCCACAGCTCGCCGTCGGTGACCTTGAACTGCACGTCGCCGCCGGGCTCCAGCATCGAGATCGGCAGACCGGGGCGGCCGTCGCGGACGGTGACGTTCTGGCCGAACTCGGTGGCGCCGTAGATCTGCGACAGGTGGGCGTCGGGGAAGCGCTCGCGCAGCCGGTCCAGCAGCGCACCGGGGACGGCCTCGCCGCCGAGGGTGACCTGCCGCAGGCCGGGGACGGGGCCGCCGTCGGAGGCCATCTCGGCGAGCAGGAAGCGCCAGAAGGTCGGCGTGCCGCTGGCGTGGGTGACGCCGGACTCGCGCATCGCGCCGAGCGCGTCGCGCGGCTGGAAGGAGGTGGCGGCGACGAGCTGGGCCTGCGCGGCGAGCACGTGGATGAGGATCTGGAGGCCGCCGAACTGGTTGAGGCCGTAGGCCAGCAGCCAGCGGTGGTCGGGGGCCGGCTTGATCTTGCGGACCGCGCGCAGCAGCCGGTCCCACTCGTGCCGTACGCCGCGCGGGAAGCCGCTGGTGCCGGTCGTCATCGCCATGATCGGCCGGCTCTCCGGCAGCTCCGGCAGCGGACCGGGCGCGACGGAGGTCAGCGCGCCGAAGGCGACGACGGGGGAGCCGAGGCCGGTGCGGTCGGTGACGACCACCTCGTGCTCGAAGCGGCGGACCATCTCGTCGACGGCCTCGTCGGTGGCGGCGAGCGGGTAGACGCACGCCTCGACGCCGATCCGGGAGCACGCGGCCAGCACGGCCAGCACCTCGGCGGGCTCGGTCAGCAGCACGGCGATCCGGCGCTCACCGCGCTCGACCAACGCGGTCGCGATGGCCTGCACGGAGGCGCTCAGCTCGGCGTACGTCGTCTGCCCGCCGGGGCTGGTGACCACCACCGCGTCGGGGCGGGCACGGGTCGCGGCGTCGAGCAGCTCGTACATGAGCCGCACCTTAGCGTCGGTGCGGGTGCCCCGTCCCCAAGTCCGCGACGAGAGCGGCGACCTGCTCGGCGGGCGGGTCGTAGCCCGGGAAGTAGCAGCAGACCCGGTCCGCCACCCCTGGTACGCCGCCGAAGCGGCGGGCGATCTCGGCCGCGCACTCCTCGGGGGTCCCGGTGACCGCGAGGGTGGCCAGCATGGTGTCGTCGACGAGGCCCATCATCGCGGCGACGTCGCCGGTCTTGGAGAGCCGGTTGAGCTCGGGCTGGAGGTCTGCCCAGCCCTCCACCTCCAGCACCGGCAGGTACGCCGGTGTGGAGCCGTAGAAGGCGAGCAGCCCGCGCACCCCGGCCCGCGCGGCGTCCAGCTCGGGCTCGGTGCGGCCCATCGCGACGATCGCCTGCGGGAACACCGAGAAGTCGGCGACGGCGCGGCCCGCGCGGGCGAGCCCCTCGGCGACGGCGGGCAGGGTGCGCTCGTGGAAGTGGCGGTGGCTGTGGAACGGCATGACCAGCAGGCCGTCGGCGACCTCGGCGGCGGTGCGGGTCATCAGCGGGCCCAGCGCGCCGAGCAGGATCGGCGGTGGGCCGAACGGGTTCGGCCCGGGGACGAAGGTCGGCGGCATCAGCGTGTGCGTGCTGTGCTCGCCGCGGAAGTCGAGCCGGGTGCCGTCCTGCCAGGACGTGAGGATGGCCCGCACGGCGACCACCACCTCGCGCATGCGGGCGGCGGGCGGGGACCAGGTGGCGCCGTACCGCTTCTCGATGTGGGGGCGGATCTGCGAGCCCAGCCCGAGCCGGAACCGGCCCCCGGTCATCAGCTGGAGGTCCCAGGCGGTGTGCGCGAGGTGCATCGGCGAGCGCGGCATCGCGATGGCGACGTTCGTCATCAGGTCCGCCTCGACCTGGCCGGCCACGGCGGCGAGCGGCAGGAAGACGTCGTGCGGCCCCTCGAAGGTGAACAGCCCGGCGGCGCCGGCCTCGGTCAGCTCCCGGGCGCGGCCGAGGGCGCGGTCGGGACGGGCATCGAGCTGCAGGTCGACGAGCACGGGGCCATCAAAGCGGATCCACCGCCCGGCGTCCGCCGATCGCGACGCCCAGGCCGGCGAGGAAGCAGATCGCGGCCATGGTCAGGGTGGTCGCGCGGAAGGCGGCCTCGTGGCCGCCGTAGACGTCGAGGAGGGCGACGCTCGCCGCTGAGCCGACCGAGAAGCCGAGGTAGCGCAGCAGCTGGTTGAAGGACATCGCGCTGCCGGTCTCGGCGGCCGGCACGTGCGGCACGATCAGGCCGGGCAGCGAGGAGAAGGTGAACCCGCTGCCGATGCCGCCGACCGCCATCGCGACGAGTGCCTGGGTGAGGCTGTCGTGGCGCAGGGCCAGCAGCACCATCGACGAGGCGAAGACGGTGGAGCCGATCGGCAGCAGCAGGTGGGCGCCGAAGCGGCGGGCGACGCGGAGCGCGATCCGGCTGCCGGTGACGCTGAGGACGGCGTAGGGCACCAGCACCAGCCCGGCGGCCGTGGCGCCGCGGCCGAGGCCCCAGCCGGCGCTGCCGTCGCCGCGGACGAGCAGCACGACGACGGTGAGCAGGCCGTACATCCCGATGGCCAGCGCGAAGGCCACCGCGTTCGGCCCGAGCACGCCGGGACGCGCGGCGAGGCGGAGGTCGACGAGCGGCTGGCCACCGGCGCGGGAGATGCGGCGGGTGCGCGCCACCCAGGTGAGCAGCAGCGCGACACCGCCGCCCACCAGGGCCGCCACGAGCGGGGAGAGCCAGCCCCACGCCTCGCCCTGGCTGACGGCGAGCAGCACCGCGACCATCCCGGCGGCGACGAGGACGACGCTGACCACGTCCACCCGCTGGGGTACGCCGTCCGCCTGCCGCGGCAGGAACCGGGCGGCCAGCACCAGGCTGGCCGCCACCAGCACCGCGCCCAGCCCGTAGGCCCCGCCGATGCCGGCGTGCTGCGCGACGAACCCGGTGAACGGGTAGCCCAGCCCGGCCCCGGCGACCGTCGCGATGGACAGCAGGGAGAGCCGCGAGACCAGCCGCTCGCCGGTCCACACGTCGCGCGCGACGGCGAGGGTGAGCGGGGCGACGGCCAGGCCCATGCCCTGGCAGGCGCGCCCCACGATCAGCGCGCCCATGCCGAGCGGGAGCGCCGCGAGGACCGCGCCGAGGAGGACCACGCCGAGGCTGCCGAGCACCACCGGGCGGCGCAGGCGGCCGCTGCCCCACCGTCCGAGCGCCGGCGTCGCGGCGGCCGCGGTGATGAGGGTCGCGGTGAGGATCCACTGCGCGTGGCGAGCGGTACGTCGTACCGGCTGGCGATGCTAGGCACCAGCGGCGCGCCCAGGCTGCTGACCACCGCGGTGACGGTGGTGACCGCGACCAGCGTCGCGAACAGCCAGCGGTCCTCGGCCTCGCTCACGCGGTCCTTTCCTCAGACGTCGGTGATCCGCACCGACGCGTGCGCGCGGTAGCGCTTGTTCATCGCGATCAGGTTGGCCGTGAGGGCCTCGACCTGGCCGGCGTTGCGGAGCCGTCCGGCGTAGACGCCGCGGCAGCCGGAGATCTTCCCGGCCAGCGCCTGGACGCTATCAGTCGCCGCCCGGTCGTCCCCGAGGACGAGGACGTCGGCGTCGATGCTCGTCACCTCCGGGTCGAGCAGGACGACGGCGGAGAGGTGGTGGAACGCGGCGGTGACAGTCGAGCCCGGCAGCAGCGCGGCGGCCTGCTGCGCGGCACTGCCCTCGGCGACGTCGAGCCGGTAGGGCCCCTGCTTGTCGAAGCCGAGCGGGTTCACGCAGTCCACGACGACCTTGCCGGCGAGGGCGTCGGCGAGCCCGGCGAGCTGGTCGCCGTGGCCCTCCCACGGCACCGTGACCAGGACGACGTCGGCGCGGCGGGCGACCTCCTCGTTGGTGTCACCGTCGACGGCGCCGTCGATGGTCGCGGCGGCCTCGGCCGCGCGGCCCGCGTCACGCGAGCCGAGCAGCACCTTCAGCCCGCTCGCCGCGAAGCGGGTCGCCAGGCCGCGGCCCTGCGGGCCGGTGCCGCCGATGATCCCGATCGTCCCCTGGGTGCTCATGCCGGTGCTCCGTTCTCGCTGACGGTCCAGGTGTCGCCGCGGTCCAGCAGCTCCTGGAGGCTGCCGGGGCCCTGCTGGGCGACGGCGTCCGCGACCTGCTGGCGCGCCCCGTCGTCGTACGTCGCCCGGGGGACCTGGCGGAAGATCCCCACCGGGACCGGGGAGTCCGGGTCGCCGTCCAGCCGCGAGAGCGCGAACTGCCGGGTCGGGTTGGGGTCGGCCGGGTCGTGCGTCCAGGTCTGCCCGTCCACGGTGACCTCCAGGCCGGGCTCCAGCCGCAGCAGGTGGTCGGCAGCCTGCGGGCCCTTGAGGTCCTCGAAGGCGCCGTCGTTGAAGATCGGGCAGTTCTGGTAGATCTCGACGAGGCTGGTGCCGCGGTGGGCGGCGGCTGCGGCGAGGACGGCGGTGAGGTGCTTGCGGTCGGAGTCGATGGTGCGGGCGACGAAGGTTGCTTCGGCGCCGAGGGCCAGGGAGACCGGGTTGAAGGGGTGGTCGAGGGAGCCGGCGGGGGTGGACTTGGTGACCTTGCCGACCTCGGAGGTGGGGGAGTACTGGCCCTTGGTGAGTCCGTAGATCCGGTTGTTGAACAACAGGATCGTCATGTTGACGTTGCGGCGCAGGGCGTGGATGAGGTGGTTGCCGCCGATGGACAGCGCGTCGCCGTCGCCGGTCACGACCCAGACGGAGAGGTCCTCGCGCGCGGTCGCGATGCCGGTGGCGATCGAGGGCGCACGCCCGTGGATGGAGTGCATCCCGTAGGTGTCGAGGTAGTAGGGGAAGCGTGAGCTGCAGCCGATGCCGGAGACGAAGACGATGTTCTCGCGGCGCAGGCCGAGGTCGGGGAGGAAGGACTGGACGGCCTTGAGGACGGCGTAGTCGCCGCACCCGGGGCACCAGCGCACCTCCTGGTCGGAGGAGAAGTCCTTCGCCGTCAGGCTCGGCGCGGGCAGGTCGACGGTGGTCATGCGGCCTCCTCGGTCACGTGGGCCAGCAGGTCACGGGAGAGCTCCTCGGCGCCGAAGGGCAGGCCACGCACGGTGGTGATCGGTCGTACGTCGACGAGGTACTCCGCGCGCAGCAGCCGGGAGAGCTGCCCCAGGTTCATCTCCGGGCACACCACCCGGTCGTAGCGGCGCAGGACGTCGCCGAGGTCGTTCGGGAACGGGTTGACGTGCCGCAGGTGCACCTGCGCGATGTCGTGGCCCGCGGCCCGGACCCGGCGGCAGGCGGCGCCGATCGGGCCGTACGTCGAGCCCCACCCGATCACCAGCGTGCGGGCGGCGCCGGACGGGTCGTCGACCTCCAGCGCGGGGAGGCCGTCGGCGATGCGGCGCACCTTCTCGGCGCGGATGCGGACCATGCGGTCGTGGTTGGCCGGGTCGTAGGAGATGTTGCCGTGGCCCTCGCCCTTCTCCAGGCCGCCGATCCGGTGCTCCAGGCCGGGCGTCCCGGGGACCGCCCACGGGCGGGCCAGGGCCTCCTCGTCGCGCAGGTAGGGCCAGAACTCGTCGGGCTCGTCGCTGGTCGAGCCCGCGGAGACCTTGTTCGGTCCGGTGGCGAAGTCGGCCTCGATCCGTGGGAGCGTCGCGACCTCCGGGATCGCCCACGGCTCGGAGCCGTTGGCGAGGTAGCCGTCGGACAGCAGCATCACCGGCGTCCGGTAGGTCACCGCGATCCGCGCCGCCTCGATGGCCGCGTCGAAGCAGTCACCCGGCGACTGCGCGGCGACCACCGGCATCGGCGCCTCGCCGTTGCGGCCGTACATCGCCTGCAGCAGGTCCGACTGCTCGGTCTTCGTCGGCAGGCCGGTCGACGGCCCACCGCGCTGGACGTCCACCACGAGGAGCGGCAGCTCGGTCATCACGGCCAGGCCCATCGCCTCGGACTTGAGCGCGACGCCCGGCCCGGACGTGGCGGTGACGCCGAGCACGCCGGCGAAGGACGCGCCGACGGCCGCCCCGATGGCGGCGATCTCGTCCTCGGCCTGGAAGGTCGTCACGCCGAAGCGCTTGTGCTTGCTCAGCTCGTGGAGGATGTCGGAGGCCGGGGTGATCGGGTAGGCACCCATCAGCACCGGGAGGTCCGCGAGCTGCCCGGCGGCGACGAGCCCGTAGGACAGCGCGGTGTTGCCGGTGATGTTGCGGTAGCGCCCGGGTGCGGCGGGGGCGGGCTTCACGACGTACGAGACGGCGAAGGTCTCGGTCGTCTCGCCGAAGTACCAGCCGGCCTTGAGCGCGGCGACGTTCGCGTCGCGGATGGTCGGCTTGCTCGCGAACTTCGCGCCGAGGTAGGCCTCGGTGCCGGCGACGTCGCGGCCGTAGAGCCAGGAGACCAGGCCGAGCGCGAACATGTTCTTGCAGCGGGCCGCGTCCTTGCGCGACAGCCCGAAGTCCTTGACCGCCTCGACCGTCATCCCGGTGAGGTCGAGGGGGTGCACCGCGAGGCCGGCCAGCGACTCGTCGTCGAGCGGGCTGGCGTCGTAGCCGACCTTGGCGAGGTTGCGCGCGGTGAAGTCGTGGGTGTCCACGATGACGGTGGCGCCCTGGGGCAGGTCCGCGACGTTGGCCTTGAGCGCGGCCGGGTTCATCGCGACCAGGACGTCGGGGCGGTCGCCGGGCGTGAGGATGTCGTAGTTCGCGAAGTGCAGCTGGAAGCTGCTGACGCCGGGGATGGTGCCCTGGGGAGCGCGGATCTCGGCGGGGAAGTTGGGCAGCGTCGACAGGTCGTTGCCGAAGACGGCGGCTTCCTGGGTGAAGCGGTCGCCGGTCAGCTGCATGCCGTCGCCGGAGTCGCCGGCGAAGCGGATCACGACCCGGTCGAGCTCGGTCACGGTCGAGGACACGGTGCTCCTATCTCTGATAATGAATGCAATGTAATGTCGGTCACCACGAGTGTCAATCGAGGAGGAGTCCCATGCCGCAGGTCGCACTGGTCACCGGAGGAGCGCGTGGCATCGGCGCCGCGATCGCCGAGCGGGTGGTCGCCGGCGGAGGGCGGGTCGTGGTCGCCGACGTCGACGAGGCGGCGGGACTCGGGCTCGTCGAGCGGCTCGGCGGCGGCGCCCGGTTCGTGCGCTGCGACGTGACCGACGAGGGCCAGGTGGCCGGCGCTCTCGACGCCACCGCTGCCCTGGGCCAGGTGGACGCGGTCTTCGCCAACGCCGGCGTGGTCGGCGTGACCGGACGGATCGAGGAGACCGCGCTGGCCGACTTCCGTCGTACGACGGACCTGCTGCTCACCAGCGTCTTCCTCACCGTCAAGCACGCCGTCCGCGTGCTGCGGCCCCAAGGCAGCGGCGCCATCGTGTGCACGGCCAGCGTGGCGAGCCTGCGCGGCGGCCTCGGGCCGCACGTCTACACCGCCGCCAAGCACGCGGTGAAGGGGCTCGTGGAGTCGGTCGCGGTCGAGGTGGCGCCGTACGGGCTGCGGATCAACGCGGTCGCGCCCGGTGGCACGGTGAGCTCGCTGTCGGCGGCGCTGATGGGCGACGTGGACGACCTGGCGACGCCGTACCGGCGGCTGGCGGCGGCCTCCTCCTCCGGCGTGCCGACCACCTCCGACGACGTCGCCGAGGCGGCTCTCTTCCTCGCCGCCGCGCCCCGCGTCAACGGCGCCTGCCTCGTCGTCGACGGCGGCGACGACGTGCTCGCGGCGAAGGGCCGCTCCTACTACGGCTGACCCCTCTGCGGGGGTCCCGGCGGGGTAGTCCCTGACGAAAAGCACTGATTTCGGGGCGGAAACGGTGCTTTTCGTCAGGGACTACCCCCAGCGGAGCCCTCAGAGCGTGATCGCCAGGGCACGGGCCTGCTTGGTCGCGAACACCAGGCGGCGCGGGGCGTAGGCGTCACCGATCAGGTCCGCGGTGATGCCGGCGGCCCGCAGGTCCTCGCCCAGCCCCGTCACCGGTACGGCGCCGCAGGACAGCACCACGCTGTCGACCCCCTCGATCGCCGCGGTCCGCCCCGAGTAGACGTGGCGCACGGTCACCGATCCCGTGTCGATCCGCACCGGCGCCTCCGAGCCGCGCAGCACGACGCCACCCGCGTCGAGCCGGCCGAGGACCGAGCCGAGGAGGTAGCGGCTGACCAGGGGAGCCGGCCCCGCGGTGCCGTGCACGAGGGTCACCTCGTGCCCGCGCTCGGCGAGGAAGTCGGCGACCGACAGCGGCGGCAGGTGGTCGTCCTGCGCCAGTACGACGACCTGCGGGCCCAGTGCGCCCGCCGCACCCGTCAGCACGTCGACCGCCGTGTGCACGTGCGGCAGGTCCATGCCGGGCAGGTCGGGGCGCCGGGCCACGGCGCCGGTCGCGAGCACCACGCGGTCGGCGCCGAAGGCCGCGACGCCGGCGGCCGTGGCGGCGCGTCCGGTCTCGACCTCCACCCCGGCGGCGGCGAGGCGACGAGCCTGCCAGGACAGGTAGGCGGCGTGGTCGTCGTGGCGCGGTGCGAGCGCGGCAACCCGGAGCTGTCCGCCGAGGACGTCCTCGCGCTCCCACAGGCTCACCTCGTGGCCGCGCTCCGCGGCGATGCCGGCGAGCTCCATGCCGGCGGGTCCGCCGCCGACGACGAGCACCCGCCGGCGTACCTCGGCGGGCCGGACGGCCTGGTCGGCCTCCTTGCCGGCGCCGGGGTTGACCGCGCACGAGAAGGGCGTGCCCTCGACGATGCGGCGGCTGATGCACTCGTTGCCGCCCACGCACGGGCGGATGTCGTCGGCGCGACCCTCGCGCGCCTTCACCAGCAGGTCGCCGTCGGCGATCATCGCCCGCGCCATCCCGACGAGGTCGGCGTGCCCGTCGGCGAGCAGCGCCTCGGCGACCTCGGGCCCGGTGACCCGGCCGGTGTAGACGACCGGGACGCCCACCGCGGCCCGGACTTTCCCGGCGAGCGCGGACCACTCGGCGGGACGGTGGTGGTGGGACTGGATGTAGCTCGGGTTGCCCCAGGGGCTGCCGATCGCGCAGGAGAGGTAGTCGACGTGCCCGCTGGCCTCGAGCGCGCGGGCGATGGCGATCGCGCCGTCCGGGCCGTCGATGCCGTAGCCGCCGGGCTCCTCCTCGCGCAGGTTGAGCCGGACGCCGACGATCCGGTCCGGCTCCATCGCCGCGCGCAGGGCGGCCAGGATGCGCAGCGGGAAGCGCAGGCGGCCGTCGAGGTCGCCGCCGTACTCGTCCTCGCGGTGGTTGGTCAGCGGCGAGAGGAAGTACTCCAGCATGTCGTCGTGGTTGAGGTGCAGCTCGACACCGTCGGCACCGGCCGCGGCGACCTGCTCGGCGCCGTGGGCGTACTCCGCGACGAACCAGTCGATCTCCTCGCGGGTCAGCCCGTGCGGCACCTGGTTGACGACCGGGCCGCTGAGCGCGGGCGAGGCGCCGTGCGGCATCCCGCCCTGGAGGATCATCTGCACGGTGAGGATGGTGTCGTCGGCGTGCAGGATCTCGGCGAGCCGGCCGACGCGGTCGAGGAAGTAGGGCTGGCGGAAGTGGCCGTCGTACTGGGCTCCGACGCCGGTGGGCTCGAAGCCGGGGATGAGCGAGTTGCGCACGTGTGCGGAGACCCCGTCGACCCAGCCGGCGGAGGTGCGCGCCGCCCAGTAGCCGAGGTGTCGCTCGGCGTCCTGCTCGCTGCCCCACAGCGTCGAGACGACGTGCGCGTGGGGCGGCAGGACCACCCGGTTCTTCAGCGTGCGCGAGCCGATCCGGACGGGCGCGAAGAGGTGCGGGAAGGTCATGGCGGCTCGCTCTCCTGGACGTGGCAGTGTGGCCTCGATCATGAATATGGTATTCATAGATAGGACGCAGTCGGCAAGGGACAGGGGACGGACGATGGCCGAGGTGGAGGACTTCCGGGACGCGGTGGCCGGAGTGCTCGACGGGCTCTGGCCCGCCGCCGTCGACGTGCCCACCGCCGACGGCACGAAGGTCGCCGAGGCCGCCGCTCAGCAGGGCTGGTTCGAGCTGGGGCCCGAGGGTGCGGCCGACTACCTCGTCGCCGCCGTGCGCACCCTGGGGCGCCGGGCCTGCCCGCTCCCGCTCGCCGACGCCTACGTCGCCGCCCGGCTGCTGCCCGAGCACGCCGACGCGATCGGGGCCGGTGGGCTGCGCCCCGCCGTGGTGGTCGACCCGGCCACCACCCTCCTGGTCGTCGACGACGCCGGCACGACCTCCCACGTGCTCGTCGTCGACTCCTCCGCCGCCACGGCCGTCCTGCACGAGATCGAGGAGGCCGCCGAGGTCGACGGGCTGGCCCGCCCCGCCTGGCGCCGGATCACCCGCGGCCGGGTCGTCGCGGAGCGCCCGGTCACGCCGGTCGAGGTCGCCGACGCGGTCGCCGTGCTCCGGCTGGCGACCGCCGCCCGCGCCGTCGCCGCGGCCGGCCGCGCGCACGAGCTGGCGGTCGAGCACGCGAAGGTACGCCGGCAGTTCGGCAAGTCGATCGGCGGCTTCGGTGCCGTGCAGCAACGGGTCGCCGCCTGTCAGGTCGACCTCTCCGCGAGTGAGGCGCTGGTCGACGAGGCCGTCGAGGCGCTCCTCGCCGCGCGCCCGGACGCGCCCCTCGCCGCCGCGCTGGCCGCCCGCCACGCGCGCACCGCCGCCGAGCGGGTCCTCGCCGGGGCACAGCACACGCTCGGCGCGGTGGGCTTCTTCGAGGAGCACGAGGCCGCCTGGCTCTTCCGCCGGGTGCACACCGACCTGACTCACCTGGGGCACGGCGGGCTCGACGACCGTCGTACCGACGGGGTGGCGGGGCGCCTGCTCGCGGGCGAGGACCTGCCGCACTTCCACCTCGGCGAGCGTGCCGAGGCCTTCCGCGCCGAGGTGCGCGAGCTGCTGGGTCGCCACACCACCGCGGCCGGGTACGACGTCGAGGGGCTCCGCCGGGAGATGGACGACCAGGCGCTCTTCGCGCTCGGCTGGCCCGCCGAGCACGGCGGCCGGCCCGCGTCGGTGGAGGAGCAGGTCGTCCTCCACGAGGAGATGAAGTACGCCGGCGGCCCGGTCGACCGCGCGATGAGCGCCACCATGCTGATCGGCCACTCGCTGCTGCGGCACGGGACGCCGGAGCAGAAGGCGCAGTTCCTGCCGCTGCTGCACGCCGGCCGGATGGCCTTCTGCCTGGGCTACTCCGAGCCCGAGGCCGGCTCGGACCTGGCCTCGCTGCGCACCCGCGCGGTGCGAGACGGGGACGACTGGATGATCGACGGGCAGAAGCTGTGGACCACCAGGGGGCACACCGCCTCGCACGTGTGGCTGGCCGTGCGCACCGATCCGGACGCGACACCGCGGCACGCCGGCATCACGATCTTCCTGCTCCCGATGGACACACCGGGCATCACCGTGCAGCAGCACGTGGCGCTGTCCGGCGAGATCTCCTGCACCGTCTTCTACGACGCCGTGCGGGTCCCCGACTCCATGCGGGTCGGTGAGGTGCACGGCGGCTGGAAGGTGATCACCGACGCGCTCACCGCCGAGCGCGTGGTGATGGGCGGCGTCGCCGCCACCCTGCGCCGCCACTACGACGAGATGCTCGCCGTGCTCCGCGGCCGCGACGAGGTCGACGCGCTCGACCGGGACCGCGTCGCGTGGGCGGGCGCCCGGCTGCAGGCCGCGCGGGCGCTGGTGCTGCGCGCGACCCGGTCGATGGACGGGAGCGGGGACGCGCGGATCGCGGGCCCGATGGCCGCGGTCCTCAGCGGCGACCTGGCCGAGGAGCTGGGGCGCACCTGTCTCGACGTGCTCGGCCCGGAGGCCGCCCTCGCCGGACGGTACGACGACGCGATCCGGGTCGCGCCGATGTACGTCATCGGTGGCGGCACCAACGACATCCAGCGCGGGATCATCGCCCGTGGCCTCGGGCTGCCGCGGGAGTGACGGTGCGGACCGCGTTCACCGATCTCGTCGGGATCGCGCACCCGCTCGTCGGCTTCAGCCGCTCGCCCGGCGTGGTGGCCGAGGTGTCGCGCGCCGGTGGGCTCGGTGTGCTGGCCGCGACGGCGTACCGGCCCGAGGAGCTGGACGCCCAGCTGCGCTGGATCGAGGAGCGGACCGCCGGCGCGCCGTACGGTGTCGACCTGCTGGTCCCCGCCGGGACCGCTGACGTCGCGGCCGACCAGCGAGCTCGGATCCCGCCCCAGCACTGGGAATTCGTGGCGGGCCTGCTCGAACGCCACGGCATCGACCCGGGCCGGCTCACCGCCGCGCGAGGTGCCGACGACACCGCGCAGGCGATCGCGCCGGGTGGGGTCGAGGACCTCCTCGACGTCACCTTCGCGCATCCCGTCGCGCTCGTCGCCAATGCGCTCGGTCCGCCCCCACCGGCGATGGTCGAGCGGGCGCACGGCGCCGGGATCCCGGTCGCCGCGCTCGTCGGCCGGCGCGAGCACGCCGAGCGACAGCTCGCCGCGGGCGTGGACGTGCTCGTCGCCCAGGGGACCGAGGCGGGAGGGCACACCGGCTCGATCGCCACGATGGTGCTGACGCCGGAGGTCGTGGAGCTCGCGGGCGACGTACCGGTGCTGGCGGCGGGAGGCATCGCCTCGGGTGACCAGCTCGCGGCCGCGCTCGCGCTCGGCGCCGCCGGCGCCTGGTGCGGATCGGTCTGGCTCGCGACGACCGAGGACATCACCCCGGACCCGGTCAAGCGCAAGCTGCTCGCCGCGCCCAGCCACGGCACGGTGCGCTCGCGCACCCGCACCGGGAAGCCCGCGCGCCAGCTGCGCAGCGCCTGGCACGACGCGTGGGAGGCGCCCGGCGCCCCCGAGCCGTTGTCGATGCCGCTGCAGGTGCTGCTCGCCAAGGACGCCTGGGCGGTCATCGACGCCGCCGCCGACGAGGGATCCGCCGGCGCGCAGGAGCTGGAGTCGTTCTTCGTCGGGCAGGTGGTCGGCCGCTTCGACCGGCTGCGCCCGACGGCAGAGGTCGTCGCCGACCTCGTCACCGGCTGCGAGCGACGCCTGCGTGCGCTCGCAGCATCCCTCGATCGTTAGGAGAAGTCATGACCCTCGGCAGCAAGCGCGTCCTGATCACCGGTGCCGCCCGTGGCATGGGCCGCGAGATCGCGCTCGAGGCGGCCCGGCAGGGCGCCACCCACGTCGGTCTCACCGACGTCGAGGCCGACGGCCTCGCCGAGACCGAGGCGCTCGTGCGGGCGGAGGGCGCCGAGGTCCGCGGGGTGCTCGCGAACCTCCGCTCGTCGGCGGAGATCAAGGCGATGATCGACGACATCGCCGGCTGGGCGGGCGGTCTGGACGTCCTCGTCAACAACGCCGGCGTGCTCGACCACCTCTTCACCGACGCCGCTAAGGTCGGCGTCGACACCCTCGACGAGGACACCTGGGACGCCGTCAACGACATCAACCTCAAGGCGGTGTGGCTGACGACGAAGCACGCCGCGCCGTACCTGCGCGCCTCGGACCGGGGCCCGAGCATCGTCAACGCCGCCTCGGTCTCCGGGATGACCGGTGCCGGCATGGCGGCGTACGCCGCGACGAAGGCCGCGGTCATCCAGCTCACCCGCACCACGGCGATCAACCTCGCCCCGCACGTGCGAGCCAACTGCTACTCGCCCGGCGCGATCAAGACGCCGATGGGCGACTCCCACCTGGCGGCCGCATCGGACCGGAAGGCCACGGCGCGGGCGATGTACGGCACCCACCTCATCCCGCGTCGCGGCACCGTCAACGAGATCGCCCAGGTGGTCTGCTTCCTCGCCAGCGACGAGGCGTCCTTCCTCACCGGCATCAACGTCCCGGTCGACGGCGGGACCACGGCCTGGCGCGGGATGAACGACGTAGAGCTGGACGTCGACCTCGACTGAGGCCGGGACCGGAGGACTACCCGGCGGGCCAGCCGGCCGCGAGGTCGGTCGCCACGTCGAGGTCCATCCGCAGCCGCGCGAAGCGCGCCGTGCCCTCCTCGACCCGGACGTCCGCGTCGTACCGGCCCCAGCCGAGGGTGGAGGCCGCGGGTGTGCGCGCGACGAACAGGAAGTAGGCCTCCGTGCGCACCTCGCCCGGCCCGTGCCAGGTGACCTCGAGGTTGGTGACGAAGTGCCGCTTCTCGACGGGGTCCGCGCCCCAGGTGTCGCGGAAGTAGCGGCCGATCGCCTGTGCGCCGGCGAGCTCCCCGCGTCGGTTGGCGACCACGCCGTCGACGGTGAAGAGCGCGAGCATCCGCTCGACCGATGCCGCGTCCGCCGCCCGGGCGTACGACGCGAGCAGGCTCCGCGTCGCCTCGATCTCCTCCAGCCGGAGCAGCCGGTCCGGTGATGCGGTCACCGTCGTACCCTAGCCAACAACCATGAATATGAATAGTATGTATTCGACGCACTCGACTGTCTGGAGGAACCCATGGCGTTGACGTTCGGCCTCGCGCTGCAGAACGACTTCCCGCCCCACGTCTCGCCCTCGGCCCGGATCGGCGAGCTGCGCGAGCAGACCCGCGCCGCGCGGGACAGCGGCATCACCTCCGCCTGGATGCTCAACCACTTCCTCGGCAACATGCAGACCCTCCAGCCCCTCGTCGCCCTCGCCGCGCTCGCCGAGCACGCCGGCGACATGCGCCTGGGCACCAACATGTACATCTTCCCGCTGCGCCACCCGGTCGCCGTCGCGGAGGAGTTCGCGACCCTCGACCAGGTGACCGACGGGCACGCCGTGGCCGGCCTCGGGATGGGCTACCGCAGCAACGAGTACGACGCCTTCGGCATCTCCATGGACGACCGCGTTGCCCGCTACACCGAGGGCGTCGAGCTGCTCCGCCGGCTGTGGAGCAACGAGGTCGTCGACTTCGAGGGTGAGCACTTCACCCTCAAGGGCGAGTCGATCGGCATCCCCGCCGTCCAGGCCGGCGGCCCGCCGGTCTGGGTCGGCGCCGGGGTCCACAAGGCCGGCGCCCGCCGCGCCGCCGCCCTCGGCGACGCCTGGATCGTGCCGCCCCACGCGGAGGCCGAGAAGCTCCGCACGATCCTCGCGTTCTACGCCGAGGAGCGCGAGCGGCTCGGCCGCGGACCGGCCCAGGAGGTCGTCGTACGACGCGAGCTGGTGCTCGACGCCGACGCCGAGAAGGCCCGAGAGATCGGCCTGCACTACCGCGGCGAGAACACCCGCAAGTACTCCGAGTTCGAGGCCCCCGACCAGACCTCCAGCTACCGCCACCTCAAGGGCCAGGACGGCCTCGCCGACGTCGCCGACAAGTCCTACCTGTTCTGCGACCCCGCCACCGCCATCGAGCAGCTCAAGGAGCTCGAGGCCATCGGCATCACCCACGTGATCCTGCGGATGCAGTGGTACGACCTGCCCCAGGACCGGATGCTCCAGACCCTGGAGACCTTCAAGAACGAGGTGCTCCCCGCGTTCAGCTGAGCGCGCCATCGCCGCTTGTAACTACGTGTTCAGACCTCTACCAGGGTGGTAGACCACCCTGGTAGAGACAACAACACCCGGGTAGATGTCGCCGAGCGGGTACGACTGTGCCCCGGCTCGGTGCCCCGGCTCCGGGCTCCGGGGCGGGTGGGTCAGGCGCCCCGCCGGTCGCCGTACCGCCGGCGGAGCTCGACGGCCTCCTGTGCGAGCCCAGGGCTCACGGCCGGCCCGAACCGCTCGACGGACTCGGCATGGTCGCGCCGCAGGCGCGTGATGGCCTCCGTGCGGCGGCGCCCCCAGATGTCCTCCCAGACGACCCGCGTCACGACGAGACCACGGTCGGCGAGGGCACGCTCGCGAAGCTTCTCCTCGTGCAGCGAGCGGCGCGGGTCGCCGGCCACGCCGCCATCGGTGACCGCGCGGAGCTTGATCTCGCCGTCGGCCTCGACGACGTGGTTGCCGACCTGCAGGTCGGCCCAGTAGAGACCGCGGCTCGTCTTCACCGGGAATTGCGTGTCGGGGATCCCGATGCCGGCCTCGACGACCAGCTCGCGGGCCAACGACTCGAGCGGGCTCTCGGCGCCGGGATCAGCCAGGTCGACCGCCGTACGGGCCGTTCGGATGCCCGGCCAGCTCGTCATCCGGGCGTACGCCGCTTCCAGGTCGCGAGTCGTGACGCCCCTCCTCATGGCCGCGTCGCACGAGACGAGGCCCGCCTTCAACCCGTGCTCGCGCGCCATGTCGACGGCCGTCCGAGCGAGGTCGAGGGCGCGGACGCCGTCGACCTCCACGACCTGGTGCTGCTCGAAGCCGGCGAGGTGATGGCGGATTCCGTACTCGGTCCAGGCGTTCGTCCAGCCCGGACGGGTCAGGTGCACCAGCGTCGGCTCGGTACGCAGCACGGGGAGCCCGAGCAGGTGGCAGGCCGAGTCGTGGCTCAGCACCCAGCCGCGGGTCGCGGCCATCCCGGCGGCGACGGCGAGGAGGCGCGGCCGCCCGACGTGCACGTCGAGGGACTCCCAGTGCGCACGGGTGGTGTAGATGCCGCGACGGAGCGGCAGCCACTCGCGGTGGCGCAGCAGCCGGCGTACCTCACCCGGGCTCAGGCCGAGGTCGAGCGCTTGGCCGCGTGTGATCAAGCCCTGGGTCGTGATCACGGCCGCGAGACGAGGGTCCATGGGCTGCACGCTGCCTGGAGATCGCGCCTCGCACCAGGCCGAGATCGCCACCTGTGGATAACCCGCTGGCGGCGCGCTCCCGGCGGATCCGCTCGGCGGCGTGGCGGCGCCATCTACCCGGGCGTTGTGGCATCTACCAGGGTGGTAGACCACCCTGGTAGAGGTCTGGACACGTAGTTACAAGCGCGGCCACCCGCGAGCGAGGTCGGTGCTCACGTGCGGGGTGATCGTCTTCCTGCGGAACCGGGCGGTGCCGTCGGCGACCTCCACGACGTCGAGGTAGGTGCCCCAGCCCAGGCCGCTGGCGTCGGGGTCGCGGGCGGTGAAGACGAAGTACGACGCCACCTCCACCACGCCCGGGCCCAGGGACCGGGTGCGGACGTTCATGATGAAGTGCCGCTTCTCCGAGGACCCCGGTCCCAGTCGGTCGCGGTAGAACGCGGTGATCCCCGTGCGGCCGGTGAAGTCGCCTGCCGGCACGGACAGCATCCCGTCCTCGGTGAAGAGGTCGGCGACCGCCTCGGGGGTCGGGTCGTCGAGCTCCTCCGCGTAGGCGTGCAGCAGGTTGCGCGCCAGCTCCGCCTCCTCCAGCCGCGCGACCCGGGCGAGCAGGGCGTCGAGGTCGCTCATGCCGACACCTTCTTGCGCTCCCAGGGAGCGAGGGCCACCAGCTCCTCGACCGGTACGGCGGCCGCCACCGCGCCACGACAGCGCATCAGCGCCGCCGGCATCCCCGCGGCGGAGACGGCGCGGACCCGGCCGTCGGCCACGTGGGCGGCGAGGAAGGCACCGTCGGTGAGCGCGCCGGTGAGGACGACGAGCTCGTCGCCGGGCCGGGGGAGGCCGAGGCACTGGACCTTCGTGGCGTACTGGTCGCTCCACATGTAGGGCAGCTCGGTGTGTGCCTTGGGCGCCTCGCCGCGCAGGGTGGCGAGCACGTTGGCGGCGACGGTCGCGGCGAGGTCGCCGGCGGCGGTCCAGTGCTCGATGCGCAGGCGGCCCGCACCGCGCGGGTCGGCGACGGCGGCGACGTCACCGACCGCCCACACGCCGGGGACCGACGCGGCACCGTGGACGTCGACGACCACGCCGTCGTCCAGGGTGAGCCCGGAGCCGCTGAGCCAGTCGAGGTCGGGTGCGCCGCCGACGGCGGTCACGACGAGGTCGGTGGCCCACGACGAGCCGTCGTCCAGGACCACGCCGGACACGCGGCCCTCGGACGAGGAGAGCGAGGCGACGGAGCGGCCGAGGTGCAGGGTGACCCCGGCGGAGCGGTGCAGGTCCGCGACGACGGCGCCGACCTCCTCGCCCACGACCCGGCACAGGGGCTGGGGGAGCGGGTCGACGAGGGCCACGTCGAGGCCGCGGGCGCGCAGGCTGCCGGCGATCTCGCTGCCGAGGACGCCCGCCCCGACGACCGTGGCGTGCCGTGCGCCGGCGGCTGCCGCGCGCAGGGACAGGCAGTCGTCGAAGGTGCGCAGGGTGTGCACGCCGGCGGTCCCAGCCCAGCCGGGCACGGTCCGCGCGACCAGGCCGGTGGCGACCACCAGCTGGTCCCAGCCGACCTCGCTGCCGTCGGAGAGCGTGACCACGCCCTCGCCCAGCGACACCGCGCGGACGCCGAGGCGCAGGTCCAGCGCGAGCTCGTCGTACCGCTCGCGGGCCCGTAGCAGCGGGGTCGCCGGCTCGTCCGAGGCGGCCAGCAGCGCCTTGGAGAGCGGGGGCCGGTCGTAGGGGAGGTGGGCCTCGGCGCCGACCAGGGTGAGCGTGCCGTCGTACCCGCCCCGGCGCAGGCGCTCGGCCGTCCGCAGGCCGGCGAGGCCGGCGCCGACGATCACGACTCGGGCTGGTTCCATGGGTCTCACTCCTTCGGATTGTGGCTGGCGTCACGTCGAACAATACGTTATGTTTCATTATCAGCAATAGACGTCCGCGAGGCGACCTGTTCGCCGGAGGAGGCACCCCCATGTCGATGACCGACCGGCCGGAGCTCTTCGTCGGAGGCACCTGGCAGCCTCCGCGCGGCGGCGAGGTGATCGAGGTCCGCAACCCGGCCACCCGGGAGCTCGTCGGCACCGCCGCCCTGGCCTCCAGCGACGACGTCGACGCCGCCGTCGCCGCGGCCCGGGAGTCCTTCGACTCCGGCGTCTGGTCGCGTACGTCGCCCGAGGAGCGCGCCGAGGTGCTGCACCGCGCCGCCGACCACCTGGAGAAGGGCGCCGACGAGCTCGCCGTCAGCATCACCTCCGAGCTCGGCTGCCCGCTGTGGTTCAGCGAGATGGCGCACGTGCCGAACCCGATCCGGCACACCCGCTACTACGCCGACATGGCCCGCACCTTCGCCTACGACGAGCTGCGCTCCGACGGCCGCAACGGCAGCCTGGTGACCCAGGAGCCGGTGGGCGTGGTCGGCGCGATCACCCCCTGGAACGGCCCGCTCAGCACCCCCTCGCTCAAGATCACGCCCGCCCTCGCGACCGGTTGCTCGGTCGTCCTGAAGCCGCCGCCGGAGACCCCGCTGACGGCGTACGCGTTCGCGGACGCGCTGCTGGAGGCCGGCCTGCCCGAGGGCGTCCTCAGCATCATCCCCGGCGACCGCGAGGCCGGCGAGCACCTCGTCGCCCACCCCGAGGTCGACAAGATCGCGTTCACCGGCAGCAGCCTGGCGGGCAAGAAGATCATGGCCTCCGCCGCCGAGCGGGTCGCCCGGGTCACCCTGGAGCTGGGCGGCAAGTCGGCCGCGATCCTGCTCGACGACGCGGACGTGTCGACCGTCGTACCGGCGCTGCTGCCGATGGCGATGATGGTCAACGGCCAGGCCTGCATCGCGCAGACCCGCGTGCTGGTGCCGCGCTCGCGCGAGAAGGAGTTCGTCGACGCCTTCGCCGAGGCGATGAAGGCGCAGAAGGTCGGGGACCCGATGGCCGCCGACACCAAGATCGGACCGATGGTCAGCGAGCGCCAGCGCGACCGGGTCGCGGGCTACATCACCCTGGGCCGCGACGAGGGCGCCCGCGTCGTCACCGGCGGCGAGACGCTGACCCTGCCGCCGGAGCTGGAGGGCGGCTGGTTCGTGCCGCCGACCCTGCTCGCGGGTGTCGACAACGGCATGCGCGTCGCGCAGGAGGAGATCTTCGGACCCGTCGTCGCCGTCATCGCCTACGACGACGAGCAGGACGCCGTGCGCATCGCCAACGACTCGGTCTACGGCCTCTCCGGCTCGGTCTGGTCCGGTGACGACGGCCGCGCGATCGAGGTCGCCCGCCGGGTGCGCACCGGCATGGTCAGCATCAACGGCCGCCCGCAGGCCTACGGCTCGCCGTTCGGCGGCTACAAGCAGTCCGGCATCGGCCGCGAGATGGGCCCCGAGGGCTTCGCCGCCTTCCTGGAGACCAAGTCGATCGCGGTGGGCCTGTGACGGCTGGGCGACTCGCGGGCAAGGTCGCCGTCGTCACGGGCGGTGCCAGCGGCATCGGCGCCGGCACGGTCCGGGCCTTCCACGCCGAGGGTGCGCGGGTCGTCGTCGCCGACGTGCAGGCCGAGGCGGGCGCGGCGCTGGCGGCCGAGCTGGGCGAGGGTGTGCTCTTCCGTCGCACCGACGTCAGCGACGAGGACTCCGTCCGCGAGCTCGTCGACGCGGCCGTCGAGCACTTCGGCCGGCTCGACGTCATGTTCAACAACGCCGCCATCATCGGTGCGGTCGGCCCGATCGACCGCACCCGGATGGACGACGCGGACCTCACCATCGCGATCAACCTGCGCGGCGTCCTGCTCGGCATGAAGCACGCCGCGCGGGTGATGAAGCCCCAGGGATCGGGCGTCATCATCTCGACGTCCAGCCCCGCGGGTGTGATGGGCGGGGTCGGCGCGCACGTCTACAGCGCCGTCAAGGCCGGCGTGATCGGCCTGTCCAACTCGGTGGCCGCCGAGCTGCGCCCCTTCGGCATCCGCGCCAACGTGGTGATCCCCGGTGCGGTCGTCTCGCAGATGACCGCCGACCTGGTCGCCGGCGACGCGGACGACCTGGAGGGCGCGGAGGCGGCGCTCGACCGCTCGCGCTACATGAGCCGACCGCTGCAGCCCGCCGACGTCGCAGCGGGCGTCGTCTACCTGGCCAGCGACGAGGCGGCCTTCGTCACCGGCGTCGTGCTCCCGGTGGACGCCGGGATGACCGGTGCCGGTGGTCCGTCGCCGATGGCCCACGAGAAGTACGCCGACCAGGCCGGCCGCCGCGAGGCCGGCCGCCGGGTCGGCGAGCACCCCAGCCCCGAGGAGGAATGACCCGTGGTCACCCGAGAGTCCGTCGACGCCCTGCTGAACCCCCGTACGTTCGGGCTGATCGGCGCCAGCGACAAGTCGACGTTCTCCTCGCTGCTGCACGCCAACCTGGTGGCCGCCGGGCACCGGGAGAACACCTTCCTGGTCAACCCGCGCAGCGCCGAGGTGCACGGCCGGTCGACGTACCCGAGCTGTGTCGCGGTGGGCCGTCCGATCGACCTCGTGCACGTGATGGTGCCGGCGGCCGCCGCGCCCGACGCGCTGCGTGACGCCGCCGCCGCGGGTGCCAAGGCCGCCGTGGTGCTGAGCTCCGGGTGGTCGGAGACCGGCTCCGCGGGACGGGCCCGCCAGGACGAGCTGGTGGCGCTCGCCGAGGACCTCGGCATCGCGATGCTCGGCCCGAACGTGCTCGGCCTCGTCAACGTCGGCGCCGGCATCCCCGCGATGGCGCTCTCGGACCCGCCGACCGAGCCCGGGCCGGTGGCGCTGATCTCGCAGAGCGGCGCGAGCTGTGGCGCGATGAAGGAGTACGCCGCGATGGCCGGCGTCGGCCTCTCGCACGTGCTGACCGTCGGCAACGAGGCGATGGTGACCGTCGGGCACCTCGTCGACGCGCTCGTCGACGACCCGGCCGTGCGTGCGGTCGCGATCTTCATGGAGAGCATCAAGCAGCCCGAGATCTTCGGCGCCGCCGCTCGCCGTGCCGCCGAGGCCGGCAAGGCGGTCGTCGTGCTCAAGGCCGGCCGCAGCGAGCTCGCCGCGCGCTCCGCCGCCTCCCACACCGGCGCCCTGGTCGGTGACGACCGCGTGGTGGACGCGATGCTCGGAGACCTCGGCGTGATCCGCGTCGACACCATCGAGGAGATGCTGGTGACGGCCGGGATCGCCGCCCACACGGGGCCGTTGGCCCGTCCGGGCGTGGGCGTCGTCTCCATCTCCGGCGGTGCCTGCGACATCGTCGCGGACCTCGCCGACGTCGTCGGCGCCGCGCTGCCCGAGCTCTCGGAGGAGACGACCGCCGCGCTGCGGGAGCGGATGCCGGACTTCGGCCACGCGCACAACCCCCTCGACATCACCGGTGCGGCGATCATCGACCCCACCCTGTGGACCGACTCGATCAGCGCCGTCGGCACCGATCCCTCGATCGGCGCGGTGCTCGCGATCAACAGCCTGCCGTGGCGTGAGGACGGCAAGCCGTTCTACGGGCAGAAGTTCGTGGACGCGATCGGCGCCGCGCGCAGCGACGTACCGGTCCTCTACGTCACCCAGACCAGCCAGCCGATCGGCCCGCAGGTGCGAGAGGTCCTCGCCCACGGCCGGATCGGGTACGTCGTCCCCGGGCTCCGGCTCGCCGTCGACGGCGTCGCGCGGGTGGCCCAGTGGTCCGAGCGCCGGCTGCGCGCCCGGCCCGCCGCCACGACGCTGCGCCTCGCCGAGGTCGACGCCCTGGTGCCGGGGGAGCCGCTGTCCGAGGCGGCTGCGCGTGGGCTGCTCGACGCGGCCGGCGTGCCGAACGTCCCCTCCTGGCACGTGCACTCCGCCGACGAGGCCGCGAAGGCCGCCGCCGACGCGGGCGGCCCGGTCGCGATGAAGATCGTCTCGGCCGACATCGGCCACAAGAGCGACATCGGGGGCGTGCGGCTGGGGGTGGAGCCCGGCAGCGCCGCCGCGACGTACGACGACCTGCTGGCGACCTGCGCCGCCGCTCGTCCCGACGCCCGGCTCGACGGCGCGCTCGTCTCGCCGATGCGTGCACCGGCAACGGAGCTGCTCGTCGGGGTCACCCGCGACGACGACTGGGGGCTGCTGCTCGCGGTCGGGCTCGGCGGCGTGCTCGTCGAGGTGCTCGACGACGTCGCGCTGGCTCCGCTGCCGGCCGACGAGGACACGGTGCTGCGGATGCTCGCCGGCCTGCGGGGCGGAGCCCTGCTGGACGGCGTGCGCGGCCGGCCGGCCGCGGACCGGGCCGCCATCGCGAGCGCGGTGGCCGGGATCGGCCGGCTGGCGGAGGCCATCGGAGCCGCCCACGGCGCCGCGTTCGACGGTCTCGAGGTCAACCCGCTCCGCGTCGACGGCGGCACGGTCGAGGCGCTCGACGCGCTGGTGACCTGGTCCGGCGACACCCACTGAGAGAGGAACCAGCAGCGATGCTCACCGACAAGCGGGTGCTGGTCACCGGCGCCGCGCAGGGCATGGGACGCGAGATCGCGGTCGAGGCGGCCCGCCAGGGCGCGGCGTTCGTGACCGTGGCCGACCGCAACCTGGCCGGCGCCGAGGACGCCGTCGCCGACATCCGTGCGGCCGGCGGGGAGGGGCTCGCGCTCCAGGTCGACCTGACGGTCTCCGCCGAGGTCACCGCGATGGTCGACCGTGCGGCCGAGGCCGGCGACGGCCTCGACGTGCTGGTCAACAACGCCGGGATCATCGACAGCATGCTCACCCCCGACGCCACAGTGGACACGCTGCCGGAAGAGGTGTGGCACCAGGTGATGGCGGTCAACCTCACCGCGGTCTACCTCGCGACGAAGGCGGCGACGCCGTACCTGCGGGCGTCCGGGCGCGGACCGTCGATCATCAACGCCGCCTCGGTGGCGGGGATGACCGGCTACGCCACGCCGGCGTACGCCGCCAGCAAGGGCGCGGTCATCCAGCTCACCCGTGCCTCGGCGATCTCCCTGGCACCGGAGGTCCGGGTCAACGCCTTCGCCCCCGGCACCATCGAGACGCCCATGTCGCGCGCGGTGCTGGACAACGCCGAGGACCCGGAGGCGCAGCTGCGCCGGATGACCGGTGCCCACCTCCTGCCCCGGTTCGGTACGCCGGAGGAGGTCGCCAAGGTGGTCTGCTTCCTCGCCTCCGACGACGCGTCCTTCCTGACCGGCGTGGTGCTCCCCGTCGACGGGGGGACGACGGCCTGGCGCGGCCTGCGGTGACGGCTCCGCGCACCGGCCCGGCCGGTGGCCCCGCCGATGGCCCCACCGGTGGCTCGGTCGACTACCGGGTGACCCTCGCCAACGAGCGCACCTTCCTGGCCTGGACCCGGACCGCGCTGGCCGGCGCCGCCGCCTCGGTCGCGGTGACCCAGCTAGTGCGGGAGGGCGCTCCCGCCGTCCGCACCGCCCTCGCCGTGCTGCTCGCCGCCGGCGGGCTGGCCGCCGTCACCTGGGCCCTCGTGCGCTGGCATGCGGTGGAGGCCGCGACCCGGGCCGGGCTGCCGATCGGCACCCGCGGCCCGTGGGCGGTCACCGTCGTCGTGGGCGTGGTCGCCGCCGGCGCCGTCCTGCTGGCCCTGGGGGCGCGCTGAGCGATGGTGCCCGACCCGAGCCGCTCGGCCGACCGCACCCAGCTCTCGTGGCAGCGCACCGTGCTGGCCGCCACCCTGCTCTCGCTCGTCCCGCTGCACGACCTCGGCCGCACGGTCGGCGTGCCGGGCCTCGTCGCCGTGGCCGCCCTCGCCGTCCTCACGGCCGTCCTGGCCCGTCAGCGGCTGCCGCTCCTGGCCGTCGTCGTGGTCGGTCTCGACTGCACCCTCGCCCTCGCCACCGCCCTCACCCCTGGAGGAACCCGATGACCGACCCGTTCGAGCCCTACCGCGACTGGCACGGCACCGCGCGCACCACGATGGCCGAGTCCGAGCCGGCCTGGCCGGAGCGGCGCCCGCGCGCCAGGCCCGGCAGCCCCAACGTGATCGTGGTCCTGGCCGACGACCTCGGCTTCTCCGACCTCGGCTGCTTCGGCTCGGAGATCCCCACGCCACACCTGGACCGCACCGCGGAGGACGGCCTGCGCTACACCAACTTCCGGGTCACCCCGCTGTGCTCACCGACCCGTGCGGCGCTGATGACCGGGCTCAACGCGCACGCGGCGGGCATCGGCTTCCCGACCCAGATCGATCCCGGCTTCCCGGGCTACGTCTCCGAGCTGCCGCTCGACCAGCCGGTGCTGCCGGAGGTGTTCCGCGCCAACGGCTACGCCACGATGATGGTCGGCAAGTGGCACCTGTGCCGTGAGGACGACTTCACCGAGGCCGGCAGCCGGCACAACTGGCCGCTGCAGCGGGGCTTCGACCAGTTCTACGGCTTCCTGGAGGCGCTCACCGACTTCCACCACCCGCACCGGCTCTACGAGGGCAATTCGGTGGTGCACGTGGACGAGTACCCCGAGGACTACTACCTCACCGACGACCTGACCGACCGCGCGGAGCGGATGATCCGCGAGGTCCGCGCGGCCGACGCGGACAAGCCGTTCTTCCTCTACTTCTCCCACGGCGCCGTGCACGCCCCCATGCACGCCAAGGCCGACGACATCGCCCGTCACCGGGGCCGGTACGACGAGGGCTGGGACGTCGTGCGCGAGCGGCGCCTCGCGCGCCAGGTCGAGCTCGGCGTGATGCCCGCGGGCACCGAGCTGCCGCCGCGCAACGCCGAGGCCGGGCACGACGTCCAGCCCTGGGCGGACCTCAACGACACCGAGCGCACCGTGCACGCCCGCCAGATGGAGGTCTACGCCGCGATGGTGGAGGCCATGGACCGCAGCATCGGCCGCCTGCGTGCGTTGCTCGCCGACCTCGGCGAGCTGGAGAACACCGTGATCGTGTTCAGCAGCGACAACGGCGCCGCCCGGCTCACCGACTCGACCCGGCCGCTGCCCTCCTGGGCGAGCAACCCGGACACCGGCACGGCGACCTACTTCGGCTACATGCAGTCCCCGGGCGTCGTACCTGCAGTGGACGAGCGGCTGCCGGACAACCTGGACGCGCTGGGTGGACCGACCACCTGGCCGCACTACCCGCGGGGCTGGGCGATGGCCTCCAACACCCCGTTCCGGCTCTACAAGTTCAGCACCCTGCGCGGCGGCCAGCAGTCGCCGTTCATCCTGTCCTGGCCGGCCGGCATCGAGGACCGTGGCTCGGTGGTCCGGCGGCAGTACACCCACATCACCGACGTGCTGCCGACGCTCGTCGACCTGATCGGCCTCGAGCTGCCCACCCAGCGCGAGGGCCGGCCCGCCGCCGCCCTTGCCGGGGCCAGCTTCGCGGCGACGGTGCGCGACGCGGACGCCCCGAGCGCGCACCGCGAGCAGTACACCGAGTGCGTCGGCAACCGGTCGTTCTACCGCGACGGCTGGGAGGCGGCGACCGTACGACGCCCGGGTGTCCCGTTCAGCGAGGAGCTGTGGCAGCTCTTCGCCCCGGACGACACCACGCAGCGTCACGACCTCGCGGCCGAGCACCCCGAGCGGCTCGCCGAGCTGCGGCAGGCCTTCGACGACGCGGCCTGGGCCAACCAGGTCTACCCGCTGGACGAGGGCTCTGGTCTCAAGCACCTCCAGCACCCGCCTCGCCCGGCGCCGCGGCCGCTGCGGATCCTGGCCGGCACGCCCACCCTGGAGCGGCACCACGCGAGCATGCTCATCCAGGGCACCCGCTGGTCGGTCGACGTGGAGTGGGACTACCGGCCGGGGGACGAGGGGATCGTGCTCGCCCACGGCGGCCAGGCGGGCGGCTACCAGCTGTGGGTCGAGGACGGCGGGCTCTTCCTGGAGCACAACGAGTACGGCGACCCGCGCCGCTTCGGCCCGGTCCCGCTCGACGCGCCGTCCTCCGCGCTGCGGCTGGACATGGAGGTGACCGGCAACCGGTGGACCGCCCGCGTCCTGGTCGACGGCGAGGAGCGGCTGGTCGCGCCCGACCTCGTCCGGTTCCTGAGCTTCCTGCCGTTCGAGGGCATCGACGTGGGCGTGTGCCGCCGCTCGCCGGTGTCGTGGGAGCTGTTCCAGCGCCGTCGTACCTTCCCGTTCACGGGGGTACTGCAGGCAGTGACCTACCGCCCGGACCCGGACAGCTGGGTGCAGCTGGCGGCCCGGGCGGAGCAGGCCCGGGAGCTCGGCCTCGGACTCCAGTGAAATGATGCGCATGATCTCTTGACGGCCGCGCAATCTAGGTTAATGATTATGCAAGTCGTGACGCGCGTCACGATGGCAGGCCCGATGAAGGGCGCAACAGCAGGGACGGAGATTCAGGCTCATGACTGGAGTGCTGAGCGTGCGGCGAGTGGGACTTCTCGCCGCGACCATGATGGTGGGGGCCACGGCCTTCGCCGGATGCGCCGAATCGGGCGGCGCGGGCAGTGCGGGCGGTGACGGCGTCGATGCCGGCGCCACGATGGAGGACTACCAGAAGGCGTTCGAGGACGTCGACCAGATCACCCTCCTCACCCAGACGCCCGCTCCCAAGGGGTCGGTCACCGGCCTGCCCCAGGAGAAGTACTACGAGGCCGTCGAGGAGTGGTCGGGCGGCAAGATCAAGTTCGACATCTCCTACTCCAACGCCGTGGCCGAGCCGGCCGAGGCCGACGACGCCCTCAACGACGGACGTCTCGACATCGGCTCGGTGCTGCCGATCTACGACCCGAGCGAGTACCCCGCCAACGCGGCCCTCATCGAGGCCGGCTTCATCTCCGACCAGAGCGCCATCAACGGCGTGCTGAGCTCGAACGCGTGGCCCAACCAGGTCGCCTTCGACACCGACGAGATCATGGACGAGTTCGACGAGCACGGCCTGGTCCCGCTCGTCCCGATCTACAACTCCGGCGCCAACGCGCTCTTCTGCTCCGACCCGCGCACCAGCGTCGCGGACCTCAAGGGCACCTCGGTCGGCTCCGGCGGCAAGGCGCAGTCGGCGCAGGTCGAGGCGCTCGGCGGCTCGCCGTCGTCGATCCCCTACACCGAGCTCTACGAGAGCCTCCAGCGCGGCGTGGTCGACTGCACGGTCTCCAGCCCGACCGTGGCCGTGCTCGGCGGCTTCATCGAGTCCGCGCCCAACGTGACCGTCGACCCGGACGCCGGCTTCGCGCTGGCCCCCGGCTCGCTGGTCTTCAGCAAGACCACCTGGGAGTCGCTCCCGCTCGTGGCCCAGCAGCTGCTGTGGGACCGTCTCGACATCTTCGTCGACGCCAACATCGGCGAGAAGATCTTCGTCAACAACGCGGCGATGGCCGAGGCCGTCGCCAAGGCGAAGGGCACCATCGCGCCCTTCGACGAGGACGCCCGCGGCGTGCTGCAGAAGGAGAACGAGAAGCTCCTCAAGGAGATCGTGAAGACCGACGCCATCAAGGACGGCGACGCCTTCTTGAAGAAGATGCAGGACGACAACCAGTCCTGGCAGGACAAGGTCGCCGGGTTCGGGCTCGACGACGTCAGCTATGCCGACTTCGGCACCTGGTGGGCCGAGAACAAGGACTCCATCGACATGACGGACTACACCAAGGCGGTCACCGAGGACATCCTCTCCGCCCACCGTCCGTCCTGACCCCGAGCGGTGGCCCGGGCTCCGGCCCGGGCCACCGACCCCCTCGTCCAGGAGGATGAGATGAGCAACGCAGCAAGCCGCCGCGGCTGGTTCAAGCCCCAGCTGCTGATCGAGATCCCGGCCGTCGTGGTCACGTTCGTGATGATGGTCCACATCACCGCGAACGCCCTGCTGCGGACGTTCAAGAACGAGCCCCTCCCCAACACCCTGGAGATCACCCAGTACTGGTATCTCCCGATCATCGCCTTCCTCGGCTTCATCGCCGCCCAGGCCCGCGGCCAGCACATCGCCGCCGACCTCATCTACGAGCGCTTCCCCGAGGTCACCAAGCGCTACGTGCTCGCCGTCCTCTCGGTGCTCGCCGCCGTGGTCTGCCTGGGCTTCGCCTGGTACGGCTGGGGCGAGGCGGTGCACGCGCGGGAGATCGGCAAGACGGCCGGCGTGAGCGACGTGGTCGCCTGGCCGCCGTACTTCCTGGTGCCGCTCGCCTTCGGCGTGCTGGTCGTCCAGTTCCTCTACTCCGCCGGGCACACCCTCATCAAGGGCGACCACTCGCACGTCGTCACCGACCCCGACGACGTCCTGCTCCTCGAGGAGCTCGACGAGATGGCCGCCCACGACGAGGCCCACGACCGGCCCACCGACAAGGACAAGGAGGTGTCGCGATGACCGCCGACACCGCCGCCGCGCCGCTCGACAGCACCGTCGACGACGGCTCGACCACCGCCCCGACGGCGCCGCCGTCCGGCTCGCACGGCTCCTGGGCCGTCTTCGCCATCACCATGGTCCTGCTCGTGGGATCCACGGTCGCGATGTTCCTGCCGCTGGTTCCCGAGGCCATCGGCATCGCCGCGATCGTGCTGATGCTCTGCCTGACCTTCCTGCGGCTCCCGGTCGCGCTGGCCATGATCGTGCCGGCCCTGCTGGGCTCCTACGCCCTGCGCGGTGAGCTGCTGGTCGAGAGCACCTTCCGCACCCTGCCCTACGGCCAGGTCGCGGAGTGGACCCTGAGCGTGGTCCCGATGTTCATCCTGATGGGCCTCCTGCTGTGGCGGGCCGGCCTCACCGAGAGCCTGTACGTCGCGGGCCGCAAGTGGCTCGGCTGGATGCCCGGCGGCCTGGCCGTCGGCACCAACCTGGCCGGCGCGGGCCTGGCCTCGGTCAGCGGATCGTCCGTCGGCACGGCGTACGCGCTGGCCCGGATCGGCATCCCCGAGATGCTCAAGGCGGGCTACGACAAGCGCCTCGCCATCGGCGCGGTCATCGTCGCCGGCCTGCCCGGCCAGCTCATCCCGCCGAGCATCATGCTCGTCATCTACGCCGGCATCGCCGAGGTGCCGATCGGCCCGCAGCTGCTCGCCGGCATCGGCCCGGGCGTGCTGGTGGCGATCCTGTTCACCGTCATGATCGTCCTCTTCGCCAAGCGCTGGGCCCCCAGCGTGGCCGAGGAGCAGGCGTCCCAGGGCACGGTCACCTGGGGAGACCGCTTCGCCAGCCTGGCGAAGATCTGGCCGGTGCCGCTGCTGATCGTGGTCATCGTGTGGGGCATGTTCTCCGGCACCTTCACCGCGACCGAGGCCGGCGCCGTGGCGGCCGTCGTCTCGCTCGGCATCACCGTGATCTGGAAGTGGGGCAACGGCCCGATGCGGGCCATCGCGGACGCCTCCGTCGCGACCGTCTCCAGCGTCGGTGGCATCTTCTTCATGCTGGTCGGCGTCGAGGCGCTCTCCCGGATGTTCACCCTCACCGGCATCAGCACCGGCTTCGCCGAGCTGGTCGAGTCGATGGACCTCAACCGGGTGACCTTCCTGCTGATGATGATGGTCGTCTACATCGTGCTCGGCACCTTCATGGAGCCGCTGCCGATGATGGTGCTCACCATCCCGATCCTGATGCCGACGCTCATCTCGCTCGACGTCTCGCTGCTCTGGTACGGCGCCTTCGCCGTGCTGATGGGCGAGCTGGCGGTGGTCACGCCGCCGGTCGGCATCCTCGCCTTCATCATCCACCAGATCACGAAGGAGCCGGAGGTCAACCAGGGCCAGGACATCCGCCTCAACGACGTGTTCAACGCGTGCTGGTGGTTCATGCCGATGGCCGTCGTGGTGACCGTGGTGCTCATCTTCTTCCCGGAGATCAGCACCTGGCTGCCCGACATGGCCTCCGGCAGCTGACCCCGGCCCGACGTACGGAAGGACGATCGACCCCATGACCGAGACGCACCGCGGCTGTCCGGTGAGCCACACCGACTTCACCGGGCACGCCCCGATCCTCAGCCACTACGGGCTGCTGGACGCGGACCGGGAGGAGGCACGCTTCCTCTTCAACGACACCACGGACCGCGGCTTCTTCATGCTGCAGCGCTACGACGACGTGCAGGAGGGCTTCCAGCAGCACGAGACCTGGACGACCGCCGTGCGCAGCGCGCTGCGGCCCGAGACGGGCGAGCCGCTGCTGCCGCAGGACCTCAACGGGCAGCCGCACGTCAAGCTGCGCCGCATCCTCAACCAGTTCTTCGCCCCCGCCGCCGTACGACGGATGGAGCCGCTGGCCAAGCAGCGCTGCATCGAGCTGATCGAGGAGGTCAAGGAGGCGGGGGAGTGCGACTTCGTTCGCGAGTTCGCGATCCGCTACCCCACGGACATGTTCCTCGCCCTGCTCGGCCTGCCGGTCAGCGACGGGGAGCAGTTCCTGGAGTGGTCCGACGACTACTTCGGCGCCCTGCTCGCCGGTGACCCCGGCCGCGCCGAGGCGGCGAAGACCAGCATCATGAAGTACTTCGACGAGGCCGTGACCGAGCGGCGCGCGAACCCGCGCGACCCGAAGGAGGACATGGTCTCCCGGTTGGTCGAGGCGCGGATCGACGACGAGGCGCTCACCCACGACGAGATCCTCACGATCTGCCTGACCCTGATGCTCGCCGGTCTCGACACCACGCGCAGCGCGCTGGGCTACATCTACGCCCACCTCGCCCAGCACGACGCCGACCGGCAGGCGATCATCGACGACCCGGCGCTGATCCCCAAGGCCGTCGAGGAGTTCCTGCGGCTCTACCCGCTGGTCTTCCAGGCCGGCCGCGAGGTCCAGGAGGCCGGTGACTTCAACGGCCTGGAGCTGGAGAAGGGCGACGTGGTCTGGCTCGGGGTCGCGCAGGCCAACCGTGACCCGCGCAAGTTCGAGAAGCCCGACGAGTTCGACATCGCCCGGCACAACGCCAACCAGCACCTGGCGTTCGGCGGTGGTCCGCACCGCTGCCTCGGCATGCACCTGGCCCGCCTGGAGCTGAAGGTCGTGCTGGAGGAGTGGCACCAGCGGATCCCGGAGTACCGGATCAAGCCCGGCACCGAGCTGCGCGAGCGCGGCGTCCAGCTGAGCATGTCCTCCCTCCCGCTGGAGTGGACGGTCTGATGTTCATCGCCATCGACGAGGACAAGTGCATGGGCCACGGCCGGTGCTACGCCGTCGCGCCGGACCTGCTCACCGACGACGACGAGGGCTTCGTGGCCGAACGGGGCCGCTGCTGGGAGATCCCGGCCGACCTCGTCGGCCAGGCCCAGGACGCCGCGGACGCGTGCCCGGAGGGCGCGATCGTCGTCACGGAGACCGCGCCGGCCGATGCTTGAGCACCTCCGTGTCCTCGACCTGACCGACGAGCGCGGCCTGCTCTGTGGACGACTCCTCGCCGACCTCGGCGCGGACGTGGTGCAGGTCGAGCCCGCCGGCGGGTCCTCCGCCCGGCAGGCACCCCCTCTTCCCGGAGCAGCGACAGCGACGTCGATGTTCTGGGAGGCCTACGCCGCCGGCAAGCGCGGCGTCGCCCTCGACCTGGACGCCGAGGGCGACGTCGCCGACCTGCGCCGGCTGGCCGCGGTGGCCGACGTCGTGGTCACCTCGTGGCCGCGTGCGTTGCTGGAGCGCCTCGGGCTCGACCCGGCGACGCTCCGCGCCGACCGGCCCGAGCTGATCTGCACCGTGGTGAGCGCGTTCGGCTGGGACGGCCCCAAGGCGTCGTACGCCGACACGGACCTGGTGGTCTGGGCGGCCGGTGGACCGCTGGCCCCGCATCGCGACGGTGACCTTCCGCCGCTGCGGATCAGCGTCCCGCAGGCCTTCCTGCACGCGGCTGCCGACGCCGCGGCGGGCACCATGCTGGCCGTCCTCGCGCGCGGCACGACAGGCCGTGGGCAGGTCGTCGACGTGAGCGCCCAGGAGGCGGTCGGCGTCGCGACCCTGGCCCGGGTGCTGGCGACCGCGGTCGGCGACGACCACCCCGAGTGGCAGACCACGCCGGGCGTGCGCACCGGACGCACCGACCAGAGCGGCAGCGGCGCGGCCACGCCGAACAGCCTGAAGAAGTGGCACTGCGCCGACGGCATGGTCGAGCTGCACCTGTCGATGGGCCCGGCGGCCGGTGGCTTCACGAACAACCTCTTCGCCTGGCTGGCCCAGGAGAGCGCGGTCTCCGAGGAGATCGCTGCCTGGGACTGGCGGGTGCTGCCCGAGCGGCTGGTCTCCGGAGAGCTCACCCACGACGACCTCGACGAGGCGCGCGCCGCCGTCCGGGCCTTCCTGCTCACCAAGACCAAGGCGGAGGTGCTCGACGCCGCGATCGGGCGCAGGCTGTTGTGCATGGCGATCTTCGACATGGCCGACATCGCGGGCAGCCCGCACCTGGCCGAGCGCGGCTTCTGGGGGGAGGTCGCCGTGGGGGAGAGGGACGTGCGGATCCCGGGCCGGATGGCCCAGGTGCGCGGCCCCGAGGGCCCGCGGGTGCGTGGCCGCGCCCCGGCGCTGGGAGAGCACAACGACGTCGTACTGAAGGAATGGCTGGGACGCGCATGACCACCGACGCCCTCGCCGGGCTCAAGGTGCTCGACCTCTCGTGGGTCGTCGCCGGGCCCCTCATCGGCCGCACCCTCGCGGACTTCGGCGCCCAGGTGGTGCGCGTGGAGTCGAGCGTGCGGGTCGAGACCGCCCGGCTGATGCAGCCCTTCCACGGCGGCGTGCAGGACAAGGAGGGCTCCGCGCTCTTCGGCAACTGCAACGCCGGCAAGCTCGGTCTCACTCTCGACCTGAAGTCCCCGGAGGGCCAGCAGGTCGTCCGCGACCTCGTGGCCTGGGCCGACGTCGTCGTCGAGTCGTTCTCGCCGGGCCAGCTCGCCAAGTGGGGTCTCGACTACGACAGCCTGCGAGCCGGCAAGCCCGACCTCGTCATGCTGAGCACCTCGATCGCCGGACAGCACGGCCCGTGGTCGACGCTCGCCGGCTTCGGCAACGTCGGCTCCTCGCTCAGCGGCTTCCAGCACCTCACCGGCTACGCCGACCGCCTGCCGATGGGCACCTTCGGTCCCTACACCGACTACGTCGGCCCGCGGCTCGCGCTCGTCACCCTGCTCGCGGCGCTGGAGAACCGGCGCCGCACCGGCGAGGGCGCCTACATCGACGTCGCCCAGGTGGAGGCGGGGATCTTCTTCCTCTCGCCCCAGGTCGCGCACTTCGGCTACGACGGCACGATCGCCGAGCGGCACGGCAACGCCGACGCGCAGCACGTCCCGCACGGCGTCTTCGCGTGCCGCCCCGAGGACGGCAAGGACCGCTTCGTCGCGGTGGCCGCGCGCGACACCTCCGAGTGGCGTGCGCTCGCCGTCGCGATCGACCGTCCCGACCTCGCCGAGCGCGCCGACCTGGCCGACGCCGACGGCCGCCGGGTGGCGGAGGCCGAGATCGACGAGGCCATCGCCGCCTGGACCGCCGGCCGGTCCGCCACGGACGTGGAGGAGCTGCTGCAGGGGGTGGGCGTGCCGTCGTACCTCGCGGTGAACAGCGACGACTACCCCACCGACACGCAGCTCGCGCACCGCGGGCACCTCGTCGAGCTGCCGCACCCGACGCACGGCACGACCGTCGTGGAGGGCCCGCGCTACGCGCTCTCCGAGACACCGGGCCGCCCGCGCGCGGCCGCACCGACGCTGGGCCAGCACAACGAGCAGGTCCTCACCGACATCCTCGGCTACGACGCCGAGCGGATCGCCGTACTCACCGAAGGAGGGATCCTGCGATGACCGCCGCCGCGGACACCGACCAGGACTGGAAGGCCGACTGGCAGGAGGTGGTCGACGCGATCGGCCGCGACTTCGCCGACGGCGCGGTCACGTGGGGAGGCGATGCCGTCGAGCGCGGCGGGATCCGCCGCTACCTCGAGCCGCTGGAGCTCGACTGTGCGCTGCACACCGACCCCGGGACCGCCCGTGCGGCGGGCTACGCCGACGTCACGATGCCGGCCACCGGCGTCATCGCCTGGACCATCCCCGCCGCGTGGACGCCCGGGCAGGTGCTCTTCGACAGCGCCGAGCGCGACGCCCAGCCGGTGCACAGCGCGATCAACAACGCCGGGATGACGCTCGGCCCGCGCACCACGGGCTTCTTCGGCACCGACATCGAGGTGGACTTCCTGCGCGACGTCGTCGCGGGGGAGCGGATCGGCCGGCGTGGCAAGCGGCTGGTCGCCTGCACGCCCAAGGAGACCGGCGTCGGGCGCGGCGCCTTCCTGACCTGGGAGAGCGAGATCGTCACCGAGACCGGGGACCTGGTCGGCCGGATCCGGATCGGCACCTACGCCTACGTCCCGCACGAGCAGAAGAGGGACGCGTCGTGACCACATCGCCTGGGCTGGCCGGTCTGGAGGGCCGCCGCTTCGAGGACGTCGAGGCCGGCGAGCAGCTGCCCGTCGTCGAGCTGCCGCTCACCGTCTACCGCCTCGTGATGGCCGCCGGCGCCAACCGGGACTTCAACTCCATCCACCACAACACGGAGTACGCCCGCACCACCGGTGCGGAGGAGATGTACGCCAACACCTCCTTCCTGATGAGCTCCTGGGAGCGCAGCGTGCGCGACTGGATGGGGCTCTCGGGCCGGATCCGCTCGATCCGCGGCTTCCGGATGCGCTCCTTCAACTACGTCGGCGACACGCTCCGCGTCCTCGCCGAGGTGAGCGCGACCCGCCTCGACGGTGCGGACGGCGTCGTGGAGATCGCGATCCGCTGCGAGAACAGCAAGGGCGTCAGCGTCGGGCCGGGCACGGTCGAGGTCGTGCTGCCGCGTCGTACCAACGAGGGACAGGAGGCGTCGTGAGCGTCGCCATCGCCGGGCTCGGGATGACCGAGATGGGCAAGATCTACGGCCGCAGCGCCACCGACTTCGCGGTCGAGGCGATCACCAAGGCGGCCGCCGACGCCGGGCTGGGCCTGGCCGACATCGACGGCCTGTACGTCAACCCGGGCGTCAAGAACGACACGGACCTGCGCCTGCAGTCCACCCTGCAGATGCGCAACACCCGCCTGCTGGCGACGATCCAGGGCTTCGGCTCCTCCGCCGGCCAGATGGTGCAGTACGCCGCGATGGCGATCGACGCCGGCATGGCCGAGGTCGTCGCGTGCGTCTACGCCGACGCTCCGCTCAAGGAGGGCAAGCGGGCCGGTGCGTCGTACCCGGGCCAGGCGCGGGCCATGGAGGGCGTCGGCTCCCTGCCGTTCGCCGCCGGCCTCAAGGCCGCGCCGGAGCGGTACGCCGTCGCCGCGCGCCGTCACATGGAGCGTTACGGCACGACCAGCGAGCAGCTCGGCGCGGTCGCCGTCGCCGCCCGCGAGTGGGCCGCGATGAACCCCGCCGCGCAGATGCGCGAGCCGATCACGCTCGAGGACCACCAGTCCTCGCGGATGATCGCCGACCCGCTGCGCCTGCTCGACTGCTGCCTGGTCAGCAACGGCGCGGTCGCGATCATCGTCACCAGCGCCGAGCGCGCGGCGACCCTGCGGCAGCCGCCCGTGCACGTGTGGGGCTGGGGCCAGGGGCACCCGGGCTACGTCAACCGGCGCGACAGCGAGTTCGGCCTCGTCACCGGTGCCGCCCAGTCCGGCGCGGACGCGCTGAAGATGGCGGGGGTCGGCGTCGAGGAGATCGACGTGCGCGAGCTCTACGACTGCTTCACCTACACGACCCTGGTGACGCTGGAGGACTACGGCTTCTGCGGGAAGGGCGAGGGCGGCGAGTTCGTCGCCAGCGGCGCGATCGCCCCCGGCGGATCGCACCCGACGAACACCGGCGGCGGCGAGCTGTCGTCGTACTACATGTGGGGAATGACCCCGCTGTCCGAGGCGGTCGTCCAGGCCCGCGGCCAAGGTGGCGAGCGCCAGGTCGAGAAGCACGACCTGGTCATGGTCAGCGGCAACGGCGGTGTCCTCGACTTCCACTCCACGCTCGTGCTCAGCCCCCACCCGAAGACGAGGTGACCGCGATGTCCCTGGCTCCCGTCGTCCGTGACGACTTCTCCGCCCCCTTCTTCGAGGCATCCGCCGAGGGCCGGCTGCTGCTGCGCTACTCGCCCTCCAGCGGCGAGTGGTCCGAGCCCGCCGCCCGGTTCTGCTCGCTCACCCAGGCCGACGACCTGGAGTGGCGCGAGGCCTCGGGCCGCGGCTCCCTCGTCTCCTGGACCATCAAGCCCGGCCGGCCGGTCGACGGCCAGCCCGCGGTCGACACGGTGATCGGGATCGTGGAGACCGAGGAGGGACCCTGGCTCACCCTGCTCCTGCCCGACGCGGACGTCTCCCTGCTCCGGGTCGGTGCGCCGGTCGTCGTACGTTTCGTGCGGCCGGAGGGCTCCGAGCACCTGCCGGTGGGTGTGCTGGGCTGAGGTCCGCTCGGCGTAGTCGCGGGGGACTCTGGCGCGGAGTCCGGGCCTGAGGGGGCCCGGGCGGGGGTAGTCCCTGACGAAAAGCACTGATTTGGCGCCCGAAACCGTGCTTTTCGTCAGGGACTACGCCGACCGGAGCCCTCAGAAGGTGACGATCGTGCGGGCCGCGGTCGCGCTGTCGATCCCGTCGAGCGCGTCGGCGAGCCCGTCGATCGAGACGGTCGCGCCCTGGAGGGCGTCGAGGTCGAGCCGGCCGGAGAGGTACATCTCCGCGTAGAGCGGTACGTCGACCCGCAGCCGCGTCCCGCCCAGGCGCGAGCCCTGCAGCCGCTTCTCGGCGAGCAGGTCCGTGGCGGGGATCTCGATCGTGTCGCCGGGCCGGGCGAGGCCGACCACGGTGGCGGTGCCGCGGGTGCCGAGCATCGCGAACGCCTGCTGGATCGTGGCGGGCAGGCCGACCATCTCCAGGGCGTGGTCCACGCCTCCGGTCAGCTCGCGGACGGCGGCGACCGGGTCGGTCTCGGCGGCGTTCACGACGTCGGTGGCGCCGAGCCGCCGGGCGAGGTCGAGCTTCTCGGGCATCCGGTCGATCGCGACGACCCGTGAGGCGCCGGCGAGGACGGCGCCCTGCACGGCGCTGAGCCCGACGCCGCCGCAGCCGACGACGGCCACGCTCTGGCCGACCCGTACGGCGGCGCTGTGCCGCACCGCGCCCAGGCCGGTGATGACGGCGCAGCCCAGCAGGGCGGCCTTGTCGAGCGGCATCCCGGCGGGGACCTGGGCGATGCTGGAGGCCTGCACCAGCATCTCCTCGGCGAAGCTGCCGATGCCGACGAACTGGGTGACGGGTGCGCCGTCCAGCGTCAGCCGCGGGGTGCCGTCGGCGCGGACCCGGACCAGGTTCGTGCAGTGCTGGGGGAGCCCCTGGCTGCACCAGGTGCAGGTGCCGCAGGAGCCGGCGGGGGCGACGACGACCGCGTCGCCGGGCGCGATCCCGCTGACCGCGGCGCCCACCTCGAGGACGACGCCGGCCGCCTCGTGGCCGAGCACGGTCGGCAGGCCGAGGGCCGGGTTGCCGCCGGTCTGGCCGTGGCGGTCGGAGTGGCAGATGCCGGTGGCGGCGGTGCGGATGCGCACCTCGCCGGGCTGGAGCGCCGCGACCTCGATGTCCTCGAGGACGACCTGTTGATCGAACTGGTGCAGCACGGCAGCCTTCACCGGTGGGCCCCTCTCTCTTGCCTGTGTGACGGACGTTACCGTAGATTGCTGATCATCAAAACCATGGATTTGGGCTGAGGAGAGGACACACGCGTGGCCGGGATCGACGTCGAGACCAGGGACAACGTCCGCTGGATCACGATCAACCGCCCCGAGCGGCTCAACGCCTACGACCTGGAGATGGCGCGCACGCTCATCGCCGCCTTCGAGGACGCCGCGCCGTACGACGCCGTCGTGCTCACCGGCGCCGGCGGCGCCTTCTGCGCCGGCGGTGCGCTCGACCAGCTCGGCGAGCCGGACCCCGAACAGCTGCGCGCGCTCTTCACCGGCTCGCTGCGCCTGGTAGACGCGATCCGCGCCTGCCCGCGCCCGGTCATCGCGGCGGTCGACGGCCCCGCGGCCGGCGGCGGCAACGAGCTGGTCGTGGCCTGCGACTTCGCGATCGCGACCGAGCGCTCGACCTTCGGCCAGACCGGCCCCAAGGTCGGCTCCGCGCCGGTGCTCGGCGCGACCAACCTGATGGCGGTGCAGATCGGCGAGAAGCGGGCCAAGGAGATGGCGATGCTGTGCCGGCGCTACTCCGCGCAGCAGGCGCTCGCGATGGGCCTGGTCAACGAGGTGACGCCGGACGACGGGCTGGTCGAGGCCGTCGAGCGCTGGCTCGGCGAGATCGCCCGGCTCAGCCCGCGCTACCTGGAGATCGCCAAGATCAGCTCCAACCAGTGGTGGAACCAGTCGAAGGACAACATGAACGCCGGCCTCGGGATGCTCATCCAGGCCATCGGCAGCGAGGACATGCTCGAGGGAGCCAACGCCTTCCTGGAGAAGCGCAAGCCCGACTTCCGCGCCGCGCGGCGCGCCCAGCAGACCGAGAAGGACGACCAGTGAGCCTCCGTCATTACCGCGACCTCCAGCCCACCTTCGCCGACCGCGGCCAGTGGGCGCTCCCCACGGTGCTCCGGCACCACGCGGCCGAGCGGCCCGGCGCCGTGTGGCTGGACTGCCCGGAGGAGGCGCGCACGTGGACCTTCGCCGAGACCCTGGCCGCCGCCGAGCGGGTGGGCCGCAGCTTCCTGCACGCCGGCGCGGAGCAGGGTGACCGGGTCGTCCTGGTCGCCCAGAACTCGTCGTCGTTCGTGCGCACCTGGGTCGGCACCGCGGTCGCCGGCCTGGTCGAGGTGCCGATCAACACCGCCTACGAGCACGACTTCCTCGCCCACCAGGTCAGCACCGTCGAGGCCACGCTCGCCGTCGTCGACGACGTCTACGCCGCGCGCTTCGTCGCGATCGCCGAGGCCGCCAAGTCGATCCGCAAGTTCTGGGTGATCGACACCGGCTCGCGCGAGGAGGCGATGGCGACCCTGCGCGCTGCCGGCTGGGAGGCCGCGCCCTTCGAGGAGCTCGACGAGGACGCCACCGCCCCGGAGGTCGTGGACGGCACGATCGCGCTGCCCGACGTACGACCGCAGGACCTGGCGTCGGTGCTGTTCACCTCCGGCACCACCGGCCCGAGCAAGGGCGTGGCGATGCCGCACGCGCAGATGTACTTCTTCGCCGACGAGTGCGTCTCCCTGGTCCGGCTCACCCCCGACGACGCGTGGATGTCGGTGACGCCGCTGTTCCACGGCAACGCGCAGTTCATGGCGGCGTACCCGACCCTGGTCGCGGGCGCCCGCTTCGTCACCCGCAGCAGGTTCTCCGCGAGCCGCTGGGTCGACCAGCTGCGCGAGAGCCGGGTGACGGTCACCAACTTCATCGGCGTGATGATGGACTTCATCTGGAAGCAGGAGCCGCGCGCGGACGACGCCGACAACCCGCTGCGCGTGGTGTTCGCGGCGCCCACGGCCGCGACCCTGGTGGGGCCGATGAAGGAGCGCTACGGCATCGAGGCGTTCGTCGAGGTGTTCGGCCTGACCGAGACCTCCGCCCCGATCATCTCCCCGTACGGCGAGGACCGGCCCGCCGGTGCGGCCGGGCTCGCGGCCGACGAGTGGTTCGACGTACGGCTGGTCGACCCGGAGACCGACGAGGAGGTCGCCACCGGCGAGATCGGCGAGCTCGTCGTCCGCCCGAAGGTGCCCTTCATCTGCTCGATGGGCTACTTCGGGATGCCCGACAAGACCGTGGAGGCCTGGCGCAACCTGTGGTTCCACACCGGCGACGCGCTGCGCCGCGACGAGGACGGCTGGTTCTACTTCGTCGACCGGTTCAAGGACGCGCTGCGGCGCCGCGGGGAGAACATCAGCTCCTACGAGATCGAGACCTCGATCCTCGCCCATCCGGCCGTCGTGGAGTGCGCGGTGATCGCCGTCCCCGCGTCCAGCGAGGCCGGCGAGGACGAGGTGATGGCCTACGTCATCTTCGGCGGCGACGCCCCCGAGCCGACGGCGGCCGAGCTGTGGGAGCACTGCGACGGCCGGATCCCGTCGTTCGCGGTGCCGCGCTACCTGCGCTTCGTCGAGGACCTGCCGAAGACGCCGTCGCAGCGGGTGCAGAAGGCCAAGCTGCGCAGCCTCGGCGTCACGGCCGACACCCACGACCGGGAGGCCTGATGCATCCCTACCGCACCGTCCTGTTCGTCCCCGCGCACAAGCCGGAGTGGGCGTTCAAGGCGCTCGCCTCGGGTGCCGACTGCGTGGTGCTCGACCTGGAGGACTCGGTCCCGCACGACCTCAAGCCCGGCGCCCGTACGACGGTCCGCGAGACCCTGCCCCGGCTGCGCGCCGAGCGCCCGGAGGTCGGCCTCTTCGTCCGCCCCAACGCACTCGCGACCACGCTGGCCGGCGCGGACCTCGAGGCGGTCGTGTGCCCCGAGCTCGACGGGATCTTCGCGCCGAAGATCAAGGACGCGACCGACGTGCTGCGCTGGGAGACGCTGATCGACTGGTTCGAGGCGCGCAACGGTGCCTCCGGCCTGGAGATGATCGTCCCGGTCGAGATGGTCGACGCGATCACCAACTGCTTCGAGATCGCCGCCGCCTCGCCGCGCGTCGGCGCGATGATCGGGCCGACCTCCGAGCACGCCGACATCGCCCGCGCGGTGGGTTTCCGGCAGTCCCGCGAGGGCTCGGAGACGCTCTACCTGCGCAGCCGGATCCTGCTCGCCTGCCGCCAGCTCGGCCTCCACCCGCTCACCGCACTGTGGGAGGACCTGGGCGACCTCGACGGGCTGCACCAGTTCGCCGACTACGGCTTCCAGCTGGGGTTCCGCGGCATGATCGCGATCCACCCGAGCCACGTGCCGGTGATCAACGACGTGTTCACGCCCTCGGACGAGGAGGTCGCCTACTACGAGGACCTGGTCGCCACCGTCGACGCCGCGGTCGCCCGCGGCGAGGGCGCGGTCCGCTTCCGCGGCCAGCACGTCGACCTGGCGCACGCCGACAAGGCGCGCGACTGGCTGGCGCACGCCCGCCTGGTCCGCCGCGACTGATGCGCGCCTTCGTCCTGGACCGGGACGGGTGGGGCCTCATGGACGTCCCCGACCCGCGCCCGGGCCGGGGCCAGGTCGTCGTCCGTACGACGGCCGCCGGGCTCTGCCACTCCGACCTCACCCTGGCCGGACGGGATCCCGGTGCCCACCCCTTCGCCCTGCCCCTCGTGCTGGGCCACGAGCTCGCCGGGACGGTCGTCGAGCTCGGGCCCGGGGTGGCGCCCGGTGAGCTGTCCGTCGGCACCCCGGTGGTCGGCTACGGCCCGCGCGGGTGCGGCCGCTGCACGACCTGTGCGGCCGGCGCGGAGAACTACTGCCGGGCCCCCGGGCCCCGCTTCCCGCCGGGTCTCGGGGCCCAGGGCGCCCTGGCGGACCACGTCGCCGTGGACGCCACCCACCTGCTGGCCGCCCCCTGCGTCGACCCCGCGCAGGGGGCGGCCCTCTCCGACGCCGGGCTCACCGCGGCGCACGCCCTGGGCCGGGCGCTCGGCGCGCTCGGTCTGCCACCCGCCGAGGTGAGCGTCGTGGTGGTCGGGATCGGCGGGCTCGGGCACGTCGCGGTGCAGCTCGCTCGTCGTACGGGCGCCCGGGTGGTGGCCGTCGACCCGGTGCCCGCCAAGCGAGCGCTCGCCGCCCGGCTGGGTGCGGACGTCGTGCTCGCGCCGGGTGAGGACCTGGAGCCCGCGGTGCGGGTGCTCACCGAGGGCCGGGGCGCCGACGTGGTGCTCGACCTGGTCGGCTCGCCCGCCACCGTGGCGCAGGCCGCGGCGCTCGTGGCGGTCAACGGCGTCGTGTCGGTGGTGGGCGTGGGCAGTGGGCGGCTGCAGGTCGGCATGCACGCGCTGCCGCTGGGCGTGCGCACCGACCTGCCGTTCTGGGGGACCCGGCCGGAGCTGGCCGCGCTGCTGGACCTGGCGGCCGCCGGCGAGGTGCGGGTCGAGGTCGAGGAGGTCGCGCTCGCGGACGTCGCCGACACCTACGCGCGGCTGGCCGCGGGCACGGTCCCGGGCCGCGCGGTGATGGTGCCGGCCCTTGACCGGTGATCGAAATCACTGATAAGGATTATATCGATCATCATCGCAATGAAAGGCGGCCGTCCATGCTCGCAGGTCTCAGGAGAGGGCGGCCGCGTGGCACGGCCCTCGTCGCAGTGCTCGCCTCGGCATCCCTCGCCCTCGCCGGGTGCTCCGGCTCGTCGGCGACCGAGGAGACCAACGCGGGCGGGGTGAGCATCGAGTACGGCGCCCCCAAGTCGGCGTACGTCGACGCGCTGGCCGACATGCAGCCCGTCACCCTCGCCATCCAGTCCACCGGCCCCAAGGGCTCCGCCACCGGGCGCCGCTTCGAGGACTACGCCGCGGCCGTGAAGGAGTGGTCCGGCGGCAAGATCTCCTTCGAGTTCACCTACTCCAACGGCATGGCCGCGCCCGACGAGGTGCACCTCGCGCTCGCCGACGGCCGCCTCGACATCGGCTCGGTGATGCCCGCGCTGGTGCCCGACGACCTGCCCGCCGCCAACGCGATGGGCGACCTGAGCCACCTCGGCCGCCAGACGCCCGTCGACTGGATGCTGCAGTGGCACGGCATCATGCTCGACATGGCGGCGTCGACGTCCGACGTCGACGACGAGTACGAGAAGCACGGGATGAAGCTGCTGCTCCCGGCCTTCGGCTCCGGCGCCTACATGCCCTACTGCACCGACTCCGGCACCTCCGCGAAGGCGCTGAAGGGACGCGGGGTCGCCAGCCAGAGCAAGGTGCAGAACGCCGAGGCCGACGCGCTCGGCCTCACGCCGAGCTCGATCAGCTACGCCGAGATGTTCGAGGGCCTGGAGCGCGGGGTCATCGACTGCGCGTTCAGCACGGTCACCGGCGCCGCGCTCGGCGGCTTCATCCCCGCCGCCCCGCACGTCGCCTTCGCCGAGGACGAGGGCTTCAACTCCCCGGCCGGCACCATCGCGATCAGCCTGGCCCGCTGGAACGAGCTCCCGCTCGCCGCGCAGCAGCTGATGTTCGACCGCCTCGACGTGCTGCTCCAGGCCAACTTCGAGGGCGCCTGGGAGAACACCGCCGCCGCCGTCGCGGCCGTCCAGAAGGCGAAGGGCGAGATCGCGCCCTTCGACGAGGACGTCGTCGCCGAGCTCACCGCCGTCCACGACGGGGTGGAGAAGAAGGTCGCCGCGAGCGAGGCCGTCTCCGACGGCCAGGCCCTGGTCGACGCCGCCAAGAAGGCGGAGGCCGACTGGGCCACCCGCATCGACGGTCTCGGCATCGACGGCGTCGGCACGTCGTACGACGACTTCGCGGACTGGTACGCGAAGGGCGTCCCGGACCTCCAGCCCTACTTCGACGCGCTGTGGGACGGCGCCATGGGCGAGCGGCGTCCCGCGTGACCTACGACAGCGACCCCGTCCACGAGGACATCCGGCAGGGGATGCGCGACCTCTGCGCGAAATTCCCCGACGACTACTGGGCCGAGCGCGACGAGCGCCACGAGTTCCCCTGGGACTTCTACGGCGCGATCACCGACCACGGCTGGCTCGGCCTCACCATCCCCGAGGAGTACGGCGGCGGCGGGCTCGGCGTCACCGAGGCCGCCATCGTGGAGCGGGAGATCGCCGCCTCCGGCGCGGGCATGGGCGGCTGCAGCGCCGTGCACATCGGGATCTTCGGGTTCGAGCCGATCCTCCACCACGGCAGCGAGGACCTGAAGCAGCGCTTCCTGCCGCGGGTCCCGAAGGGCGACCTGCAGATCTCCTTCGCGGTCACCGAGCCGGACGCGGGCACCGACACCACCAACCTGTCGACCTTCGCGCGCAAGGTCGACGGCGGGTGGCTGGTCTCGGGCAAGAAGGTCTGGATCTCCAACGCCCAGCAGGCCGAGCGGATGCTGCTGCTGGCACGCACCACGCCGAAGGAGCAGTGCGCGCGTCGTACCGACGGGCTGACGGTGTTCTTCGCGCCCGTGGACCGGGAGCGGGTCACCATCCGGCCGATCCCCAAGATGGGCCGCAACTCCGTCGACAGCAACGAGCTGTTCATCGACGACCTCTTCGTCGCCGACGAGGACGTGGTCGGCGAGGTCGGCCGCGGGTTCCAGGTGATCCTCACCGGCCTCAACGCCGAGCGGGTGGTCGCGGCCAACGCGATGCTCGGCATCGGCGAGGCCGCGCTTCGGCGCGGGGTGCAGTACGCCAAGGACCGGGTGGTCTTCGGTCGCCCGATCGGGCAGAACCAGGGCCTGTCCTTCCAGCTCGCCGAGGCCAAGATCCGGATCGAGGCCGCGGACGCGGTGCTGCAGAAGGCCACCTGGCTGGTCGACCAGCAGCGCCCGTGCGGGGCGGAGGCCAACTACGCCAAGTGGCTGTGCGCGGAGGCGGGCTACTACGCCGCCGACGTCGCGCTGCAGGTGCACGGCGGGATGGGCTACAGCAAGGAGTTCCACGTCGAGCGGTACTTCCGCGAGGCCCGGCTGATGCGGATCGCCCCGATCAGCCAGGAGATGGTGCTCAACTACGTCGCCGAGCACGTGCTCGGCCTGCCGAGGAGCTACTGATGCGCGGGTTGTGGTTCGAGGAGTTCGAGGTCGGGAAGGTCTACCGGCACGCCTTCCGTCGTACGGTCACCGAGGCGGACAACGTGCTCTTCACGTCGCTGACGATGAACGTCGCGCCGATCCACCTGGACGCGGAGTACGCCAAGACCACGATCCACGGGCGGCCGCTGGTCAACAGCCTCTTCACCGTCGCCCTGATCGGCGCGTTCCACGTGCCCGAGCTGACGATGGGGACCACGCTCGGCAACCTCGGCTACGAGGACGTCCGCTTCCCGGCGCCGGTCTTCCACGGCGACACCCTGCGCGGGGAGACCACGATCGTCGACAAGCGGCTGTCGTCGAGCCGCGACGACTCGGGGGTCGTGTGGTTCGAGCACCGCGGCTACAACCAGGACGACGTGCTGGTGATGACCTGCAAGCGGGCCGGGCTGATGTTGCTCGCGCCGGCCGAGGAGGCCGCGTCGTGACCGAGGCCTTCCCGCACGTCTTCGACCCGATCACGATCGGCACGATGCGCCTGCGCAACCGGGTGATGGTGCCGCCGCACGGCTCCGGCATCGGCAACCTGTGGGGCACCGAGGCCGAGGCGGAGACGCACATGGCCTACTGGGAGTCGCGCGCGCTCGACGGTGCCGCGTGGATCGACGGCGTCCGCGGCCGGGTGCGCAACCCGGTCATCCCCGGCTTCGAGACCGGCGGCTACGGTGCGGAGACGATCGGCAACTACCGCCAGCCCAACTACGTCGAGCGGGTGCAGGAGCTGGCCACGCGCCTGCACCGCGCGGGCGCCGTCGTCACCTCGCAGCTCACCGTCATCGGCGGCGTCCCGCAGTCGCCCGGGCGGGTGCTCAGCTCGCCGCTGACCAACGCCCGGCCGCACGTGATGTCCCTGGCCGACATCGCCGAGTACGTCGAGGAGTACCGCTACTCCGCCACCCGGGCCCGTGAGGCCGGGCTCGACGGCATCGAGCTGCACCTCAACCACGACGACATGCTCGAGTGGTTCCTCTCGCCCCTGACCAACGACCGCACCGACGCCTACGGCGGGTCCCTGGAGAACCGGGCCCGGTTCGCTGTCGAGTCGCTGCGCGCCGTACGGGACGCGGTGGGGTCGGACCTCACCGTGGGGGTGCGCTTCAACCTGCGCGAGGAGATGCCCGAGGGCTACGACGAGTCCGGGGGCGTCGAGGTCGCCCAGCTCCTGGAGGCGACCGGCCTGGTCGACTACCTGCACGCCGTCGTCGGCTCCCCGTGGGGCGACCCGAGCTACATCCAGCCGCAGTACTACGGTCCCGCGCAGTGGGCCGAGCTCGCCGGCCGGGTCCGCAAGGAGGTCTCGCTGCCCGTCGTCTACGCCGGCCGCGTGAACACCGTCGAGGTCGCCGAGCAGGTGCTCGCCGCGGGCCACGCCGACGTTGTCGGGATGGCGCGGGCCTACCTCGCCGAGCGGGACCTGCTCACCAAGGCCCGCACCGGCCGCGCGATCGAGATCCGTCCGTGCGTGGGCGGCAACGACTGCATCAGCCGCCAGTACGCCGAGGGCCTGCCCTTCGGCTGCGCGGTCAACCCGCACGTGAAGACCGAGGTGTCGGGGCGGTGGGGGCTGGACGGATGGGGTGTCGCGGCGCTCGCTCGCGACCTGCTCGTCGTCGGCGCCGGCCCAGCGGGCCTGGAGCTCGCCGCCCTGGCCGCAGAGAGCGGCCACCGGGTGCGGCTGTGGGAGGCCACCGACCGGATCGGCGGCCAGCTCGCGACGGCCGCTCAGGCGCCGACGTTCGAGAGGTACGCCGAGTACCTCGCCTGGCAGTCCGCCCGCCTCGACCGGCTCGGCGTCGACGTACGGCTGGGGGTGCGGGCGTCCGCCGACGACGTGGTCGCCGCCGGCGCCGACGTGGTCGCGATCGCCACCGGTGCCCGCCCGCACCGCCCGGCGCTGCCCGGCGTCGACCTGCCGCACGTGCTGGACGCGGCCGCGGTGCTGGAGGGTGCGCCCGTGGGTGCGCGCGTGCTGGTGATCGCCCGTGACGACCACCTCCCGCCGCTGACCGTCGCCGACCTGCTCTCCGGCCAGGGCCACGACGTCACCCTCGTCTACGGCGCCGCCCAGCCCGGCCAGCTGCTCGGCCGCTACATCCTCGGCGGCATCCTGGCCCGCCTCCACCGCCGCGGCGTGGCCTTCCGCCACCTGGAGGAGGTCCGCGCGATCCGCCCCGACGGGGTCGACGTCCGTCACGTCTACACCTTCGAGCCGGCCACGCTCGACGGCTTCGACAGCGTGGTGCTCGCCTGCGGCGCCGACAGCGACGCCGCCCTGTACGGCGAGCTCGTCGGGCGGGTCCCCGAGCTGCACGTCCTCGGTGACGCCTACGCCCCCCGCCGCCTCTCCTTCGCCACCCGGCAGGCCTACGCCCTCGCCGAGGCCCTGCTGTAGGTGGGCGCGGCGGGGCCGTGGGGTGGTCGTCTCCCGGGGGTAGTCCCTGACGAAAAGCACTGATTTCCGGCCCGGATCAGTGCTTTTCGTCAGGGACTACCCCCGCAGGAGGCACCCCTGCGGATAACTTCCGCGCCGATCCGGCGTTCTGTTGCATCCTCGCCGGGTGCACGACCTTCGGCCCGGGCTCGTACGTCCGGTGCGGCTCGACCCGCTCGGACTCTCCGGTCCGACGCGGTGGCAGGCGCGCACGCGTGCGTGGCGCCGGACGAGCCGGGGCTTCTACGTCCCCGCCTCCGTCGACGCCGCCGACGTCGAGCAGCGGATCCTCGAGGCATCGGTGGTCGTCCCTCGTGGAATGGGGATCACCGGCTGGGCTGCGGCGCGCTGGCAGGGCGCCCGTTGGTTCAGCGGCACCGGCACGGCCGCCGCGCCGCTTCCCGTGACGATCCTGATCAGCACCTTCGACATCCGGCCGCAGCCAGGGATCGAGCTCTCGGGCGAGGGCACCTCGCCCGATCGCATCATCGACGTCGACGGTGTGCGCGTCACCGACCCGGCCTGGACCACCGCCTTCCTCATGCGCCGCGCAGTCTCCCTCGTGCAGGCCGTGGTCGCGCTCGACATGGCGGCGTACGACGACCTGGTCTCGCTGGCGGAGGTCGCCTCCATCATCGCCGGGCAGCGCTCGTGGACCGGCGTGCCCCAGGCCCGCGCGGCCTTGGCGCTCGCCAGCGAGAACTCCTGGTCGCCGCAAGAGACCGTGATGCGCCTCGCCTGGACCGACGGCACCGGCCTCCCGGCGCCGCTGGCCAACCGCCCGCTCTTCGACCTCACCGGCCGTCACCTCGGCACGCCCGACCTCCTGGACCCGCGGGCCGGCGTCGTCGGTGAGTACGACGGCGCGGTGCACCTCGCTCGCGAGCGGCGCCTCGCCGACGTCCGCGCCGAGGAGCGGTACCGCCAGCACGGGCTCGAGGTGGTCCGGTGGCTCGCCGGCGACCCGGTGGACAGCTTCCGGGCGAGGTTGCTCGCGGCGTACCGGCGCACCGAGGCCCGGATGACGCCGCTCGCCTGCACCGTCGTACCGCCGCCGTGGTGGACACCCACGACCACCGTCGCCCGCCGCCGGTCCCTGACGGGCGACCAGCGCGCCCGCTTCCTTCGCTACCGGGCTGCCTGAACCGCGCATCGGGGGTAGTCCCTGACGAAAAGCACTGATTCGGGCCGGAAATCAGTGGTTTTCGTCAGGGACTACACCGCCGAGGCCCCGGACAGCGCCCGTCAGTAGCGGGCGACGAGCCGCCCGGTCACCCCACCGGCCCGCAGCCGGTCGAGGGCGGCGGGGATGTCGTCGAAGCCGATCAGCTCGAGCGCGGGGGACAGGTCGCCGGAGGCGAACATGTCGTAGACCGCGGCGATGTCCTCGACCGTGCCGCCGCGCGAGCCCATCAGGGTGACCTGCTTGAGGATCAGGGCGTTGGTGGAGATCGTCGACTCCAGCCGCCCCATCCCCACCTGTACGACGCGGCCGTGCTCCCGCACGACCTCGATCGCCGCGGCGGTGGTCGAGCCGAAGCCGGCGAAGTCGACGACCACGTCGAGACCGACGTCGCCGAACGAGGAGATGTCGGTCGCCACCGCGTGCACGCCCAGGTCGCGGGCCATCGGCCACAGCGACTCCTTGGGCTCGGCGGCGTACACCTCGGCGCCGCGGAGCACGGCGATCCGGGCGCCGACCTGGCCGAGCCCGCCGAGGCCGATGATGCCGACCTTGTCGCCGGGGCCGACCTCGCCCCGCACCACCACCGCGCGGTACGGCGCCCGGCCGGCGTCCGTGCCGGCAGCGGCCAGCTCGATGGACAGCCCGTCGGGCACCGGGACGAGGTCGGCGGCATCAGCGACGGCGTACGGCCCGTAACCACCGTCGCGGCCCAGGCCGGGGCGGCTGGTGCCGGCGGGGTTGATCGCGACCCGGTCGCCGGGCGACCAACCGGTCACCCCGGGACCGAGCGAGGCCACCACGCCGGCCACCTCGTGGCCGAGGGTGAGCGGGAACGGGCCGACCCGGGCGGTCCAGGTGGCGTCGTCGAGGATGCCGACGTCGGTGTGGCAGAGACCGGCGGCCTGGACGGCGACCAGCACCTGCCCCGGCCCGGGCTCGGGGCGGGACACCGGGGTGAGCAGCAGCGGCTCACCGGTCCCGGTCATCTGCCACGAGCGCAGCACCGGATCAGGCACCGGATCAGGCACCGGCTCAGGCACCCGTCCACTCCGGCGCACGCTTCTCGACGAAGGCCAGTGCGCCCTCCTTGGCATCGGCCGACTCGCGGACCGGGTTCACGAACGACTCCTGCCGCTCGAACTTCTCCGCCAGCGGCCAGTCGACCGAGCGCACCATCACCTGCTTGGAGGCGGCCAGGGCGAGCGGTGCGTTGGCGGCGACCTCCTCGGCCAGCTCCAGCGCGGCCTCCAGCGCGCCCCCCGGCGAGGTGAGCCGGTTGACCAGGTGCACGTCGGCGGCGTCGGTGGCCGGCCACATCCGGCCGGTGAGGACCAGCTCCATCGCGAGGTGGTACGGGATCCGGTGCTGCAGGCGGAGCAGGCCGCCCGCGGCGGCGGTGAGGCCGCGCTTGACCTCCGGCAGGCCGAACTTCGCGGCCGAGGAGGCGACGACCAGGTCGCAGGACAGCACGATCTCGAAGCCGCCGGCCAGGGCGTAGCCCTCGACGGCCGCGATCACCGGCTTCGTCGGCGGCTGCTTCACGATGCCCGCGAAGCCGCGGCCCTCCACGACCGGCCGCTCGCCGCGGGCGAAGCCCTTGAGGTCCATCCCGGCGCAGAAGGTGCCGCCGGAGCCGGTGATCACCGCGACGCTGAGGTCGGCGCGCTCGTCGAGCAGGGTGAGCGCGTCGGCGATCTGGTGCGCCATCGCCATCGACATGGCGTTCTTGGCCTCGGGCCGGTTCATCGTCAGCACGAGGACGCGGCCGCGTTCCTCGACGAGCAGGTCGGGCTGGTCGGTCACAGCGGTCTCCTCGGTCATCGGGGGCTCATCCGGATCGCGCCGTCGAGGCGGATCGTCTCGCCGTTGAGGTACGGGTTCTCCACGACCTGCTGGGCGAGCATCGCGAACTCGTCGGGCTGCCCGAGCCGCGCCGGGTTGGGCACCTGGGCGCCGAGGCCGTCGCGGATCTCCTGCGAGAAGCGGGCCAGGATCGGGGTGTCGAAGACGCCGGGGGCGATCGTGTTGACCCGGATCTGCTTGGTGGCGAGGTCGCGCGCGGCGACCAGGGTCATCCCGACGACGCCGGCCTTGGCCGAGGCGTAGGGGATCTGGCCGACCTGGCCCTCCCACGCCGCGACCGACGCGGTCAGCACGCACACGCCGCGCTCGCCGTCGAGCGGCTCGTTGGTGGCCATCCGGGCCGCGGCCAGGCGCAGCACGTTGAAGGTGCCGACCAGGTTGATGTCGATCAGCTGCCGGTAGAGGTCGAGGTCGCCCGCCGAGCCGTCCCGGTCGACCAGGCGCACCGTGCCGCCCTTGCCCGCGCAGTGCACCAGCGCGCGCAGCGGGCCGTGCTCGACGGCGACGTCCAGCGCGGCGTCCACGGCCTGGGGGTCGGTGACGTCGGCGGCGGCGTACGACCCGCCGTTCTCCTCGGCGAGCTCCTTGCCGAGCGCCTCGTTCAGGTCCAGTACGACGACGTGCGCACCCGCGCGCGCCAGGCGGCGCGCGGTCGCCGCGCCCAGCCCGGACGCACCGCCGGTGACGAGGGCCGAGGCTCCGGTGAGGTCCACTGCTTCTCCTTCGTGGGGGCGGCTCAGAGCCGCTCGATGATGGTGGCGTTCGCCATGCCGCCGGCCTCGCACATGAGCTGGAGACCCAGGCGCTGGTCGTTGTCCTCCAGCGCGTGGAGCATGGTGGTCATCAGGCGGGCACCGGAGGCGCCCAGCGCGTGGCCGAGCGCGATCGCGCCGCCACGGGGGTTGAGCAGCGCGGGGTCGACGCCGAACTCGGCCTGCCAGGCCAGCGGCACGGGTGCGAAGGCCTCGTTCAGCTCGACGTGCTCGATGTCGCCGATGCTCAGCCCGCTGCGGGCGAGCACCTTGTGGGTGGCGGGGATCGGGCCGGTCAGCATCAGCATCGGGTCGTCGCCGACGACGGCCATGCTGTGGATCCGGGCGCGCGGGGTGAGCCCGAGCCGCTCGGCGTGCGCGGCCGACATGACCAGCAGGGCGCTGGCGCCGTCGGTGATCTGGGAGGAGTTGCCGGCCGTCACCGACCAGTCCACCTCGGGGAACCGGGCGCTCAGGTCGGGCCTCTCGAAGACCGCCTTGAGGCCGGCGAGCTTCTCCGTCGTCGTACCGCGCCGGATGGTCTCGTCGCGGTCCACCCGGCCGTTCGGGGTGTCGATCGCGATCACCTCGCGATCGAAGGCACCGGAGTCCTGGGCCGCGGCGGCGAGCTCGTGCGAGCGCACGGAGTACTCGTCCAGCTCGCCGCGGGAGAGCTTCCACCGGGCGGCGACCAGCTCGGCGGCGACACCCTGGGAGACCAGGCCGGGGGCGTAGCGCTCGGCCACCCGGGCGCCGTACGGGTCGGCGCCCATGCGCGCCGAGCCCATCACCACGCGGCTCATCGACTCCACGCCGCCCGCCACGACGACCTCGGCCTGGCCGCTCGCGATCGCCTGCGCGGCGAAGTGGATCGCCTGCTGGCTGGAGCCGCACTTGCGGTCGATCGTCGTCGCCGGCACGTGCGCGGGGAAGCCGGCGCCCAACCAGGCCATCCGGCCGGGGGTCGCGGACTGCTCGCCGACCTGGGAGACGCAGCCGACGATCACGTCGTCCACGGTGCCCGGGTCGAGCGCGGGGGAGCGGCCGAGCAGGGTCTCGATGGTCTGCGCCAGCAGGTCGACGGGGTGGACGTCGGCGAGGGCGCCGCCGGCCTTGCCGCGCCCGCTCGGCGTACGCACGGCGTCGACGATCACGACGTCGGAGGGAGTGGGTCCAGTCACACCTAATGCTTATCATGATATTCATCAAGTGTCACGGAACGCTTGACAGCCACCCTGGCAGTGAATCTAGGATAATGATTACAACTGTGGAGGAGGATGTCGTGGCGAACGACGAGTACGCGGAGATCAGGCAGCTGGCTGCCCGGGTCGCCCGCGAGGTCTACGGACCGGTCGCGGAGGCGATGGACGTGCACCGCACGCCTGTCTCCCGCGAGCAGCGCAGGCAGCTGGGCGAGCTGGGGTTCCTCGGCATCGCCCATCCCGAGGAGTACGGCGGCTCCGGAGCCCCGCTGGCGCAGGCGCTCGCCGTCGTCGAGGAGTTCGGCAAGGTGTGCCGTCCGGCGGCCTTCCAGGTCTTCGAGGCCAACACCGGTCCCGCGCAGGTGATCAACCACCTCGGCACGCCCGAGCAGAAGCAGCGCTGGCTGCCCGCCATCATCTCCGGCGAGAAGACCATGGCGGTCGGCATCTCCGAGCCCGACGCCGGCTCCGCCGCGACCGACATGCGCACCACCGCGAAGGTCACCAACGGCACCGTCGTCATCAACGGCAACAAGCGCTGGATCTCCAACGGTGGCGAGGCCGACCAGTACGTCGTCTACTGCCGCCTCTCCGACGCCCCGGGCGCGAAGGGGATCGGTGCGGTCGTCGTCGACAAGGAGACGCCGGGCTTCTCCTTCGGCGCCTCCGAGCGGTTGATGGGTTTCCGCGGCATCCCCTCGGCGGACCTCTACTTCGACAACGTCGAGGTGCCCGAGGAGAACATCGTCGTACCGGCCGGCGGCTTCGGGAAGCTCTTCGGCGTCTTCTCCATCGAGCGGATGGGCAACACCACGATGAGCCTGGCGATCGGCCAGGCCGCGCTCGACAAGACGCTCAAGTACGTCGAGGAGCGCGAGCAGTTCGGCAAGCCGCTCATCGAGTTCCAGAGCATCCAGGTGATGCTCGCCGACATGGTCCTCCAGGTCGAGGCCGCGCGCCTCCTGCGCGACCAGGCCGCCGACTCCGTCGACGCGAAGGGCATGCCCGACCCGCTCAAGGTCTCGCTCGCCAAGTGCACCGCCAACGAGATGGCCAAGCGGGTCACCGACCTGGCGATGCAGATCCACGGCGGCAACGGCTACACCGAGGAGTACGGCCTCGAGCGGCTGCACCGCGACGCCCACGGCTGGGCGATCGCCGGTGGCACGCCCACGATGCAGCGCATCCGCATCGTGTCCGAGGTGCTCGGCCGCAAGTTCGACCAGCGTCGCTGAGGCGACCCGTGACTGCCGCGACCGCGGCAGGGAGGATGGAGCCATGTTCGACCTCAGCCCGGAGCACCGGGAGATCCAGGCCCGCGCGCGCGAGCTCGCCGCCGCCGTCGAGCCCTTCGCCGACGAGGCCGACGAGTACGTCGAGGTGCACCCCAAGGTGCGCAGCCTGCTCGCCGAGAGCGGGCTGGCCCGCCACGTCGTCACCGCCGAGCACGGCGGCGTCTCGGAGGTGCTCGACCCGCTGACGATCGCGGTCGTGCGGGAGGCGCTCATGTACTCCTCCGCGCACCTGGACTCGATGTTCGGCATGCAGGGCGTCGGCAGCTACTCCCTGTCCGCCGGCGGCTCCGAGGAGCTCAAGGCGCACTGGCTGCCGAAGGTCGCCTCGTTGGAGGCGATCGCCGGCCTCGCGCTCACCGAGCCCGACGTCGGCTCCGACCTGCGCGCGGTCACCACCACGGTTGTGGCCGACGGCGACGAGATGGTCGTCAACGGCCGCAAGTCCTTCATCACCAACGGTGGCGCGGCGGACTTCTACTGCACGCTCGTCCGCGAGGGCGAGGGCTGGTCGATGGTGCTGGTCCCGGCCGACTCCCCGGGGCTGACGATCGAGCGCGGCGCGGACCTGATCGCGCCGCACATCCTCGGCGAGCTGACGTTCACCGACGTCCGGGTGCCGGCGGACCACCGCCTCGGCGTACCGGGCAAGGCGTTCTCGCTCATGCTGCAGACCCTGGCGGTCTTCCGGGTCACCGTCGCCGCCTCCGGGGTCGGTCTCGCCCAGGCAGCGCTCGACGAGGCGCGCGACCACGCGCTGGCACGCGAGCAGTTCGGCAAGCCGCTCATCGAGCTCGGCGCCGTCTCGCAGAAGCTCGCCCAGTCCTGGACCGACGTCGAGGCGGCGCGGGCGTTCGTCTACCGCGCCGCGGCGCTGGCGAAGAACGACCCGCTGGGCCACCTCGACTACTCCTCGATGGCCAAGGTGCACGCCACCGAGGCGGCCGCCGCCGTGGTCGACCGCTCGCTGCAGACGATGGGCCGCTTCGGCCTGGTCCGCGGCTCGAAGATCGAGCGGCTCTACCGCAACGCCCGGCCGCTGCGCGTCTACGAGGGGGCCACCGAGGTGCTCCTCGACTCCCTCGCGCGGCGGCTCGCGAAGGGCGCGCGCTGATGGACCTCGGACTGACCGGCAGCGTCGTCCTCGTGACCGGCGCCAGCCGCGGGCTCGGCGCCGCGATGGCGATCGCGCTCGCCCAGGAGGGGGCGTACGTCGTCGCGGCCGCCCGCTCCAAGGACAGCCTCGCCGAGGTCGCCGCCCAGGGCGCCGGCCGGATCTCCACCGTCGAGGCCGACATGCGCGACGAGGACTCCGTCGCCGCGCTCGTGCCCGAGGTGATCGCCCGGCACGGCCGGATCGACGGGCTGATCAACAACGCCGGCATCGCGCCGGCGGGCAAGTTCGCCACCCAGGACCCGGCGATCTGGAAGGACGCGCTCGCCGTCAACGTGGTCGCGCCGATGCTGCTCGCCCAGGCGGCCGGCGTACGGATGATCGAGCAGGGCGCCGGCCGGATCGTCAACGTCGCCTCCACGACCGGCCTGCGTGGCAAGCCTTTCCTGGTGCCGTACTCCACCTCCAAGGGCGCCGTCGTCCGCTTCACCGAGGCACTGGCCGCGGAGTGGGCCGCCAAGAACGTCCAGGTCAACTGCATCGCGCCCGGCGCCTTCGTCACCGAGGCGCAGAAGGCGGTCACCGAGTCGCCCGAGCTGCACGCCAAGCGGATCGCGAAGATCCCTGCGGGCCGGATGGCCGACCCGTCGGAGATCGTGCCGCTGGCCTGCCTGCTCGTCTCGCCCGCGTCGGCGTTCACCACCGGGGCGACGTTCGTCGTCGACGGTGGCGAGTCCGGCAAGCTCTGATCCCCGAGGAGACCGCGTGATCATCGACGCCCACGCCCACGTCTGGCCCGACAAGATCGCGGAGATCGCGCTCTCGGCCAACCGGTTGCCCGACCTCAACGCCCGCGGCGACGGCACCGTCGACGGGCTCACCGCCGACATGGCCGCCAGCGGCGTGGAGATCAGCTGCTGCCTGGGCATCGCCAACGAGGCGCGGCACGTCGACTCGGTCAACCGCTTCGTCGCCGGCCTGACCTCCGAGCAGCGCTTCGGCTTCGGCACCGTGCACGTCGAGCTGTCGGCCGAGGAGAACCTCGCGAGCCTGCGCCGCCACGGCGTGCGCGCGGTGAAGATCCACCCGCTCTTCCAGGGCTTCGGCCTCGACGACCCGCGGCTGTGGGAGATCTTCGAGGCGATGGGTGACGAGTTCGCCGTCATCACCCACGTCGGCGAGGGCGGCTCGCCCGAGGCCAACAAGCTCTCCAGCCCGGCCATGATCCGCGACATCGCCCAGCAGTTCCCGGCACTGCGGCTGATGGCCTGCCACTTCGGCGGCTACAAGATCCTCGACGACGCCGAGGAGATGCTGGCCGGCGCCGACGTGGTGCTGGAGACCAGCTGGCCACCCAGCCTCAGCGCCCTGCGGCCCGAGCGGGTCCGCGACCTGATCCGCAAGCACGGCGCCGAGCGGATCGTCTTCGGCTCCGACTGGCCGATGACCAGCCCCGCCGAGGAGATCGAGGCGATCGACTCACTCGGCCTGTCCGACGACGAGACCAAGAAGGTGCTGGGCGGGACGCTCGCCGGGCTGCTCGGGATCGACTCGCCCTGGGCGCCGTAGGTCGAGCCCCGCTGGTCGAGCCTGTCGAGACCCCCGCTGCTCGAGCCTGTCGAGACCACCGCTGGTCGAGCCCCCGCAGGTCGAGCCTGTCGAGACCATCACGCAGGTCGAGCCTGTCGAGACCACCCGTGAGTCGAGCCTGTCGAGACCACCCGTGGGTCGAGCCTGTCGAGACCACCCGTGGGTCGAGCCCCGTGGGTCGAGCCTGTCGAGACCTCACTCCGTCCGACACCGCGCCAGCATCGGCAGGTCGCCGGTCCGCCCTTCGATCAATGCTCGACGCTTCGCCCGCCCCCACCCCTGGACCTGCTTCTCGCGGGCGTATGCCGCATCGATCCGGGTGAAGTGCTCGTACCAGACCAGCCGGACGGGGAGCCGACGCTTGGTGTAGGCGGCGCCCAGGCCGAGCTGGTGCTGCGAGACGCGGCGTTCGAGGTCGAGGGTGCTGCCGACGTAGTAGGAGCCGTCGGAGCACTCGAGGATGTAGCAGTAGGCGTTCATGCCGCCAGGATCAGACCCGGGCGCGCGGGTGTCGAACGACGTTGGCTCGCCTGTGGAGAACTGAGGGTGTCCGACGGGCCTGTGGATGGTTTCTGGTCTCGACAGGCTCGACCGGCGGGGGTCTCGACCGGCGGGGTTAGGAGCCGTTGCCCCACACGATGGGGGCGGAGAGCACGTCGGGGAATTTCTTCTCGGCGTACTTGAGGTACTGCTGGATGTGGTCCTGCATCGCCTCGGCCGACGCGGCGGGGTCGCGCTGGGCGATCGCCTCGTAGATGTTGAGGTGCGCCTTGTGGACCGCGGAGCGGCGTACCTCGGGGTAGTCGATGCCGATCGCCGAGCCGTCGAGGATGCCGAGCAGCGCGTCGACGAGGTAGCCGAACATCGCGTTGCCGGAGCCGTGCGCGATGACGTCGTGGAAGCGCTTGTTCTCCTCCAGGAAGACCGTCTGGTCGTCGAGGTGGTCGTGCATGTTGTCGACGCTGGCCTTGAGCGAGGCGAGCTGCTCGTCGGTCATCCGCTCGGCCGCGAGCTGGGCCATCATCGGCTCCAGGCCGCCGCGGGCCTCGGCGATCGTGCGGAAGGGAGCGTTGGCGAACTGCAGCAGCAGCGTGAGCGAGGTGGCGAGGCTGGCCGCGTCGGGGTGCTGGACGACCGGGCCGCCGCCGGGGCCGGGCTTGAGCGAGATGACGCCCTGCAGCTCCAGGAAGCGCAGCGACTCGCGCAGCGTGCCCCGGCCGACCTCGTAGTCCTCGAGCATGATCCGCTCGGGGGGCAGCCGGTCGCCGACGGTGTTGCCCCGCCGGTTGATGTCGCCGACGATGCGCTGCGCGAGCAGCATCGCGGTCTTCTGGGGCCGCATCGGAGTGGAACTCATCGCTTCACCTCTGGTTTCGCCGGATCCCGTCACCGAGGATCGGCGGGTAGGGCTGCTGAATCATAGGCATGAATTCGTCCGTTCGGCAGGGATCGCCGCACCTGCGGCGAGCCTCTTTACCTGCGCGACCAGCGCCGAGCGGGCCGAACGGGCCCCTTCCGACACCGCGGTGAAGCGCAGGAAGCCGTGGCAGAGGTCCTCGTGGTCGCTGAGCGTGGCGGGCACGCCCAGGGCGTCGAGCGCGGTGACCAGGGCCGCGCCCTCGTCGTGCAGCGGGTCGTGCCCGGCGACCACCACGTGGGTGGGTGGCAGGTGCACGAGATCCGGCGCGGAGATCGGCACCAGATCCGATACGTCGCCCGGCTCCTGCCCCGCGAGGTAGTGCTCGAAGAACCAGCGCATGTCCGCGGCACCCGTGGGGAACGCCCCCGCCCGGCGCCGGTACGACGCGGTCCCGCCCGGCCGCCCGAGCACCGGGTAGGCCAGCACCAGGAACGACGGCCCGGGCTGCGGCCCGCGCACCGCGAGCGCCGCGGCCAGGTTGCCGCCGGCGCTGTCACCGCCGAGGGCCAGCGGCTCGTCGTACGTCGCGGCGACCCAGGTCCAGGTCGCCGCGAGGTCGTCGAGGCCTGCGGGGAAGGGGTGCTCGGGCGCGAGCCGGTAGTCGACGCTGACCACGCGCACGTCCGCCTCGGCGGCGAGGAAGCGGTGCAGCTCGTCGGCGTAGTCGAGGTCGCCGGTGACCCAGCCGCCGCCGTGCGCGTAGACGAGGGTGACGAGAGCCTGGTCGCCCTCGTAGACCCGCACCGGGACCGGGCGGCCGTCGCCGGCGGGGAGGTCGGTGACGCTCACGTCGGGCCCGTCGGCGCACAGCCGGTTGCCGAGGACGACGCGCTCGCGCGCCTCGGCGGGGGAGAGGCTGACCATGGGGGTGTTGCCCGCAGCGGCGTCCCGGAGCGCCGCGAGGCCGGCCTCCAGGTCAGCCACTGACCACCCCGTCGGCTGCCAGCGCACCGAGCTCGTCGGCGCTCAGGCCGGCCGCCGTGAGCACCTCGGTGGTGTGCTCGCCGACCGCCGGCACGCCGTCGTACGACGGGCCGTCGTACTCGCGCACGTGCAGGATCGGGCCGGGCACCAGGGCGTCGCCGCCGAGCTTGCTGCCGGTCAGCGCGGTGAGCGTGCGCTCGGTGAAGTGCGGGTCGGCGACGATGTCGCTGGAGTCGTTGACCGCCGCGGCGACGACCTCGTGCTCGTCGAGGATCGCGAGCACCTCGTCGCGGGGGCGCTGCCGGACCCAGTCGATGACGATCGCCTGCAGGGCCTCGTTGTTCGCCATCCGCGCGACGTTCGTGGCGTAGCGCTCGTCGGTCTGCAGGTCGCGGCGGTCCATCGCCTCGAACAGCCGCATCGCGATGGCCTGGTTGGAGCCGGCGATCGAGAGCCAGCCGCCGTCCGCGGCCTGGTAGATCCCGCGCGGGGAGGCCGCACCGGACGCGTTGCCGTGGCGCTGCATGATCTCGCCGGAGGAGGTGTAGTTGAGCACCGCGTCGCCGAGGATGAACATCAGCGGCTCGTAGAGCGCGACGTCGACCTCGCTGCCGAGGCCGGTGCGGCCCCGGTTGAAGAGCGCCATCGCCGTGCCGTACGCCGCGGAGATCCCCGCGATCGAGTCGGCGAAGCCGAACGGCGGGGCGGTCGGCGGCGTGTGCGGCCAGCCGTTGAGGAAGGCGTAGCCGCTGGCGGTCTCCGCGACGGTGCCGAAGCCGGGGCGCTCGCGGTAGGGGCCGGTCTGGCCGAAGCCGCTGACGCGGGTCATCACCAGACCGGGGTTGATCGCCTTGAGCTCGTCGTAGGACATGCCCCAGGCCTCCATCCGGCCGGGGCGGAAGTTCTCGATCAGCACGTCCGCGTCGGCCACCAGCCGCTTGAGCACGTCGCGGCCCTCGGGGCGGCGCATGTCGATGCCGACCGAGCGCTTGCCGGAGTTCAGCCGCGCGAAGCCGATCGCGGTGCCCTCGTGGGCCGGCTGCCACTGGCGGGCGAAGTCGCCGACGCTCGGGTCCTCGATCTTGATCACGTCGGCGCCGAAGTCGCGCAGCATGCGGCCGGCCGTCGGGGCGGCGTACATCGAGCCGGCCTCGATCACGCGGATGCCGGCGAGAGGTCCCTGGGAGGCGGTCATGTCAGGCGTCCTTCGCGTCGGTGAGGGTGAAGCCGGCGTAGTCGTCGGCGGCGACCTGGTCGCAGATGTCGCGGTAGTGCCCGACCCCGCCCAGGTAGAGGGAGAAGACCCGCGGCTTGCCCGGCACGTTGGCGCCGAGGTACCAGGAGTTCCCCTTCATGAAGAGGGTGGGCGCGGCGACGTCGTAGACCTCCTGGGTCCAGCGGTCCTGGGCGTCGGTGTCCACCTCCGCGCTGACGATGCCGTTCTTGAACTGGTGCTGGATGAAGTCGGTGATCCACTCGACGTGCTGCTCGATGGAGATCAGCACGTTGCTGATGACCGAGGGGCTGCCGGCGCCCGCGACGACGTACAGGTTGGGGAAGCCGTGGGTGCCGATGCCGAGGTAGGTGCGCGGCCCGTCGGCCCACGCCTCCGGCAGCGTGCGGCCGTCCGTGCCGCGGATGTCGATGGCGAAGAGCGGGCCGGTGAGTGCGTCGAAGCCGGTGGCGAGCACCAGTACGTCGAGCTCGTGCCGGGCACCGCTCTCCAGCACGATCGCGCTGCCGTCCACCCGGGTGATCGGGTCGGCGGCGACGTCGACGAGCGAGACGTTGTCGCGGTTGAAGGTCGTGTAGTAGTCGATCTCCAGCACCAGCCGCTTGGAGCCGAACGGGTAGCCCTTCGGGCAGAGCCGCTCCGCCGTCTCGGGGTCCTGCACGATCTCGCGGATGCGCTGCTTGACGAACTCCCCGGCCTTCTCGGCCGCCGTCTCGTCGGTGCGGAAGTCGCGGTAGGCCGCGAGGATGTCCGGCCCGCCGCGCTCCCAGTGCCCGCGGAAGGTCTCCTCCAGCGCGGCCGGGTCGACGTCCAGCGCGGACTCGGTGCCGATGTGGCGGTGCGTACCGCCGGGGTGGTGACGGGCGATCTCGCGGTACTCCTGGAAGCGCGACTTGAGGTCCGCGACGTACGCCGGGTCGAGGTCGTGGTTGCGGGCGGGGATCGCGTAGTGGGCGGTCCGCTGGAACACGGTCAGGTGACCGGCCTGCTTGGCCACCTGGGGCACGGTCTGCACGCCCGAGGAGCCCGTGCCGATGACGCCGACCCGCTTGCCGCTGAGCTCGACGCCCTCGCGCGGCCAGTCACCGGTGTGCGCCAGGACGCCCTCGAAGTCGGCGATGCCGTCGATCGCGGGCAGCTGCGGCTTGGAGAGCTGGCCGCTCGCCATGATCACGTGCCGCGCCACGAGGCGGTCGCCCTGGTCGGTCGTCACCCGCCAGTGCGCGGCCTCGGCGTCCCAGTGCATCGCGGTGACCCGGGTGTCGAACGTGATCCCGCTGCGCAGGTCGAGCCGGTCGGCGACGAAGTTGATGTAGCGCAGGATCTCCGGCTGCGCCGGGTAGCGCTCGGTCCAGGTCCACTCCTGCACGATCGCGTCGTCGAAGGAGTAGCAGTAGTCCACGCTCTCGATGTCGCACCGCGCGCCGGGGTAGCGGTTGCGGTACCAGACGCCGCCGAGGTCGTCGTCACCCTCGATGACGTGGACCGTGCGGCCCAGGGTGCGCAGGCGGTGCAGGCTGTAGAGCCCGGAGAAGCCGGCTCCGACGACCAGGACGTCGAGCTCGGCCGGGGGTGTCGCACGCAACGTTCGGTCCTCTCCGTAAACAATGCTCATGAATATTAGCATTGTGGTGAGGCGGGTCACAAGGCGCCGTTGGTCGAGCCTGTCGAGACCACCCGCCGGTCGACCCCGCCGAGACCCAAGCCCCGCTGGTCGAGCCTGCCGAGACCAAAGCCCCGCCGGTCGCCCCTGTCGAGGCCCAAGCCGCGCTGGTCGCCCCTGTCGAGGCCCAAGCCGCGCTGGTCGAGCCTGTCGAGACCATCCGTCGTACCGTGTCACCGTGCACCGGATCTTCACCACCAGCGTCGCCTCGGTCTACCCCCACTACGTGACCAAGGTGGAGCGCAAGGGCCGCACTCAGGCGGAGCTGGACGAGGTCATCTGCTGGCTCACCGGCTTCTCCGAGTCCGAGCTGGCCGCGCATCTGGCCGCCGAGACGACCTTCCTCGACTTCTTCGACGTCGCCACGCTCAACCCCGCCGCCTCGCTCATCACCGGCTCGGTCTGCGGGGTGAAGGTCCAGGACGTCGAGGACCCGCTGATGCAAAAGATCCGCTACCTCGACAAGCTGGTCGACGAGCTCGCCAAGGGCCGGCCGATGGAGAAGGTCCTCCGCGGCTGAGATCGCCTACGCTGCTGCCATGGCGAGGGTGGTGGTCGGACGAGTCGGTACGACGGTGAACGTCGACACCGGCGTCTGCGTCAAGACGGGCCGCCCCACCACTCAGCAGGTCACCCTCCGCGGCAGCACCACCCCCGGCTGGGTCGACTTCCTCGTCATCTTCAGCTTCCTGAGCTGGCTGGTCGCAACCAGCGGCTCCTCCCGGCGCTACCGGATCGACGTACCGTTCCTGCACGAGGTGCACGACCGCTGGCGCCGCCGCAACCGCCTCGCATGGCTCATCGGCGGAGGCGGCTTCGTCCTCGCCGTCATCAGCATTGCCTCTGGCAAGGAGCTCGCCGGGCTGTTTCTCGGGATGGCTGCGGCGGGGCTTGCGCTGGGCGTCGCCAATGCGCTGATCGACAACGTGGGGGTGCGGCAGAACCGAGCGGGGGAGCTCGTGCTGACACGGGTGCACCAGGCGGCCGCCGACGCGATCACGGATGCCAACGTCACGCTCGGCTGACGCCAGCTCTGCTGGGGGGGCGACCCCTATTGAGGGAAGCCCCGGAGGGTCGAACTCAACCTTGTCGCCCAGAGAGCCGCCTCGATGACGAACCATCTGGCGATGTCGGGCATCGCTTGGTCGCGTTCGTTCATCGATCCGCTGCGCGTGATGCCGAGCGCCACCTAGATCGCTGAAGCAACTTGCGGTTGGCGGGTCAGGATGTGTCGGGACTGGCGTGCGTCTCAGCCCGGGCGTTTCCCGTAGCCGAAACTGCCACGCTTCCACCGCCGTCCGTCACCTGACGAACTGATTCGGTCAGGTCGGCGGGAGCCCCAGATGCTCGCGGATCTGGGCGTCCTTCCAGCCAGCGCCCACGGAGATGAAGTCCAAGACCTCGTAGATCGTTGTGCCAATCTCGTGGTCGTCCCAGCCGAGATACGCGGTCACTCGTTCTGTCATTTCTCGAACTGCTATTAGGGCGGGAATAGCGTACGACGCGATCTTCTCTGCCTTGCGCCAGACGTCGATCTCGTGCGGGAGTGAATAGTCGTCAGGCAGGACGTCTCCAACGTTTGGACGGCAGTGGGCGACAGTCGAGAGCGTGCGATACGTCGATAGACCAACGCCTGGGAGGATCCGCTCGACTAGGTATCGGACGGCTTCTCTTTCGCCCTCAGGGGCCGGGACGGTCGGTGCCAAGTGGGAGAGTCTGGGCTGGCGAACCTCGAAACCGGAGGCGCTGGCGAATGCAACCAGTTCTTCAAGGCCAGTCAAGTAGTCCTCGCTCTCGTCGTCGGAGCGGTGGTTTGCGCCCTCCTTCATGTCTTCCATCCGAAGGTTGTGTGTTCGCCTCAACCGCTCGCGACTGTCGGCAGTCGCGTCCGAGATGAAGCAACCCGTTGCAGCTGCCTCGAGCACCGTTCGTGACATTGTTAGCGGTGCGCGGATCGTTTGCCCCGATTCGAGCGAGTCCGCGATCCCGTGCATATGGTCGACCGCTGTTTGAACCGCCTGAGCAAGAAGACCGATCCCCCAGACGATCGAATTCCTGAACGGGTTGGTTTCGGCGAACTCGAGAGTGACTAGGTCATGATCGGCGACGAAGGTACCTAGCAAGTCGTCGACGAAGGTCACGTCCTGCTCGGCTCTTGACCCCGCTCTGGGTTGCCAGGAGTAGGTGTCTCGCGGACCTATTCCCTTCGCAGCGCATGCGTTAACCCGCTCAAAGTCGAACCCGCTGTAGATCAGGTCAGCCAACTGGCGAAGGGCGTCGGCCAGTTCGGAGGATGTGGGGCGCTTCGAAGCCACTAGTTCGCGCTCCCTGCCGCCTCGCTGGAGCTGCTCGAAAAGAGCTTCGATATCCAGTTCGGGCTCGTTGAACTCGGGTTCCGTGCTCACGGGGTAATCCTGCCGCTACTAGCGCTCCGAGGCCCATCGATTTGAACGACCCGGATGTGGTCGTCGCCAACGCTCAGCCCTTCCGGTTGACGTGGCGGGAACGAACTTCCGGCAAACGGGCCCGCATCCGTCTGGGCGGAATGACGCGCCGGTACGAGACGAAATGCCAGAGGCCCGCCCCACCAGGGACGGGCCTCTCGCATCAAGCACTCAGCTCTTGTTCGCCTTCCGCGCCCGAGAGGCCATCTTCGCCCGCTCGTTCGCGTCCAGGTTCACCTTCCGGATCCGGACGGTCTCAGGCGTGATCTCCACGCACTCGTCCTCGCGGCAGAACTCCAGGCACTGCTCCAGCGACAGCTTCTTCGGCGGGATGAGCTTCTCGAAGTTGTCGGAGGTGGCAGAGCGGATGTTGGTCTGCTGCTTCTCCTTGGTGATGTTGACGTCCATGTCGTCGGCGCGGGAGTTCTCGCCGACGATCATGCCCTCGTAGACCTCGGTGCCGGGCTCGACGAAGAGCACGCCGCGCTCCTGCAGCGACGTCATGGCGTACGCCGTGGCGGCGCCGGAGCGGTCGGCGACGAGGGAGCCGGACTGGCGGGAGCGGATCTCGCCGGCCCAGGGGAAGTAGCCCTCGGAGATGGAGTGGGCGATGCCGGTGCCGCGGGTCTCGGTGAGGAAGTCGGTGCGGAAGCCGATCAGCCCCCGAGCCGGTACGACGAACTCCATCCGCACCCAGCCGGTGCCGTGGTTCGTCATGCCCTCCATGCGGCCCTTGCGGTTGGCGAGCAGCTCGGTGATGGTGCCGAGGAACTCCTCGGGCGCGTCGATGGTGAGGCGCTCGAAGGGCTCGTGGGTCTTGCCGTCGACCTCGCGGACGACGACCTGGGGCTTGCCGACGGTGAGCTCGTAGCCCTCGCGGCGCATCTGCTCGACGAGGATGGCGAGGGCGAGCTCGCCGCGGCCCTGGACCTCCCAGGCGTCGGGACGCTCGGTGGGCAGGACGCGGAGCGAGACGTTGCCGATCAGCTCGGAGTCGAGGCGGTCCTTGACCAGGCGGGCGGTGACCTTGTGGCCCTTGCCGCCCTTGCCGACCAGGGGCGAGGTGTTGGTGCCGATCGTCATCGAGATGGCGGGCTCGTCGACGTGGATGAGCGGCAGCGCGACCGGGGTCTCCGGGTCGGCGAGGGTCTCGCCGATGGTGATGTCCGGGATGCCGGCGACGGCGACGATGTCACCGGGGCCGGCGGACTCGCCGGGCTTGCGCTCGAGGCCCTCGGTGACGAGGAGCTCGGTGATCTTGACGTTCTTCACGCCGCCGTCGCGCTGCATCCAGGCGACCTGCTGGCCCTTCTTGAGCGTGCCCTGCTTGATGCGGAGCAGCGCGAGGCGGCCCAGGAAGGGGGAGGCGTCGAGGTTGGTGACGTGGGCCTGGAGCGGCGCGCCCTCGTCGTAGACCGGCGCGGGGATGGTCTCCAGGATGGTGCGGAACAGCGGCTCGAGGTCGCTGCCCTCGGGCAGGGTGCCGTTCTCGGGCTTGGTGAGCGAGGCGATGCCGGCCTTGCCGGAGGCGAAGACGACGGGGAAGTCCAGGGCGTCCTGGGAGTGCGAGTCGTCGAGCAGGTCCATGAACAGCTCGTAGGTCTCGTCGACGACCTCGTCGATGCGGGCGTCGCCGCGGTCGGTCTTGTTGACGACCAGGATCACCGGCATGTCGGCGTTGAGCGCCTTGCGCAGCACGAAGCGGGTCTGGGGGAGCGGGCCCTCGGAGGCGTCGACGAGCAGCACGATGCCGTCGACCATCGACAGGCCGCGCTCGACCTCGCCACCGAAGTCCGCGTGGCCGGGGGTGTCGATGATGTTGATGACCATGTCGCCGTCGGCGAGCTCCTGCGCGGAGGGGCCGCGGTAGTGCACCGCGGTGTTCTTCGCGAGGATCGTGATGCCCTTCTCGCGCTCCAGGTCGCCGGAGTCCATCACGCGCTCGGCGACACCCTCGGCCTGGTGGGCGCTGAACGCGCCGGCCTGGTGCAGCATGGCGTCGACGAGGGTCGTCTTGCCGTGGTCGACGTGGGCCACGATGGCGACGTTGCGGAGATCGGTACGACGAGTCTGGGACACGAGGGTTCAGCCTACTGGCGCCGGACCTTCCGCCTCGCATCGTCGCGTGCGCCCCTAGACTCCCTCCATGCAGACCATCGGGCTCGTCGGCGGCATGTCCTGGGAGAGCAGCGCGGCCTACTACGAGGCACTGAACCGTGGCGTCGAGGACCGCCTGGGCGGCTACCACTCCGCCAAGAGCGTCCTCGCCTCCGTCGACTTCGCCGAGGTCACGGCCCTCCAGGAGGCCGAGGACTGGGACGGCGTGGCCGCGATCCTGCGCGACGCCGCGCAGTCGGTCGAGCGGGCCGGCGCCGACTTCCTGATGCTGTGCACGACGACCTTCCACCGCGTCGCCGAGCAGGTCCAGGACGCCGTGGAGATCCCCCTGCTCCACCTGGGCGACGTCGTCGCCGAGGCGTGCAAGGAGCAGGGCGTGGAGACGGTGGCGCTGCTGGGGACGAAGTTCGCGATGTCGCGCACCTTCTTCACCGACCGCATCGCCAGCCACGGCCTGGGCGTCCTGGTGCCGGAGACCGGCCACCACGACGAGCTCAACCGCATCATCTACGACGAGCTGGTGCACGGCAAGGTCCTCGACGACTCCCGCCGGGCCGTCGTCGGCATGATCAGCGAGCTGTGGGACGCCGGCGCGGGCGGCGTGATCCTGGGCTGCTCCGAGCTGGAGCTGCTGGTGCGCCAGGCCGACTCCGAGCTGCCGGTCTTCCCCTCGACCGCGCTGCACGTGGCGGCCGCGCTGGACCGCGCGCTCGCCTGACCGCGCGCGGGCTCAGCCGGCGGGCCGGACCATGCCCTTGCCGCGCAGCTGCTCGACGAAGGCGATGACGTCGGCGCGGCAGTCCTCGGCCGTGACGTCGTACTCCTGTGCCACCAGCGCGGTCAGCCCGTCGAGGTCGTGCGGCTGGGCCAGCGCCTGCCAGAGCGTGGCGGCGACGCCCTTGACGGCGTAGTACTCCCCGGCCTCGACGCTCATCATCACGTACTCACCGCCCATCTCGACCGCCTCCCAGCCGGGGGCGCGGACCCAGCGCTCGGCTCGCTCAGGCCGTCCACGCATGGCGTTCCTCCCGTTCGGTCGCGTCGATGTCGGCGAGGATCGCCTCGGCCGAGGCGGCCACCGAGTCCACGCCGCGCGGGCGGTCCACGCGGGTGAGCCGGGCGGTGGCGGCGAGCGCGGCACTGCGCACCAGGTGGGTACGACGGTGCGCGCCGACGAGCACCTCGTTGCGGTAGGCGTGCTCGTGCAGCGCGTTGAAGACCTCCGCGCCCCGCACCGGGACCAGCCGCAGCGGCCCGTCGTGGCGGTCCAGGACGTAGAGCCAGCGCACCGGCAAGGGCGCCAGCGCGGCCCGCTCGATCGGCACGTGGAACTTGTCGTGCTCGTCGCGGACCCGGGCCAGGCCGGCCGAGCCCACGCCGAGCCGGTCGAGCGCGTCCTGCCACAGCTTGATCCGCGGGAAGCCCGGCAGTGCGTGGCCGGTGGCGTCGACGGGCACCACGTCGTCGCTGAGGACGTCGAGGCCACGACGGTGCATCTCGGCGGCGAGCGTGGACTTCCCGGCGCCGGAGTGGCCGAGCACGACGGCGCAGGCCGAGCCGACCCGGAAGGCGTTGCCGTGCAGCACCAGCAGCCCGCGCTGCACGAGCAGGCAGCCGAGGGCGGTGCCGAGCAGGAAGAGCCGGACGGTGGCGGGGTCGACGCCGTCGTACGGCTGGACGGTGAGGAGCGAGCCGCGCTCGGCGAGGAACCGCCCCACCTCCGGCACGTCGACCCCGGTCGCTTCGCCGTCGACCCACATCCCCAGCGGGACCCGCACCGCGGCCGGGCCGGGCGTGGCGACCGGGCCCACCCGGACCACCACGTCGGCCACGGCCGCGGGCGCAGGCGTCAGCTCCGGCAGCGGGAGCTCGCTGTCGAGGACGAGGCCGTAGCAGGAGAAGTGCATCTCAGTGTCGCGGCACCCAGACGAACGCGCCGACCTCGGCCCAGTCGCGGGTGGAGCCACCGGTGACGGTGACCCCGCCGGCCGACACCCACACGTGGGCCTTGAGCGTGCCGGACTCGTCGCGGCGTACGCCGAAGGTCATGCGGTGCGGGACGCGCAGTGCGCGCAGCAGCAGCCGGGCGCTCAGCGCCTGCGGGTAGCAGTCGGAACGCCACGGCGTACGCGTCGCCGCGACCTGCACGAGCCAGCCGATGCGCCTCGCCCGGCCGGTTTCCCGTGGACCGGCGGGTGGCAGCGTGGCTGCCGTGCGAGGAGCCCGGTGGTCACCGAGCAGGTGTCGGACCACCCGGAACGGCAGCACCAGGGTCAGCAGCCGGGTCAGGCCCAGCAGCACCCAGGTCGCCGCGAGGGCGAGCCGGCCTCGGTTCGTCAGCTGCCGATGCCGAGGTTGATGTCGAGGTCGATCTCGATGTCCTGCGTGGCCCGGAGGCTGAGGGACTCGAGGACGGGTGGTGCGTAGGTCGGCTTCATGCGCGCTCCTGAGGGGGTCGGACGGCGGACGGGAGGACCGTCGTCACTGGCACAACGCGGACCCGCGCGGGAGGGAACGGGGCGCCGGCGAGTTTTAACTCTGTTTCGCTGCCGGCCCGTTCGCCGCGTGCGACGCTCGCGCCGTGACCGCCGCCCTCGACCTGCTCCGGAGCCTGGTCCGGGACGCGCTCGCGGCGGAGGAGGGCCAGCCCGTCGGGGCCGCCGACCTCGGTGCGGTGGACGTGCCCGCCCTGCTGGCCGTCGTACGACGGCACCGGGTCGGCGAGCTCCTGCGCACCTCCGCGCCGGTGCTCGCCCTGCCGGGCGAGCTGGTCGCCGGCCTGGACGCCGGGCGCGACCTGGCCCGCCCCCGGCTGCTCCTGCAGGCGATGGAGACGGTGCGCGCCTGCGCGCTGCTGACGGAGCACGGCGTGGACGTGCTGGCGTTCAAGGGCCAGGCGCTGGCGGTCCAGACGACCGGCCGCGCGGACGCCCGCGGTCCCGGCGACGTGGACCTGCTGGTGCCGCCGGAGCGGGTCGTGGCGGCGCACCGGGCGTTGCTCGCCGGCGGCTGGGCGCTGCGCGAGGAGGGCCGGGTGGAGCCGGGCACCTGGGCGTGGGAGTACGTGAGCCGATGGGGCAACGCGCTGACGTACGCCGGCCACGGCGCCGACGTCGACCTGCACTGGCGGCTGGAGGCGAGCCCCGGCGCGCACCCGGACTTCGCGGTGCTGCACGCCCGCCGTGCCGAGGTGTCGCTCGGCGGGGCCCGGCTGCCCACGCTGAGCCCGTCCGACGCGCTGCGCCACTCCGCGGCCCACCGCGAGGGCTGGGTGTGGCTGCGGACGTTGGTGGACCTGCGCCGCCTGGCCCGCGACCCGGCCGTCCTCGACGGCGGGCTGCGCCCGGTCGCCCTGGCCTCGCTGGCGATCGCGCGGGCCACGGTCGGGCTGCCGGACAGCGTCCCGGCGCACGTGCACGACCGGCTGGACCGCGTGCCGGCCGCGGTGGTGGACCGGGCGCTGGGCTACCACCGTGACGCCGTGCCGGCCTCCTTCGGCGGTGGCGCCGGCAGCGCGCTGACCTTCCGGCACCGGCTGGCCTCGCTCAGCACGACAGCGGACCTGCGGCACGCGGCGGTCACCCTGGTGCTGCCGGCGCACGCGGCCCTGCCCGTCCGTTCACGCACCGCCTGGACCGGGGTCCCGCGGGCGCTCGCGCTGCGGTTGCGCACGCTGGTGCGCAGCCGGGTCAGACGCGGTGGACCTTGTGCTGGGCGGCCTGGGCGCGCGGCTTGATGACCAGCTCGTCGATGTTGACGTGCGGCGGGCGGGTGGCGATCCAGGTGATCGCGTCGGCGACGTCGTCGGCCACCAGCGGGTCGGGCACGCCGGCGTAGACCGCGTCGGCCTTCGCCTGGTCGCCGTCGAAGCGCACCAGGGAGAACTCCTCGGTGTGCACCATCCCGGGCGCCACCTCGCTGACCCGCACCGGCTGGTCGAAGAGCTCCAGGCGCAGGGTCTGGGTGACGGCCTTCGTGCCGTGCTTGGCGGCGGTGTAGCCCGCGCCGCCCTCGTAGACCAGTCGGCCCGCGGTGGAGCCGACGTTGACGATCACGCCCGCGCCGCTGGCGACCAGGGCGGGCAGCAGCGCCTGGGTGACGTTGAGGACACCGAGCACGTTGACGTCGTACATCCGCCGCCAGTCGTCGGGGTCGGACTCCGCGACGGGGGCGAGCCCGAAGGCCCCGCCGGCGTTGTTGACCAGCACGTCGAGGCGCGGTCCGACCTCCTCGGCGAGCGTGGCGACCTGCGCGGCGTCGGTGACGTCGCACGCGACCGCCCGGCCGCCGATCTCGGCGGCGAGCGCCTCGACCCGGTCGGTACGACGCGCTGCGCACACCACCTCGAAGCCGGCCTCCGCCAGGTGGCGCGCGGTGGCCGCGCCGATCCCGCTGGAGGCTCCTGTCACGACTGCGATCCGGGTGCTCATGGACACCATCTTTCCCGGTAGGGAATGCCGGGCACACTGAGAGGGTTGAGGCGTTCGCCAGGAGTCGGACGCAAGGAGGGCGGATGGGGGAGTCCCGGATCGGGCGCGTCGCCATGATCAGCCTGCACACCTCACCGCTCGACCAGCCGGGCACCGGGGACGCGGGCGGCATGAACGTCTACGTCGTCGAGGTCGCCCGCCGCCTGGCCGACTGCGGCATCGACGTCGACGTCTTCACCCGGGCCACCAGCTCCGCCCTCGACCCGGTCGTGCAGGTCTCCGACCAGGTCACCGTGCACCACGTGCACGCCGGTCCCTTCGAGGGGCTGAGCAAGGAGCAGCTGCCCGGCCAGCTCTGCGTCTTCGCCCGTGAGGTGCTGCGCGCCGAGGCCGCGCACCCGCCGGGCCACTTCGACGTCGTGCACTCCCACTACTGGCTCTCCGGCCAGGTCGGCGCGCTCGCCCGCGACCGGTGGGGCGTCCCGCTGGTGCACTCGATGCACACGATGGCGAAGGTCAAGAACGAGGCGCTCGCGGCGGGCGACACCCCCGAGCCGCTGGAGCGGGTGATCGGCGAGGAGCAGGTGGTCGAGGCCGCCGACGTCCTCATCGCCAACACCGACCTCGAGGCCAAGCAGCTCATCAACCTCTACGACGCCGAGCCGGCGCGCGTCGAGGTCGTCCACCCCGGTGTCGACACCTCGGTGTTCCGCCCGTTCTCGCCCGCGGAGCGGCGGCGTGCCCGCCGCGAGCGGGACCTCGCCGACGACGCGCTGGTGCTGCTCTTCGCGGGCCGCATCCAGCCGTTGAAGGCCCCTGACGTGCTGCTCCGGGCGGTGGCCGAGCTGCTGTACCGCCGCCCGGAGCTGCGCTCGCGGCTCGTCGTGCCGGTGGTCGGCGGGCCGTCGGGCAGCGGCCTGGAGCGGCCGACCGCGCTGGCCCAGCTGGCCGCGGAGCTGCGCATCGACGACGTGGTCCGGTTCGTGCCGCCGGTGCCCCAGAGCGAGCTCGCCGGCTGGTACGCCGCCGCGTCGCTGGTCGCCGTGCCGTCGTACAACGAGTCGTTCGGGCTGGTCGCCGCCGAGGCCCAGGCCGCCGGCGCCCCGGTCATCGCGGCCGCGGTCGGTGGCCTGACCACCGTCGTGCGCGATGGCCACAGCGGCCTGCTCGTCGACAGCCACGACGCGAGCGAGTGGGCCTCGGCCCTGGAGCGGGTCGTGGTCGACGCCGACCTGCGCGACCGGCTCGCGGCCGGTGCGCTGGTGCAGGCAGAGCAGTTCACCTGGGAGGCCACCGCCGCCCAGACCCTGGCCGTCTACGAACGCGCACACTCCCTGATGCGCGAGGAAGCGGGAGCACTGCGATGACCGAGCCCCTCGACCCGGGCGCGGTGGTGCGCGAGCACCTCACCGCCAACGAGATCGAGTTCGAGGAGACCGACGGCGTCTTCAGCTTCGCGCTGCCCGGCGAGAAGAAGCTGCAGACCCCGGTCCGGCTCGACCTCGGCCCGCACGCCCTGGGCGTGCACGCCTTCGTCTGCCGCCGCCCCGACGAGGAGTTCGAGCGGGTCTACCGCTGGCTGCTGGAGCGGAACATGAAGATGTACGGCGTCGCGTTCGGCATCGACCACCACGGCGACATCTACCTCGACGCCCGGCTCCCGCTCTCCTCGGTCACGCCCGAGGACCTCGACCGGCTGCTCGGCTCGGTGCTGACTTACGCCGACGAGTCGTTCAACACGATCCTCGAGCTGGGCTTCGAGTCCTCCATCCGCAAGGAGTGGCAGTGGCGCAACGACCGCGGTGAGTCGACGGCCAACCTGGAGGCCTTCCGCGGCTGGCTGGAGCAGGACGAGCAGCCGGGACCGCCCGGGGCCTGAGCCTCAGGGGCGCGCGCGCAGGGTCCGCGGCGCGCTCCAGGCGCCGCGTCCGGCCTTGGAACTCGCCGCCACCTTGCAGGTGTACGCCTTGCCGCGGCGCAGCCCGGTCACCACGACGACCGACGAGCCCGCCGGACCGCTGCCGCGTACGACATGTCCCGACGCGCTGCGGCAGTAGGCGGCGTACGACGTGACGCGGGCGCCGCGCGGCAACGCCCTGGTGTGCACCAGCACGCCGCGGCGGGCGGTCTTGCGGGCCGTGCGGGCGAGCGCCGGGCGGGTCGGCGTGATCCGAGCGGCGTCGACGAGCAGCTGCTTGCGGGAGAAGGTGAACCCGGAGGCCTCGATGAAGAAGCCGCCGCCGTCGGGGTCGTGCCAGGTGATGAACTTCCCGGCCGCGGGTGCGCCGGTGGGCGTCTTCACCACGCCCGCCAGGCTGGTCGAGGTCAGCGTCTCCGGGTTGGGGATCCCCATGTCGGTGCGCATCAGGTCGTAGGACACCCGGAACCGGATCGAGCCGGTGATGACCGTGCTGCCGTCGGCGTAGTAGTGCGGCGCGGCGATGTCGGTCGTCAGCGCGTGCGAGCCGTCGGGCTGCTCCTCGAAGAAGATGCCGTTGTAGTAGGCGTTCGTGCCGACGTACATCCCGATGCTGGTGTCGGCCGGGTCGCTGAGCTGGGCGATGTCGCCGCCGAACCGGACCGCGTCGCTGGTCGCCGTGGCCGGGCAGGCCCAGGGCCACACGTCGAAGTTGCAGCCGAGCGCCCAGCGCACCGGCTTGCCGGCGATCCGGATCAGGTGGTTGCCGGAGGCGTCGACGCCCCGGTCGACGTCGGCCAGCCGCATGGTGCCGAGCATGCGCTGGGGGTCGAACGACTTGCCGGTGTTGATGACCACCACCAGGTCGTCGGTGAGCGCGGGCGCGACGCCCTGCGTCTCGAGGTTGATCTCGCGGTAGCCCGTGTGGGACATCGGCCCGTCGAGCACCAGCTCGGTCGGGCTGCTCGACGTCTGCGCCACGCCGTTGATGGTGAACGACTGGATGCACGGGGTGATGAGCGGGGTGCCGCACCAGCGCTCGGCGAAGTCGGCCCGCGCGGGCGGCGCGGAGACGCCGACGACGGCCACCAGGGACGCCCCGAGCAGCACGATGGAACCCACGAGACCGGCACGACGACGCATGGGCTCACTGTCGCCCCGCGCCCGCGCGACCGGCGGCGGATCGCCGGATTCTTTACCTTCGCTCAGTCGCCGGCGGGCGGCTCCTCGTGGAAGGGGCGCACCTCGATCCACTCCGAGATCGGCTCGCCGCCGATGCCGGGCGCGGCGGACAGGCTCGCGGCCGCCTCGTAGGCCCGCTCCGGGGTGTCGACGTCGATGACCATCCAGCCGGCGATCAGCTCCTTGGCCTCCGGGAACGGGCCGTCGGTGACGGGCGGGCGGCCCTCGCCGTCGTACCGGACGAAGGCGCCCTCGGGCGCGAGCGCCTGGGCGTCCACGAACTCCCCGCGGGAGCGGACGTCGTCGGCCCAGTCACGCATGAACTGCACGTGCGCGGCGACCTCCTCCGGCGTCCACTCGTCCATCGGCACGTCGGTGCCGGGGACCGGCGCCGGGCCGTGGTTGCGGTGGTAGTGCTTCAGCAGCAGGTACTTCGCCATGTGCGCTCCTCAGGGTCCGAGAGTCCCATCTTGCCCGGTTGTCGGTCCGCGTCCCTACAGTGCTGTCGTGACGAAGCGCGGGTGGAGCCTGTTCCTGGCGATGTGCGTGATCTGGGGCCTGCCCTACCTGTTCATCCGGATCGCCGTCGAGCACGTGTCGCCGGCCGGCCTGGTCTTCCTCCGTACGGCGCTCGCCGCGCTCGTCCTGCTGCCGCTGGCCCTGGCCCGTGGAGACGTCGGCCCGGTGCTGAGGCGCTGGCGCCCCCTGGCCCTGTTCGCCCTCATCGAGATCATGATCCCGTGGGTGCTGCTCGGGCACGCCGAGCAGCGGATCTCCTCCTCCCTGGCCGGTCTCCTGGTCGCGGCGGTCCCGCTCTTCGGCGCGCTCGCCTTCCTGGTCACCCGGCACGCGGAGCGCTTCACCCGCGCCCAGACGGCCGGCCTGGTGCTCGGCTTCGCGGGGGTGGCCTGCCTGGTCGGGCTGGACCTCGACCACGTCGACCTGCTCGCGGTGGCGGAGATGCTGGGCGTGGCGGTCTGCTACGCCGCCGGGCCGCTGGTGCTGACCCGCTCGTTCTCCGACGTCTCCGGGCTCGGCGTGATGGCGTGCGCGCTGACCCTGACCGCGCTGGTCTACCTGCCGTTCGGGATCGCCGACCCGCCGACCGACCTGCCCGGCAAGGCCTGGGGCAGCATCGTCGTGCTCGGCCTGGTCTGCACCGCGCTGGCGTTCGTGGTCTTCCTGGAGCTGATCCGCGAGGCCGGGCCGACCCGGTCGACGATCATCACCTACGTCAACCCGGCCGTCGCGATCGTGCTCGGCGTGCTGCTGCTCGACGAGAAGGTCACCACCGGCATGCTCGTCGGCTTCCCGCTGATCCTCGTCGGCTGCTTCGTCGCCGCGGGCAGCCGGACCGCCGAGGCCGACGGCACGACGGTCGCGAGCACCGAGCCGGCCGCCGACGTGGTCGTCGAGGTCGACTGCGACCCTCAGGCCGCCGGCTCCTGATCCGGCTCCTGGGCCGGGGCCGCCGGCGCCGCGGTGGCCGCGGGCTTCGTGGGGGAGCGGCGTGCGATCCCGACGCCGAGCAGCGCGAGCACACCGCCGGCGTACGCGACCGGGGGCGGGACCTCGTCGAGCAGCACCAGCCCGAGCAGGATCGTGATCGGCGGCACCAGGTAGGTCGTCACGCCCAGGGCGGAGGCGGACATGTGCCGCAGCGCGAAGGCGTACGTCGTGAACGCGATCGCCGTCGGGAACACCCCCAGGTAGGCCAGCCACAGGCTCGACGACAGCGGCGCGTCCCCCGCCTGGCGGACCAGCTGGCCGGCCCACGGCAGGCAGGTGACCATGCCGATCGTGCACGCCAGCCAGGTGACGTGGACGGCGGAGAGCCGCGCGACGAGCGGCTTCTGGAGGATCACGCTGACGGCGTAGACGACCGCGGAGACGAGGCAGAGCACGACGCCGAGCAGGTCGCCGCTGGTCTCCCCGCCGGAGGTCGCCAGGGCGATGACCACCACGCCCGCGAAGGCCAGCGCCAGGCCGGCCGCGAGCTGGCGGGTGAAGCGCTCGCGCAGGAAGGTCGCCGCCAGCAGCGCGATCAGGACCGGCGAGACCTGGATGAGCATCGAGGCGGTGCCGGCGTCGATGCGGCGCTCACCGGCGTTGAGAGCCAGGTTGTAAACGCCGAACCAGAGCACCCCGATGACGACGATCGAGCCCCACTGGCGGCGGTCCGGGCGCGGCAGGCCCTGGAGCAGGGCCACCGGCGCGAGCGCCAGCGCACCCACCAGCAGCCGGCCCAGCGAGAGCGCGCCGGGGGAGAAGTCGCCGGCCAGGTGCCGGATCCCGACGAACGCGCTGGCCCACAGGACCAGGGTCACCCCGACGGCGAGCAGGGGCAGGACGGACGCGCGGGGGGAGTCGGGCACGCCCCCACGCTAGGGGGCGCGCACCGCTCCGGTCGCGCGGTTTTCGGTCGTCGTACGACGACTTCCTGCCGCGTTGCTCAGACCTCGAGCTTGTAGCCCAGGCCGCGCACCGTGACGAGGTACTTCGGCTCGCTCGGCTCCGGCTCCAGCTTGGCCCGCAGGCGCTTGACGTGGACGTCGAGGGTCTTGGTGTCGCCGACGTAGTCGGAGCCCCAGACCCGGTCGATGAGCTGGCCGCGGGTCAGCACCCGGCCGGGGTTGCGCAGGAACATCTCCAGCAGCTCGAACTCCTTGAGCGGCAGGCGCTGCTCGGTGCCGTCGACGGTCACCACGTGCCGTTCGACGTCCATCCGCACCGGCCCGGCCTCGAGGGTGTCGGGCAGCAGCTCCTCGCCGGCCCCGCGGCGCAGCACCGCGCGGATCCGGGCGACCAGCTCGCGCGGGGAGTAGGGCTTGGTGACGTAGTCGTCGGCGCCGAGCTCGAGCCCGACCACCTTGTCGACCTCGTCGTCCTTGGCGCTGACCATGATCACCGGGACGTTCGACGTCTGACGGATCGTGCGGCAGACCTCGGTGCCGGGGATGCCGGGGAGCATCAGGTCCAGCAGCACGATGTCCGCGCCGTTGCGGTCGAACTCCTTGAGCGCCTCGTTGCCGTCGGCCGCGATGGCGACCTCGAACCCCTCCTTGCGGAGGAGGTAGGCGAGCGCGTCGCTGTAGCTCTCTTCGTCTTCGACGACAAGTACCCGGGTCACGGGCGGTCCTCCTGGTCTTCCATGTGGTCGTGCTTGCGGCGGTCGGTGTCCGAGGCCGTCGCGAGCGAGGCCAGCCCGAGGAAGGGCGACCCCTCGTCGTGGTGCGGGTGCTGGGGGAGGGACAGCGTGAAGGTGGAGCCCTGGCCCTCCACGGACCAGACTCGCACGTCCCCGCCGTGGGTGGCGGCGACGTGCTTCACGATCGACAGGCCGAGGCCCGTGCCCCCGGTGGAGCGGTGCCGGGCCGGGTCGACCCGGTAGAACCGCTCGAAGATCCGCTCGACCTCGGCCTCGGGGATGCCGATGCCCTGGTCGATGACGGAGATCTCGATGAAGTGGCCGGCCCGCTTGCGGGTGACCACGACGCGCGCGTTCGGCTCGGAGTAGGCCACCGCGTTGGCGACCAGGTTGCTGACCGCCGCGCCGACCTGCTTCTCGCTGCCGAGGACCTTGAGACCCTCCTCGCCCTCCGCGATCACCGAGATGTCCTTCGCGGTGGCGGTCATCGAGACGAAGTCGACCGCGGAGGCCACCACGTCGTCGATGGAGACCGGGACCGGCGACTCCAGCGGCTCGTCGCCCTGCAGCCGGGACAGCTCGATGATCTGCTGGATCAGCCGGGAGAGGCGGTCGCTCTCGGTGAGCATCCGCGAGGCGAAGCGGTAGACGGCGTCCGGGTCGTCCGAGGCGTCCTGGACGGCCTCGGCCAGCAGCCGCATCGCGCCGACCGGCGTCTTCAGCTCGTGGCTGACGTTCGCGACGAAGTCGCGTCGTACGGCGTCGACCTGGCGCTCGCGGGTGCGGTCCTCGACCAGCGCCAGCACCAGGCGCGAGCCCAGCGGCGCGACCCGTGCGGTGACGTGGCGGGGGCTGCCGGAGACGCGCGGCACGATCAGCTCGGTCTCACGGATCTGGCCGTCGCGCCGGACCTGCCGGATGAGGGTGCCGAGCTCGTCTGAGAGCAGCTGGGAGCCGCGCACGAAGCCCATCGCGAACGCCGGCGCGGAGGCCTTGAGGACGGCGTCGGACTCGTCGACGACGACCGCGCTGCTGCGCAGCACGGAGAGCACGGCCGCGACGCCGTCGGGGACCATCGGCTCCTCGGGAGCCTTGTAGAGGTTCTGCTGACGGTCGCTGAGGTGCCAGGCGAGCATGGCGCCACCAGCGACGACGGCGCCGAGGAGCGCGGCCAGGAAGGCCTGCGTCGTCGGATCCACGCCACGATCGTACGGCGACCCGCCGGGCTGTCTCGGAATCGAGAATGCCGGGCTTCGCGATGTTCACCCTGCGTTCACCGTGGGGCGCCCGGCCGACACCTCTGCGCCCTAGCCTGGGGACCATGCGTGACGCGTACACCGACCAGCTCGATGCGATCTTCGACGACCTCGCCGGCATCAGCCGCCGGGTCCAGGTCGCGGTCAAGGACGCCACCCAGGCGTTGATGACGGGGGACTCCTCCATCGCCGAGCGGGTGATCAGCGACGACGCCGCCATCGACCAGGCCCGCGAGCGGGTCGAGGACAACGCCTTCGGCCTGCTCTCGCTGCAGCAGCCGGTCGCCGGCGACCTGCGCACCATCGTGGCCGCGCTGCGGATGGTCGCCGAGCTCGAGCGGATGGGCGACCTGTCCGTGCACGTCGCGAAGGTCGCCCGGCTGCGGGTGCCCGACGTGGCGGTGCCGGAGGAGGTCCGGCCGACCATGCAGCGGATGGCCACCGTCGCCGAGGACATGGTCTCCCGGGTCACCGAGGTGATCGCCGGACGCGACGTCGAGGCCGCCATCGCGCTGGGCCGCGACGACGAGGAGATGGACCAGCTGCGTCGTACCAGCTTCACCGAGCTGCTCTCCGACGACTGGGCCCACGGGGTCGAGGCGGCCGTCGACATCGCGCTGCTGGGCCGCTACTACGAGCGGATCGCCGACCACGCGGTCTCCGTCGCCAACCGGGTCATCTTCGTGGTCACCGGGCACAAGCCCGAGCCGGCTGCCTGAGCCGGCCCGGGCCGCGCCTCGGTCTCAGGCGGCCGCGTCGACCGCCACCGGCTCGTGTGCCGGCGCCGGTACGACGGCCGCCCGCGGCCGTGCCAGCAGGGTGGCCGCGCTGACGAGCCCGATCGCCGCGATCACGGCCGCGGCGGCGAGGCCGGCGTGCGCACCGGCGAGGAAGTCGCCGGGCACGGCGTGGTCGGCGTACACCGAGGCGATGATGGCCAGGCCGACCGCTCCGCCGAGCTGCTGCATGGTCTGCAGCAGGCCGGAGGCGGAGCCGGCGTGCTCGGGCTCGACGCCCAGCAGGGCCAGCGAGGTGATCGGCATGAAGCTGCCGCCCATGCTGATGCCCATGATGAGCAGGGCCGGGAAGACGCCGCTCCAGTAGCTCGTGGCCTCGGTCAGCCGGGTGAGCAGCAGGAAGCTGGTGAGCACACCGACGGTGCCGATCGCGATGATCGGCGGCTGGCCGAAGCGGGCGACCAGGCGCGGGGTGATCCGCGACATGGTGAACACGCTGAGCGGGATCGGCAGGAAGGCGAGCCCGGTCTGCAGCGGGCCGTAGCCGCGGTCCTCCTCGAAGAACTGCACCATCAGGAAGAACGTGGCGAGCATGCCGCCGTAGAGCGCGGCCATGGTGACCAGGGTGGCGACCCGGGTGCGGCTGCGGAGCAGGCCCAGGCGCAGCAGCGGGTGGCTGTGCCGGCGCTCGGTGACGACCAGCGCGGCGGCGAGCAGGACGGCGAGGGCCAGGCCGAGGACGGTCTGCGGCGAGGTCCAGCCGTGCTCGGGCGCCTTGATCAGCGTCCAGACCAGGGTGGCGGCGGCGCCGGTGGAGGTGATCGCCCCCACGACGTCGAAGCGGCCGGGGCGGCGGGGCGTGTCGGCGACGTACCGGCGCACGGTGAGCAGGACCGCCAGGCCGATCGGGATGTTGATGAAGAGCGTCCAGCGCCACGAGAGCAGGTCGGTGAGCACGCCGCCCAGCAGCATGCCGAGCGCGGCGCCGCCGGAGGAGACGGCCGTGAAGAGCGCGAGCCGGCGGTTGCGGGCGGCCTCGTCGGGCGCGGAGGTGGTGATCAGGGCGAGCACCGAGGGCGCCGCGATGGCCGCGCCGACGCCCTGGAGGGCGCGGGCGCCGACGAGCATCCACGGCTCGGTGGCGAGCCCGCCGAGCAGCGAGAAGAGGGTGAAGACGGCCAGCCCGATCCAGAAGACCGAGAGCCGGCCGAAGACGTCGCCGAGCCGGCCGCCGAGGAGCAGCAGGCCGCCGAAGGCCAGCGCGTAGGCGTTGAGGACCCACGACAGCGACGCGGCGCCGAAGTGGAGGTCGGTGGCGATGTGGGGGAGCCCGACGTTCATCACGGCGGAGTCGAGGACGAGCATGAGCTGCGCGAGCAGCACGATCAGGATGCCGACGGAGGTGGTCCGGGTCGTCGCCCGGGCCGGTGCGGCGGGAAGCGTGGAAGAAGACAAGGGTGGTGTCCTGTTCTGGCCGGGGAGGCCGAGGTACTCTTTATCGGAGGGTGACTCCGGTTATCCACCACGATACGGAGGGTGTCTCCGTTTAGCAAGGGAAAAGGTGATCTCGTTTGCGCGCCGACGCCGTCCGCAACCGTGAGCGCATCGCGGACATCGCTCGCCAGCTCTTCCGCGAGAAGGGCTACGACGCCGTCTCGATGGACGAGGTCGCCAAGAGCGCCGGCGTGGGTGTCGGCACGCTCTACCGCCACTTCCCGACCAAGGAGGCGCTCTACGACGCCGCCATCCAGGCCTGGGTGGAGACCGTGAACGCCGCCGCCGACAAGGCCCTCGCCGGCGAGGGCAGCCCGCGCGAACGGCTGCTCACCTGGTTCGAGGCGTACGTCGAGTTCCTCACCCGGCACAAGGGCGCGGCCTGGCGGATCACCAGCGCGCTCGGCGACGAGGGCTCGCCGTTCGCGGCCAAGTGCCGGACCTACCTCAGCGCCAACCAGCGGATCATCGACACGCTGGCCGCCGAGGGCGCGCTGCGCGCCGACGTCGACGCGATGCAGCTGTGCCGGCTGGTCGGCGGGGTCGCCGCCGTGGTCGACAACAGCGAGCTGGAGCCGGCCGCGGCGTCCTCGATGCTGGCCGTGGTGGCCGACGGGGTGCTGGCCGGCTGACGGCGTGTTGGCCGGCTGACGCCGTACCGGGCGCACGAAACTTGTTCCGAGCGCACGAAACTTCGTGTGCCCGGACCCGGTTTCACCACCTAGGTGGTGAAACCGGACAGCTCAGTGGCCCTGGTTGGCGACGGCCGCGGCCGCCGCGGCAGCCGCCTCGGGGTCGAGGTAGCGGCCGCCGGGAACGGTCGGCGCCAGGGTGTCCTCGTCGAGCTCGTAGACCAGCGGCATGCCGGTGGGGATGTTGAGCCCGGCGATCTCGGTGTCGCTGATGCCGTCCAGGTGCTTGACGATCGCGCGCAGGCTGTTGCCGTGGGCGGCGACCAGCACGGTCCGGCCGGCCCGCAGGTCGGGCACGATGCCGGCGTCCCAGTAGGGGAGCAGCCGGTCGATGACCTGCTTGAGGGCCTCCGCGCGGGGCAGCTCGTCGCCGAGGTCGGCGTAGCGCGGGTCGTCGGCCTGGGAGAACTCGCTGTCGTCGGCGAGCGGTGGCGGGGGTACGTCGAAGGAGCGGCGCCAGAGCATGAACTGCTCCTCGCCGTACTCGTCGCGGATGGACTTCTTGTCCTTGCCCTGCAGGGCGCCGTAGTGGCGCTCGTTGAGCCGCCACGAGCGGCGGACCGGGATCCAGTGCCGGTCGGCGGCGTCGAGGGCGAGCGCGGCGGTGTTGATCGCGCGACGCTGCAGCGAGGTGTGCACGACGTCGGGCAGCAGACCCGCCTCGCGCAGCAGCTCACCGCCGCGGACGGCCTCGCCGCGGCCCTTCTCGGTGAGCGCGACGTCGACCCAGCCGGTGAAGAGGTTCTTGGCGTTCCACTCGCTCTCGCCGTGGCGGAGCAGGACGAGCGTGAACGTCATCAGTGCTCCCCGCCGCCGGGCACGGGAGCCTGGTCGGCGCAGGTGAAGGCGGCGTCGCCGTCCTCGCTGTGCTCGTCGGCGTGCTCCTCGCCCGCGGCGGAGGTCTCCTCCTCGGTGGCCTGGTCGCTGGCCTCGTCGGTGGCCTCGCCCTCGGGCTCCTCGGCCGTGGCGTCGTCCTCGGCGGACGGCGTCGGCGTGGGGACCTGGGTGTACTGGAAGCAGTTCTTGACGACCTGCACGTCGAGGCTGGCGGTCTCGCCGGTGCTGAACCCGAGCTCGACGGTGATGAAGTTGCCGGCGGTGAAGTCGCCGGTCAGCTCGATCGGGGCGATCTCGGCGAGGTTGACCGCGGCGCCCGGCGCCATCTTGACGGGCTTGAACTTCGCGGAGGTGAAGGCGTTGTCCGGCGAGGTCACCGTCTCCAGCGAGGCGTCCTCGTCGTTGCTGTTGGACAGCGCGCCGATGAGGCGTCCCTCGCCCTTGGCCGTGGCCAGCACCCGGATGCCGAGCGCGTCGACCGAGTGGTCACGGTTGTTGACGCCCGCGGCGATCGTGTTCACCCGGTCGGTGGGGTAGTGGAAGCCGCAGGACGAGAGCGTCACGGACGAGACCGCTGCCAGGAGCAGTCCGGCGATCGCAGTCGGGCGCAGGTGGGGCATGTCGGCAGGCCTCCGCTGGTCTGTCGGGTTCGGCCGCGGGGCGGCCGGTGGAACCGGGTGGTCGAGCGGCCTCACTCTAGCGGTCGCCGACGGCCCGGGCTGCCCCGGGACACCGCCCCGGGACGAGGACCGGTCAGCGGCTGAGGCCGACCTTCGCGCCCATCACGGCCAGCAGCACCACGATGACGACGGTGTAGAGCGTGGAGAGGGCCAGCAGGCGGGTCGCGCCGAGCTTCAACCCGAGCTTCAACGGGAGGTAGGTCCAGCCGTCCTCGTGGTCGGCCACCAGGCCCCACACGGCGCGCGTGAAGTGCACGCCGACGCCGAGCAGCGCGGCCAGCACGACGATCGAGGTCTCCGGGGGGTTGCCCTCGGCCTGGCCGCCCCAGCCCCCGAAGGAGAGGTACGCCGGCAGCAGCGCGAAGGAGACCGCCCACGACCACCACGACAGCAGCCCGGTGCGCAGCACGACGTTGCCGAGCAGGCCCACCGCCACCGAGGCGAGGTAGAGGCAGCCGGCCTTGATGCCGGTCGTGATCGCCAGCGGCACGAGCAGCAGGGCCGCGACGAGCACGGCGTACCAGAGCGTGTCGGTGCTGAGCCGGCCCATCGCGACCGGCTTGCCGGTCAGGCCGTGCGCCTTGTCGCGCTGGCGGTCGACGATGTCGTTGTGCCAGCCCAGGATGGTCTGGCCGACCAGCACGGTCACCAGGACCACCGCGGTCTCGCGCGCGGCCCGGCCCGCGACGGCGGCGGCCAGGGCCATCGCCAGCGCGGTCGTGATCGCCTGCTTGGCGTGCGCGGCCTGCAGCAGCTGGACCGCGACGCTCCCGTCGAGGAAGCCCTTGCGGGTCGCGGCGGGCAGCGCGGGCGGTACGTCGTCGAGGTCGTCATCGAGCTCGTCGTCGTCGGTCTCCTCCTCCGCATCCGCGGAGTCCTCGCCGTCCTCGACGTCGTCGGGCTCGTCGGGCTCGGCCGCCTCGTCCGGGTCCAGGTCGGTCTCCGTGTCCGGGTCGAGCTCGGCCGCGAGCCCGTCGTCCTCCTCGACGAGCCCGGCGGTCTCCTCCTCGACCTCCGTGACCGGAGTGCTTCCCTCCCCGGCAGAGCGGCCGCGCCGCCAGCGCTGCATCTTTGCCATGGCGAGCAGTATGGAACACCGGCGCGCCCCGCGGGGGCGGGCCCGCCGATCGGTCCCCTTCCCACATCGGTACGACGCGGACGGCGCCGGCGGCGCCGCCGTACCCCCGCCGGGTGATGTGCCCCACAGGCCCACCGTGCGCGGGAACCACACCTCACCGGGGTTGTCAAGCCGCTGATAACGGCCCTGACCTGCGCAAACGCTTTCTGAGCCGCCGCTGGAGCGTGGTAGGATAGGTGCCCTAGGAAGGGGTTTTGCTCATATGACTTTCACCGTCGGCGAAACGGTCGTGTACCCCAATCACGGGGCCGCAGTCATCGAGAACATCGAGATGCGGACGATCAAGGGCCAGGAACGGCAGTACCTCGTGCTTCGGATTGTCGCCCAGCAGGACCTCGTGGTCCGCGTGCCGGCCGACAACCTCGATCTCGTGGGTGTTCGGGATGTCGTGGACAAGGACGGGCTGGACCGGGTGTTCGGCGTGCTGCGGGCTGAGCACGTCGAGGAGCCGACCAACTGGTCGAGGCGCTACAAGGCGAACCTCGAGAAGCTCCACAGTGGCGACGTCATGAAGGTGGCCGAGGTCGTGCGCGACCTGTGGCGCCGCGAGCGTGACCGTGGCCTGTCGGCCGGCGAGAAGCGGATGCTCGCCAAGGCCCGCCAGATCCTGGTCTCCGAGCTCGCCCTGTGCGAGAACACCAACGAGGACAAGGCCGAGACCATCCTCGACGAGGTCCTCGCCTCCTGAGGCAGATCGACGACGTCATACGGTGGGGTTCTGATGAACCCGCATCCGTATGACGTCGTCGACATTTCGGTCCCGGTCTCCGGGATCGTCGTGGAGGAGGGCCGCGGTGCCCTGCCCTTCCACCTGATCCACGGCGAGTCGTTGGTCGCGGCCGCCGCCTGGGCCGCCGGCGAGGCCGGGGTCGAGCTCGCGGACCTCACCGTGTCCTGGCCCGGACTGGCCGAGCGCGGCGAGGCGCTGGTCCTGCACGACCCGCTGTGCCCGATGACGCCGCCCGCCTTCCTGGCCCGCTGCGCCGACCGTGCCGCCGTCGAGGACGTGGTCGTGGTGGGCGCGCGCCCGGTGACCGACACGGTCAAGGAGGTCACCGGTGACGTCCTCGGCGCGACCGTCGACCGCGACGCCCTGGTCGCGGTGTGCTCGCCCGTCGTGCTGCCGGCCTCCGTGGTCGCCGACCTCGACGGCCTGCCCGCCACCGACTTCGTGGCGCTGGTGACCGCCCTGCGGGAGCGGTACGGCGAGGACCGGGTCGTGCTCGCCGAGGCTCCTCCCGAGGCCCGCCGGGTCGCCTCCGACGCCGACATCGCAGTGCTCGAGGCGCTGACCGACCCTCGCTGAGGAGGCCGCTCCGGGGTAGTCCCTGACGAAAAGCACTGATTTCGGCCCCGAAGCCGTGCTTTTCGTCAGGGACTATCCCCGGTGAGGACTCAGCCCAGCAGGTGCTCGGCGACCGCGAGGTCCTCGGCGAAGGTCACCTTGAGGTTGTCCGGGCCCGAGGGGACCGCGTGGATCTCCAGGCCGGGGCCGGGCGCGAACGCCGCGAAGACCCCGGCGGTGTCGGTGCCGTCGAACCCGGCGGCGCCGGCCGCGTCGTACGCCGCCAACAACGGCGCGGCCCGGAACGCCTGGGGCGTCTGCACGCCCACCAGGCGGGTGCCCGCACCACCGGGGGCCGGTACGCCGGCGGGGTCGCGCGGCAGCAGGCCGGGCAGCTCGTGGGCGGGGACGGCGCCGCCGTGGGCCCGGGCGGTGGCGAGGGCCGCCTGGAAGAGCGGTACGCCGGCCAGCGGCCGGGCGCCGTCGTGAATCGCGACGACGTCGACCTCCCCGGCGGCGACCCGGGAGGCGAGCAGGTCGAGAGCGGCCTGCTCGGAGGCCTGGCGGGTGGCACCGCCGTCGATGAGCAGCACCTCGCGCTCGCCGACGACCGGCATCAGTGCCTCCGCCACGGCTGCGCGCTCGCCGGGGCGGCAGACCACCACGACCGGGTCCACGCCCGGCACCTCCAGCGCGGTGCGCACCGACCAGGCCAGCAGCGGGGTGCCCCGCAGCGGCAGCAGCACCTTGTTGACCTCGGCGCCGACGCGGGTGCCGCTCCCGGCGCCGAGCACCACGACGGCGGCGGTGGGGGAGGTGCTCACGAGCCAGCAGCCTAGCGATCCCGAGAGCAATGGTTTTCACGGCTGTTACACGCCGAAACGTCGCCGAGAACAGCGCGACCCTACGTTCGCTGCATGACGGGTCACGGGGCCGCGGAGGAGTGGCGGCCGGTCTGCCGGATGGTCGAGCTGACGGTCGATCGCGGGGTGACCGCGCTCGTGCACGGTCAGGCCATCGCGATCTTCCGCACCGGTGACGACGCGGTCTACGCGCTGGGCAACCACGACCCGTTCGCGCGGCACACCGCCGGCGGGATCTCCCGCGGGATCGTCGGCCGCCGCGGGGAGACGCCCTTCGTGGCCTCGCCGGCGCACCGCCACGCCTTCGACCTGCGCACCGGGCGGTGCCTGGACGACAGCCACGTCACCGTGCCGGCGTACGACGTCAAGGTGGTCGAGGGCGTGGTGCTGGTCGGCGGCCGGAAGGTCGCGGCCTAGCGGGGCCTGCCTAGCCGGTCGCCTTCGCGCGGTGCCGCCCGCGCCGGGTGGAGCGCGCCAGCGCCCGGTCGACGAGGGCGATCAGCTCCTCGCTGACGAGCTCGCGGCGCTCGAAGGGCAGGTAGTGCCCGGCGCCGGGGGCGACGAGCAGGCGCGCGCCGCGGATGCCCTGGGCGATCTTGCCGGCGTGCTCGGGCGGGGTGAGCAGGTCGCGGGTGCCGACCAGGACCGTGGTCGGGATGTCGTCGAAGGCCGACAGGTTGCCGACCCGGTCGTGCTCCATCATGTCGCGGAAGAAGCCCGACATGGTCTCCGGCCAGGCGTGCACGAGCTGGTCGACGACGTGCCCGACGTCGCGCGGGCGGGCCGGGGTGCCGAACAGGAAGCGGCGGGCGATCTGGCGCTCGATGAAGGGGTACTTCTCGCGGCGGGTGCGGCTGAGCATCCGGGACCGGTTGGCGAGGATGAACGGCAGGCGGTCGCGCATCAGCGCGCCCGCGGCCGCGGGCAGGCCGAGGGTGACCTTGCGGAGCTCGCCGCTGGTGGTGCTGACGAAGAGCGCGCCGACGATGCGCGGCACCAGGTCCGGGCGCTCCTCGGGGAGGGCGGTGATCGTCATCCCGCCGACCGAGTGGCCGGCGACGACGAGCGGGCCGTCGGGGGCGTAGGTGTCGACCACGAGGCCCATGTCGCGGGCCAGCAGCGGGATCGTGCACTGCGACTCGCGGGCCCGGTCCGAGCGGCCGTGGCCGCGGTGGTCCCAGGTGATGATCCGTACGTCGCGGCCGTAGCGCGCGAGCAGGTCGGTGACCTGGTAGTGCCAGTCGGACTCCTCCGCGGTCCAGCAGTGCGCCAGCAGGACGGTCAGTGGCGCGTCCTCGCGCCCGCGCACGCTGACGTGGATGCGGAGGCCGTCCTCGGTGATCACGTTGTGCTCGCTCACCCGGCCACCTTGCCACGCGCAAGGGCGTCTGCGACAGCGTGTCGCACTACGGTCAGGAGCCGAGCAACGCGGTCGCGATCGCGGCGACTCCCTCACCGCGCCCGGTCAGCCCGAGGCCGTCGGTGGTGGTCGCGGACAGCGTCACGGGGGCGCCGAGCACGCCCGAGAGCGCCTCCTGGGCCTCGGCGCGCCGCGGGCCCACCTTGGGCCGGTTGCCGATGACCTGGACGGCCACGTTCACGATGGTGAAACCGGCCGCCTCGACCCGGCGCCGGGTCTCGCCCAGCAGCGCGGCGCCGCTGGCGCCGGACCACTCCGGCTCCGCCGTACCGAAATTGCTGCCGAGGTCACCCAGCCCGGCCGCCGACAGCAGCGCGTCGCAGGCCGCGTGGGCGGCCACGTCGGCGTCGGAGTGACCCTCCAGGACGACCTCCTCCTCGGGCCAGAGCAGCCCGCCGAGGGCGAGCGGCGGCGCGTCCGCCGCCCGTGGGACGAGGCGGTGCACGTCGGAGCCGATGCCGACCCGGAGGCCCGTGATGTTCACGGGCGAATCATGCCTGAGGAACAATCACCCGTGTGAGGACCTCCCGCGGCTGGTGGGCGCTGTCCGGCATCGTGGCCGGCGCGCTCGGTCTGGCCATGAGCTACGCCGCCGCGGCGCTGCTCCACGTGCGCGAGTCCCCGGTCGTCGCCGTCGCCGAGGGCGTGACCGCGCTGACGCCCGGCGCGGTGGTGAAGTGGGCGATCAACACCTTCGACCGCGACGACAAGAAGGTCCTCGTCGTCGGCATCCTCGTGCTGCTGACGCTCGTCTTCGCGCTGATCGGCCGGGTCGCGCGGCGGCAGTGGTGGCTCGCCGTGGCGGGCTACGTCGTGCTCGCCGGCATCGCCTTCCTCGCCGTCGCCACCAAGCCCACCCCCGCCCTGATCGACTACGTCCCGCTCGTGGTCGGGCTGCTGTCCTGGGTCACCGTGCTCGCCGTGCTGGCCGAGGTGCTGCGCCGGTGGGAGGTCGAGGACGGCCAGGGGCCGGACCCGGCGCACACCCGGCGGCAGTTCCTGGTGGCGGTCGGCGGTGCGGCCGCGCTGGCCGCGGTGGCCGGGCTGCTCGGCCGGATCGCGGGCTCGGCCCGGCGCCGGGCCGAGGAGAGCCGGCGGCTGCTGCGGATCGAGGGGGTGACCGCGCCCGCCGTACCGGACGGGGTGGAGCTGGGCGTCGAGGGCGTGACGCCCTGGGAGACGCCGAGCGATGCGTTCTACCTGATCGACACGGCCTTCATCAAGCCGGCCATCGAGCCGACCGAGTGGTCGATCCGGATCCACGGCATGGTCGATCGCGAGATCACGCTGACCTACCGCGACCTGGTCGCCCGCGAGATCACCCAGGACTGGATCACGCTCGGCTGCGTGTCCAACGAGATCGGCGGCGACCTCGTCGGCAACGCCTGGTGGAGCGGTGTCCGGCTCGCGCCGATCCTCGCCGAGGCCGGCCCGCACCCCGACGCGGACGCGGTGCTGCAGACCTCCGAGGACGGCTGGACCTGCGGCACCCCGCTCGCGCCGATGATGGACGGACGGAACGCGATGCTCGCCGTGGCGATGAACGGCGAGCCGCTGCCGATCGAGCACGGCTTCCCGGTGCGCACCATCGTCCCCGGGCTCTACGGCTATGTCTCGGCCACCAAGTGGGTGGTCGACATGGAGGTCACGACGTTCGACCGGTTCACGGCGTACTGGACCGAGAAGGGCTGGGGCGAGCGCGGGCCCGTCAAGATCGCCTCGCGCATCGACGTGCCCCGCTCGGGGCAGGACGTCCCCGCCGGCGAGCTGGTGGTCGCCGGCGTCGCGTGGTTCCAGCACTCCGGGATCTCCGCGGTGCAGGTGCAGGTCGACGGCGGCGCGTGGCTGGACGCCGAGCTGGCGAACGTCGCGAGCGCCGACACCTGGGTGCAGTGGCGGCGGGTGGTCGAGGTCGACGAGGGCGAGCACCGGATCCGGGTCCGCGCCGTCGACCGCGAGGGCACGCCGCAGACCGGTGTCGTGGCCGACGTGCTGCCCGACGGCGCGACCGGCTGGCACACCATCGACGTGACGGCGCAGGCCTGAGATGGACGACTTCTCGCAGCTGCCGGGCGGTGCGCTCGTGGTCGGCGGCTCCGGCGGTCTCGGCCGCGCGATCGCCGAGCTGCTCGTCGAGCGCGGCGCCCGGGTCGCGGTGACCCACCGCTCCCACCCGGTCGACATCGGCGTCGCGTCGTACGGCCTGGACCTGGCCGAGACCGACGAGGTCGCCCGGGTCGTCGGGCACGCCGCGGCCGAGCTCGGCGGCCTGCACACCGTCGTGCACGCGGCCGGTCCGCACGTGCCGATGGTCCACCTCTCCCGCGTGCCGCCCGCGGACCTGGCGGCCCAGCTCGCCGTCGACGCGGCCGGCTTCTTCGCGGTGGCGCACGCGGCGCTGCCCTTCCTGCGCGAGGCGCACGGCTCGCTCACGGCCGTCACCACCGCCGCCACCACCCGCTTCCCGGTGCGCGACGGGCTGTCCGCCGCGCCCAAGGCCGCCGTCGAGGCGTTGGTGCGCGGGCTCGCCGCCGAGGAGGGTCGGTACGGCGTCCGGGTCAACGCCGTCGGACCGGGCATGCTCACCGACGGGATGGCCGAGCGGCTGATCGCCACGGGCGAGCTGGACGAGCGAGCGCTGGAGGTGACCCGCGGCAACATCCCGCTGCGGCGCTTCGGCGGCGCGGCCGACATCGCGGAGGCGGTGTGCTTCCTGGCCTCCCCGCGGGCCAGCTTCGTCACCGGGCAGAAGCTGGACGTCGACGGCGGCTACGGCGTCTGAGGATGCGCGGCGGCCCGGCCCGCGGCTCGCGGCTCGCGCTGCGCGTTCGCGTTGCGCGTTGACGGCATCTACCCGGGTGTTGTGGCATCTACCCGGGTGGTCTACCACCCTGGTAGAGGTCTGAACACGTAGTTACAAGGGGCGCGGGCCGACGATGCGCGGGCCCGCGCCGCGGATCCCTAGACTGGCCCGGTGACGATCAGGCTCTACGACACCGCGACCCGCGAAGTCCGAGACTTCGTGCCCCTGCAGGAGGGCAAGGCGGGTCTGTACGTGTGCGGCCTGACCGTGCAGAGCGAGCCGCATGTCGGGCACGTGCGCTCCGCGGTCAACTTCGACGTGCTCCAGCGCTGGCTGCGCCACCGCGGCTACGAGGTCACCTTCATCCGCAACATCACCGACATCGACGACAAGATCCTGGTCAAGTCCGCCGAGCAGGGCCGCCCCTGGTACAACCTCGCCTACGCGATGAAGATCGAGCTCGACAAGGCCTACGCCGCGCTCAACGTCGCCCCGCCGACCTACGAGCCGGCCGCCACCGGGCACATCCCCGAGATGATCGTGCTGATCGAGCGGCTCATCGAGCGCGGGCACGCCTACCCGGCGGCCGACGGCAGCGGCGACGTCTACTTCGACGTCCGCTCCTGGCCGTCGTACGGCGAGCTGACCCACCAGGGCGTCGACGACATGGAGCCCGCCGCCGACGCCGACCCGCGCGGCAAGCGCGACCCGCGCGACTTCGCCCTGTGGAAGGGCCGCAAGGACAGCGAGCCGGAGACCGCGTCGTGGCCGAGCCCGTGGGGCGCGGGCCGTCCGGGTTGGCACATCGAGTGCTCGGCGATGGCCGGCAAGTACCTCGGCGACGCGTTCGACATCCACGGCGGCGGCGTCGACCTGCGCTTCCCGCACCACGAGAACGAGCAGGCGCAGTCGCGCGCGGCGGGCGGCGCGTTCGCGTCGTACTGGATGCACAACGCGTGGATCACCACCGCCGGCGAGAAGATGAGCAAGTCGCTCGGCAACACGCTCTCCATCCCGGCGATCCTCGAGCGCTACCGCGGTGCCGAGCTGCGCTTCTACGTCGTGGCGGCGCACTACCGCTCGCACGTGGAGTTCTCCTTCGAGGCCCTCGACGAGGCCGCCGTCGGCTACCGCCGGATCGAGGCCTTCCTCGAGCGCGCCGGTGTCTCGGCAGGCTCGACGAGCCCGGCGGGCGAGCTGCCCGAGGCGTTCGCCGCGGCCATGGACGACGACCTCGGTACGCCCGCCGCGGTCGCGGTGCTCTACGACACCGTGCGCGAGGGCAACCGCCAGCTCGCCGCCGGCGAGGACGCCACCACGACCGCGGGTGCGGTCGCGGCGATGCTCGACGTGCTCGGCGTGCACCCGGCCGACCCCGCCTGGGCGGGCATGGGCCGCTCGGACGGCGAGGAGCGGCTCACGGCGGCGGTGGACGCGCTCGTCGCCGGGCTGCTGGAGGAGCGCACACAGGCGCGTGCGGACAAGGACTGGGCGCGTGCGGACGCGATCCGGGACCGCATCAAGGCGGCCGGCATCGAGGTCACCGACACCCCCGACGGCTCGACCTGGACGGTGGGCTGACATGGCTGGGGTCTCGACACGCCCGCCGTTCGTCCCTCACGACGGGCAGCCCGACCACCGAGAGCAAGGACACTGACGTGGCTGGAAACTCGTCGCGCCGCGGCGCGGTGCGCAAGCAGAGCAAGAAGAACGCCGGCGGCTCCGGCGGACAGGTCCGCCGCGGGCTGGAGGGCAAGGGCCCGACGCCGAAGGCGACGGAGCGGGAGTACCACAAGGCGCACAAGATCGCCGAGGCCAAGAAGCGCGCCGACAAGCGCGCCGGTCGCAGCAGCGGCCCGCGCGGACGCCGCAAGCCCGGTGACGCCGAGTGGATCGCCGGGCGCAACTCCGTGGTGGAGGCGCTGCGCGAGCGCGTCCCGGTCACCGCGGTCTACGTCGCCGAGGGCGCCGAGCGCGACAACCGGCTCCGCGAGGTGTTCAAGATCGCCGCGGAGCACGGTGTCGGCCTGCTCGAGGTCAGCCGCGGCGAGCTGGACCGGCTCACCGACGGCGCGGTGCACCAGGGCCTCGCGGCCAAGATCCCGCCGTACGAGTACGCCCACCCCGACGACCTGCTCGACGCCGCCGACGAGGCGGGGGAGAAGCCGCTCGTGGTGATGCTCGACTCGATCACCGACCCGCGCAACCTCGGCGCGATCGTGCGCAGCGCCGCCGGTTTCGGGGCGCACGGCGTGGTCATCCCCGAGCGCCGCGCGGCCTCGATGACGGCCTCGGCGTGGAAGACCTCGGCCGGCGCCGCCGCGCGCTGCCCGGTCGCGCAGGCGGTCAACCTGACCCGCCAGATCAAGGCCTACCAGGAGGCGGGCTGCTTCGTCGTGGGTCTCGCCGCCGACGGCGACCTGACCCTGCCCGAGCTGGTGGCCGACGACGACCTCGCCCTCGGGCCGCTCGTCGTCGTGGTCGGCTCCGAGGGTGACGGGCTCTCCCGGCTGGTGGCGGAGAGCTGCGACCGGCTGCTGTCGATCCCGATGGCCGGTGTGCTGGAGTCGCTCAACGCCGGCGTGGCCGCCTCGGTCGCGCTGTACGCCGTGGCCGAGGCCCGCGCGCGCCGTTAGCCCATGGCACCTGGCATCCCGCTCCGGCTGCTGCGGCTCGCGCTCGGCGGCGTGGCCTGGGTCGTCCTGTCGCTGGGCATCGCGGCGGTGATCTTCGCCGGCAGCGAGCGCACCATCGACCTCGCCAGCCACGAGGCGACGGTCAGCCCCGACTTCTCGGGCGAGATCGTGCTGCGCACCGGTCCGGTGCTGCCCGACCTGCGGGCGGACTCGGGCTCCCGCCTGGGGCTGGACATCGAGCTCGGCAAGACCGACACGACCTCGCTGCAGGAGCTGACGGCGCGCTACGCCGCCATCGCCTCGCAGCCCGACGGCCAGGTCGACGTCGTGGAGCGAGCGGTGAGGACGATGGCGGTCGCCGCCCTGGTGCAGGGCGCGGCGCTGGCCGCGCTGCCGTTCGCGGTGTGGGCGGCGATCGGCGCCGAGCGTCGTCGCGCGCTGCTGCGGGCGCTGCCGACGGGGGAGGGTTTCGTCGTCGTGCTGACGGCGTCGGTGCTGGTCGTCGCGCTGGTCGCGCCGTTGACCTGGGGCCGGCGCGACCCGCTGCCGCAGCGCTGGATGACCCTCGGGGCGTACGTCGGCGACGACATCCCGTTGCCCGACGAGGCCCGCAAGGTCGAGATCATGGGCGACGTCACCACCGAGGAGACCAAGCGCCTGATCGCGAGCGCGGTCAGCAGCTATCAGCAGGGCCAGGCGTTCTACTCCAAGGCGGCCGACGACGCCGCGGACCTCGACCTGCGCGAGCCGGCGGAGGACGAGACCGTCGCGCTGCTGGTCTCCGACCGGCACCTCAACGTCGGCATGGACAAGGTCGCCCGGGCGATCGGCGACCGGGCCGGCGCCACCGCGGTCTACGACGCGGGCGACGACACCTCCACCGGCGAGCGCTGGGAGGCGTTCTCCCTGGACTCGGTCACCGCCGCCTTCCGCGACGTCGACGACCGCTTCGCCGTCGCCGGCAACCACGACAACGGCTCCTTCGTCCGCGCCCACATGTCCGACGAGGGCTGGCGCTACTTCGACGGCACCGTGCTCGACGGCCCCGGCGGCTCCCGGATCCTCGGCGTCGACGACCCTCGCTCCAGCGGGCTCGGCAACTGGCGTGACGAGAAGGGGCTGTCCTCCGCCGACGTCGCCGAACGGCTCACCGAGGCCGTGTGCGACGCCGACGAGAAGGGTGACCGGGTCAACACCCTGCTCCTGCACGACGCCGACTTCGGCGACCAGGCGCTGGCCCGCGGCTGCGTCGACCTCGTCGTCGGCGGGCACGTGCACGTGCAGAGCGGTCCGACCGAGGTGACCGGCACCGGCGGGCGCAAGGGCTGGACCTACACCGTGGGCACGACGGGCGGGGCGGCGTACGCCATCGCGATCGGCAGCAAGCTGCGGCGGGCCGCGGGCGTCGCGCTGATCACCTACCGCGACGGCCGGCCGGTCGGCATCCAGTCGGTGACCCTGCAGACCAACGGCCGCTACGACGTCGATCCCTGGGTGGAGCTCACCTACTGAGGTCCCGCTAGGTTGCCAGCATGGGAACCACCGTCGACCGTCTCCTGCCCACCGAGGAGGCCGAGGAGCTGCTCGGCCTGGCCCGCGAGATCGCCACCAAGGAGCTCGCTCCGCAGGTCGCGGCCGCCGAGGAGCAGGCCGTGTTCCCGGCGGAGGCCTACCGGCTGCTCGGCCGCTCGGGCCTGCTCAGCCTGCCCTTCGACGAGGCGTACGGCGGCGGGGGCCAGCCCTACGAGGTCTACCTCCAGGTCGTCGAGGAGATCGCCACCGCCTGGCCCAGCGTCGGCGTCGGGACCAGCGTGCACGCGCTCACCGCGACGGTGCTCGCCGCGAACGCCTCGGACGCGGTGCGCGAGGAGTGGCTGCCGAAGATGCTGTCCGGCGACTGGCTCGGCGCCTACTGCCTCTCCGAGCCGCAGGCCGGCTCCGACGTCAGCGGGATCCGCACGGCCGCGGTGCTCGACGGCGACGACTACGTCGTCAAGGGCACCAAGCAGTGGATCTCCAACGGCTCCTGCGCCGACTACTACATCCTCTTCGCCCGCACCTCCGAGGACCCCAAGCGCGGGCTGTCGGCGTTCGTCGTGCCGGACGGGACCGAGGGGATGACCTTCGGCGCCCCCGAGAAGAAGATGGGCCTGCACTGCGACGTCACCACCCAGGTGCTCTTCGACGGCGCCCGGGTGCCGGCCAGCCAGCTGATCGGGGAGGAGGGCGCCGGCATGCGGGTCGCGCTCTCCGCGCTCGACGCCGGACGGCTCGGCATCGCCGCGGTCGCCACCGGGATCGCCCAGGGTGCCCTGGCCTACGCCGTCGACTACGCCAAGGAGCGCCAGCAGTTCGGCCGCGCCATCGGGGAGTTCCAGGGCATGCAGTTCCTGCTCGCCGACATGGCCGCCGAGGTGGAGCGGGCCCGGGCGTCGTACCTCCAGGCGGCGCGGCTGAAGGACGCCGGGCGCCCGTTCTCGCGGCAGGCCTCGATCGCCAAGCTCACCGCCACCGACGCCGCGATGCGGGTGACGACCGACGCGGTGCAGGTGCTGGGCGGCAACGGCTACACGCGGGAGTACCCCGTGGAGCGGATGATGCGCGACGCGAAGGTGACCCAGATCTTCGAGGGCACCAACCAGATCCAGCGGATGGTTATCGGTCGTGATCTCCTCCGCTGACGCGCCGGGACGGTTTGCCCCTAGGGTGATCCTGAAAATTTGCTGAGGGTGGACACCGGTCCCCCTTGCTCGGAAAGGGACACAAGGTGGGAACGTCAATCCTCAAGAAGCTCGGCGGCGTCGCGATCGCGATCGTCGTCGCACTGGTCTTCTTCGTCGTCAGGTCCAAGGGCGAGGAGAAGGTCGAGCAGTCGAAGGCCCCGGACGTCGGTGAGTGCGTCTACTTCAAGAAGGACGGCACCAACGACAAGCCGGTCGACGCCAGCTGCGGCAGCGACAAGTCGAGCCACAAGGTCGTCGGGGACAGCGGCAAGTGTGGCGAGAACGAGACCACCTACCAGGTGACCCGCGGGGGCAGCACCTCCGACGCGATCGTCGAGCTGTGCATGGTGCTGGACGCCAAGAAGGGCGACTGCTTCGACATCCAGGAGGAGTCCAAGGTGCCCTGCGCCTCGAGCAAGACCTCCTCGGTCCTCCGGGTCACCTCGGTGGGCAAGGCCAAGGCGAAGTGTGGCGGACAGTCCCAGCCGCTCGCCTACCCCAAGCGCGACACCACGCTCTGCCTGGTGCCCAACGCCTGACGCACCGACGCCGAACGCCGGTCCGGACCACCTGGTCCGGGCCGGCGTTCGTGTTCGTCGGCTCCCCGGGTTGGAATCGAACCAACGACCTCTGGATTCAAAGTCCAGCCGCCCGTGCCAGCAGAGCAACCGGGGAACGCCGCCTCGCGGGGAGGCGACGGCCCGACTCTACGGGCGCGGGCGGTCGGGCGGCCAAGTGACAGCCGTCAGCGGGCGACCTTCGCCGTCGGCCGGCTGGTCCGCAGGACGGTGGTGTAGCCCGCCTTGGTGCCCGTGACGACGACCCGCAGCTGCTTGCCCGCCTGGGCGCGTGCCGGCTTGAAGGTGCGGCCCGTCGCCCCGCGGATCACGCTGCCGTTCGCGGACCAGCGGTAGGTCAGCCGGGTGCCGGCCGTCCAGGTGCCGGTGACGGCGGTGAGGGTGCGGCCGACCTTGGCCGTGCCGGTGACCGCGGGGACCGGCGCGACGAGCGTGCCGGCGACGACCTTGGCGCTCAGCGCGCTGGTGACCGTGGCGGGGGCGAACCCGGCCTTGGTGCCGGTGACCTCGACCCGGAGCCGGCGACCGAGGGCCCCGGGCGTCGGGACGTACGTCGAGGTGCGGGCCACCACGACGCCGGTGTCGGTGCGCCAGGCGTAGGCGAGCGTCGTACCGCTCGCCCAGGAGCCGGTGCTGCCCACGGCCAGCCGGGTGCCGACCGCGGCGCGACCGGTGACGGCGACGGCGCTCGGGTGCCCGACGGGTGCGGCCGCGGTGAGGGTCGCGGTGGCGGGCGCAGAGGTGAAGACGCCGTTGGTGGCGCTCACGCTGACCGTGTAGGTGTGTCCCGGCAGCACGGCGCCGAGGTCCTGCTCGGTGAGGAAGCCGTCGAAGGCGATCGGCTCGCCGCCTGCCTGGTCCTGCAGCGTGGTGCGGTAGGTCAGCGAGGTCGGGTCGGCACCGCCGGCGCTGGCGGGCGCCGTCCACGTGGCGACGTACGACAGGTCGTCCCACTCCGAGGCCGCGACGATGAGCCCGGTGGGTGCGTCGGGTGCCTCCAGTGCGTGCACCTGGGTCTGCGAGCCGTCGGGGGTGTCGACGTCCTGCACGGCGTAGACCCGGCCGGAGGGCGCGACGTCGGCGATGCTGATGAACCCCGAGCCGCCGAGGTAGGCCGACGGCGCCGGGTCCTCCTCGGTGTAGGAGCTCAGCGCGTCCGCGTCGTAGGCCGCCACCCCGGTGCCGGGCAGGTAGACCGTGCCGCCGTCGGGGGAGACCCCGAGGGTGAAGACCGGGCTGGACAGCGGGACGTAGAGGTCCGTGCCGGCGCCGATCACGTTGAGGCCGTACTCCTGCGGCCCGTCGCTCACGTCGCGCCCGCTGACGACGTAGGTCAGATGGTGGACGGGGTCGACGGCGAGGCCGGTGACCCACTGGTCGGGGGTGCCCTCCGCGCCGAGGGTGACGGGGGCGCTCGCCGTGCCGTCGTGCACGGTGCGCAGGGTCGCGACGCTGCGCGCGCCGCCGTCCTGCCAGTCCACGCCGGCGACCGCCACGTCGGTGCCGGACGCGCCGGGCAGCAGGGCCAGCCGCGAGGGCTGGGCGTCCGCGCCCAGGCCGACGACGGCGCCGCCGGGCAGGATCACCTGGCCGCCGCCGGTGCCGGTGGCGGCCAGGTAGGCGCCGCTGGCGTCGCTGGCCACGTCGGCGGCGTTGGACACCTCCAGGGGCGCGTGGCCGGTCACCGTGAGGTCGCTCGTGTCGACCGTCCAGCCGGTCGGCACGTAGCCACCGTCGGAGGTGCGCACGCTCCCGACGACCGACAGCGTCTCGCCGTCGGGACTGATGCTCGCCGCGGTCGGCCAGCTGCCGTCACCGAGGGTGATCTTGGTGCCGGCGCCGACCGCCTCGACGTAGCCGTCGACCTGGTCGAGCTGGAAGTCGTCGTCGGTGTCCACGCCGACGTAGCCGACGGCGTAGACCTCGTCCGCGCTCGCGGCCAGGTCGGTCGGGGTGAAGGCGAGGGTGTGGGGGAAGGCGGCCGGAACGGCGAAGGCGGCGCCCTGGCAGGCGAGACCGGCGGTGGCGACGGCGGCGGCGGCGAGGCCGGCGGCGAGTCGCCGGGGGGATCGATGCATGGGGGATCCTCAGAAAAGTGGCCGCCTGGTCGCGGCCGACGCCAGGAGAGTCGGCCCCGGACGGCCACTCCTGCGGTCTTTTCAGGAATCCAGGATCGCGCGCACCTCGGGCAGCTCCCAGAACGGCGCCAGCCGCTCGCGGACCAGCCGCTCCAGCTCGCCGGTGGCGTGCGCGGCGGCGACCGCCCGGCCGGCGAGCGCGACGGCGTGCTCGACCAGGAGGTCGCGCTCGATGCCCAGGTCCTCGACGAGGGTCGCGACCGGCTCGGCGCCGTAGGTGCGCAGCAGCCCGTCGACCAGCACGTCGACCAGGGCGTGCACCGGCTCGGTGGGGGCGCCCGCGAGCACGATGTCCTGGACCAGCCCGGCGACCCGGTGCACGTCCTCGCGCTCGACGGAGTCGCGCAGGTGGGGGATGGGCTGGTCGGCGTACAGGTCGAAGACCTCCAGGACCGCGGCCTTGGTGGCGGGGTCGCGCAGGGTCTCGACGACGATCTTGTTGAGCCGGCGCATCGCGAACGCGGCGCCCTTGGCCGCGGTGTCGCCGAGCACGGCCTCGAGCTGCTTGTCCGCGGCGCCGACCACCTTGCCCGCGGCGCTGGCGCCGAAGGAGACCAGGGAGCCGACACCGGGGATCTTCTCGGCCATCGCGCGGTTCGTCTGCACCACGTCGGCGACGATCCGGGTGACGAAGCGGGAGGCCAGCGAGGTCACCATCGGGCTGCGGGTGAGGTCGTCGAGCGCGGCGGCGAGGACGTCGGTGTTCGCGAGCACCTCGTCGGTGATCCGCTCGGCGTTCTCGCGGTCGAGCACGTCGGCGAGGCTGAAGGTGTCGGTGGGGCCGTCGTACAGCGCGTCGGCGGCCATCGCGACGAGGGTGCTCGCCCCCGCACTGGGAGGTACGACGGCCAGGAGCTCGCGCGCCAGCCGCTGGACGAGCGCCGGGTCGATCACCTCGGCCAGGCGGATCCGGGAGCCGAGGCCGAGCAGGGCGTCGACGTCGGCGGTCACCAGGGCGTCGAGCTCGTCACCGGTGAGCCGGCCGAGGAGCCAGGAGACCTGGGCGTCGAGGAGGCGCTCGGACCGGGAGGCGGAGGTCATGGCGCGAGCGTAGTGGCCCGCCGCGTAGGTTCGAGGCATGGTGCGTGGCTGGGTCCGGCGATCGCTGTGGGACGTCGTGCCCCGTGACCACCGTGAGAGCGACGCGGCGCTGCGCCGCCGGCAGCTGGTCACGGTGGCGGTCGTGCTGCTCGGGGCGGTGCTGCTCGGGGTGTCCCTGCGGATCGAGCCGGGGAGCACCTGGTTCTACCCCGCGACGCTGGCGCTCGCCGCGCTGTGGACGGTCGGCGCCTTCGCCGCGGGGCCGCTGCACCTGGGCCGGATCCGGCGCGGGGACGCGCTGGTGCGACCGGTGCTGGCGCCCCTGCTGGTGGGCCTGGGGCTGGCGGCGGTGTTCGTCGCGGGCGGCCTGGTGGTGCGCGAGATCGACTGGCTCGACCGGCAGGTGCGCTCGGTGGTGGACTTCGCCGACCAGGGCTCGGTGCCGCTGCTCGTCGTGGTCACGCTGGTCAACGGGATCGCCGAGGAGCTCTTCTTCCGCGGCGCGGCCTACGCCGCCCTGCCCCGCCACCCGGTGACCTGGACCTCGATCGCCTACGTGCTGGCGACGCTCGCGACCGGCAACGTGATGCTGGCGTTCGCGGCGATCGTCCTGGGGGTGGTCGTCGGCCTGGAGCGGCGCGCGTCCGGCGGGATCCTCGGACCGGTCATCACGCACTGCTCGTGGTCGCTGACCATGCTGTTCGCGCTGCCGGCCCTGTTCGGCTGAGGCTCAGACCTCGTCGCCCTCGCGCAGGCGCTCGGCCAGCGCCCGTCGTACGGCCTCGCGATAGCTGATCGGCTCGCCCGGCACCAGCGTGCGGATCCGGTTGTCGGTGACCACCACCTCGGTGCTCATCGAGTCGATCAGGTTGCGCCCGGTGGTGACGTCGACGTCGGTCACCAACGCCAGCCAGTACGACGACAGCCGGGGCGTCAGCACGGGCACGGTCACGGTCGGCACGGGGTGCCCCGCGGTCACGTCGGAGGCGATGTCGAGCATGTCGCGGTAGGTCATCGCCTCGGGCCCGCCGATCTCCAGCACCTGGCCGATCGCGCCCTCCAGGTCGATGACCCCGGCCAGGTAGCGGATCACGTCGTCGACGGCGATCGGCTGGGTGCGGGTCGCGGTCCACTTGGGGACCACCATCGCGGGCAGGTTCTTCACCAGCTGGCGGGTGAGCTCCCAGGAGATGCCGCCGTGGCCGACGACGATCGCGGCGCGCAGCACGGTGACCGGCACGCCGCCGGCACCGAGCAGGCCCTCGACCTCCCGGCGCGAGCGCAGGTGCGGGGAGAGGTCCTCGTCCTCGCGGCCGAGCCCACCCAGGTAGACGATCTGGCGCACGCCGGCCTCGGCGGCCAGCCGCCCGAAGCGCCGGGCGGCGTCGGCGTCACGGGACTCGAAGTCGGCGTGGTCCAGGGAGTGGACCAGGTAGATCGCGACGTCCACGCCCGCCAGCGCCGCGGCGAGGGACTCCTCGTCGCCGACGTCGGCACCGACGGCGGTGCCGGGGCCGTCGTACCGCTCGGGGTGGCGGGTCATCGCCCGCACGTCTATCCCGCGCTCGACCAGCTCGGGCACGAGCCGGCGGCCGACGAATCCGGTCGCGCCGGTCACCAGGACGGTGGGGGAGCTCATGGGCCCGAGCCTAACGAGGGGCATGATGGCGCCGTGCCTGATCTGACCACCACCGACGGCGTCGCCGTGCTCACCCTCGGCGACGACGAGAACCGCTTCTCCCCACACTGGCTCGACGAGGTCGAGTCGGCGCTCGACACCGTGGCCGGGGCCGGGACGCCGCTGGTGACCGTCGGCGCCGGGAAGTTCTACTCCAACGGCCTCGACCTGGAGTGGGCCCAGGCGCACCCCGACGACTTCGTGCCGTACGTCGCGCGGGTCGAGGCGTTGCTCGCCCGGGTGCTCGCGCTGCCGGTGCCCACGATCGCGGCCGTCAACGGCCACGCCTTCGGTGGCGGCGGGCTGGTCGCGCTGGCCCACGACTGGCGGCTGATGCGTGCCGACCGAGGCTTCTTCTGCCTGCCCGAGGTGGACATCGCGCTGCCGTTCACGCCCGGCATGGCCGCGCTGGTGCAGGCCAAGCTGACCCCGCGCGCCGCCGTGGACACGATGACGACCGGTGCGCGCTTCGGCGGCACCGACGCCGCCGCGGCCGGGATCGTCGACGGCACCGCCACCGAGGAGAGCCTGGTCGCCGACGCGATCGCCAGGGTCGCACCGCTCGCCGGCAAGGACCGGACCGCGCTCGGTGCGATCAAGGAGACGATGTTCGGCCCCGCGCTCGCGCTGCTGCGAGGGAGCGCGGGGTAGGGAAAACCCCACCCCCGCTCGGCGGACCAGGCCCATCGCGGCCGCCCGCCGCGCTTCCTAGCGTCGGAGACATCACTTCCGACACTCCCCAGGAGCGCAGATGAGCACCACCTCCCCGGCCCTCGAGGTGCAGGGCCTGAGCCGGACCTACGGCACCGGCGACGCCACGATCACCGCCCTCGGCGGCATCGACCTCGCCTTCGCCCGCGGCACCTTCACCGCCGTGATGGGGCCCTCCGGCTCCGGCAAGTCCACCTTCCTCTCCTGCGCCGCCGGCCTCGACCGGCCCACCGCCGGCCGGGTCCTCGTCGGCGGCGAGGACGTCACGGACTGGGACGAGGAGCGGCGTACCCGTCTGCGCCGTCAGCAGATCGGCTTCGTCTTCCAGGGCTTCCACCTGCTGCCCTACCTCTCCGCCACCCAGAACGTCGCCCTGCCCGCCCGGCTCGCCGGCAAGCGGCCCGACCGGGCGCGGGTCCGGATGCTGCTGGAGCGGGTCGGTCTCGGCGAGCGCGCGCACCACCTGCCCGGCAGCATGTCCGGCGGTCAGCAGCAGCGGGTCGCCATCGCCCGGGCGCTGGTCACCGACCCCGACGTCGTGCTCGCCGACGAGCCGACCGGTGCGCTCGACTCCGCCACCGCGCGCCAGATCCTCGCCCTGCTCCGGGCCAGTGTCACCGAGATGGGGCAGACCGTGGTGATGGTGACCCACGACCCGGTCGCGGCGTCGTACGCCGACGAGGTGGTCTTCCTCGTCGACGGCCGCGTCGCGGGCCGGATGACCCACCCCACCGCCGACGCGGTCGCCGGCCAGATGGCGCACCTCGACGACCTGGTGGTGGCCCGGTGACCGCGCTCGCCTGGCGGAGCCTGCGGCACCGCCCGCTCGCCGCGACCGCCACCTTCCTCGCCGTGCTGCTCGGCACGCTCTTGATCGGCTCCTTCGCCACCCTCACCGAGTCCGCCTTCGGGGCGCACGGCACCGATGCCGACACCCTGGTCGTCCTCGGGGCCGTCGTCGGCGGCTGGGGTGCGGTGATCGTGCTCTTCTCGGTCGCCTCGACCGTCGGCATCACCACCACCCAGCGCGCGGGCGAGATCGGGCTGCTGCGCACGATCGGCGCCACGCCCCTCCAGGCACGGCGGCTCGTGGTCCGTGAGACCGCGGCCGTCGCGGGCCTCGCCGCGGCGCTGGGCGCCCTGCTCGCCTCGGTCTCGGGGCACGGGCTGTTCGCGCTGATCCGCTCGGGCGGGCTGGTCACCTCCGCCGCGGAGTACGACGCCGGACCGGCCTCCGTCGGTGCCGCCGCGCTGCTCGTGCTGCTCGTCTCCGCGCTCGCCACGGTCCTCGCCGCCCGGCGCGCCACCCGCGGCCCGGCCGGGGTGCTGCTCCGGGAGGCCGGCGCCGAGGCCGGCCGCATGCGGTGGTGGCGGATCGGCGCCGCGGTGCTGCTCGTCGGCTACGGCATCGCGATGGCCGTGATCACCGTCGCCGTCACCGCGCACGACGACGACCCCTACGCCGCGATGTCGACGAGCGGGTCCAGCTCGATCCTGGTCGGTGTCGGCCTCGCCGTGCTCGCCCCGGTGCTGCTGCGCCGGCTGGCCGCACCCGCCGGGCTGCTGGTGGGCCGCAGCGCGAGCGGGCACCTGGCGTCGTACAACACCGCGCGGCGGGCGCACCTGCTCGCCGGCGTCCTCGCCCCGGTGATCGTGCTGACCTCCGCCGCGGTCGGCACCCTGCTGCTGGTGAACATCGACGGCCGCACCCTGCCCGCCGGTACGCCGGACAGCGGCACCATCAACCTGCTCAACAACGTGGTCGTCGGGATGCTCGCGCTGTTCGCCGCGATCATGGTCGTCAACGCCTTCGTCGCCACCATCGCGCACCGCCGTGGCGAGCTGCGCCGGCTGCACCTGATCGGCGCGACCCCGCGCCAGGTCGAGCGCTCGGTGGTCGCCGAGGCCGGCATCGTCGCCGCGGTCGGCGTCGTGCTCGGCACCCTGGCGGCGCTGACGACGGTGGTGCCCTTCGCCGTGGCGCGGCACGAGGGCGTCGTCCCGGACGGTGGGCTGTGGCTCGTCCCCGCCGTCGTCGCCGGGGTCGTCGCGATCACGCTCGGCGCTGCGCGCACCTCGGTGCGCGCGCAGATGGCGACGGCGGTGCAGCGATGACAGACTTCGCGACGATGGAGATGCTCGCGCCGGTCCGCCTCGGGCGGCCTCAGGACGTGACGGTCGAGGGCCTGCTCGACCGGCTGCGGCTGACCCTGGTCTCGGCCGGGTACGCGCTGTCCTTCGTGCCCAGCCTGGTGCTCGCCATCGGCACCGTGCTCTGCCTGGCCCTCGGGCCGGCGCTGGGGATCGGCATCCTGCTCGCGCAGGCCGTCGTACCGGCGACGGCGGGGCTGACCCGGGCGCACCGCGAGGTGAGCGGCCGCCTGCTCGGCACGACCATCGAGCCCCGCTACGCCACCGCGGCCAACGGCGTGCGCTGGATGCGCGACCCGGCCCGGTGGCGCAACGTCGGCTTCCTGTGGTTCTCCGCGTCCGGCGGCTTCGCGATGTCGCTGCTGCCGGTCGCGCTGCTGACCGTGCCGATCACCTGGCTGGTCCTCGCGCTCAGCGGCGCCGGCTTCGTGTGGCTGCTCCTGCTGCTGTTCAGCGGCCCGGCGCTGGTCGCGTGGTGGTTCGTCACCCCGCCGCTGGTGCGGGCCCGGGCGCTCACCGAGCGCGCGATGCTCGGCGGCTCGCGGGTCGCGCGGCTGGAGGAGCGGGTCGAGAAGGTGGAGGAGTCGCGGGCCGAGACCCTCGACCACTCCGCCGCCGAGGTACGACGCATCGAGCGCGACCTGCACGACGGGGCCCAGGCCCGGATCGCCTCGGTGGGCATGAACGTCGGCCTCGCCGAGAAGCTGATCGCCACCGACCCCGACGCCGCCGCGGCGCTGCTCCGCGAGGCCCGGGAGACCACGATGGACGCCCTCGACGACCTGCGCAGCGTGGTCCGCGGGATCCACCCGCCGGTGCTCGCCGACCGCGGGCTCGCCGGCGCGATCCAGGCGCTGGCGGTGGCCCTGCCGGTCCCGACCTCGGTCGCGGTCGACGTCCCGCGGCTGCCGGCGCCGGTCGAGTCCGCGGCCTACTTCGCCGTCGCCGAGTGCCTCGCCAACACCGTCAAGCACGCCCGGGCCGGGCGCGCCTGGGTCACCGGCCGCTACGACGGCGACCGGCTCCGGATCACCGTCGGTGACGACGGCCGCGGCGGCGCCGACGCCAGCGGCTCCGGCCTGACCGGGGTCGCGCGGCGGCTGGACGCCTTCGACGGCGACCTGCGGGTGCTCAGCCCCGCCGGTGGTCCCACCCTCGTCGAGCTGGAGGTGCCGTGCCGGACCACCCCGTGACCGCCCCGCCCCTGCGCGCCGTCCTCGCCGAGGACCAGGCCCTGCTCCGCGTCGGCCTCACCCGGATCCTGGAGGCCGGCGGGATCGAGGTCGTCGAGGCGGTCGACAACGCTCCCTCGCTGGCCCGGGCGCTGACCCGGGCCGACATCGACATCGCCGTGGTCGACGTACGGCTGCCGCCGACGCACACCACCGAGGGGCTGGAGGCGGCGACGACGGTCCGGGCGGAGCGGGCGGCGTTCCCGGTGCTGGTGCTGAGCCAGTGGGTGGAGCCGTTGTACGCGCGCCAGCTGCTGGCCGGGGGAGAGGGCGCGATCGGCTACCTGCTCAAGGACCGGGTCGCCGACGTCGACGCCTTCCTCGCGGCCGTCCGGCAGGTCGCCGAGGGCGGCACGGTGCTCGACCCGGAGGTGGTCGCGGCGCTGGTCTCGGCCCGCAGCCGTCCGCTCGACCGGCTCACCGAGCGGGAGCGGGAGGTGCTCACCCTGATGGCCGAGGGCCGCTCCAACGCGGCGATCGCGGCCCGGATGGTCGTCACCGAGAAGGCCGTCGGCAAGCACACCAACAACATCTTCACCAAGCTCGACCTGCCGCAGGCCTCCGACGACAACCGGCGGGTGCTGGCCGTGCTGGCCTGGCTCGACGGACGCTGAGCACGCCGGTCTAGTGTGGCGGGCGTGAGTGAGCAGCTGACCGTCATCGTCCTCGCCGCCGGCGGGGGCACCCGGATGAAGTCGAAGACCCCGAAGGTGCTCCACCGCATCGGCGGGCGCAGCATGATCGGTCACGTGCTGACCGCCGTCGGGACCCTCGACCCGGCCCGGGTGGTCGCCGTGGTCGGCCACCAGCGCGAGCTGGTCGGGCCGCACGTCACCGAGGTGCGCGCCGACGCGGTGCTCGCCGTCCAGGAGGAGCAGCTCGGCACCGGCCACGCCGTCCGGGTGGCGCTGGAGGCGCTCGACAGCCCGCCGCGCGAGGGCACCGTCCTCGTCGCGGCCGGCGACACCCCGCTGCTGGCCGGCGACACGCTGCGGGCCTTCGCCGAGTCGCACCGCGCGGCCGGCGCGGCGGTCAGCATCCTCAGCGGGATCGTCGCGGACCCCCACGGCTACGGGCGGATCGTGCGCGACGCCGCCGGCGGCGTCGAGGCGATCGTGGAGGAGAAGGACGCCACCGACGAGCAGCGCGCGATCACCGAGATCAACTCCGGCATCCTCGCCTTCGACGCCGCTTTCCTCGCCGAGGTCGTCGGCCGGATCGGCAACGACAACCTCAAGGGCGAGTACTACCTCACCGACGCGGTCGGCATCGCCCGCGGTGACGGACGCAGCGTCGCCGCGCACGCCATCGAGGACGCGCTGCAGACCGAGGGTGCCAACGACCGCGCCCAGCTCGCCGCGCTCGGCAAGGAGCTCAACCGCCGCATCGTCACCCGGTGGATGCGCGAGGGTGTCACCGTGATGGACCCGGCGACCACCTGGATCGACGCCGACGTCGTCCTCGCGCCGGACGTCACGATCCTGCCCGGCACCCAGCTGCTCGGCGCGACCGTGGTCGCCGAGGACGCCGTGGTCGGGCCGGACACCACCCTGGAGGACTGCGAGATCGGCGCCGGCGCGCGCGTCGTGCGCACCCACGGCCAGCTCGCCGTCATCGGCGCCGGCGCGAGCGTCGGGCCGTTCGCCTACCTGCGGCCCGGCACCCTGCTCGGCAAGGACGGCAAGATCGGCACCTTCGTGGAGACCAAGAACGCGAAGATCGCCGACGGCGCCAAGGTCCCGCACCTGTCCTACGTCGGCGACGCCGAGATCGGCGAGGGCACCAACATCGGCGCCGGCACGATCTTCGCCAACTACGACGGCGTCAACAAGCACCGCACGGTCGTCGGCAAGCACGCCAAGACCGGCTCCAACAACACCTTCGTCGCCCCGATCACGATCGGCGACGGCGCCTCCACCGGCGGTGGCACGGTCGTGCGCCGCGACGTCCCCGCGGGTGCGCTCGCGGTCAGCGGCGGCCCGCAGCGCAACCTGCCGGGCTGGGTCGCGCGCAACCGGGAGGGCACCGCGCAGGCGGAGGCGGCGGCCGCCGTACCGGGTGAACAGGCCGAAAACGGACGGGGACTTGGGGACGGCCCCACGGACCGGGCAGAATCGTAGGCATCACCTCCGTCGACCCAGGGGAGTCACGCTCGTGAGCGGTCTGAAGAAGACGACAGAGAAGAACCTGATGGTCTTCTCCGGCCGGGCACACCCCGAGCTGGCCGAGCAGGTCGCGGAGATCCTCGACCAGCAGCTCGTGCCGACCGAGGCCCGCGAGTTCGCCAACGGCGAGATCTACATCCGCTACGCCGAGTCCGTGCGCGGGTGCGACGCCTTCGTCATCCAGAGCCACACCACTCCGATCAACGAGTGGATCATGGAGCACCTGATCATGGTCGACGCGCTCAAGCGCGCCTCCGCCAAGCGGATCACCGTGGTCATGCCGTTCTGGGGCTACAGCCGCCAGGACAAGAAGCACCGCGGTCGCGAGCCGATCTCCGCGCGGCTGATGGCCGACCTGTTCAAGACCGCCGGTGCGGACCGGATCATCACCGTCGACCTGCACGCCGACCAGCTCCAGGGCTTCTTCGACGGCCCGGTCGACCACCTGATGGCGCTGCCGCTGCTGACCGACTACATCAAGGACAAGTACGGCGACCAGCCGCTCGCCGTGGTCTCGCCGGACGCCGGCCGGATCAAGGTCGCCGAGCGCTGGTCGGCCCGCCTCGACGGCGCCCCGCTGGCGTTCATCCACAAGACGCGTCGCACCGACGTGGCCAACGAGGTCGTCGCCAACCGGGTCGTCGGTGACGTCAAGGGTCGCATCTGCGTGCTGACCGACGACATGATCGACACCGGCGGCACCATCGTGAAGGCCGCCGAGGCCCTGATGGCCGACGGTGCCGCGGGCGTGATCATCGCCGCGACCCACGCGATCCTCTCCGAGCCGGCGGTCGACCGGCTGAAGAACAGCACCGCCACCGAGGTCGTCATCACCAACACGCTGCCCGTGCCGCCGGAGAAGCAGTTCGACAAGCTGACGACGCTGTCGATCGCGCCGCTCGTCGCCCGGGCGATCCGCGAGGTCTTCGAGGACGGCTCGGTCACCTCGATGTTCGACGGGCACGCCTGACCGGTCGGGTGCTCCTCACTCCTCGTCGAGGGAGCGGACGAACGCGCCGAAGCCCGGCAGGGTGAAGCGGACCAGCCCGTGCCCCACCGGCTCGATCACGCCGCGGTCGATCAGCCGCTCCCGCGGGACGCTGATCGCGCGGGAGTCGACGCCCATCCCGGCGGCGATCGCGGCCCGGGTGACGTTGCCGTCGCCGGCGGCGGCCATCGCGCTGAGGAACTGCTTGTCCAGGCGGGACGCCGCGCCCCAGCGGGCGCGGTGCATGGCGGCGAGCTGGTCGCGGGCGACGGGCAGGCCGCGCTTGACGGCGGTGAGCGTGAGCTGCTCGCCGTCGGCGGGCTCGGCGGCCTCCCAGGTGGTGCTGCCGAGGAGCTGCAGCAGGTACGGGTAGCCGTGCGACTCCTCGACGATGGCCGCGAGCGCGGCCGCTGACCACCCGACGCCCTCGGCCCGCGCGGGCCCGACCAAGGCGGCCCGCGCGTCGTCGTCGGACAGGACGTCGAGCGAGATGTAGGTGCTGCGCTCGCCGAAGGTCGCGGCCCGGGTGAGCGCCTCGGGGGTGACCGGCAGGCCGGCGGCGACCACCGCGAGCGGGTTGTCGGCGCGCTCGCCGTCGAGGTTCTGCAGGGTGTTGAGGAGCACCGACATCTCGTCGGCGGAGGCGGTGTGCAGCTCGTCGAGCAGGAGCAGCAGCCCCGCCCCGCCCCGCTGCCGCACGGCCGCGGCGGCGTCGTGCAGCAGGTTCTCCAGCATCCCGATGGCCGCGTGCGGCGGCGCCGCGTCCTCGCGCCGCGCGACCTGGGCGGAGACCCGCGCGCCGGGGACGCCGACCTCCACGGTCAGCCGCTCCAGCTGGCCGCGCCAGCGCTGGCCCGCCGCCCCGGACGGTACGGCGTCCGCGCGTTCCAGCGCGCGGCCGATGCTGTGCGCCACCTCGGCGAGCACCGGCTGCTGGCGGCTGCAGGCCACCCACGCCGTGACGAAGCCGGACTCCGCCGCGCGCTGCTGCCCGGCCCGCAGCAGCGAGGTCTTGCCGATGCCGCGGGGTGCGTGGAAGACGAGCAGCGGCCCGCCGAGCTCGCCGAAGGTGACCACGCGCGCGAGCAGGCTCTCGATGCGACGCAGCTCGACCGTGCGCCCGGCGAGGATCCGGGGGACCTGGCCGGGGGTGTACGGGTTGCGGGACATGGGGTCTCCCGGGGTTGATACATCTTTATACTTCCCAGAAGTATAAACCCGTATAAAGACCCGCTCCGGATTTTCTTCGAGTGCCCCGGGTTGGGTAGTCTCTCCCGGTTGCCTCGGCGAGGGAGCTCCCGCTTCTGTGACTCCGTGATCGACTGGGCCGGTTCGTCTCGTACGACGCCGCGCGCCTGCCGGTCATCGGGCCAGGGAAGCGCGGCGTTTCCTCTTCCGCGGCCGCGCACCGCCCCGACGAACCCAGGAGATTCCCCATGAGCACCGAGAAGATCAAGGCCGAGCTGCGCACCGAGTTCGGCAAGGGCGCCGCCCGCCGCATCCGCCGCGAGCACAAGATCCCCGCCGTCGTCTACGGCCACGGCAACGAGCCGATCCACCTCACCCTGCCGGGTCACGACACCATGATGGCGATCAAGCACGGCGGCGCGAACGCCCTGCTCGAGCTCGACATCGACGGCGACGCGCAGCTCGCGCTGACCAAGCAGGTCCAGGTCGACCCGGTCCGCCGCGTGCTCGAGCACGTCGACTTCGTCGCGGTGAAGCGCGGCGAGAAGGTCACCGTCGACGTCCCGGTCGTCACCGTCGGCGACGCCGCCCCGGAGACCCTGGTCGTCACCGAGAACGCGACCGTCCAGGTCGAGGCCGAGGCCACCCACATCCCCGAGCAGTTCGAGATCTCCGTCGAGGGCGCCGAGGCCGGCACCCAGTTCCTCGCCAGCCAGATCGAGCTGCCGTCCGGCACCACCCTGCTCACCGACGCCGAGACCCTCGTCGTCAACGTGACCGCCGCGCCCACCGCCGAGGCCCTCGAGGCCGAGCTGGAGGAGGCCGAGGCCGAGGCCGGCATCGAGAAGGACGAGCCCGAGGCCGCGTCCGACGAGGCCGCCGAGGATGGCGACAGCGAGTGACCCTCAGCCGGCTCAGGTGGTTCCTGGGCCGACTGATCTCCCCGGCGCGGTCCTCCGCGCCGGGGAGCTCCGCATCTCCCGCCGAGCACCCCTGGAGCGATGACGTGACCGACGCCGACGTGTGGCTCGTCGTGGGTCTCGGCAACCCCGGGACGTCGTACGCCGGCCACCGGCACAACATCGGCTACCTGGTCGTCGACGAGCTGGCCCGCCGCATCGGCGCCACCTTCCGCGCCCACAAGTCCGGCCGGGCCGACGTCGTCGAGGGCCGGCTCGGCGCCCCCGGTGTCCCCGCCCCGCGGGTGGTGCTGGCGAAGTCCCGCTCGTACATGAACGAGTCCGGCGGCCCGGTCAAGGCGCTCGCCACGTTCTACAAGGTGCCCGCCGAGCGGGTGATCGCGATCCACGACGAGCTCGACATCGACTTCGGCACGCTGCGCATCAAGAAGGGCGGCGGCGACAACGGCCACAACGGCCTCAAGTCGATGCGCTCCTCCCTCGGCACCGGCGACTTCTTCCGGGTGCGGGCCGGCATCGGCCGCCCGCCCGGGCGCCAGGAGGTCGCCGACTTCGTGCTGTCGAACTACTCGACGACCGAGCGCAAGGAGCTGCCCTTCCAGGTCGACTCCGCCGCCGACGCCGTGGAGTCCCTGATCGCCGACGGCCTGGATCGGACCCAGCAGCGCTTCAACTCCTGATGGCGCGAGCGCGTCGCTCGTCCCTCGCGCCGCGCTGCCGCGCTCGCAGTCGAGTCGCGTAGGTCCCGCGGCCGCCTGGCGGCAAGCCCACCGGCGCGCGGGACGGTGCCTCCCTCCGCCTCCAGGCGCTCGTTCCTCGCTTCCTCCGGCTCCGGGCCGGCACCGTCCCGCGCGGGCCGGCCGCGCGTCGCTAGGGTGACCGGGTGACTTTCGAGCCTGGTGCCCCCGCCCCCGACGTCGTCTCCGACGACCACCTCTTCGCCGCCTGGCTGGCCGAGGCCGCCGGGCGCCGGCTGCTGGAGGTCCGCGGCGAGGGCCTGGAGGGCAAGGAGCTCAAGGACGCCGGCGACCGCGCCGCGCACCTGCTCCTCACCGACCTGCTGGCGACCTACCGTCCCGACGACGCGGTGCTCTCGGAGGAGGCGCTGGAGAGCGCCGCCGACAAGGACGCCCGGCTCACGGCCGAGAAGGTGTGGATCGTCGACCCGCTCGACGGCACCCGGGAGTTCTCCGAGCCGCCGCGCGACGACTGGGCGGTGCACGTCGCGCTGTGGCAGGCCGGCACGCTGGTCGCGGGTGCGGTGGCCCAGCCCGAGCTGGGGGAGACGTTCACCACCGGGACGCCGCCCGTCGTACCTCCCCGCACGTCGAGCCGGCCGCGGATCGCGGTCTCGCGCACCCGGCCGCCGGCCTTCGTGGAGGCGCTGGCGAAGGAGCTGGACGCCGAGCTGGTGCCGATGGGCTCGGCCGGGGTGAAGATGATGTCGGTCGTGCGTGACGTGGCGGACGCCTACGTGCACGCCGGCGGGCAGTACGAGTGGGACTCGGCCGCACCGGTCGCCGTCGCCCGAGCGGCCGGCCTGTTCACGTCGCGGGTCGACGGCAGCGAGCTGGTCTACAACCAGGCCGACGTCTACCTGCCCGACGTCATCGTGTGCCGTCCCGAGCTGTCCGAGCAGATCCTCGCCTTCGTCGCGGCGCACGGGACGGACTGAGCCCGTGGCGTCGTTCGTCTCGCACACCACCTTCGACTGCGCGAACGCCTACGAGCTCTCGGAGTGGTGGAAGCCGGTGCTCGGCTACGTCGACCTCGACGGCGACCCGAACCTGCCCGGCCACGTCGAGTGCATGATCCGCGACCCCGAGACCGGCCACCAGCTGCTGTTCGTCGAGGTCCCCGACGCCAAGACCGTGAAGAACCGGGTGCACCTCGACCTGCGCCCGCGTGAGCGCACGCGGGACGAGGAGATCGCCTGGCTGCGCGAGTACGGCGCCGCCGAGGTCGCGGACCATCGCGGCATCCACGGCCCGGGCTCCGGCTGGGTGACCTTCGCCGACCCCGAGGGCAACGAGTTCTGCGTGGTCCGCTCGCTGGACGAGCTGGCGGAGCAGGCCTAGAAGACGTTCAGCGGCCGGAGCTGCACCGAGATCCGCGGGCCGGCAACGGCCACCTTGGGCACGGCGTGCTCCCAGGTGCGCTGGCAGGACCCGCCCATGACGACCAGGTCACCGTGGCCCATCTCCACCGCGAACGCCTCCGCGCGCCGCTCGGGGTCGCGCGGGCGCAGGTGCAGCCGGCGCGGGTCGCCGAGCGAGATGATCGCGACCATCGTGTCGTGCGTGGAGCCGCGGCCGATGGTGTCGCCGTGCCAGGCGACGCTGTCGCGCCCGTCGCGGTAGAAGCAGCAGCCGGCCGTGCGGAACGGCTCGCCGAGCTCGGCGGCGTAGTGGGCGCTGAGCTCGTCGCGGGCCGCGGTCAGCCGCGGGTGCGGCAGGTCGTCGCCGATGACGTAGGTGTGCACCAGCCGCGGCACGTCGACGACCCGGTCGTACATCGCCCGCCGCTCCGCGCGCCAGGGCACCTCGGCGACCAGCGTCGCGAACACCTCGTCGGCCTCGGGCAGCCAGTTGCGCGCCACGTCCACCCAGGCGCCGCTGCTCAGCGGGCGACGCTCGAGGGTGCTCGCCCGGTCGGCGGCCGGGGCGTCGAACAGGCTGCTCTGGAAGTCCACCGACATGGCCCCAGCCTAGCGCACCGATCGAACAGGTGTTCGGATCCCGCTAGGCGCCGATGTCGGCCAGGTGCCCGAGCGGGGCCACCGGCGTGCCGGTCTCCTCGCACACCCACTGCGGGTCCGGGCCGCCGAGGTCCGGGTCCACGTGCAGCGCGTGCACGGGCCCCTTCTCGCAGCGTGAGCACACCGGCCACAGGCCGTCGCGCTGGTCGCGACCGAACTGGTCGGCCAGCGCGTCCTGGACGTCCTGGGCGATCAGTCCCGCGATGTACGGCGCGCCCTCGGCCCACTGGGCCAACCACCACCGGCGCTCGGAGCAGGCGTCCTCGAGCAGGGTCACCGACGCCGGCGTGTCGAGTGCGCGGGCGGCCAGGTCGGCCAGCACCTGCGCTCGTGCGGTGTAGATCACGCTGTCGTCCACGGCCCCATTGTGCGTGCCGCGACCAACCGGGCGGCGCCTCAGCGCGAGGGCCGCAGCTTCTCCAGCTCGGCGGCGATGTTGTTGCGCGCCGGCGCCTCCCAGGACGCGATGCCGTGCTCGGTGTGGAAGAGCTGCGGCTTCGCGGCGAGCTGCTGCAGCACGTCGGCCCGGCCGGCGGCGAACACCTCGTCGGGCAGGTGGGCGTACTCCGTGCGGACCGCCGCGACGTACTCCTCGTAGCGCTCGGGCGGCGCCGCCAGGATGGACAGGTCGGCGTCGCTCAGCGCGCAGCCGTTGGCGTCGTCGGCCTCGGGGCGGTGGTGCTCGGTGAGCCGCACCAGGCGCACCACCTCGGCCAGGGTGGTCGCGTCCACGAGCGGTGCCAGCGCCTCCTCGGCCCACGACGCGGAGCGCTCCTCGGCGTCGCGCTCGCCGTCGTAGACCGCGTCGTGGAACCAGGCGGCCAGCTGCACCGGGGTCCGGTCGAAGCCGGCGCCGGCGCTGGCCAGCTCGTCGAGCCGGGTGAGCACCTCGCGCAGGTGGCGGACGCTGTGGTGGCCGCGGCTCGGGTCGTCGTACGCCGCGAGCAGCTCCGCGCGCAGGGCGTCGGCCCCGCTCAGGGGCCAGGGCAGGTCGGGATGGTCGTCCTCCATGCGTCCATTCAAACCGACCGCCCCGGCCCCTGTCACCGACGGGTGCCGATCAGTCGCCCTTGACGTTCACGACCTGGCGCAGCGTGTGCCGGACCTCGACGAGGTCGGCCGCGTCGGCCATCACCCGGTCGATGTCCTTGTACGCCGCCGGGATCTCGTCGATGAACGCGTCGGTGTCGCGGTACTCGATGCCCACCATCGCCTCCCGCAGCTGGTCGCGGGTGAACGTCCGGCGGGCCTTGGAGCGGGAGTACTCCCGCCCCGCGCCGTGCGGCGCCGAATTGAGCGCGACGGGGTTGCCGAGCCCGCTGACGACGTACGACGCCGTCCCCATCGAGCCCGGGATCAGCCCCGGCCGGCCGCGCTCGGCGTTGATCGCGCCCTTGCGGGAGAGCCACACGTCCCGGCCGAAGTGGTGCTCCTGCTCGGTGTAGTTGTGGTGGCAGTTGATCTCCTCGACCCGCTCGACCTCGTCGGCCGAGCCGAGGCCCACCCACTCCGCGAACTGGCGGACCACGCGGTCCATCATCTCCTCGCGGTTGAGCAGCGCGTAGTGCTGCGCCCACCGCATCTCGCGGATGTAGGCCCAGAACTCGTCGGTGCCCTCGGCCAGGTAGGCGAGGTCCTCGTCCGGCAGCGGGACCCACCACTTCTCGCACAGGTCGCGAGCGATCGTGATGTGGTGCTGCGCGATCCGGTTGCCGACCCCGCGCGAGCCCGAGTGCAGGAACAGCCACACCCGGCGCTGCTCGTCGACCGTCACCTCGATGAAGTGGTTGCCCGACCCGAGGGTCCCCAGCTGCAGCTCCCACTGCTTCGCGTAGCGGCCCGGGTCGAAGCCGGCCCGCTCGGCGGACTCGGTGAGCTCGGCGATCCGGCGGACGGTGTGCTCGCGGGAGATCTTGCGGTTGGCGGCGCCGGCCGAGAGCGGGACGGCCCGCTCGATGGCCTCGCGCAGCGGGCGCCGGTCGGTGGGCAGCTCCTCGGCGACGTACTGGGTCCGGACGGCGATCATGCCGCAGCCGATGTCGACGCCGACCGCGGCCGGGATGATCGCGCCGAGGGTCGGGATGACCGAGCCCACCGTCGCACCCAGGCCCAGGTGGGCGTCGGGCATCAGCGCGAGGTGCGGGTGGATGAACGGCATGCTCGCCGTGGTCATCGCCTGCTCGCGGGTGCCCTGCTCGAGGATGGAAGCCCAGCTGAGGAGCTTCGGGGTGATCTTGTCCATCGTGGTGTCCTGCGTCGTGGCCCTTCTCGTGACGAGGGCCCGCCGGGTGCGGGCCGATCGAGGACGCTACGTCGCCGGAAATGCCTTGCGCGCGCTATTTCCGCAGGGATAGCCGCAGCCACACGTGATCCGGGCCGCCCTCGTCGTTGGTCGTCCGGTGCGTCTCGGTGAAGCCCTGCCGCTCGTAGAACGCCCGCGCCGGAGCGTTGCCCGCCAGGTGCGCGAGCCGGATCGCGCCGGCGTCGGCGCCGGGGCCCTCGGCCACCGCCCGGAGCAGGGCCCGGCCGATGCCCCGGCCCTGCTCCGAGGGCAGCACGTAGAGCTTCCAGACGTCGACCACGTCCCCGTCGAGGGAGTACGTCGCCACGCCCACCACCCGCGGCCCGTCGACCGCGACCAGGGCGAGCCCGTCGGCGACGGCCTGGGCGATGTGGTCGACGGACCACCACTGGGCGAGCCCGCGGCGGACGTAGTCCGCGCCCGCCACCGCCGTGTACGCCGGCGGCCAGGCGGCGTGCCCCACGGCGACGATACCGTCGACGTCGGCGGCCGTCGCGGGACGGACGGTGACGGGCACGGCCTCAGACCACCGGCACGTTCGCCAGCGCCTCGGCGAGCGCCTCGTCGGACAGCGGGTCGTCCTCCAGGCTGCCGGAGAGGTACGTCGCGTAGGCGCCGAGCTCCAGCAGGCCGTGGCCGGACAGGCCGACGACGATCACCGGCTCGGCTCCCGTCTCCGCGGCGGCGAGCGCCTCGCGTCGTACCTGGGCCAGGGCGTGGGACGACTCGGGAGCCGGGACGACGCCCTGGGTCCGGGCGAACTCGACCGCCGCGTCGAAGCACTCGTTCTGGTGCAGGGCGACCGCGTCGATCAGCCCCTGGTCCACCGCGTGCGAGACCAGCGGCGCCATGCCGTGGTAGCGCAGCCCGCCGGCGTGGATCGGCGAGGGGACGAAGTCGTGGCCGAGGGTGTGCATCTTCATCAGCGGGGTGAGTCCGGCGGTGTCGCCGAAGTCGTAGCGGTACTCGCCGCGGGTCAGCGTCGGGCACGAGCTCGGCTCGACGGCGAGGATCCGCGGCGCCTGGTTGCCGGCGAGCTTCTCGCGCAGGAAGGGGAACGCGAGCCCGGCGAAGTTGGACCCGCCGCCCGCGCAGCCGACGACCAGGTCGGCGCCGGTCTCGCCGGCCTTCGCGAGCTGGCGCAGCGCCTCCTCGCCGATCACGCTCTGGTGCAGCAGGACGTGGTTGAGCACGGAGCCGAGGGCGTACTTCGCCGCGTCGTCCTGGGCCGCCACCTCGACCGCCTCGGAGATCGCGATGCCCAGCGAGCCGGGGTGGTCCTCGGCGAACGCCTTTCCGGACTCGGTGAGCCGGCTGGGGGAGCGGTGCACCGTGCCGCCGAACACCTCGATCAGCGTGCGGCGCTGCGGCTTGGTGTCGAAGGAGTGGCCCACCTGCCACACCTCGCAGCTCACGCCGAACAGCGCGGCGGCGTACGACAGGGCGGTGCCCCACTGGCCGGCGCCGGTCTCGGTGGTGAGCCGGGTGATGCCGTTGACCTTGTTGTAGTAGACCTGCGGGACCGCGGTGTTGACCTTGTGCGAGCCGGCCGGCGAGACGCCCTCGTACTTGTAGTAGATCCGGGCGCTCGTGCCGAGCGCCTGCTCCCAGCGGCGGGCGCGGTAGAGGGGGCTCGGGCGGTACTGGCGGTAGACGTCGAGGACCGGCTCCGGGATCTCGACGTACCGCTCGGTGGTGACCTCCTGCGCGATCAGCTCCGGCGGGAAGAGCGGCGCCAGGTCGTCGGGCCCGACCGGCTCGCGGGTGCCCGGGTGCAGCGGCGGGGGCGGCGGCGTCGGCAGGTCGGCCACGATGTTGTACCAGTGGGTCGGCTGCTCGTCGGGGTCGAGCGTGTACAGCACCTGCTCGCTCATGCGGGTCCTCTCGTCGGGGGGTGTGCTCGGATCCTAGGATCGGCGCATGCTGTGGAGGGGGCTGCGGACCGTCGCGTTCTGCATCGTGGTCGTCGCGGCCTGCTGGGTGCTGGACGGCTGGGTGGACCAGTGGTGGAGCGCGGTGCTCGCGTTCGTGGTCACGACCTTCGCGGTGACCGTCGCGCTGGGTGCCTTCGTCCGCGACGGCCGGCCACCGGTCAGCCAGGACCCTTCGGCCGGCCCGGTCGTCCGCATCGATGTCGTCGGCAGCCGGTGGATCGAGGTGGTCAAGGCCGTCCGCGGCGCGACCGGGCTCGGCCTGGTCCCGGTGAAGACCGAACTGGACCGGGAGCCGGCCCGCTTCGTCGTCCGCTCGGAGGAGGCGGCGCAGTGGTTGTGCGCCGAGCTGGAGCGCTGCGGAGCGGTCGCCGTCGTCGAGACGCCCGGCGGTAGGGCAGGATTCGGGGTGTGAGCGCAGACGAAGCCCGGGCCGAGCTCCACCGACTCCGGTCGAGCATCGACAACCTCGACGCCGCGCTGGTGCACCTGCTGGCCGAGCGGTTCAAGTGCACCGAGACCGTCGGCCGGCTCAAGGCCCGTGCCGGGATGCCGCCCGCCGACCCCGCCCGCGAGGCGGTGCAGATCGCGCGGCTGCGGTCGATGGCGGAGAGCTCGGGGCTGGACCCGCACTTCGCGGAGTCGATCCTGAACGTGATCATCGCGGAGGTCATCCGCAACCACGAGCAGTTCGCCGAGGACGTCGAGGCCTGAGCCGCGTTCGCGCTGGTGGCAAGGGACTCGTGAGCGACGAGCGGCAGACGCTGAGACGGTTCTTCACCCCCGAGGGCCGGCTGCTCGACCTGCCCACCCGCCACCTCAAGCGGCGCGTGGTGCTCGACCGGATCGCGCAGCGGTTCGAGCCGGGGCGTCGCTACGACTGGCGCGAGGTCGACGCGATCCTCAAGGAGATCCACCCCGACCACGCGGCGCTGCGCCGCTACCTGGTCGACGACGGCTTCCTGACCCGCGAGGACGACGTCTACTGGCGCAGCGGCGGCACGTTCGAGGTCTGAGGGAAGTTCCCCGGTTCGCCGTCGGCGAACGCCGGAACATCGCCGGTCGGCGATGCATTGAGCGGGCATGACGAACCCGATCAACCTCCCAGTGCTGTTCCTCTCCGACGTGGTGGTGCTGCCCGGGATGGTGGTACGGGTCGAGCTCGACGAGCCCGCCCGTGCCGCCATCGACGCCGCGCAGCTGGCCGCCCGCGACACCGGCGAGAGCGCCCGTGTCCTGGTCGCGCCGCGGCTGGAGGACCGCTACGCGTCGTACGGCGTCGTGGCGAGCGTCGAGAAGGTGGGCCGCTTCGCCGCGGGTGAGCCGGCGGCGGTCCTCAAGGCCGGCGGGCGCGCCCGCATCGGCAGCGGTGTGTCCGGTCCCGGCGCGGCCCTGTGGGTCGAGGTCGAGGAGGCCGACGGCGGCGTGGTGGACGACGACGTGCGGGCGCTCGCGGAGGACTACCGCAAGCTCGTGGTCGGGCTGCTGCAGCGCCGCGAGGCATGGCAGGTCGCCGACCAGGTGACCCGGATCGAGGACCCCGCGGCGCTGGCCGACACGGCGGGCTACGCGCCGTACCTGTCGGAGGACCGCAAGCGCCAGCTCCTGGAGACGCCCGAGGTCGCCGAGCGGCTGCGGCTGCTCGTCGAGTGGACCCGCGACTTCGTCGCCGAGTCCGAGGTCAGCGACAAGATCGACGCCGACGTGCGGGAGTCGCTGGAGAAGAACCAGCGCGAGTTCCTGCTGCGCCAGCAGCTCGCCGCGATCCGCAAGGAGCTCGGCGAGGGCGACCCCGAGGGCAGCGACGACTACCGCGCCCGGGTGGAGGCGGCCGACGTCCCGGACGCCGTGCGTGAGGCGCTGCTGCGCGAGGTCGACAAGCTGGAGCGCTCCAGCGAGCAGAACCCCGAGGCCGGCTGGATCCGGACCTGGCTGGACACCGTCCTGGACCTGCCGTGGAACGTCACGACCGAGGACGACACCGACGTCATCGCCGCCCGGGCGGTGCTCGACGCCGACCACCACGGGCTGGACGAGGTGAAGGACCGGATCACCGAGTACCTCGCCGTCCGCGCCCGCCGCGCCGAGCGCGGGCTGGAGGTCGTCGGTGGACGGGGCTCCGGCGCCGTGGTGCTGCTGGCGGGGCCTCCGGGCGTCGGCAAGACCTCGCTCGGTGAGTCCGTCGCCCGTGCGCTCGGGCGGAAGTTCGTCCGGGTCGCGCTCGGCGGCGTGCGCGACGAGGCGGAGATCCGCGGCCACCGGCGGACGTACGTCGGCGCGCTGCCCGGTCGCGTCGTCCGCGCCATCAAGGAGGCCGGCTCGATGAACCCGGTCGTGCTGCTCGACGAGGTCGACAAGGTCGGCTCCGACTACCGCGGCGACCCCGCGGCGGCCTTGCTGGAGGTGCTCGACCCTGCACAGAACCACACCTTCCGCGACCACTACCTCGAGCTCGACCTGGACCTGTCCGACGTGCTCTTCATCGCCACGGCCAACGACATCGGCTCGATCCCGCCCGCCCTGCTGGACCGCATGGAGCTGGTCTCGATCGACGGCTACACCGAGGAGGACAAGGTCGCGATCGCCCGCGACTTCCTGGTCCCGCGCCAGCTGGAGCGGGCCGCGCTGAGCGCCGACGAGGTGAGCATCAGCGACGCGGCGCTGCGCGAGATCGCGGCCAACTACACCCGGGAGGCCGGCGTGCGCCAGGTGGAGCGGCTGCTCGCCAAGGCCTTCCGCAAGGCGACCGCGCGCCTGGCGTCCGGTGCGGTGGAGCGGGTCGACATCGACGTCGACGGGCTCGTCGACCTGATCGGGCGGCCGCGCTTCACCCCGGACGTCGAGGAGCGGACCTCCGTCCCCGGCGTCGCGACCGGCCTCGCCGTGACCGGCATGGGCGGTGACGTGCTGTACGTCGAGACGTCCGCCGCCGCGGGGGAGGCCGGCCTGACCGTCACCGGCCAGCTCGGTGACGTGATGAAGGAGTCGGCACGGATCGCGCTGTCGTGGGTGCGCTCGCACGCCGGCGAGCTGGGCATCCCGGCCGCGGCCTTCGAGCAGTCGATCCACGTGCACTTCCCGGCGGGCGCCGTGCCCAAGGACGGGCCGTCGGCCGGTGTCACCATGGTCACCGCGCTGGTCTCCCTGCTGACCGGTCGCCCGGTCCGCTCGGACATCGCGATGACCGGCGAGGTCACCCTGTCCGGCCGGGTGCTGCCGATCGGCGGGGTGAAGCAGAAGCTGCTCGCCGCGCAGCGGGCCGGTGTCGCCGAGGTGTTCATCCCCGAGCGCAACCGCCCGGACCTCGACGACGTGCCCGAGGAGATCCTCGCCGCACTGACCGTCACCCCGGTCGGCAGGGTCACCGAGATCCTCGAACGGGCGCTGGAGGCGACGCAGGAGGGGGTCGTCGCGGCGTGAGTGCCGATCTGGTCGCGGTGGACGAGTCCGCCGCGACCAGCGACGGATCTCGACGCGCCGACGCGACCTCGCAAGCTCGGTCGTGCCGCTTGCTCGATCTTTCGACGCCCACGCGGAGCGCTCCTTCCTCGCGCTCCGCTGCGTCGCAAGGCACCATGGGCAGCATGGCCGCGGTGGAGATGCTGACGCGCGAGGACCTCGACCGGATGCCGGACGACGGCAACCGGTACGAGCTGATCGAGGGTGAGATCGTCGTGGCGCCCTCGCCCCGCTCCCGGCACCAGGTGGTGCTCGCGCGCCTGTTCCGCCTGCTCGACGATGCTTGCCCGCCGGGCCTGATGGTGCTCTTCGCCCCGCTCGACGTGCAGCTCGAGGAGCACTCGGTCGTCGAGCCCGACCTGATCGTGTTCGACGAGAGCGCGCTCGGCGAGCGTGGACTCGCCACCGCACCGCTGCTGGCGGTCGAGATCCTCTCGCCCAGCACCCGCAGCCTCGACCTGGTGCGCAAGAAGCGGCTCTACGAGCGCACCGGCGTGGCGTCGTACTGGGTGGTCGATCCGGGCGACGCCGACGACGACGTCTCGATGACCGCCTGGGAACTACGCGAGGGCCGCTACGCAGCCCTCGCAGCGGTCGGCGGCGACGAGGAGTGGTCAGCGACCGTCCCCTTCGAGGTCACCGTCGTCCCCTCAGACCTGGCCCGCTGAGAGGTCCTCCGCGTCGATGATCCGGTAGGCGTAGCCCTGCTCGGCCAGGAACCGCTGCCGGTTCTGGGCGAACTCCGCGTCCACGGTGTCGCGCGAGACGATCGTGTAGAAGTGCGCGACCTTGCGCTCCCCGTCGGGACCGGGCTCGCCGGGCCGCAGCAGGCGGCCGAGGCGCTGCGCCTCCTCCTGGCGCGAGCCGAACGACCCGGAGACCTGGATCGCGACCTCGGCCGAGGGCAGGTCGATGGAGAAGTTCGCGACCTTGGAGACCACCAGCAGGCCGACCTCGCCGGAGCGGAACGCGTCGAAGAGCCGCTGCCGCTCCCTGACCGGGGTCTGCCCGGTGATGACGGGGGCGTCCAGCGCGGTGGCGAGCTCCTCGAGCTGCTCGAGGTACTGCCCGATCACCAGGGTCGGCTGCCCGCGGTGCCGGTCGACGAGGTCGCGCACGACCTTCACCTTCTCCGGTGTGCACGCCGCCAGGCGGTAGCGCTCCTCCGGCTCCGAGGTCGCGTACGCCATCCGGGAGGCGTCGGGCAGCGAGACCCGCACCTCGATGCAGTCGGCCGGCGCGATCCAGCCCTGCGCCTCGATGTCCTTCCACGGGGCGTCGTACCGCTTGGGGCCGATGAGGGAGAACACGTCGCCCTCGCGCCCGTCCTCGCGGACCAGCGTGGCGGTCAGGCCCAGGCGGCGACGCGCCTGCAGGTCGGCGGTCATCCGGAAGATCGGCGCGGGCAGCAGGTGCACCTCGTCGTAGACGATGAGACCCCAGTCGCGGGCGTCGAACAGCTCCAGGTGCGGGTAGACGCCCTTCCGCTTGGTCGTCACCACCTGGTACGTCGCGATGGTGACCGGGCGGATCTCCTTGACCGTGCCGGAGTACTCACCGATCTCGTCCTCCGTCAGGGAGGTACGACGCACCAGCTCGTCCTTCCACTGCCGGGCGCTCACGGTGTTGGTCACCAGGATCAGCGTGGTCGCGCGAGCCTCCGCCATCGCGGCCGCGCCGACGATCGTCTTGCCGGCCCCGCAGGGCAGCACGACGACGCCGGAGCCGCCGTGCCAGAACGACTCGGCCGCCTCGGCCTGGTAGGCACGCAGGGCCCACCCGTCCTGGGCGAGGTCGATCGGGTGGGCCTCGCCGTCGACGTACCCGGCGTAGTCCTCGGCGGGCCAGCCGAGCTTGAGCAGCGCCTGCTTGAGGTTGCCGCGCTCGGACGGGTGGACGGCGACGGTGTCGTCGTCGATCCGGTTGCCGAGCATGCCGGCGACCTTCTTGGCACGCAGCACCTCCTCCAGCACCGGCCGGTCGTTGGAGGCGAGCACCAGCCCGTGCGTGGGGTGCTTCTCCAGGCGCAGCCGGCCGTAGCGCGACATCGTCTCCGCGACGTCGACGAGCAGCGCGTGCGGGACCGGGTAGCGCGAGTAGGTCAGCAGGGTGTCGACGACCTGCTCGGCGTCGTGGCCGGCGGCGCGGGCGTTCCAGAGCCCGAGCGGGGTCAGCCGGTAGGTGTGGATGTGCTCCGGCGAGCGCTCCAGCTCGGCGAACGGCGCGATGGCCTTGCGGCACTCCGCGGCCTGCTCGTGGTCGACCTCCAGCAGCAGCGACTTGTCGGACTGCACGATCAGAGGTCCCTCGGTCACCCAGAGATCCTACGTGCCGGTGGGGACGACCCGGGTGATCCGGTGCACCGCGTAGCGCCGCTCCGCGTCCGGGTCGTCGTCGTCCGCGTCCAGGTCGCGCGCGGTGAGCTGACCGCCGTCGACGACGAGCGGGCGGACGGCACGCTCGCTGACGACGCCTTGGTTGTCGGTGAAGCCGATCAGGACCGCACCGCGCCGCTCGACGGCGTCGCGCAGCGCGGAGAGCACCCCGCCCCCGGGGGCGGAGGCCGAGGGCGGCCGGGTGCGGGCGTCCTCGTCGCCCTGGCGGATCGTCCGCACGGCGGCCGCGACGTGCGCGGCCTGGCGGGCCGCGGCGCGGGCGCCGTCGGCGGTCTCACGGGTGCGCGGGGTGCGCGCGCGCAGGCCCTCGCTCGCCCCCACCCGGACGACGCCGTCCGGGCCCTCGACGACGGGCGCCGTGCCGAGCTCGCGCAGGCGGGGGAGCAGCACGTCGAGCGGCAGCGAGGAGACCAGCACGGTCGGGGCGAGCCACTGGAGGCCGAGGCTGCCGGCGCGCGGGTGGTTGACGAGCTCGGCGAGCGCGACCTCGTCCTCGGAGCGGATGAACGCGGTGGCCGCGCCGACCCGGAGCCGGCCGAAGCCGCGGGCGACGTCCTCGACGAGGTAGGTCAGCGGCTGGGGGACCGGCGTGCGCGAGGCCGCGGTCACGAAGGCGTGCACCTCGGCGGTGGTCCAGCCGGCGTCCAGCGCGCGTCGTACGGAGTCGGCGGTGAAGCGGTAGACCGTGGCCGCGCCCTGGGACTCTACGTCGGCGACCTGCTGGAGCCGGCGGGCGAGGTCGGGCTGCAGCGGGCCCGGCGCGACCGCGGTGAGGTCGGCCTGGAGCAGCACGTGGTCCACGGGCGGCGGCAGCAGGGCCGCGAGCACGGGGGTCGGGTCCTCGCCGGCCACCAGCGCACGGCCGTACGGCGCCAGCACGTCCGCCCCCGTCAGCCCGAGGACGGCCGCCTCGCCCACCGCCCACGCGACCAGGTCCGGCCGGGTGCGCGGCCGGCGCGGCCGGTCCCAGCCGAGGCGTGCGACCAGCGAGGGCAGCCCGGTGCCGGCGGCCAGGCCCTCGCCCTCGGGCAGTGCCGCGAGCGCGGCGAGCACCATCGCCTTCGCCTCGGGCATCCCGGCGGCGGACAGCTCGGGGCTCAGCGCGTTCCACGGCTTCTGGTCCGGTCCGCGCTCGCCGACCAACGACGGCAGCCGGGGGCTGGCGAGCCAGGCACGGGCGAGCACCGTCCACTGCTCGGCGGTGGGCAGGTCGCGCCACCGGTCGGACTCGTCGGTCGGCACCCACACCGGGTTGCCGTCGGCGTCCGCGCGGGTCCCGACCAGGCCGGCCTCGGCCGCGACCTCGACGACCAGCGCGGCCTCCGGCTCGCTGACCTGCAGGTGCGCGGCGGTCGCGCGCAGCTCGCGCACCCCGAGGCCGGTGGTGCGCAGCGCCGCGGCCGGGCGGGTGGACCACCACTCGAGCAGCACCCCCACCCGTCGTACGACGTCGGTCGCCGCGCCCACGGCCGCGCTCACCGCGAGCCGGGCCGGGCGGGGCTCGGCGGCGACGGCGGGCGGCCGGTCGACGGGCTCGGTCGTCGTACGGCCGCCCCGGAGCGCGAGGCCGACCTCCCCGGGCACGCTGAGCAGCCCGGGCGAGAGCGAGCCCGCCGGCACGAGCAGCCGGTGCGCGATGAGGAGCTCGGCCGGTGACTCGGCGTCCTCGGGGCGCAGGCCGATCCGGGCGGAGCCGGACTTCGCGGTGCTGCCGCCGTCGACGACGTGGTCGAGCAGCGCCCGCGCGGCCGGCGGCAGCGTCTCGATCACGGCCAGCAGCTCCGTGGCGGGGCGCGGGTCGGCCGAGCGCGGCCGCAGCCCGCTGACCCCGGCCTCGGCGCCGCCGACCATGCTGTCGCCGACCACGCTGAGCGCGCGCAGGCCCTCGGGGGACTCCCAGGCGAGCGCGAGGTCGAGCAGACGGCGTACGGTCTCGACCACGAAAGCGGGGTCGGCGGCGACCAGCGGGACCAGTTCGGATTCGTTGGTTTGGCCGGCCACCACCAGGGCATCAAGCACGGAGAGCTCGCCTCGGGTGAGGCCGTCCAGTGCGCGTGCCACCGAATTCCTCACCGCGGCGCGGGAGGCGAGTTGACCGAAGTCGTGAGGGGCAGGAGTGGCGAGGTCGGGACGATCAGTGAGCAGGCGTTGGAGCCGCTCGTCGGGCCACGACCGCAGCTGGTCGGCCAACGACCGGTGCCCGTTCGGTCCTGCTCCCACGCAGCACAACGTACCGGGGGACCGGGTCGCATGACCGAGGTCCGCAAGGTCGAGCTGCACCACGGCGCCGCGACGGACGTCGGCCGGGTCCGGGAGGCCAACGAGGACTCCTACCTCGCCGACCCGCCCGTCTTCGTCGTCGCCGACGGCATGGGCGGGCACGACCGGGGTGATGTCGCGAGCGCGATCGTGGTGGAGGAGTTCGCCCGGCTCGCCAGCGAGGGCTACGACGCCGAGCACGGCGCGGAGGTCGTCGCGGCCACCCTGCACGCCGTCCAGGAGCGGATCCTGGCCTTCGACACCGAGCAGCGGGCCAACGGCGCGGACGCCGACTTCTCCGCCGGCACCACGGCGGTGGTCGCGCTGCTCGCCGACTCCGTGTCCGGGCCGGTCTGGCTGCTGGCCAACGTGGGCGACTCGCGCATCTACCGCTTCAACGAGGGCGAGCTGGAGCAGGTCAGCGTCGACCACAGCCTGGTCCAGGAGCTCGTCGAGGCCGGCGAGATCAGCCAGGCCGCCGCGGCGGTCCACCCCAACCGCAACGTCATCACCCGCGCCCTCGGGGGATCGGCGCTCCCTGGCGGGGTGAGCGGCGAGGCCGACTACTTCCTGCTGCCGCTCGCCGCCGCCGAGCGGCTGCTGCTGTGCTCCGACGGCGTCAGCGGCATGCTCGACGACGAGCAGATCGGCGCGATCCTCGCCGACCACGAGGATCCGCGCGACGCCGCCGAGAAGGTCGTGGCGGCTGCCGTCGCGGCCGGCGGGCACGACAACGCGACGGCTGTCGTCGTCGATGTGGTGGGATTGGTCCACACCGAGCCGTACGACGCCGACGCGCAACGGCTGAGCCTCGAGCAGAAGTTGGGAGCCCTGCCATGAGCGAGACCGCGACCGGCACGTCCGGCGCCTGGTCCTACCGCACCGGCGACTGGTTCGCCGTCTTCGGTACGAACGCCACCGTGCTGCTGCCCGCCTCCCAGAAGGACCAGGTCGTCGCCCTCTGGGCGCTGGTCGACGGTGGCGCGGCCTTCGACGAGGTGCTCGACGGCCTGCTCGCCTCGGGCCTGAGCCGGATCCCGGGCTTCGTCCTGGTGAGCACCGACGCCGGCCCGACCCGGGTGCTGCTGCGCGGCCAGGGCGTCACCGCCGCGCTGACCACCGCCGAGGAGGAGGTCGCGCTCGACGGCTCGGCCAGCCACACCTGGGTAGAGCGTTCCGTCGAGGGCGTCACCGGCCTCACCGTGCAGCTGCCGCCGGCCGAGGAGGCCGAGGAGGCCGAGGGGTCGGCCGACCTGCCGATCGTCACCGGCCTGGTCCGGGTGGCGCGGATCGACCGCCCCGCGGTCGCTGCGCCGACTGCCGCGGCCGTCCCGGTCGCCTCCGAGCCGGAGCCCGCGCCCCTGGCCGCCGAGCCGGTGGAAGCGATCGACGTGCTGGCCGAGGAGGCCGTTCCCGAGGGCCTGCCCGACGAGCCCACCGTCCCGCCGGTCGTCGAGCCCGAGCCCGCGGTCGAGGAGCCCGTCGAGCCCATCGAGCCCATCGAGCCCATCGAGGAGGCGTCCCCGCTCGACGACAGCCCGGCGACCGAGGTGATGGAGGTCGTCGGTGACCCGCTGAGCGACCCGCTCCCGCCGGTCCCGTCCGTGCCGCCCGTCCCGCCGGTCCCGCCGGTGCCGCCGCTGCCGCCCACCCCGCCGGCCCCGCCGTCCGCGACCCCCGACGGTTGGGTGACCCCGTGGGACAGCCCCGCCGAGCAGCCCGCCGAGCCCGAGGCCGAGCCCGAGGCCGAGGGGGAGGCCGAGCGCGAGACCGGCGTGGAGGGTGGGTCCGAGCCCGCGACCGGCCTCGACGCCGACCCGGACACCCCCGCGGTGCCGTCGCTGCCGACCGAGGTCCCGCCCGCCGCGGGCTGGGTGCCGCCCCCGCCGCCGTCCGCGCCCGGTGTCGTCGACGCCCCGCCGCTGCCGGTCGGCTCCTGGGAGCCCGTCGGTGGGGCGCCGGCCGCGCCGGAGCCCGCTGCGTTCGACCCGGACCACGACGGCCAGACGATCACGGGTGCCGGCCCCGGCGTGCCCGCCCCCGCGGCTCCGGGCATCCCCGGCCAGCCCCCGGCGCCGGCGGTCACCCAGCCGGTGGCGAAGCTGCTCGTCTCCGACGGCCAGACCGTCGTCGTCGACCGCGCGGTGCTCGTGGGCCGCGCACCCGAGGCCCGCCGGTTCACCTCCTCCGAGCAGCCGACGCTGGTCACCGTCCCCAGCCGCCTGCACGAGATCTCCTCCACGCACATCGAGATCCGCCCGGGCACCGGTGCCGACCACGGCACCGCGGTCGTCACCGACATGGGATCGACCAACGGCACCGTGCTCGTCCAGCCCGGCCTCGGGCCCGAGGACCTCAAGCCCGGCATCGCGGTCCAGCTGATCCCCGGCGCGATCATCAACCTCGGCGACGGGATCACCATCCAGGTCACCCGGCCCTGACCGGCCGCTACTCGGAGCCCCCTGCCATGTCCCACGTCCTCCCGTCCGCCGCCGAGCCGGTGCTCTTCCCGGCCGCCGAGCTCGACCGCCGGTTCACGGCGTTCGTGATCGACCGGTTGCTGGCGTGGGGCGTCTCCGCCGCCGTCGGGTACGCCGTGTGGGAGCTCGCCGGCACCAGCGCGGCCGTCGCGATCCTGGTCGCCCTGGGCTGCGACGTGCTGATCGGGATCGTGCTCGCGGTGCTCGTCGGGAGCACCGGGGTCACGCCCGGCAAGGCGTTCGCCGGGCTGCGGGTGGTGCGCCGCTCCGACGGCCGGTCGATCGGGGTCGGCCCCGCCCTGGGCCGCTACGCCGTCCTCGGTGTCGCGGGCCTGCCCACCATCGGGATGGGGCTGGCGACGCTGGCCTGGACGGTGGCGGCCGACCCGACCCGCGAGCGCCGCGGCCTGCACGACCGGATCGGCGACGCCTCGGTCGTCGACGTCCGCCCGGTGCCGCTCATCGACGACGTCGCCGACGACCGGCCGCAGCAGATCGTCAACCTGACCGCGATGCGGTTGATGCCGGTCGCGCCGCCGGAGCAGGTCATCTCGGTCCCGACCCCGACGCCGCAGCCGGCGCCCACCCCGGTGCGCGCCTCGGTCCCGGCGCCCGCGCCGCCGGCCCCGGCCCTGCCGGCTCCCGCGCCCTCCGCACCAGCCCCCGCACCGGCCCCCACGCCGCCGGCCCCCACGCCGGCCCCCGCCCCGCCGGCGCCGGCGCCGGCTCCCGCACCCGCCCCGGCCGGCGGCGCCCACCGCGCGCCCGACCCCGTGGCGCCTCGCCCGCCCGTCGAGCAGACCCGGATCCGCCCCTCGGCGGAGCCGCCGTCCGCCGCCCCGCCGGCGACCGGGCCGGCCGTGCGCTGGAAGGTCGCCTTCGACACGGGCGAGGAGTTCGTCGTCGAGGGCCTGGCCCTGGTCGGCCGGCGCCCCGAGCCGCGGCCGGGCGAGCCGGTCCGGCACGTCGTCCCGCTGCGCTCCTCGGACATGTCCTTGTCCAAGACCCACGCCCAGTTCCAGGTCGCGCCCGACGGCGCCCTGGTCGTGATGGACCGCGGCTCGACCAACGGCTCCTACGTCGTGCGCCGCGGCATGTCCAAGGCGCTCACCGCCGGCCGACCGAGCACGCTGCTGGCCGGCGACGAGGTGCGGTTCGGGGACCGCACGATGACGGTCGAGCGCGAGGGCTGAGCGGCTAGGCCCGCGCGGCCTCCCACTCGCGGCGCAGCAGCCCGTAGACCGCGGTGTCGCTCCACCCGCCGTCCCGGTCGGGGTAGTCCTCGCGGGTGTGCGCCTCGTGGGTCATCCCGAGCCGCTCGCACAGCCGCGCCGAGGCGGTGTTGCGCGGGTCGAGCTGGGCGATCAGACGGTGCAGGGGGTAGGCGGTGAAGGCCAGGTCCACCAGCGCCCGGGCCGCCTCCGTGGCGAACCCCCGGCCGGCGTACGACGGTGCGAAGACCCAGCCCAGCTCGGCGATCGACGGCGGCAGGTCCGGTCCGTGGGCGGCGGAGAGGCGCAGCATCAGGTCGCCCACCAGCGTGCCCTCGTGCTCGACGGCCAGGGAGAGCATCTCGCCGACCTCGGCCGGCGCCGTGCCGCCGAGCATCCGCTCCATCCGCCCGTCCAGGCCCTCCTCGTCGAGGGCGGGGAAGGGCAGGTAGCGGGTGACCTCCGGGTCCGCGCAGTAGGCGCCGATCGCGGCGCGGTCCCCGGGCCGCACGGTGCGCAGCACCAGCCGCTCGGTGCGCAGGGGCAGGGGCGGCGTGACGACGGGGATTCCCACGTGCCGAACCTAGTGCCGCGCCCGGCGGGGGCAAACTCCTTTCCAGCGCGGTGATCCGATGTCCTACGATGTGCCGTTCGCGCGTCCGACCGGCGTGCGCAGGCGACGAGGAAGGTCGAGACCGTGCCGACTGGCAAGGTGAAGTGGTACGACGCGGAGAAGGGCTTCGGCTTCCTCTCCCAGACCGACGGGCCGGACGTCTACGTCCGCTCCGACGCGCTGCCCGAGGGCGTGACCACGTTGAAGGCCGGCACCCGGGTCGAGTTCGGGATCGCCCAGGGGCGCCGCGGCGACCAGGCCCTGCAGGTGCAGGTGCTCGACGCGCCCGCCTCGGTCTCGCGCAACCAGAAGGACGCGCGCCGCAAGAAGCCCGAGGAGATGGTCCCGATCGTCGAGGACCTGATCCGCCTGCTCGACGGCGTCGGCGAGTCCTACCGGCACGGCCGCCACCCCGAGCGTCGTACGTCGCAGCCGGTCGCCAAGCTGCTGCGCGCCCTGGCCGACGAGCTGGAGTCCTGAGCCGTCCCGGGTCTCAGCCGACGGTGACGGTGCGCTCGGCGCGCTCCTTGGCGCGCTTGGCCGGCCGCGTGCGCAGCACGAAGACCGCCCACACGCTCAGCAGCACCGCGGCGAAGCCGAGCCCGATCCCGTTGACCGCGGGGTAGGACAGGATCACGCCGAGGAAGCCGCCGACCACCCAGGCGAGCTGCAGCGTGGTGTCGCCCTTGGCGAAGGCGCTGGCGTGCGCCCGCACCGGCACGTAGGACTGGATCGTGGAGTCGAGGGAGACCTTGGCGAGGTACTGCATCAGGCCGACGGTCAGGCCCAGCACGATCAGCGGCACCAGCCCGTAGAAGAGGGTCGCGAAGACCAGCGCGGCGATGTCGGCGAGCAGCGCGACCACCACCATCACGGCCGGGTTGATCTTGCGGGCCAGCGAGGCGACCACGATGCCGACGGTGTTGCCGAGCCCGGCCGCGCCGACCACGAGCCCGACGCTCAGCGTCGCCTTGGTCTTGGTGTCCCAGCCCTCCAACGGCTCGGTCATCAGCACGAAGGTCATGAACATGGTCAGGAAGCCCGAGAGCAGCCGCGGGCCGCAGTTGGCGCGCAGCGCGAAGGAGACGCGCGGCGGCAGCCCGTTGCGTCGTACGCCGTCGCGGGGACCGTCGATCGACTCCTCGCCGCCCGAGGCGTCGACCTGGCCGGGCAGCAGGATCGCGGCGACGGTGCCGATCGTGAAGACCAGGAAGGCGTAGCGGCACGCCCACTCCGGCCCGATCCAGTACGCCGCGCCCGCGAGCGGGCCGGACACGCACGCCCCCACCACGCCGGCCAGCGCGACCCGGCCGTTGGCCTTGACGAGGGTGATCTCCTGCGGGACCAGGCGGGGGACGGCGGCGGCCTTGGCGACGCCGTAGGCCTTGGAGGAGACGAGGACGCCGAGCGCGGCGACGTAGAACCACGGCGATCCGTCGCTCAACGTGCCCGCCAGCACCCAGCACAGGAACGCGCGCAGCGCGAAGGTCGCGCCGATCGCCCAGCGCCGGCCGTGGCTGAACCGGTCGAGGAAGGGGCCGATCAGCGGGGCCACGATCGCGAACGGGACCATCGTCAGCCCGAGGAAGAGCAGCACCGGGCCGCGCTGGCCGCTGGTGGCGCCGGCGAAGAAGACGGTGCCGGCGAGCGCGATCGCGAACGCCGAGTCGCCTGCGGCGTTCGCGGCGTGCAGCTCGATCAGCCGGTTGAGGCCCGAGCGCTCGGCTCCCTGGGCACCGGCGGCCTTGCGCGCGCTGCGGACCGTGGCGGCGCTGGCGCGCCCGGTCACCCGGGCGAAGCCCTTGACCCCCCGCGCGGTCGCCTTGGCGGCGCGGATCGAGCCGGTCTCGTTCAGGGCGTCGTCGGGCGCGTCGGCGCCCGGGAGGCGCGGGTCGGGTCCGTCGGTGCTCACCTCTCCTATCTTGCCTGACCGCCGCGCCCCGGCGTGACGAGCGGGGCCCTGATGAGGAATGCTGTGCCCCGTGTCCACCCTCGAGCGCAAGCTGACCGACGCCGCCACCGCCGACGCGGTCGACGATGCCCGCGCGGCGCTGCTCGACGAGGTCGACGCCGCCGACGTCGGCGAGCACCTCGGCCACCAGGTCGACGGGCTGCGCGTCGTCACCCACCTGTTCGCCTGCCAGCGCAAGGGCTACGTCGGCTGGCAGTGGGCCGTCACGCTCACCCGCGCCTCGCGCCAGCGCAAGGTCACCGTGGTCGAGGTCGTGCTGCTGCCCGGCCCGGACGCGATCGTGGCCCCGGCGTGGGTGCCCTACCGCGACCGGCTCCAGCCCGGTGACATGTCGCCCGGCGACCTGCTGCCGGTCGACGACGAGGACCCGCGGCTCGTGCCGACGTACTCCTTCGGCGACGACCCGCTCGACACCGACGACAAGGCGCAGGTCCGCGAGGTCGCCAAGGACCTCGGCCTGGGCCGGGTCCGCGTGCTCTCCCCGGAGGGTCGCGACGCCGCCGCCGAGCGCTGGTACGACGGCGAGGCCGGCCCCGACGCGCCGATCGCCAAGTCCGCGCCGCACCACTGCCACTCCTGCGGCTTCCTGGTCCGGCTCAACGGCCCGCTCTCGGAGATGTTCGGGGTGTGCGCCAACGGCGACGCCAACGACGACGGCCGGGTGGTGGCCTACCAGCACGGCTGCGGCGGCCACTCCGAGGTCCGGCTGAGCAAGCGCCAGCAGCCGCTGCCGCCGGCCCCGCCCGTCCTGGACACGGTCAGCTCGGACGAGCTCGAGACCCTCTGAGGATCCACACCGCGTAGTCCTCGTCCACCGGACGCAGGTCGTAGCCGCCGAAGCGCTGCTCGACCACCAGGCCCGCGGCCTCGACGTCGGCGACGAAGTCCTCGGGCGCGTAGGAGCGCGCCGACGCCGGACCACCCCGCAGGTGGAAGCCGGCGAGGACCCGCCCGCCGGGGGCGAGCAGCTCGCCGAGCCGGGTGAGCACGGCGACCTCGGTGTCCTCGGCGAGGAAGGTCAGCACGTTGCCCACGCACACGACGAGGTCGTAGGCCGCCGGTGCGCCGGCGTCGGCGAGCGCCGCGGGGGTGAGCGCGAGGATCTCGTGGGGGAGCACCACCAGCCCCGGATAGGTACGACGGGCCTGGGCGACCAGTGCCGGGTCCGGCTCGGCCGCGACGACCCGGTGGCCCCGGTCGTGCAGGTACGCCCCGACCCGGCCCATGCCCGCACCGGCGTCGAGGACCGCGGCACCGCGCGGCAGCATGGCATCGGCCAGCCGGGCCTCGCCGTCGACGTCCTCGCCGCGCTCGATCAGCTGCGCGAAGCGCTCGCCGTAGCCGACGTTCCTCGCGCCGCCCAGGGCCCAGCGGGTCGGGGGGAGCTCACTCATCGTGGTCGCGCTCGGCGCGGACCAGCCGGCGGCGCTTGCAGTACTCCATGCCGAGCAGGCCGAGGCCGACGCCGGTGAGGCACATCCACAGCAGCCAGGTGCGGTCGTCCTCCTCCAGGCGGCCGTAGAACGGCAGCAGGCCGAGGAAGGCGAGCGCGAAGAGCGCGGTGCCGACCTGGACGGTGCGCACGCCGTCGACGTCGAGGGGCTCGACGGGCGCGATGAGGTAGGTCCGGCTGCCGATCTCGTGCTGGGTCGGCTGGTCGTCGCGGAGCTCCACACCCCGATCGTACGGCGCGCGCCCGGACCCCGGCCAGGCCGACCGGAATAGTTGCCCAAGGTAATGAGTTAGGCTAACGACATGCCGACCCAGGAGAAGCACGTGCGCACGACGGTGGGGCTCGCGACCGAGCTCCGCTTCTCGGTGATGCGCCTGCGCCGACGGTTGGTGCGCGAGCGCCACCCCGACAACGACCTCAGCCTCTCCGCGATGGCGGTGCTGTGGGCGCTCAACCGCTTCGGCGACCTCACCGTCGGCGCCCTCGCGTCCCGCGAGCAGGTCCGCCCGCCGAGCATGACCCGCACCGTCAACTGCCTCGCCGACGGCGGCCTCGTCGAGCGGCAGCCGCACCCGACGGACGGCCGGCAGGTCGTCGTACGGCTGACTGACGAGGGGCGCGCGGTGGTCAACGCCGACGCCGCCCGCCGCGACCGCTGGCTCTCGCGCCGGCTCGAGGAGCTCAGCCCCGCCGAGCGCGACGTGCTGCGCCAGGCCGCCCCGATCCTGCAGCGCATCGCCGCCGCCGACTGACCACGACCGACCCGCCCGACCCGAAGGAGCCCACCACGAGCCCCCGCTTCCGATCCCTCGCCCACCCCAACTACCGCCTCTACTTCGCCGGCAGCCTCGTCTCCAACGTCGGCACCTGGATGCAGCGCGTCGCCCAGGACTGGCTGGTCCTGACCATCCCCGGCAACGGCGGCGCCGCCCTCGGCATCACCACCGGCCTCCAGTTCCTGCCGGTCCTGCTGCTCTCGCCGTACGCCGGGGTGATCGCCGACCGCTTCCCCAAGCGCCGCCTGCTCCAGCTCACCCAGGCGCTGATGGCGCTCGCCTCGCTCCTGCTCGGCCTGGTCGCGGCCTTCGGCGCGGCCGAGACCTGGCACGTCTACGTCATCGCGTTCGTCTTCGGCATCGGCGCCGCCTTCGACGCCCCCGCGCGGCAGGCCTTCGTCTCGGAGATGGTCGGCACCGACGACGTGGCCAACGCGGTCAGCCTCAACTCCGCCGCCTTCAACACCGCGCGGATGATCGGCCCCGGCATCGCCGGGCTGCTGATCGGTGCCTTCGGGGGCGGGATGCGCGCCACCGGCTGGGTGATCCTCGTCAACGCCCTGTCGTACGCCGCGGTGATCTACCAGCTGCGGCGGATGGACCCCGAGACCCTGCACTCGCCGCGGCCGGTCGGCCGCGAGCCCGGCATGCTGCGTGCCGGCATGCGCTACCTGCGCGGCCAGCCGAAGATGCTGATGATCCTGGTGCTGGTCTTCTTCGTCGGCACCTTCGGGATGAACTTCCAGCTCACCTCCGCGCTGATGGCGACCGAGGTCTTCGGCAAGGGCGCCGAGGAGTACGGCATCCTCGGCTCGGTCCTCGCGATCGGCTCGCTCAGCGGCGCGCTGCTGGCCGCCGGCCGGGTGCGGGTCCGGGTGCGGCTGCTCATGGGGGCGGCGGTCGCCTTCGGGGCGCTAGAGATCGCGGCGGGCCTCGCGCCGTCGTACCTGCTCTTCGTGGCGCTGTGCCCCTTCCTCGGCCTGTCCGTCATCACCGTGCTCAACTCCTGCAACGCACTGCTGCAGACCGAGTCGGAGCCGGCCCTGCGCGGGCGGGTGATGGCGATCTACATGACGATCGTGATGGGCGGCACCCCGCTCGGCTCGCCGTTCATCGGCTGGATCGGCGAGCAGTACGGCGCGCGCTGGACCCTCGTCCTCGGCGGTGCCCTGGTGCTGGTCGGTGTCGGCCTGGCCGTGGTCGTGCGGCGGCTCGCAGGGCGGGACGCCCCGGTCCGGGCGGTCCCGGAGCCTGCCATGCTTCCTTCGTGAGCACGGCCGAATTCACCCCGCACCGCAGCCCCCTCGACCGTTACTTCCGCATCTCCGAGCGCGGCTCCACCGTGGGCCGGGAGCTGCGCGGTGGCCTGGTCACCTTCTTCACGATGGCCTACATCGTGGTGCTGAACCCGCTGATCCTCGGCTACGCGGTCGACGTCGACGGCAAGTTCCTCGGCGGCGGCGACCAGCCCAACCTGGCCGCGATCGCGGCCGGCACGGCGCTGGTGGCCGGGGTGCTGACGATCCTGATGGGCGTGGTGGCCAACTACCCGCTCGCCCTGGCGACCGGCCTGGGGCTCAACGCCTTCGTGGCCTTCTCGGTGGCCAGCCAGATGACCTGGGCCGACGCGATGGGCCTGATCGTGATCGAGGGCATCGTGATCCTGGTGCTGGTGCTCACCGGCTTCCGGACCGCGGTCTTCCGGGCGGTGCCCGCCCAGCTCAAGGTCGCCATCTCGGTCGGCATCGGCCTGTTCATCGCGCTGATCGGCTTCGTCGACGCGGGCGTCGTCAAGCGGATCCCGGACGCCGCCCAGACCACCGTCCCGGTCCAGCTCGGCGCCGACGGCAACCTCAACGGCTGGCCGGTGCTGGTCTTCGTCGGCGGCCTGCTGCTCATGCTGGCCCTGTGGGTGCGCCAGGTGCGCGGCGCGATCCTGATCTCCATCGTGACCATGACCGTCGTCGCGGTCGTCGTCGAGGCGATCGGCGACCTGGGCCGGGCCGCGGAGCGCTCGGGCGGCTGGGCGCTCACCGTGCCGTCGTGGCCCAAGGACTTCCACGCCCCCGACTTCGGGACGCTGGGGGAGTTCAACCTGCTCGGCTCCTGGGACAAGGCGGGCGTGGTCACCGTCCTGCTGCTGATCTTCTCGCTGCTGCTGGCCGACTTCTTCGACACCATGGGCACGATGACCGCCATCGGCGCCGAGGCCGACCTCCTCGACGAGGAGGGCATGCCGCCGAACGCCGAGCGGATCCTGGTCGTCGACTCGATCGCCGCCGTGGCCGGCGGCGCCGCGGGCGTCTCGTCGAACACGTCGTACATCGAGTCGGCCTCGGGCGTCGGCGAGGGCGCCCGGACCGGGCTCGCCTCGGTCGTGACCGGTCTGCTCTTCCTGGTCACGATCTTCCTCGCGCCGCTCGTCGCGATGATCCCGTCCGAGGCCGCCGTCCCGGCGCTGGTCCTGGTCGGCTTCTTGATGATGCAGCAGATCACCGGCATCGACTGGACCGACCTGGAGATCGCGATCCCGGCGTTCCTGACCATCGTGCTGATGCCGTTCACCTACTCCATCAGCGTCGGCATCGGCGCCGGCTTCGTCGCCTACGTCTTCCTCAAGGTCGTGCGTGGCAAGGCCCGCGAGCTGCACCCGCTGCTGTGGGGCGTCGCCGCCCTGTTCGTGATCTACTTCGCGATCGACCCGATCACCCGCTGGCTGACCTGAGATCCCGGCCGCTCCGGCATTTTGACCCTCCTTTGAGCGGCCGGTAATCTCGATTCTCGTGTCTGGGGCTACCCGGCACGTCGAGCATGCCCTCAGGTCAGAGCCCGGTTCCGGGCGTTGCCACGGGGATCAACATCCGGCACGCAGCAAGCATCATCCCGAGCCCGGCAGGTCGCCGAGCCGTGCAGACAAACCGAAAGGGAACCACCAGGTGCCCACCATCAACCAGTTGGTCCGCAAGGGCCGCCAGGACAAGGTGTCCAAGAGCAAGACGCCTGCCCTGAAGGGTTCGCCCCAGCGACGCGGTGTGTGCACCCGCGTCTACACCACCACCCCGAAGAAGCCGAACTCCGCCCTCCGCAAGGTCGCCCGTGTGCGGCTGAGCAGCGGCGTCGAGGTCACCGCCTACATCCCGGGTGAGGGTCACAACCTGCAGGAGCACTCGATCGTGCTCGTCCGTGGCGGTCGTGTGAAGGACCTGCCCGGTGTTCGTTACAAGGTCATCCGCGGCGCGCTGGACACCCAGGCCGTGAAGAACCGTAAGCAGGCTCGCAGCCGCTACGGCGCCAAGAAGGAGAAGAGCTGACATGCCGCGCAAGGGCCCCGCGCCGAAGCGCCCCATCGACGTCGACCCGGTCTACGGGTCGCAGCTGGTGAGCCAGCTCGTCTCGAAGGTGCTGCAGGACGGCAAGAAGCAGGTTGCTCAGCGGATCGTGTACGCCGCTCTGGAGGGCACCCGCGAGAAGACCGGCACCGACCCGGTCATCACCCTCAAGCGCGCGCTCGACAACGTGCGCCCCGCGCTCGAGGTCAAGTCCCGCCGCGTCGGCGGTGCGACGTACCAGGTCCCGGTCGAGGTCAAGGGCAACCGCGGCACCACGCTGTCGCTGCGCTGGCTCGTCGGCTACGCCCAGGAGCGTCGCGAGAAGACCATGGCCGAGCGCCTGCAGAACGAGATCCTCGACGCCGCCAACGGCCTCGGTGCCGCGGTGAAGAAGCGCGAGGACACGCACAAGATGGCCGAGTCCAACAAGGCATTCGCCCACTACCGCTGGTGATCTTCCGGGGCGGGCCCGCCACAGGCGGTGCCCGTCCCGTCACCCCATCCCAAACCTAAGGAACGCTGACCAACGTGGCAGTCGACATCACGACGGACCTGAACGTCGTCCGCAACATCGGCATCATGGCGCACATCGACGCCGGCAAGACCACCACCACCGAGCGCATCCTGTTCTACACCGGCATCACCTACAAGATCGGTGAGGTCCACGACGGCGGCGCCACGATGGACTGGATGGAGCAGGAGCAGGAGCGCGGCATCACGATCACGTCCGCCGCGACGACCTGCTGGTGGAAGAAGCACCAGATCAACATCATCGACACCCCCGGGCACGTCGACTTCACGGTCGAGGTCGAGCGCTCGCTGCGCGTCCTCGACGGTGCCGTCGCGGTCTTCGACGGTGTCGCCGGTGTGGAGCCCCAGTCGCAGACGGTGTGGCGCCAGGCCAACAAGTACGCCGTCCCGCGGATGTGCTTCGTCAACAAGCTCGACCGGACCGGTGCGGACTTCTACCGTGTCGTCGACTCGATCGTGCAGAAGCTGAACTCCACCCCGCTGATCCTCCAGATCCCGATCGGTGCCGAGGGCGACTTCATCGGCGTCGTCGACCTGGTCGAGATGAACGCCAAGGTCTGGCGCGGCGAGACCGCCCAGGGCGAGGACTACGTCGTCGAGGAGATCCCCGCGGACCTGGCCGACAAGGCCGCCGAGTACCGCGAGAAGCTCGTCGAGACGCTGGCCGAGGCCGACGACGACATCATGGAGGTCTACCTCGAGGACGGCGACACGTTCGACGTGCCGACCCTCAAGGCCGCCATCCGTCGCGCGACGCTCGCCGACAAGGTCAACCCGATCCTCACCGGCACCGCGTTCAAGAACAAGGGCGTCCAGCCCCTGCTCGACGCGATCGTCGACTACCTCCCCTCGCCGCTCGACGTGGACGCCATCGTCGGCCACAAGCCGGGCGCGGAGGAGACCGAGGAGAACGAGGTCGTCCGCCAGCCGTCGAGCGACGAGCCGCTGTCCGCGCTCGCGTTCAAGATCGCCGCTGACCCGCACCTGGGCAAGCTGACCTTCGTCCGCGTCTACTCGGGCAAGCTCGAGGCCGGCGCGACCGTGCTCAACGCGAGCAACGGCCGCAAGGAGCGGATCGGCAAGGTCTACCAGATGCACGCCAACAAGCGTGAGGAGATCGCGTCGGTCGGCGCCGGCCAGATCGTGGCCGTGATGGGCCTCAAGGACACCCGCACCGGGCACACGCTCTCCGACCCGTCCAAGCAGGTCGTGCTGGAGTCGATGACCTTCCCGGCGCCGGTGATCTCGGTCGCCATCGAGCCGAAGACCAAGGCCGACCAGGAGAAGCTCGGTGTCGCCATCGGGCGTCTCGCCGAGGAGGACCCGACCTTCGTCGTCAAGACCGACGAGGAGACCGGCCAGACCATCATCTCCGGCATGGGCGAGCTCCACCTGGAGATCCTCGTCGACCGGATGAAGCGCGAGTTCAAGGTCGAGGCCACCGTCGGCAAGCCGCAGGTCGCCTACCGCGAGACCATCCGCGGCACCGTGTCGAACCACAGCTACACGCACAAGAAGCAGACCGGTGGTTCGGGTCAGTTCGCGAAGGTCGTCATCTCGCTGGAGCCGAACACCGACCCCGAGACCGGTCTCGGTGCGGGCTACGAGTTCGTCAACAACGTCTCCGGTGGCCGCGTCCCGCGCGAGTACATCCCGTCCGTCGACAACGGCGGCCAGGAGGCCATGGAGTTCGGCGTGCTCGCCGGCTACCCGATGGTCGACGTGAAGTTCACCCTCGAGGACGGCGCCTACCACGACGTCGACTCCTCCGAGCTCGCGTTCAAGATCGCCGGCATCCAGTCGTTCAAGGAGGCCGCCCGCCGGGCGAACCCGTGCCTCCTCGAGCCGATGTTCGCCGTCGAGGTGACCACCCCCGAGGACTTCCTCGGCACGGTCATCGGCGACATCAACAGCCGTCGCGGCCAGATCCGCGCGCAGGAGGAGCGTCACGGCGACATCGTCGTGGCAGCCCTCGTGCCGCTGTCCGAGATGTTCGGGTACGTTGGCGACCTGAGGTCCAAGACCTCTGGTCAGGCGTCGTACTCGATGGAGTTTGACTCGTACGCCGAGGTTCCCACGAACATCGCCGACGAGATCATCAAGAAGGCGCGCGGCGAGTAATCTCCCGCAGGCCCTCGGCACCACCCCTTTAGTACGAGTCAAGTAACAACCACACCAGGAGGAGCCCCCAGTGGCTAAGGCGAAGTTCGAGCGGACCAAGCCGCACGTGAACATCGGGACGATCGGTCACATCGACCACGGCAAGACGACGCTGACCGCGGCGATCTCGAAGGTTCTGCACGACAAGTACCCGGACCTCAACGAGGCCTCGCCGTTCGACCAGATCGACAAGGCTCCCGAGGAGCGCCAGCGCGGCATCACGATCTCGATCGCGCACATCGAGTACCAGACCGAGGCGCGCCACTACGCGCACGTCGACTGCCCCGGTCACGCGGACTACATCAAGAACATGATCACCGGTGCCGCGCAGATGGACGGCGCGATCCTGGTGGTGGCCGCGACCGACGGCCCGATGCCGCAGACCCGTGAGCACGTGCTGCTCGCGCGCCAGGTCGGCGTCCCCGCCCTGGTCGTCGCGCTCAACAAGTGCGACATGGTCGACGACGAGGAGCTCATCGAGCTCGTCGAGATGGAGGTGCGCGAGCTCCTCTCCGAGTACGAGTACCCGGGTGACGACGTCCCGGTCGTCCGCGTGGCGGCCTTCCCGGCCCTCAACGGCGACGCCAAGTGGGGCGACTCGGTGGCCGAGCTCATGTCGGCCGTCGACGAGTACATCCCCCAGCCGGAGCGCGAGATCGACAAGCCGTTCCTCATGCCCGTCGAGGACGTCTTCACGATCACCGGTCGTGGCACCGTCATCACCGGTCGCATCGAGCGCGGCATCGTCAAGGTGAACGAGGAGGTCGAGATCATCGGCATCCGCGACACCGCGATCAAGTCGACCGTCACCGGCGTCGAGATGTTCCGCAAGCTGCTCGACGAGGGCCAGGCGGGCGAGAACGTCGGTCTGCTCCTGCGCGGCACCAAGCGCGAGGACGTCGAGCGCGGCATGGTCGTCGTGAAGCCGGGCACCACCACCCCGCACACCAACTTCGAGGCCTCGGTCTACATCCTCTCGAAGGAGGAGGGCGGCCGTCACACGCCGTTCTTCAACAACTACCGTCCGCAGTTCTACTTCCGGACCACCGACGTGACCGGCGTCGTGACCCTCCCCGAGGGCACGGAGATGGTCATGCCGGGCGACAACACGGACATGACGGTCGAGCTGATCCAGCCGATCGCCATGGACGAGGGCCTGAAGTTCGCGATCCGTGAGGGTGGCCGCACCGTCGGCGCCGGCCGGGTCACGAAGATCACCAAGTGATCTCGGCAGGCCCGATCCACCGGATCTGACCTGCTTCGGGGAAGCCCCGCTGCCTTCGGGCGGTGGGGCTTCCTGCTTTTTGAGCGCGGTGCCCGTGCCGGGAGAATGGGCGGGTGAACGACGGAGTACGCCCCGCCCGCCCCCACCACAAGCTGACCGACGACGGCCGGCCGGTGCGCGAGGTGCTGACCTACGCCCGTCGCGGGAGCCGGCTCTCCTCGCCCCGCCAGGAGCGGGGCTGGGCGCAGCACGCCGAGGAGTGGGTGATCCCGGACGAGGCGGTCGAGGCGGACGACTTCAGCTGGTCGCGGTGGTTCGGCCGCGAGGCCCCGATGATCGTCGAGATCGGCGGGGGTGTCGGGGAGGCGACGGCGGCGCTGGCCGCCGCGCGTCCGTCGTACAACATCTTGTCGCTGGAGGTCTGGGTGCCCGGCGTGGCCGAGAGCATGTGGCGGGTGGGCGAGGCCGGAGCGAGCAACGTGCGCTTCTGCAGCGTCGACGCCGTGTGGACGCTGGAGCACCTGTTCGGCGAGCAGGACGTCGCGGAGCTGTGGACCTTCTTCCCCGACCCGTGGCACAAGGCCCGGCACCACAAGCGCCGCCTGGTCAACGAGGAGAACGCGCGGCTGCTCGCCTCGCGGCTCGCGGGCGGCGGACTGTGGCGGCTGGCGACCGACTGGGCGGAGTACGCCGAGCAGATGGTCGAGGTGCTCGACGCGGAGCCGCTGCTCGAGGGCGGCGTCGTGGAGCGGTGGGCCGAGCGGCCGGTCACCAAGTTCGAGCGCAAGGGGCGTGCCAAGGACCGCGTCATCACCGACCTGGCGTACCGGCGCGTCATCTGACATTAACCTCCGCGGTGCGGCGTGGCGCCCGTCCCGGCCCGGCGGCGGGCGTACCTTCCGAGTCAGTGGCAGGTGGGGAAGCCGGCCACATCGGGAGGCCCGACGTGAACCATCACGACTGCGCAACCCGGTCCGTCTTCAAGGGATAGGGCCGGGCGGCCCTGACGGGCGCGCGGTCCGGTGAGGTGAATCGTGGCGAACACGAAGGCCCAGGCCAGCACGCAGCGCCGTACCTACGTCCTCGACACCAGCGTCCTGCTGGCCGATCCCGCGGCGCTCCGGCGCTTCGAGGAGCACGAGGTCGTCCTCCCCGTCGTGGTGATCACGGAGCTGGAGGGCAAACGGCACCACCCGGAGCTCGGGTACTTCGCGCGCAGCGCCCTGCGGATGCTCGACGAGATGCGGGTCAGCCACGGCCGCCTCGACACGCCCGTCCCCGTGGGTGAGGACGGCGGCTCGGTGCGCGTCGAGCTGAACCACACCGATGCGGCCTCGTTGCCCTCCGGCTTCCGGCTGGGCGACAACGACACGCGGATCCTGGCTGTCGCGCGCAACCTCGCCGACGAGGGGCACCGGGTCACCCTGGTCTCCAAGGACCTGCCGATGCGGATCAAGGCGTCCGCGGTGGGCCTGGACGCCGAGGAGTACCGCGGCGAGGCGATCAGCGACTCCGACACCGGCTACTCCGGCATGACCGAGGTGGACGTGTCGGCCGACCACCTCGACGAGCTGTACGACGACGGCACGCTCGACCTCGCCGAGGCCCGGGACCTGCCCTGCCACACCGGCCTGGTCATGCTGTCCGAGCGTGGCACCGCGCTGGGCCGGGTCGGCCCGGGCAAGCAGGTGCACCTGGTCCGTGGTGACCGGGAGGCATTCGGCATCCACGGCCGCAGCGCGGAGCAGCGGGTCGCGCTGGAGCTGCTGCTCGACCCCGAGGTCGGCATCGTCTCGCTCGGCGGCCGGGCCGGCACCGGCAAGTCCGCGCTGGCCCTGTGCGCCGGTCTGGAGGCCGTCATGGAGCGCCAGCAGCACAAGAAGGTCGTCGTGTTCCGCCCGCTCTTCGCGGTGGGCGGGCAGGAGCTGGGCTACCTGCCCGGCAGCGAGTCGGAGAAGATGTCGCCCTGGGGCCAGGCCGTGTTCGACACCCTCGGTGCGCTCACCTCCCGCGACGTGGTCGACGAGATCCTCGACCGGGGGATGCTCGAGGTGCTCCCGCTGACGCACATCCGTGGGCGCTCGCTGCACGACTCGTTCGTGATCGTCGACGAGGCGCAGTCGCTGGAGCGCAACGTGCTGCTCACGGTGCTCTCCAGGATCGGCGCCAACTCCAAGGTGGTGCTGACCCACGACGTCGCGCAGCGCGACAACCTCCGGGTCGGGCGGCACGACGGCATCGTCGCGGTGGTGGAGAAGCTCAAGGGGCACCCGCTGTTCGCGCACGTCACGCTGACCCGCTCCGAGCGGTCGCCGATCGCGGCGCTGGTCACCGAGATGCTGGAGAACGTGGTGGTCTGACCCACCCGCGCACGAACGCCCCGGCGGACCTGGTCCGCCGGGGCGTCGTACGTCGCGGGGCGGATGTGACGCGTGGGACGGACGGGATGCGGAATGTCGAAACAAGGCGGACCGATGTCGCGGTTCGGTTTGCACCTCGCCAGGGGCTCAGGCATGGTGGACGCTGGTCGCCGGCGGTGACGACGAGGAAGTCGGGCCCGATCGGGCGGTGACCTGAGTCCTGACGTCGAGCCCGAAGTCGAGAATTTTGTCGAAGCACGCCAAGCCCGCGCCCAAGCACCGCGGAGCGCCGAAGCATGCCCATCTCGCCGAAGCCCCTCGCAAGGCAGCCCGCAACGTGGTCGTCATGTCGTCGGTGGCCGTCGCCGTCACCGGTGTCTCGGTGACCGCCGGTGTCCTCGGCAACGGCACGACCGCGCCGGCCGCCAGCGCTGACATCGACGCCGTCGGCACCGCCGGGCAGACCGTCCCCGCGGCCAGCACCGAGCGCCGTGACGCCGTCGTGTCCCGCTCGGACCGCCGTCCCGAGGCGGACCCCGCCAAGACCGCCAGCCTCGCCCAGGCCACCGGCTCCGCGATGACCGACGAGCGCAAGCTCTCCGACTCCGACCCGCGCGACATCGCCCGCGCGCTGCTCTCGGAGTTCGGCTTCTCCGCCGACCAGTTCAGCTGTCTCGACTCGCTGTGGACCCGCGAGTCCGGCTGGCGGGTCAACGCCGACAACCCGAGCTCCAGCGCCTACGGCATCCCGCAGGCCCTGCCCGGCTCGAAGATGTCGTCGGCCGGCGCGGACTGGGCCACCAACCCCGCCACCCAGATCCGGTGGGGGCTGGGCTACATCCAGAGCCGCTACGGCTCGCCCTGCAGCGCGTGGGGCCACAGCGAGAGCCACAACTGGTACTGAGCTGGATGGCGCGAGCGTGTCGGCGCTTCGCTTGACACGCTGCCGCGCCGCGGTTGGCTTGCGTAGGTGGTGCCGTCCGCCTGGCGGCAAGACTTGCCGTCCCGCGCGAAGTCCCGTCCGCCTGCGCTCCGGTCGCTCCTGCGTCGCTCCCTGCGCTGCGGCGCCCGTGATTCCCGCGAAGCCGGCTGGAGCGCCCTGGGCACGCACGTGTCTTCGCTCAGCCCTGCCTGCGATCGGCTCGCGTAGGGGCACCGCCCGCCGGGGCGCGCTCAGAGCGCGGGGCAGTCGTCGGTGACCTCGATCCGCACCGCGGTCGGGTCGTACGGCGTGTCCAGCGGGGTCCCCGCGACGAGCGGCGCCAGGTCCAGGGGATGGCCGGTGGGGGCGTCGGCGACCTCGACGAACACCGTGTCGGTGCGGTCGACCGCACCGCACACGGCGCGAGCGGTGGCGAGGAGCGCCTCCGCCTCGAACGTGGCGCTGGGGAAGGTGATGGCGACGGTCATCTCCTGGGCGAAGCCGTTCTTCTGCGACCTGACGGCCACCCCCGTCGCGTCGGGCAGGGCGCCGGAGACGGCAGCGCGGACCTCGCCGTCGACATCCGGGCCGCCGTGCTTGCCCGACCACTCGTTGCGGAGTGCGGCGCAGCCGCTCAGCGCGGCCACGAGGACGCCGAGGGCGGCCACGGGAGCGAGCGCGCGTCGGGTCCGCACCACTAGACCAGCCGCCTCTTCTGGACCTTGCCCATCTCGTTGCGGGGGAGGTCCTCGAGGAAGCGCACCTGGCGGGGCCGCTTGTGGGCGCTCAGCTCCGCGCCGACGTGGGCGACCAGCTCCTCGGCCAGCGCCGCCTCGGGCGCGACGGCTGGACGCGGCACGACGAAGGCGATGATGCGCTGCCCCAGGTCGTCGTCCGGTACGCCGACCACGGCGCACTCCGCGACCGCCGGGTGGCCGAGCAGGGTGGACTCGATCTCGCCGGCCCCGATCCGGTAGCCACCGGACTTGATGAGGTCCACCGAGGCGCGTCCGACGATGCGGTGGCGGCCGTCGGGGGAGATGCAGGCGACGTCGCCGGTGCGGAACCAGCCGTCGTGGGTCCGCACGGCGGCGGTGGCCTCGGGACGGTTCAGGTAGCCCGAGAAGAGAGCGGGCCCGCGGACCTCGAGCTGGCCGACGGACTCGCCGTCGTGGGGGACCGGTGCGCCCTCGTCGTCGCGGAGCCGGGTCTCCACCCCCGCGAGCGGCACGCCGACCCAGCCGGCCTCGCGCCGCCCGTCGGCTCGGGTCGCGACGGTGATCAGGGTCTCGCTCATGCCGTAGCGCTCGGCGACCTCGTGACCGGTCAGGGCGCGCAGCCGCTCGAAGACCGGCGCCGGCAGCGCGGCGCTGCCGGACACCAGCAGCCGGGCCGCGCGCAGCGCGTCGGCGTGCTCGGGGGCGTCGGCGAGCCGGCTCCACACGGTGGGCACACCGAAGAAGAGGGTGGCACCGGCGCGAGCCGCAGCGGCGTACCGCTCCGGGGTCGGCTTGCCCACGTGCACCAGGCCGCTGCCGAGCCGCAGCGCGCCGAGCACGCCGAGCACCAGGCCGTGCACGTGGAAGAGCGGCAGGCCGTGGGCGAGCACGTCGTTGCCGGTCCACGCCCAGGCGTCGGCCACGCCGTCGAGGCCGGCCGCGAGGGCGTCGTACGACAGCAGGACGCCCTTCGGCAGGCCGGTGGTGCCGGAGGTGTAGAGCACGAAGGCGATGGCGCCGGGCGCCACCTCGGGGGCGTCGTACGGCGACCGGGCGGCGAGGTCGACCGCGACGTGGGGCAGGTCGTGCGGGGCGGGGGGCACGGGGCCCACCCAGCAGTCGGGGGTGCTGTCGGTCAGCACGTGGCGCAGCTCGCCGGCGCCCGCGTCCGGCGGCACCGGTACGACGGTCCGACCCGCCAGCAGCGCGCCGACCACCGCGACGATGGTCTCCAGCGTGGGCGTGGCGTGCACGGCGACCCGCTCACGCCCGGCGAGCGCCGGCGCGAGCGCGGCGGCGGCGCCGAGCAGGTCGGCGGCGTCCATCGTCGTGCCGTCGACGCTGACCGGGCGGCCGGTGCCGGCGACGAGGGCGCGGAGGAGGTCGGTCACGGGCCCCATCCTGCCGCGCGGCGCGGTGGACGCCACGCCCGGGCGCGTGCGGCGCCACCCGCCCGGCCGCCCGGAGGTGCATGATGCAGGGAGGGGGGCACGGGTGCCCCGCCACGACGGAAGGACTCCCGCATGCTCTGGACCATCATCGTCACCATCGTCGGCGGTGCCGTCATCGGCCTGATCGGCAAGGCCGTGGCACCGGGGGACCGCACCAAGTTCCCGCTCTGGCTGACCGTGCTCTGCGGCATCGTCGGCATGCTCGTCGGCAGCTTCGTCTACTGGGGCCTGTTCGGCCACAACAACAAGCCCTTCGACGGCCACGAGGCCACCTGGGACAACGCCACCAACGGCATCGACTGGCTGCGCCACCTGTGGCAGATCGGCGTCGCCGCGGTGGCCGTGATCGCCGCCGCCGCCCTGACCGGCCGGCAGAAGGCCTAGCCCCTACGGCCGGGTCATCGACGGGAGGTCGAGCGCGGCGTCCAGCTCCTCCAGCGTGAGGTCGCCGCGCTCGACGTAGCCCAGCTCCAGGACGGTCTCGCGGATGGTGCGTCCGTTCGCGAGCGCCTGCTTGGCGATCTTGGCGGCGGCCTCGTAGCCGATGTGGCGGTTGAGCGGCGTCACCACCGACGGTGAGGACGCGGCGTAGCGGGCCATCCGCTCGACGTCGGCGGTGATCCCGTCGATGCAGCGTCGCGCCAGCGTGGTCGAGGCCGTGGACAGCAGGCGCACCGACTCCAGCAGGTTGCGCGCGATGACCGGCATCGCGACGTTCAGCTCGAAGCTGCCGCTCGCGCCCGCGGCGGTCACGGTCGCGTCGTTGCCGATGACCTGCATGCAGACCATCAAGGTGGCCTCCGGCAGCACCGGGTTGACCTTGCCGGGCATGATCGAGGACCCCGGCTGCAGGTCGGGCAGGTGGATCTCGGCCAGGCCGGTGGTCGGGCCGGAGCCCATCCAGCGCAGGTCGTTGCAGATCTTGGTCAGCCCGACCGCGATCGTGCGCAGCACCCCGCTCAGCTCGACCAGCGAGTCCCGGGTGCCCTGCGCCTCGAAGTGGTTGCGCGCCTCGGTGAACGGCTGGCCGGTGGCCTCGCCGAGTGCCGTGATGGCGGCCTGCGCGAACCCCGGCGGGGTGTTGATGCCGGTGCCGACGGCCGTGCCGCCCAGGGGGAGCTCGCGCACCCGCGGCAGCACCGACTCCAGCCGCTCGACGCCGTAGCGCACGGTCGCGGCGTAGCCACCGAGCTCCTGGCCCAGCATCACCGGGGTGGCGTCCATCAGGTGCGTGCGCCCGGACTTCACCACGTCGGCGAACTCCGTCGCCTTCGCCTCCAGCGAGCCGGCCAGCACGTCGAGCGCCGGCAGCAGGTCCCGTACGACGGCGAGGGTCGCCGCCACGTGCAGGGCGGTCGGGAAGGTGTCGTTGCTCGACTGGCTGGCGTTGACGTGGTCGTTGGGGTGGACCGCGGCACCGGTGCGGCCGGCGAGGGTCGCGATCACCTCGTTGGCGTTCATGTTCGAGCTGGTCCCCGAGCCGGTCTGGAAGACGTCGATCGGGAACTGGTGGTCGTGCTCGCCGTCGGCCACCGCCCGCGCCGCCTCGGTGATCGCCGCCGCCAGGTCGGCCGGCAGCACGCCGAGGTCGGCGTTCGCCCGCGCCGCGGCGGCCTTGACCTCGCCGAGCGCGTGCACGAGCGCCGGCTCGATCGGGGTGCCGCTGATCGGGAAGTTCTCGACCGCGCGCTGGGTCTGGGCCTGCCAGAGCGCGGCGGCCGGGACCCGGACCTCGCCCATGGAGTCGTGCTCGATGCGGAAGTCCTCGGTGCTCACCCCACCGACGTTAGCGCGCTCCTGATCAGCCCCACACCAGGTAGCGCACGCTGACGGTGAACGCCTTCACGTCATAGCGGCGCCCGGCGTTGGTGCCGACCTTCCACGCGACGAACGGGCGGCCACCGATCGTGCGCAGCGCGTCCTTCGCCGGCACCCGGGGCGCGGCGTAGAAGCCGAGGGGCGCGCCCAGCCCGCGGGGGGCGAGCGCCACCGGGCCGTCGTAGACCAGGACGGCGGTCGAGGACCCGTGGCCGAGCGAGGCGCCGCCGTAGGCCGTCACCTGGACGTCGAGGTAGGACACCGCGGCCGGGACGGCCTGCAGGTGGGAGGTGGTCACGGTGGAGGCCGAGGGCGTCGTGGTGCCGCAGCGGGTGTTGGCGTAATAGCCCAGCGAGCCGCTCCACCCGCGGGAGGCGGGACTGGCCAGGGTCGAGCACACGCCGACCACCCGGGCGGACGTGGTGGTGCGAGCGCTCGTGGAGTAGGTGAACGTCTTGGTGACGAGCCGCTCGACGCGGACCGGGATGTCGACCGTGCTGACGTGACCGGCGGCGTCCCTCAGCCGCAGGTCGTAGGTGCCGGCGGGGAGCGGCTGGCCGTCGGCGCCGCGCCCGTCGAAGGTCGTGTGCCAGGCCGTCTCCGGCTCGATCCACGCCTCCAGCGTGCGCACCGGCGCGCCCGACGGGTCGTGGACGACGAACACGTCGTCAGGCGCCGGGTCGGGGCCGATCGCGGTGATGTCGACGGTGCTGGTCGCGTCGGTGGCCTCGGGCCGCACGACCGGGTCGGCCGGTGAGCTGTCCCGGACGATCGGGGCGTGGGTGTCGACGACGGCGTCGTACGCGATCGGCGGCTCGAACTCGTCGCAGTAGTACTCGCTCACGTTCGAGACCACGCCCGTGCACCGCTGGACGCGCACGGTGCCGGCGCCCTCACGGACGGACACCGTCGTCGTTCCCGCCCGGTCGAGGACCTGGGCGGCCGTCGAGCTGCCGCTCCTCCCGTCCCACCAGGCCTTGAGCAGGCCGCCGCCGTGCGGGTCCGAGACGGTCACCGTGAGCTGCTCTCCGGCGTCCAGGGTGCCGTCGGCGGGGGAGAAGGTGACCTCCGGGCGGGAGTCCGTGGGCTGGAACTTCTCCGAGACGACGGCCGGCTGGTCGCCGTTGGGGGAGCAGGAGCTGTAGACCTCGGCCGTGCAGGGCGTGACACCGACCTGGCTCTGTGGGCCGGAGGGCTCGCGCATGCCCCACGTCTCCAGGTCGAAGCTCGCCTGGTGCGTCGCCGGGTCGACGGGGAAGAAGTCCCTGTCCCCGGGCCAGCTGCCGTGGGAGCCGAAGACGACGTGGACCCAGGCGGTGTCGGCGGTGACGGTGCCGGTCACGTGACCGGGCGTGGTCGTCCAGTCGAGCGAGCTGATGACCGGGGCGGTGGCGGCGTGGGCCGGGGCGACCCCGACGACGAGCGGGCACGCCAGCAGCAGGCCCGAGAGGAGACGGCGCATGGCGCGATCGTAGGTGGGGTGGAGCCGCTACGGGGAGCTTCGGAGCAGGTCGTATCCGATCCGGTCGACCGACCGGGTCGACGCCCGTACGACGGCCACGGCGCGCCCTGCGTCCCGGTCCAGCCCGACGTAGGACCGCCAGCCACCCGTCCCGCCGTTGTGCCAGGTCGTGGTCCGGCCGCGGGCCGAGGTGGTGAGCCAGGCGGCGCCGATCCGCACGGCCGGACCGGCGAAGCGGGCGGTGGGGTCCAGCGCGTCGGCGCCGGGGACGCTGCCGTCGAGCAGCGCCGCGGCGAAGGTGGCGAGGTCGGGCAGCGTGGAGCGGATCCCGCCGGCGGGGCCGATGCCCTCACCGGTCCACGCCTCGACGGGCCGGCCGCCGCGGGCGCGCCCGGTGACCGCGTGCGCGGACAGCTCGGCGGGGCTCGCGGGGACGTACCAGCTGGCCAGGCCCAGTGGCTCGGCGATCCGGGTCCGCACGAGCTCGGCGTAGGCGAGGCCCGCGACGGCCGCGACGGCGTGGCCGAGCAGCTCGAAGCCGAGGTTGGAGTAGGCGGGCCGGGGCCGGCCGACCTTCGTCGCACGGGTCTGCTCCAGCAGTGCGGCGAGCGTGTCGCCGTACGGGTTGGCCTGGTGGCGCCACAGCCGCCAGGACCGGCCGAGCATCCCGGGGATGGCGGGCAGCCGGGGCAGGCCGGAGCGGTGCTGGGCCAGCGAGCCCAGGGTGACGCCGCCGGCCGGGCACCCGGCCAGCGGCAGGTGCTGCTGCAACAGGTCCTCGGGGGTGACCTCGCCCCGGGCGACGGCGTCGCGGTACAGCAGCCCGGTCACGCCCTTGGACACCGAGCCGATCTCGACGTCGCCGTCGTCCGGCAGCAGGTGCGCGGACAGCGAGACGACGCCCCGGTCCACGACGGCCACGCCCCAGGGGACGTCGCCGAGGTCCATCAGTCGAAGAGCTCGGAGAGCCAGCTCTCCCGCTTGCGCTTCTTGCCGTAGCCCTGCTGGGGGTAGCCCTGGTCGCGGCGACGGTGGTCGTCGTAGCGGTCGTACTGCTGGGGAGCCTGCTGCGGTGCCGGTGCGGCCTGGCCGACCGAGCGGTCGATGATCTTGTCCAGCTCGCCGCGGTCCAGCCAGACGCCACGGCACTGCGGGCAGTAGTCGATCTCGATGCCGTTCCGGTCGCTCATCACCAGCGTGGTCTCGTCAACGGGGCAGCGCATGCCTGGTCAACGGACCGCGTCGCGCGCGGGTTCCCGGGGTCACTCCCGCGAGCGGACCCGGATGCCCGAGATCGGCACGGTGACCGCTCCGCCGGGGTCGGTGAAGAAGTCGTTGCCCTTGTCGTCGACCACGATGAACGCGGGGAAGTCCTCGACCTGGATCTTCCAGACCGCCTCCATCCCGAGCTCGGGGTACTCGATGACCTCCTGGCTCTTGATGCAGTCCTGCGCGAGGCGCGCGGCGGGACCGCCGATCGAGCCGAGGTAGAACCCGCCGTGCGTGCCGCACGCCTCGGTGACTTGTCGGGAGCGGTTGCCCTTGGCGAGCATCACCATCGAGCCGCCGGCGGCCTGGAACTGCTCGACGTAGGAGTCCATCCGGCCGGCCGTGGTCGGCCCGAACGAGCCCGACGCCATGCCCTCGGGGGTCTTCGCCGGACCGGCGTAGTAGACCGGGTGGTTCTTCAGGTAGTCCGGCATCTCCTCGCCGGCGTCGAGGCGTTCCTTGATCTTGGCGTGCGCGATGTCGCGGGCCACCACGAGCGGCCCGGTGAGGGAGAGCCGCGTCTTGACCGGGTACGACGAGAGCTGGGCCAGGATCTCGCTCATCGGCCGGTTGAGGTCGACCTCGACGACCTCGCCGCCGGAGATGTCCTCGGCCACGCCCGCGTCGGGCATGTACTGCGCCGGGTCGGTCTCGAGCTGCTCCAGGAACACCCCGTCGGCGGTGATCTTGCCGAGCGCCTGGCGGTCGGCCGAGCAGGAGACCGCGATCGCGACCGGGCAGGAGGCGCCGTGGCGGGGGAGCCGGACGACGCGGACGTCGTGGCAGAAGTACTTGCCGCCGAACTGCGCGCCGATCCCGAACGACTGGGTCAGCTTGACGACCTCCTCCTCCAGCTCGAGGTCACGGAAGCCGTGCGCGCTCAGGGAGCCCTCGGTGGGGAGGTTGTCGAGGTAGTGCGCGGAGGCGTACTTCGCCGTCTTCAGCGCGAACTCCGCGCTGGTGCCGCCGATCACCACCGCCAGGTGGTACGGCGGACAGGCGGCCGTGCCGAGCGAGCGGATCTTCTCGTCGAGGAACTCCAGCATCCGCTTCGGGTTGAGGACGGCCTTGGTCTCCTGGAACAGGAACGACTTGTTGGCCGAGCCACCGCCCTTGGCCATGAAGAGGAACTTGTACTCCGGCCCCTTCTCGCCCTGCGCGGTGGAGTAGATCTCGATCTGCGCCGGCAGGTTGGTGCCGGTGTTCTTCTCCTCGTACGTCGTCAACGGGGCGAGCTGGGAGTAGCGCAGGTTCAGCTTGGTGTAGGCGTCGTAGACGCCCTTGCTGATCCACTCGCCGTCCTCGGCGCCGGTGAGCACGCCCTCGGACTTCTTGCCCATCACGATGGCGGTGCCGGTGTCCTGGCACATCGGGAGCACGCCGCCGGCGGAGATGTTGACGTTCTTGAGCAGGTCGAGCGCGACGAAGCGGTCGTTGCCCGACGCCTCGGGGTCGTCGATGATCTTGCGCAGCTGCGCCAGGTGCGCGGGCCGCAGGTAGTGGCTGATGTCGTGCATCGCCTCCGCGGTGAGCCGCTGGATGGCGGCGGGATCGACCTTGAGGAACGTCTCGCCGCCGGGCCCCTCGACGGTCTCGACGCCCTCCGTCGTGATCAGGCGGTAGGGCGTGTCGTCGTGCGACGCGGGGAGGAGGTCGGAGTACCGGAACTCTGCTTCAGCCACGACCACCGAGGATATCGCCGTCCGGGGACGCAGAGAGGGCCGGGTCGCATCGCGACCCGGCCCTCTCGGTGCTGTGCTCAGATCAGCTGAGGCTCATCTGGGTGGCGGCGAAGGCCAGCTCCACGACCGCGCCGGCCGGCAGGCCCGCCTTCGCGGTGTCGAGCGTGATCCGCAGACCGACGATGCCGTTGATCATCGAGCTCGGCAGCGCGCTGCGCACGTTGATCTCGACCTTGCCGAGACCGGCCACGTTGATCACCGTGTTCGGGGACACGTTGATCGGGATGGCGTTGCCGGCGATGACCAGGTTGACCAGGTTCATCTGCTCGGTGTGCGACCACACGCCGTTGGTCCGCTTGCCGGTCGCGATCACCTCGATCGCGTCGGCCTTGATCAGCCCGTTGAGGACGTTGACCTTGGCCGTGGCGTTGCTGTTGCGGATCTCGGCGTTGCCGGTCGCGTTGTCCTTCGAGGAGGTGCTCGTGGACTTGATCGCACCGACCGTGAGCAGGCCCGGCAGGTTGACCGAGGCGGTGCTGTTGGTCAGCTCCTTGCCCTGGCTGCCGCCGTAGGGCGTGTAGACGATGGCGGTCGGGTCGCTGATGACCTTGACCTGGTTGGTCACGTTGGCCTGGACCTTGGTGGCGTAGGCGAAGCCGCCCAGACGCGGGCCGTCGGAGGCCGGGATGACCTCGGTCAGGTAGTGGTTGACCGGGTTCAGCACGATCGTGGTGCCCACGTCGTAGCCGCCGTACTCACCGAGGAGCTGGACCGCGAGGCCCCAGCCGAGGGTGGCGGTCAGGCCGTCCTTGGAGGCGTGGGTGACGTTGTTGAGGCTGATCGCCGCGACGCCGGGGATGCTCACGCCGTAGTTGAGCGGGATCGTGGCCGGCAGGTTGACGCCGGCGATCTTGATGCCGAGGAACTTCGTGCCGCCGTTGACGGTGTGCGTGCCGTCGGCCTTCGCGATGGTGTTGATGTCGGTCTCGACGGCGTCGATCTTGATCAGGCCGTTGAGCAGGTTGACCCCGGCCACCCGCGCGTAGGAGTTGAGGGTCAGGTCCCGCGCGCTGTTGCGCGTGGCCGTCGTCCTCGTCTCCGCGGCACCCGCGCTGAGCAGGTTGGCGACGTTGGCGGAGAGGGTGCTGTTCTTCGACGTGGTGTCCGGGCCGCCGCTGATGCCGCTGGCCGCGGTCAGGTCGGAGGACACGGCGCCGCCGAGCGCCTTGACGTAGGTGGCACCGGTGTTGGCCGAGAAGTACCACTCGGTCGTCGCGGCATGTGCCGGTGAGGGCACGGCGACAAGGCCGACGCCCATCAGGACGAAGGCGGCGAGAGAGACGAGCTTGCGCACGGTCTGGGACCCCATTCCCATTCAGATTGATTTGTCTTTACCTGGCTCCCCCAGGAACCACTCTCCGCCTTCGAGGCCGGAAAGCCGAGCATCCCCCGGAGATTTAACGAACGCTCTCCCCGGTGGTCACGCTCCTGGCCGAACGTTATCGGTTGCGGCCCGGCTGCTGCGAATGCGTGACCAATGTCGCACCGGTGCCCGGGACTCGACAGGTCAACCGGGGGTGTTCGACCCGCATGCACGTGTACGACGCCGTGGTGGTCGGAGCCGGCCAGGCCGGGCTCTCCGCGTCGTACCACCTGGCGCGGCTGGGCATCGATCACGTCCTCCTCGACGCGAACGACCGTCCGGGCGGCGCCTGGCAGCACCGCTGGGACTCCTTGACGATGAACGACGTGCACGGGGTGGCCGACCTCCCGGACGCGCCGGCGCCGGGCGGGTCGGGTGACCGGGCGAACGTGGTGCTCGCGGACTGGTTCGCGCGCTACGAGCGCGAGCACGCCCTGCCGGTGGTCCGGCCGGTGCGCGTGGACCGGGTGACCTCCGCCGGCGAGCTGCTGGTGGTGCACGCCGGTGCGCGGGAGTGGACGACGCGGACGCTGGTCAACGCGACCGGCACCTGGACCCGGCCGTTCGTGCCGTCGTACCCGGGGGCGGGGGAGTTCCGCGGCGAGCAGCTGCACACGGCGGACTACCCCGGTGCGGCGCACTTCGACGGCAAGCGGGTCCTCGTCGTGGGTGGCGGCGCCTCGGCGGTGCAGTTCCTCGGCGAGCTCGCTCCGCGCACCGACGTGCTGTGGGTGACCCGGCGCCCGCCGGTGTGGCGCGAGCACTTCGACGAGAGCGTCGGGCGGCACGCGATCGAGCTGGTCCAGGAGCGGGTCCGTGCCGGGCTGCCGCCGGCGAGCGTCGTCAGCGTGACCGGGCTGGGGCTGCGCCCGCAGGAGCAGGAGGCCGCGCGGCTGGGGACCTACGAACGGCGGCGGCCGATGTTCGAGCGGATCGAGCCGGACGGCGTGCGCTGGGCCGACGGCACGTTCGAGCCGGTCGAGGTGATCCTCTGGGCCACCGGGTTCCGGCCCGCGGTCGGCCACCTGGCGCCCCTCCACCTGCGCAGCGAGCACGGCGGGATCGCCCTGCTGCAGAGCGGCTCCGACGTGCAGACCGCGACCACGGCCGAGCGCGACCCGCGGGTCCAGCTGGTCGGCCACGGACCCTCGGCGAGCACCATCGGCGGCAACCGGGCCGGCCGTGCCGCGGCGCTGGCCGTGCGCCGCTACCTGGCCGCTGGAGACCGTGCGCTAGCGTGAGGGACGACCACCCACGGGAGTCCGCGGCAGCGGGCTGAGAGGGAGCTGGAGCCGCTCCGACCGTCACACCTGATCCGGATCATGCCGGCGAAGGAACGGACTGAGATGACTGCTCGGCTTTTCTGCTTGGTGTCCGAACGGGACGACCTCACCCTGCTGCCCGCCCTGGCCGGCGCCGGGGTCGACGGCTTCCAGGTCCGCGCCAAGGACCTGACCACCCGCGACCTCGTCGCGCTGACGGCGGCGGTGCTGGCCGCCGTCCGCCCGCACGGCGCCCGCGTGCTCGTCGACGACCGGCTCGACGTGGCCCTGGCGGCCGGCGCCGACGGCGTCCACCTCGGCGCCGACGACCTCGCCGTCGCCGACGCCCGGCGGCTCGCGCCGGGGCTGGTGGTCGGTGCCACCTGCCGTGACCGCGCGGCGGTCGAGGCCGCGGCGGAGGCGGGCGCGGACTACGCCGGTTTCGGGCCGCTCCTCCCGACCGTGTCCAAGCCGGGCCTGCCCGCGCCGCTCGGCATCGCGGCGGTCCGGGAGGCGGTCGGTGTGCTGCCGCTGGTGGCCATCGGCGGCCTCGACGCCGCGACGGCCGCCGAGGCCCGCGCCGCGGGGGCCCACGGCGTGGCCGTCATCGGTGCGATCTGGCGACAACCCGATCCCGTGGCAGCAGCGAAGGAGCTCGTGACGGCGGTCGGCTGATGCGCGTGGAGGTGCTCGGGGCGGGCATCGTCGGGCTGACGGTCGCCGAGGAGCTGGCCCGCCGCGGGCACGCCGTGACGGTGGTCGACCCGCGCCCGGCCCGCGGGGCGTCGTACGCCGCCGCGGGGATGCTGAGCCCCGCCGCCGAGGTCTGGTACGGCGAGGAGGACCTGCTCCGGCTCGGGCTCGCCTCGCTGGACCTGTGGCCGGACCTGGCCGCGCGGCTCGGGGTGGCGCTGCGGAGCGAGGGCACCCTGCTGGTGGGTCACGACGCCGGCGACCTCCAGCAGGTGGAGCGGCAGGCCGCCCTGCTGGCCCGGCACGGCCGGGACGTGGTGGCGCTCGACCGCGCGGCCGTGCGGCAGGCCGAACCGGCGCTGGGCCGGGTGGCCGGGGGCGCGCTGCTGCCGGGCGAGGCCAGCGTGGACCCGCGGGCGGTGTGCGCGGCCCTGCTGGAGCGGGTGCCGGTGGGGGAGGCGGCGAGCGGCGCCGACGTCACCGTCGTCGCGACCGGGGCGCACCTGCCGGAGCCGTGGACCGGCCTGGTCTCCGGCGTACGGGGGGAGGTCCTGCGGTTGCGCTCCGACGACCCGCCGCAGCGCACCGTGCGCGGCTGGGTGGCGGGGGAGCCGGTCTACCTCGTGCCGCGCGGTGACGGCCGGGTCGTGCTCGGTGCCACCTCCGAGCGGCACGACGCGCCACCGGTGCTCACCGCGGGCGGCACCCTCCGGCTGCTCGACGCGGGCCGCCGGCTCTGGCCCGCGCTGGACCGCGCCGAGCTCGTCGAGGGCACCGCGCGGGACCGGCCCGCGACGGCCGACGGGCTGCCGCTCGTCGGGCCCAGCGGGGTGGCGGACGTCGTGCTGGCGGCGGGGCACGGGCGGCACGGCGTCCTGCTCGCACCGCTGACCGCACGCCTGGTGGCCGACCACCTCGAGACCGGGCGGGTCGATCCCGTCCTCGATCCCCGCCGTGCGATGGAAGGAGCGCGATGACGATCACCTGCAACGGAGAGCCGCTGCGGACGGAGGCCCGCACGGTCGCCGACCTGCTGGGCGAGCGGCTCGGGAGCGCCCACCCGGACGGGGTGGCGGTCGCGATCGACGGCGAGGTGGTGCCCCGCTCGGTGTGGTCGGCACCGCTGCTCGCCGACGGCGCGGTCGTCGACATCGTGACGGCGGTGCAAGGAGGATGATCACCCCACTCGATCTTCCGGCTCCCCCGCTGCGCTCCTCCGACGGACGAGTCGAGCGGGGACCCCGATGAGCGCGCTCGTCGTCGATGGGGTCGAGCTCGGCTCGCGGCTGTTCCTCGGCACCGGCGGTCTGCCGCGGGTCTCCCTCCTCGGTCCGGTGCTGGAGGCCGCGGAGCCGGCCCTGGTCACGGTCTCGATGCGACGCGCGTCCTCGCTCGCGGACGGCGGGCTGCTCGCGGCGCTGCGCGCCCACGGCGTACGGTTGCTCCCCAACACGGCCGGCTGCCTGTCCGCGCGGGAGGCGGTGCTGACCGCCGAGCTGGCGCGCGAGGCGCTCGGCACGGACTGGGTCAAGCTCGAGGTGATCGGCGACGAGCACTCGCTGCTGCCCGACGTCGTCGAGCTGCTGGACGCCGCCGAGCAGCTGGTCCGGCGCGGGTTCACCGTGCTGCCGTACACCACCGACGACCCGGTCGTCGCCCGTCGCCTCGTCGACGCCGGCTGTGCCGCGGTGATGCCCCTGGGATCGCCGATCGGCTCCGGGCTCGGTGTCCTCAACCCGCACGCGATCGCGGCCGTGCGCGCGGCGGTGGCCGTGCCGGTGGTCCTCGACGCCGGGGTCGGTACGGCGAGCGACGCCGCCCTCGCCATGGAGCTCGGCTGCGACGCGGTCCTCGCCGCCACCGCCGTCACCCGCGCGGACGACCCGGTCGCCATGGCCGGTGCGCTGCGGCTGGCGGTGCTCGCCGGCCGGATGGCGCGCGGTGCCGGCCGGATCCCGCGCCAGGCCGTCGCCCGCGCCTCCAGCCCGGTCGCGGGGCGGGTCGGATGATGTCGCGGCTGCTGGTGCTGACCGACCGCCGGCTGGTGCCCGCCGGGCGCTCGCTCGCCGAGGTGCTGCGCGCGGTCGCGGCCGGCGGTGCCTCGACGGTGCTGCTCCGCGAGTCCGACCTGCCGGACGGCCCGCGCGCCGAGCTGGCCCGGTCCGCGCAGGACGCGGGGCTCACGGTGCTCGCCGCCCACCGCCCGGTCCCCGGCTGTGCCGGGCTCCACGCCCGGGCCGCCGACCCCGCCCCGGTCACCGGCGCCTGGGGCCGCTCCTGCCACGACCGCGTGGAGGTGGACCGGGCGGCCGCCGAGGGTGCGTCGTGGGCGACCCTGTCGCCCTTCGCGGCGACGGACAGCAAGCCGGGCCACGGCCCGCCGGTCGCGGCCTCCGCCTTCCGCGGGCTGCGGTTGCCGACGTACGCGCTCGGCGGGATCACGCCCGCCAACGCCGCTGCCGCTCGCGCCGCCGGTGCCCACGGGGTGGCCGTGATGGGTGCGGTGATGCGCGCCGAGGATCCGGCGGCCGTGGTGGCCGCACTGCTCCGGGAGGCCGGATGAGCCCGCCCGTCGTCGTCACCATCGCCGGCACCGACTCCGGCGGTGCCGCCGGGATCGCCGCCGACCTCACCACCTTCGCCGCCCTCGGCGTGCACGGCGCCTGCGTGGTCACGGCCGTCACCGCCCAGGACACCACCGGGGTGCGGGCGATCCACCCGGTGCCGCTCGACGTCGTCGCCGCCCAGCTCGACGCCGTGCTGGAGGACCTCGACCCGGTCGCCGTGAAGACCGGCATGCTCGCCACCCCCGAGGTCGTCAGGCTCGTCGCCCAGCGCTGCGCCGGCCGGGTCCTGGTCGTCGACCCGGTCCTGGTCGCGACCTCCGGTGCGGTGCTCGGTGGCGCCGAGGTCGTCGCGGCCTACCGGTCGTGGCTGCTGCCGGTCGCGACCGTGGCGACGCCGAACGAGGACGAGTTCGTGGCGCTCGGCCGGCCCGCCGGCGACCACGTCCTCGTCACCCGCGGTGGCGACATCCCGACCACCAACGACCACGGCACCGGCTGCACCCACAGCGCCGCCCTCGCCGCCCACCTGGCGCTCGGCGTACCGCTCGCCGACGCCGCCCCGCTCGCCGACGCCTACGTCGCCCGGCAGCTCCACCTCAGCAAGGACTGGACCCTCGGCCGCGGCCGAGGACCCGTCGCCCACCTCCACAACCCCACCCTCGACACAGGAGAGATCGCATGACCGTGCACCCCGCCCACACCCGGATCGAGGTCGGTGACCTCCGGGTGCCGTTCACCCGGGTCGCCCTCACCAACGGCGAGACCTTCGACCGCTACTGCACCTCCGGGCCCGGCTCCGAGCCGGAGACCGGGCTGCCGCCCCGGCGCGCGGAGTGGATCGCGGCGCGCGCCGACACCGCGCCGTACGACGGCCGGGAGACGCAGCTCGTCGACAACGGCCGCAGCGCGCTCCGCCGGGGCGAGGCCCGCGACGAGTGGCGCGGTGAGCGGCGCCGGCCGCTGCGCGCGGTCTCGACAGGCTCGACCGGCGGAGGAGGCTCGACCAGCGGAGGAGGCTCGACCAGCGGAGGAGGCGCGACCGGCGGACGAGCCGTGACCCAGATGGCCTACGCCCGCGCGGGCATCGTGACCGAGGAGATGCGCTACGCCGCCGCACGCGAGCAGTGCGACGTCGAGCTGGTGCGCTCGGAGGTCGCCGCGGGCCGGGCGATCATCCCCGTCAACGTCAACCACCCGGAGTCCGAGCCGATGATCATCGGCCGGCGGTTCCTGGTGAAGATCAACGCCAACATCGGCAACTCCGCGGTGACCTCCTCGATCGCGGAGGAGGTCGACAAGCTCACCCACGCCATCACCTGGGGCGCGGACACGGTGATGGACCTCAGCACCGGCGACGACATCCACACCACCCGGGAGTGGATCATCCGCAACTCACCCGTCCCGATCGGGACGGTGCCGATCTACCAGGCACTGGAGAAGGTCAACGGGGAGGCGGACAAGCTCACCTGGGAGGTCTTCCGGGACACGGTGGTCGAGCAGTGCGAGCAGGGCGTCGACTACATGACGATCCACGCCGGCGTGCTGCTGCGCTACGTCCCGCTGACCGCGCGCCGGGTCACCGGCATCGTCAGCCGCGGCGGCTCGATCATGGCCGGCTGGTGCCTGGCCCACCACCAGGAGAACTTCCTCTACACGCACTTCGACGAGCTGTGCGAGCTCTTCGCGGCGTACGACGTCGCGTTCTCGCTCGGCGACGGGCTCCGCCCCGGCTGCACCGCCGACGCCAACGACGAGGCCCAGCTCTCCGAGCTGCGCACCCTCGCCGAGCTCACCGAGCGGGCCTGGGCCCACGACGTGCAGGTGATGGTCGAGGGCCCCGGCCACGTGCCGCTCGACCTGGTCGAGGAGAACGTCCGCCTCCAGCAGGAGTGGTGCCACGGCGCGCCGTTCTACACGCTCGGGCCGCTCGCGACCGACGTGGCGCCCGGCTACGACCACATCACCTCCGCGATCGGCGCCGCCACCATCGCCATGCACGGCACCGCGATGCTCTGCTACGTCACCCCCAAGGAGCACCTCGGCCTGCCGAACCGCGACGACGTGAAGACCGGGGTCATCACCTACAAGCTCGCCGCGCACGCCGCCGACGTCGCCAAGGGCCACCCCGGTGCCCGGGACTGGGACGACGCGCTGTCGAAGGCACGCTTCGAGTTCCGCTGGCACGACCAGTTCGCGCTCTCCCTCGACCCGGTCACGGCTGAGGAGTTCCACGACGAGACGCTGCCCGCAGAGAACGCCAAGACCGCGCACTTCTGCTCCATGTGCGGGCCGAAGTTCTGCTCGATGCGGATCAGCCAGGACGTGCGGGAGCGCTTCGCCGAGGACGGGATGGCCCAGAAGTCCGCCGAATTCGTCGAGCTCGGCGGGACGGTCTACGTCGAGCCGGAGGCCTCCTGAGCGGCGGCGGCCGCGCGCTCGACCCACCGCGGGACCTCGCCGTAGCGCTGGCTGGGGATCACCTCGCCGGCCGCGGAGCACTCGACGAGCTGGGCCATCCGCCGGTCGCGGGTCGCCTCTTGCTTGGCGGTGAGCACCCAGTTGGTGCAGATCCGGCGGTAGGTGTTGGTCGCGGCCTCCCAGAAGGCGCTCGCGGCCGCGGAGGCGGCGAGCTGCGCGGCGTAGGCCGGTGGCAGCACCATCGAGGGGTCGGCCTCGTGGGTGTAGGGCGCGACGTCGCGACGGCGGGCCTCCCAGATCGCCAGCCCGCTCGGCTGCATCCGGCCCTCGGCGCGCAGCTGCTCGACGAGGTCGAGGTTGACCTTGCTCCAGTTGCTGGTCCTCTTGCGCGGGGTCCAGCGCTGGCGGGTGGCGTCCTCGTCGATGCGCTGGGCGACCGAGTCGATCCAGCCCCAGCACAGGGCGACGGGCACGGCCTGCTCCCAGGTCAGGCCGCGCTCGGGGACGTGCTTCTTCAGCAGGCCCATCCACAGCTCGGTCTCGGTGGCGTGGTGCGCGGCGAGCCACGCGTCGAACTCGCCGGGACCGGCGAAGAAGCGGGCCGGCCGCTCCGCGCTGCCGCCCATCCGTCCGGGTGCCTGATCCTCCGCCATGGCGCCAGCCTGTCACCGCTCGCCGACAGCGGGCCCGGATCCGCCAAGATGGCCGCATGAGCAACGGGAGGCCGACGGTGGCGATCGCCGCGCTCGGCGGCACCATCGCGTCCACGTCGAGCGCGGCCGACGGGAGCGCGATCGTGCCGACGCTGACGGCGGAGTCGCTCGCGGCCGCCGTGCCGGGTCTGGCGGATGTCGCGGAGATCCGCGCGGAGACCCTCGCGACCGTGCCGAGCCCCTCGCTCGACGAGGCGACGCTGCTGCGCACGCTGCGCTGGGCGCGCGAGGCCGTCGACGCGGGGGCCGCCGGGGTCGTGGTGACGCAGGGGACGGACACGCTGGAGGAGTCGTCGTACCTGCTCGACCTGTTCTGGGACCGCCCCGAGCCGCTGGTCCTCACCGGCGCGATGCGCTCGGCCCAGGCGCCGGGTGCGGACGGCCCGGCCAACCTGCTGGCCGCGGTGCTCACCGCGCTCGCGCCGGCCTCCCGGGAGCGTGGCGCACTGGTCGCCTTCGCCGACGAGGTGCACGCGGCGCGCTGGGTCGCCAAGACCGACGCGTTGTCCACCGGGGCCTTCCGCTCGCCGTCGTTCGGAGCGGTGGGGCGCTGCGTCGAGGGCGAGGTCCGGTACGTCGCCCCGCCTGTCCGCCTCGCCCCGCTCGCGCCGCCCACCGACGACACCGCGAACCCACGGGTGCCGCTGCTGACGACCTACCTCGGCGACGACGGGAGCGTCCTCGACACGGTCGTCGCGGGTGGTGCCGACGGCGTCGTGGTCGCCGGCTTCGGCGCCGGCCACGTCTCGGCGAGCATGGCCGAGGCGGTCGGCCGGGCCGCGGCCCGGATCCCCGTCGTGTTCGCCTCGCGCACCGGGGCGGGCCCCACCGGCCGCGCGATCTACGGCTATCCCGGCTCGGAGGTGGACCTCGCCGCGCGCGGTGCCGTCGGGGCCGGTTGGCTGTCACCGCTCAAGGCGCGGCTGCTGCTGTGGGCGCTGGCGTCGCGCGGCCCGGTGGGCCGGGACGAGCTGGCCGCGGCGTTCGAGGTGCGGGGGAGCCTCCCCACGGGCTGACGTCAGCGCAGCCCGGTGGGCGAGTCCGGCGGACGGTGCGGGAGCACGTTGGCGACGTAGTCGCGCGCGGACTCGATGATGTCGACCTCGTGCCCGGCCGCGTCCGAGAGCGCCCACCGGTGCTCCATCACCTCGTGGAAGTACTCCGCGGGGGCGATCCGGCTGCGCAGGTCGTCCGGCAGCAGCGCGACGATGGGGGTGTAGATCGTGCTCAACCATCGGCGGGCGACGACCTCGCGGTCCTCGTCGTCGTACCCGAAGTGGGCGGTGTACGCCGCCAGGTCGTTCAGCAGCTTGCGAGCCTGGCTGTCCTCGGCGACCAGCCCGGTGAGGTCGCGCAGCTCGCGGCGGTGGTGGCCGGCCTCGACGACCTTCGGCTGGATCCGGACCCGGTCGGAGTCGGTCTGCACGTCCAGCTCGTCGACGTCGAAGCCGAGGTCGTTGAGCCGGCTGATCCGCTGCTCGACGCGGAACCACTCGTCGGCGCCGAACTCCTCCGCGGCGGTGAGCTCCTCCCACAGCGAGTGGTACTGCTCGGCGAGGTGCGTCACCACCTCCTGGCCGTCCACCTCGATGTCGGTGTCGCCGCTCGCCTGCAGGTCCATCAGCTCGGCGAAGATGTTCTCCACCCCGACCGTCACGTCGTGCTCGCGCATCGCGTCGGACACGCTCTCGCGCAGCTCGGCGGTCTCGGCGTCGACGAGGAAGGCAGCGAACCCCCCGGCGTTGCGGCGGAAGAGGGCGTTCGACAGCGACACGTCGCCCCAGAAGAAGCCCGCCAGGTGCAGCCGGACCAGCAGCACGACGAGGGCGTCGATCAACGCCGGCACCTGCTCGGCGCGCAGGCCGTGCTGGAAGACCGTGCGGTAGGGCAGCGAGTAGTGCAGGTGCTCGGTGAGCAGCGCGGCGGGCAGCGGCGAGCCGTCCTCGGCGACCCGTCCCGTCACCACGCCCCGCGGGACGACGCAGGGCTGGTCGAGGCGCTGCAGGTCGCGCAGCAGGTCGTACTCCCGCAGTGCGATCGCCTCCTCGGTCTCCTTCACGGCGAGGAACTGGCGGTTGACCTGGACCACCCGCACGACGTGCCGCGACAGCCCGAGCGGGAGCGGTACGACGTACCAGTCCTCCCACTGGGCGAGCGGCTTCGACCACGGCAGCCGGAAGAGGGCCGGGTCGGTGCGCGCCGCGACGACGTGAAGCGCCATGACCGCAACCTACGGGGTCTGAACCGAGTCGTCACGGGTACCTCCGCGCGCACGAGGACGTGGACAAGCACCCCACCGGTGGGGTAGCACTGGGTGACGCAAGCCACACTCGGGAGGGGTGATCTGGACGATGAGGTCGAGACAGGGCAGGCGCCGCAGGGCGGTCGCGGCAGTGGCGGTCGGTGTGCTCGCGGCGGGTGCGCTCGCCGCGTGCGGCGACTCCGGCAAGCCGGTGCTGAACTGGTACGTGAACCCCGACGGGGTGGACGTCTTCAAGACGTACGCGAAGCAGTGCAGCACCGACAAGTACGACATCGCGGTGCAGGAGCTGCCCAGCTCGGCGACGGACCAGCGCACCCAGCTGGCCCGCCGGCTCGCGGCCAACGACTCCTCCACCGACCTGATGAACCTCGACCCGGTGTTCGTCGCCGAGTTCGCCAACGCCGGCTGGCTCGAGGAGGTCACCGGCGACGTCGCGGCCGAGGTCGAGAAGAGCATCGAGGGCAGCGGCAACTACCTCTCGGGTGCCGCCGACACGGTCACCTGGGACGACAAGGTGTTCGCGATCCCGCTCTGGGCCAACACCCAGGTGCTCTGGTACCGCAAGTCGCTCGCCAAGGCCGCCGGCCTGGACATGACCAAGCCGGTCACCTGGGACCAGGTCATCGACGCCGCGAGCAAGGAGGGCGGCACGGTCGGCGTGCAGGCCAACAAGTACGAGGCCTACGTCGTGTGGATCAACGCGCTCGTCCAGGGCGCTGGCGGCGACCTCGTCTCGGACACCGAGGCCGGGCGGGACGCGAAGGTCGACATCGACTCCGAGGCAGGGCGCAAGGCCGCCGCCATCATCCAGAAGCTCGCCGACAAGGCTGCGCAGCCCGACCTGACCGTCTCCAACGAGGGCACCAGCCTCGGGCAGATGTTCCCCAAGAAGGGGCCGGGCGAGTTCATGACGAACTGGACCTTCGTCTACAAGAACTACGCCGGGACGGCCGGCACGCCGGACGGCATCACCAAGCAGCAGCTCGCCGACCTCGGCTGGGCCCGCTACCCGCAGACGGTGGCCGGCACGCCCTCCAAGCCGCCGGTCGGCGGCATCGACATCGGCATCGGTGCCTACACCAAGCACGCCGACTGGGCGCAGGAGGCCGCTCGGTGCATCACCTCGGAGAAGGCACAGGTCGACCTCGCGCTCCAGGCCGGGCTGATGCCATCGACGAACGGCGCCTATGACCAGGTCGCCGCCAGTGGCGACTACCCGAAGGACCTCATCGAGCTCTTCCGCACCAGCGTCGACGAGGGCGGCCCCCGACCGAAGAGCGCGTTCTACGCGATGATCTCCGGCGCGATCCAGGCGAGGTGGCACTCGCCCACCTCCGTCGACCCCGACAGCACGCCCGAGGAGTCGGCGAAGTACCTGAAGGACGTGCTGGAAGGGAAGTCGCTGCTGTGAGCACCACGACCGCACCCCCGCGGGGCAAGGCCGCCGTCAGCGACCGGGCCAAGGCCGAGACCCGGCTCGGGCAGAAGCTGGTCGCCCCGGCCATCATCCTGATGCTGCTGGTGACCGCCTTCCCGATGCTCCGGGCGCTCTACCTGTCGACCTTCGACTACGCCCTCACCGCTCCGGACGACCGCAAGTTCATCGGGCTGAGCAACTACCTCACCGCGCTGAGCGACCCGCTCTTCTGGAAGACCACCGGCGTGACCATCCTGTACATGGTGGTCACCGTCGCGGTGGAGCTGGTCATCGGCTTCGCGTTCGCGATGGTCATGCACCGGGTGATCTTCGCCCGGGGGATCATCCGGACCTCGATCCTGGTGCCCTACGGCATCATCACCGTCGTCTCCGGCTTCGCCTGGCAGTTCGCCTTCTCGTTCCAGAACGGCTTCGTCAACGGGTGGCTCCCCTTCGTCGGCGACGAGTTCAACTGGTTCGGCCAGACACCGTCCGCGGTCATCGCGATCATGGTCTCCGAGATCTGGAAGACCACGCCGTTCATGTCGCTGCTGCTGCTCGCCGGGCTCGCCCAGGTGAGCGAGGACATGATCGAGGCGGCCAAGGTCGACGGCGCCACCTGGACCCAGCGCCTGACGATGGTGATCCTCCCGAACATGCGCGCCGCGATCATGGTGGCGGTGCTGTTCCGGGCGCTGGACGCCTACCGGATCTTCGACAACATCTTCGTGATGACCAACGGCGCGCAGAACACCGAGTCCATCAGCTTCCTCACCTACCGCCAGACGATCGAGCAGTTCCAGCTCGGCATGGGCTCGGCGCTCTCCGTGCTGCTGTTCCTCTCGGTGCTGGTGGTCGCGTTCGGCATCGTGAAGCTCTTCCGCGTCGACCTGGCGCAGGCCCGGCAGGAGTCGTGACATGAAGAACCGCATCGGTACCGTCGTCGGCTGCCTCCTCATCCTGATCTGGTGCCTGCTCCCGGTCGCCTGGATCATCTCGCTGTCGTTCAAGTCCGAGGCCTCGATCACGGCCGGCAACCCCGGCTTCCTGCCGAGCGAGGGCACGAGCGTCGGCTTCGACAACTACAAGGCCGTCTGGGAGAACGACCAGTTCCGCCGGGCGATCTTCAACTCGATCGGGATCAGCCTCATCGCGACGCTGCTCTCGGTCATCGTGGCCACGCTCGCGGCGTACGCCATCGCCCGGTTGGAGTTCCGCGGGAAGAAGGCCGTCCTCACGATCGCGCTCGCGATCGCGATGTTCCCGGTCGTCTCGCTGGTGGGCCCGCTGTTCGACATGTGGCGTGCGGTCGGGCTCTACGACACCTGGCCCGGCCTGATCATCCCGTACATGTCCTTCACCCTCCCGCTCGCGATCTGGACGCTGTCGGCGTTCTTCCGCGAGATCCCGTGGGAGATGGAGCAGGCGGCCCAGGTCGACGGGGCGACGTCGTGGCAGGCGTTCCGCAAGGTGATCGTCCCGCTCGCCGCTCCCGGCGTGTTCACAGCGGCGATCCTGACCTTCTTCTTCGCGTGGAACGACTTCGTCTTCGGCATCTCGCTCACCTCGACCGAGAACGCCCGTCCCATCCCGGCGTCGCTGTCCTTCTTCGTCGGCGCCGACCCGTTCAACCGGCCAGCCTCCCTGCTCGCCGCGGGAGCGGTCATCGCGACCATCCCGATCATCGTCATCGTCCTGATTTTCCAGCGCAAGATCGTCGCCGGTCTCACCTCCGGCGCCGTGAAGGGGTGAGGTGCACATGGCTGCCATCACGATGAACAACATCGTCAAGAAGTACGGCGACGGCTTCCCGGCCGTGAACGACGTCTCCATCGACGTCGCCGACGGGGAGTTCATGATCCTCGTCGGGCCGTCCGGCTGCGGGAAGTCGACGCTGCTGCGGATGATCGTGGGCCTGGAGGACATCACCTCCGGCGACATGATCATCGGCGACCGCCGGGTCAACGACCTGGCTCCGCGCGAGCGGAACCTGGCGATGGTCTTCCAGAACTACGCGCTCTACCCGCACCTGACCGTCTTCGAGAACATCGCCTTCCCGCTCCGGCTCGCCAAGACGCCGGACGCCGAGGTCGACAAGCTGGTGCGCGACGCGGCCGAGACCCTGGAGCTCACCGAGCACCTGGACCGCAAGCCCGGCAACCTGTCCGGCGGCCAGCGCCAGCGCGTCGCCATGGGCCGGGCGATCGTCCGGCAGGCCGACGCCTTCCTCTTCGACGAGCCGCTGTCGAACCTGGATGCCAAGCTGCGCGGCCAGATGCGCACCGAGATCGCCCGGCTGCAGAAGCGGCTGGGGATCACCACCGTCTACGTCACCCACGACCAGACCGAGGCGATGACCCTCGGTGACCGGGTGGCCGTGCTCAAGCGGGGTGTCCTGCAGCAGCTCGCCACGCCGCGCGAGCTCTACGAGAACCCGGGCAACCTCTTCGTCGCCGGCTTCATCGGCTCCCCGCCGATGAACTTCCTGCCGGCGACCGTCGAGAACGGCGCGGTGAAGCTCCCGTTCGGCAGTGTCGAGATCCCCGCCGAGAAGGCCTCGCGCGCGGAGGGCCGCGGCCTGCTCATCGCGGGCATCCGTCCCGAACACTTCGAGGACGCCTCGCTCGCCTCGGCGGAGGGCCGCAGCGGCTCGACCTTCCGGGCCCAGGTCGACGTCGTCGAGTGGCTCGGCAACGAGACCTACGCCTACCTGCCCTTCGAGTCGCCGGACGAGGTCACGGCCCAGCTGCACCAGCTGGAGAAGGACCTCGACGGCGAGGCGATGCGCACCCAGCTCGTCGTCTCCCTCGACGGCGCCAGCCGGATCCGCGAGGGCGAGGAGGCCGAGATCTGGGTCGACGGCAGCCGGATCCACCTCTTCGACCCGGCGACGGGCGAGAACCTCACCGTCGACCGCGAGCGCGCCGGGCGGATCCCGGGTGCCGAGGTCAGCGCGGGCTGAGGAGCCTCAGCGACGTGGCTCCCTCGGTCGCGCCGGGGGCCGTGCGGGGTGCGCGCGGCGTCGTAGCGTGCCCAGGTGAGGGCGACCTGGAGGTCCGCGAGGTCGCGGAACCAGGTCTCCGCCTCGGCCCGGCACGCGGCGACGCGGACGGCGGTGTCGTACTCGGTGCACTCCGCGGTGGTCTCCGACAGCGTCGGTGGCGACAGCGTCGAGCCGTCGTAGCGGTGGATCGTGAAGCCGAGCTCGGCGTCGCCGTCGACCGCCACGATCGTGTCGGGCGGCGGCTCCCAGCGAGGTGCGGGTGGGCGCTCGCGGGCGGCGGCGCCGCCGGTCGCACCCAGCGAGGTGGCCAGCAGCGCGAGGAGCAGCAGGCAGAGGGCTCTGATCTTCATCCGGGTCTCCCGAGTCGTCGTCCGCCGGTAGGTCCGGCGGGAAGGCAGACGGTAGGAGAGGGAGGTGACGTGGCGGTCGCGGCGGGCACGCACCTGTGGAGGAAGCGGCCTGGGGCGCTGCCTGTGGACGGGAAGTGGCGCCCGGTGAGGCTCAGGAGGCGGGTGTGGCGGCCCGGTCGGCGTTCGCACGGATCGCCCGGACGAAGGTCGGGAACAGGGGAGCCGGCAGGTCGTGGCCCCAGCCGTCGATGAACACCACCCGCGCCCCCGGTACGGCGGCCGCGGTCGCCCGGCCGCCTGAGATGTGGACCATCTTGTCCGCGAGCCCGTGCATCACCAGCGTGGGCACCCTCAGCGCGGCCAGCGCCCGGGTCCGGTCCGGCTGGGTGAGCACGGCCATCATCTGGCGCAGCACGCCCGCGCGGGAGATCCCGCGGTCCCAGGTGTCGCCGGCCCGGGTGCGCAGCTTGTCGTCGGGCTGCGGGAAGCGTGGCGAGCCGATCGCCTTCCAGACCGCGACGCCGCCGCGGACGTAGTCCTCGCGCGAGGGTCCGCGGGTGGCGATCAGGGTCGGGAGCAGCGCGGGGTGCTGCCCGCCGACGCCGCGGCGACCGGTGGTCGACATGATGCTGGCGAGGCTGAGCACCCGCTCCGGCGCCTCGACGGCCATGGTCTGGGCGATCATGCCGCCCATCGAGATGCCCGCGACGTGCGCGGCGGCGATGCCGAGGTGGTCGAGCAGGCCGAAGGCGTCGGCGGCGAGGTCGGAGATCGAGTACGGCGCGCGGGTCGGCGTCCCGAGGAAGGCACGGACCACGTGGTCGCGCCGGACCCGGCTCGAGGACCGGGTGGAGCGCCCGGTGTCCCGGTTGTCGTAGCGGATGACGAAGAAGCCGGCGGCGGCCAGCTGCGCGCACAGCTCGGAGTCCCACCAGGTCATCGGCCCGCCCAGGCCCATCACGAGCAGCAGTGGCTCGTCCTCGGCGCTGCCGAAGGTCTGGTAGCAGATCTCGACACCGGAGCAGACCGGAGCGAGGAGCTCGTCGGAGGTTTCCACATCCGGCAATTCGGGGCTCAGGGGGCGCGACGACATGCTCCCAGTGTGCCCAATCCCGTGTAGTTGCCGTTTCAACTGGGTACCGTCTGTGACGTGAGCAACACGTTGGCGCCCTGGCTGCTGCCCGACGGCTACGGCCGCCCGGCACTGGCCGCGCTGCTGCGCGAGGGCAGTCTGGTGACCGAGGCCGGCCGCTTCGCCGTACGGCGGGGCACGAGCCGTCGTGAGCGCCGCCGCACGCCGTACGCCGCCCGGCAGGCCGCACGCGTCGCCGAGCCCGTGCTGCTCATCCCCGGCTTCCTGGCCGGTGACTGGACGCTGACCGCGATGGCCGCCGAGCTGCGCGCCCGCGGCTTCCGGACCTACCGCTCGCAGATCTCGGCCAACATCGGCTGCACGCTGAGCTCCGCGCTGGCCCTGGAGTCCCGGATCGAGCAGATCGCCGAGCGGCGCGACGCGCGGGTGCAGATCGTCGGGCACAGCCTCGGCGGGATGATCGCCCGCGGCCTGGCCGCGCGGCGTCCCGACCTGGTGGCCGGGATCGTCACCATGGGCAGCCCGATGCGGGCGCCCGCGGCGCACCACGCGGTGCTCACCCGTGGTGTCCGTGTCCTCAACCGGCTCTCCGACGTGGGCTTCTCGACGCTGATGTCGGAGGACTGCGTGGCCGGCGAGTGCGCCCACCTCAGCTTCACCGAGTCGCAGGAGCCGCTGCGCGCGGACGTGGCGATGACCAACATCTACTCCCGCCGCGACGGCATCGTCGACTGGAAGGCCTGCATCGACCCGCAGGGCGAGGCCGTCGAGGTGCGGGCCTCGCACATCGGGATGGCCGTCGACCCGCGGGTGGGCGACCTGGTGGCGGCGTCGCTGCTGCGCCAGAGCGCGGCGGTCGCGACGCCGTACCGCGTGGTCGAGACCGCCTGAGCCCTCAGTCGAAGTCGATCGCGGAGAAGCCGCGCAGCTTCGAGAGCTGGTGCTCGGAGGTGATCGTTCGGATCGTGCCCGTGCGCGAGCGCATCACCAGCGACTGGGTGACCGCGCCGCCGCCGCGGTAGCGCACGCCGCGCACCAGCTCGCCGTCGGTGATGCCGGTGGCGACGAAGAAGCAGTCGTCACCGGTCACCAGGGTGTCGGTGGTCAGGATGTGGTCGGGGTCCAGGTCGTGGCCGGCGTCGATGGCGCGCTGGCGCTCCTCGTCGTCGGTCGGCCAGAGCCGGCCCTGGATGGTGCCGCCCATGGCCTTCATCGCGCAGGCGGCGATGATGCCCTCGGGCGTGCCGCCGATGCCGAGCAGCAGGTCGATGCCGGTGTCCGCCCGGGCGGCCATGATGGCGCCCGCCACGTCGCCGTCGGTGATGAACTTGATCCGGGCGCCGGTGGCGCGGATGTCGTCCACGAGCTGCTGGTGGCGCGGCCGGTCGAGCAGCACGACGGTGACGTCGGAGGGGTTGGAGCCCTTGGCCTTGGCGACCTGGGCGATGTTCTCGGCGACGGGATAGCGGATGTCGACGACCTCGGCGGCCTCGGGGCCGGTGACGAGCTTCTCCATGTAGAACACCGCGGACGGGTCGTACATGGTGCCGCGCGGGGCGACGGCCAGCACGGCCACCGCGTTGGCCATGCCCTTGGCGGTCAGGGTGGTGCCGTCGATCGGGTCGACGGCGACGTCGCACTCGGGGCCGGTGCCGTCGCCGACGGTCTCGCCGTTGTAGAGCATCGGGGCGTTGTCCTTCTCGCCCTCGCCGATCACGACGGTGCCGTTCATGCTGACGCTGGAGATCATCACGCGCATGGCCTGGACCGCGACGCCGTCGGCGCCGTTCTTGTCACCACGGCCGACCCACCGCCCCGCTGCCATGGCCGCGGCCTCGGTGACGCGCACCAGCTCCAGGGCGAGGTTGCGGTCGGGGGCGGTCGGCTCCACGGCGAGGGCGTCGTTCATGGGGCGAACTTTATCGGTCGTACGACGTGCGCGGTGATCAGCGCGCGTAGACAGACACCTCGGTCGCCTTCACCACGAAGCTGACGGCCTGTCCGGGGGCCAGCCCGAGCTCCGCGGCGGCCGCCATGGTGACGTCCGCGGCGAGGTCCCCTGCGCGCACCCGGACCACGTCCCCGAGCGGCTCCAGCTCCTCGATCCGCGCGGGCAGGACGTTGCGGGGGCTGCCGCCGGGCGGCTCCCGGTGGACCGCGACGGCCGAGGGCCGGAAGACCGCGACGGCGTCGGCGCCGTCCGCCGGGGCGGGATCGCCGAGGGTGCCGTGCAGGATCGACCCGTCCGGTCGTCGTACGCCGTCGGGGGTGGCGGTCCCACCGACCAGGTTGAGCCCGGCGAAGCGCGCCGCGAAGGCGCTGCGCGGACGGGAGAGCACGTCGGCGGCAGGCCCGTCCTCGACCACGCGACCGCCGTCGAGGACGACTACCCGGTCGGCGAGCAGCAGCGCGTCGAGGACGTGGTGGGTGACCACGACGGCGGTCCGCTCGGCGAGCACGGTGCGCAGCAGCTGGCGCAGCGCGGGTGCCACGGCGATGTCGAGCGCGGCCATCGGCTCGTCGAGCAGCAGCAGCCGCGGGTCGGCGGCGAGCGCCCGGGCCACGGCGACCCGCTGGGCCTGGCCGCCGGAGAGCTGGGCCGGGCGACGTCCGGCGAGCTCGGTGGCGCCGACCTCGGCGAGCCACTGCTCGGCGGCCGCCCGGGCCGCGGACCGGCCGGCGCCACGGCTGCGCGGGCCGAAGGCGACGTTCTCCAGCACGCTGAGGTGCGGGAACAGGAGCGGGTCCTGCGCCAGCAGCGCCGTACGACGCCGGTGGGGCGCCAGCCACCGGCCGTCGCCGGTGAGCACGTCACCGTCGAGCACGACCCGTCCGGCGTCGGGGCGCAGCAGGCCGCCGAGCACGTCGAGCGTGGTCGACTTGCCGGCGCCGTTGGGCCCGAGCAGGGCGACCGTCTCGCCGTCGGCCAGCTCGAAGGCGACCTCGACGTCGCGCGCGGCCACGCGCAGGTCCACGACCAGGCTCACGAGGCACCTCGCGGGCGGACCAGGCCGATGACCAGGATCGCGACGGCGACGAGCAGCAGCGACATCGCCACGGCCGCGTCGGAGTCGGTGGCGCGGAGGTTGTAGATCAGCAGGGGGAGGGTGCGGGTGGTGCCCTCGAGGCTGCCCGCGAAGGTGACCGTCGCGCCGAACTCCCCGAGCGAGCGGGCGAACGCGAGCACCGCGCCCGAGGCCAGGCCGGGCAGCACCAGCGGGAGCGTCACCCGGCGCAGGACCGTGGTCGGGGCGGCGCCGAGCGAGGCGGCCACGACGTCGTACCGCTCGCCGGCGGTGCGCAGCGCGCCCTCCAGGCTGACGACGAGGAAGGGCAGCGAGACGAAGGTCTGCGCCATCACGACGGCGATGGTCGAGAAGGCGATCTGCACGCCCCACGCGTCGAGCTGCTCGCCCAGCAGGCCCTTGCGCCCGAAGGCCGCGAGCAGCGCGATGCCGCCCACGACCGGCGGGAGCACCAGCGGCAGGAGCACGAGCGAGCGGACCAGGCCGAGCCAGCGTGCCTCGCTCCGCGCGAGGACGACGGCCAGCGGGATCCCCAGCACCAGGCAGAGCCCGGTGCTGGCGGCCGACGTGCGCAGGCTCAGCCCCAGGGCGGAGCGGGCGGCGTCGGAGGTGACCAGGGCGGGGAAGTCCGCCCAGGCGATCCGGGTCGCGAGCGCGGCGACCGGGAGGACCACGAGCACGCCGGCCAGCAGCGCGGGCAGGTAGACCCAGCGCGGCAGGCCGACGTGCCGGGTGCGGCTCATGCGGCCGGCGGACCGAACCCTGCGGCGGTGAGCACAGCCTGGCCGTCGCCGAGCACGAGGTCGATCCACTGCTGGGCGAGGCCGGCGTGCTCGGAGTCCTTCACCGTGACGATCGGGTAGTGGTTGACGACCTCGTCGGCCTCGGGGAAGGTCACCGCTTCGACCTTGTCGCCGGCGGCCTCGACGTCGGTGACGTAGACCAGGCCGGCGTCGCCCTCGCCGGACTCGATCTTGCCGAGCACGTCGGTGACCGACTGCTCCTCGCTGTCGGGGGCGAGCTTCACGCCGGCCTTCTCCGCGACCTGCTCGGCGGCGCTGCCGCAGGGCACCTCGGGGGCGCAGACCACGATGTCGAGGTCGGCCTTCGCGAGGTCGGCGAGGCCGGTGATCCTGGCCGGGTTGCCGGGCGGGACCGCGATGGTCAGGGTGTTCGTCGCGAACTCCTGCGGGCTGCCGTCGGCCAGGTCGGCGCCGGTGAGCTTGTCCATGTTCTTGGTGTCGGCGGAGGCGAAGACGTCGGCCTCGGCGCCGTCGGTGATCTGCGCGACGAGGTCCGAGGAGCCGCCGAAGGAGAGCTTCACGTCCACGTCGGGGTGGGCCTTCTCGTAGGTCTTCTCCAGCTCCTCGAAGGACGTCTTCAGCGACGCCGCCGCGAACACCGTGAGCGTGGTCTTGTCCTTCGAGCCGCTCCCGCCCTTGTCGTCGCCGTCGTCGCCGCAGGCGGCCAGCGGGAGGGTGAGGAGCACGAGTGCTCCGGCGGTCGCCCAGGTCTTCTTCATCATGCGTGCTTCCTCGGGACGGGTCGTTCGACGACGACGTTGGTGGACTTGACCGACGCGATCGCGCGGGCGCCGGGCTCGAGGCCGAGCTCGGCCGCCGCCTCGGCGCTCATCAGGGACACCACCCGGTAGGGACCGCAGACCATCTCGACCTGCGCCATGACGGTGTCGGCGAGCACCCGGGTGACGATCCCCGTCATCCGGTTGCGCGCGCTGACCTCGCCGGAGCGGGTGCGCTCCTTCTCGGCGTCGTCGACGAGCGAGGCGGCGAGCGCGGCGAGGTCGGCACCCGGTACGACGGTGCGCCCCTCGGCGGTGCTCGCGGCGACCCGGCCGCTGTCGATCCAGCGGCGCACGGTGTCGGTGCTGACGCCGAGGAGCTCGGCGGCCTCCGCGACCCGGTAGTCGGTCATGACGCAACTCTGTCGCACTTGCGGCCGAAATGCACGAATTGTGACGTATCTGCGCCTTCCGAGGCCCCTGGCTGGGGGCCTGCGCCGCCGGCTGGGAGACTGGCACGGTCATGAGCAACCAGCACGCCGAGCCCGCGGGCAAGCCCGGGCGCTACCAGCGTTCCGCGGCCGGCCTGGTCGCCTCCTTGGTCGTCACCGTGATCGGCGTGCTCGCGCTGCTCTACTTCATGGGCTTGTTCCGGCCGGACTTCGAGGCCAAGCCCGAGGCGGTCGACTACCTGGAGACCGTGCAGTCGGTGCAGGGCGCGGGCCTCCGGCCGCCGTACCCGCCGAGCCTGCCGGAGGGCTGGATCGCGACCGGCGTCGAGGTGTCGATCGAGAAGCCCCAGCTCTTCATGCTGCGGATGCTCACCGACGACGACCGCTTCGTCGCGGTGCGCCTGGAGCAGACCTCGGTCGGCGCGCTGCTCGCGGCCTGGGTGGACGAGGACACCGCGACCGCGGCGGGCTACACGGTCCCGGCGAGCATCGCGCGCCCGGTGGCGCGGGAGTGGAAGGGCTACACCGACGACGGCGGCGACTCGGCGTACGCCGCCGAGGTGGCCGGTGGCACGGTGCTGGTGTTCGGCTCGGCGCCCGCCGCCGACCTGCGCACGATCGTCGACAGCCTCGTCACCACGCCGGTTCCGGCACCGGAGAAGAAGCCGGAGAAGACGGCGAGCTAGTCCTCGTCGCCCTCGGCGAGCACGGCCTCGAGCCGCTCCCGGGCACCGTCGATCCACTCCTGGCAGACCGTGGCCAGCCGCTCGCCGCGCTCCCACAGCGCGAGGGACTCCTCGAGCGTCGTGCCGCCGGCCTCGAGCTGGCGCACGACCTCGACGAGCTCGGCACGGGCCTCCTCGTAGGACGGCTTCTCGGCGGTCTCGTCAGTCATGGCTCTCCTCGGTGGCTCTCGCCTCGGTGTGGATGCGGCCGTCGGCGACCCGGACGGTCAGGGCGGCGCCGGGAACGACGCCGGAGACACTGGTGACGACGTGGCCCTCGGCGTCCTGGAGCACGGAGTAGCCGCGCTGGAGCGTGGCGAGCGGGGACAGCGCCTGCACCCGGGCCCGGTGGTGGTGGACGTCGTCCGCGGCCCGGTCGAGCCCCCACTCCAGCTGGCGGCGGATCCGGGCCCGCCAGTCGTCGAGCTCGTCGGCCCGGGCGTCGAGCAGCGTGGTCGGCTCGGCGAGCACCGGGCGGGAACGGATCGCGTCCAGGTGGGCCTGCTCCCGGTCGAGCCGGGCGAGCACGGCCTGGCGCACACGGGTCCGGGCCTCGGCGACCCGGCCGCGTTCCTGGGCCATGTCCGGCACGACCCGCTTGGCGGCGTCGGTCGGGGTGGACGCGCGGACGTCGGCGACCAGGTCGAGCAGCGGGCTGTCGGGCTCGTGGCCGATCGCGGAGACGACCGGGGTGCGCACCGCGGAGACGGCCCGGACCAGCCCCTCGTCGGAGAACGGCAGCAGGTCCTCGACCGACCCGCCGCCGCGGGCGACGACGATCACGTCGACCTCGGGGTGGGCGTCGAGCCGCCGGACCGCCTCGATCACCTCGGCGGCGGAGCGGTGGCCCTGCATGGCGGCGTAGGCGACCTCGAAGGCGACGGCCGGCCAGCGACGGGTGGCGTTCTCGACGACGTCGCGCTCGGCGGCGGACTTCGGCGCGGTGACCAGGCCGACGCGCCGGGGCAGCGTGGGCAGCGCGCGCTTGCGCTCCTGGGCGAACAGCCCCTCTGCGGCGAGCAGCTGACGGCGCTGCTCCAGCCGCGCGAGCAGCTCGCCGAGGCCGACCATCCGGATCTCGCGGGCCTGCAGCGACAGCGTGCCGCGGTTGGCGTAGTAGGACGGCCGCGCGTTGATGACCACGCTCGCGCCCTCCTGCAGAGGGGCGGCCAGGCCGTCGAAGAGCACCCGCGAGCAGGTCACCGGCACCGAGATGTCGGCGACCGAGTCGCGCAGGGTGAGGAAGACCGTGGCGAGGCCCGGACGCCGGCTGACCTGGGTCACCTGGCCCTCGACCCACACGGGGCCGAGCCGGTCGATCCAGCCGGAGATCGCGTTGGCGATCGCCCGGACCGGAGCCGGCTTCTCGAGGGAGGTCTCCAGGGCCACGGCCGCGAGCCTATTTCATCCCTCCGACGCAATGCTCCTAGGCTGCTCGGGTGCGCCTGCGGATCGACCTCGCCTACGACGGCGGAGACTTCCGTGGCTGGGCGGCCCAGCCGGGCCTGCGCACGGTCCAGGGCGAGCTGACGACCGCGCTGACGACCGTGCTGCGGCTGCCCGAGGAGGCGCAGGTGACCTGCGCCGGGCGCACCGACTCCGGCGTGCACGCACGCGGCCAGGTGGTCCACGTCGACGTCGACCCGGAGGTCTCCAAGACCGCCGCCCGCCAGGTGACCCAGCTCGAGGTGCTGGCCCGGCGGCTCAACGGCTTCCTGCCCCGCGACGTGCGGGTACGACGCGTCACCGAGGCCCCCGCAGGCTTCGACGCCCGCTTCGCCGCGCTCTGGCGGCGCTACGCCTACCGGATCGTCGACGACCCCGCGCGGGTCGACCCGCTGACCCGCAACCACGTGCTGTCCTGGCCACGCGCCCTCGACGTCGCCGCGATGGACCAGGCCGCCGGCACGCTCGTCGGGCTGCACGACTTCGCGGCGTTCTGCAAGAAGCGGGAGGGCGCGACCACGATCCGCACCCTGCTCGACTTCGGCTGGACCCGCGCCGAGGACGGCATGCTGGTGGGGCACGTCCGCGCCGACGCCTTCTGCCACTCGATGGTGCGGGCCCTGGTGGGCTGCATGATCGCGGTCGGCGAGGGCCGCAAGGAGGCCGGCTGGGCGGCCGAGATCCTCACCGGCCTCCGGCGCGACCCGAACGTCGTGGTGGTGCCGGCGCACGGGCTGACCCTGGAGGAGGTCGCCTACCCCGAGGACGCCGCGCTGGCGGCCCGGGTGGAGCTGACCTCGGCGCGTCGTAGCGGCACGGAGGTCGAGGGATGAGCGAGGAGCACTACTTCTCCGCCGACCCGTCGGTCGCCTTCCAGCGCGCGCCGGTCGAGGCCGAGGTGTGGGGACACCCGATGAGCCTCGTCAGCGGGTCCGGGGTGTTCGCCCAGGGCCGGCTCGACATCGGTACGTCGGTGCTCTTCCGGGAGACCCCGCCGCCGTCGGGCGGGCGGATCCTCGACCTCGGCTGCGGGTACGGCGTGATCGGGCTCGCCTGCGCGCTCGCCGCCCCGGAGGCGGTGGTGACCGCCGTGGACGTCAACCAGCGCGCCGTGCTCCTCGCCAACGAGAACGCCGCCGCGCTGGGACTGGGCGACCGCTTCCGGGCGCTCGGGCCGGACGAGGTCGCATCGGACGCGACGTTCGACGAGATCTGGTCGAACCCGCCGATCCGGATCGGCAAGGCCGCGCTCCACGAGCTGCTGCTGACCTGGCTGCCACGGCTGACGCCCGGGGGTCGTGCGGTGATGGTCGTCGGGAAGAACCTCGGCGCCGACTCGCTCCAGCGCTGGCTGGGGGAGCAGGGCTTCCCGACCGAGCGGCTCGCCAGCGCCAAGGGCTTCCGCGTGCTCCAGACGCGTCGTCCGGGGGAGCCTGCCTAGAGTGGCCGCATGGCCACCGAGTTCACCGTGCGCGGGTCCTACAGCGCCTTCCAGCGCCCCGAGCGCGGCACCGTGCACGTCAAGCTGTCGTTCGAGGGTCCCCAGCCCAAGCCGGTCTACGACCGCGTCGTCGCCGACCTGGAGACCGTGCAGACCTCGGTGAAGGCGTTGCACGACCCGAGCCAGGGTCCGGTCACCTGGTGGTCGACGACGCACGTGCGCACCTGGGCGCAGCGCCCGTGGAACCAGGACGGCAAGCAGCTCCCGCTCGTCCACCACGCGAGCGTCGGCGTCGAGGTGAAGTTCCGCGACTTCGTCGCGCTCGGCCGCTGGGTCAGCCAGCACGTCTCCTCGACCCGGGGGTTCTCCGTCGACGGGGTCGTGTGGGCGCTCACCGAGAGCAACCGCCAGGACCTCGAGCGCTCCGTGCGCACCCGGGCGGTGCAGGACGCCGCGCGCCGCGCGCAGGAGTACGCCGAGGCGCTCGGCCTCGGCCCGGTCCGCCCGGTCGCGATCGCCGACGCCGGCATGCTCGGCGAGGGCCTGCACCCCGCCGGCGGTGGCGGTGGCGCGCCCTTCGCGCGGATGGCCGCGGCCAAGGACTCCGGCGGCGCCGAGCTGGAGCTCTCGCCCGAGGACATCGAGGTCAGCTCGCAGGTCGACGCGCGCTTCGTCGTCGGCTGAGGCTCAGGGCGTCACCGTCGCCGCGCCCAGCAGGTCCGCCGCCGGGCCGGTCGCGGGCACCCGGCCCCACAGCGTGAGCAGCAGCTCGCGGGCGGTGCCCTCCAGCACCACCTCCGGCGCCACCACGTCGTTGGCCAGCATCGTCTCCCGGCCGGTGTCGCTCGCCCGCAGCCGCAACGGCGCCGTCAGGGACGGGCTCCGCCCGATGCGCACCTGGCGCGGGTAGAACAACGTCGCCACCTCCTCGACGCCGTCCCAGGCCAGCTCGGCCGCCGGCTGCCAGGAGTCGGTGGCCTGCTGGGCGGCGAGGGCGTCGTACAGGTGGAGGGTGACCTCGTGCACCTGGCGGCGCCGCCAGAACCCGGCCACCTTGTCGGTGCCGAAGGTCCACGCCGGCGCGTCCGGGTCGGTCCCGCGGAGCACGTCGAGCAGGTCGGCAGCGGCCGTGCGGTAGCCCGCGACCAGCGCCGTGCGCTCGGTGCCGGGCGCGGGGGAGTCGCCGTCCGGCGTACCGGCGGTGACGGCGTGGCTCGCCCAGGCGTGGGTCCAGCGCAGGTGCTCGCCGAGCTCGGCAAGGCTCCACCCGGGGCAGGTCGGGACCGGCGCGGCCAGGTCGCCGGTCTCCAGCACCTCGGCGAAGCGGCCGGTGGTGTCCTCCAGCAGGTCGATCCACTCCATGGGCGCATCCTCGCAGCCCCGCGTAATCGACTCGCCTCGGCGGCCGAGTCACGGGACAATCGACGATCGTGGGTCATGTCGAGGTCGCCGGTGTCCGTTACGAGCTGCCCGACGGGCGGGTCCTGCTGGACGACGTCTCGTTCCGGGTCGGTGAGGGCGCCAAGGTCGCGCTCGTCGGCGCCAACGGCGCGGGCAAGACCACGCTGTTCCGGATCATCACCGGTGAGCTGGCCCCGCACGCCGGCACCGTGGTGCGCTCGGGCGGGCTGGGGATCATGAGCCAGATGGTCGACCGCGGGGTCTCGGCGGGCTCGACCAGCGAGGGGCCCCCGACGGTCGCCGACCTGCTGCTCGCGCTGGCGCCGGCCCGGGTGCGCGCCGCGGCGGCCGAGGTGGACCGCTGGGAGCTCGCGCTCATGGACACCGACGACGAGGCCACGCAGCTCGCCTACGCGGGCGCCCTGGCCGAGTACGCCGACGCGGGCGGCTACGACGTCGAGGTGACCTGGGACGTGTGCACCGTCAAGGCGCTGGCGGTGCCCTACGACCGGGCCAAGTACCGCGAGCTGTCGACGTTGAGCGGGGGTGAGCAGAAGCGGGTGGTGCTGGAGTACCTGCTCGCCGGTCCCGAGGAGGTGCTGCTGCTCGACGAGCCGGACAACTTCCTCGACGTGCCGGGGAAGGTCTGGCTGGAGCAGCGGATCGCCGCCTCGGACAAGACGATCCTGTTCATCAGCCACGACCGGGAGCTGCTCGCCAACTGCGCGACCCACGTGGTGACCGTCGAGCTCGGGGCGGGTGGCGGCGGCAACAGCGCGTGGACGCACGCGGGCGGCTTCACGTCGTACCACGAGGCGAGGAAGGACCGCTTCGCCCGCTTCGCCGAGCTGCGCCGGCGCTGGGACGAGGAGCAGGCCAAGCTCAAGGCGCTGGTGCTGCGGCTGAAGATCAAGGCGGAGTACAACGACGGCATGTCCTCGCAGTACCGCGCCGCGCAGACCCGGCTGCGCAAGTTCGAGGAGGCCGGGCCGCCGACCGAGCAGCCGCGCGAGCAGCAGGTGACGATGCGCCTGTCCGGCGCCCGCACCGGCAAGCGTGCGGTGGTCTGCGAGGACCTGGAGCTGACCGGGCTGATGAAGGCCTTCGACCTCGAGGTCTGGTACGGCGACCGGCTGGCCGTGCTCGGCTCCAACGGCTCGGGCAAGTCCCACTTCCTGCGGCTGCTGGCCGCTGGGGGGAGCGACCCGGACGTGGAGCACCGCCCGGTGGGCGAGGCGGAGATCGCCCCGGTCGCGCACACCGGCCGGGCCCGGCTCGGCGCGCGGGTGCGCCCGGGCTGGTTCGTGCAGACCCACGAGCACCCCGAGCTCGTCGGGCGCACCCTGCTGGAGATCCTGCACCGCGGCGACGGCGACCCGAACGGGCGCAAGGGGATGGGCCGCGAGCAGGCGGCGCGCGTGCTCGACCGCTACGAGCTGGCGGCCAGCTCCGAGCAGGCCTTCGAGTCGCTCTCCGGCGGGCAGCAGGCCCGCTTCCAGATCCTGCTGCTGGAGCTGTCGGGGGCGACCCTGCTGCTGCTCGACGAGCCGACCGACAACCTCGACGTCCAGTCGGCCGAGGCGCTGGAGGAGGGGCTGGCCGCGTTCGACGGCACGGTGGTGGCGGTGACCCACGACCGGTGGTTCGCGCGCGGCTTCGACCGGTTCTGCGTCTTCGGTGCCGACGGCTCGGTCTACGAGTCCGACGCGCCGGTCTGGGACGAGGGACGGGTGGCGCGGGCGCGATGAGCGTCGAGCTGGTCGAGGTCACGGCCGCAGACGCCGTGGCGGTGCGGGAGTGGGCGGCCGTCAGCGCGGCGTCGCAGGCCCACGAGGTCGGCGACGCCGCGACCCCCTGGGCTGCCGAGGAGCTGCTCGCCCTGCTCCGGCACCCGCCGGTCAAGCGTCGCGAGCGGCTCTGGGTGGCCCGCGAGGCCGGTGTCGCGGTCGGCACCGCCTGGCTGTCAGTGCCGTTGATGGACAACCTGGACGCGGCCGAGGTCGACCTCCACGTCCGTCCGGACCGGCGCCGGCGCGGCATCGGCTCGCTGCTGCTGGACCACCTGGAGGCGGTCGCCGCGGCCGAGGGCCGGGTGCGGCTCGACGCCGAGGCGCAGTGGCCCGAGGCCGGCTCGCCGCAGGGTGCAGGCGTGGTGGGCGTGGACTTCCTGCGCGCCCGCGGCTACACCTTCGGCATCGGCGACGTGCAGCGCTCGGCGGCGCTGCCGCTCGACGACGACGTGCTGGCGGCGCTGGCCGCCGACGCCGCGCCGCACCACCGCGACTACCGGATCGAGTCGTGGGCGGGCCGGGTGCCCGACGCGCTGGTCGAGGGGTGGCTCGCCGTCGCGAGCACGTTGATGACCGAGGCGCCCACCGGCGCGATGGAGCGCGAGGCCGAGGCGGTCGACGTCGCCGGCCACCGTGACGACGAGGCCCTGCTCGCGGCCCAGGGACGGGTCCCGTGGTGCACGGTCGCGCTCGACCGCACCGGCGAGGTGGTCGCCTACACCCAGCTCGTCGTGCCGTCGTACGACGACCGGTCGGTCTTCCAGTGGGGCACCCTCGTGCGGCGCGACCACCGCGGCCACCGGCTGGGCACCGCCGTGAAGGTCGCCAACCACCGCGCGCTGCAGGCGGGGGCCGACGTGAGCGGTCGCCGCGTGGTGACCTGGAACGCCGAGGAGAACGGCCCGATGATCGCGATCAACGAGCTGCTCGGGTTCGTCCCCACCGCGCGGCTCGCGGAGATGCAGAAGCGGCTCGACCGCTAAATCGCTTGGTTCCGGCGCCCGCGGGTGCCACGGTGGAGGGGTTCATCACCGCGAGGGAAGGACCGCCCCCATGGCTGACTCGGCCAACGACGATCTCAAGGCCAAGATGCGCGAGGCCCTGGACCGCAAGAACCGCAAGGAGAAGGGCGTCCACGAGGACGGGCCGGTGCCGGAGAAGGCGCACGGCTCCGAGGTGGTCGGTGGTGCTCCGAAGATGCACCGCCGCAAGGCCGGGGGCGGCGGCTCCTGAGTCAGTCCGAGCCGAGCTTGAGCTCGGTGCTGTCCTGCTTGCTGCCGCGCAGGTAGGTCACCTTCACGGTCTCGCCGGGCCGGTAGGCGCGCACGGTCGCGATCAGTGCCTCGGTGTCGTCGATGCGGTGGTCGTCGATCGCCGTGATCACGTCGCCGCTCTCCAGCCCCGCGCCGGCCGCGGCCGAGCCCTTCTCGAGCTCGGCGATGCGGGCGCCGGCGAGCGTGGTGTCGCTGGAGCCCGCCGTACCGGTGACGTCGCGGACCTGGATGCCCAGCCGCGCGTGCGTGGGGGTCTCGCCCGAGCGGAGCTGCTCGATGATCGGCAGCACCTCGTCGATCGGGATCGCGAAGCCGAGGCCGATCGAGCCGGACTCCGCGCCGGCGCCCGAGCCCGAGCCGGTGGAACGGATCGAGGCGTTGATGCCGACGAGCTGGCCGTCCATGTTGACCAGCGGCCCGCCGCTGTTGCCGGGGTTGATGGCGGCGTCGGTCTGGATGGCGGGGTACGCCGTGACGTTGCCCTGCTGGTCGCGGGCCACCTCGACCGGGCGGTTCAGCGCGCTCACGATGCCGCTGGTGACCGTGGCGTCGAGGCCGAACGGCGACCCGATCGCGACGACCTGCTCGCCGACGTCGAGGTTGTCGGACTTGCCGATGGTGACCGGCGTCAGGTTGTCGGTCTTCTCGACCTTGACCAGCGCGGTGTCGGTCAGCGGGTCGACGCCGACCACGGTCGCCCGGGTCCTGGTCCCGTCGCTGAAGGAGGCCGTCACCTCGGCCTGCTTGGCGTCGATCTGCCCGCCGAGGGTGACCACGTGGTCGTTGGTGAGGATCGTCCCGTCGGCGTCGAGCACCACGCCCGAGCCGCTGCCGGACGCACCGCCGCCGCTCACGTCGAGCGCGACGACGGAGGGCAGCACCTTCGTCGCCACCGACTCCACGCTGCCCGTCGCCGCCGGCTTGTCGCCGTTGTCAGCGACCTGCAGGGGCGCCGACGAGCTGCCGCCGGAGCCGTTGGTGTCGCCGTCGACCGCGTCGTAGAACGCCGCGCCGCCGATCCCGGCACCGCCCCCGACGAGCAGCGCGCCGGTCAGCACCAGGGCCGCGAAGCCCGCACGACGCGGCCGCGCCGGCTGCGGCGGCCCGGAGGGGAAGTACGACGGTGCCGGTGGGGTCGGCGGCGGCGAGGACGGCGCCGGGGGCAGGGCCTGGGTCATGTCCTCCATCGTGGGAGGCGCGACTGTGAAGCCCCTGAGACCGGGTTGAGGGTTCGCTCAGACCTTCAGTCGAGGTCCAGCTCGGTGCGGGCCCAGGCCCGCTCCCGCTGGAGCAGGCCGTCGTACCCCTCGGCGGTGGCGAGGTCGCGCAGCAGGTCCAGCGCGTCCGGCACGGTGAGGGTGGGGAAGGCGTCGGCGTCGAGGGTGGTGTAGTCGCGGACCGGGAAGTCGCGCACCACGAAGCCGGGCGTGCCGCCGGCGATGCCCTCCAGCAGGGCGGTCGTGCCGACGGAGACCGAGACGAAGACCTGGTTGGGCAGGTCGAGGCGGCGGCCGTGGATGTAGACCGGCTGCCAGGCGGCCGTGCGCCCGACCGTGCGGAACAGCCAGTGCTCGGTGTCGCCCGCGGGCCCCCGCGGCTTGAAGTAGATGTCGATCGGCTGCTGGCGCTGCAGCTCCTCGAAGCCGGCGAACAGGTCGCGATAGCTCTGCGCGTGCCGGTCGAGGTCGATCCAGGGGGTGCGGCCCATGGTGGCCATGCCGCCGAAGATCACCACCGACAGCGGGGCGTCCGCGACGAACGGGCGGGCCGGCCCGGGGGTGATCACCGAGGCCGGGACGTGGCGCACGACGTGCTCGGGGAACTGCTCGCGCCACATCTCCACGCCGGTCGCGGTGACCGCCTCGACCTCGTCGAAGGTGTCGGCGCGCCGGGCCTGCAGGTGCACCGGGTTGCTGGAGTGGGGGTGCAGCACGACCCGCCCACCGGCGCGTCGTACGGCGTCGCCGACGATGACGCCCTCCGGGAGGAGGTAGTCGGCCACGTGCGCCTCGCGGATCCCGCGCCGGGCGACGTCCTTGTGGGCCGTCCAGGCCATGTGCTCCAGGAACGGCGCGGTCGCGCGGTGCAGCCAGGCCGCCCAGCCGTCGCCGAGCGGCTCGCTCTGCTCCAGCACGGCGTCCAGGGGCGCGGCCGCCGCGGACAGCGAGTCGGTGCCGGGCAGCACCGCGATCCGGGTCAGCGGGAACTCGAAGGTCGGCAGCTGGTAGCCCTTCGGGTGCAGCGGGGCGTGCGCCGCGACGACCTGGGTCCGGGAGGCGCGGCGGTCGTAGGCGAGCTCGCCGACGACCATGCCGGACTCGTAGACCGTCGCGCCCGGGTGCTGCGCGACGAGCAGCGGGAACGAGCGGATGCCGGCCGGCACCAGCGCGACGTCGGCGCCCGGTTCGCCCGGCGCGGGCGGGCGCGGCTCGAGCCGGGTGCCCTTCTGCGCCATCCGCCAGCGCGACTGGAAGGCGACGGTCTGCGCCTCCTCCTCGATCGGCTCGCGCTCGTAGAAGCACAGGAAGGCGTTGACCTTGCGCTCGAGCAGCGCGAAGTAGAGGTAGTAGAGGCTGAACGCCGCCGCGGAGGGGTCGACGAGGTAGTTGACCATCATCGAGGGGATCTCGATGACCACCGGCGCATCGGTCGAGGCGGCGGCCAGGTCGTCGGCCAGGCGCTCCATCGGGCGCAGCTGGCTGGCCTCGTGGTACATGCTCAGGAAGATCGCGTCGGAGAGGGTCGAGGCCGGCAGGTGCGGCTCGACGGCGTACTGCTCGCCGTAGCGGTCGGACCACTCGCGTGCCGCGTCGACCAGCGGGTCGCGGCCCAGCGCGGCGTCCGGCCAGCCGTCGGCGGCCTCCAGCCGCTCGACGAAGCGGTCGAGGCAGCTCTGGTTGAGGTAGCGGGTCGAGCGCAGCGCGGTCTCCACGCTGGACCCGGCCGGGACCCGGAGCACCCGCAGCGGGCCGAGGCCGTCCCAGGCCGCGGGCAGCGGGGGGAGCGCGTCGAGGGTCGCCGCGTGCTCGGGGTCGATCGTGGTGGGCAGCTCCTCGCGGGTGATGGAGCGCAGGGCGGTGAGCCGGTGCCGGACGGCGAGCAGGTCGTCGCTGGCGTCCTGGGGCATCACCTCGACCAGGCCGGCGAGCAGGGCGATCGCGTCGTGGGCGAGACCGGCGTCGTCGAGGACCTGCGCGACGGCGCGGTAGAACGCCGGCGTGAACGGTCGCTGGTGCGGGAGGCCGCGCCGGGTCAGCGACAACGCGACCTCGTGCCACGCGGCCTCGAACCAGTCGCTGGTGGAGGGACGGCGGGGGAAGCGCAGCCCGGGGAAGGCGGCGTGGCGCTCGTCGAAGTAGGCGGCCCAGAGGTCGGTCGCCGCGTCCCACTGGGCGGAGGCCATCGCGATCTCGGCCCGCTGGCGGATGATCGCGGGATGCGCCTGGCGCACCTCGGGGACCCGGTCGAGGACGCCTCGGGCGCCGTCGAGGTCGCCGACCATCCGGTTGGACGCGACCGCCTGGGCCCAGTGCTGCCCGCTGAGGTCGGGTCCGCGCAGGGCGATCAGGTCCTCCCACACGGAGCGGGCCTGCTCCCAGTGGCCGCGGGCGGCGAGCAGCTGGGCCCGGGAGACGTGGAGACGGATGGCCTGGGGGCGCTCGGCGAGGGCGGCGTCGAGGACGGCGAGCGCCTCGTCCCACTCGCGGTGGTCGCGCAGGTCCTTGACCTTCGCGACGGTGTCGGCGACCGGCGTCGGCTCGATCGTCGGCCGGATCCGCGCACGTGCCTTCCTGGCGACGCGGCGCACCAGCTCCCGTGGCCTGCTCGCCATGCCTGTGCTCCCCCTTTGTCGTGCCTCCGCGATCGTGGACCGGACCACCGTATCCGTTGGTGACCGGGCCGCCCGAACCCTGCCGGGGAGTGTCGAGCCCCGGCGACCCGCCGGTCCCGGATCCGACAAACCGGCCGGGCGTGGACCAAGTGAACAATGTCGCGTGAAACACTGTACATTGCCGCCTCGTGCCCTTCCCCCGATCCCAGGTCCCCGGACCCCGCCGCTGGATCGGCCTCGTCGCGAGCCTGGTCGTGCTGCTCGTGGTCTGGTCGGTCGTCGCCGGCGCGGACCTCGTCGAGCCGCACTACCTGACGCCGAGCCCGCGCGAGGTGTGGGACGCCTTCGTCCGGGCCAACAGCTATCACCCGATCGGCGACGGCGTGGACCGCGTCGTACGCGGCGAGGAGCACTACTTCCTGTGGGAGCACCTGGTGGTGAGCCTGCGCCGGATCGGGCTGGGCCTGCTGCTCGGCGTCGTGGTCGGCGTACCGCTGGGGCTGCTGATGGGCACCGTGCGCTGGGTCGGCGACCTCGCCGGGCCGTACGTCGACTTCCTCCGCTCGCTGCCGCCGCTGGCCTACATCGGCTTCCTGGTCGCCTGGTTCGGCATCTACGACACCTCGAAGGTCTGGCTGCTCGTGCTGGCTGCCTTCCCGCCGATCACGCTGGCCACCGTCAACGGCGTGCGCGGCGTGCGGGAGGACCAGCTCAACGCCGCCCGCAGCCTCGGCGCCTCCGGCCTGCAGCTGACCACCCAGGTCATCCTCCCCGCGACGCTGCCGGACATCCTGTCCGGCCTGCGCGTCGCCGTCGGCTTCGCGTGGACCACCGTCGTGGCCGCGGAGCTCGTCAACGGACTGCCGGGCATCGGAGGCCTGGCCTACCTCTCGGGAACGCAGAACAAGATCGCGCTGTCGGTCGCCTGCATCCTCGTCATCGGCCTCACCGCGATCGCCCTTGACGCCGTCATCCGCACCATCGAGAAGCTCGTCGTCCCGTGGCGAGGAAAGGCCTGATCCCATGAAGCTCTCCCGTTGGACCGCCGGCGCCCTGCTGGCCGCCGTCGCCCTCCCGCTCTCCTCCTGCAGCCTCGGCGAGGACGAGCAGGCCAGCGCCGGCGACTGCCCCTGGAAGGCCGACGACTCGGTCACCGGGACCGTGCGCATCGGCTACCAGAAGATCCCCAACGGCGACGTCGTCGTCAAGGACCAGAAGATCCTCGAGAACTGCCTGCCGAAGGCGACGATCGAGTGGAACAACTTCGCCTCCGGCGGCGACGTCGTCCAGGCGTTCGGCGCCGGCAGCATCGACATCGGCCTGGCCGGCTCCTCGCCGTCGACCAAGGCGCTCTCGGCCCCGCTCAGCCTGCCCGTGAAGGTGATCTGGATCCACGACGTCATCGGCGAGGCCGAGTCGCTCGTCGTCCGCGACGGCGTCGCCACCGACATCGAGGGCCTGAAGGGCAAGACCATCGCCACGCCCTTCGGCTCCACCGCGCACTACTCCCTGCTCCAGGCCATCGCCGACGCCGGCGAGGACCCGGCCGACTACAAGCTGATCAACAGCGAGCCCGAGCAGATCGCGCCGGCCTGGGCCATGGGCGACATCGACGCGGCCTGGGTCTGGGACCCGACCCTGTCCGAGCTGGAGAAGCAGGGCGGCACCGTCATCCTGTCGAGCAAGGACACCGCCGAGGCCGGCAAGCCGACCTACGACCTCGGCCTGGCCTCGACGGCGTACGTCGAGAAGAATCCCGCCGTCCTCGAGGCCTGGGCCAAGGCCCAGGACCACGCCGTGCAGCAGATCCTCGACGACCCCGACAAGGCCGCCGAGAGCGTCGCCGTCGAGGTGGGCGTGAGCACCGAGGAGGCCAAGAAGCAGTTCGCCGGGCTCACCTACCTGCGCGCCGCCGACCAGGCCGGCACGGACTGGCTGGGCAAGAAGCTCGGCACCGACCTGCTGGCCACGGCCCAGTTCCTGCTCGCCCAGGACGGCATCTCGGCGGTGGCGCCGGCCGCGACGTACCGCGACGGGGTCGACGCGACCGTCGCCGGCTCGGTGGGGTGAGCGCTCGATGAGCAAGGACATCGCCGTCGCGGGGCTGGAGCACGTGTTCCGGTCCCGCGGCGGCGACGTCGCCGCCCTCGGCCGGATCGACCTCGACATCGCGCCCGGTGAGCTGGTCACCCTCGCCGGGCCGTCGGGCTGCGGCAAGACCACCTTCCTGCGGATGATCGCCGGCTTCGTCCAGCCCTCGGCCGGTGCGATCACCGTCGGTGGCAGGCCGGTCACCCGGCCCGGCGTGGACCGTGGCGTGGTGTTCCAGCAGCCGACGCTCTACCCGTGGCTCGACGTACGCCGCAACGTCGCGCTCGGGCCCAAGCTGCGCGGGATCGGCAAGGCCGAGCGGCTCGCGACGGCCGAGCGCTACCTGTCGCTGGTGGGCCTGTCCGACGCGGCGGACCGCCGGCCCTACGAGCTCTCCGGCGGGATGCAGCAGCGCGCCCAGATCGCCCGGGTGCTCGCCGGCGACCCCGAGGTCGTGCTGATGGACGAGCCGTACGGCGCCCTGGACGCCCTCACCCGCGAACGGCTCCAGAACGAGCTGCTCACGCTGTGGCGGGAGACCGGCAAGACCATCCTGTTCATCACGCACAGCGTCGACGAGGCGGTCTTCCTCGGCTCCCGGGTGCTGGTGATGAGCCCGCGCCCGGGCCGGATCGTGCTCGACGAGCAGGTGCCCTTCTCCTCCGACGCCTCGCTCGCCCCGGACCAGGTGCGGGCGCTGCCGGAGTTCGCCGCGACCGCCGCCCGGGTGCGGGCGGCGATCGCGCACTGATCCGCTTGTAACTACGTGTTGTGGCCTCTACCAGGGTGGTAGACCACCCGGGTAGATGCCACAACGCCCTGGTAGTTGTGCCGCACGCGCTGCGCGGCAGCGGCGCGCGCGGGTGGGAAGCACCCGGGGTCGCGTAGGAGCTCGACTCGTCGCGGCCCGACCACTACCCGGGTGTTGTGGCCTCTACCAGGGTGGTAGACCACCCTGGTAGAGGCATGAACACGTAGTTACAAGGGCGCTAGACCTGCCGGGCGGCGTCGTCCCAGTAGGGCTTGCGCAGCTCGCGCTTGAGGATCTTGCCGGTGGGGTTGCGGGGGAGGGCGGTGATGATGTCCACCGACTTCGGCGCCTTGAAGTGGGCCAGCCGCTCGCGGGTCCACTCGATCAGCTCGGTCTCGGAGGCGTCGGAGCCCTCCTTCAGCGCGACGACGGCCTTGACGGACTCACCCCACCGCTCGTCCGGTACGCCGATGACGGCCACCTCCAGCACCCCCGGGTGCTCGGAGAGGACCCGCTCGACCTCGGGGGAGTACACGTTCTCGCCGCCGGTGATGATCATGTCCTTGAGTCGGTCGGAGACGAAGACGTAGCCGCCCTCGTCGACGTGGCCCATGTCGCCGGTGCGGAACCAGCCGTCCTCGGTGACCACCTCGGCGGTCGCCTCGGGCAAGTTGTGAAAGCCCTTCATCAGCTGCGGGGTCTTCAGCCAGATCTCACCGTGCTCGCCGACGCCCACGTCCGCGAGCGTGGCCGGGTCGACGATGCGCACCTCGACCTCGGGGATCGGCTTGCCGGCGGAGACCAGTCGCTCCGGGTGGCCGTCGGCCTCGGCGGTGCGGTGGTCCTCGGGCATCAGGTGGGTCGCGACGCCGGCGACCTCGGTCAGGCCGTAGACCTGGATGAAGTCGGTGTCGGGCCAGGCCTCCATGGCGGCCCGCAGCAGTGGCGGCGGCATCGGCGCGGCGCCGTAGGTGTAGGTCTTGAGCAGGCCGAAGAGCTTGACCGCGTCCGGGCCGGCCTGGAGCACCTGGGCGAGCACGGCCGGGACCAGGAAGGTGCGGTTGGCGCCGGCGAGGATCGCGCCGGCGAGCGAGCCGGCGTCCGGCTCGCGGGTCATCACGCTCGGCACGCCGTCGTGGATCCCCATCAGGACGTACGACGAGCCGCCCACGTGGAAGAGCGGCATGGCCACCATCGACTTGTCGCCGGGCTCGAAGACCCAGCCGTCGTGGGAGTTGACGGTGTGCTTGACCATGTTGCGGTGGGTCAGCATGACCCCCTTGGGCCGCCCGGTGGTGCCGGAGGAGTACATGACGAGGCAGACGTCGTCCTCGAGCACGTCGGGGCCGTCGGCGCACGCGGTGGAGGCGGCGAGGAACTGCTCGTACTCGTCGTCCGCGCCGCCGTCCGGGGTGACCTCGATGATCTTCTCGACGTTCGGCAGCCGGTCCCGGATCGCCTCGATGGTGGGCATCAGCTCGCGGCCGACGAAGAGCACCTTCGCGCCGGAGTCGTTGACGGCGTAGTCGATCTCGTCACCGGCCGAGCGCCAGTTGATGATCGCGTTCGCGGCGCCGATCGAGCCGGCGGCGAGGCTGATCTCCACGCAGGCCGGGTGGTTCTTGTCGAGGAAGGAGACGACGTCGCCGCGCGCGATGCCGAGGTCACGAAGTCCGCCGGCGGCGCGGTGGACCCGCTCGTGCCACTCGCGCCAGGTCCAGGTGCGCCCGAGGTAGGTCATCGCCTCCGCGTCGGGGGTGGCCTCCGCCCAGTAGTTCAGCCGGTCGTCGACGTACGTCGGCTCCGGCGGGTTGGCGGGCGGCCAGGCCCGGTGCTGGTCGGGGGCGGGGGACTCCGTCGTCGCGCTCACGCGCCCGATTGTGGCTCACATCACAAGGGCGCACAACGGACCCGGCGCGGTGGCGACACCGCGCGTTCACCTGGAGTCGGTTGGATGGAGAGGTGAATCCAGCGTCGTCGCCCCTGCTCCGCGGTGACGAGGCACCCCCGCCGCGGACCCTCGTCGACGTGCTCCGTCGTACGGCCGCCGAGCACCCGGACGCGATGGCGCTCGACAGCGGCAACGACACGGTGACCTACGCCGAGTTCGCGGAGGCCGCCGAGAGCGTGGCCGCCGACCTGGCGGACCTCGGCATCGGCCCGGGCGACAAGGTCGGCGTGCGCCTGCCGTCGGGCACCACCGACCTCTACGTCGCCGTCATGGGCATCCTCTTCGCCGGCGCCGCCTACGTCCCGGTCGACGCCGACGACCCGGAGGAGCGTGCCCGGCTGGTCTTCGGCGAGGCCGCCGTGGCGGCGGTCGTCGGCACCGGGCTGGTGATCGAGTCCCGGCGCGAGGCGCCACCGCGGCAGCGCCAGGACCCGGGCGTCGACGACGACGCGTGGGTCATCTTCACCTCCGGCTCCACCGGCACGCCCAAGGGCGTCGCGGTCACCCACCGCAACGCCGCGGCCTTCGTGGACGCCGAGGCCACGATGTTCCTGCAGGACGCCCCGGTCGGACCGGCGGACCGGGTGATGGCCGGGCTGAGCGTCGCCTTCGACGCGAGCTGCGAGGAGATGTGGCTCGCCTGGCGCTACGGCGCCTGCCTGGTCCCCGCGCCCCGCGCGCTCGTGCGCAGCGGCGTCGACGTGGGGCCCTGGCTCACCGCCAACGACATCACGGTGGTCTCCACGGTGCCCACCCTGGTCAGCCTGTGGCCCGACGACGCGCTGGAGCGGGTCCGGCTGCTCATCCTCGGCGGCGAGGCGCTCCCGCCGGAGGTGGCCGCACGGCTGGTCCGGGAGGGGCGCGAGGTGTGGAACACCTACGGCCCGACCGAGGCGACGGTCGTGGCCTGCGGCGCCCTCGTCGGCGCCGACGGCCCGGTCCGGATCGGTCTGCCGCTCGCCGGCTGGGACCTGGTCGTGGTCGATCCCGCGACCGGCGAGCCGGTCGCGGAGGGCGAGCGGGGCGAGCTGATCATCGGCGGCGTCGGGCTGGCGCGCTACCTGGACCCGGCCAAGGACGCCGAGAAGTACGCCCCGATGCCCACCCTCGGCTGGGACCGGGCCTACCGCAGCGGCGACATCGTGGTCAACGACCCGGCGGGCCTGCTGTTCGCCGGCCGTGCCGACGACCAGGTCAAGCTCGGCGGCCGGCGGATCGAGCTCGGCGAGATCGACTCGGCGCTGCTCGCCCTGCCGGGGGTGAGCGCCGCGGCGGCGGCCGTGCGTCGTACCGACACCGGCAACCAGCTGCTCGTCGGCTACCTCGCCACCACCGCGGCGTACGACGGCGCGGCCGCCACCGCGCACCTGCGGGCGACCATGCCCGCCGCGCTCGTGCCCCGGCTCGCGGTCGTCGACGACATCCCCACCCGCACCTCCGGCAAGGTCGACCGCGACGCGCTGCCCTGGCCGTTGCCGACCGCGGACCCCGCGGACGCCGGGCTGCACGGCACCGCGGCGGTGATCGCCGAGGTGTGGCAGAAGGTGGTCGGCGCCGCACCGGACGGCCCGGACGCGGACTTCTTCGACCTCGGCGGCGGCAGCCTCACCGCTGCGCAGGTGGTCACCCTGCTCCGCGCCGACCACGCCGAGCTCACGGTCGCCGACCTCTACGAGCACCCGACCGTCGGCGCCCTCGCCGGCTTCCTCGACTCCCTGGAGCCGACGGCGCTGGCCGAGCAGAGCCGCCGGGTGCTGCCCATCCCGCGCAAGACCCAGGTCGGGCAGGTGGTCGCGGTCCCGCTGTTGCGGGCGCTCGCCGCGCCGCGCTGGCTGGCCGGCACGCTGGCCTTCTCCCGGGTGGTCCACGACCTGCTCGACGTGGCCTGGCTGCCCGCCGTCTCGTGGTGGGTGCTGGCGCCGCTCCTGCTGCTCTTCTCCAGCCCGCCGGGCCGGATGCTGCTCGCCGCCAAGCTGGTGCAGGCGGTCCGGGCCGGTGTGCGGCCGGGGGAGTACCCCCGCGGCGGCAAGGTCCACCTGCGGATCTGGATGGCCGAGCGGATCGCGGACGAGCTCGGCGCGACGCGGCTGTCCGGGGCGCCGTACATGACCTGGTACGCGCGGCTGCTCGGCGCCAAGGTCGCCAAGGGTGCGGACCTGCACTCGCTGCCGCCGGTCACCGGGCTGCTCACCGTCGGCAAGGGCGCCTCGGTGGAGCCTGAGGTCGACCTCACCGGCTACTGGATCGACGGCGACACCCTGCACGTCGGCGGGATCCGGGTCGGGCGCCGCGCCCGGGTCGGCACCCGCTCGATGCTCGGCCCCGGCACGGTGGTCGGCGACGACGCCGAGGTCGCGCCGGGCTCGGCGGTCTTCGGCGAGGTGCCGGCGGGGGAGTTCTGGTCCGGTGCACCTGCGACCCGGGCCAGCGCCGCCGCCCGGGGCCCGTGGGCCGAGCGTCCGGCGGCGACGCCCCGCACGCTGCGCTCCTGGGCCGTCCGGTACGCCGCCGTCGCGGCCGGGCTCTCCCTGCTCCCGGCCCTGGCCATCGCCCTCGCGCTGGTGCCCGCCCTGCTGCTCGCCGACCTCGGCGCCACCGACGGCCCGGGCGCCGCGGTCCGCGCGCTGCTGCCGTGGGTCGTGCCGGGCGTGCTGGTCGGTGCCGTGGCCCTCGCCGGCCTGGTCCTGCTCGCCGTCCGGCTGCTCGCGCGCGGGATCGTGGCGGGCGCGCACCCGCTGCAGAGCCGGCCGGCGCTGTGCGTGTGGGCGACGATCCGGGTGCTCGACGAGGCCCGGACCTGGCTGTTCCCGCTCTACTCCTCGCAGCTCACGCCCACGTGGCTGCGCCTGCTCGGCGCTCGGATCGGGGAGGACGTCGAGGCGTCCACGGTGCTGATGATCCCCTCGCTCACCACGGTCAGCGACCAGGCCTTCCTCGCCGACGACACCCTCATCGGCGGCTACGAGCTCGGTGGCGGCTGGCTGCGCGCGGAGCGGGTGAAGGTCGGCAAGCGGGCCTTCGTCGGCAACTCCGCGATGGCCGCGCCCGGCCGCAAGGTGCCCAAGCGCTCGCTGGTCGCCGTGCTCTCGGCGGCCCCCGCGCGCGGCACGGTCAAGGCCGGAGAGTCCTGGCTGGGCAGCCCGCCCGCGCCGTTGCGCCGGTCCGAGCAGGGCTCCGCGGACGAGCGCACCTACGCGCCCCCCACCCGGCTCAAGGTGGCGCGGGCGTGCTGGGAGGTGGCCCGGCTGGTGCCGCTGACCCTGGCCGTGTGCCTGCACCTCGGCGTCGTCGCCGGGACGCTCGCGATCGGGAGCGAGCACGGCGCCTGGGCCGGTGCTCTCGCCGTACCGGTGCTGCTGTGGGTGGCCGGGCTGGTCGCCGCCGTCGTCGCGGTCGCCGCGAAGTGGCTGCTCGTGGGCCGGGTGCGCGCCGGCTCGCACCCGCTGTGGAGCTCGTTCGTGTGGCGCAACGAGCTCGCCGACACCTTCATCGAGGTGGTCGCCACCCCGTGGTTCGCCGGCCTGGCGACCGGCTCCCCGCTGATCACCACCTGGTTCAAGGCGATGGGCGCCACGGTCGGCCGCGGCGTGTGGTGCGAGTCCTACTGGCTGCCCGAGGCCGACCTCGTCGAGCTCGGCGACGGCGCCACCGTCAACCAGGGCAGCGTCGTGCAGACCCACCTCTTCCACGACCGGCTGCTCGCCACCGACGCCGTGCGGCTGCGCCGCGGCGCGACCTTGGGGCCGAACTCCGTGGTGCTGCCTGCGGCCACGCTGGGCAAGCACGCTACCGTCGGGCCGGTGTCCCTGGTGATGAGAGGCGAGACCGTTCCGGACAAGACCCGGTGGATCGGCAACCCGATCGGCCCGTGGGCGGAGTGACGCCGTGATCCGTCACCTCCCCACCGCCGACCCGTACCTCTCCGGCCACGGCGACCCGTCGTACGCCGTGCGGCACTACGACCTCGACCTGGCCTACACGCTCGAGGGCAACCGCCTGCGCGGCACGGCCACGCTGAGCGTCGAGGTGCTGGAGGAGACCGGCCGCCTGGTGCTCGACCTCGCGCACCTGCAGGCCGACAAGGTCCGGGTGACCGGCGCCGGCCTCAAGAAGTGGTCCCAGCGCCACCACCGGCTGGTGCTGCAGCTCGACGGCGAGGTCGCGTCCGGCGCCGAGCTCACCCTCACCATCGCCTACGGCGGGCAGCCGCAGCCGGTCATCGACAAGCACCACGGCGACGCGGGCTGGGAGGAGCTGACCGACGGCGTCATCGTCGCCGCCCAGCCGCACGGCGCCCCCACCTGGTTCCCCTGCAACGACCGGCCCGACGACAAGGCGACGTACCGGATCGCGGTGGCGGCGCCCGCGGGCTACGTCGTGGTCTCCAACGGCGAGCTGGTCGCGCACCAGCGCCGCGCCAGCGTCGAGAGCTGGGACTACCGGATGGACCGGCCGATGGCGACCTACCTCGCCACCGTGCAGATCGGCCGCTACACCACCACCAAGCACGGTCCGAGCGTCACCACGGTCGCGCCGGCCGACGCCGACCTCGACGGCTCCTTCGACCAGCAGGCCGCGATGATGGCCTACTTCGAGGACGTCTTCGGGACCTACCCGTTCGAGGCGTACGCCGCCGTCATCACCGACGACGAGCTGGAGATCCCGCTCGAGAGCCAGAGCCTGTCGACCTTCGGCCGTAACTTCTGCAGCCCCGACTGGTCCCAGGTGCGCCTGGTCGCGCACGAGATGGCGCACCAGTGGTTCGGCAACGCGGTGACGCTCAGGCGCTGGCAGGACATCTGGCTGCACGAGGGCTTCGCCTGCTACGCCGAGTGGCTGTGGTCGGAGGAGTCCGGCGGCCCACGCTCGTGCGACGGCTGGGCGCGCCACCACCACGAGCGGCTGGAGGAGTCCGACCAGGACCTCCTCCTGGCCGACCCGGGGCCGGAGCTGATGTTCGACGACCGGCTCTACAAGCGCGGGGCGCTGACGCTGCACGCTCTCCGGGTCGCCGTCGGCGACGACGCCTTCTTCGACCTCCTGCGCGGCTGGGTGGCCGAGCACGCGGGCGGCTCGGTGACGACCGAGGACTTCCTGGCCTTCGCGACCGAGCGCACCGGCGCGGACGTCGCCGGACTGCTGCGGCCCTGGCTGCACGAGACGGACCTGCCACCTTTTCCACAGGCCTGAGCGACTCGCTTGGCGTTCTCGCCCCGGTTGCGGACACTGATCGCGTCGGCGACGATTCTCGGGAGACGCCGATGCCGAACTCTCGGAGAGGAGCAGCGATGACCGTGGCGGCCGAGTCGATCCGCCGGAGTGATGAGCTGCAGCGCTTCCCCATGTCGTGGGAGGAGTACATCGAGGCGGACGTGGTCCCGAGTGAGTACTACGGAGGAGCACTCGTCGTGGCCGCACAACCCTCGCAACGGCATCAGGACATCCAGATCCGGCTGTACCTCGCCCTGCGTCAAGGCCTCCTGCCGGGCACCAAGGTCACCCAGGGCTGGGGCTGGATCCCCACCGGGGTGCGGGAGGAGCTCGGACCGGACCTGATGGTCCACGACGAGACCGACGAGCAGCGGGCGCTGTCCGGCGTCCCGCACCTCGTCGTGGAGATCGTCTCGTCGAACCGGGCCAACGACTACGTGGCCAAGGTCCAGCGCTACGCCCGGTGGGGAGCTCCCTGCTACTGGGTCGTCGACCCGCGGGACCACGAGGTGGTCACGATGGACCTGGCCGACGGGATCTACGTCCAGACCGGCCGCTTCAAGCGCGGTGAGGCGACGCTGCGCTACGGCGACGTCGAGGTCCCGGTCGACATCGACGCCCTCCTCGCCTGAGCGCCGCTCACGGCAGCCGCCAGGTCCGCCTCAGCGAGCGCCGGTCGCCTGTCAGCGTGCCGGCCATCACCCGCGGCATCCCCGGCACCCAACCGACCACCGGCAGCAGCGCGTCGCGGGGCGGGCCCAGCGGGGTCAGGTCGCTCTGGAACAGCGGCATCATCGCGCGGGTCCACCAGCGGTACCACCGCACGTGCGCGCGGCGCTGGTCGTCGTACCACTCCAGGCGCTCGGCCAGGCTGCCGCCGCGCTCCAGCGCGACCGCCAGGGTCCAGGCGTCGGCGAGCGCCAGCGAGCTGCCGGCACCGAGCTGCGGGCTCATCGCGTGCGCGGCGTCGCCGACCAGCACGCCGGCACCCCCACCGCCCACCCGGTACGACGAGCGCACGCTCACCGCCCGGTAGGTCGCCGGCAGCAGTTCCTCCACCGCGTCCACCAGGGGCGCGTAGGGCCCGGCCATCGCCCGCGCGTCCGCCCGCCAGCGCTCCACGCCGGCGGCCAGTGCGGCGGCGTGGCGGTCGGTGCGCAGGGACCAGAAGATCGAGGCCCGGTCGGCGCCCGTGGGCAGCACGCCGAGGGTGCGGCGGGTGCCGTCGAAGCGCTGGTGCAGGGTGTCCGAGGTGAGCCCGTCGGGGTCGGGCACGATCGCCCAGAGCGCGCCGTAGCGGTAGGCCCGGTCGCGGTGGCCCAGGCCGAGGGCGGCGCGGACCTCGGAGCGGGTGCCGTCGGCGCCGACCACGAGGTCGAAGCGGCCCAGGTCGCGGGCGTCGGGGCCGCCGGGATCGGCCACCGTGACGGCGATCCCGCCGGTGCGCGGCTCCACCGCGGTGACCCGTGCCCCGAGCTCGAGCGGGATCCCGCGGGCGCGAACCGCGCCGAAGAGCAGCGCGAAGAGGTCGCCGCGGTGCACGCCCAGGGCGGGCGTCGAGGCCGGCCGGGCGTCGTAGCCCAGGTCGAGGAGGCGGCGTCCGCCGCGGCCCTCCATCCGCACCCGGGAGACCACCCGGGACGCGGCGCGCATCGGCTCCAGCAGGTCGAGCCGGTCCAGCACCTGCTGGCCCAGGGCCTGCAGCCAGATCCCGGCGCCGACCGGGCGCGGGTCGTCGGCCTGCTCCAGCACGACGACGTCGTGGCCACGGTCGAAAAGCAGCGCGGCCGTGGCCGCCCCGGCAGTGCCGAGGCCGACCACGGCCACCCGCATGGTTCAGCGCACCGGGCTCAGGCCCAGCGCTCCTCCGCGGGAACGAAGTCGAGCGTGCGCGGACCCGTGTAGATCTGCTTCGGGCGCGCGATCTTCTGCTCCTTGTCCTGCACCAGCTCCAGCCACTGCGCGAGCCAGCCGGGCGCCCGGCCGATCGCGAAGAGGACGGTGAACATCTCCGGCGGGAACTCCAGCGCCTCGTAGATCAGGCCGGAGTAGAAGTCGACGTTGGGGTAGAGCTTGCGCTTGACGAAGTACTCGTCCTCGAGCGCGATCCGCTCCAGCTCCTTGGCGACCGCGAGGAGCGGGTTGACCCCGGTGACCTCGAAGACGTCGTCGCAGGCCTTCTTGATGATCTTCGCGCGCGGGTCGAAGTTCTTGTAGACCCGGTGGCCGAAGCCCATCAGGCGCTCTTCGCCGTTCTTGACGCCCTCGATGAACGACGGGATGTTGTCGACGGTCCCGATCCGGCGCAGCATCTTGAGCACCGCCTCGTTGGCGCCGCCGTGCAGCGGGCCGAAGAGGGCGCCGATGCCGGCCGCGACCGCGGAGTACGGGTCGACCTGGGAGGAGCCGACCGAGCGCACCGCGTTGGTCGAGCAGTTCTGCTCGTGGTCGGCGTGGAGGATGAACAGGGTGTCCAGCGCCTTGACGATGCGCGGGTCACCGGCGTACTTCGTCTCGCTCATCTTGAAGAGCATCGAGAGGAAGTTCTCGGCGTAGGACAGCTCGTTGTCGGGGTAGACGTAGGGCTTGCCCTGCGCGTGCCGGAACGCCCAGGCGCCCAGCGTCGGCATCTTCGCGATCATCCGGACGATCTGGATGTGGCGGTTGTCGGGGTCCGCGATCTTGCTCGACTCGGGGTAGAACGTCGAGAGGGCCCCCACCGACGCCATGAGCATCCCCATCGGGTGCGCGTCGTAGCGGAAGCCCTCCATGAAGCCCTTGACGTTCTCGTGCACGAAGGTGTGGAACGTGATCTCGTGGACCCACGCGTCGTACTGCTCCTTGGAGGGCAGGTCGCCGTGGATCAGGAGATAGGCGACCTCGAGGAAGTTCGACTTCTCCGCCAGCTGCTCGATGGGGTAGCCGCGGTACTCGAGGATGCCCTTGTCACCGTCGATGAAGGTGATGGCGCTGCGGCACGAGGCCGTGTTGACGAAGCCAGGGTCGTAGGTCGCCAGGCCGGGCTCGTCGTCGTTGAGCTTGATCTGCCCGAGGTCCGCGGCCTTGATGGTGCCGTCGACGATCGGGATCTCGTACTCCGCGCCGGTGCGGTTGTCGCGTACGGTCAGAGATTCAGTCACCCTTGCAACCTAGTCGCCCGGGTCACATGGCCGGTAGGCGGTGTCCCGAAGCGTGGTTCCGCCGCCCTTCCCGGAGGGGTACGACGGCCCCGGGCCGAGGGCGCTGATTTGGCCCCGCGGTCCCGCTCGCCGTACGCTGCTCGCTGCGTCTCCTGCCGCTCTCCTCGCGAGGGCAGTCGCCCGCCAGAAGGTGGGTGCAGTGTTCGTCAGAAGATGCCTCCGGCCAGAGCACTGGGCGGAGTCCGACACGAACGAATGGATCCTTCCATGCGTACCTATGCTCCGAAGCCGGGCGACATCGAGCGCCAGTGGCTCGTGATCGACGCGACCGACGTCGTCCTCGGCCGGCTCGCGGTGACCGCTGCCAACCTGCTGCGCGGCAAGCACAAGCCGATCTTCGCGCCGAACGCCGACACCGGTGACTACGTCATCGTCATCAACGCCGAGAAGGTCGCCCTGTCCGGCAACAAGCGTGCCGACAAGATGGTCTACCGCCACTCCGGCTTCCCGGGTGGTCTGACCGCGACCCCGATCGGCGAGGTCCTCGACAAGGACGCCCGCAAGGCCGTCGAGAAGGCCGTGTGGGGCATGCTGCCGAAGAACCGCCTCGGCCGGCAGATCATCAAGAAGCTGAAGGTCTACAACGGCCCGGCTCACCCGCACCAGGCCCAGCAGGCCGTCCCGTTCGAGATCAAGCAGATCTCCCAGTAATCGACTTCGAGGATCCCCAAGATGACTGAGAACACCACCGAGGTCGAGGAGACCTTCGAGTCCGACGAGCAGGGTGTCGCCTACACCAGCGAGACCTCCCCGTCCGCCGCGGTCGACGCCCGTCCGGCGACCATCGCCCCGGGGGCCGCCACCGGCCGCCGCAAGGAGGCCGTCGCCCGCGTCCGCATCGTGCCCGGCAACGGCACCTGGACGATTAACGGCCGCACGATCGAGGACTACTTCCCGAACAAGCTGCACCAGCAGGTCGTCAACGAGCCCTTCGCGGCGCTCGGCCTGGAGGGCCGCTTCGACGTGATCGCCCGCATCCACGGCGGCGGCATCACCGGCCAGGCCGGCGCGCTGCGGCTCGGCGTGGCCCGCTCGCTCAACGCGATCGACCTCGACGCCAACCGCCCGACGCTGAAGAAGGCGGGCCTGCTGACCCGCGACGCGCGTGCGACCGAGCGCAAGAAGGCCGGTCTCAAGAAGGCCCGCAAGGCGCCGCAGTACAGCAAGCGCTGATCTCGCCCCAGGCGAGTCGTCGACGGGGCCACGCACCGCTGCCGCGGTCCGTGGCCCCGTCGCCCGTTTTCCAGCACACGAGGGAGTGAACGTGCCCCGCATCTTCGGCACCGACGGCGTCCGCGGTCTCGCGAACGCCGAGCTGACCGCCCAGCTGGCCCTGGACCTCGGCGTCGCCGCCGCGCGTGTCCTGCGCCGCGAGATCGAGGACCACCGGCCGCTGGCCGTCGTCGGTCGCGACACCCGCGTCTCGGGGCACTTCCTCGAGGGCGCCGTGGTGGCCGGCCTCGCCTCGGCCGGCGTCGACGTGCTGCTGCTGGGCGTCGTGCCGACGCCGGGCGTCGCCTACCTCACCGACGCCCTCGACGCCGACCTCGGCGTCGTCCTCAGCGCCTCGCACAACCCGATGCCCGACAACGGCATCAAGTTCCTCGCCCGCGGCGGGGTCAAGCTCGACGACCACCACGAGAGCCTCATCGAGGCCGCGCTCGGGCAGGAGTGGGAGCGCCCCACCGGCGCCGCGGTGGGCCGGGTGACGGCCTATGCCGGCACCGACGAGGAGTACGCCGAGCACCTGCTGCGCACCCTCGACGACCCCGACGGCAAGCCGCTGTCGGGCCTGCGGATCGTGCTCGACTGCGCCCACGGCGCGGCCAGCACCGTCGGCCCGAAGGTCCTCGAGGCCGCCGGTGCCACGGTCATCACGATCGGCGCGGAGCCGGACGGGCTCAACATCAACGACGGGGTGGGCTCCACGCACCTCGGCCCGCTGGCCGAGGCGGTGCTCGCGCACGGTGCCGACGCCGGCTTCGCGGTCGACGGGGACGCCGACCGGTGCCTCGCGGTCGACCACACCGGCACGCCCGTCGACGGCGACCAGATCATGGCGATCCTGGCCCTGGCCCTGCACGAGGCCGGCGAGCTGAAGGACGACACCCTGGTCGCGACCGTGATGAGCAACCTCGGCCTCATCCAGGCCCTCGACGCCGCCGGGATCACCGTGCGCCGGGCCGCGGTCGGCGACCGCTACGTGCTGGAGCAGATGAACACCCACGGCTTCGTGCTCGGCGGGGAGCAGTCCGGGCACGTCATCCTCAGCCGCCACGCCACCACCGGCGACGGCCTGCTCACCGCGCTGCACGTGCTGCGCCGGATGGTGCGCACCCAGAAGTCGCTGCGCGAGCTGGCCGGCGTGATGACCCGCCTGCCACAGGTGCTCGTCAACGTCCCCGGCGTCGACCGCACCCGCACCGACGACGTCGCGCTGGTCGCGGCCGTCGCCGAGGCCGAGGCGGAGCTGGCCGGCACCGGACGGGTGCTGCTGCGGCCCTCCGGCACCGAGCCCCTGGTCCGGGTGATGGTGGAGGCGCCGACCGCCGAGCAGGCGGAGGCCGTCGCCCAGCGGCTCGCGGACGTCGTCCGGGAGCGGCTGGCGGTCTAGCTAGATCTTGCGCAGCCGGACCCACTCGACCGAGTGGTCGGCGGACTTGCGCAGCACCAGGGTCGCCCGGGACCGGGTCGGCAGGACGTTCTCCTGCAGGTTGGGCCCGTTGATGGAGTCCCAGATCCGGCGCGCCTCGTCGACCGCGGAGTCGTGGCTGAGCGCGGCGTACTTGGCGAAGTAGGAGTTGGGGTCGCGGAAGGCGGTCTCGCGCAGGCGGAGGAACCGGTCGACGTACCACTCCCGGATGTGGTTGGTGTTGGCGTCGACGTAGATGGAGAAGTCGAAGAAGTCCGACAGGCCCAGCCCGGTGCGGCCGTCGCCGCGGGCGCGAGCCGGCTGGAGGACGTTGAGGCCCTCCACGATGACGATGTCGGGGTGCTTGATGACGACCTTGTCCTCGGGCACCACGTCGTAGACCAGGTGGGAGTAGACCGGCGCCTCCACCTCGTCCTTGCCGGACTTGATGTCGACGACGAAGCGTTGCAGGGCCCGGCGGTCGTAGGACTCGGGGAAGCCCTTGCGCTGGAGCAGGCCGCGCTTCTCCAGCTCGGCGTTGGGGTAGAGGAAGCCGTCGGTGGTGACCAGCGAGACGTTCGGGTGCTCGGGCCAGCGGGCCAGCATCTGCTGGAGCACGCGGGCGGCCGTCGACTTGCCGACCGCGACCGAGCCGGCGAGGCCGATGACGAAGGGCGTGCGCGGGGGAGTCAGCCCGTGCAGGAACTCCTGCTGCGCCCGGTGCAGCTGGGTGGCCGCGCTCACCCGCAGGCTGAGCAGCCGGGAGAGCGGCAGGTAGACGTCGCGGATCTCGGCGAGGTCGAGCTGGTCGCCGATGCCGCGCAGGCGCAGCACCTCGTCGTTGGTCAACGGGCTCTCGGTCTCCGAGGCGAGCATCGCCCAGGTCGCCCGGTCGAGCTCGACGTACGGCGAGGACTCCCGCGGCGTCTCGTCGCCGTGGGTCCCCTCGGGCGCGGTGACCATGGCCGGGATTCTTCCAGCCGGCACCCGGCGCCGGTGCGGCGCGTCCCGATCGCGGGATGCCGGGGCGAAGGTGCGACCCACGACGCACCCGCGGCGGCGCGGGCTCGGGCACCCTCAGCGTCTAGAGTGGGCACTCATGTGCGGGATCGTCGGATATGTCGGGCCCAGGTCGGCCACGGACACGGTCATCGACGGCCTGCGGCGCCTGGAGTACCGCGGTTACGACTCGGCCGGCGTGGCCGTCGTCGACGGCGGTGCGATCGCGGTGCAGAAGCGGGCCGGCAAGCTGGCCAACCTGGAGAAGGTGCTCGACGAGACGCCGCTCCCGGTCGTCGGGATCGGCATCGGCCACACCCGGTGGGCGACCCACGGCCCGCCGAACGACGTCAACGCCCACCCCCACGCCGGCGGCGCCCGGCGGGTGGCGCTGGTGCACAACGGGATCATCGAGAACTTCGCGGACCTCCGGCAGCGCCTGGAGGCCGACGACCACGTCCTGCTCTCCGACACCGACACCGAGATCGTGGCCCACCTGGTGGAGCTGCAGGTGCAGTCCGGGGTCGACCTGACCGTCGCCATGCAGCGGGTCTGCCAGCAGCTCGAGGGCGCCTTCACCCTGGTCGCCATCGACGCCGCGGACCCGGAGACGGTGGTCGCGGCCCGCCGCAACTCCCCGCTCGTGGTGGGCCTGGGCGAGGGCGAGAACTTCCTCGGCTCCGACGTGGCGGCGTTCATCGAGTTCACCCGCGAGGCGCTGGAGCTGGGTCAGGACCAGATCGTGGTGATGACCCGCGACGAGGTCCGGGTGACCGACTTCCACGGCCGGCCCGTGGAGACGAAGCAGTTCCACGTCGACTGGGACCTCTCCGCCGCGGAGAAGGACGGCCACGACTGGTTCATGCGCAAGGAGATCTTCGAGCAGCCCCGGGCCGTCGCGGACTCCCTCCTCGGCCGTCGTACGGCGAGCGGGCAGCTGCAGCTCGACGAGATGCGCCTGGCCGACGAGGAGCTGCGCGACGTCGACAAGATCATCATCATCGCGTGCGGCACGTCCTTCTATGCCGGCATGGTGGCCAAGTACGCCATCGAGCACTGGACGCGCACCCCGGTCGAGGTCGAGCTGGCCTCGGAGTTCCGCTACCGCGACCCGATCATCGACTCCACGACCCTGATCGTGGCGATCAGCCAGTCCGGCGAGACCGCGGACACCCTGCAGGCGATCCGCCACGCCCGCGCCCAGCGGGCCAAGGTGCTCGCGATCTGCAACACCAACGGCTCCTCGATCCCGCGCGAGTCCGACGCGGTGATCTACACCCACGCCGGCCCGGAGATCGGCGTCGCGTCGACGAAGGGCTTCCTGACCCAGCTGGTCGCCTGCTACCTGCTCGCGCTCTACATCGCGCAGGTCAAGGGCACCCGCTTCGGCGACGAGATCGACGAGATCATGGAGCAGCTCGAGGCGATGCCCGAGCACATCGAGTCCGTGCTCGCCGGTGCCGACGAGGTCTACGCCCTGGCCCGCTCGCACGCCGGCACCCGCTCGGTGCTCTTCCTCGGCCGCCACGCGGGCTACCCGGTCGCCCTGGAGGGCGCGCTGAAGCTCAAGGAGCTCGCCTACCTGCACGCCGAGGGCTTCGCCGCCGGCGAGCTCAAGCACGGCCCGATCGCGCTGATCGAGGAGGGCCTGCCGGTGCTCTGCGTGGTGCCGCCCAAGGGCCGCGACCAGCTGCACGGCAAGATGCTCAGCGGCATCCAGGAGGTCCGCGCCCGTGGCGCCCGGACGATCTGCCTGGCCGAGGCCGGCGACACCTCCATCGAGCCGTACGCCGACGAGCTGATCCGGCTGCCCAAGGTGCCCGTGCTGCTCCAGCCCCTGGTCGCGATCCTGCCGCTGCAGCTGTTCGCCTGCGAGCTCGCCACCGCGCTGGGGCACGACGTCGACCAGCCGCGCAACCTCGCCAAGTCCGTCACGGTCGAGTAGGCAGGTCGGCATGGCGGTGGTCGGCGTCGGGATCGACGTGTGCGAGATCGCCCGGTTCGAGCAGTCGTGCCGTCGTACGCCCGCGTTGGTGGAGAAGCTGTTCGTCGAGGCCGAGCGGTCCCGGCCGATCAGCTCGCTCGCCGCGCGCTTCGCGGCCAAGGAGGCTCTCGCCAAGGCGCTCGGCGCACCGCGCGGGATGTCCTGGCACGACGCGGAGGTGGTCTCCGAGGACACCGGCCGGCCGCGCTTCGTGATCCGCGGGACGGTGCTGGCCGAGGCCGAGCGGCTCGGGGCGACCTCGGTCCACCTCTCGCTCACCCACGACGGCGGCATCGCCTCGGCGATGGTGGTGCTCGAGTCGTGATCCGCGCGCACACCGTCGAGGAGGTCCGTGCCGCGGAGGCGGCGCTGATGGCCACGCTGCCCGACGGCGCGCTGATGCAGCGTGCGGCGCACGGGCTCGCGAACGCCGTGCTCGGCCTGCTGGGCGGCGGCTACGGCCGGCGGGTCCTCCTGCTGGTCGGATCCGGGGACAACGGCGGCGACGCCCTCTACGCCGGCGCGGTGCTCGCCCGGCGCGGTGCGCTCGTCGAGGCGTGGCTGCTCTCCGAGGCGGCCCACCAGCCCGGGCTGGCCGCGCTGCGCGCCGCCGGGGGCCGGGTGCGTGCGCCCCGGGCGGTGGCCTTCGACGTCGTGCTCGACGGGATCGTCGGCATCGGCGGCCGGCCCGGGCTGCGGCCCGACGCGGAGGCCGCCCTCGCGCTGGTCGCCGGGACGCCGGTCGTCGCGGTGGACACCCCCTCGGGCGTCGACGTCGACACCGGCGCCACCCCCGGCCCGCACGTGCGGGCCGAGCTGACCGTCACCTTCGGCACCCACAAGGCCTGCCACCTGGTCGATCCCGCGGCCCTAGCTTGTGGCGCGGTCGAGCTCGTCGACATCGGCCTGGAGCTCCCGGCGGCCGGGATCGAGGCGCTCCAGGCCGCCGACGTGGCGGCGCTGCTGCCGCGCCCGGCACCGGACGCGCACAAGTACACCCGCGGCGTCGTCGGTGTCCGGGCCGGCTCCGCGGCCTACCCCGGCGCCGGCCTGCTCAGCGTCGCCGGTGCCTCCAGCGGCCTGGCCGGCATGGTCCGCTACGACGGCGACGACGCCGTGTGCGAGCTCATCCGCGCGCAGCACCCCGAGGTGGTCGGGCCGGGCCGGGTCCAGGCCTGGGTGGTGGGCTCGGGCAGCGACACCGCAGCGGAGCCGGCGCTGCGCTCGGCGGTCGACGACGGCGTACCGGTGGTGGTGGACGCGGACGCGCTCGCCTTCGCCGACCTCGCGCACGGCCGGCCGGCGGTGCTCACCCCGCACGCCGGTGAGCTGTCCCGGATGCTCGGCGTCGACCGCGAGGCCATCGAAGCGGAGCCGCTGGCCCACGCCCGCGTGGCCGCCGAGCGCTACGCGACCGTCGTCCTGCTCAAGGGCCGGCACACGGTCGTCGCGCGGCCCGACGGAACGGTCCGGGTCAGCACCACGGGCACGCCCTGGTTGGCCACGGCCGGTGCCGGCGACGTGCTCGGTGGTCTCGTCGGGGCGCTGCTCGCGACCGGCCTCGACCCGTTCGACGCCGCCTCGGTGGGCTCGTGGCTGCACGGTGCCGCCGCGACCCTGGCCGCACAGCGCGGCCCGATCGTCGCGACCGACGTCGCGGCCGCCCTGCCGGACCTCCTGGCCACCCTGACCACCACGTAGTGGGACGATGAGACGCATGTCCCACCCGCTCGGCCCTGCCGAGGTCGTCGTCGACCTCGCCGCGATCCGGTCGAACGCCCGTCTGCTGCGTGAGACCGCGGGCGTCCCGCTGATCGCGGTGGTCAAGGCCGACGGCTACGGGCACGGCATGGTGGAGAGCGCCCAGGCGGCGCAGCAGGGCGGCGCGGAGTGGCTCGCGACCGCGACCATCGAGGAGGCGCTCGCGCTGCGTGCCGCCGGGGTCGAGGGCCCGCTGCTGTGCTGGATCACCGCCCCCGGGGCGCCGTACGCCGCCGCGGCCGAGGCCGGCATCGACGTCAGCGCCTACTCCGTCGCCGAGCTCGACGAGATCGCCGGCGCCCTGCGGGGCCGTGCCGAGCCCGCTCGCATCCAGCTCAAGGTCGACACGGGTCTCTCCCGCGGTGGCGCACCGCGGGCGACCTGGCCCCAGGTCTTCGCCCGGGCCCGGGCCGGCGAGGAGCAGGGGACATGGCGGATCACCGGGCTGTGGTCGCACTTCGCCTGCGCCGACGAGCCCGCGCACCCGGCCAACGACGCGCAGGAGGCGGCCTTCCGGGACGCGATCGCGCTCGCCGAGCAGGCCGGCCTGCGTCCCGGGCTGCGCCACCTCGCCAACTCGGCCGCCGCGATCCTGCGGCCGTCGTCCCGCTTCGACGCGGTGCGTTGCGGGATCGCGGTCTACGGCCTCGACCCCGCGCCGGGTGAGGCCACCGACATCGGCCTGGTCCCCGCGATGACCGTGCGCGCCCCGCTGGTCCTGGTCAAGGACCTCGCCCCCGGCGACGGCGTCTCCTACGGCCACCGCTGGACGGCCGCGACGCCCACCACGGTCGGTGTCGTCCCGGTCGGCTACGGCGAGGGCATCCCGCGCCACGCCTTCCGGGCCGACGCGCCCGAGGCCGCCGCCCGGGTCGGCATCGCGGGTGTGCTCCGCCCGATCCGCGGCACCGTGTGCATGGACCAGGTCGTGGTGGACCTCGGCGCGGACCACCCGCCGGTCGGCAGCGAGGTCGTGGTGCTCGGCCCGCCCGCGCCCGGCGTACCGACGGCGCAGGACTGGGCCGAGGCGTGCGGCACCATCAACTACGAGATCGTGACGAGGATCGGGGGCCGGATGACCCGGAGGTACGTCGACAGCGAGTCCGCCCGATGAGCCGCCGTCGCCGCGTCGCGGGCTCGCTGGCAGGCGCCCTCGGGCTGGCCGCCGGCACCGCCGCCGTCGGGATCCTGCGCCAGCAGCGCCAGATCAGCCGCCGGGCGGGGGAGTCGATCGCGTTCGGGACGCTGCGCGCGGAGCCGCTGAGCGTCGTCGCCGACGACGGCGTGCGGCTCCACGTGGAGGTCGACGACCTGGAGACCCCGGCCCAGGCCGGCGCCGTCGACCGGCTGCTGCGCCGCGCCCACCAGGGCAACCCGCGGGTGACCGTGGTCTTCGTGCACGGCTACTGCCTCAACCTGGACTGCTGGCACTTCCAGCGCGCGGCCTACCGCGGCCTGGTCCGCACGGTCTACTACGACCAGCGCTCGCACGGTCGTTCGGGCAATTCCGATCGCGCGCACTCGACGATCGAGCAGCTCGGCCACGACCTGCGCGCGGTGCTCGACGCGGCCGCGCCCGAGGGGCCGGTCGTGCTGGTCGGGCACTCGATGGGCGGGATGTCGATCATGGCGTTCGCCGAGCTGTTCCCGGAGCTGGTCGGCACCCGCGTCGTCGGGATCGCGCTGGTCTCCACGACCGCCGGCGGGCTCGATCCGGGCCGGATGCTGCTGCCCATGCTGCCGGCCCGGCTCACCGGGCCGCTGGCGAGCCGCGCGATGCGCACCCTGCACCTCGGCCACCGCGCGATCGACGGCCTGCGCCGCGCCGGCTCCGTCGTGGCGACCGTCGCGACCGACCGGTTCGCCTTCGGCGAGGAGGTGCCGCAGGGCTACGTCGAGTTCGTCGACGAGATGCTCGCCGCCACCCCGTTCGAGGTGGTCGCCGACTTCTTCCCGAACTTCGCGAGCCTCGACAAGTTCCACACCGTGGGCGCCCTGGGCGCCGTACCGGTCTCGGTCATCTGCGGCACCGCCGACCGGCTCACGTCCATCGGGCACTCCCGCAAGCTCCAGTCCCGGATCCCCGGCGCCCGGCTGCTGGAGTGCGAGGGCGCCGGGCACATGGTGATCATGGAGCGTCACGAGCTCGTCAACGCCGAGCTCGACCAGCTGATCACCGCGGCCACCGCGAGGACGACCACGTCGTGAGCATCGCGATCCACCCCGTCGGCCCCGAGCGCGCCGCCGACGTCCTCGCCGTCGTCCGCGCCGCCTTCGCGGCCCGGCCCGTCCTCGACCCGCCCGCCGACGCGCTCGGCGAGTCGGCGGAGTCGATCGCCACCCTGCTCACCCCCGGCGGCGGCCTGCTCGCCCTCGACGACGGCAGGCCCGTGGGCGCCGTCGTGCTCGACCCGGTCGACGACGCGGTCTACCTGCGCCGCTTCGGCGTCGACCCGGACGCCCAGGGCCGGGGCCTGGCCCGCGAGCTGGTGCGGGCCGCGCTCGCCGAGGCCGCCGGCCGCCCCGGCGTACGACGCGCGGTGATCCTGGCCCGCCAGGAGCTGCCGCGCACGATCCGGTTCTGGCGCGAGATGGGCTTCGTGGAGACCGCCCGGCACGACCCGTACGTCGAGATGGCCCGCCCCGTCCCGCTCACCGCGCAGGTGCCCTCGGCCGAGGACATGCGGGCGCTGGGGGAGCGGCTGGCGTCGTACCTGCGGGCGGGGGACGTGCTCGTGCTCACCGGTGAGCTCGGGGCCGGCAAGACGACCTTCACCCAGGGCCTCGGGGAGGGCCTGGGCGTGCGGGGCGGGATCACCTCGCCGACCTTCGTGATCGCGCGGGTGCACCCGTCGCTGGGCGACGGGCCGGCCCTGGTGCACGTGGACGCCTACCGGCTCGGTGGGCAGGCCGAGCTCGACGACCTCGACCTCGACGCCGACCTGGACCAGGCGGTGACCGTGGTCGAGTGGGGCAGCGGGGTGGCCGAGAGCCTGGCCGACGCCCGGCTGGAGGTGCGCATCGTGCGCGCCACCGCGGCCACCGACGTCGACCCGGACGCCGACCCGCGGCTGGTCGAGATCGACCCCGTCGGGCTGCGCTGGCTCGGCGTCGACCTCCACGCCTGATCCGGGACCCCCGTCCCGCGGACCCCCGTCCCGCGGACCCCGGTCCCCCGGTTCGTGGTCCTCCGGTGCGCCAGGTCCGCCCGCGCGCAGGTGCCGGCACCCCGGCCCGAATTCCTAGCCTCGAGGGGCAAGGAAATCGGACCTGGAGGGGGTCTTTCGGATGCGTTCGCTCAGGTGTCTTCTCGCGGTCGTCGTGGCAGCAGGACTGCTGCTCGTCGGCGTACCCGCTGCGGAGGCGAAGCGGGCCTCCGCCCCCGTGCTCGACCGGCCCACGCCGGTCTCGCGGCTCGTCGTGCTCACCGGCCGGGCCAAGCCCCGCTCGGTCGTCTCCGTGCAGGTGCGCACCAGCCGCTGGGTGACCGTGCGCAAGGTCCGCGCCGCCAAGTCCGGCCGCTACCGCTCGGTCGTCTCGGCCGCCAGTGCGCCCCGTAGGTTCCGGGTCGTCGCCGCCGGACGCGCGAGCGGCGCCCGGGTGGTCCAGCCGCTCGTCCAGGCCCCGGTGGCCGCCAAGCCCAAGCCGCCCGCGGCGGACGCCTGCGGTGCGCGGCCCGCCAAGCGGACCGGCGGGTGGTACTCCTGCACCTTCATCGACAACTTCAACGGCACCAGCCTGGACCGCACCCGCTGGAGCGGGCACCAGTTCTACGGCGCCGGCAACCGCTGCGTGCTCGACAACAACGACACCATCGCGGTGTCCGGCGGCACCCTGCGGCTCAGCGCGGTCAAGGCGACCGGCGCCAACGCCTGCCCGGTCCGCCCGGACGGCACCCAGGGCATCTACTCCTCGGGCTGGGTCTCGACCTACGGCGCGTGGAGCCAGCAGTACGGGCGCTACGAGGCCCGGATGAAGGTCCAGGCCACCAGCCTGCCCGGCCTGCACGAGGGCTTCTGGATGTGGCCCGACGCCCGCTACGGCTCGGACACCGACTGGCCCATCACCGGGGAGATCGACATCGCCGAGACCTACTCGGAGAAGCCGCACCTCGCCGTGCCGTTCCTGCACTACAGCGACGACGTCAAGGGTCCGGTCGACGGCCTCAACACCGCCTGGAACTGCCGGACCACCCGCGGCGAGTGGCACAACTACGCGCTGGAGTGGACCGCGGACCGGCTGGAGATCTTCGTCGACGGCAAGACCTGCCTGGTCAACACGGCCGGGGCGCCGACCTTCCGCAAGCGCTTCATCATCGCCTTCACCCAGCTGCTCGGCTCCAACGCCAACGACTACGACGGCCGCGTCCCGCTCCCCGCGACCATGCAGGTGGACTGGGTCAAGGCCTGGCAGTGACCCCGAAATGCCCCGCCGGGGCGCCGGGATGACTACCTTGGCGGATCATGCGCCCCTCCCGCACGGTCGTCGTCCTCGGCGCCAGCCTGCTGGTCCTGGTCTCGGTGGTCGCGCTGGCGTTCTGGTGGGCGCAGAGCGAGCCGGAGCGGGACCGCTGCGGTGAGCGGCTGACGAAGCCCGGCGGCGGGTGGTGGGCCTGCACGTTGGCCGAGGACTTCGACGGCGACGCGCTCGACGACGGCACCTGGACCGCTGCCGAGCAGGTCGGCAGCGAGGACCTCTGCCTCATCGACAGCCCGCGCACGGTCGCGGTGTCCGGCGGCCGGCTGCGCCTCTCGCTGATCGCCACCGATGCCGCGACCCCCTGCCCGCTGCGCGCCGACGGCACCCGGGCGGTGTACGCCGGCGGCCAGGTCAGCACCTACGGCCGCTGGAGCCAGCAGTACGGCCGGTTCGAGGCCCGGGTCCGGGTCGCCGACGTGGACGGCCCCGGGCTGCACGAGGCGTTCTGGCTGTGGCCCGACGTCCGGCACGGCGCCGACCGGCCCTGGCCGCAGACCGGCGAGATCGACGTCGCCGAGACCTACTCGGTCCGTCCCGACCGGGCGATCCCGTTCCTGCACTCGAGCGCCGACGCGGGCGGCCCGGTCGAGGGGCTCAACACCTCCACCGGCTGCGTCGCCGAGCGCGGCGCGTGGCACACCTACACCCTGGAGTGGTCCGCGGAGCGACTGCGGATCGCGATCGACGGCAAGCGCTGCCTCGACAGCACGGACCTGGCGGCGACCTTCCGCAAGCCGTTCATCGTGGCTCTCACCCAGTTCATGGGCACCGGCGACAACCTGCGCGACCCGGCCCGGGTCCCGCTGCCGGCCACCATGGAGGTGGACTGGGTGCGCGCCTGGCGCTGACGACGGTTGCCGTGACCACCATGGTCTGATCGGGCCATCTCCGGTCGTCCTCCTGGTCATGTTCACCTCGAGGCCCTGTCCCGAGGAGCCCTCGGAGGGCTACCTTGCGAGCACAGGGAGCCACCTCTCGGGATCTCGCATCACCACAGGGGGAGTCATGCGTCCGATCCGTCACGCCGTCGTCCTCGCGGCCGGCCTGCTCGCCGCCGCGCTCGTCGTACCGCTGTCGCCGGGGACACCGTCCGCCTCGGCCGCGCCACCGGGCTACGGCCCGGACTGTGGCGGCCGGGTCGCCAAGCCGGGTGGGGGCAGCTGGACCTGCACGCTGGCCGACTACTTCTCCGGCACCAGCCTCGACAACAAGTACTGGGTCGGCATGGACCTCTACGGCGCCGGAGACCAGTGCGTGCGCAACACGTCGCGCACGGTTGCGGTCTCCGGCGGCGCATTGCGGCTGACAGCACGGGCGACCGATGCGAGCCTGACCTGCCCGACTCGCGAGGACGGCACCCGGGGGAGCTACGCCGGCGCCTGGGTCAGCTCCTACTACCGGTTCAGCCAGCAGTACGGCCGGTTCGAGGCCCGCATGCGGGTCACCGACGCCGACGGCCCAGGCCTGCACGAGGCGTTCTGGATGTGGCCCGACACCCGCTACAGCTCGGACGCCGACTGGCCCTACTCCGGTGAGATCGACGTCGCCGAGACCTACTCCTCCGCGCCCGAGCTCGCCATCCCGTTCCTGCACTACAGCGACGACGAGAAGGGCCCGGTCGACGGGCTCAACACCGCCTGGGACTGCTCCGCCCCGCGCGGGCTGTGGCACACCTACACGCTGGAGTGGACCTCCTCGAGGCTCACCATCCTCGTCGACGGCAAGACCTGCCTGGTCAACACGGCCGGGGCGAGCAGCTTCCAGAAGCGCTTCATCATCGCCTTCTCGCAGGTCCTCGGCGGCGGTCCCAACCAGTACGACGGCTCGGTCCCGCTGCCCGCGACGACCGAGGTCGACTACGTGAAGGTGTGGCGCTGACGGCCGCGTTCCTGTGGCGAGCCTGGGGCAAACCTGTGAACTGATACCTGTTCCACTCGACGCCGCGGATCGCTAGGTTAAGGGACCTCGGGGGGACTCCCCTCTCCGACCTTTCGCACGGACATGGGGGTCCAATGCGTTCTGTGAAGTCTGCCCTGGTGACGGTCTGCCTGCTCACCGCCGCGCTCGTGGCACCGCTCGGCCCGGCGGCACCGGACGCGCCCGCGGCGGCCGCCACCACCGACGCCTGCGGCGCCCGGGTCTACCGGGCCGCCGGTGGCTACTGGTCCTGCACCTTCGTCGACAACTTCTCCGGCTCCACCCTCGACCGCACGAAGTGGATCGGCCTCGACCAGTACGGCGGCGGCGACCTGTGCGTGCTGAACAACCCGCGCACCGTCCAGGTCGCCTACGGCAGCCTGCGGCTCTCGGTCGTCCGGGCCCAGGGCACCAGCACCCCGTGCCCGCTGCGCGCCGACGGCACCCGCGGCAAGTACGCCGGCGCCACGGTCACCAGCTACGGCCGGTGGAGCCAGCAGTACGGCCGGATGGAGGCGCGGATCCGCGTGCGCGGCACCTCGCTGCCCGGCCTGCACGAGGCGTTCTGGCTGTGGCCGGACGTGCGCTACGGCGCCGACAGCCCGTGGCCGGCCTCCGGCGAGATGGACGTCATGGAGACCTACTCGGTGATGCCGAACCTCTCCGTCCCGTTCCTGCACTACTCCGCCGACAGCCTGGGCCCGGTCGACGGCTTCAACACCTCCTGGAGCTGCCGGGCCCCACGCGGGCTCTGGCACACCTACACCCTGGAGTGGACCGCCTCGCGGATCGCGATCGTCGTCGACGGGCGGACCTGCCTGGTGAGCACCGACGCCGCGCCGAGCTTCCGCAAGCGGATGATCGTCAGCTTCACCCAGTACCTCGGGGTCGGCAGCAACGCCTACGACGGCCGGGTCTCCCTGCCCTCGACCACCGAGGTCGACTACGTGAAGGCGTGGCAGTGAGGCCCGGCGAGTAACCTCGCACCGTGCTGCTCGCCCTCGACACCGCGTCCCCGACGGTGACCGTCGCCCTGCACGACGGCACCGAGGTGCTCGCCTCCGCGACCGCCGCCGTCGCGATGCGGCACGGCGAGCAGCTCGCCCCGCTGGTCGAGCGGGTGCTGGCCGAGGCCGGCGCCCGGCCGGCCGACCTGACGGCGCTCGCGGTCGGCGTCGGGCCGGGCCCGTTCACCGGGCTGCGGGTCGGGCTGGTCACCGCGCGTACCATGGGGCACGTCCTCGACGTGCCGGTGCACGGGGTCTGCTCGCTCGACGCGCTGGCGATCGAAGCGGTCGAGACCGGGGTGGTCGACGGGGACTTCGTGGTCGCCACGGACGCGCGGCGCAAGGAGGTCTACCTGGCGTCGTACGACGGGCGGGGGGTGCGCACCTCCGAGCCGGTCGTCGACCGGCCCGCCGCGCTGGCGACCGGACGCCCGGTGGTGGGGGAGGGCGCGACGCTCTACCCCGACGCCTTCCCCGACGGGCGCAGCCCGCTGCGCCCGGACGCCGCCTGGCTGGCGCGCGCCGTGGCCGGGCAGCGGGTGCCGCTGGTGGCGCCCGAGCCGCTCTACCTGCGCCGCCCCGACGCGGAGATCCCGCACGCGCCCAAGGCCGTGCTGCCCGACGTCACCCCGACCCCGTGACCCTGGTCCGCGCCGCGGCCCCGGTCGACGTGGCGGACGTGGCCGCGCTGGAGGCTCTCGCCTTCCCGCTCGACCCGTGGTCGCCGACCCTGCTGGAGCAGGCCGTCGACGGCACCGTCCCGACCGTGCGGATCCTGGTGGCCGAGCGGGACACCGGCTTCGCGGGCTACGCCGTCGTCAGCGTCGTCGACGTGGACGCCGAGCTGCAGCGGATCGCGGTCCCCGAGGACCTGCGTCGCACCGGCGTCGCCGGAGCCCTGCTCGACGCGGTGCACGTGCACGCCGCGAGCCTCGGCGCGCGACGACTGCTGCTGGAGGTGCGCGAGGACAACCTGTCGGCGCGGATGTTCTACACCCGGCACGGGTTCGACGAGCTGGGCCGCCGCGCGCGCTACTACCGCGACGGTGCCACCGCGCTCGTCCTCAGCACACCCGTCAGAATGGACCCATGACTCGCGACGAACCGCTCGTCCTCGGCATCGAGACCTCCTGCGACGAGACCGGTGTGGGCATCGTGCGCGGCCACACCCTGCTCGCCGACGCCGTCGCCAGCAGCGTCGAGCAGCACGCCCGCTTCGGCGGCGTCGTACCGGAGGTGGCGAGCCGGGCGCACCTGGAGGCGATGGTGCCCACCATCCAGCGCGCCTGCGACACCGCCGGCATCGTGCTGTCCGACGTGGACGCGATCGCGGTCACCCACGGGCCCGGCCTCGCCGGCGCGCTGCTCGTCGGCGTCGCCTCCGCCAAGGCGCTGGCGCTGTCGCTGGGCAAGCCGATCTACGGCGTCAACCACCTCGCCGCGCACGTGGCCGTCGACCAGCTCGAGCACGGCCCGCTGCCGGAGCCGAGCCTGGCGCTGCTGGTCTCCGGCGGGCACTCCAGCCTGCTGCGGGTCACCGACATCACCGGCACCGACGCGGGGGTCGACCCGATGGGCGCCACCATCGACGACGCCGCGGGCGAGGCCTTCGACAAGGTCGCCCGGCTGCTCGGCCTGCCCTTCCCCGGCGGCCCGCACATCGACCGGGTCGCCCGCGAGGGAGACTCCGTCGCGATCGACTTCCCGCGCGGGCTGACCAGCCGGCGCGACCTCGAACGGCACCGCTTCGACTTCTCGTTCTCCGGGCTCAAGACCGCCGTGGCGCGCTGGGTCGAGGCCCGCGAGCGCTCCGGGGAGCCGGTGCCGGTCGCCGATGTCGCCGCGTCGTTCCAAGAGGCCGTGTGCGACGTCCTGGTCCGCAAGGCGCTCGACGCCGCCGCGGCCGAGGGCATCGAGGACCTCATGATCGGTGGTGGGGTCGCCGCCAACTCCCGGCTGCGGGCGATGGCCGAGGAGCGCGCCGGCAAGCTCGGCATCCGGGTCCGGGTGCCGCGGCCGGGTCTGTGCACCGACAACGGCGCCATGGTCGCCGCCCTCGGCTCGACCATGGTCGCCCGCGGCCGTACGCCGTCCTCGCTCGACCTGCCGGCCGACTCGAGCCTGCCGGTGACCGACGTGCTGGCCGGCTGAGGCGACCGCCCCAGCCGGCGAACGCCTCAGCCCAGCACGCTCGGGCCGGCGCCCTCGTCGTCGAGCCAGTCCTGGCCGTCGTCGTAGAGCTCCTGGTCCGCGCCGTTCTCCTGGTCCTTCTTGCCGCGACCTCGGCCGCCACCGGCACCGGCCGCACCGCGACCGCCGCGGCCACCAGCGCCGCCGCGACCGCGACCGCCCTGCGCGCCCGGGGCTCCGGCGCGACCGCCCGCCCCGCGGCCGCCGGCTCCGCGCGAGGTCGGCGATCCCGGCGTACCGGCGCCGCTGCGGCCGAGCGCGCCCGGTCCGCCGGCGCGCGAGCTGGCACCGATGGTGCCGCCGCCGCTGAGGCCGGCGCGGGACAGCATCCCGCTGAGGCCCTTGATCGCACCGGGTGCGGCGAGCGCACCGCCCGCGGCCAGCCCGCCGCCGATGAGGCCGGGGCTGATCCCACCGCCACCACCGCCGCCACCGCCGGCGTTCGGGCCACCGGGGTAGGGGCCGACGGGGTCGGTGGGGTCGGGGTCGAAGGTCGGCCAGTTCTCGTCGACACCGTTGTCGATGGGCGGACGCGGCGGCAGCGGCGGGTCGACCGGGTCCGGGCGGTCGGGACGGTCGTCGTCCTTGCCGGGGTCGTCGTCGTCGCCGATGATCGTGCCGATCGGGCGCACGGGCTTGACGCCGCCGCCCGGGCTCGGCCGGCGGCCGGTCGGCCCGTTGCCGCCGGTGCTGTCGTCGGGGTCGACCGGGATGTAGGGGTCGCCGTGGATCTCCTTGAACACCGTGACCGCGGCGGTGTACGACTTCTTCAGCGCGGCGAGGCGCTCGCCGGCCTGCGCGTCGTGGGCGTTGTAGGCCGCGACGTCCGCGACGTGCTTGGCCGTGTCGGCGGCGAACTTGAGGTCCGCGACGATCGGGATGCCCGGGTAGTTCTCCTGCTGGGGCGCCGGACCGGGCTCGTCGACCTTGGTCCCGCTGGTCGCGGTCGCGTTCTTCATCGCGGTCTGGACCTCGTCCAGGGCCTTGGACGCCTTGAGCATCGGCGGCCGCTGCTCCTCGAGCTTGTCGGCGGCGTTGGTGAACGCCACCGGGGCGGTCTCGGCGATGTCGGAGTCACCGAAGCCTTCCTTCAGGGCCGGGGCGACGCCCTTGAGGGCGGTGCTCACGGTCTGGAGCACGCCGGCCACGTTGAACCAGGCCATCTGCGACGTGGCGACGTCGTTCTCGTTCATCCCGGCCGTCCACTGCTGGAGCTCGGCGATGTTCTGTCCGGCCATCAGGGCTGCTCCTCGGTTCCGGTGGTGCCCGCTCCGGCGGGCACCGGCTCGTCGGTGGCGACGTCGTTGGCGTGCTGGACCTGTGCCTCCGGGCGGGCCTGCGTGCCCAGGTCGAGGTCCTCGGTGCGCTGCAGGATCGTGGCGACGTCCGCTCGGGCCTGCTCGTCCTTGTCCTTGAGCAGGGTGCGCGCCTCGCGGATCGCGGTGCGGAACTTCACCAGGTCGCTGCGCAGGTCCTTCAGCGTGGTCGTGACCACCCCGTGGGCCCGGGCGTGGTGGAGGGCGAGCAGGGCCGGGTGGCCACCGCCGCCGAACGACTGCTTGCCGATGTGCCCCTTGACGGGGAAGTCGACCTCGTCGAGGACGTCCATCTGGTAGTCGATCGTCTTGATCACCGCGCTGATGCGCTCCTCGACGAGCGCGAGGCCCTTCGGCGACGCGGTGGCCAGCGCGGCGGGGGTGTACCCGGCGAGCTCCGGAATCATCTGGGGAACCTTCCCGAGAGGACGTGTGGGTGGACCCCCGACCCTTGCCCCGCCGTACGGCTGTCGAAACCGAGGAGATCGAGAGTTCTGGTTCGTCCTCTAGGGTAGGCGCGTTCGCGATCTCGGGTGGAAGGACGACGGAGCCATGCGCGCTCGCCGGATGACCTCGCTGCTGGCCGCAGCGCTCCTGGTCGTGGCCCTCGGGGCCTGCTCGGACGACGGCAAGGACGAGCCGAAGAGCTCACCCTCGACGTCCAGCGGGACCCCCGGCGAGACGACGAGCGGTTCGGCCGACCCGACGTCGTCGGGCCCGACGGAGGTGGAGCCGGCGACCGGCCCGCTGGTCACGCTGCACAGCACCGCCACCCTCCGGCTGCCTGCCAGCGTCAAGTGGCGCACCTACGGCGACAAGACGACCGTCGTCACCATCAAGTCGGTCGACTTCGCGCCGGGCACGGAGAAGTTCTACTACGTCGACGTCACCGAGTTCCCGCAGATCGACGACAACCTCGCCCGGATGGCCGAGCTTGCGCGCGAGAGCCAGGAGGGCACCCGCGAGATCCCGCTCAAGGTCGGTGCCAACCGGACCATCGCCGGGGTCGAGGGCTTCGTGCTGGAGGGCCAGGGGCCGAACGGCCAGTTCTACGAGTGGGGCGGCCTGGACGCCGACAACGTGCTGACCACGGTCGCCTTCGTCGTGCCCAACGGCCTGGACCTCGAGGAGTGGGTCGAGCCGGTGCTCGCCAGCCTCCAGTGGCAGTGACGGGCGTCGCACCCCGCCCACTAGATTGGCTGCGTCCGAGAGAACCCCGTCTCAGGAGGCACCGTGCAGCAGGTCAAGGCCGTCATCGCCCGCTCCGAGGGAGCGCCCGTCGAGCTGGTCACCATCAACATCCCCGACCCCGGTCCGGGTGAGGCCGTCGTCAAGGTGCTGACCTGCGGGGTGTGCCACACCGACCTGCACTACCGCGAGGGCGGGATCAACGACGAGTTCCCCTTCCTGCTCGGCCACGAGGCCTCCGGGATCGTCGAGGCGGTCGGCCCGGACGTCACCGGTGTCGCACCGGGTGACTTCGTCGTCCTCAACTGGCGGGCGGTCTGCGGCGAGTGCCGCGCCTGCAAGCGCGGCGACCTGCACTACTGCTTCAACACCCACAACGCCACCCAGAAGATGACCCTGGAGGACGGCACCGAGCTCTCCCCGGCCCTGGGCATCGGCGCCTTCACGGAGAAGACCCTGGTCGCCGCCGGCCAGTGCACCAAGGTCGACGCCGAGGCCCGGCCGGCGGCGGTCGGCCTGCTCGGCTGCGGTGTGATGGCCGGCATCGGCGCGGCCATCAACACCGGTGCGATCACCCGCGGCAAGTCGATCGCCGTGATCGGCTGCGGCGGGGTCGGTGTCGCCGCGATCGCCGGCGCCGCGCTGGCGGGCGCCCACCCGATCATCGCCGTCGACATCGACGCCAAGAAGCTCGCGAAGGCCGAGGCCCTCGGCGCCACGCACACCGTGGACTCCTCGGCGACCGACCCCGTCGAGGAGATCAAGCGGATCTGCGCCGAGACCTACGACGGCGCCGAGGGCGCGGACGTGGTCGTCGAGGCGGTCGGCCGCCCGGAGACCTGGAAGCAGGCGTTCTACGCGCGCGACCTCGCCGGCACGGTGGTCCTCGTCGGCGTACCGACCCCCGACATGAAGGTCCCCGACCTCCCGCTCATCGACGTCTTCGGCCGCGGTGGCGCCCTCAAGTCCAGCTGGTACGGCGACTGCCTGCCTTCCCGCGACTTCCCGATGCTCGTCGACCTCTACCGGCAGGGGAAGCTCGACCTCGACGCCTTCGTCACCGAGGAGATCGGCCTGGGCGAGGTGGAGGCGGCCTTCGAGCGGATGCACGGCGGCGACGTGCTCCGCTCGGTGGTGGTGCTCTGATGGCCGGCCCGCTGCGCGTCGACCACGCCGTCACCAGCGGCACCTTCTCCCTCGACGGGGAGACCTTCGACGTCGACAACAACGTGTGGGTCGTCGGCGACGACGACGAGTGCGTCGTCATCGACGCGCCGCACTCGGTCGAGGACATCCTCGCCGTCGTGGGGGAGCGCCGGGTGAAGGCGATCATCTGCACCCACGCCCACGACGACCACGTCCGGGTCGCGCCCGCGCTGCGCGAGGCGGTCGTCGCGCCGATCCTGCTGCACCCCGACGACAAGCCGCTGTGGGAGCTGACCCACACCGACCACCTCTGGGACCTCGACCTCTCCGACGGCGCGGAGATCCCGGTCGCCGGCACGGTGCTGACGGCGATCCACACGCCCGGCCACGCGCCCGGTGCGGTCTGCCTCCACGCCCCCGACCTGGGCTGCGTCTTCGCCGGCGACACCCTCTTCCAGGGTGGGCCGGGCGCCACCGGCCGCTCGTTCAGCGACCGGCCGACGCTGGAGGCCTCGATCCGGGCGCGGCTGTTCGCGCTGCCGGAGGACACCGTCGTGCACACCGGGCACGGCGAGGACACGACGATCGGCGCCGAGGCCGCCGCGCTCGGCCGCTAGAACGGCTCGACGAGCAGGGCGGTGCCCTCGCCGGCCACCCGGGTCAGCACGATCGTGGCCTCGGCGTCGCCCTGCAGCGCGAGCCGCTTGCGCAGCACCTCCGGCACGACGTCCACGCCCCGCTTCTTGATGGTCAGCCGGCCGACGTCCCGCTCCCGCAGGGCGGCCTTGAGCTGCTTCTCGCGGTAGGGGAGCCGCTCCAGCACGCGGTAGCCCCGCGCGAACGGGCTGTGGAAGGCCTCGTCGGCGGTGATGTAGGCGATCTTGGGGTCGACCAGCGCGCCGCCGACACCGGCGGCCACCGCGGTCACCAGGCCGGCCCGGATGACGGCGCCGTCCGGCTCGTAGAGGAAGCCGCCCACCGGCCGGATCCCGACCGCCGCGAGGCCCGGGTCGTCCTCGTCGGTCAGCGTGGCCAGCCCGCCCGCGCCGATCACCGTCGCGCGGCGGGCGACGGTGGCGGTGCGTCCCGACCAGAGGGCGGCCTCCTTGACCTCGCCCTCGTCGCTGACCCACTCCGCCTCGACCCCGGCGGGGACGAGGTCGTGCGGGATGCCTGGGGCGACCTTGACGCAGGCGTCGCGCGTCAGCAGGCCCTCGACCCACGACCACGGCGGGCTCCAGTCCTCGACCCGGAAGGTGCGCCCGGCGCCGCCGCGGCGGGCCGGGTCGGCGAAGGCCAGGTCGAAGGCGGTGGTGTCGACGGTCGTCGCGTCGGCGACCTGCACGGCACCAGGCAGGCCGAGCGCCGCCAGGTTGGCCTCCGCCATCGCCACCCGGACCGGGTCCAGGTCGACGCCGGCGCAGACGATGCCGGCGCGGGCGGCGGCCACCAGGTCGCCACCGATCCCGCAGCCGAGGTCGACCAGCGTCCGCGTGCCGAACGCCGCCGCGCGGCCCGCGCGGTGGGTCGCGACCCGGGACCGGGTGGCCTGCTCCAGCGCGTCGGGCGTGAAGTACATCCGCGCGCCGTCCGCCCCGAGCTTCGCCACCGCCCGGGCCCGCAGGTCCACCTGGGTGAGCGCGGCCGCGGCCCGCTCCCCGGTCGTCGTACGACGAAGGGCGGAGCCGGCGCTCAGCGCGTCGGCCCCGCCCTCGACGAGCGCCGTGGCCTCACCCAGCAGCGCCTGCCCGTCGTCGGTCAGCAGCCATCGGAAGGTCTCGAGGTCCACACCCCGATCCTGTCAGGCGTCGTACCTCAGTGCGTCGATGCCACCTGGTCGTGCTCGTCCTTCGCCTCGTCGCCGTGGCCGGGCCACCAGGCGGCGTGCCCGAGCAGCGACGTCAGCGCCGGGGTGAAGAACATCGACATCACGAAGGACACGATCAAGATGCCCACCGCGAGGGCGAAGCCCATGGACACGATCAGCGTGTTGCCGCCGAGCATGAGCGAGGCGAACGTCCCGGCGAGGATCACGCCCGCGGCCGCGATGGTCGGACCCGCGTGGGTGACCGCGTGGGACGCCGCGGTGTGCGGGTCGTGCCCCTCGCGGGCCTCCTCGCGGAGCCGGGCGATCATCAGGATGTTGTAGTCCGTCCCGAGTGCCGTGACGAACAGGTAGATGTAGATCGGCAGCATGAAGATCAGCCCCGACTCGCCCCCGATGTGCTGGAAGGCGATCACCGTGATGCCGAGCGTGGCCGCGAAGCCGAGGCCGACCGCGGCCATGAGGAACCACGGCGCGACCAGGCTGCGCAGCAGCAGCGCCAGGATCAGCAGGATGACCAGGGCCGCCACCGGGAAGACCACCTTGTAGTCGCGGGCCATCGCCGCCGACATGTCGGCGAAGATGCCGGGCGTGCCGCCGACGTAGGCCTCGGTGCCCTTCGGTGCCGCGTCGTGAGCGGTGTCCCGGATCGGCCCCGCGACGTTGTCCTGCGCGGCGTCGGACACGGGGTCGTCGGCCAGGGTCAGGTAGTACTGGAAGGCCTTGCCATCCTTGGAGGGCACCGGTCCGGCGACCGCGTCGACTCCCTTGGCCTTGCCGAGCGCGGTGCCGAACGCCGCCAGGTCGGCCTGGCTCGGCGTCGCGTCCTTGGCGTCGACCAGCACCGGCACGGGCTCGGCCGCGCCGGCGGAGAAGTGCTCCTGGAACTCGTTCATCGCCTCGGTCGACTCCACGCCCTTGGGCAGGCTGGAGTTGAAGTCGAACGACGGGTTGAAGCTGAGCGCGAAGACGGCGAGCACCGCCATCGCACCACCGGAGACCAGGGCGGTCAGGCCCGGGCGGTTGCCGACGGCCTTGCCGAGCTTGACGAAGGTTCCGTGCTTGGGCTCCTTCTGCCACGACTTCGAGGGCCAGAACAGGGCCTTGCCGAGCAGCGAGACGATGGCCGGGACCAGGGTCAGGGCCGCGACGAGGGTGACGAACACGGCGATCGCGAGCGCCGGGCCGATCGCGCGGAAGATGCTGAGCGAGCTGAGGATCAGCGCCATGAAGGCCACGATCACCGCACCGCCGGCGGAGGCGATGGCCTCGCCGGCGCGGTCGAGGCTGTGCACGACCGAGTCCCTGACGGCCGCGCCCTGGCGCAGTCGTTCGCGGTGCCGGAAGAGGAAGAACAGGATGTAGTCGGTCCCGACCCCGTAGAGCACCACGACGAGGATCTGCTGCACCGAGGCGTCGGCCTTGAGGTCGAACAGGTCGTTGGCCCAGGCGATCGCGCCGGTGGCGATCGTGGACACGACGCCGACCACGACCAGGGGCAGCAGGCAGATCAGAACGCTGCGGAAGATGAGGGCCAGCAGGCCGACGATGAGGACGACGGTGGCGATGGCGACGATGGTCAGGGTGTCCTCGCCGGACTCCTGCGAGTCCAGGCTCTGCGGCACCGCGCCGGTGGTCTTGACCTCCAGGTCGCTGCCCTTGGTCAGCTCCTTGATCTCCGAGCGCATGTCCTTGCCGTCGTCGATCGCCTGGCTGTCGTAGCCCGTGGCGTCCTCCGCGAGCGGCACGATGGCGAACATGACGGTGCCGTCGTCGGAGAGGTTCGGCTTCCCGTCCTGGCCCTGGGCGACGACCAGCTGCTGGAAGGTCTTCGTGCCCAGCTTCGGCGCCAGGTCCTTGGCCAGCGTGCCGACCTCGGCCTGGTCGGCGGCCGTCAGCTTGGCGCCGTCCTTGCGCTCGACGACGAGGATCGCCCCGGGGGAGAAGGCGTCGGAGAACTTCTCGTCCTGCAGCTTCGCGGCCTGGATCGACTCGTAGTGGTCGGGGAGGAACTCGGAGTTGTCCTGGGTGGACTCCAGCGCGGGCGCGAGCGTCGCGACGACGCCCGCCAGCACGATCCACGCGGCGATGATGAACCAACGGAAACGGGTCACGAACCGACCCAGCGCAGCGAACATGGTGAGAACGCTGCCGGTCGACGGCCCTCGGCTGCAACCGACTTTGGTAGGGACCTGCGCCGCCCGGAGCACGGGGTGCTCTGGCACTCACTTGCGGTGAGTGCTAGTTTCGTCACTGGCACTCTCGGACCGAGTGTGCCAGCCGGCCTCCGGGCCGGACCGCGAACAGCAGCACTCAACGTCAGCCCTAGAAAGTGGAGGTCGACATCGTGTCGGTCAACATCAAGCCGCTCGAGGACCGGATCGTCGTCAAGGCCGTCGAGGCGGAGCAGACCACCGCTTCCGGCCTGGTCATCCCCGACACCGCCAAGGAGAAGCCCCAGGAGGGCGAGGTCCTCGCGATCGGCCCCGGCCGCATCGACGACAACGGCAACCGCGTCCCGCTCGACGTGGCCGTGGGTGACAAGGTCATCTACAGCAAGTACGGCGGCACCGAGGTCAAGTACGCCGGCGAGGAGTTCCTCATCCTCTCGGCCCGCGACGTGCTCGCGGTCCTGGCCTGATCTTCGACCCACCGTCCGCCCGGGCCGTCCCCGTCGACGCCCCGGGCGGACGTCTTTCCACCCCAAGGAGCAAGCAGTGCCCAAGATCCTGGAGTTCGACGAGAACGCCCGGCGCGCGCTGGAGCGCGGCGTCGACGCCCTCGCCAACACCGTCAAGGTGACCCTCGGCCCCAAGGGCCGCTACGTCGTCCTCGACAAGAAGTGGGGCGCCCCGACGATCACCAACGACGGCGTGACCGTCGCGCGTGAGGTCGAGCTGGACGACCCGTACGAGAACCTCGGTGCCCAGCTCACCAAGGAGGTCGCGACCAAGACCAACGACGTCGCCGGTGACGGTACGACGACCGCGACCGTGCTCGCCCAGGCGCTCGTCCACGAGGGCCTGCGCGCCGTCGCGGCCGGTGCCAACCCGCTGGGTCTCAAGCGCGGCCTCGACGCCGCCGCCGCCGCCGTGAGCGAGGCGCTCACCGCCGCCGCCCGCGAGGTCGACGACGAGAAGGACATCGCCTCCGTGGCGACCGTCTCCTCGCGTGACAGCCACATCGGCGACCTGCTCGCCGAGGCCTTCAGCAAGGTCGGCAAGGACGGCGTGATCACGGTCGAGGAGTCCAACACCCCCTCGACCGAGCTCGAGTTCACCGAGGGCATGCAGTTCGACAAGGGCTTCAACTCGGCCTACTTCGTGACCGACGCGGAGCGTCAGGAGGCCGTCCTCGACGACCCCTACATCCTCATCAACCAGGGCAAGATCTCCGCGATCGCCGAGCTCCTGCCGCTGCTGGAGAAGGTCATCCAGACCGGCAAGCCGCTCTTCATCCTCGCCGAGGACGTCGAGGGCGAGGCGCTCTCCACCCTGGTCGTCAACAAGATCCGCGGCACCTTCACCGCCGTCGCGGGCAAGGCCCCCGGCTTCGGTGACCGCCGCAAGGCGATCCTGCAGGACATCGCGATCCTCACCGGTGGTCAGGTCATCTCCCCGGAGGTCGGCCTCAAGCTCGACCAGATCGGTCTCGAGGAGCTCGGCCAGGCCCGCCGCATCGTGGTCACCAAGGACAACACCACGATCGTCGACGGTGCCGGTGACGACACCGCGGTCGCGGGTCGCGTCGAGCAGATCAAGCGCGAGATCGAGGCGTCGGACTCCGACTGGGACACCGAGAAGCTCCAGGAGCGGCTGGCGAAGCTCTCCGGCGGCGTCGTGGTGATCAAGGTCGGCGCCCACACCGAGGTCGAGCTCAAGGAGAAGAAGCACCGGATCGAGGACGCGGTCTCCGCGACCCGCGCCGCGATCGAGGAGGGCATCGTCTCCGGCGGTGGCTCCGCGATCATCCACGCCTCCTCCGTGCTCGCGGACGACCTCGGACTCGGCGGTGACGAGGCGACCGGTGTCCGGATCGTCCGCAAGGCCGTCGAGGAGCCGCTGCGCTGGATCGCCGAGAACGGCGGCGAGAACGGCTACGTCGTCACGCACAAGGTGCGCGAGCTCGGTGTCGGCAACGGCTACAACGCCGCCACCGGCGAGTACGGCGACCTGGTCGCCCAGGGCGTCATCGACCCGGTCAAGGTGACCCGGTCGGCGCTCGCCAACGCGATCTCCGTCGCGGGCATGCTGCTCACGACCGAGGTCCTCGTCGTGGACAAGCCCGAGGAGGAGGAGCCGGCCGCCGCGGCCGGCCACGGCCACGGGCACGGCCACTGAGCCGTCGTACCTTTCACCGGCCCGTCACGCTCCGCGTGGCGGGCCGGTGTCATTTCCCGGGCCGAAATATCGGTGATCGCGGGGCGTGACCCGACTCCGGCATAGTGGACACATGTTGTGGAGAGTGCGTGCCGGACTGGCCGATCGACCGGGGGCGCTCGCCGAGCTGGCGGCTGCGTGCGGTCGTGCCGGCGTGAACATCCAGACCGTCCAGGTCTTCCCCGACGGCACGACGGTGACCGACGAGCTGGTGCTGCAGGTGCCCCAGGACTGGACTCGTGAGCAGCTGGGGCAGCTGGTGTCGGGCGCGGGCGGCACGGCCGTGTCCGCCGTACCCGTCACCACGGCGGCGCTGGAGGACCAGCCGACGCGCTACGTCCAGGCGGTGCGCGCGATCATCGCGCAGCCGGCGCGCTTCCCCGAGGTCGCGGCCCACCTCTTCGACGCCGACGTGGCGCCGCAGGCGGGCGAGGAGGACGTGCTGGAGATGACGGTGGGCGGATCGGCGACCATCCAGATCCGCCGCGACACCCCGTTCACGCCGACCGAGCGGGCCCGGGCCGGCGCCCTGGCCGAGCTGGTCGGGGAGGTGCTCGGCGCCCAGGCGCCGCCCGCACCGCACCAGCCGGGCACGGGCGACCCGGACTACGTCACCTCCGGAGCCGTGGTCTCCGCGCTGGCGGGCGGCAAGGTCGCCGGGCGCGCGGAGTACAGCACCGGCGAGGGCGACGCCCCGTGGCCCGTCGACCTGTGGGTGGACCCGGCCTGGCACCGCCGTGGCGTCGGCACCCGGCTGCTCACCGACGTGGCCCGCGCGGCCCGGTCGGCGGGCGCCGACGAGATCGTGCTGACCGCGCCCTCGGACACCAAGGCGGTGCTGCCGATGGTGCTCGCGGCGGGCATGCGCGGGCGGATCCGGATGGCCGGCGACACCCTGACCGTGCGGATCGCGATCACCGACCTGCGCGGCTGAGGCGCCCCGGAGAGGTCCTGCTCTAGGCTGCTGCCGCCCGACCTGACCTCATGGGGGAGTAGCAGACATGGTTCGTGACGCCAGCAAGAAGGCCGCTGCCGACAACACGTGGCACGCCACGCCCGAGGCCGAGGCGCGGGCGAAGAAGCTCCGCATCGTCGCGCTGGTGCTGTGGGCGGTCTCGATCGCGATCGAGATCGGCGGCATCTTCGGCCTGCTCCTCAACAAGAACATCCTCGAGGCCAGTACGTCGGTCACTGACCGCGGCGAGGTGATCGCGGACGAGAGCTTCCCGACCTGGGCCTTCGCGACGCTGATCGGCCTGCTGGTGGTGATGGCGATCTTGACCGTCATCGGCTCGCAGCTGTGGAAGAAGGCCCAGGAGCTCGACCCGCCGTCGAGCGCCAACGGCGTCTCGTTCTTCTTCAAGAGCCAGCTCGGCGCGATCGTCCCGCTGATCGCCTTCGTGCCGATCATCGTGCTGATCTTCCTCAACAAGGACATGTCCAAGCAGCAGAAGGGCTGGGCCGGCGGGGTCGGCATCGTGCTGGCCCTCGTCGCGGTCGCGCTCGGCGTCAACTACGACCCGCCGTCGGTGGAGAAGTACACCGCGGAGAAGATGGCCGTGGTCCAGCTGCTCGGCGAGGACAAGGTCTACTGGGCGGGCGGCGGCGAGGTCTACCACGTCTGCGGCAATGTCTCGGACCTGTCGAAGAGCGCGGTCACCAGTGGCACCACCGCCGAGGCGGTGGCCGACGGCAAGCCGCGCCTGACGCTGAAGCTGGAGTCGGAGCTGAACGCCTGCGGGCGGGCGGTGCCCAACAACATCGACGCGATCGTCGACGCGATCCGGCAGGTCCAGCAGGGCGAGACGACCGAGCAGATCCTGCCGTCGCCGGACTGGACCGGTGTCGAGGGCGCCCCGTCGGGCAAGGCGCTCGACGAGCTCCAGGACGTCATCGACCAGGTCAAGGACGAGGAGCCCGCCGGCTCGTCCTCGTGACCGGCGTGCCCGGCCCGCGGGGGTGAGCAGGCTCTCACCTCCGCGGACTTTGTGAAAGTATTCACAAGGAGTAGCGTCGGTGACGTGCTGACCCCCGACGTCGTCACCGGTGCCCTCGTCCGACTGGCCGCAGAGGCCGAGCCCGCGGGGCTGCTGCCCGCCCGCGAGCAGATGGCCCTCTCCCTGGGCTGGCACATCATCCTGGCCTGCTTCGGCGTCGCCTTCCCGGCGATGATCTTCGTGATGCACCTGCGCGGCATCCGGCGCGAGGACCCGGTGGCGCTCGGCCTCGCGCAGCGCTGGGCCAAGGTCTCGGCCGTGCTGTTCGCGATCGGCGCCGTGTCCGGCACCGTGCTCAGCTTCGAGATGGGCCTGCTCTGGCCCGGGCTGATGGGCACCTACGGCGACGTGCTCGGCCTGCCCTTCGCCTTCGAGGGGCTCGCGTTCTTCCTGGAGGCGATCTTCCTCGGGATCTACCTCTACGGCTGGAACCGGATGCCCCCGAAACGGCACGTGCTCATGGTGCTGCCGATGGCGATCACCGGGATCATCGGTGCCTACTGCGTGCTCGCGGTCAACGCCTGGATGAACGTCCCCACCGGCTTCCGGCTCGTCGACGGCGAGGTGACCGACGTACAACCGTGGAAGGTGCTCTTCAACGGCCACGCCTTCCTGCAGTTCGCGCACATGTGGGTCGGCGCCTACATGCTCGTCGGCTTCTCCATCGCCGGTGTGTACGCCGTCGGCATGCTCCGCGGTCGCCGCGACGCCCACCACCGGCTGGGCTTCATGGTCCCGTTCGTCTTCGCCTCGATCGCCGCCGTGACCCAGCCCTTCGTCGGGCACGTGCTCGGCTTCGGGCTCGACGAGCGCCAGCCCGCGAAGCTCGCGGCCTTCGAGCTCGCCGACACCACCGAGAGCCCCTCGCCGCTGCGGCTGGGCGGGATCCTGGTCGACGGGGAGGTGAAGTACTCCGTCGACATCCCCTTCCTCGGCTCGCTGATCGCGATGAACTCACCCGACAAGCCGGTGCCCGGCCTCGACACCATCCCCGAGGAGGACCACCCGCCGGTCAACATGACCCACCTGGCCTTCCAGACGATGGTCGGCATCGGCACCCTGCTCGCCGGCGCGGTCGTGCTGTTCTGGGTGCAGCGGCGCCGCGGCCGGGACCTGCTGGAGAAGCGCTGGTTCCTGCGCTTCGCGGCCGGCGCCGGGCCGCTCGCCGTGATCGCCCTCGAAGCCGGCTGGATCGCGACCGAGGTGGGCCGTCAGCCCTGGATCGTCTACGACGTCATGCGCACCACCGAGGCCGTCGGGGACTACACCGCCAGCCTGTGGTGGCTGCTGGGCATCAGCACGGTCGTCTACACCGGGATGACGGTGGGCGCGGTCGTCGTCCTGCGGTCGATGGCCCGGCGCTGGCGCGAGGGCGCGGTGGACCTGCCGAGTCCTTATGCGCCGGTCTCGACAGGCTCGACCAGCGGAGCGGGCTCGACCAGCGGAGCGGGCTCGACCAGCGCTGAGGACGAGCGATGAGCCTCGAGCTGGCGGTCGCCGCCGCCCTCTTCGTCGGGGTCATCGCCTATGCCGTGCTCGGGGGCGCCGACTTCGGGTCCGGCTTCTTCGACCTCACCGCCGGCAGCGCGCGGCGCGGGGCGGAGCTGCGCACCCTGGTCGACCACAGCATCGGCCCGGTGTGGGAGGCCAACCACGTCTGGCTGATCTACGTGCTCGTCATCTGGTGGACCGGGTTCCCGGAGTCCTTCGCGGCCGCGATGTCCACCCTGGTGCTGCCGCTGCTGCTCGCGTTGCTGGGGATCGTGCTGCGCGGGGCGAGCTTCGCCTTCCGCAAGTACGCCGAGACGCTCGGCCAGGCGCGGCTCTTCGGCTCCGTCTTCGCCGCCTCCAGCATCATCACGCCGTTCTTCCTCGGCACCGTCGCCGGCGCGATCGCCTCGGGCCGGGTGCCGATGGACGGCTCGGGCGACCGGTGGTCGTCCTGGCTCAACCCGACCTCGCTCTTCGGCGGCCTGATCGCGGTCGGCACGTGTGCCTTCCTCGCCGGCTGCTTCCTGGTGGCCGACGCCGAGCGCAGCGGCCAGCACCGGCTCGCGGGGGAGATCCGGGTCCGCGCCCTCGCGGTGGGCGCGCTCACCGGTGCCCTCGTGTTCGCGGCCCTGCTGCCGCTGGAGCACGACGCGCACACGCTGTCCGACGGCCTGGAGGGCCGGGCCGCGCCGCTGGTGGTGGTCGCGGGGCTGGCGGGCGCGGCGACGATGTACCTGCTCTGGCGCCGCCGCTACGCCGTCGCCCGGATCACCGCCGTGCTCGCGGTCGCGGCCGTGGTGTCCGGGTGGGGCGTGGGCCAGTACCCCTGGCTCCTCGTCGACGAGGTCACCATCGCCGACGCCGCCGGTGCCCGGGCCACCCTGCAGGGCCTGCTCGTGGCGGTCGGGCTGGCGGTGGTGGTCGTCGTACCGCCGCTGGCCTATCTCTTCAAGCTCACCCAGTCGGAGGAGTGGACCCGCCACTGACGCGTGCGTCGGGCGGGTGGTTGCCGAGCCGCCAGCCGCCCAGCGGCAGGTCGATCGCCGCGGCCGGGCCCCAGGTGCCCGGCTCGTAGGGCAGCGTCGGCGGCCGGCGGTCCAGCACCGGCTGGAAGATCTCCCACAGCCGGTCGACCTCCTCGGCGCTGATGAACAGCGTCCGGTCGCCACGCATGACGTCGAGCAGCAGCCGCTCGTAGGCCTCCAGCGGGTCGGCCCCCGGTACGTCGCACACGAGGTCCAGGCGGAACACGCCCTCCACCAGTGCCATGTCCGGCCCGGGCCGCTTGGCGCGCACGTCGATGGCGATCCGCGGCTGGTCGGCGAGCTCGATGACCAGCTCGTTCGGCTCGGGCACGCCGCCGTCCTCGGGCTTGAGCCAGCGGTGCCGCGGGTCGCGGAAGCGGACCGTGATCGTGCGCCGGCCCTCGGCCATCGCCTTGCCGGTGCGCAGGTAGAAGGGGACGTCGCGCCAGCGGTCGTTGTCGATCCACATCTCGGCGGCGACGAAGGTCTCCACGGTGGAGTCCTCGGCGACGTCGGGCTCCTCGCGGTAGCCGTCGTACTGGCCGAAGACGACGCGCTCGGGGTCGATCGGCCGGACCGCGGAGAAGGTGGCCGCCTTCGCGGCGCGGATCGCGGAGGCGCGGAAGGCGTGCGGGTCCTCCAGCGCGACGAAGCCGAGCAGCTGGGCGAGGTGGGTGGTGACCATGTCGCGCAGGCAGCCGGTGCCCTCGTAGAAGCTGCCCCGGCCCTCGACCGTGAGCTTCTCCGGCACGTCGATCTGCACCGACTCGATGGAGTGGCGGTTCCACGCCGGCTCGAAGAGGCCGTTGGCGAAGCGCAGCGCGAGGATGTTCTGCGCCGCCTCCTTGCCGAGGAAGTGGTCGATCCGGAACACCTGGTCGTCGTCGAACGCCGAGGCGAGGACGGCCTGCAGGTCGCGGGCGGTGGCGAGGTCGACGCCGAAGGGCTTCTCGGTGACCAGCCGCGAGCGGCTCACCAGGTCCTCGCGGTCGAGCATGCCGACCATGCCCTTGACGGCGCCGGGCGGGACGGAGAGGTAGAGCAGGCGTCGTACGTCGCCGAGCAGGCAGCCCGCGTCCTCCAGCAGCCGGTCCTCGGCTTCGCGCACCGCCTCGCCGAGCTCGTGGCCGTCGTCGGCGGAGGAGGTCACGAAGCGGACCCGCTCCAGCAGCGCGTCCGCCACCTCGGCGTCGACCTCGCCGACGAACTCCTCCAGTGCCGTGCGGACCGTCTCGCGGAACTCCTCGTCGGAGCCGGGGGAGTGCCGGCCGCTGCCGATCACCGCGAAGTGGTCCGGCAGTCGCCCGGCCGCCGAGAGGCGGTAGAGGCCGGGGAACAGCTTGCGAGCGGCGAGGTCGCCGGTCGCGCCGAACAGGACGAGGACGTGCGGAGGCAGCTCGGAGCTCACGTCCCCCAGCCTGCCCGGCCCGTCAAGGGCGTGACCCCGGACACGCACTACGATGGTCGAGTGGAGGTACCGGACAAGTTCGCAGCCCTGGGTCTCACCTACGACGACGTCCTCCTGCTCCCGGGTCATTCCGACCTGGCGCCGGACGACATCGACACCACCTCGCGGCTGACCCGCGAGATCTCGCTGAAGTCGCCGCTGATCAGCGCCGCCATGGACACCGTGACCGAGTCGCGGATGGCCATCGCGATGGCACGCCAGGGCGGCATCGGCATCCTGCACCGCAACCTCTCCGCCGAGGAGCAGGCCTACCAGGTCGACCTCGTGAAGCGGACCCAGACCGGCATCATCTCCAACCCGGTCACCATCGGCCCGGACGCGACGCTCGAGGAGCTCGACCGGATCTGCGGCGAGTACCGCGTCTCCGGTCTCCCCGTCGTCGACGCCGACAACCACCTGCTCGGCATCTGCACCAACCGCGACCTCCGCTTCACCCCGGTCGCGGAGTGGGCGACGACCAAGGTCGACGAGGTGATGACCCCGATGCCGCTGTTCACCGGCGACGTCGGCATCAGCCGCGACGACGCCACCGCGCTGCTGCGCAAGCACAAGCGCGAGCGGCTCCCGCTGATCGACGCCGAGGGTCGCCTCGGCGGGCTGATCACCGTCAAGGACTTCGTGAAGTCCGAGCAGTTCCCGCTCGCCTCCAAGGACGCCGACGGCCGGCTCATGGTTGGTGCGGCCATCGGCTACTTCGGTGACGCCTGGGAGCGGGCCACCGGGCTGATCGAGGCGGGCGTCGACGTCCTCGTCGCCGACACCGCGCACGGCCACGTCACCCTCCTGCTCGACATGGTCCGCCGGCTCAAGTCGGACCCCGCGACCAAGCACGTCCAGGTGATCGGCGGGAACGTCGCCACCCGCGAGGGGGCCCAGGCGTTCGTCGACGCCGGTGCCGACGCGGTCAAGGTGGGCTTCGGCCCCGGCAGCATCTGCACGACGCGCGTGGTCACCGGCTGCGGCGTCCCCCAGGTCACCGCGGTCTACGAGGCGTCGCTGGCGGCCGGCCCGGCCGGCGTGCCCGTCATCGCCGACGGCGGCCTCCAGCAGTCCGGCGACATCGCCAAGGCGATCGTCGCGGGCGCCGAGTCGGTCATGATCGGCTCGATGCTCGCCGGCTGCGAGGAGTCGCCCGGCGAGGTGGTCTTCCACCAGGGCAAGCAGTACAAGGCCTACCGCGGCATGGGCTCGCTCGGCGCGATGTCCTCGCGCGGCAAGAAGTCCTACTCCAAGGACCGCTACTTCCAGGCCGAGGTCACCAGCGACGACAAGATCGTCCCCGAGGGCATCGAGGGCCGGGTGGCCTACAAGGGCCCGCTCGCCGGCGTCGCCCACCAGCTGCTCGGCGGCCTGTCCCAGTCGATGTTCTACGTCGGCGCGCAGTCGATCCCCGAGCTGCAGGAGAAGGGCCGGTTCGTCCGGATCACCTCCGCCTCGCTGAAGGAGAGCCACCCGCACGACATCGAGATGACCGTCGAGGCGCCGAACTACCACCGATGAGCGCGGTGGTCCGGCCCTACGCCGACGCCGACTGGCCCGCCGTCGCGGCGATCGTCGAGGAGGTGCTCGCCGCCGGCGAGACCTACGCGATGCCGGTGCTCGACGACGCCTCCGCCCGCGAGTTCTGGCTGGACCAGCCGGGTGCGGTCGTCGTCGCGGAGGTCGACGGCACGGTCGTCGGCACCGCCAAGATGGGGCCGAACCGGCCCGCGCAGGGCAGCCACATCGGCACGGCGTCGTTCATGGTCGCCGGCGCGGCCCGCGGGCACGGCGTGGGCCGCGCGCTCGGTGAGCACGTGGTCGCCTGGCACCGGGAGCAGGGCTTCGCGGGCATCCAGTTCAACGCGGTCGTCACCACCAACACGGTCGCAGTGGCGCTGTGGCAGGCGCTGGGTTTCGCGATCCTCGGCACGGTGCCCGGAGCCTTCCGGCGGCCCGACGGCTCGTACGCCGGGCTGCACGTGATGTTCCTCGACCTGCGCTGAGGCCGCTCAGCCGCCGTGGGCGGGCCCGAACAGCCGCTCGCGGTACGGCGCCGCGTCCGCCAGGCCCGCCAGCGACGCCACCACCCGCTCGACCGCCGCGACGTCCGGGTCCGGCGTGCGCCAGCACAGGTCCAGCCCCGCCGCGGTGAACGGCGTCCGCTCGAACAGCGTGACCAGCCAGGGCTCCTCGTGCGCGAGCACCCGCCAGCGCGAGGTCAGCAGGCGGGTCGCGCCCACCCCGCGCCAGCGCCAGGTCCCGTCCGGCTCGGCGGAGTCGAGCCCGAGCACGACCCGCTCCCGGCCGCGCCGGCGGTAGGTCACCGTGTCGGTGACCCGGCCGTCCGGCAGCGGGCTGTAGGTGATCGCGGGGTCGGTCCGGCGCCGCCAGAAGGGCAGGCTGGTGCGCACGACGTACCAGGTGCCGTCGAGGGCCGGGTGGCTCACGGTGCCGGGCTCCAGCCGAGCGCCGGGCCCAGCCGGGTCGCCAGGTCGGTGAGGATCTGCTCGTAGTCCGCCTCGCCGAAGGTGAAGGGCAGCGCGAAGGCCACCTCGTCGACGGCCTGGAACCCCGGGTGGGCGCGCAGCCGTTCGGCGAGCTCGTCGCTGGGGCCGACCAGGTCGGGGGCGAAGAGCAGCCGGCCGGGTCCCTGCGGCGCGCGGGTGCGCTCCAGGCGGGAGGCTGCGTAGGCGGCGTACCGCTCGCGCTGGTCGGCGCTCGCGGAGTCGGTCGGGATGACGACCAGGCCCTGGGAGACCCGGGCCCGCTCGCCTTCGGGGTGGGCGGCGCGGAAGGTGTCGATGTGGGCGCGCTGGATCCGGCCGAAGTCGCCCTCTCCGGTGAGCCCGTGGTCCTCGGCCTTGACCACGCTGCTGGTGAGCAGGTTGAGCCCCTGGCTGCCGGCCCAGCGCGCGGAGGCGATCGACGCGCCGCCGTACCAGCACCGGGCGAGCAGGCCGGGCGAGTGCGGCTCGACGCGCTCGGAGAAGGTCTCGATGCCCTGGGTGCCGGCGAAGGAGGACGCGCGGTCGCCGCGGAGCAGGGCGAGCACCCGCTCGACGCGGGCGTAGGTGAAGTCCTCGGCCTCGGCGGTGTCGGGGTAGAGCGCGCCCCGCACGTGCTCCCACTGCATCGGCGTACCGACGCTGAAGCCGGGGTTGAGCCGGCCCCCCGACAGCACGTCGACCGTCGCCCAGTCCTCGGCGACGCGCAGCGGGTTCTCCCAGCCGAGCGGCGTGACGGCGGTGCCCAGCTCGATGCGCCGGGTGCGCTGGCTCGCGGCGGCGAGGACGGCGACGGGGGAGGAGATGCCGTGCTGGAGGTGGCGGTGCCGCAGCCACGCCGAGTCCATGCCGAGCCGCTCGCCGAGCTCGATCAGGCGCAGCGTGCTCGCGTGACCCGGGCCGGGGTCCGCGGGGTCGAACAGGCCGATGGTGAGGAAGCCGAGGCGACGCAGGGGACGCGTTGTCATGGCGCCATCGTGCCTGGCGACCCGAGCCCGGGCGCAGCGGGCCGATAGTCTGCTCCGGTGAGCGACATCGAGATCGGCCGCGCGAAGCGGGCCCGCCGCGCGTACTCCTTCGACGACATCGCGATCGTGCCCTCCCGGCGCACGCGCGACCCCGAGGAGGTCAGTGTCGACTGGCAGATCGACGCCTACCGCTTCTCGCTGCCCATCCTGGCCGCGCCGATGGACTCGGTGATGTCGCCGAGGACCGCGATCGAGTTCGGCCAGCACGGCGGTCTCGGGGTGCTCAACCTCGAGGGCCTCTGGACCCGGTACGACGACCCGGAGCCGCTCCTGGAGGAGGTCGCCGGGTTGCAGGGGGTCGAGGCCACCCGCCGCCTGCAGGAGATCTACGACGAGCCGATCAAGGCCGAGCTCATCAGCGAGCGGCTGCGCGAGATGCGCGACGCCGGGGTGACCGTCGCGGGCTCGCTGTCGCCGCAGCGGACCAAGGAGTTCGCCAAGACGGTGACCGACGCCGGCGTCGACCTGTTCGTCATCCGCGGCACCACGGTCTCGGCCGAGCACGTCTCCAGCCAGGCGGAGCCGCTGAACCTCAAGGAGTTCATCTACGAGCTCGACGTGCCCGTCATCGTCGGCGGCTGCGCGACCCACCAGGCCGCGCTGCACCTGATGCGCACCGGCGCGGCCGGCGTCCTCGTCGGCTTCGGCGGCGGCGCGGCGCACACCACGCGCACGGTGCTCGGGGTCGCCGTACCGATGGCGAGCGCGGTGGCCGACGTCGCCGCCGCCCGCCGCGACTACCTCGACGAGTCGGGTGGCCGCTACGTCCACGTCATCGCGGACGGCTCGATCGGCACCTCCGGCGACCTCGCCAAGGCGATCGCGTGCGGCGCGGACGCGGTCATGGTCGGCTCGCCGTTCGCCCGCGCGACGGACGCGCCGGGGCGTGGCTTCCACTGGGGCGCCGAGGCGCACCACGCGGACCTGCCGCGCGGCCAGCGGGTGCAGTTCGAGCAGGTCGGCACGATCGAGGAGATCCTGTTCGGGCCCTCCCGCGTCGCCGACGGCACGATGAACCTGGTCGGTGCGCTCAAGCGCTCGATGGCCACCACGGGCTACACCGAGCTCAAGGAGTTCCAGCGCATCGAGATCGTCGCCCACTGACCCGGTGACCGCGATGCGCGTCGCCGCGGCGCAGGCCGAGGCCCGCCCGGGCGCGCTCGCCCCCAACGTCGCGAGTGCCGCCCGGCTCGTCCGGCGGGCGGAGGCGCGGGTGGTCGTGCTGCCCGAGGCCTTCCTGACCGGGTACGACGCCCGCGTCTTCGCCGGCGCCCTGCCCACCCCCGAGGACCTGGCCGGCCCGCTGCTCGACCCGCTCCGGGCGGCGGCCGCCGCGTGCGGGACCACCGTGGTCGCCTCGGCGGCGGTGCGTCGCCCGCACGGCCGGACCCTGTCCTCGGTGGTGGTCGCGCCGTCGGGCGAGGTGGACGTGCCCTACGACAAGCAGCACCTCGACGGCGACGAACCGGACTGGTTCGTGCCGGGCGTCCCCGGCCCGGTGCTGCTCGACGTCGACGGCCACCCGCTGGCCCTCTCGGTGTGCCGCGACGGCAGCGTCCCCACGCACGCGGCGGAGGCCGCGGCGGCCGGCGCGGTGGGATACCTCTGCTCGGCGGCGTACTTCCCCGGCGGTGAGCGCCGGATGGACGTCACCTACGCCGCCCGCGCCCTCGACCACCGCTTCCCGGTCGTGGTCGCCGGCCTCACCGGCCCCGGCTTCATCGGCGGCTCCGCGGTCTACGGCCCCGACGCCACGCCCCTCGCCCGGTTGGGCGAGGAGGAGGGCGTGGCCGTCACCGACGTCGACTGGGCACTTCCGGCGGCCGAGTAGGGACTTCCGGCCCGATGAGTGGGGCCTTCCTCCCGACGAGTGGATACTTGCGGCACCCGCCGAGGAGAAAGCGCCCACTGGCGGGTCCGGAAACCCCTACTCGCGGGTCCGAAAACCCCTACTCGGGCTAGAAGGAGTCCGGGTAGAGCGCGGCCGCGATCCTCTCCACGGCGCTGATGTTGCCGAGCGTGCCGGGGTACATGTCGGAGGCCGGTACGGCGACCAGCCGGTCCTCGGCGACCGCGGTGACCCGCGGGAAGGTCCGCTCCAGGTAGGCCCGGACCTGCTTCTCGTGCGCCGGGCCGGTCACGCCGAAGACGATCGCGTCGGGGTTGCGCGCGGCGACCTCCTCGGGCGAGACGACGGCGGCGAAGAAGTCGTCGAACAGCGGCTCGTCGGGGGAGAACAGGTTGTCCCCGCCGGCCACCCGGATGATGTCGTGCTCGACGCCGGCACCGATCGCGGAGACGGAGCTGCCCTCGACGTACAGCTGGGCGACGCTCGGGCGCTCCTTGCCGTCGATCGCCTTCGCGACCGCGGCCAGGCGGCTGCGGCCCTCCTCGGCGAGCGCCTCGGCCTCGTCGGCGGCGTCGAAGACGGTGCCCAGCGCGGTGATGTCGGTGAAGAGGTCGTCCACCGTCGCCGTCGTACGACGATCGGGGCAGCCGCCCGCCGCGACGTAGCCCACCGCACCGGCGGCCCGGAGCTGGTCGAGGGTGGCGAAGCCCTGCTCGGCGGTGAACTCGTACATGGTCGGCGAGACCACGACGTCCGGGGCGACGGCGAGCAGGTCCTCGCGGGCGGGTGGCGTGGTCGTGCTCAGCACCGGTACGCCGGACACCTTGGCCGCCACGTCGGCGGGCAGGTCGTGGGTGGCGGTCTGCGCCTGGCCGACGAGGCGGTCGGCGAGCCCGAGCCGGACCAGCAGCTCGGTCTGCGAGGGCATCAGGCCGACGACCCGCCGCGGGGCGTGGTCGACGGTGAGCTTCGTGCCGCAGCTCTCCACGGTCACCGGGTAGGCGCCGGAGGCGGCGGCCGGCGTGCTGTCGTCGGCGACCCCGCTGCCGCAGCCGGCGGCCAGCCCGCCGACCAGGGCGGCGACGAGCGTGGAGGAGAGGGCGAGGGTGGTGCGGTGGTTCATGGGGTTCCTTCGTGGTGGGTGAGCAGGAGGTGGCTCCGGCCGGTGGCCGGGTGGACGGTGGGGGTGGCGTGCACGCGGAAGACGGCGTGCACGAGGTCGGCGCTGAGCACGTCGGCGGGCGGCCCGGCGGCGACGAGGCGACCGCCGGCGAGGACGGCGACCTGGTCGCAGTAGGCGAGCGCCAGCTCCAGGTCGTGCAGCGCGACGACGGCGGTCACGCCGAGCCCGGTGACCAGCCGCATCAGCTCGAAGCGGTAGGCCAGGTCCAGGTGGTTGGTCGGCTCGTCGAGCAGCAGCAGCCCGGCCTGCTGGGTGACGGCGCGGGCGAGCAGGGCGCGCTGACGCTCCCCGCCGGAGAGCGTGTGCACCAGCCGGCCGGCGAGGTGGTCGACGCCGACCCGGGCCATCGCGTCGGCGGCCAGCCGGCGGTCCTCGGCGCTGTCGCGGCCGAAGCCGCGCTGGTGCGGCGTACGGCCGAGCAGGACGGTGGCCGCGACGTCCAGCCCGACCTCGTCGGGCGGCTCCTGGGTCATCACGGCGACCCGCTGGGCGATCACCCGGCGCGAGAGCCCGGCCAGGTCGGCGCCGTCGAGCAGCACCCGCCCGGACGCCGGGCGCAGGGCGCGGAAGCAGGCCCGCAGCAGGGTGGACTTGCCGCTGCCGTTGGGGCCGAGCAGGCCGACCACGCTGCCCGGCGGTACGTCGAGCGAGACGTCGCGCACGACCGGGCGCCCCTCGCGGGCGACGGTGAGCGACTCGACGGTGAGCCTCATCGGCCGATCCCCTGCGCGTCGGCGTCGTGGCCGCGCATCAGCCACAGGAAGAAGGGCGCCCCGACGAGGGCGGTGACGATCCCGAGCGGCACCTCGGCGGGTGCGCCGACCGTGCGCGCGACGAGGTCGGCCGAGCACAGGAAGAGCGCGCCACCGGCCACGCTGAGCGGCACCAGGCGGCGGTGGTCGGGGCCGACGAGCAGTCGGGCGACGTGCGGTACGACGAGCCCGACGAAGCCGATGCTGCCGGCCACCGCGACGACGGCGCCGGTGAGCAGGGCGGCGGTGAGCAGCAGCACCGTGCGGACCAGGTTGACCGGGGTGCCGAGCGCCAGCGCCGACTCGTCGCCGACGGCGAGGGCGTTCATCGAGCGCAGCGCGCAGCAGGCGACGACGATCCCCACGGCCAGCGCGACGGCGGGCGCGACGAGGCTGGACATGGTGGCCGCGGAGACCGACCCGAGCAGGAAGAACATCAGGCTGAAGACGTTCTGCGCGTCGGTCGTCAGGGTGAGGTACGACGTGACCGCGCTGAACAGCGTCCCCAGCGCGACCCCGGCCAGGATCAGCCGCTGCGGCGCGATCCGTCCGCCCTTCTGGGCGAACAGGAAGACCGCGACGGTCGCGACGGCGGCGCCGAGGAAGGCGGCGGTGCTGATGGACAGCGTGCCGGCCGCGCCGAGCACGACGACCCCGACCGCGCCGACGCTCGCGCCCGAGGAGACGCCGAGGATGGTGGGCTCGGCGAGCGGGTTGCGCACCGAGGTCTGCAGGAACACCCCGGCCAGGCTGAGCGCGGCGCCCGCGAGCGCGGCGAGCAGCGCCCGGGGGAGCCGGAACTGCCAGACGACCTGGTCCTGGAGCGGGGTGTAGGTGCCGTCGTCCATCCACGGCATGCCGGGCACGAGGTGGCCGAGGGTGAGCCGGGCGGCGTCCCCGGCGCCGAGGTCGACGGTGCCGGTGGACGCCGAGGTCATCAGCACGGCGACCAGCGCGAGCGCCGATCCGGCGGTGAGCAGCGGCGCTCGGAGGCGATGGCGGTTCATGGTGCTCCTGTGCTGTCGGAGGTGCTGTCTGAGGTGCTGTCTGAGGTGCAGTCGAGGGCGAAGTCGAGGACCGAGGCGGCGAAGGCGTGCACGTCGTCGAGGGCGTTGCCGCCGTGCCCCATCGCCGGGCGCCGGACGCGCTCGACGGGCGCGCCGCGGGCGGCCAGCACGGCGGTGAGCCGGTCGGTGGCACCGGGGGACACCCGGGTGTCCTCGTCGAAGGTGGTCAGCAGGAAGCGCGGGTACGACGCACGCGCGGGCCAGCGCACGGCCCGCAGTTGCGGGGCGTAGTCCTCCATCGCGGCCCGCACGGCGGGGTCAGCGGGGTCCCCGAGCTCGTCGTACCAGGCGGCGCCGAGGGGGTGCTCCGCGATCCGGAACGGGTCGAGCGGCGCGGCCGTGCAGGCCACCCCGGCCACCAGCCCGGGCTCGGCGAGCGCGGCGGAGGCCGCGACCAGGCCGCCGTGCGAGGCACCGGCCAGCGCGACCGGCCCGCCCAGGTGGCGGACGACGGCGACCGCGTCGGCGACCGTGCGGGCCTTGGCGGCGCCGGGTGCGCTGCGGACCCGGGCGGTGACGTGCTGCCCGCCGAGCGCGCACCAGGCCGGCACCGACGGCTCGTAGACGGGGAGCTCGACGAGCCCGAAGCCGCCGTAGACCTCCACCAGGCGGGGGCCCTCGCCGGTCACCACCAGGGCGACGTCGCCCGCCCGGACCAGCCGGCTGGGGAGGGCCGGTCCGGGCAGGTCGCCCACCTCCGGCAGCGGTACGACGACCGGCGGCTCGGCCGGAGCCTCCACCCGCACCCAGGCGACGCCGGCGTCCCAGGCCAGCCCGGTGACCGTGCGGACACGGGCGTCGGTGCTGACCGGGACCCGACCGCGGACCCGGAGGTCGGCGTCGAGGTCGAGCAGCACCGAGTGGTCCTGCTCGACGACGTGGGCGAGCACGCCGTCCGCGGTGGCGACCGCATGGACCGCGCCGGGCACCCGCCGGCCCGGCGGAGCCGCGAGCGCCGCGGCGGGCTCGGCTTCACCGTCGGCGCCGACCCGCCAGTGCCGTCCGTCGGTGTCGGTCAGGTGGAGGTGCTCGCCGGACCAGCGGTGAGCGGCGTACCGGAGCCGGAGCGGGACGTCGAGCACGGCGCCGTCGCGCAGCAGCACCAGCCGGGCTCGCTCCGTGCCGTCGTCGGCGACCTCCAGGGCGATCGTGCGGCCGTCCGGCGACGCACTGGCACGTTGGACGCGGGCACCCGGGTCGTGCACCACCCTCCCGGCTGCGTCGAGGACGACCGGGTGCCGGGTGCCGACCGGGCGCGAGACCCGGAACCCGGCGAAGGGCAGGCCAGGACGGCTCACCGCCTCAGCGCGGGCGAGGGCGGCCGACGACCGGCTCACCGGCCGACCCCGTCGACCTCGGTGGCGTCCGCCTCGGGGAGCGCCGCGAGGTGACCGCCTTCGTCGAGCGGGCTGTCGACGGTGACCGTGCGGGTGATCCCGCTCGGTCCGACGAGGTGCAGCTCGCCGTCGCCGCCGCGTGTCACGGCGGCGGTCGTCGTACCGAGGAGGGCGAGGGCGCGGCGCTGCGCGGGTCGCCCGTCCACCGCGTCCCAGGGCGTCGCTCCGGGGCGCGGACCCGCGCTCATCGCCGGCAGCGCGGTCTCCGTCGTGCCGTCCGCACCGGCGACGACCAGCCGGTCACCGTCCGGGTGCACCACGGTCCAGGCCACGGTGCCGGCGTGCACGTCGGGCCGGAACACCAGCCCGTCGCCGGCGGCGACCACCTGCGGCGTTCCGTCCGGCGCCCAGGTCGCCACGTGGTTGCGCCAGGTGTGCCAGGCGTGCGGGTCCGCGCCGTCGCGGAGGGCGGCGACGACGCGGCGGGTGGCGGGGTCGAAGCGCAGGAAGTACGCGCGCCCCGGCGCCGGCCACGGCCAGGTCTCCAGGCGGCGGGGCGCGCCGCCGTCGACCACGAACCGCTCGATCCCGGCCTCGGTCGCCAGGTGGACCACGCCGGTGACCGGGTCGACGGCGTCGCCATGGCCGAGGTCGCCGCTGGTCGCGAGCCGCGACCCGCGGAGGGCGGGGCAGTGCGGACCCGCGGCCAGGGCGGCCGGCACCGGGATCGCCTCGACCTCGCCGGGCTCGCGGTGGCGCAGCACGACGGTCGGTACGCCGGTCGCCACGTCGCGGACGACCAGCACCCCGGGCTCGCCGACCCGGACCCGCACCCGCACCGCGGTCCCGGTGCCGAGGTCGGCCACGGTGAGCAGGTCGCTCCACGGCTCGAAGGACGCGCCGAGGCCGGTGCTGCAGGCGACGTACCGGCCCTCGGGGTCGGCGGCGAGGTGCTCGGCGGGGATCGCGACCGGCACCGCGAGCGGCGCACCGACGCCGACGAGCCTGCCGGTGAGGTCGTCGGCGAAGAGGGCCCGGGCACCACCCGGGGCGGTGCTCGGCAGGCGCAGCACGCCGGCGTGCTCGGCCAGGTGGGCGGGGGCCGGATCGGTGAGCGGGTCGCCGGTCTCCGACAGCACCCGCCACCAGCCGGCGCGGTGGTCGGCGAGCAGCAGCGAGGAGGTCATGGCGGGAGACCCTACTAGAGAATGAGAATCATTATCGTCTAGGGTGGGCGCCGCCCGCACCGTGCGGGCCGGCCTCTCGGGGCCGGAAAGCCCATCACAGAAGGGAAATCCCGTCATGAACGACGTGATCGTCAGCGACATCCAGGAGACCGAGCAGCTCGCGCACCTCTCGGCCTCGCACTCCAACGCTCTGGTCGAGAACCCCTTCGACTGAGCACCCAGGCGGTACGCCGGGCCGGTTCCCCCCAGCCCGGCGTACCGCCGCCCAGCGATCTCGGAGCCCCCGATGACCCCCACCGAACCCCGTCCCCTGCGCCGCGGCGGGTACGTGCTGCTCGGCGAGCCGCCCGCCCTGCGTGCGCCGGACGGCCGTTTCCTCCGGCTGCACCAGGTCCCCGCCGGACGCGGCCGCGCGCTGCGCCGCTACCTCGACCGGGTCGGTGACGTGGTGGCCGAGCGCGAGCGCGCCGCCGCCGCGACCCGCTGGCCCGTCGGGCGCCGCCGGATCGCCGTCCCCGGCCGGGACCGGCTGAGCCGGCTGCTCGCCGACGAGCTGCGTCGCAGCGGCGCCGAGGTCTGCGCCGACGGCGCCGACCTGGTCCTCGACGTCCGCGACGCGCCCGGAGCCCCCGACCGGCGGCCGCACTCGGCGACCCCGGTGCTCCGCGGCCACCGCGAGGGCGAGCAGTTCCACCTTCTCCCGCTGGTGCTCGACGGCACCGAGGCCACCCCCGACCAGGTACGCCGCCGGCGGCTCGCTGCCGCGCCCGCTGCCCCCGAGCTGGCCACCTGGTTGGCCGCTCCCGTGCGCACCCGGCCGTTGCGCGCCCCGCTCCGCGCGGTCGTCGCCGCCCGCTGCCTGACCGTGCTCACCGACTGGGCCGCCGACGCGCCCGCGCTCGCCACGCACCGGCGCACGCTGTGGATCCTCGAGCCCGACCTGCGGGCCCACGGCCACGTCGTGCTGGGCTTCGACGAGCCCGCCCCGCGGGAGCAGCCGTGAGGCACGGCGACCTGTTCGCGGCCCAGGGCGAGCGGCGCGGCCTGGTCCTGGTCCGCACCCCCTACGACGCCCGGTGCCACCACGACCTGGCTCGCTCGCTCGCCGCGCGGGGTCTCGACTGCCTGGTCCAGGACGTGCGCGGGCGCCACCGCGCGGCCGGCTCCTGGGTGCCCTACCGGCACGAGGCCGAGGACGGCGCGGCCACCCTGCGCGACCTCGCCTCCGCAGGGATCCCCGGCCCCTACCTGCTCTACGGGGCGTCGTACGAGGCCCACGCCGCGCTCGAGGCGGCACGCACGGTGCCGCACCTCGTCTCGGGGGTGCTCGCCGCGGTGCCCGCGCTCGGGCTGCACGAGACCGCGTGGTCGCGGGCCGGTGTACCCCGGCACCGGGACCGGATCGGGTGGTGGACGATCCACGGCTTCGCCCGCACCGACGAGCCCGCGCTGCCGCCGCGGCGGCTGGCCGCGGCGACGGCCGTCGCCGAGCAGGACGGCCCGCTCGCGGTGCCGGACTTCCTGGGCTGGCCGGAGGAACGCCGGGCCGCGTGGGCGCGGCTCTGGGCGGCCGAGCCGGTCGATCTCGGCCGCTACGCCGGGCTCCCGCTCCTCGTCGTCACCGGCGACACCGACCCGTTCGACGACCACGCCCGCGCCCTGGCCGCCGCCACCGGGGCCGACCTGCTGAGCGGCCCGTGGGGGCACGACCTCGGCATCGGCACCGACTCCTCGCCCGGCCCGCGGATGCTGGCCTGGCTCCGCGACCGCACGGAGGCACCCGCATGACCACCCCCACCACGACCCTCGACGCCGAGGACCTCGTCGACCCGGTGACCGGCGTGATCCGCCGGGTGCGCGAGGTGCTGCGCCCCGAGCGCGCCCCGCACCGCTACACCTCGCTCACCGCCGAGGTCGCCGACGCCCGCTGGCTCGGCGACTGGCCCGCCGACCGGGTCTCGCTCGGCACCACCTTCGGCGACCCGGCGGGCGCCCGGATCGCGGCGATCGCCGAGGGCGTGGAGCGCTACTGCGGCAACTTCGTGCCGGGCGACCTCGACCCGGACGACCACCGAGTCGGCACCCGGGCCGACCTGCGTTCCGCCGGGCTGCCGGTGATCGGTCTCGACGAGCTGCCGCGGTGGAACGCCGGGCAGCTCGCGCGCGACGGCTTCCCGTACGTCGCGCTGGGCGAGGACACCCCGACGCTGTGGTCGCGCTGCACCGAGCGCCCCTACGACGGCGCGCCGCGCGACCTGTGGCTGCCGCACTCGCTGGTCGGGCTCAACTGGCGGCAGCGCCGCTTCCGCCACCTGCCGCGGGTGCACCACCTCAACTACGCCGGGATCGCGACCGGGCAGGGCGCCGCGGACGCTCACGACCGTGGCCTGCTGGAGGTCGTCGAGCGCGACGCGCTGGAGGTCTGGTGGCACCACGGGGGCCCGGCGACCGGGATCGACCTGGCGTCCGTGCCCGGCCTGCTCGACGACCTCGCCGGCGCGCCCCTCGACGTGCACCTGGTCCGGATGCCGAGCGAGCTGGCGCCCGCGATGGCCGCGCTGGTCCGGGACCGCGAGACCGGCGTCCACGCCGCCGGGTTCTCCGCCTCGACCGACCCGGCCCGGGCCGCGCGCAAGGCGGTGCTGGAGGCGGTGCACACCTGGATCTACACCCTCGGCTGCGTCGAGGCCGACGGGTGGGTCTTCCAGGCCGTCGCCGCCCGGCTGATGGCCGAGGGGCTGATGCTGGAGCACCGGGCCGACCGCACCTACCTCGACGCCGCCGGCCCCGCCTTCGCGCACGTGCGTGACCTCGGCGCCCACGTCCAGGTCTGGCTGGACCCGCGCACCCACCGGCTCGCGGAGCGCTTCACCGCACCGGCCTCGGTGGTGGCGCTCGACGAGGTGGAGCCCACCGACCTGGACGCCGTACGCCGCACGCTCGACGCCGACGGGCACCGCGTGGTCACCCGCGACCTCACCACGCGCGACGTCGCGCAGACCTCGCTCCGGGTCGTGCGCACCTTCGTCACCGGCCTGGTGCCGAACGCCCCGGCCGCCTTCCGCTACCTCGGCATGCCGCGCCTCGACGAGGCCGCCCGCCGCCGCGGCTGGCCGCTCGCCGATCCCACCGACCCGCTGGCGCTCTGCCCGCCGCCGCACATGTAGGAGGTCCCGTGCCCGACCCGTCCCTCCTCGCCCGCGCCTTCGCCCCCGAGCCGCCGGGCCCGCCGCTGCCGCCCGGCCCACCCACGAACACCTGGACCCGCGCCGGTGCGCTCCCGGTCCTCGGTCGCAGCGCCGAGGCGGTGCTCCTCGCCGACCTGTGGGGTGCGCGCGGGCACCACCTCCGTGCGGACGGCACGACGACCGCCGTGCCCTGCCGGGCGGTGCCCTCCGCGGGCGCGGCGTACCCGGTCCAGTGGCACGTGCTGGTCCCGGCCGGCACCGACAGCGCGCTGCCGCCGGGCCGCTACGCCCTCGGCGCCACCGGACTCCTGCGCCGCCCGGGCCCGGTGCCGGCCGGGTCCTCGGTGGCGCTGGTCGTGAGCGTGCAGCCCGGCCGGAGCTTCGGGCGCTACCGCCACCGCGCCTGGCCGTTGTGGGTCGCGGACGCGGCGTACGCCGTGGAGGCGGTGCGCTTCGTCGTACCGGGTGCGGAGGTGGGGAGCACCGACCTGGTCGTCGTGCGCGAGGCGCTGGGGGTCGCACGGGCCGGCGCCACCGACTGGTGGCTGGGCCAGGGCCTGGTCCCGGAGCTGGCCCTCGCCCGGGTGGACCTGCCCGGGGGCTGGGCCGTCGATCCGCTCCGCCGCGCCGCTCTCGGGGCGCGGCGGAGCCCGGCCCTGGCGCGCTTCGCGGCCGGTGCCGGCTGCCCGGAGGCGAGGGAGCCGGCCGACCAGAGCGGTCAGGCGTGGGTGCGCGGCGCGACGCGGGTCCGGTGCTGGGCACGACCGGCCCTCACCGACTACGCCGCGCTCTGGCGGGCCCACCGGGAGGCCGCGCGCGAGTGCTACGCCGCGAGCGCCGCCGGTCTCGGTGTGCGGCCGGTCTCGGGCTTCGTGCTGCGCGCCGGAGGACCCCCGCTGCTGCACGCCCTGGCGATGCTGGAGGACGTCGCATGATGCTCGACCGGACCCTGCTCGCCGTCGCCCGGCGGCACCGGCGGGCCTGGCTGGTGACGACCGGGCTGCAGGTGGCGGTCGGCGCGTCGTACCTGCCCCAGGCGTGGTTCCTCGCGCACGCCCTCGCGGCGGTCGTCGCCGGTGAGCGTCGCGGGGCCGTGACGTCCGCGCTCGTCGTGGCCGCCCTGGTCGCGGCGCGCTGGCTGCTGACCGTGGTCCAGGCGCGGGCCGCCGCCCGGCTGGGCGTCGCCGTCCGGGTCGGGCTGCGCGACCGCGCCCTCGCCGGTGCCCTGGTGCCGGCCGCCCTGCACGACCCGGCCCGCCGCGACGGTGCCCTGCGTGCCACGCTGGTCGAGGGCGTGGACGGCGTCGACGCCTACGTCACCCGCTACCTGCCCGCCCTGGCGCAGGTCCTCGTGCTCTCGCCCCTCGTCGTGCTGCTGCTCGTCGCGGTGCACCCGCTCGCCGGGCTGCTCACCGGGCTCGCCGTGCTCGCCGCGGTCCTCGGCCCGCTCGGCTGGAAGCGGCTGATGGCCCGCCGCTCGCTCGACCACTGGGACACCTACGAGGCCCTCGGCTCCGACCTGCTGGAGGCGCTGCGCGGGATGACCACGCTGCGCGTGCTCGGCGCGGTGGACGCGATGCGGGCCCGCGTCGCCGCGCGCACCGCCGCGCTGCACCGGGCCACGGTGCGGGTCATGCGAGTCTCGCTGCTCGACACCGCGCTGATCGACCTCGCGGTCCAGGGCGGCAGCCTGGCCGCGGTCGTCGTGGCGGTCCTCGACGCCGGGACCCCCACCTCGACGTACCTCGTCCTGCTGCTCGCCGGCGAGGCCTTCCGGCCGGTGCGGGAGCTGTCGCGGGCCTGGCACGCGGGCTACCTCGGTACGTCGGCCACGGCCGGCCTGCGCGCGTTGGGCGTCGACGCGGCGGCGCCGCGCTCCGGTGCCTCTGCCGCGCCGGGGCCCCGGCCCGCCGCGCTCGTCCTGGAGGAGGTGTCCTTCGCCTACCCGGGCGGGACGCGCGTGCTCGACGGCGTCGACGCCCGGTTCGAGAGCGGGACCGTCACCGCGCTCGCCGGGCCGAGCGGCGCGGGCAAGAGCACCCTGCTCGACCTGGTCCTGGGCCACCTCGTGCCGGACCGCGGGCGGGTGCACTGCGACGGGCGTCCGGTGCGCGGCGCGGACGTCGCGGTGGTCACCCAGCGGCCGCTCCTCTTCGAGGGATCGGTGCGCGACAACATCGCCGCCGGGCGGCCCGGTGCGAGCGACGCCGAGGTGCTGCGGGCGTGCGCCGACGCCGGCATCCTCGAGGAGGTGCGGGCCATGCCGGACGGGCTCGCCACCCCGGTCGCTGCGGGCGGCGCCAACGTCTCCGGAGGCCAGCGCCAGCGCCTGGCGCTCGCCCGGGCCCTCGTCGCGGACCGGCCGATCGTGCTCGCCGACGAGCCCACCAGCGCGCTCGACGCCGCCTCCGCCGCCACCGTGACCGCCACCCTGTCCCGCCTCGCCCGGGACCGGATCGTGCTGGTCGTCGCCCACCGAGAGGAGTCCCTCGACGGGGTGGACCGCGTGCTGGAGCTGCGCGAGGGCCGGCTGCTGCCGGCCGTCGAGGCCACGCGATGAGCGCCCTGGGCGCGCTGGGCGCGGAGCTGCGGCACGAGCGGCGGGCGATCGCGGCGACCGTGCTGGTGGTGACGCTGAGCCTGGTCACCCTGGGCGGGCTGGCCGTCGGGTCGGCGTACGTCGTGGGGCACGCGGTGGTCGACGGCAGCACGCCCGGCCCGGCGGTATGGCTGCTGCTCGGCGTGCTGGTGCTGCTCCGCGCACTGCTGACCTGGGCGGAGATGGACCTCTCGCACGCGCTCGCCTTCCGGGTGCTGGCCCGGCTGCGGACCGCCCTCTTCGACCGGTACGCCGTCGCGCTGCCCACCCGCCGTCGCGAGAACACCGGGCACGCCGCCGCGACCGCGCTCACCGACACCGAGCGGCTGGAGTTCTTCTACGCCCACACCGTCGCCCAGCTCGTCGCGGCCGTCGTCAACGCGCTGCTCGGCGTCACCCTGCTCGCCCTGGTCGAGCCCGCGTTGGCCGGCGTCGTGCTGCTCGCGCTGGCGGTGGTGGCCGCGACCTCCCGCCTGGGCCGGGCCCGGTTGCGATCGCGCGGTGCCGAGTCGACCACCCTGGCGGCCGACCTCTCGGCACGGGTGGTCGACGTGCTCGGCGGGCTGCGCGAGGTGCTCGGCTACGGCCTGGGCGGCCGGGTCCGCGACGAGGTCGCCGCGCGCGGCGCCGCGGCGGCCCGGGCCGCCGGCCGGGTGGAGGTGCTGACCCGACTGCTGACCGGGCTCCGGGAGGCGGTGACGGTGCTCGCGGCGGCCGCCGTGCTGGTGGTGGTCGCGCTGGGCGACGTACCTCCTGCCGATGCGGCGGCGCTCGTCGTCCTCGCCCTCGTCACGCTCGCCCCCGCGGCCGATGCCGCCGCCACCCTGGCCCAGCTCCAGCCGCTCGTCGCGAGCGCCGAGCGGGTGCGCGCCGAGCTGCTCCGCCCGCCGGTGGTCGCGCCGGTCTCCGCGCCGCTGGTGCTCCCCGAGGGGCCGCTGGGACTGGCCTTCCGCGCCACCACCTTCCGGTACGACGCCCGTCCGGTCCTCGACGGGTTCGACCTCGTCCTCGCCCCCGGCGAGCACGTCGGGCTGACCGGTCCCTCCGGTGCCGGCAAGTCCACCGTGGTCGCCCTCGCCGGCCGGCTCTGGGACCCCGGCTCCGGCGTCGTCGCACTGACCGCTGCTGGCAGCGACGTCCCGCTCGACCGGATCGCCGACGCCGACCTCCGCGCCGCCGTGGCGGTGGTCGAGCAGGACGCGGCCCTGTTCGCGGGCACCCTCGCCGAGGGCCTGCTCGCCGGCACGGACGCCGCGCCCGCCGACCTCGACCGCCTGCTCGACGCGGTCGGCCTCGCCGGGGTGATCGGCCCGGACGACACGCTGGGGGAGTCCGGCGTACGGCTCTCGGGTGGCCAGCGGGCCCGGCTGCGGCTGGTCCGCGCCCTGCTCCGCCGCCCGCGGGTGCTCGTCGTCGACGAGCCCACCGCCGACCTCGACGCCGAGGCGGCGGCCCGGGTCGAGGCCCTGCTGCGGTCCTACGAAGGCACCGTCCTGGTCGTCTCCCACCGGCCGTCCACGCTCGCCGCCACCGATCGGGTGGCGCGGCTCTGAGGCCGGAGCAGGAGCCAGGCTGCGGTGAGTCCGGCGGTCAGTGCAGCGAGGATGGCGGCGCGCCGTTGGGGCGACCAGGTCTGCTTGTCCTCGACGGTGAGCTGGGCGATCAGCCTCTGGTCGGAGGCGGACCACCGCTGAAGCAGCTCGTGGAGTCGGCGTCGGCCGATGGTGGTCGCGATGTCGCGGCCGAGGAGGTGCGCGGCCGCATTCCGCACGTCGAGCTCCGTCCGTTCGAGGATCGCGTGCCCCTCCTCGGATTGGTAGAGCCGGTCCTGGACGGGCTCGGACTCGGCGTACCAGTGGAGCACCAGGGCGAGGTCGCGAGCATCCTTGAGCTCGCCGTACGCCGATCGGTCGAGCCACGCCCCGAGCTTCGCCGCCGCATATCCGGCCACCGTCGGGATCCGGACCGACAGGCCGGTGCCGAGGGAGAGCGAGAGCGAGAGCGAGGTGGCGTCGATCTCGGAGAAGGCCCAGACGCTCGGTTCCTCGCCCCTCGCAGGTGGAGTGACCGTGCCCTCCGGGTCCTCGACCTCGCCGAAGGCGAGGAGGTCGACCGGCACCTCGCCGATGCGGTGGCAGATGCCGTTCGTCCCGATGCTGGGAAGGCGTCGCTCAGTGCGCGGTAGTCGTCCCAGGTGGAGAGCGCGACCGCCAGGTCGACGTCGCGGGTCGCGCGGGTGGGAAGGGTGTGGCCCAGGGACCGGTGGAGGATCTCGCGGGCGTGCGCGCCGACGACCATCAGCCGGTCGGCGCCCAGCCGAGGCGCGACCTCGACGGCATCGGCCACGACCGCGGTGTGAGGACGTCCAGCCGCGGATCGCCCGGTTCAGGCAGGTCCAGCATGGCGCCGCTTCCACTCCTCCGCGACGGCGTGGAGCCGGGGATCGCCGGTCGAGCACAGGTCGGCGTAGACCAGCGGCCACGGAGCCGTCCGGACACCGGTCTCGGGCCGGTCCCCGGGTGGTGACTGCCAGAACTTGTGGCGCACGAAGATGTTGGCCGGCCCGTCGGAGCGCCATCGGTTCTTGATCGGCAGGCGGTGGTCCAGGTCCTCGACGTACACCGTCAGGGTCGTGGCCTCCACGAGATCCTCGGCCGCCCGCTCGCCGCTGAGGAAGAGGGGTGTCGCGTGGTCCAGGGTGTGCACCACGGTCGGGTCTCCGGTGAAGCTGGCCAGTGACAGCCGCTGCGCCAAGCCGGTGGGGAAGGCGGCTGTCCAGTGCTCCAGCAGCTCGTCGAGGCGTGCGGAGGGCGCGCTCGGGCCGAAGCCCGCACCGGCGAGAAGGTGGCGCGCGTCGTGGGCCAACCCCGTGGACACCCCGGCGGCGACGGACACCTCGCGGGTGGGAGCCGACCACAGCTCGGGCCAGGCCAGGAGGGCCATGATCACCTGCGACCGACCGGCGCTGAACAGGTTCCCCCGGTGGCCGGTGGTCGGCTGCTGGCGCTCCTTCGGCAGCCGCCGTCCCCGGATGTCGATCAAGACATCGCCGAACTCCAGCCAGGCGTTGCCCGCCTCGTCGACGTACTGGATCCCGGCTCTGCGGAGCCCGTCGGCGGTCCTGGGGCGGACGAGGGTGCTCGCCGCCAGCACGGGGAGGTGCTGCGAGCGGCCGGCCCGGGAGATGTCGTCGAGGCGGAGGTCGGTCCCGAGCGCGAGGACGTACTGCGCGGAGGAGCGGCCGCGGGTCAGGGTCGCGACCAGCTCGCCGAAGCGCGCGGTCGGCGGTGCCCCCTTCTCGACGGCGAGGTCGATCCCGAGGCGGGCGAGTGCGTCGCTGGCGACGTCGATACGGCTCATGGTCGTCCGTTCAGTTCATGGATACGTTCAGAATGGTTGAACACAAACAAAAACTGAACAGATCAGGACCGCAGGCTTCGCACCAGTGTCCCGGTGAGCCGGTCCACCCAGCCGTCGTCGAGCGCGCCCGGGGTGAGCAGCAGTCCCGCGATCACGGCGCCGATGACCAGCCGGAGCAGGTCGTCCGCGCGGGCCTCGGGGTGCGCCTCGCCGGCCGCGACGGCGACCCGGAGCCGGTCGTCGAGGGCGGTGAAGACGCCGGCGAAGCGTTGCAGCATCGCGGCGTGCAGGTCGGGGAAGGTGCCGATCTCGGCGAGCAGGCCGGGCAGCGCGGCGGCGGCGACCGGCGTGCAGAGGGCGTCGCGGGCGCCTCGCACGACACCGGCGAGATCGGTGGGCAGGTCCGCGCCGAGGCTGAGGTCGAGCGCGAGCTCGCCGGGGAAGACGGCCTCGTGGACGAGGTGGGGGAGCGCGGGCCAGCGGCGGTAGAGGGCGGCCTTCGTCGTCCCGGCCCGGGCGGCGACGGCGGCCCCGGTCACGGCGGCGTACCCGCCCTCGACGAGCAGCGCGCGGACCGCGGCGTGCGCGTCGGCCTCGATCCGCGGGTCGCGCGGCCGGCCGGTCCCGCGCGGGTTCGCCATGCCTCTTCCCCTCTTTCGATACCGAGGGTACCGTAACGCTCCGTTGACAAGTTAGAACACGTTCTAACAGGCTGGAGCCCCAGGAGGACGCCGTGACCCAGCAGCCCCCACCCGCCGACATGACCCTGCAGCGGTCCAGCCGCGACGCCGAGGACATGCGTGCGCGGCTCACCCGCTGGCTGACCCGGCTGCTGCCCGAGGGCGCCCAACCGGTGGTCGCCGTGCACGAGGGCATCCAGACCAACGGCATGTCGAGCGAGACCGTGCTCCTCGCGGTCACCAGCACCGAGGACGGCGCCCGCACCACCCGGGAGTACGTCGCCCGCGTGGCCCCCGCGGCGAGCGACCTGCCGGTCTTCCCCGAGTACCGCCTCACCGACCAGTACGACGCGATGCGCCTCGCCGGCCGGCTCGCCGGCGTCCCGGTGCCGCCGGTCGGTCTGAACGAGCCGACGGGGGAGGTGCTCGGCACGCCGTTCTTCCTGATGGAGCGCCTCGACGGTGCGGTGCCCCCGGACGTGCTGCCCTACCCGTTCGGCGACAACTGGCTCTTCGACGCCTCGCCCGAGCAGCAGGCGCGGCTCCAGCGCACCAGCGTCGAGGTGCTGGCGAAGCTGCACGCGATCCCCGACGCGGAGAGCACCTTCGGCTTCCTCGACCCGGGCGTGACCGGCCACCTCGGGGACACGGCGCTCGCCCGCAACCTCGCCAAGACGCGCCACTGGTACGACTACGCGACCACCACCACGCAGGCGAGCCCGCGCTCGCCGCTCGTCGAGCGCGGACTGGCCTGGTTGGAGGCCAACCTGCCCGCCGACGAGGGCGAGCCGGTGCTGGTCTGGGGCGATGCCCGGATCGGCAACATGATGTACCGCGACTTCGCTCCGGTCGCCGTCCTGGACTGGGAGATGGCGACCCTCGGCCCGCGCGAGCTCGACATCGCCTGGATGGTGTTCGCCCACCAGGTCTTCCAGGAGATCGCCACCATGCTGGGGCTGCCGGGGATGCCGGACTTCCTGACGCCCGAGGACGTCGTGTCGACGTACGCCGAGGTCAGCGGGGTCACCCCGGGCGACCTGACCTGGTACCTCGTGCACGCCGCCGTCAACTGGGGGTGCGTCTTCCTGCGCACCAGCGCCCGGCAGATCCACTTCGGCGAGATCGAGGTGCCCGAGGACCCGGATTCGGTCTTCCACCACCGCCCGCTCTTCGAGCGTCTCCTCCACGAGGTGGGCGCATGAGCCTGCACGACGAGTACATCGGCCTGGGGCCCCTCGACGAGTTCCCGATCCACCAGCTGCCGCGCCCCGTCGCCTGGGCCGGCAGCAGCGACCGCAACTTCTACGACCGGTGCTACCTCAACGCCCACGACCGCACCGGTGACCTCTTCCTGATCACCGGGCTCGGCTTCTACTCGAACCTCGGCACCAAGGACGCCTTCGTCCTGCTCCGCCGCGGCGACGAGCAGACGGCCGTGCACCTGGGCGACGCCGCCGACCCGCGTGGGGCGGACCGGATGGCGCAGCAGGTGGGGGCCTACCGGATCGAGGTGACCGAGCCGTTGCGCCGGCTGCGGGTGGTGCTGGAGGAGACCGAGGGGATCGCGCTCGACCTGTCCTGGGAGGGCTCCTTCGACGTCGTCCAGGAGCTGCCGCACGTGATGCGCCAGGGCAGCGGGACGACGCTCGACGCGCAGCGCTTCGCCCAGGTCGGCACCTGGGAGGGCACGATCAGCGTCGACGGCACCGACCTCGCGGTCACCCCGGACCGCTGGGTCGGGTCGCGGGACCGGTCGTGGGGCATCCGCCCGGTCGGGGAGGCGGCGCCGGCGGGCAAGCCCGCCGACCCGGCGTTCGAGGGCATGTGGTGGCTCTACGTGCCGATGCGCTTCGAGGAGTTCTGCGTCGTGCTGATCATCCAGGAGACGCCGGACGGCTTCCGCACGCTCAACGACTGCACGCGGGTGTGGCGCGACGGCCGGGTCGAGCAGCTCGGCTGGCCGCGGGTCACGATCCGCTACACACCCGGCACCCGCGTGCCCACCGGCGCCACGATCGTGTGCACCACCCCCGCCGGCGAGGAGCTGGTGCTGGAGGTGGAGTCCAGGCTGGCCGTGCCGATTCACGTCGGCGGCGGCTACGGCGGCGACTCCGACTGGACCCACGGGATGTGGAAGGGCGCCGGCTTCACCGAGCGGCTGACCTACGACCTCGACGACCCGGCCGTCGCCGGACGGGTGATGTTCGGCGTGATCGACCACGTCGGCCGCGCGACCGTGCACGGGCCCGGCGCCGGCGTACCGGACGGTGCGGAGGGGTGGGGCCTGTTCGAGCACGGCGCCCTCGGCCGCCACGACCCCAGCGGCTTCGCCGACTGGTTCGACCTTGCGAAGGAGAACTCATGACCCTCGACCGCGACGCCCTCTTCATCGGCGGCACCTGGGCGAGGCCCGCCACCGACGCCGTGCTGGAGGTGGTCTCGCCGCACTCCGAGGAGGTGGTCGCGCGGGTCCCCGAGGGCACGCCCGCCGACATCGACGCCGCCGTCGCGGCGGCGCGGAAGGCCTTCGACGAGGGCCCGTGGCCGCGGATGAGCCCCGCCGAGCGGATCGAGGTGGTGCAGAACCTCTCCGGCCTCTACGCCGCGCGGCTGGAGGAGATGGCGACGATCATCTCCACCGAGATGGGCTCGCCCATCTCGTTCAGCAACCTCGCCCAGGCGCCCGCGCCGTGGATGCAGATCGAGGCCTTCCTGGCCATCGCCCGGGAGTTCCCCTGGGAGTCCACCCGGCCGGGCGCGCTCGGGGCGGACGTCGTCGTACGGCACGAGCCGGTGGGGGTCGTCGCCGCGATCCCGCCGTGGAACGTCCCGCAGTTCACCGTCCTGTCCAAGCTGGTGCCGGCGCTGCTGACCGGCTGCACGGTCGTGGTGAAGCCGGCTCCGGAGAGCCCGCTCGACTGCTACCTGCTCGCCGAGCTGCTGGTCGAGGCCGGCGTCCCGGAGGGCGTCGTGTCGATCGTCGCCGGCGGGCGGGAGACCGGCGAGCACCTGGTCCGCCACCCCGGCGTCGACAAGGTCGCCTTCACCGGCTCCACCGCCGCGGGCCGCACGATCGGCGCGATCTGCGGGGAGCAGCTCAAACGGGTCTCGCTGGAGCTCGGCGGCAAGTCCGCCGCGATCATCCTCGACGACGCTGACGAGGCGACCGCGATCGAGGGCCTGAAGTTCCTCGGCGTGATGAACTCCGGCCAGGCCTGCGTCGCGCAGACCCGGGTGCTGGTCTCCCGGGAGCGGCACGACGCCTTCGCGGACGCGCTGGCCGCCGCGATCGGCGCGATGAAGGTCGGCGACCCGCTCGACCCGGCCACGGAGATCGGCCCGATGGTGGCGCGCCGGCAGCAGGAGCGGGTGGCGTCGTACATCCGGGTCGGGCAGGACGAGGGCGCCCGCCTGCTCACCGGCGGCGACGGCCGCCCGGAGGGCCTGGAGACCGGCTGGTACGTGCGGCCGACCGTCTTCGCCGGCGTCGACAACCGGATGCGGATCGCCCAGGAGGAGATCTTCGGGCCCGTCCTCTCCGTGATCCCGTACGACGACGTGGCCGACGCCGTGCGGATCGCGAACGACTCCGAGTACGGCCTCGCCGGCACCGTGTGGACCGCCGACCCCGAGGCCGGCCTGGAGGTCGCGCGGGGCGTGCGCACCGGGACCTACGGGATCAACACCTACACGATGGACTTCGCCGCGCCGTTCGGCGGCTTCAAGGCGTCCGGGACCGGGCGGGAGTTCGGCCCGGAGGGGCTGGCGCAGTACACCGAGCTGAAGTCCGTCTACCTGTCCGCGCCGCCAGCCTGAGGGCCGAAGTGACCCGCGGGTCACTCCGCGGACGGGCCCTTGACACGAGAAAGGCATGTGTAAAGCAGCACATCTGCTACCGATCGGTAGATTCGGTGACGGCGGTCACCTACGCTCAGTGTCATGAGCGAAGCGATCTCCGGTTCCGGCGCCTCCGAGGGACCCGTGGTGGAGGGCCCGCACGACCCCGAGCACGACCCCCGGGCGTCGTACGCCCTCGAGCCGGAGCACGTCGCCCGGCTGACCGAGCGGATCCTGGCCACGACTGGGCAGAGCACCCAGGTGTTCTCGCCGGTCAACGGCGCGCCGGTCGCCAACATCCCGCAGTCGAGCGAGGAGGACGTCGCCGAGGCGTTCCGCCGCGCGCGGGTCGCCCAGGCCGCGTGGGCGCGGGTCTCGATCGACGAGCGGGCGCGGATCCTCCACCGCCTGCACGACATCGTGCTCGACCGCCAGGCCGAGATCATGGACCTGATCCAGCTCGAGTCCGGCAAGGCCCGCAAGCACGCCTTCGACGAGCCGCTGCACATCGCCCTCACCGCGCGCTACTACGCCCGTACGGCGCACCAGCACCTCGACACCGAGCGCCGCCCGGGCGTCGTGCCGGGTCTGACCCGGGTCGAGGTCAACCGCGTGCCCAAGGGCGTCGTCGGCATCATCTCGCCGTGGAACTACCCGTTCACGATGGCGCTGTGCGACGGCCTCCCGGCCCTGCTCGCCGGCAACGCCGTGGTGACCAAGCCCGACGCGCAGACCATGCTGTCGGCCCTGCTCGGCGCCCAGCTGCTCGAGGAGGCCGGCTTCCCGCGTGATCTGTGGCAGGTCGTCGCCGGCCCCGGCCGCGTGCTCGGCACGCCGATCATCCAGCGCGCCGACTACATCTGCTTCACCGGCTCCACCGCCACCGGCAAGATCATCGCGAAGCAGGCGGCCGAGCGGCTGATCGGCTGCTCGCTGGAGCTCGGCGGCAAGAACCCGATCCTGGTGCTGCGCGACGCCGACATCGAGCGCGCCGCCGAGGGCGCGGTCCGGGCGTGCTTCTCCAACGCCGGCCAGCTGTGCGTCTCGACCGAGCGGATGTTCGTCGCCGACGCGGTCTACGACCGCTTCGTGGAGCGCTTCGTGGCCCGCACCAAGGCGATGAGCCTCGGCGCGACCATGGACTGGGACGCCGACATGGGCACGCTCATCTCCGCCGACCAGCTCGAGACCGTCTCCGCCCACGTCGACGACGCGGTCGCCAAGGGCGCCCGGGTGCTCGCCGGCGGCCGGGCGCGGCCCGACCTCGCGCCCTACTACTACGAGCCGACCATCCTCGAGGGCGTCACCCCGGAGATGACCTGCTTCGGCAACGAGACCTTCGGCCCGGTCATCTCGATCTACCGCTTCCACGACGAGGCCGACGCGATCGCCCGCGCCAACGACGGCGAGTACGGCCTCAACGGCTCGGTCTACACCCGCGACACCGCACGCGGCCGGGCCATCGCGCGCCAGGTCAAGTGCGGCACGGTCAACGTCAACGAGGCCTTCGGTGCGACCTTCGCCAGCATCGACGCCCCGATGGGCGGCATGCGGGAGTCCGGCATGGGCCGGCGCCAGGGCTCCGAGGGCATCCACCGCTACACCGAGACGCAGTCCGTCGCGACCCAACGGCTGCTCCGCTTCGGGCCGATGCTGGGGATGTCCGACGAGACCTACGCGAAGGTGATGACCGCCTCCGTGCGGATCATGGACAAGCTGGGACGGGCGTGAGGCAATGAGCGACTTCGACTACGACGTCCTGGTCGTCGGCTCCGGCTTCGGCGGCTCCGTCACCGCGCTGCGCCTGACCGAGAAGGGCTACAAGGTCGGCGTCCTGGAGGCAGGTGCGCGCTTCGAGGACAGCGACTTCGCCGACAACTCCTGGGACCTGAAGAAGTACCTCTACGCCCCGGCCGCCGGGTGCTACGGCATCCAGCGCATCGACATGGTCAAGGACTGCCTGATCCTCGCCGGCGCCGGCGTGGGCGGCGGCTCGCTGGTCTACGCGAACACGCTCTACGAGCCGCTCGAGCCGTTCTACAAGGACCCGTCGTGGGCGCACATCACCGACTGGAAGGCGGAGCTGGCGCCCTACTACGACCAGGCCAAGCGGATGCTCGGTGTGATCGAGTACCCCCGGATGACGCCGTCCGACGAGGTGATGAAGAAGGTCGCCGACGAGATGGGTGTCGGCGACAGCTTCCACGCCACGCCGGTCGGCGTCTTCTACGGCGGCCCCGGCCAGGAGGCCGGCACGTCCGTGGAGGACCCCTACTTCGGTGGCGCCGGCCCGACCCGCAACACCTGTCGTGACTGCGGCGAGTGCATGACCGGATGCCGGCACAACGCCAAGAACACCCTGGTCAAGAACTACCTCTACCTCGCCGAGCAGAACGGCGCCGAGGTGCACCCGCTCACCACGGTGACCCGGGTCCGGCCGCTGGCCGGCGGGGGCTACCGCGTCGACACCCGGTGGACGAAGGCGAAGCTCTCGCGGCGCAGCGCCACCAAGACGTTCACCGCCGAGCAGGTGGTCTTCTCCGCCGCCGCGCTGGGCACGCAGAAGCTGCTGCACCGGCTCAAGGCGGAGGGCGACCTGCCCCACGTCTCCGACCGGCTGGGCCACCTGACCCGCACCAACTCCGAGTCGATCCTGGGCGCGATCGCCCCGCAGGGCGCGGACGTCGACTACACCGACGGCGTGGCGATCACCTCCTCGTGGCATCCCGACGAGCACACCCACATCGAGCCGGTGCGCTACGGCAAGGGCAGCAACGCGATGTCGCTCATGCAGACCGTGCTCACCGACGGCGACGGCGACGAGCCACGCTGGAAGGTGTGGCTCAAGGAGCTGTGGAAGGAGCGCCGGCGCGTCCGCGACCTCTACGACGTCAAGCACTGGTCCGAGCGCGTGGTCATCGCCCTGGTCATGCAGTCGGTGGACAACTCGATCACCACCTTCCCGAAGAAGGTCGCCGGGAAGTGGACCCTGTCGTCGAAGCAGGGCCACGGCGAGCCGAACCCGACCTGGATCCCCGCCGCCAACGACGCCGTACGACGGATGGCGGCCGCGATGGGCGGTGGCACCGCCGGAGGCACCATCGGCGAGCCGTTCAACCGGCCGCTGACGGCGCACTTCATCGGCGGCTGCACGATCGGTGACAGCCCGCAGACCGGCGTGGTCGACGGCTACCAGCGGATGTACGGCCACCCCGGGCTGCACATCGTCGACGGCTCGGCGATCTCGGCCAACCTGGGTGTGAACCCGTCGCTGACGATCACCGCGCAGGCGGAGCGGGCGATGGCCTACTGGCCGAACAAGGGCGAGGAGGACGCGCGCCCGCGCCTGGGCCAGGCCTACGCCCGGATCGAGCCGGTCGCGCCCAAGGCGCCGGTGGTCCCCGCGGACGCCCCGGCGGCGCTGCGGCTGCCCATCGTCGGCGTCAGCTGAGCGCGGAGCTTTTTGCGCAGAAGTTGTTCCGCCGCGGCGTAACCCGCTGTTGGCGGCCTCGTTGAACTCACGAGCCCGGGAATCACGCTCCCTCCCGAAGCCCGGGCTCGGTCCAGGCACTGTCCATCAGCTGCGTGGACAATCAGGACCCGGCCACCCTCCCTCCCCGGCCGGGTCCTGGTGCGTTTTCCCCCGGTCGCCCGACAGGCCTTGACATACGAAGATTGCCACACGAGTATGGGGCCGCCGGTGAGATCCGCCGGCTTCTTCTCGGGGGGATTCCTCAATGCTTGCATCGACTCGTTCGGTCGCGACCGCGCTCGTCTCGGCGCTGGTCGCGCTCCTGTTCCTGGCCGCGGCGCCCGCCGCCTACGCCACGAACTGGTACTCCGCCTCCTCGCCGCTCACGGCGAGCGAGGACGGCACCATCCGGGCCAAGGCCTACGGCACCGCCTACAACAAGGACGGGATGCTGAAGAACCACACCTTCTACCGCGACCCGCACGGCTACAACCGCGGCGCCTACACCGAGACCACCTACTCCTACAAGGAGGCCACGCCCAACGGCGAGCAGTGGGGCATCGAGCTCGGCAAGGACCAGAGCTCGCGCAACACGACCAACTCCTGGGTCGACCAGTACGACGCCAACGACTACTCCTCCCGCAAGGCCAGTCAGGGCCGGGTGCACGTGAAGACGTGCGAGGACCAGTACCTCAGCCCCGACCCGTGCAGCCGCAAGCCGTACTTCACCTTCGTCATCTGAGGTGAGCATCGCGGTCAGTGACTTGCGCTGCGCCTACGGGCGCGGCGCGAGCCCCGTCGTGGACATCGACTCCTTCGGCGTCGAGGACGGGGTGTGTGGCCTGGTCGGGGTCAACGGGGCAGGGAAGTCCACCCTGCTCCGCACCCTGGCCGGGTGCCGTCGACCCGCCGGGGGTCGGGTCATCGTCGACGGCGTCGACCTCTATGGTCGGCGCCGTCGCGCGGTGGTGGGCCGGATCGGCTACATGCCCCAGCAGCTGGACCTGCCCGGCGAGCTGAGGGTGGCCGACGCGCTCGGCTACGCGAGCTGGGTGCGCGACGTACCCGCTCGGGTGGCGCGGGCGCGGAACCCGGCGATCCTCGAGCGGGTCGGCCTGGCCGGTCGGGCGCGGCACCGGGTGCGCGAGCTGTCCGGCGGGATGCAGCGGCGGCTCGCCCTCGCCGTCGCCCTGGTGACCGAGCCCGAGGTGCTGCTGCTGGACGAGCCGACCACGGGCCTGGACCCGGAGCAGCGGGCCGGACTGCGGGCGATCCTCGCGGACCTCGGCACGCGGGCGGTCACCCTGCTGAGCAGCCACGTGATGGAGGACGTCGTGCTGATGTCGGACAAGGTCGCGGTGCTGGAGCAGGGGCGCCTGCTGCACGTCGGCGCCACGGCGGCCTTCGTCGACGAGCGCGGTGGTCCCCAGCACTCCGCCGAGCAGGCCTTCTTGACGACGATCGCGCGGGCCCGGGCATGAGCCGCTGGCGCACCTGGCTGGGCGGCGACCGGGTCCTCGGCCTGCAGGTCGTGGCGCTGCTCGGTGCGGCCGCGGCCTACGCGCTCGGGCGCACCGAGTGGATCGGCTCGTGGAAGCAGGCCCTCGACTGGGGCGCGGGCAGCACGGCGCTGGTGGGGCCGGTGGCGGCGGGCTGCGCCTGCCTGGCCTACGCCCGGCTGCGCTCCTCGGCGATGCACGAGGTGCTGCTGCAGAGCCGCCACGACGCCCTGCGCTGGCTGCAGCCGTTCGCCGCCGTGTGGGCGCTCGGCTGCGCGGCGGTCCTGGCGCTGACCCTGACGACCACGACGCTGGCGAGCCTGGCCGGCGTGCCGGCCTACCCGCAGTACGTGTGGATCGTGGTGCCGGCCTGGCTGGTCCTCGGCTGCCAGACCGCGATCGGTGCGGCCATCGGCTGGACGAGCGGTCGGCCGTGGGCGGCGCCCGCGGCCGCCGTGCTGGTGTTCCTGCTCTTCCTGTGGACCGTGGTGGGGCCGCTGCCGGCGCTCTTCACCACCGGGGGTGCCGGCTCGCTGGCGGGCGCGGTCTTCCGGCCGGTGCCGGCCTTCGGGCGGGGTCTGCTCGCCGTCGGCCTGGCCTGGTGCGTGCTCGCCCTGGCGCAGCGGCGGCAGGCGTTCGCGAGCCCGAGCCGGGTGGCGGTCGGCGCCGTGGCCGTGGTGCTGCTCGGGGTGGGCTGGGCCGAGACACCCGACCACAGCGACGGCCACTACGGCCGGGTGGCCACGCCCGCGGTGACCTGTGCCGGGGACGCTCCCGAGGTCTGCGTCTACCGGGAGATCCCGCGCCCGCTCGCCGACCTCCGGGCCCGGACCGAGCGGCTGGCGCGGCCCCTGCTCGACATCGGGGTGCGGCTCCCGCACCGGTTCTCCCAGGCGGCGGAGGTCGGCTCGGGCGACGGGTCGGTGTTCTTGTGGGCCGAGGAGGAGTCCCGCACCCGCGTCAGCGACCGCTCGGCGTTGCAGAGCCTGCTCAGCCCCGCGGTCTGCGCGGCGGACTTCGCCGACAGCCCGGAGCCGTTGCCCTTCGAGGAGCGTCACCTGATCGCCCGCTGGATCCAGGTCCGGCTCGGCGAGGTGGCCCCGGACCCCGACGACAGCGACGCCCGGTGGCTGGCCGGCGACCCGGCCGTCCAGGCGGACTGGGTGCGTCAGACCTACGCCCGGCTCTCGGCCTGCGACTACGCCGCGATCCGGATGCCCGACGGTGTCGGCTAGCCGAGCGCTCGCGGTGGCCCGCGCCTGGGGCCTCGGTGGCGGCCTGGCCGTCGCCCTGGCCCTGGCCGCGGTCGCGACGATCGCCGGTGACGTCTCCGTCGAGCTGCCGATCATCGAGAACCGGACCACCGTGCTCAACGCCCTGCCGGTGCTCACCGCGACGGCACTGGGCTACCCGATGGTCGACCGCTGGCCGGAGCTGAGCAGGGTGGTGGCCTGGTCGCCGGCGCGGCTGTTCACCCTGCGCCTGCTGGCCGTGGTGCTGGTGACCCTGCCGGTGCCGATCGCCCTGGTCGCGGCCGGGTGGACGGTGCGCGCGGCGACCGTCGTGCTCGGCTTCGTCGGTGTCGCCGCGCTGCTGGTGACGGTGCTGGGGCTGTGGTACTGGGTGCCGATGTTCGGGGTGCTCGTGGCGTGGGTGCAGGTCCGGCCGGCGTACCTGGAGGTCACGGCGAGCACCGCCTGGTTGGTCGGCTCGTTGGGCCTGCTCCTCCTCGGGGGCGCCGGCTACGTCGCCGTCGAGTCCTGGTGGGTGCGGCGCCAGGTCAGCGCAGCCGCACCACCCGATAGGCCACGCTCGGACTCGCCACGTCGAGCGAGGTGAGGCTCAGCGTCGCCGTCTGGCCGGCCGCGACCAGGAAGCGGATGTGCCGCGACCCGCCGCGCGCGGCGTAGTCGCTGGTCATCGTGCCGCCGGTGTCGAGGGCTGCGACGCTGAGCTGGTACGACCCGTTGAGCGCGGTGAAGAGCGAGCGGAAGCTCCACGAGAGCGCCGCGAACGGGCCGCTCGTGCCCAGGGCGCCCGCGTCCGCCTGGTCGTCGGTGTACGCCGCAACCGCCCATGCCTCCAGCCAGCTGTCCGGGTCCGTGCCCAGGGCGGCAGCGAGGGCGGGAGTCCCCGTCTGGGTGCCGGTGACGAGCGAGCGCAGGAAGGCCTCTCGCGCGGTCAGCGAGCCACCGGAGGTGCGGTCGGCGGCGTAGTTCAGGAACGCCCAGGCAGCGCCCCGGCTGGCCGTCGACGGGGTGGCGGCGAAGACCGGGTTGCGGGTCGACTCCTGCAGCCACGGGCGGTACCGGCCGAAGTTCTGGTTGATGTAGGTGTTGAACGCCGCGACCCGGCGCGAGGCGTTCGGGCCGGTGGTGATGTTGCCGACGACGATGTTCTGCAGCGGCGTGAGCCCGAACGACGTGGCGTAGTAGACCGCGTCGGTCGCGATGTCGGCGATCGCCTCGCCCAGCCAGGTGCCGTCGAGCGGGCTTCCGGCGGCCAGCCGCGCGGCGTCGGTGATCTGGTGGCCGAGCTCGTGGCCGACCTCGCGCGGGACGGTGCCGAGCACCACCGACTGGGTCCGGACGTTGCTGTTGACGACGCCGGTCGGGTCCGGCGCCATCGCGTAGAAGACCTCCCCGACGTTGCTCGTCGGGCACTCGACCTGGCTGAGCAGGTCCCGCGGCCGGGAGAGCGCGAAGTCGGCCGCGGCGCTCGCCGGCGGGCTGAGCTCGTTGACCTGGCGGGTCAGCAGCACCACGACGCGGCCGTTGCCGTCGATGTCGGAGGTGGCGCCCAGCGACCCGGTGATCGCGGTGACCACGGTCTCGAGGGCGTCGAGCAGGTCGTCGTACTGCACGGCGTCGAAGCCGCCGATCGGGTTGAGGTCGTCGCTTGCGATCACGACGTGCGGCCCGACGCGGCGCACGGTCGCGTCCACGCCGACACCGGTGGCGCAGGTGTTCGCCAGGCTGCCGTTCAGGCGCAGCGCGTCCCCGACCGCCGGTACGACGCCCGCCGGCAGCTGCGCGGCTGGGCTGATCGGCGTCCCGGCACCCACGCCGCCGCGCAGGCCCTGGGCGAGCGCGACCGCGGCCCGCCGGTCGCTGGCGTGGGGGTCGGGGGCGCTGACCGCGCCGGCCGGGTCGGCACCGGTGAGCGGAGCGTTGCCGCTGATCGCCACCTGGACCTTGGTCTGCTGGGCGCCGTCGTTGGTGGGGACGAGGAGGTACTCCGCCTCGGTGGTGTCCGGGTTGCGCAGCGCGAGGGTGCCCGGTGCGCTGCCGGTCAGCTCGCCACGCAGGCTGTCGTGCAGGGGCAGTGCCACCGCGTCGTCGAACACCGCGGTGACGCTGAGGTCGGCGACGACGCTGGTGTCGGTGCGCGGGTTGGCCGTGCTGCCGTCGCTCCAGCGCACGAAGAAGTAGCCCGTGTCCGGCACCGCGGTCACCGCGGTGCCGTCGGTGCCGTGGTCGACGGTCTGGTCGTCGTCGCCCGCGATGCTCCCGTGGGCTCCGGCGACGTACCGGAGACGGTAGGTGGTGATCGCGAACTGCGCGGTCACCGAGATGTCGGCGGTGACGTTCGTGTCGGTGCGGGGGTTGGTGGTGCTGCCGTCGCTCCACTGCACGAAGTGGTAGCCGGTGGCGGGGATGGCGGTGACCGCGGTGCCGTCGCTGCCGTGCTGCACGGTCTGCGGCGTGGTGCCACCGAGGCTGCCGTGCGCGCCGGCGGCGTAGGTCAGGGTGTGCTCGAGGACCGCGAACTCGGCGGTGACGGCGAGGTCGGCGGTGACGTTCGTGTCGGTGCGGGGGTTGGTGGTGCTGCCGTCGCTCCAGCGCACGAAGCGGTAGCCGGTGTCCGGGACCGCCGTCACGGTGTCCGCGTCGGTGCCGTGCTCGACGGTCTGCGCGACCGGCCCGCTGACCGAGCCGCCCGGTCCCGCGGCGTAGGTCACGGCGTACTCGTGGAGCGCGAAGACCGCGGCGATCGAGAGGTCGGCGGTGACGTTCGTGTCGGTGCGGGGGTTGGTGGTGCTGCCGTCGCTCCAGCGCAGGAAGTCGTAGCCGGTGTCGGGCACGGCGGTGACGGGCGTCCCGTCGGTGCCGTGGTCGACGGTCTGGTCGTCGTCGCCGGTGAGCGAGCCGCCGGTCCCGGCGGCGTACTGGAGGCGATGGGTGGTGATGGCGAACTGCGCGGTCACCGAGATGTCCGCGACGACCGCGCCATCGGTGCGCGGGTTGGCGGTGCTGCCGTCGCTCCACTGCACGAAGTGCCGCCCCGCGTCCGGTACGGCGGTCACCGGTGTCGCGTCCGCGCCGTGGGCCACGGTCTGGGTGAGGTCGCCGGTGACCGAGCCGCCCGGCCCGGCGGCGTAGGTCACGGCGTAGGTCACGGCGGTGAACTGGGCGCTCACGCTCAGGTCGGCGGTCACGTCGGTGTCGGTGCGGGGGTTGGCGGTGCTGCCGTCGCTCCAGCGCACGAAGTGGAAGCCCGCGGCGGGGATCGCGGTCACCGCGGTGCCGTCGGTGCCGTGCTCGACGGTCTGCGGCGAGGTCCCGCCGACGGTGCCGCCGGGGCCGGCGGCGTAGGTCAGCGTGTAGGTGCGCAGCGCGAACGTCGCCCGCGCGGTGATGTCGGAGCGGACGTCGGTGTCGTGGCGGCGCGCGGTGGTGACGCCGTCGCTCCAGCCGGCGAACCGGTGCGTCGCGTCCGGCACGGCGGTCACCGGCTCCGCGTCCCCGCCACGCCGCACGCGCTGGCTGGTGGGGCCGTCCAGGGTCCCGCCGAGCGCGGCGGAGTAGGTGACGTCGTACCGGGTCGTGGCGGGCTCGCCGTTGCCCGTGCCGTCGCCGGGGTCGGTCGAGCCGCCGCCGGTGCCGGGCCCGGTGCTCCCCGAGTGGCCGGGCGGGCAGGGCTCGGCGGCCTGAGCGTCGGTCGGGCTCAGCGCGCTCGCGGTCAGCAGGCTCAGCACGAGCAGGCCCGCCCCGGCCGCGCGCGCCATCCGCGACCGCACGACCAGGAGGACGCCGAGCAGGAGCAGGCCGAGACCGAGCAGGAGCAGACCGAGATCGGGACCGCCGGTCCCGGGAAGGCACGTCACGGGCGAGCACGCTACCGACAAATTGGTGAGGGCTCACCTGAAACAGCCGGATCCCGGACGAGCCGCCGGTTCGGCCCGCCCGATCGCCCTCGATACGATGCGCCCATGACGGTGCCCCAGGAGACCCCCGCCGAGCACGACCTGGTCCTGGTGGTGGACTTCGGGGCGCAGTACGCGCAGCTCATCGCGCGCCGGGTCCGTGAGGCGCGGGTCTACTCCGAGATCGTCCCGCACACGATGCCGATCGCCGACATGGTGGCTCGCGGCCCGAAGGCGATCATCCTCTCCGGCGGTCCGTCTTCGGTCTACGCCGACGGCGCCCCCGGCATCGACCCGGCCCTCTTCGACGCCGGCACCCCGGTGTTCGGCATGTGCTACGGCTTCCAGCTGATGGCCCAGGGCCTCGGCGGCACGGTGTCGGCGACCGGCGCCCGCGAGTACGGCCGCACCCAGGTCCACGTCGGCCAGGCCGGCACCCTGCTCGGCGGCATCCCCACCGAGCACAAGGTATGGATGTCGCACGGCGACTCCGTCACCGCCGCCCCCGCCGGCTTCGAGGTGCTCGCCTCCACCCAGGTCACCCCCGTCGCCGCCTTCGAGAACGTCGACCGGGGCTTCGCCGGGGTCCAGTGGCACCCCGAGGTGCTGCACTCCGAGCACGGCCAGAAGGTGCTCGAGCACTTCCTGTGGGACATCGCCGGGTGCCGCCAGACCTGGACCATCGGCAACATCGCCGAGGAGCAGATCGAGCGGATCCGTGAGCAGATCGGCCCCGACGGCCGTGCCATCTGCGGGCTGTCCGGCGGCGTCGACTCCGCCGTCGCGGCCGCGATCGTGCAGAAGGCCATCGGTGACCGCCTCACCTGCGTCTACGTCGACCACGGCCTCATGCGCCAGGGCGAGACCGAGCAGATCGAGCGGGACTTCGTCGCCTCCACCGGCGCCAAGCTGGTCGTCGTCGACGCCGAGAAGCAGTTCCTCGACGCCCTCGCCGGGGTCACCGACCCGGAGACCAAGCGCAAGATCATCGGCCGCGAGTTCATCCGGACGTTCGAGGCTGCCGAGCTCGACATCGTCAAGGACGCCCCCGAGGGCACCAAGGTGGGCTTCCTCGTCCAGGGCACGCTCTACCCCGACGTGGTCGAGTCCGGCGGGGGAGCGGGCACCTCCAACATCAAGTCCCACCACAACGTCGGCGGCCTGCCGGAGGACCTCGAGTTCGAGCTCGTCGAGCCGCTGCGCACGCTCTTCAAGGACGAGGTCCGCCTCGTCGGCGAGCAGCTCGGGCTGCCGCCTGAGATCGTCTGGCGCCACCCGTTCCCCGGCCCCGGCCTCGGCATCCGGATCATCGGCGAGGTCACCCGCGAGCGCCTCGACATCCTCCGTGCCGCCGACGCCATCGCCCGCGCCGAGCTGACCGCCGCGGGCCTCGACCGCGACATCTGGCAGTTCCCCGTCGTGCTCCTCGCCGACGTCCGCTCCGTCGGCGTCCAGGGCGACGGCCGCACCTACGGCCACCCCGTCGTCCTGCGACCGGTGACCTCCGAGGACGCGATGACCGCCGACTGGGCCCGCCTGCCCTACGACGTGCTGGAGCGGATCTCGACCCGGATCACCAACGAGGTGGCCGAGGTCAACCGGGTCGCCGTCGACATCACGAGCAAGCCGCCGGGCACCATCGAGTGGGAGTGAGCGCGCCGCCCGGCTGAGCACCGGGCGCAGGGGTACCCCGAGGGTCGACACCGACCGACGACGAGGGAGCCCCATGACCGCCGACGCGGAGCAGGACAAGCTCATCGAGCTGATGCAGGACATGCCGATCGGCATGCTCACGACCTTCGGGCCGGACGGCCCGCGCAGCGTGCCGATGGCGCGCCAGGAGGTCGAGCCGAGCGCCGAGCTGTGGTTCATCACGGCCCGCGACACGGCGCACGTCCGCGCGCTGCAGAGCGAGCCGACTGTCGCTCTGACCTTCTCCGCGCGCGACGCGTGGGTGGCGCTGCGGGGCCGGGCGGCCGTCGTGGAGGACCAGGCCAAGCTGGAGGAGCTCTGGACCACCTTCGCCGAGGCGTGGATGCCGGAGGGCCCCGAGGACCCGAACGCCGTGCTGCTGCGCGTCGACGTCGAGCAGGGGGAGTACTGGGACACGCCGGGCGGCAAGGTCGCCTCGCTGATCAGTCTCGCCAAGACCAAGCTCACCGGCGAGACGTACGACGCCGAGCACGGCACCGTCCGGCCCGGCTGATCGCGGTGGCGGACGAGCCGCTGGTCGCCGACCTGCTGGTGGACCGCCTGCGGGCGTGGGGCGTGCCGCGCCTGTTCGGCTACTCCGGCGACGGCATCAACCCGTTCATGGGCGCGTTGCGCCGCGCCGGCGACCCGGTGTTCGTGCAGGCGCGGCACGAGGAGAACGCCGCGCTGATGGCGGTCGCGCACGCGAAGTACACCGGTGAGGTCGGCGTCGTCACGAGCACGCAGGGACCGGGCGCCGTCCACCTCCTGGGCGGCCTGTACGACGCGAAGCTCGACCACACGCCGGTGGTGGCGATCGTCGGTCAGCAGCAGCGCAGCGTGCTGGGCTCGGAGTACCAGCAGGAGATCGACCTGCAGACCCTGTTCAAGGACGTCGCGGCGCAGTTCGTGCAGACCGTGCAGACCCCTGACCAGGCCGCGATGGTCGTCGACCGGGCGTTCCGCACGGCGCTGTCGACCCGCTCGCCCTGCGTGGTGATCGTGCCGCACGACGTGCAGCAGCTGCCGGCGCCGGACGGGCCCGCGCACGAGCACGGCGTCATGCCGACCGCCGTCGAGTGGCGCCGGCCCCGGGTCGTGCCGCGGGAGGAGGACCTGCGCGCCGCCGCCGACGTGCTGGCGTCGGGGGAGCGGGTCGCGCTGCTCGTCGGCCAGGGCTGCCGCGAGGCCGGGGACGAGGTGCGCGCGGTGGCAGAGCGGCTCGGTGCCGGCGTCACGACGAGCCTGCTCGGCAAGCCCTGGTGGGACGAGTCGCTGCCGACGAGCTGCGGGGTGATGGGCCACCTCGGCACGCACGCGTCCGGCTGGCTGATGGGCCGGTGCGACACCTTGCTGGTGGTCGGCAGCAACGACCCGTGGAGCGAGTACTACCCCGCGCCCGGTCAGGCGCGCGCGGTGCAGGTCGACATCGACGGGCGGCACCTCGGCAACCGCTACCCGGTCGAGGTCGGGCTGACCGGCGACGCGGCGGAGACGCTGGCCGCGCTGCTGCCGCTCCTGCCCGACCGCTCGTCCGGCTCGCCGTGGCGCAGCGAGGTCGAGGCCGCCGTACGACGGTCGCGGCAGCTCGCCGCCGACCGGGCCGACCTGCCCGCCGACCCGGTCAACCCCGAGCTCGCCGTACGGTCGCTCAACCCGCACCTGCCGGCGGACGCGCTGGTCGCGGTGGACGTCGGCTCGGTGACCTACTGGTACGCCCGGCACCTCGCGCTCCCGCCGGGTGTCCCCGCGCACCTGTCGTCCACCCTGGCCACGATGGGGTCGAGCGTGCCCTACGGGATCGCCGCCAAGCTGGCCTGTCCCGACCGTCCGGTGGTCGCCCTGTCCGGCGACGGCGCGATGCAGATGGTGGGCATCAACGAGCTGGTGACGCTCGCCCGGATGTGGCCGGACTGGGCGGATCCCCGCTTCGCGTTGCTCGTGCTGCACAACCGCGACCTGGCAGAGGTGAGCTGGGAGCAGCGGGAGATGGAGACCGAGCCGCGCTTCGACGCCAGCCAGTCCCTGCCCGACTTCCCCTACGCCGGCTACGCCGAGCTGCTCGGCCTCGGCAGCGTCCGTGTGGACCGCCCCGAGGACCTCGATGCCGCCTGGGCGCAGGCCCTGGCCGCCGACCGGCCGTTCGTGATCGAGGCGGTCGTGGACGCCGACGTGCCGCTGCTGCCGCCGTTCCCGGCGGGGCGGGACAAGCTCGAGGACTTCCGTGCGGGGCTGCGGGCGGAGGGGGCCGACGGTGAGCACGCCCTCCTCCTGCTCGACCGGCAGACCGAGCAGGAGGAGGGCGTGGCCCGGTAGGGGTGCGTCAGTAGAAGATGCCGTGCGACTCGATGATGTCGCGGGCGGCGCCGTCGACCGGCAGGCTGGCGCGGGGCCGGTTGGTCAGGAAGTACTCCTTGAAGTGGTCGCTGCCGTACTTGATCGTGAGGTCCAGGTTCACCCCCCAGGTCCCGTTCGGGCCGTCCAGCCGCCACAGGTCGATCAACGCCGCGGCGACGTTGCCCTCGGTCTTGTCGCCGCCGCTGTAGTAGCCGCCGCCGGCCGGCACGTACGGGACCACGCTGCCGTCGGCGCGGACGTAGCGCTTGTCGCCGAGCACCCAGCCGGCCACCGCGTTGGCGAGGCCCTCGGTCCACGCGCAGGAGACCGCGCTGGCCTTGTCGACGTAGTGGGTCGAGGGGCAGTCGGACGGCGGGAACCACCCGCTGTAGAGCGCCCACTGGAACCAGTGACCGGCCTCGTGCACGATGATGTGCGCCGACTTGGCGTCGTCCTTGGCGAGGATCACGAAGTTGGTGCCGTCGAGGTCGAAGTAGCCGCCGTTGGTGCGGGTGCTCGTCCAGACGTAGGTCAGCTGCTCGCAGCCGCTGGACTGCAACCGCGTCCAGCAGGCGGTCCCGCTGTCCCGCACGGCGTAGAAGTCGCTCACCACGTCGGCGATCTTGAAGGCTCCGGCGCGGGAGTCGGTGACCGTCGTGGTGCCGAGCGCCTTGCTGCCGCTCACGTTCGTCTGGGTCGCCGTCTGCGCGGTGTAGGTCGTGCCGTTGGACTCCTTGTTGACCACCTTCCACGCACCGGTGCGCCCGGCGACGAAGCGGACGTACGCCGAGCCGAGGCTCGCGCTCGCCGAGCACGCGTTGTAGGCGCCGGTGCTCGAGGTCGTGCCCGTGCTGAGCTTGGCGACCGAGCCGGAGCCGGTCGCGCCCCACAGCTCCCAGGTGAGCCCGCGTGCCGGCTGGGTCACCGTGGTCTTGGCCTCGGCGCTGGCGAAGGTGTACTTCAGCGTGCCGGTGAGGCAGGTGGGGTCGGCGGCCTTGGCGGCCGGCGCGGTGGCGAGGCCGGTGGTCGAGAGCAGCACGCTGCCGGCCAGGCCGGCCAGCGTGGCGGCGGCCAGGTGGCGCCGGGCGGCGCGCCGGGGCGTTCGCGAGAACAGCTTCATGGGTGGGACTCCTCCGTGTCTGCGAGTGGCGGGGCCGCGGCCCCGTGCCCGGAAGTGTGGCCGCCGTCACAGTGCCCTGGCTCATCCCAAAGCGGTATCGACCACGGTTATGACCGGCGTGCGGTCGCGGGCTCGACTACCCTCGCCGCATGGCTCTGGAGGTCCGGCACCTGCGGGCGATCTGTGCCATCGACGCGGCGGGCAGCCTGTCCCGGGCCGCCGTCGAGCTGGGGATGAGCCAGCCGGCGCTCACCGCGTTGCTCCAGCGGCTGGAGCGCCAGGTCGACACGCAGCTGTTCGTGCGCGACCACGCGGGCGTCGTACCGACGCCGATCGGCGCTCAGCTGGTACGACGCGCGAAGGTCGCGCTCGCCGAGTTCGACCACCTCGAGGTGGACCTCACCGGCGCCCTGCGCGGCACGGTGCTGCGGGCCGGCATCTCCCAGACGGACTTCGCGGCCGAGCTGGTGCGCCGTCTCGACGACGCGCTGCCGGACAACGAGGTGGTCTACACCGTCGCGAACTCGACGGCCGAGCTCGCCCAGGGCCTCGCCCACGGCCACCACGACTTCTCGGTGGTCGTCATCTCCGACGACGCGGAGTACCAGCTGCCGCCGGAGGTGAGCAACCGCGTGCTGCTGGCGACGCTGCCCGTGTTCGTCGCCCTGCCGGCCACGCACCCGCTGGCAGGGGAGCCCGAGGTGGCCCTGGAGCAGCTCGCCCGGGACACCTGGATCAGCCCGGCGGGCGCCGAGGACGGCTCGCTCGCCGAGCTGCGCGTCGCGACCTCGAAGGCCGGCTTCGACCCCCAGGTGCGCTACCACTTCGCCAACGGGCGCGGCCGGGCGCTGGTCGCGGACGGCCGGGCCGTCGAGCTGGTGCTGCCGACCGCGGCGGAGCAGCCGGGCATCGTCGTGAAGGCCCTGGCCGGCGACCCGATCCGCTACCGCGTGGTCGCCGCCTGGCAGCGCGACAGGGTCGAGGTGGCGCTGGCGGACCGGATCTGCGCGGTGGCGAGCGAGGTGCTCGCGACGTGCGCGCGCCGCTCGCCGGCCTTCGTCTCCTGGTGGGAGCGCGGGCGGGCCGCGGACCACCGGGTGCGTGCGCTCGACGGGGTCTTCGGCGAGCGCTGACGCACCCGGATCGTCCGGCGGCCTCGCCTACGGGGTCGTGTCGACGACGGTGACCATCGGGCTGCCCGGCAGCACGTTGGTCCACGACGCCGCCTCGGGGTGGCCCGAGGAGAGGTACATCGCGGCGTTCTGCTCGCGGTCCCACACGTAGACCCGGAGGTAGTAGGCGCCGGGCGGCAGGCCCTGCGGCAAGGTGAGCGTCCCGGTCCAGGTCCCGTCGTTGACGGTGCCGCTGGACAGGTCCGGGTTGATGCCGACGGCTGCCGGTGAGTTGTCGTCCTCCTGGGCCGGCACCAGCTCCGCACGGATGCCGTCGACGCCGAGACCGACGTCCGCGGCGCGGAGGCTGAGCTGCACCTGCGCCGGGCCCGGCAGGGTGTCGACGGAGCTCGGGGTGAGGCTGACGTCACCGATGGTGGGCGCGCTGCTGTCGGTGCGCGCCCGCCCGATCACCCGGAAGGAGCCCATGCCGGAGGGGAAGGGGTGGTCGACCGCGGAGTCGATCCGGCCGACGTACTCGCCGGGGCCCCAGTAGTAGGCCCAGCTGCGCGCGCCGCGCCGGGCGCGGTCGTCGACGGCGATGTTGACGCTCCAGTCGCCGCCGACCTCGCCGGGCGGGATGAAGACCGTGCCGGTCCAGGTCCCGTCGTTGCGGTTGCCGGACGTGAGCCGGATGCCGTCGCCGTAGCCGGACGTCACCATGCCGTTGTGGCGCGGTGCCCAGATCGACATCGACACCGTGTCGACGCCGGAGAGCAGGTCGGTGATCCGTGCGCGCACGGTGACCTTCGCCGACCCCGTGCGCACGTCGTACGTCGTCGTGGGCTCGGGCGACAGCAGGGTCACTTCGGGCTGCTCGAGGTCGGGGGTCCGGTCGAGCACCGCGATGCCCGCGCCGGGGAACGGCGTCCTGCTCTCGCGTCCGACCCGGTCGGCGATCCGCACCGTCGGCACGAACGTGCCGGGCTGGGACCACCGGTGCAGGGTGAGCGTGCCCGCCCACCAACCGTTGCGGACGTCGCCGCTGACCAGCCGGAGGTTGGTGCCGGCGAACCAGGGCGTGTCGCTGCTGGGGTTGACCAGCACGTCGGTGACGCCGGTGTCGTCGGTGATGTGGACCTGCACCGTGACGCGACGATCGGCAAGCGTCACGTCGACGCTGCGCGCGGCCACGGACAGCCTGTCGGCAGCGCCCGGCCTGCGGTCGTAGACGCAGCGCGCGCCGCGGTCGCCGCCGCCGAGCGTGCACCAGTTGGTGCCGCCACCACCGTCGACCTGGTCGGTCTGCGCGCCACCGGTGAGGTCGTCGTTGCCCGGTCCGCCAAGCAGGACGTCGGCGCCGGCCTCGCCCTCGACGGTGTCGCCGCCGCCCTGGCCGTAGAGCCGGTCGTTGCCCGCGCCGCCGTAGATCCGGTCGTTGCCCGGGCCGCCGTAGATGATGTCGTTGCCGCCACCGCCGACGATGACGTCCGTGCCGCCGCGCCCGCAGATGACGTCGCTGCCCTTGGTGCCGACGAGGCGATCGCTGCGCGGGGTGCCGACGATGGTGCAGCGCGGAGCCTTGGCCGCCGCACTGGCCACGGTGGCAGCCGCGTGGGTGGACGGCACCGTGCCCGGCACGAGGAGGAGGGCGGCGGTCGCGGCGAGGGCGACGCTCGCGCGTGCCATCACCGTACGTCGGCGGTTCATCGGTCGGGTTCTCCCTGTGCTGGTCCACGTTGGCGAGCCGCAGTCTCACACGGCCGCCGGCGCGAGGTGACCGGTTCCGGTGAACCGTTGCCGGATCGGGTATCGGCACGGCTGACGCCGCCCGGTCACCGTCTGGCCAACCAGTCTCCGACCCGCCCGTCACCTGCCGTTCGCCCGCAGCCACGACGCTCCGGCGCATGTCCTTGCACTCTCGGGCGCGCCTCGCGGCGCTGACCGCCCTGCCTGTCCTGACCGTCGCCCTCGGCCTGCCGCTGCTGACGCAGCCGGCGGGCGCCGCGACGAGCGACGTCCACATCAACGAGGTCGAGTCCAACGGCGACAGCGCCGGGGACTGGGTCGAGATCCTCAACACCGGTACGGCGGCCGTGGACGTCTCCGGCTGGGGGATCGTCGACGACGACTCCTCGCACAGCCCGGTCCGGATCCCGAGCGGCACCGTGCTGCAACCGGGCGGCTACCGGGTGGTGACCGTGGAGCCGGGCTTCGGGCTCGGCGCGGCGGACGAGGCGAGGCTGCTGACTGCCTCCGGCACGGTCGTCGACGCGACGAGCTGGAGCGCGCACGCGAGCACCACGTGGGGTCGGTGCCCGAACGGCACCGGCGCCTTCGCCACCACGAGCGCGGCGACCAAGGGCGCGGCCAACCGGTGCCCGGTGCCCACCCAGGCGTGGCCGGGTGGGAGCACGGTCGTGACGGCGGACGGCGCCAACGTCCTCGGCAGCGACCTGAGCGGCCTGGCCTTCCAGGGCAGCGGCACGCTGTGGGCGGCGCAGAACAGCGGGCGGCTGTGGCGCCTGGTGCCGAACGGCTCGGGCGGCTGGAAGCCCGACACCACCTCGGGCTGGACCAGCGGCAAGAGCGTGAGGTTCCCGGGCGGCAGCGGCGCCCCGGACGCGGAGGCCGTGGCGCTGACCGACGCGGGCGCGTCCGCCGGCGTGTTCGTCGGCAGCGAGCGGGACGGCTCGAGCAGCACCAGCCGCCTCTCGGTCCTGCGGTACGACGTCAGCGGGTCCACCACGAGCCTGACCGCCACTCGCGAGTGGAACCTCACCGCGGACCTGCCGTCGGTGTCGTCGAACGGCGGCATCGAGGCGCTCACCTTCGTGCCGGACGCGGCCCTGACGGCGGCCGGCTTCCGCACGGGCGCGGGCACGGCGTACGACCCGGCGGGCTATCCGGCGCACTTCGGGGGGATCTTCCTGGTCGGCATCGAGACGGGCGGCGCGGTGCACGGCTACGTGCTGAACGAGGCCGGAGGGTTCACCCGGGTGACCTCGTTCGCCAGCGGCCTGGCGGGCGTGATGGACCTGGAGTGGGAGCCCGCGCTGGCGACCCTGTGGGCCGTCTGCGACGACACCTGCTCGGGCAAGGCGGCGACCTTCGGGATCACCACGGGCGGCAGCTTCACCGCGAAGGCCGTCCACGACCGCCCGAGCGGCCTGCCCGACTACAACGACGAGGGCTTCGCGATCGCGCCGCAGAGCGAGTGCGTGAGCGACCGCAAGCCGGTGGTCTGGGCCGACGACGGCAACGACGGCGGCCACGCGTTGCGCACCGGCACGGTGTCCTGCTCGGGTCGCTGACCCGGATGGCGGCACCGGCGGACGGGTACCGCCCGGCGACAAGGCCGGTGGACCCGCCGCCGGTGCCGAGGACGGGAGGCGCCATGGGTGGCGCAGGTCTGCCGTGGTTGGTCATCGTCGTGGTGGTCGGGGTGCTCGCGCTCGCCGGCGTGCTGGTGTTCGCGCCCTGGCTCCGCGGCCGTCAGGAGCGCGCGGACGTGCTCGTCGAGCGCCGGGGCACGGGCGACGTGCTCGCCTACGACGTGCCGCCGGGCCAGGACCCGGTGGCCGTCCTCACCGCGCTGAGCGAGGCGGGGCTCACCGCGGAGCCGGACTCCGGGACCACGTCCCAGCGACTGCTCATCGACGCACGGACCGTGGAGGCACGGGAGCAGGCGCGGGAGGCGATCGCCGACGCGCCGCTGAACACGCAGGGTGACCCGGCTCCCGGGCACACGGTGGTGTTCGCGGACGAGTAGCCGAGAAGGTCCGCAAAGTAGAACACGTTCCAGTACGCTCCCGGGATGAGCAAGACCGCGTCGCTGGCCCGGGTCGGCCTGGTGTACCTGATCGCGTTCGGTGCCGCCACGGCCTACCTCCTCGTGGGCCCCGACACCGACCACCTCTGGCTCGACGGGCTGGTCGCCGACCTGGTCGCGACCGTCGTCGTGTTCGTCGGCAGCCGCACCCTGGGGAACTCCAGCTGCTACGACCCCTACTGGAGCGTGCTGCCGCCGTTCCTGGTGGTGTTCTGGTTCCTCGCGGCGCGCGACCTCGCCGGCATCGACGACGGACGCTCGGTGCTGCTCCTCGTGGTGGTGCTCGTCTGGGCGGTGCGGCTCACCGGCAACTGGCTGCACGACTGGCCCGGCCTGCATCACGAGGACTTCCGCTACGCCCCGCTGCGCGAGAACGCCGGCCGCTTCGGCATCGTCGCCGACTTCGTCGCGATCCACCTGGTGCCGACCCTCATCGTGTTCCTCGGCCTGGTCCCGGCGTACGCCGTGCTGGCCCGGCCCGGCGAGCCGCTCGGCTGGCTCGACGTGGTGGCGACGGTGGTGGGCATCGGCGCCCCCGTCCTGCAGTACGTCGCCGATGCGCAGATGCGGGCCTTCATCAAGGTGCGCCAGCCCGGCCAGGCCATGGAGCAGGGGCTGTGGTCGTGGTCGCGGCACCCGAACTACTTCGGCGAGGTCGCGTTCTGGTGGTCGCTCGCGCTGTTCGGCATCGCCGGAGCGCCCGAGGACTGGTGGTGGCTCGTCGTCGGCGGCGTCGCGATGACGGCGATGTTCCAGGGCGCCAGCATCCCGATGATGGAGAAGCGCAGCCTGGAGCGGCGGCCGACGTACCAGGACGTCATCGACCGGGTGCCCCGGCTCGTCCCGCGCCCGCCGCGCCGGTCGTGACCCGGCCCCGCGTCGTCGTCGCGGGTCTCGGCGACAGCGGCCTGCTGACCGCGATCCACCTGGCCCGGGCCGACGTCGACGTCGTCGGCGTCTCCAGCAAGCCCGGCCTGGTCAGCGGCCAGGAGCTCGGCCTGCGGCTGGCCCGGCCGGTGGACTGGGCACGCGACTACCGGATCGGCTTCGACCGCTTCCGCCGGCTCGACGGCGCCGAGGTGGTGCACGCCGAGCTGACCGGCCTGGACCTCGCCGAGCGCACCGTCCTCGCCGGCCGCCCGATCACCTACGACGTCCTGGTGATCGCGACCGGCGTCAGCAACGGCTTCTGGCGCCGCCCGGCGTTCCAGACCGACGCCGACGTCTCGGCCGCGCTCGCGAGCGACCACGCGCGGCTCGCGGCGGCGGACTCCGTGCTGGTCGTGGGCGGCGGCGCCGCGGCCGTCAGCACCGCGCTGCAGGTCGCGACCCGGTGGCCCGAGCGCGCGGTGAGCCTGGCGTTCCCGGGTGAGCGGGCGCTGCCGCGGCACCACCCGCGGGTGTGGTCGGTGGCCCGCCGGCGGCTGCTGCGCGCGGGCGTGGAGCTGCTGCCCGGCCACCGCGCCGACCTCGCGCCCGGCTTCGCCGCCGACGCGATCGGCACCGGACCGGTCGCCTGGTCGACCGGCCAGCCCCCGACGCCCGCGGACGCCGTGGTGTGGGCGATCGGCCGGGTGCGGCCGAACACCGGGTGGTTGCCCCCGGAGGTCCTCGACGAGGACGGCTTCGTCGCGGTCGGCCCGACGCTGGAGGTGCCCGGTGCGCCCGGCGTCTTCGCGATCGGGGACGTCGCCGCGACCGACCCGCTGCGCACCTCCGCGCGCAACCGGGCCGACGGGCTGCTCGCCCGCAACGTGGTGGCACACCTCGCGGGGCAGCCGTTGGCGTCGTACCGGGGGCGGGAGACGCGGTGGGGATCGGTGCTCGGCCCGGAGGCCGACGGGCTGCGCGTGTTCGCGCCGTCCGGCCACCCGTTCCGCTTCCCGGCCTGGTCGGTGCGCCGGGTGCTGCAGCCGTGGATCGTGCGCCGCGGGATCTACCGCGGCGTGCGCCGGAGCTGAAGAAGCACGACGCGGCGTGCCCCTGCGCGAGGGGCACGCCGCGAAGTCTTGCGGTGCGCGTCAGGTGAAGAGACTGACGCCGCCCGGGCCCACCAGCAGCCCGACGACGATGAGGACGATGCCCCACAGGAGCTCGCCGCGGACAAGGCTCACGATGCCCGACACCACGAGGATGACGGCCAGGATCCACAAGATGAGTGACATTGTTCCCTCCAGATTCGTTCGCGGGCCTTCCGGCCCGCAACGTCAATACCCCCGGACGACGAGGGCAGACGGGTCAGGCGGGAGCGCGCAGGTCGGTGCCGTCGGAGGCCAGCAGCACCGCGCCCACCAGGCTGGCCCGCTCGCCGAACTCGCTGGCGCGCAGCGGCGTGCTCGTGGCCGAGTCCAGCGCGTGCCGTCGGAGGCCCACCCGGGCGGGCTCCAGGAGGTGGTCGCCGGCCTTGGCCAGCTCGCCGCCGATGATCACGATCTCGGGGTTGATCAGGTTGACGATCGTGGCGATCGCCCAGCCCAGGTGCAGCCCCGCGTCCTCCAGGGCGCGGCGCGCGGCGCCGTTGCCGCCCTCGGCCGCCTCGACGACGTCGTCGAAGCCGGCGCCGGGCAGCTGGTCGGCGAGCATCTCGGTGACGACCGTGGTCGAGCTGTAGGCCTCCAGGCAGCCCCGGCTCCCGCACCGGCACAACGGGCCCTGGTCGTCGAGGGTCAGGTGGCCGATCTCGCCGGCGGTGCCGTGGGCGCCGTGGAAGACCCGGTCGTCGAGGATCAGCCCGGCGCCGACGCCGGAGGAGACCTTGACGAAGACCGCGTGCCGGGCCCCGCGGGCCACGCCCGCCCGGTGCTCGGCGAGGGCGCCCAGGTTGGCGTCGTTCTCGACCAGCGCGGGCACGCCGAAGACGCTGCTCGCCAGCGAACGGGCGTCGACGTCGTCCCACCCGGGGAAGATCGCCGGCGTGCCGATGGTGTCGTGGATGACCGGCGCCGGCAGGCCCAGCCCGATGGTGCGCACCTCGCTCAGGTCGGGGTGCAGGTGCTCGGCGATCTCGCGGGCCCGGCGCAGCGCGTCGAGCGGCGGCAGCGGCGAGCGCACCGCGTGCCGCTCCTCGGTGATCACGTTGCCGGTCAGGTCACCGACCGCGACCGAGAGGTGGGAGTGGCCGAAGTCGACGCCGAGCACCACGCCCACGCTGCCGGAGAGCCGGACCGAGGAGCCGCGCCGGCCCGCGCCGGCCTTGGCCTCGACCAGGCCGCGCGCCGACAGGTCGCGCACGATGTTGGACACGGTGGCGCGGGCCAGCCCGGTCGCCCGGGCGATGTCGGCCTGGGTGTGCGGGACGTGCCCGTCCTGGCCGTCGCCGTCGCCCGGCTGGCGCAGCACGTCGAGGACCCGTTGCTCGTTGGCCCAGCGCAGGGGGCCGGCGGACCGGGCCGGCTGTGCGTCGGGGTCGCTCATGGGGAGCACCCTGCCCGTCGTACCGCGGAATGGTCAAGTGCCATCCATTAATCGCTGTCAGAAGCGAGATCGAGCGATTTTGTGTTCAAGTCTTGACCATTAACCTGTGAGCCACGACACTCGGAGTCGCAACGATGCACGCGTCCGGGAGCTCCTGACGCCTCGCCGAGGAGGAACATGTCCATCCACATTCGCCGTCCCGTGATCTCGCTGGTCGCGGCCCTGACGGCCGCCGCCAGCCTCGCCGCGTGCGGTGGCAACGACGACAGCAACGACGGCGGCTCGGGCTCCGCCAAGGTGACCGCCGCCTGCAAGCTGGACAACCCGCCGAAGAGCGGAGCGGCCGCCCCCACCGACCTCGACCTGGGCAAGGCCTCCGGCAAGGTCGGCGTGATCCTTCCGGACACGACCTCCTCCACCCGCTACGAGCTCTACGACAAGCCGCTGCTGGCCAAGGCCCTCAAGGACGCCGGTGTCCAGGCCGACATCCAGAACGCCCAGGGCTCGGTGCAGAAGTTCGCCTCGATCGCCCAGAACATGATCGGCGACGGCGTCGACGTGCTCATCATCGACTCGATCGACGCGGCGTCGGGCGCCAGCGTGGAGAAGCAGGCCGCGGCCGCCGGCATCAAGGTCATCGACTACGACCGGGTCAACCTCGGCGGCTCGGCGCCCTACTACGTCTCCTTCGACAACGAGGACGTCGGCAAGCTGCAGGCGCAGACGATGCTGGACTGCCTGGAGCAGCAGGACGTCAGCAACCCGAAGGTCATCATCATGAACGGCGGCACGGACGTCGACAACAACGCCGTGCTCTTCTCCAAGGGCGCGCACACCGTGCTCGACCCGCTGAAGAAGGACGGCAAGGTCGACGTCGTCGGCGAGCAGACCGTCCTCGGCTGGAAGAACGAGAACGCGCCGCAGCCCTTCGCGCAGACCCTGACCTCCGCCGACGGCGTGGTCGAGGGCGTGGTCGCGGCCAACGACGGCATCGCCAACGCGATCATCGGTGGCCCGCTCACCGACAACGGCCTCGCCGGCCACGTCGTGATCACCGGCCAGGACGCCTCGGTCGAGGGCCTGCAGAACGTGATCACCGGCAAGCAGAGCATGACGATCTTCAAGGACGTCAAGCTCGAGGCCCAGGCCGCCGCGCAGCTCGCGATCGCGCTCATCCAGGGCAAGGACCCGGCCTCGGTCGGCCTGACGCTGTCGGACTTCTCCGACCCGAAGGACCCCAACCACAAGATCCAGGCGCTGCTGCTGCCCGCGCAGGTGATCACCCAGGCCAACGTGAAGGACGTCGTGGACGCCGGCGCGCTGACCCAGGAAGAGCTCTGCAAGGGCATCGAGGACGCCTGCGCCGAGCTCGGCCTGTCCTGATCCACCCCCTGGCGGTGGCCGGCTCGTCCGGCCACCGCCAGCGGGCTGCCCACCGCTGCCCGTCGAACCGAAACGGAAACCCGTGACCTCACCGATCCTGCAGATCAGCAAGCTGAACAAGAGCTTCGGCCCGGTGCACGTCCTGCGCGACGTGGATCTGTCCGTCTACCCCGGCGAGGTCACCGCGCTCGTCGGCGACAACGGCGCCGGCAAGTCGACGCTGGTGAAGTGCATCGCCGGCATCCACGGCATCGACTCGGGCGAGGTCTCCTTCGAGGGCGTCCCGGTCACCCTCGACGACCCGCGGGTCGCCACCGGTCTCGGCATCGAGTTCGTCTACCAGGACCTCGCGCTGGCCGACAACCTCGACATCACCCAGAACATGTTCCTCGGCCGCGAGATCCGCCGCTTCGGCACCTTCCTCGCCGACGGCGAGATGGAGAAGAAGGCCCGCGAGACGCTGGAGGGCCTCTCCGTGCGGACGGTCTCCTCGGTGCGCCAGAAGGTCGCCAGCCTCTCCGGCGGCCAGCGGCAGACCGTCGCGATCGCCAAGGCCGTGCTGTGGAACAGCAAGGTCGTCGTCCTCGACGAGCCGACCGCCGCGCTCGGCGTCGCCCAGACCCGCCAGGTGCTCGACCTGGTCCGCCGCCTCGCCGACCAGGGCCGCGGCGTCGTGCTCATCTCGCACAACATGAACGACGTCATGGAGGTCGCCGACCGCGTGGTCGCGCTCTACCTCGGGCAGGTCGCCGCCGAGGTCAAGACCAGCGAGAGCAGCACCACCCAGATCGTCGAGCTGATCACCGCCGGCCGCAGCGGCGACATCGGGCTCACGCCGGCCGTCGCCAACCAGAGCATCTGAGGAGCCGAGATGACCTCGCCCACCACCGAGCCCCTGGCCAACCAGCGCGGCGGCTTCTCCCTCGACGTCGAGGAGCGCTCGATCGGCAACGCCTTCCGCGACTGGATCGGCCGCCTGCGCGCCGGCGACCCCGGTGCGCTGCCGAGCGTGCTCGGGCTCGTCGTCCTGACGCTGATCTTCATGCAGGTCAGCGACAAGTTCCTCGGCCGCTACAACATCGGCAACCTGCCCGGCCAGGGCGCCTACATCGCCGTCATCGCGATGGGCCTGGTGTTCGTGCTGCTGCTCGGCGAGATCGACCTCTCCGCCGGTACGGCGGGTGGTGCCGCCGCCGGCATCGCCGCCGTCGGCATCTTCCACGGCCAGCTGCACGGCCAGCTCCCCGGCTTCATGTACTGGTCGCTGGTGGTCGGCCTCGCCGTCGCGGTCGCGCTCGCCGCCTGGCTGAAGGCCTGGACCGGGGCGGTGGTCGTCGCGATCGGCTTCGTGCTGGTCGTCACCAACCTGACCCAGCACCTGGTCCCCGGCCTGATCGCCGCGGTCTGCATCGGTGCCGCGGTCGGCACGCTGAACGGTTTCCTGGTCGCGAAGGTCGGCATCCCGAGCTTCGTCGTCACCCTCGCGCTGTTCCTGGCCTGGCAGGGCGTGGTGCAGTTCGCGCTCCAGGGCCAGCCGATCAACGTCTCCGAGTTCGACCTGTGGCACGACCTGACCTACGGCACGCTGAGCGTGACCTGGAGCTGGGTCTTCGTGATCGTGGTGATCGCCGGCTACGTCGCCTACAGCGTCCTCGAGTCGCTGCGGGCCAAGCGGGCCGGGCTCGCCCGCGACTCGCTCAGCCTGGTGCTGCTGCGCGGCGGCGCGCTCGCGCTCGCGGGCGTCGTCATCACCGCGCTCGCCAGCGGCAACCGCAGCCTCAACCCCTACCGCGCGATCGAGGGCATCCCGGTCGCGGCCGTCGTCGTGATCACGCTGATGATCGCCTGCACCCTGCTGCTGTCGAAGACCACCTGGGGCCGCCACCTCTACGCCACCGGCGGCAACGAGGAGGCGGCCCGCCGGGCCGGCATCGACGTCGTGCACATGAAGGTCACCGCGTTCATCCTGTGCTCGGCGTTCGGCGCCTTCGGCGTGATCATGCTGGTGTCCTTCCAGTCCTCGGCCTCGCTCGACCTCGGTGGCGGCAACACGCTGCTGTTCTCGGTGGCCGCGGCGGTGATCGGCGGTACGTCGCTCTTCGGTGGTCGCGGCAAGCCCCGGGACGCCGTGATCGGTGCGCTCGTCATCGTGATCATCCCGAACGGCCTGCTGCTCCGGCCGAGCCTCGACCCGCAGTGGCAGCAGGTCGCGACGGGCGTCGTGCTGCTCCTCGCGGCGGCGGTGGACGCGATCTCGCGGCGGCGGGCCCGGACCCGCTGACGCGTCGCGCCGACGGCGTTCACCGAGTCTTCACCGCCGCACGGGGTGCATGGTGTCGGACCCGGCGCCTAGGGTCGGTCGGGTCCCGCACCCCTGCTCGGAGGAACGCTCGTGCGACGTCTGCTGACCATCCTGCTCACCCTGGCCGTCCTGGCCCCGCTCGGCGCGCTGCTGGCGCCGGCCGAGGCGCACCCACCGGGCGGGGGTCACGGGCCCGGTGGGCACGGCCACCGGGAGCCGGTCCGGTTCGCGACCTTCAACGCCTCGCTCAACCGAGGTGCCGAGGGCGAGCTGGTGGCCGACCTGTCGACCCCGGACGACCCCCAGGCGAGCAACGTCGCCGAGACGATCCAGCGGGTCGACCCGGACGTCGTGCTGGTCAACGAGTTCGACCACGCCCCGGACGCTGTCGACCTCTTCCGTCGCAACTACCTCGAGGTCGCTCACCACGGGGCCGCCCCGGTGCGCTACCCGTACGCCTTCGTCGCGCCGGTCAACACCGGCGTGCCCAGCGGCTTCGACCTCAACAACGACGGCAAGGTCGCCGGCGGCGACGACGCCTTCGGCTTCGGGCTCTTCCCGGGCCAGTACGGCCTGGTCGTCTACTCGAAGTACCCCATCGACACCCGCGCGGCGCGCACCTTCCGGACCTTCCGCTGGAAGGACATGCCCGGCGCGCTGCTGCCCGACGACCCGGCCACCGCCGCGCCCCGTGACTGGTACTCACCCGCCGAGCAGGAGGTCCTCCGGCTCTCCTCCAAGTCGCACTGGGACCTGCCGATCCGGCTGCCGGGGCGCACCGTCCACTTCCTCGTCTCGCACCCCACGCCGCCCACCTTCGACGGGCCCGAGGACCGCAACGGCACCCGCAACCACGACGAGATCCGGTTCTGGGCCGACTACGTCGCCGGCCCGGCCCGCAGCCGCTACATCTACGACGACGCCGGTCACCGCGGCGGCCTGCGCCCCGGGGCGTCCTTCGTGATCGCGGGCGACCTGAACGCCGACCCCCTCGACGGCGACTCCGTCGAGCACGCCGCCCGCCAGCTGCTCGACCACCCGCGGATCGACAGCCGCTTCCCACCGTCCTCCGCCGGCGCCCCGGAGGCGGCCGTGCTGCAGGGCGGCGCCAACCTGACCCAGACCGGCGACCCCCGCCTCGACACCGCCGACTTCGCCGACGGCGCGCCGGGCAACCTCCGGGTCGACTACGTCCTGCCCTCGCGGCGTCTGCGACCCGTCGGCGGCGGCGTCTTCTGGCCGGCTGCCGGCGACCCGCTCTCCCGGCTGACCGGCGTCTTCCCGTTCCCGACCTCCGACCACCGGATGGTCTGGCTGGACGTGCGCTGACGCAGGCGGGCGGGCGCGCGTGGTCCCACGCGCGCCCGCCCGGCCCCGGACGTCAGCGGCGGCTCAGTCGGCTCCCGTCCCGTCCTCCGGCACCACGTGCATGGCGGCCTCCTCGGCGCTGGCCCCCGCGCCGTCGATCCCGACGTCCTCGGCGACGAGGCTCTTCTCGGTGTCCTCGCCGAGGCCCTCGTCGGGTGCGAGCAGGCGTCCGGCGCGCTCCTCGCCGACGTCGACGCCCTCCTCCTCGGCCTCGTGCGGGAGCCCGTCCTCGTCGAGCGTCTCGGTCGCGGGGTCGGGCTCGGGCACCTCCTCGGCGAGCCGGTCGTCGAGCGGGCGGGCGTGGGCCTGCTCCCAGGGCGTGGTGCCGTACTTCTGCGCGGGGGAGTACTTCTCGGGCGGTGAGAAGCCGCGGTCCAGCTCGTCCTCGACGTCGTCGCCGACCAGGGTGTCCTCCGGCTGGAGCTGGTCCTCGTCGTCGACGCTGTAGCCCTCGTAGGTCTCGGGATCGTTGTTCGTCATGCGCCTGCGGTACCCGAAGGTCCGCTCGTCCTACGCTGTCGTCGTGGAGTCACTCGCACTCGCCTTCTCCTCGGGCTGGGCCAGCGGGATCAACAGCTATCTCGTGGTCCTCGTCCTCGGCGTGGCCGACCGGGTCGGCACGGTCGCCTCGATCCCGGACGTGCTGGGCCGGTGGGAGGTGCTCGCGGTGGCGGCGCTGCTCTACGCGTTCGAGTTCGTCGCCGACAAGATCCCCTACGTCGACTCCGCCTGGGACGTCGTGTCCACCGCGATCCGCCCGGTGGTGGGCGGGGTCGTGGGGGTGCTGATCGCCGGCGACTCCACCTCGCTCGATGGGCTGGTGGGCGGGGTCGTCGGCGGCGGCAGCGCGCTCGCGTCGCACTCGGTGAAGACCGGCACCCGGATGGCGGTCAACACCGTGCCGGAGCCGTTCACCAACATCGGGATCAGCCTCGGCGAGGACGTCACCGTGCTCGCGGTCGTCTGGTTCGCCGTCGAGCACCCGGTGGCGGCAGCCGTGGTCGCGCTGGTCCTGCTGGTGGCGGGGTTGGTGCTGCTGTGGCTCGCCTGGCGGCTCGTACGGCGCGGCTGGGCCCGCCTGCAGGCGTGGCGCACCCGTCGTACCGGACCTGCGGTGGGGCCGGGTCAGTCGCGCACGGGCACGCCGTAGAGCGTCGTCCGCTCGCGCACCGGCCGGTCGATGCCCGCGCCGATCTCGACCAGCTCGGCGACGGTCTTGGCCGAGCCGTGCTCGGAGCCGGCCATCCGGGAGATGGTCTCCTCCATCAGCGTGCCGCCGAGGTCGTTGGCGCCGGCGCTCAGCATCGCGCGGGTGCCCTCGACGCCGAGCTTGACCCAGCTGGTCTGGATGTTCGAGATCCGGCCGTGCAGCAGGATCCGGGCCATCGCGTGCACGGCGAGGTTGTCGCGCAGGCTGGGCCCGGGGCGGGCGACACCGGCGAGGTAGATCGGCGCGCTGGTGTGCACGAACGGCAGCGGCACGAACTCGGTGAACCCGGTGCCGCCGTTCTCCAGCGCCTGGTCCTGGATGCCCTTAAGGACGTTCAGGTGGCCGACCCAGTGCCGGGGGTTGTCGACGTGGCCGTACATCATCGTGCTCGTCGTCGGCAGCCCGATCCGGTGCGCGGTGGAGACGATCTCGACCCAGGTGCGGGTCGGCAGCTTGCCCTTGGTGAGCACCCAGCGGACCTCGTCGTCGAGGATCTCCGCCGCCGTGCCGGGCAGCGAGCCGAGGCCGGCCTCGCGCGCCTTGATGAGGAAGTCCTCGATGGACAGCCCGGTGCGGGCGGTGCCGTTGACGACCTCCATCGGCGAGAAGGCGTGCACGTGCATGCCGGGGACCCGCGTCTTCACGGCCGCGGCGATGTCGAAGTACGCCGACGCCGGCAGCTCCGGGTCGATCCCGCCCTGCATGCAGACCTCGGTCGCGCCCAGGTCCCAGGCCTCCTGGGCCCGGTCGGCGACCTCGTCGTAGGACAGCGAGTAGGCGTCGGCGTCGGTCTTGCGCTGCGCGAAGGCACAGAACCGGCAGCCGACGTAGCAGACGTTGGTGAAGTTGATGTTCCGGTTGACGACGTAGGTGACGTCGTCGCCGACGGTCTCGCGGCGCAGGTCGTCGGCCAGCCGTACGACGGAGCGCAGCAGGTCGCCCTCGGCCGTCATCAGCGTCAGCGCGTGCTCGTCGGAGAGGTTGCCCGGGTCCGCCTCGGCCGCGCGCAGGGCGTCCCCGCCCTCGGCGTGCAGCACGGCGGGGGCACCGGTGCGGGCGGCCGCCTCGCCGACAGCGTCCCAGTCGCCGTAGACCGACGCGAAGTCGCTGCGCCGGTCCTCGGTGCGCCCCTCGGTGTCGACGGCGGCGAACAGGTCGGTGCGCCCGGCGGACTCCAGGACGACGTCCGGCTCCTGCCAGGGCAGGCCGGTCGGGCGGACCTCGGGGATGGCGAGGCCGTCGGGCCCGGCGAGGGCGGCGACGTGGGCGTGCAGCCGCGGGTCGATCCAGGCCTGGCCGTCGCGGAGCGCGCCGACGACGTACTCGGGGTGCACGGTGAGCCGCGCGGTCAGCGTGAAGCCGCAGGTGGCGGTGATCGAGCGCAGCCGCTCCAACGAGGGCCACGGGCGCTCGGGGTTGACGTGGTCGGGGGTGAGCGGGGAGACGCCGCCCCAGTCGTCGACGCCGGCGTCGAGCAGCGCCCGGCACTCGGCGAGGTCGACCAGGTTGGGCGGCGCCTGGATCCGGGCCTTGGGCCCGAGGACCAGCCGGGTGACGGCGATGGCGGCGCGGTAGTCGGCCAGGTCGAGGTCGTCGACGTGGCGCATCGCGGTGTCCGGCTTGGCCCGGAAGTTCTGGACGATGACCTCCTGCACCGCGCCGTAGGCCCGGGCGTTGGCGCGCAGCGCGAAGATCGTCTCGGCGCGCTCGGTCAGCGTCTCGCCGATGCCGACGAGCAGCCCGGTGGTGAACGGGATGCCGTGCCGCCCGGCGTCCTCCAGCACCCGCAGCCGGACCGCGGGGTCCTTGTCGGGGGAGCCGAAGTGGGCGAGGCCCTTGGTCTCGAAGAGCCGGCGCGAGGTGGTCTCCAGCATCATCCCCATCGAGGGGGAGACCGGCTTGAGCCGGTTGAGCTCCTCCCACGACATGACCCCGGGGTTGAGGTGGGGCAGCAGCCCGGTCTCCTCCAGCACCCGGATCGCCATCGCCCGGATGTAGGCGAGCGTCGAGTCGTAGCCCTGCTCGTCGAGCCATGCCTGCGCCTCGGGCCAGCGCTCCTCGGGCCGGTCGCCGAGGGTGAACAGCGCCTCCAGGCAGCCGAGCTCGGCGCCCTGGCGGGCGATGTCGAGGATCTCGTCGGGGGAGAGGTACGGCGCGCGGCCCTCCCGCGCGGCCTGGGCCGGCGTCTCGACGAAGGTGCAGTAGTGGCAGCGGTCGCGACACAGCTTGGTGATCGGGATGAAGACCTTGGGGGAGTAGGTCACCACGCCGGGCCGGCCGGCCGCCGTCAGCCCGGCGTCGCGGACCTTCGCGGCGGCCGCGGTCAGCCGGTCGAGATCGTCCCCGGTGGCGGCGAGGAGGGCCTCGGCCTCCGCCACGTCGAGGGCCGCTCCGCGCTCGGCGCGCGCGAGCGCCCGGCGGATCTGCTGGGGGTTCGGGCCATCGGTCATAACGATGCTCATGGTACCGGGCCTTCCTGAAAACTAGAACACGTTCCAGTCATCGTCGGACGCCGTCAGTTGGGCAGCTTGACCTTCAGGTTGCCGACCCGCGCGACGAAGTTCCCGCGGTAGGAGCCGGGGAAGCTCCACGTGGTCACCGTCCCGCGTCCGCCGGGCAGCGCCGACACCGTGTCGGTGCAGCTGCCGCTGACCGCGAGGCAGCTGCCGCCGTTGCTGCTGTACCTCGCGGTCACCGGCGCGAAGTCCTTGAAGCCTTCGTACTGCAGCTTGAAGGCGTAGCAGCCCGGCTCGGCCGTGCAACGGCTCACCTTCGTCCAGTAGACCCGCTTCGGCTTCGAGGTCCCGCAGAACTCCTTCTCCGAGGTCGCCGTCGAGCCCCACGGGTACGACGTCTCGGCCTGCGCCTCGACGCAGCCCCGGGCGCCGCCCTCCTCGGTGTCGACGTCGGTCGTCGTACCGCTCAGCGGGGACCAGCTGCCCTCGCCGCCGGTCTTGATGACGACCTGGCCGCCCTCGGAGGCGGCCTGGGTGAAGGTGAAGGTCACCGCGCGGTAGGCGGGCGTGGCCGTGGCCTGCGGAGCCGGGGGCGTCTTGACGTAGCACTCGTCGAGCTTCTTCACGGCCTTGTCGCGGTCCTCCTCGGCGGCGTCCTCGCCGTCGGAGAGCTTCAGCCCGTCCTGGGCGAAGTAGGCGGCCATCGTGGAGCTGCCGATGTCGTCGAGGCAGTCGGTGTCCTCCAGCTTCCACTCCTTGCCGACCTGGTCGGCCCAGTCGTCGGTGCAGTCGAGCAGCTTGTCGTAGAACGCGGTGGCGTCCTCGCGCTGCCACTCACCGGAGTAGGACCAGTCCTCGCCGCTGCCGCTGACCAGGCCCCGCTCCTCCAGGCCGCCCGAGCGGTGCTCGCCGACCAGGTCGTCGACCGCGCACTCGACGTCGCCGTCGCTGGCCCAGTCCGGCTTCTCCACGCCGTCGGAGATCGCCGCCGCGGCCGCCTTGTCGCTGGCGCTGAGCGGGCCGAAGCCCAGGCGCCCGGTGAAGTAGAGGAAGCCGCCGACGCCCAGGCCGATCACCAGGGCCAGCGCGAGCACGCCGGCGATGACCAGGCCCACGCGGCTCTTGCGGGGCGGGGGAGGAGGACCGCCCCAGCCGCCGGGGCCGGGGAAGCCGGGCGGCGGGCCGCCGTACGGCGGTGCGGGCGGGCCCTGGGGCGGGCCCTGGGGCGGAGCACCCCACTGCTGGGGCGGCAGCGCGGTCGGCGGCTGCGCCGGCGGCGGTCCCGCGGGCGGCGGCGCGCTCGGCCGTCCGCCGGGGTTGGTCGGCTGGTCGGCCGGCCAGATCGGCCCGTTCCCGTCGCTCATGTCGTCCCCTTGCTCCCACGGACCGCCCGTACGGCCCGTGGGAGCATCGTAGGCAAACCTCAGACGCCTGCCGGGACCTTGTCCTGCTCCGTGGCCGGTGGCTCGACGACCGGGGCACCGGCGTCGAGCTTGCTCGGCCACCAGATCCTGCCCCCGAGGTCGAGGTTGAGCGCGGTCACCAGCACCGAGCGGACGATGATCGTGTCGAGCAGGACGCCGAGCGCGACCGTCGTGCCGAGCTGCAGGGTGAAGGTCATCGGCATCGTGCCCAGCATCGCGAAGGTCGCCGCCAGCACCAGCCCTGCCGAGGTGATCACGCCACCGGTCGAGGAGAGCGCGATGAGCGAGCCCTTGCGGGTGCCGTGGAGAGCGGCCTCCTCCCGCACCCGGGTCATCAGGAAGATGTTGTAGTCGATGCCCAGGGCGACGAGGAACACGAAGGCGAACAGGGGGAAGCCCGGATCGGTGTGCTCGCGTCCGTAGAGGAAGTCGAACACCAGCCCGGAGATGCCCAGCGCCGCCCCGAAGGACAGGATCACCGTCCCGATCAGCAGCACCGGCGACACGAGCGAGCGCAGCAGCCCGATCAGGATCAGCAGCACCGCACCCAGCACGATCGGGATGATCACCTTGTTGTCGCGCGAGGAGGCGTCCATGACGTCGACGCTCACCGCGGACATGCCGGTGGTCAGCGCATCGGCACCCGGTACGGCGTGCACGGCTCGGCGCACGTCGTGGACCGCGTCGAAGGCGGTGTCGGAGTAGGGATCGCTGGTCAGCTCGGCCACGATCAGCGCGATGCCGTCCTTCTCCGCGACCTGCACCGGCGCGGCGATCCCCTCCACCCTCGACATCGCCTCGATCACGGCGGGCGCCTCGTCGGCGTTCGCGACGACCTGGACCGGCGTGCTGGCGTCGACCAGGCCGTGCTCGACGAGGATCTTCTGGCCGGTGACGGAGTCCTGCGTGGTGGTGTACTGCTCGTCGCTGGGGATGCCGCTGGTGTCGAGGCGCAGGAAGCCCAGGCACACGACGGCGAGCGCGGCCGCCGTACCGACCCAGACGATGCGAGGCCGCGGGGCGATGCCCCTGCCGACCTTGGCCCACAGGCCCGAGGCGGTCGGCTCCTCGCTGCCGAAGCGCGGCACGAACGGCCAGAACACCCACCGGCCGCAGATGACGAGCAGGGCGGGGAGCAGGGTCACCATCACCACGAAGGTGACCGCGACGCCGACGGCGTTGGCCGGGCCCATGCCCGCGGTGGAGTTGAGGTCGGCGAACATCAGGCAGAGCAGGCCGACGACCACGGTGGCGGCGCTGGCGAGGATGGCCGGCGCGGCCCGGTGCAGGGCGAAGGCCATCGCCTCGTGCCGGTCCTCGTGCCGCCGGAGCTCCTCGCGGTAGCGCGCCACGAGCAGCAGGGCGTAGTCGGTGCCGGCCCCGATCACCAGCACGGTGAGGATGAACTGGGTCTGGCCGTTGACGGTGAGGCTGGTGTTCTTGGCCAGGAAGTAGAGCAGGCCCATGGAGGCGCCGAGCCCGACGACCGCGCTGATGATCGGCAGCAGCCACAGGATCGGGCTGCGGTAGGTCACCAGCAGGATCAGGATCACCACCAGCAGGGTGATCCCGAGCAGCTTGCCGTCACCGGAGGAGAAGACGGTGGCCGCGTCGGCGCTCTGGCCGCCGGCCCCGGCGAGGTAGGAGTCGACGCCGTCGATCTTGATGATCTTGTCGATCTCCGGCTTGAGGTCAGGCAGCTCCTCCCACAGCTTGTCGCCGTAGTTGACGGTGAACTCGAGCTTGGCGACCTGCCCGTCCTCGGAGACGAAGGGCACCGGGGAGCCGGCCGTCTTCGCCTGCGCGGGGGAGAGCACCTTGCTGACCCCGTCGAGCTTCGCGATCTCGGTCGCGTCCTCCTCGATGGCGGAGAGGTCGGCGGCGGTCAGGCCGGAGGAGCGGTGGTAGACGACGGTCGTGCCGACGTCGTAGGGGTCCTGGAACGCCTCGAGCTTCTCGAAGGCCTTCGTGGACTCCGCGCTGTCGGGGAGCCAGGACTCGGTCTCGTTGTTCTGGACGTCGACCAGCTTGCCCGCGAAGGAGGCGAGGCCGCCCGCGATCAGGACGACCGCGACGAGGACGATCCACTTGGTGACGGGGCCGGTCAGCTTGCCGGCGATCTGACGGTGCATGGCGGGAACTCTTCTCCTGGGGGGCCGACGCGGGCATCGGGACTTCTCCCGATCCGACCCTGAGATCGCCCCTGAGTCATCGCCCGGCGGGAACTTTTTGCCTTTCCCGCACCCACCAGACACCGCAGCACCCCGGGACGTGACGTCCCGGGGTGCTGCGGTGGTGGACGAGGAGGATCAGAGGCCGAGGAACCGGCCGATGATCTCCTTCTGGATCTCGGTCGTGCCGCCGTAGATCGTCTGGATCCGGGTGTCGGCGTACGCCTTGGCGATCGGGTACTCCAGCATGTAGCCGTAGCCGCCGTGCAGCTGCAGGCCCTGGTCGACGATCTTCTTCTGCAGCTCGGTCGTCCACCACTTCGCCATCGAGGCGAGCGCGGTGTCGACGTCGCCGGCGTTGAGCCGCTCGATGCAGTGGTTGACGAAGACCCGCGCGATGTAGGCCTCGGTGGCCATCTCCGCGATCTCGAAGCGGGTGTTCTGGAACTTGCCGATCGGCTTGCCGAAGGCCTCGCGGGTCTTGGCGTAGTCGAGGGTCAGGTCCAGCACGTGCTCGATCGCGGCGACGGCGATGGTGGCGATGGAGATCCGCTCCTGGGGCAGGTTCTGCATCAGGTAGATGAAGCCCTGGCCCTCCTCGCCGAGCAGGTTCTCCTTCGGCACGACCACGTTGTCGAAGCTCAGCTCGGCGGTGTCCTGTGCCTTGAGCCCGAGCTTCTCCAGGTTGCGGCCGCGGGTGAAGCCCTCCATGCCGCGCTCCACCACGAGCAGGCTGATGCCGTGGGCGCCCGCCTCGGGGTTGGTGCGCGCGACGACGATCACCAGGTCGGACAGGATGCCGTTGCTGATGAACGTCTTCGAGCCGTTGAGGACGTAGTGGTCGCCCTTGTCGACGGCCGTGGTCCGGATGCCCTGCAGGTCCGAGCCCGCGCCCGGCTCGGTCATCGCGATGGCGGTGATGATGTCGCCGGAGACCGTGCCCGGGAGCCAGCGCTGCTTCTGCTCCTCGTTCCCGATCGCGATCAGGTACGGCACGATGATGTCGGTGTGGACGGCGAAGCCGGGGCCGCTCGCGCCGGCCCGAGCGGTCTCCTCGGCCACGATCGCGTTGTAGCGGAAGTCCTTGATGCCCGGCCCGTCGTACTCCTCGGGGACCTCGAAGGACAGCAGGCCGGCCGCACCGGCCTTGCGCCAGACCTCGCGGTCGACGACGCCGTCCTTCTCCCACTGGTCGTGGTAGGGCATGACCTCGCGCTCCATGAAGGCGCGCACGGTCGTGCGGAAGTCCTCGTGCTCGGTCTCGTAGATGCTGGGACGCTCGGGCATCAGCTCACCCACTCCTTGATCTGTGCGATGGTGCCGGCCGGGTCGTCGGACGCCGGCGCGACGGAAAGGTTGGTCACGCCGGACTCCTTGAAGGCGGCGATCCGCTCCTGGACGTACGACGCCGGGCCGACCAGGTTGCCGGCCTCCAGCCACTCGAGCGGGACCAGCGCCTCGGCCTCCTTCTTCTTGCCGGAGAGGTAGAGGTCCTGGATCTCCTTGGCCTCCTTCTCGAAGCCGTACTCGCAGGCCAGCTGGTTGTAGAAGTTCTTGTCGCGCGCGCCCATCCCGCCGACGTACAGGGCGTAGAGGGGGCGCATGAAGTCGAGCAGGGCCTTGGTCTCGGGGCCCTCGCCGATGGCGACCATGCCGCCCGCGGAGATCTCCAGCGGCTTCAGGTCGGCCGAGCGCTTCGCGGCGCCCCGGGCGAGCGCCTCGCCCCAGACCTCCTGGGCCTTCTCCGGGTAGTAGAGGAAGGGCAGCCAGCCGTCGGCGACCTCGGCGGTCATGGCGACGTTCTTGTCGCCGAGCGCGGCGACCCAGATCGGCAGGTCCGCGCGCTCGGGCTTGTTGAGCAGCTTCAGCGGCTTGCCGAGGCCGAGGCCCTGGCCCTCGGGGAGCGGGACCTGGATGGTCTTGCCCTGGAAGTCCAGGCGCTCGCCGCGCAGGCCCGCGCGGAGCACCTCGATGACCTCGCGGGTGCGGGTCAGCGGGCGGTCGTAGGGCAGGCCGTGGAAGCCCTCGATGACCTGCGGGCCGGACGCGCCGAGGCCGAGCACGGCACGGCCGCCGGAGACGTTGTCGAGCCCGGCGGCGGTCTGCAGCAGGGCACCGGGGGTGCGCGAGTAGACGTTGAGGATGCCGGCGCCGATCTCGACCGTCTCGGTCTTGGCGGCCAGGTAGCCCATCAGCGTGGGCGCATCGAAGCCGTAGGGCTCCGCCACCCAGATCGTGTCGAGGCCGGCCTTCTCCAGTGCGACGACCTGGTCGGCCGACTCGCGCGGGTTGCCCGCGTAGACGAGGGGCATCGAGAGCTTCATGGAGTTCCCTTCCGGCCGGTGGCCGCGATCGACGTGAGTGGACGGGTCCGGGCCCGCCAGCACAACTGTGACAGTAATACTGTCACAATGTCCATGGTCTCCCTGGTCGAGACCTCCGCCCGGCCCGCCGGGCGTGGCCGTGATAGGAGGAAGCGTGACTACTGAGACCACCACCCGCTACACCGTCGCCGTCATCGGCGGCACCGGCCCCCAGGGCAAGGGCCTGGGCTACCGGTTCGCCCGGCACGGGCACGACGTCGTGCTCGGCTCCCGTGCCGCCGAGAAGGCCGAGAGCGTCGCGGCCGAGGTGACCGAGCGCCTCGCCGGCGTCGACGGCGCCGGCAGCGCGCGCGGCGCCGCCAACGGCGACGCGATCGCCGCCGCCGACGTCGTCCTCCTCGCCGTCCCCTACGACGGCCACGACGACCTCGTCGCCTCCCTCGCCGGTGCGCTCGCCGGCAAGACCGTCGTCTCCTGCGTCAACCCGCTGGCCTTCGACAAGCGCGGCGCGCACGGCCAGGTCATCGACGGCGGCGAGGGCTCCGCCGCGGAGTCCGCCGCGCGGCTGGCCCCCGAGGCGACCGTCGTCGGCGCCTTCCACAACGTCTCCGCCGTGGGCCTGTGGGGCGAGGACGCGTTCCTCGACGAGGACGTGATCGTCGTCGGCGACACCGCCGAGGGCAAGCAGGTCGCGATCGACCTCGCCGCGTCCGTGACCGGCCGGCCCGGCATCGACGGCGGCAAGCTCCGCCTGGCGCGGGTGCTCGAGCCGTTCACCGCCGTACTGATCTCGATCAACCGGAAGTACAAGGCGCACTCGGGCATCCGGGTGACCGGGCTCGGCGAGCACTGATCCCCTTGTAACTAAGTGTTCAGACCTCTACCAGGGTGCTGTGACCAGTCACAGCACCCTGGTAGAGGTCTGAACACTTAGTTACATGTTCCGGCGCTAGCCCGCCAGGCCCTCCACGACCTCGGCGCCGGGCAGCCGCACCAGCAGGCTGCCCGGCGCGAGCAGCTTCGAGCGGCGCAGCCCGGAGCCGATCACCGCGACCTCGATGTCCGCGACGCGGGCGTCGACCAGCAGCCGCCAGCCGGCGGGGAGGCCCACCGGGGTGATGCCGCCGTACTCCATGGCCGACTCGGCGACCGCGCGGTCCAGCGGCAGGAACGACGGCTTGCGCACGTCGAGCAGTCGCTTGACCGTGTGGTTGACGTCGGCCCGGGTGTCGGCACGGACCAGGCAGGCCGCGACCCGCTCCTGGCCCTCGCGCTTGCCGGCGACCAGCACGCAGTTGGCGCCGGCCTCCATCGGTACGTCGTAGGCCGCGCTCATCGCCGCGGTGTCCGCGAGCTCCGGGTCGATCTCCACGACCGCGACGCCCTCGGCCACCGGCCACGCAGCCAGGGCGGCCGCGACGGGCGGGGCGAGGAGCTCGGGGTGCTCCCGCGCGGGGAGCGAGGTCAGGCCGGCCAGGTGAGGGAGTGCTACTGCCACCCGTGCATCGTGCCCGACGACCCCTGATCGGCGGCGCCCCGGTGCCGCAGCGCGGTGGCGAGCAGGCCCGCGGCGCCGGCGGCCAGCCAGGGGAGGCCGAGGATCCAGCCGGCGTCGCGCAGGTGGACGGTCTCGCTGCGGACCAGGCCCCACACGACCACCAGGCCGACGAAGGCGACGCCCATCACCAGGTGGCCGACGTTGACCGGGTGGGTGCCCCCGGGGCGTTCGGTAGTGGTCTCCTCGCGGGGGCGCTCGGTGAGGTCGTGCTCGGAGGTGCTCATGCTGCTTCCTTCTTGGTCATGACCTCGATCTGGCCGAGGAACATGTCCGCGTCGATGCCGAGGGTGGGCTCGTCGGGCTTGTCGGGGTCGCCGTGGGAGGCCTTCGTGGAGGTGTCGGACTTGTCGCCGAACAGGACGACCTCGCCGACCTCGAGGGAGGCGTCCACGTCGACGCGCAGGCCCTCGTCGGGGACGATCACGCGGATGTGGCCGACGTTCAGGTCGACGTCGACCGTGCGGCCGTCCAGCTTCGCCAGCTCGGCGGCGTCCATCTTCGTCAGGTCGAGGACGATCTCGCCGACACCCAGGTCGTAGCCGTCCTGCAGGGCCGCCGCCGTCCGCGGCGTCGGCGTCTCCTGCCCGGCGGTCACGTCGTCGAGGGCGGTCGTCGCGGCCGTGGCGACGGCGGCGAGCAGGCCGATCAGGATGAGCCCCCCGGCCCGGCCGTAGAACGCGCCGACCAGGAGCATCACGCCCACCACGCCCAGCACGGTCGCGGGGTACGCCGAGGGGGTGACGTCCACGCCCGCCAGCTGCAGGGTCCCGACCACGCCCAGGCCGAGCGCGGCGAGGCCGAAGGTGAAGGGGAACAGGAGCGGACCGCGCTTGCGGGGGTCGCGCACCCGCGGCGGCGGCACCGGTCCCGGCCGATAGCTGGAGTACGTCGGTGCGCCGGCCCCCGGCGGAGGCGGCGGCGGGGGCGTGGCGGTGCCGAGTCCCGCCGCGCGGTTCTCCTTGGCCTGCTTGCCGCCGAAGACGACGAGCAGCACCAGGCCGACCAGCATGAGCGGCCACGGGAAGTCGAGGCCGCCGAAGGAGTCGCCCACGACGGACGCGACCGCGATGACGCCCGCGATGAGCAGGGCGATGGTGCGCACCGACTCCTCGGTGCGGATCACGGTGTCCTCGGTGTCCTCCTCGGGCACGAGGACCCAGGCGACGCCGTAGAGCAGGATGCCGCCGCCACCGAAGAAGGTGAGGATCGCGAAGGCGACCCGCACCAGCAGCGGGTCCACGTCGAAGTGGCGGGCGATGCCACCGGCGACACCGGAGATCTTGCGCTCGGTGCGGCTGCGGCGCAGCCGGCCGAGGTCCTTGATCTCGTCGCGGGTCACCCGGGGGCCGTCGTGGCCCGCCTCGGGCCCGGTCTCGGTGTCGTGCGGTGAACTCATGCCTCAAGCCTGCTGTCGGTCGGCGTCCTGCACCATCGGGGGAAGCCCTGATCCTGCCGCATTCCCCCGAGGTCCGGCTCAGGGTCGGACCAGGGTCGTTCCCCCTGCTCGCGGGCGACCCGCTGTGTGACGATGGAACCATCATGACGAGCACTGCCGCCGCGAGCGCCCCCGCCGCCGCGCCCGCGCCCCGGGAGACCCGGCGCGCGTGGCGCGACCTGCGCTCGCCTGTGCTCGGCGGGGTCGCGGCCGGGCTGGCGGCGCACCTCGGCGCGCCGGTGCTGTGGGTGCGGGCCGCGTTCGTCGTGCTGACCTTCGTGGGCGGCTCCGGGGTGGCGGCGTACGCCGTCCTGTGGGTGATGCTCCCCGCCGGGCCGCCGCCGTCGGTGCTCGCCCCCGGGCTGGAGAGCGCGAGCCGGGACGGCCGGCGCCCGGGCCGCCGCGGCCGGCGGTTCTCCGACGTCGGGCCGGTCATCATCTTGTCCGTGCTCGGCGTGGGCGCGATCTTCGCGCTGGGCACGCTGCTCGGCACCGGCTGGTGGCTGTGGCCGGTCGCCATCGCCGTGGTCGGTGTCGCGCTGCTGTGGCGCCAGGCCGACGAGGCGCAGCGCGAGCGCTGGCTGGACGCCACCGGCAAGGTCGACCCGGTCCGGGTCGTGCTCGGCGGGGGCGGCTGGGCCGCTTGGGCGAGGATCGCGGCCGGGCTCGGCCTGGTGGTCGTCGCGATGCTGCTGTTCGCGTTGCGCGACGGCTCGCTGAGCGTCGCCCGCGACGCGACCCTGGCGATCCTGCTCGGCATCGGCGGGATCGGCATCGTCGTCGGGCCCTTCGTCTACCGGCTGATGACCGAGCTGAGCGAGGAGCGCGAGGAGCGGGTGCGCACCCAGGAGCGGGCCGACGTGGCCGCGCACCTGCACGACTCCGTCCTGCAGACCCTGGCCCTGATCCAGAAGAACCCCACCGACGCCGCCCGCCTGGCCCGCTCCCAGGAGCGCGACCTGCGCGCCTGGCTCTACGCCGGGGAGTCGCTCGACGAGGCCACCGTCGCCAGCGCCCTGCGCGCCGCCGCGGCCGAGATCGAGGACGCCTACGGCATCACCGTCGACGTGGTCGCCGTCGGTGACTGCGACTACGACGAGCCGGCCCGCCCGGTCGTGATGGCCGCGCGCGAGGCCACCACGAACGCCGCCAAGCACGCCGGCGTCGCGCGGGTCGACGTCTACGCCGAGATCACCCCCGTGGCGATCGACGTCTTCGTCCGCGACCGGGGCGCCGGCTTCGACCCGGACGCGACCCCCGAGGACCGGCTCGGCGTACGACGCAGCATCATCGACCGCATGGAGCGGCACGGCGGCCGGGCGGAGATCCGCTCGGCGCCCGGTGAGGGGACCGAGGTGCGCCTGCACCTGGACCGACGAGCGAAGGAGTCCGATGAGTGAGCCGGTGCGCGTGGTGGTCGTCGACGACCACGCCATGTTCCGCCGCGGGGTCAGCGCCGAGCTGGGCGCCACCGGCGCCGGGCGGGTCGAGGTCGTCGCCGAGGCCGCCGACGTCGACGAGGCCGTCGCCGCGGTGACCCAGCACCGGCCCTCCGTCGTGCTGCTGGACGTGCACCTGCCCGGTGGTGGCGGGGTCGAGGTGATCCGCCGGGTCAACGACTCCGACGTCCGCTTCCTCGCCCTGTCGGTCTCCGACGCCGCCGAGGACGTCATCGGGACGATCCGCGGCGGTGCCCGCGGCTACGTCACCAAGACCATCACCGGCCCCGAGCTCGTCGACGCCATCGCCCGGGTCGCCGACGGGGACGCGGTGTTCTCGCCGCGGCTGGCGGGCTTCGTGCTCGACGCCTTCGCCGGGGCCGGCCTCTCCGCCGACCTCGCCAGCGTCGACGAGGACCTCGACCGGCTCACCGAGCGGGAGCGCGAGGTGATGCGGCTGATCGCGCGCGGCTACTCCTACAAGGAGGTCGCCAAGGAGCTGTTCATCTCGATCAAGACCGTCGAGACCCACATGTCGTCGGTGCTGCGCAAGCTCCAGCTCTCCTCGCGGCACGAGCTGACCCGCTGGGCCTCGGACCGGCGGCTGCTGTGAGGCGGCTCGCCGCGGTGCTCGTCGCCGCGGTGCTGCTGTTGGCCGGCTGCTCGGACGCGGACGAGCCCGTCGCGGAGCCCTCGGGCTCGCCCACCTCGCCCGGCGCCGCGGCCACCACGCCCTCGCCCGCGCCGAGCCGTACGCCGAGCAGCGCGCCGAGCGCCAGCGCGAGCCCGGGGCCGGCGTACTCCGACTGGGAGCTGGGCGTCCACGTCCTGCCCCGCACCCCCGCGGGCTTCGGCGAGGTCCGGCCGACGCCGAAGGCGCTGCGGCACCGGCTGTTCAGGACGAAGGACCTGCTGCCGCCCCCGGCCGACGGGCGCTTCCACTCCACGACCGGGCCGGTGACGCCCGCGATCCGCGAGCGGATGGGGGAGACCTGGTCGCCCGCCTGCCCGGTGGGGCTGGCGGACCTGCGCTACCTCACCGTCTCCTTCCGCGGCTTCGACGGCGCCGCGCACACCGGCGAGCTGGTGCTGGCGGCGTCGGAGGCCGAGGACGTGGTGTCGGTCTTCCGCGCGCTGTTCGCGGCCGACTACCCGATCGAGGAGATGCGGCTGCCGACCACCGCCGACCTCGAGGCGGAGCCCACCGGCGACGGCAACGACACGGCGGCCCTGGTGTGCCGGGCGACGCGCGGCGCGACGAGCTGGTCGGCGCACGCCTACGGCCTGGCGATCGACGTCAACCCGTTCCTCAACCCCTACAGCAAGGGCGAGGTCGTGCTGCCGGAGCGTGCCTCGGCGTACCTCGACCGGAGCCGGACGCAGCCCGGGATCATCCATCCCGGCGACCTGGTCGTGCGCGAGTTCGCACGGATCGGGTGGTCGTGGGGCGGCTCGTGGAGCTCACTGAAGGACTACCAGCACTTCACCGCGACCGGCCGCTGAGCGACCACTACAGTTCGGCCATGGAGACCCTGCGCCTGATCCTGCTCATCGTCCACATCCTCGGTTTCTCGGCCCTGATCGGCGGTCTGCTGGCGCAGGTGGGGCCCGGTGAGAAGAAGGTCACCGGCGTGATGCGCGACGGCATCGGCACGGCGTTCCTCGCCGGCCTGCTGCTCGTCGGCGTGCTCGAGGGTGGCGACGACCCGGTCAACCACGCCAAGGTCGCGGTGAAGCTCGTCATCGGGCTGGTCCTGCTGGTCCTGGTGATGGCCAACATGCGCAAGGCGAAGATCCCGCAGGGCCTGTGGGCCGGCCTGCTCGTGCTCGCCGTCGCCGAGGTCTGCGTCGCCGTGCTCTGGTCGCCCGTCCACAGCTGACCGCGCCGTGCCGTCGTCGGTACGGCGCCGTAGGCTGGGTGGAGCATGTCTGAGACCACCGCCGCACCGCCCGCCCTCACCGCCGACGCCCTCCTCGACGGGCTCAACGACCCCCAGCGCCGGGCTGTCCGGCACGAGGGCCGGCCGCTGCTCGTCGTCGCCGGTGCGGGCTCCGGCAAGACGCGGGTGCTCACCCGTCGGATCGCCTGGCTGATCGCCGTCCGCAAGGCGCACCCGGGCTCGATCCTCGCGATCACCTTCACCAACAAGGCGGCCGCCGAGATGAAGGAGCGGGTCGCCGAGCTGGTCGGCAACCGCGCCCGGATCATGTGGGTCAGCACCTTCCACTCGGCCTGCGTGCGGATCCTGCGCAAGGAGGTCGAGCACCTGGGCTACGAGCGGTTGAGGTCGAACTTCTCGATCTACGACGCCCAGGACCAGAAGCGGCTGATCACGCTGGTCTGCAACGACCTCGAGCTCGACCCGCGGCGCTACCAGCCCGGGCCGGTGCTGCACTGGATCAGCAACCAGAAGAACGAGCTGCGCGAGCCCGACGAGGTGGCCGCGGAGGCCCGCAACAGCATCGACGAGACGTACGCCGCGGCGTACAAGATCTATCAGCGGCGGCTGCGCGAGGCCAACGCGATGGACTTCGACGACCTGATCATGGAGACCGTCCGGCTCTTCCAGCTCAAGCCGGAGGTGCGCGAGACCTACCGGCGGCGGTTCCGGCACCTGCTGGTCGACGAGTACCAGGACACCAACCACGCCCAGTACGCCCTCATCCACCAGCTCTGCGGGCAGGACCTGGAGGAGCACGACCCGGAGACCCTCGACGGCGTGCCGGCCGGCCGGGTGCCGCCGGCGGAGCTGATGGTGGTCGGTGACGCGGACCAGTCGATCTACGCCTTCCGGGGCGCCGACATCCGCAACATCATGGACTTCGAGAAGGACTTCCCCGACGCCGAGACGGTCCTGCTGGAGCAGAACTACCGCTCCACGCAGACCATCCTGACCGCTGCCAACGCGGTCATCGAGCGCAACGAGAGCCGCAAGCCCAAGCGGCTGTGGTCCGATGCCGGTGACGGCGAGAAGATCATCGGCTACGTCGCCGACGACGAGCACGACGAGGCCCGCTTCGTCTCCGGGGAGATCGACAAGCTCACCGACACGGGGCTGAAGCCGTCCGACGTCGCGGTGTTCTACCGCACCAACGCCCAGTCCCGGGTGTTCGAGGAGATCTTCATCCGCACCGGGATGCCCTACAAGGTCGTCGGCGGGGTGCGCTTCTACGAGCGGCGCGAGGTCCGCGACGCGCTCGCCTACCTACGCACGCTGGTCAACCCCGACGACCAGGTCTCCCTGCGCCGGATCCTCAACACCCCCAAGCGCGGGATCGGGGACCGCGCGGTCCTGGCGATCACGACCTTCGCCGACCGCGAGCGGATCACCTTCTGGGAGGCCCTGCAGCGCGCAGGCGAGGCGCCCGGGCTCGCCACCCGCAGCCAGACCAACATCGAGGCCTTCGTCAAGATGCTGACCGAGCTGCAGCAGATGGTCGAGGCCGACGAGCGGCCGGACGTCATCCTGGAGACCGCGCTCGACCGCTCCGGCTACCTCGCCAGCCTCGAGGACTCCGACGATCCCCAGGACGCCACCCGGATCGAGAACCTGGGCGAGCTCGTCGCCGTCGCCCGCGAGTTCGCCGAGGACCCCGTCGCCGGGCCCTCCGCCGACCCTGCCGACGTCGACGCGGGCGTCGTGGAGGTCGGTCTCGGCGACTTCCTCGAACGGGTCGCCCTCGTCGCCGACGCCGACTCGATCCCCGACGCCCCCGACCCCGACGACCCGGACGCCCCCGAGGACACCGGTGTGGTCACCCTGATGACCCTGCACACCGCGAAGGGCCTGGAGTTCCCCGTCGTCTTCCTCACCGGCATGGAGGACGGCGTCTTCCCCCACTCGCGTGCGTTGGGGGACCGCCCGGAGCTGGAGGAGGAGCGCCGGCTCGCCTACGTCGGCATCACCCGCGCCCGCCAGCGGCTCTACGTCTCCCGGGCAATGGTCCGCTCCGCTTGGGGCGCGCCCGCGATGAACCCCGGCTCCCGCTTCCTCAACGAGCTCCCGATCGACCTGGTCGACTGGCGTCGCACAGAGGCGGACCAGACGCGCTGGAACCGGCCCTCGTCGTACGGGTCCTCGGGCGGGCGCTACGACGACGGCCCCTCCGGCAACCGCCTCGGCGCCCCCACCGCCGCCGGCCGCCGCAACTTCAGCTCCGCCGCCGCCCGCGCCGACGCCGCCTCGAAGTCGAAGTCGTCGCGTCCGATCCCGGTGCTCGCCCCCGGGGACAAGGTCACCCACGACTCGTTCGGGATGGGCACGGTCGTGTCCGTCGAGGGGGCGGGGGAGAAGTCCGTCGCCTCGATCGACTTCGGCTCGGACGGGGTGAAGCGGCTGCTGCTGCGGTACGCGCCGGTGGAGAAGCTCTAGCCCGGGGTCATCCCCTCCGGGCGGTCCTTGCCCGTCGCACCGGGCAGAATGGTCGTGAATTCGCCCTGATCACGACCATTTCGTCCGGTACGACGCGCTGCGCTCACCCGGCGTTCGGCCTGGCCTTGAAGCGGAGGATCCGCAGGCCGCCGATCTGGATCACCCAGGCGAGGTCGCCGTCGCCGGCCACCCAGGAGGGAGCGCCGCCAGACGGCGGCGCAGGCGGTTCGGGTAGCGCAGCGAGCCGGGTGCGCGCACGGTCGAGCTCCTTCTCGACCTGGGTCAGGTGGCGGTGCAGCTGACGCTCGCGCAGTCGGTCGGTCATCGGGAACCGCACCGGGGCGAGGCCGACGAGGAGAGCGATGGCGAGGCTAGCGATTCCCCAGGCGTTGGTGCCCGACCACGTGACGACGACCGGCAAGAGGAGGAGGGCGGCGTCGCACCAGAGGATGATGGCGACGTCGCTCGGGAGCAACTGGTCACGACGGACCTGGTGGGCACGGACCCTTGCGATGCTGTCCCAGAGGCCCGCGATCAGTACGAACCAGACCGCCGCCACCAGCAGGGTCAGCACGGCCACCGTCGACGGCGCTGGAAAGGCGATGCCGAACCCGATGGTTGCAGGGGTAGTGGCGACGACGGCGAGCCCCGCAGCCCACAGCCAGGGGAAGGCGCGGGGCCAGCTGAGCCGTGGCGCGGACCCGACGGCGTCCTGCAACTGGCGGCGTGCTCGAAGTAGGGCGTAGTGGTCCTGCCGACGAGTCAGCGCTCGGGACTCCGTGCTGGCAGCCAGGACCGACAGCAGCACGGCGGTTGCGACAGCGGGCCCCCACGCCAGCGCGGTGCGCGCATGCCAGCCTGCGGCCGCTGCCAGGACCCAGGAGAGCACCGACCCGGCCAAGCAGGCCAGGACCGTGACGTCGTCGAGCAGGATGCGAGAGGCCGCCCCCGAAGGACTGACGTCCGGTCCGATCGACTGCAGGGCGGTGGCCACATAGAGCGTGAGCACCGCCGTCAGCAGACCGATCACCGTGGCGTTGACCTGCGTCGGCCCAGCTCATCCAGTCGCCGACGAGGTGGCGGGTCCACGGGTTGCGGCCGCGGCTCGGGGTCGTGGTCACGTAGGCCAGTGCGCTCAAGGCCAACGCCAGAAGGGGTGCGACGACGATCAGGATGTTCGCGAGGGTGCGCTTGTGGCGCAGCGCCTCGTCGACCTCCCGCTGGAAGTCGTCACGTTCGGCAGGGCTGTCGACGGCCATGCCTCACCCTGGCACCAGGGTCCGACCTCAGGGGTCGGAATGCGTCAGGGAGTGACGCCGTGCTGGCGCAAGGCGGCGTCCGGGTCGACCGGGTCGCCGCCGCCGGGGCGCACCTCGAGGTGCATGTGCGGGCCGGTGACGTGGCCGGTGGCGCCGACGTAGCCGATCAGCTCGCCGGCGCGGACCTTCTGCCCCGCGGAGACGTTGAAGGCCGACTGGTGGCAGAACCACAGCTCGGTGCCGTCCTCGAGGGTGATGACGGTCTTGTTGCCGTAGGCGCCGTCGAAGCCCGCGGAGGAGACGGTGCCGTTGGTGACGGCGTAGATCGGGGTGCCGACGGGGGCGGCGAAGTCGAGGCCGGTGTGGTAGCTCGACCAGAGGCCGTACTCGCCGAACTTCGCGGTCAGCCGGTAGCTGTGCAGCGGGAGCACCCAGCGGTTGAGGGCGATCTCGGCGGCTTCCTTCTCGGCGGCCTTGGCGAGGCTGTCGAGGGCGCTGCTGCGCTCGGCGGCGGAGCGCTCGGCCTGGGCGACCAGGTCGGTGCCGTTGGCCTGGGCGAGGGTGTCGCGCTCGGAGTCGCGGCTCACGGTGGCGACCCGCTCGGTGACCGAGCCGTTGCCGAAGGAGCCGGTGACGGCGTTGGCGGCGGTGACCCGGTCGCCGGAGGAGGCGAGCTGCGGGTCGGCGGAGACGACGGCGCCGCCGATCGCGACCGCGAGGGTGGCGACGCCGACGGCGACGGGGATGCTGGGCAGCGTCTTGAACAGCGGTCCGCGGGAGCCGGCGTGCTTGGTGGCACGGCGCTTGCCGGCGGGCTGGATCGCCTTGAGCTGCGAGGTCGAGGAGTCGGTCAGCGGGTCGAAGAGCGCGATGTCGCGCAGCGCCGGGAGCTCGACCGTGGGGGTCCGCTCGACCGGGCGTACGACGGGCTCGGCGACGGCCATGGCCGGTGCGGCGGCGACGGGGCGGGCCGCCCGCTTGCCGACGTACGACGAGGGAGCCTCGGTCTCCGTGCGCTGGGCGACGCGCTTGCCCACGTAGGGGGTCGAGGCGTCGGGTCGCGGCGCGCGGTTGTCCGCTCGGTGGCTACCCATTCGACTGCTGACTCCTTGGGGGACGTTCGTGCAGGCGTCGTTTCGACCCGCACCTTCTCGTCCGAGGAACCCGAGTGGCTCCGACCGAGGTGGCTGTCGGGTGACAGCCGGGTGAAACATGCGTGCCGACCATATCCGATCACGGCACAGGCTTGAAATCGTACGACCTGGGCACAGTACGCGCCTCCCCAAGCGCACAACTGCCGTGACCCGTGTCACGTAGCACAGCCCGGACTCGTCCTACTGGTGGGTCAGGACTAGTGTGCCCGGGGGTGCGGCAGGTGTGCGCACCAACCTCTGACCCAGATGTGAGGACGTATCAGTGGACCTGATGGAGTACCAAGCGAAGGAGCTCTTCGCGAAGCACGGTGTGGCCACGACCCTCGGGGGGGTCGTCGAGACCGCCGAGGAGGCGAAGGCGGCGGCCGAGCAGATCGGCGGCGTCACCGTCGTCAAGGCGCAGGTCAAGGCCGGCGGCCGCGGCAAGGCGGGCGGCGTCAAGCTCGCGAAGACCCCTGACGAGGCCTTCCAGTACGCCACGGACATCCTGAACCTGACGATCAAGGACCTCCCGGTCAACCGGGTGCTGGTCACGCCGGCGACCCCGCCGGAGGAGGAGTACTACTTCTCCTTCCTGCTGGACCGCTCGAACCGGCAGTACCTCTGCATCGCCTCCGTCGAGGGTGGTGTCGAGATCGAGGAGGTCGCGAAGACCAACCCCGACGCCGTCAAGCAGATCGCCATCGACCCGGGCAAGGGCGTCGACAGCGCCAAGGCCCGCGAGATCGCCACCGAGGCCGGCTTCCCGGAGCCCGTCTTCGAGCAGGCCGTCGCGATGATCGAGAGCCTCTACAAGGTCTTCGTCGAGGAGGACGCGACCCTCGTCGAGGTCAACCCGCTGGCCCGCCTCGCCGGCGACAAGCTGGAGGCCCTCGACGGCAAGGTGTCGCTCGACGACAACGCCTCCGAGGTCCGCCACCCCGACCACGAGTCCTTCGAGATCCGTGAGGAGGCCGACCCGCTCGAGGCGAAGGCCAAGGACCTCGGTCTCAACTACGTCAAGCTCGACGGCCAGGTCGGCATCATCGGCAACGGCGCGGGCCTCGTGATGAGCACCCTCGACGTCGTCGCGTACGCCGGCGAGAAGCACGGCGGCGTCAAGCCGGCCAACTTCCTCGACATCGGCGGCGGCGCCAACGCCCAGGTGATGGCCAACGGCCTCGACGTGATCCTGAACGACGAGCAGGTCAAGTCGGTCTTCGTGAACGTCTTCGGTGGCATCACCGCGTGCGACGAGGTCGCCAACGGCATCAAGGGCGCGCTCGAGCTGCTCGGCGACAAGGCGACCAAGCCGCTCGTCGTACGCCTCGACGGCAACAACGTGGACCAGGGCCGCGCGATCCTGAACGAGCTGGACCACCCGCTCGTGACCCAGGTCGACACCATGGACGGCGCGGCCGACAAGGCCGCCGAGCTCGCTAACGCCTGAGCCCTGACGACGATAGAGAGCGAAGAGACATGAGCATCTACCTCGACAAGAACAGCAAGATCATCGTCCAGGGCATCACCGGCGGCATGGGTGCCAAGCACACCGCCCTGATGCTCGACTCGGGCGCCGAGATCGTCGGCGGTGTCAACGCCCGCAAGGCCGGCACCACCGTCACCCACAAGGACGCCCAGGGCGCCGACGTCGAGCTGCCGGTCTACGGCACGGTCGCGGAGGCGATGAAGGAGACCGGCGCCAACGTCTCGGTCCTCTTCGTCCCGCCGGCGTTCACCAAGGACGCCGCGATCGAGGCGATCGACGCCGAGATCCCGCTGATCGTCGTGATCACCGAGGGCGTCCCGGTCCAGGACACGGCCGAGGTGTGGTCGTACCTGCAGGGCAAGAAGACCCGCATGATCGGCCCGAACTGCCCCGGCATCATCACCCCGGGCGAGTCGCTGGCCGGCATCACGCCGCACACCATCGCGGGCAAGGGCCCGGTCGGTCTCGTGTCCAAGTCGGGCACGCTGACCTACCAGATGATGTACGAGCTGCGGGACTTCGGCTTCTCGACCGCCATCGGCATCGGCGGCGACCCGATCGTCGGCACCACGCACATCGACGCGCTCCAGGCCTTCGAGGAGGACCCGGAGACCTCGGTCATCGTCATGATCGGCGAGATCGGTGGCGACGCCGAGGAGCGTGCGGCGGCGTACATCAAGGAGAACATCACCAAGCCCGTCGTCGGGTACGTCGCGGGCTTCACCGCCCCCGAGGGCAAGACCATGGGCCACGCCGGCGCCATCGTGTCGGGCTCCGCGGGCACCGCCCAGGCGAAGAAGGACGCCCTCGAGGCCGTCGGGGTCAAGGTCGGCAAGACGCCGTCCGAGACCGCGGCGCTCGCGCGCGAGATCCTGCAGTCGCTCTGACGCACTGAGCACGACGCACTGAGCACAGCGAAGGCCCGCCACCCGCGAGGGTGGCGGGCCTTCGTGCTGCTACGGCGTCATCCGGGCGGCGACCTTCGGCAGCATCCGGTTGACCGGGGTGCCGCCGTCCTCCTCGGTGAAGTTGTAGTCCTGGCCGACGATGACCGAGGTCAGCACGGACAGCCGGGCGCCCTGGCGGACCAGCCCGGTCTCCATGATGTACGCCGCGTCGCCGGTCGGGTCGATCTCCTTCGGCGCCGGCCCGTAGGTGGAGTCGACGATCTGGGCGGTGGCGCCGTCGACCTTCACCTCGCGCGGCGGCTGCGACCGGTACTCCTCCATCCCCTCCGGCCGGGGCGAGCAGTGCGCGAGCCAGCCGGTGATCTCGTCGTACGCCGCGGTGGCGGCGGCCTCGTCGGCGTACTCACCGACGACCTGGGTGAGGAAGTCGCCGTTGACCTCGGGTGCCTTCGCGGCGCTGTTGCGCAGCTCGAAGTTCGCGCGGAACACACTGGTGGCGCCGGTGCCCTCCAGGCTCTCCCGGGTGCACGGGTTGAAGACGTCCTGGCCGTCGCCCTCGAAGGCCTCGGTGCGGAACCAGTCGGCGCCGTCGCTGTAGACCGTGTCGTCGTCGGTCAGCAGGACGTCCTTGCCGAGCGATGCCGGGCTGGTCGGCGTGCTCGTGGGGGTGCCGGTCGGCGACGGGTCGGCGCCGGTGGAGTCGTCGCCGCAGCCGGCGAGGAGGCCGGTGGTGGCGAGCGCCGCGACGGCGAGGGCGAGTCGGTGCTGCATGGGGATCTCCTTGGTGCGGGAGCGGGGCTGTCGTCGTCAGCTGTGACGCCGTGACCCGCCAGAAAGTTGCCGGCTCAGCAGCCGTCGGTGCTCCAGGCGCACATCCGAGTGGCCACGTCCTTCGTCTCCTGGGTGATCTCGTCGATGGCCCCCTGGTCCGTGCTGCCGCTCGGGGCGCCCGCCTCGCCGGCGTGGACGACGACGAGCACCGACCCGCCCCGCCGTACGACGAGCAGGGTCTCGCCGTGCGGCGTCGGCGCACCGTCGAGCTCGTCCCAGCCGAGCAGCGCGAACGCCTCGTCACCGACGCCGGCGACGTCGTGCACGGCCCAGACCGGGGTGCTGCCGTCGGCGCCCTTCGGGCCGAACGGGCAGTCGACGTACTGCTGCCGGATGTCGTCGAAGGCGGCGGTGGCCGCGTCCGGGTCGGCGTAGGTGGTGAGCTGGCGGGTGCGGTAGTCCTCGGCGTCCTCGTACGTCGCCAGCAGCCGGTCCTCGTGCGGCGGGTCGGGGAGCCCGGTGCCGCAGGGCGCGTGCTCGACGGGGTCCAGGTCACGGGCCGGGCCCTTCGGGCCGTCCCCGTCGCCGGCCGTCGCGGGCCAGCCCCGGGTCAGCGGGAAGTCGTCGGGGATGGCCGCCGACGGGCGGTCGCTGGTGGGCTGCTCGGGGAGCAGGCGCGCCGCGACGGCCGGCATCATCAGCGCGACGGGGCTGCGGTTCTCCTCCCAGTCCTGGTCCTGGCCGATGACGGACTGCTGGAGCACCGCGATCCGGTCGCCCTGGAGCAGCAGGCCGAACTCACCGAGGTAGCCGGCGTACGGGTCCGGGGACGGGGTCCAGGTGGCGCTGTAGATCACCCCGTCGGCGCCGGGCAGGTCGACCGTGCGCGCCTTCGGCACCACGGTGAGCCGGTCGGCCCCCGGGATCCGGCAGTCGAGGATCCACTCGCCGAGGGTGTCGTACGCCGCCCGGGCCGCCTCGGGCGTCGTGAACTCCGCGACCCGCTCGACCAGGTCGTAGGGCGTCAGGTCCTTCTCCGGGGTCTCGCCCTCGCGGTAGACCGGGGCGAAGTTGTAGGTCCGGGTGAAGCTGCGGGTCGGGCCGAGGGTGCTCAGGCTCTTCTGCTCGCAGCGGGCCAGCCCGTCCCCACGGTCGTCGGCGAAGGTGCCGACGGTGCGGTAGGCGTCCTTCTGACCGGGGAAGTACTGGGTGTCGGCGTCGCGGAGCAGGTCGATCTCGGCGAGCGCGGGGACGTCCTCGGCGATCCGGTCGCGGTCGCTCTTGGGGTCGTCGTCACCGACGACGGCGAGGACGGGGACGGCGACGGCGGCGACGGCCAGTGCCGCGCCTCCCGCCACCAGGGCGGCACGACGGCGCCGGATCTGGTCCCCCCGGCGTCGTACCTCGGCCGGGGAGCGGGGCATGTCGCCTCCTGGGTTCGGGGAGCCGAGGCTCGCCCCGAACCGGGCGAGCTCGTCGATCGGGTCGTGCTGCTCAGGCATGGGTCACCCCTCCTCCGGCCAGGCCGTTCTCGTCGGCGAGCAGCGCGGCCAGTGCCGTGCGGCCGCGGCTGAGGCGGGCCTTGATGGTTCCCTCGGGCACGCCGACCTCGGCCGCCACCTGGTGGACGGGGAGGTCGGCGATGTGGTGCAGGACCAGCGCCTGGCGCTGGGCCTCGGGCAGGTGGCGCAGCGCCGCGACCAGCGCCACGTGCGACTCGTCGGCCGCGGCGACCGTGCCGGTGCCCTGCAGCGCGCGGTCGGGGGAGCGCTCGGCGCGCTTGCGGCGGCGCCACCGGCTGACGGCGAGGCGGTACGCCGTGGTGCGCACCCACGCCTCCGGGTACTCCGCCCGGTCCAGCTTGCGGCGGTGCGCCCAGGCTCGGGCGAACGCCTCCTGGGTGCACTCGGTCGCCTCGTCGAGGTCCCCGATCATCGCGTAGACCTGGCCGGTCACCCGCCGGAACGACGCGGTGTAGAACTCGTCGAACTCGCTGGCCTCCACGCCGACCTCCTCTCGGACCGATCCTGGGCCCCCGGGTGCGGGGCTGTCGAGGGATCTACGCCCGGCAGGCCGGCCCGGTTGCACCGGAACGGGACATTTCGCCGACGGATCCGATGACGGATGTCAGGTGGCCGGAACGACCGGTCCGCGCACGCTTGCCGCATGACCTTGTTGATGTACGCCGCGGTCGCGCTGCTCCTCGTCCGCCTCATCGTCTTCGTCCGGCTCCACCAGACCGCCCGCCACGTCGACGTACGGCGCGGCACGGTCAGCGACTACGGGACCGGGCCGAGCCGGCCGGCGTACACGCTGATGGGGGTGCTGTCGGTGCTGGCCTACCTGCTGGTCCTGATCGGCGCCGCCCACACCGGCGTGGAGCCGCGCTGGACACTGCTCGTGCTGGCCGGCGCCGCGGTCGCCCAGGTGGCGCTGATGGCCTTCCCCACCGACCTGACCGGTACGACGCGCACCGCCACCGGCGTCGTGCACTGGGTGCTGGCCATCGCCACCTTCGCCGGCCTGTTCACCTTCATGACCTCGGTGGACACCGGCTCGGGGCTGGTGGAGGCGCTGACCTGGGTCGCGCGGGTCGCGTTCTACGCCTTCCTCGCGACCCTGCTGCCGCGGCTGCGGGGCTGGATCGGGCTCACCGAGCGGTGGTGGCTGACGGTGGTGCCGGTGTGGTTCGGCTGCTTCGCGGTGGTCCTGGCGCGCTAGGTGTGATGTCCAGGGAGGTTGTACCGCCCGGCATCGGTGAGCCTGTCTGACAGACGAAGGCCTCCGGTTGTGAAGTGGAGCTGTCTAGGAACCGCTTCACCCGACCGGAGGCCCTCATGTCC